>JBEQBZ010000016.1:0-83853 GCA_041639545.1 Methyloversatilis sp. | reverse complement strand
GGCGGACACGGCGGACACGGCGGACACGGCGGACACGGCGGACACGGCGGACACGGCGGACACGGCGGACACGGCGGACACGGCGGACACGGCGGACACGGTGGACACGGCGGACACGGCGGACACGGCGGACACGGCGGACACGGCGGACACGGCGGACACGGCGCGATGACATCCGGGCAGAGCCCGGGCACTGCGAAGGAGGGCGGCGATGCGCACAGTCACTGAACCGGGGCGGCTGAAACTTCTGTCGCTGGCCGCAGCGCTCACGCTGCTGACCGGCTGCGCCAGCTTCAGCCCGGATGGCGGTTTCGGCGCAGTCGAGCAGACCGCGCGCGACCGGCTGGGCAAGGACGTGCAGCGCGTGCGCAGCGACGAAGACCGGCAGGCGGTCGCCGGCCGCGTCGCCGAACTGCTGGCCCGGCCGCTGTCGGTCGATGACGCGGTGCAGATTGCGCTGCTGAACAACCGCGGACTGCAGGCCGGCTTCCACGAACTGGGCATCCGCGAGGCCGAAGTGGTGCGCGCCGGCCGTCTGCCCAATCCTTCTTTCTCGATGTTCCACGCCAGCAAGAAGGAAGACGGCGTGCGCGACTACAAGATTGAGCAGGTGCTCACCTTCAATATCTTTTCGCTGCTCACGATGCCGCAGGCGGTGGAGGTGAACCGGCGCGTGTTCGAGCAGACCCAGCGCGCGGTGTCGCTGCAGGTGCTGCGGCTGGCGGCGGACGTGCGCCGCGCCTGGGTGCAGGCGGTCGCCGCCGGACAGACGCTGCGCTACATGGAACAGGTGATGGACGCCGCGGATGCCGGTGCCGAACTGGCGAAGCGCATGCGCGCCGCCGGCAACCACAGTGCGCTGGCCGAAGCGCGCGAGCAGGGTTTCCGGGCGGATGCCGCGCTCAATCTGGCGCGCGCGCAGCAGGCGCATGTCGCAGCCCGCGAGCGGCTGACCCGATTGCTCGGCCTGTGGGGCGAACAGACCGCCTTCGCGCTGCCCGACCGTCTGCCCGACTTGCCGGCGGCAGCGCTGGACGCGCCGGACATCGAACGCCAGGCGATGGGTTCGCGCATCGATCTGCAGATCGCGAAGCTCGACGCCGAAGCGACCGCGCGCAATCTCGGGCTGGCGAAGACCACGCGCTTCATCGACGTGCTCGAAGTCGGGCCGGCGCGCGTGCTCGAAGGCCGGCGCAGCGAGTCCTACAAGAAGGGCTATGAAATCAGTTTCGAACTGCCGCTGTTCGACTGGGGCGGTTCGAAAGTGGCGCGTGCCGAGGCGATCTACATGCAGTCGGTCGAGCGCGCGGCGGAGGTGGCGGTCAATGCCCGCTCCGAAGTGCGCGAAGCCTATACCGGCTACCGCACCGCCTTCGACATCGCCCGCCACTACCGCGACGAGGTGGTGCCGCTCAGGAAGCGGGTGTCCGACGAAAACCTGCTGCGCTACAACGGCATGCTGATCGGCGTGTTCGAACTGCTGGCCGACGCGCGCGCGCAAGTGGCCGGCGTGAATGGCTATATCGAGGCGCTGCGCGACTTCTGGATCGCCCAGGCCGATCTCGACATGGCGCTGGTCGGTCGCCCCGATCTCGCGCCGCCCCCCGGCGCAGCGCTGTCCACTGCAGCGGCCGACGCCGCCCACTGAGTGCATCCGGATGCGACCCGTGTGCGTGTTTCTGTGGGAGCGGCGCCCTCGCCGCGATGCATTGCCCGGACCGAGCGCCGTCCGCCGCTCCGTCACGCATCGCGGCGAGGGCGCTGCTCCCACGGCCGCACGGTCGCCCTCCGGACAGGATTGAGGACATGACATGACTTCCCGCAGAGATTTCTTCCGCAGTGCCGGCATCGCCGGTGCGGCCGTCGCGGCCACCACGGTGAGCCGCGTCGCGCTGGCCGCGATTCCCGAGCCGGTGATCGAAACGAGTGCCGACACGCGTGGCCCGCTCACGCCGCCGGATGGCCGGCCCTACAACCCGGTGGTGACACTGAATGGCTGGACGCTGCCCTGGCGCATGAAGGACGGCGTCAAGGAATTCCATCTGGTGGCCGAGCCGGTGGTGCGCGAAATGGCGCCCGGCTTCAAGGCCCACCTGTGGGGCTACAACGGCCAGTCGCCCGGGCCCACCATCGAAGTGGTCGAAGGCGACCGGGTGCGCATCTACGTCACCAACCGGCTGCCCGAGCGCACCAGCGTGCACTGGCATGGCCAGCGTCTGCCCAACGGCATGGATGGCGTCAGCGGGCTGACCCAGCCGGCGATCCCACCCGGCAAGACCTTCGTCTATGAATTCGTCGCACGCCGCCCCGGCACCTTCATGTACCACCCGCACGCCGACGAAATGACGCAGATGGCGATGGGCATGATGGGCTTCTGGGTCACCCACCCCAAGGGCCGCCACCCGCTGATCGCGCCGGTGGACCGCGACTACGTGTTCCTGCTCAACGCCTACGACATCGACCCCGGCAGCTACACGCCGAAAACCATGACCATGCTGGATTTCAACCTGTGGTCGTGGAACAGCCGCATCTTCCCGGGCATCGCGCCGCTGGTGGCGCGGAAGAACGACCGCGTGCGCATCCGCATCGGCAATCTGACGATGACCAATCACCCCATCCACATCCACGGTCACGAGTTCGAAGTGACCGGCACCGACGGCGGGCCGGTACCGAAGACCGCGCGCTGGCCGGAGGTGACTACCGATATCGGCGTCGGCCAGATGCGGCAGATCGAATTCATCGCTGACGAGGAGGGCGACTGGGCCTTCCACTGCCACAAGAGCCATCACACGATGAACGCCATGGGCCACGACGTGCCCAATCTGGTCGGTGTCGATCAGCGCGGGCTGGCCGAGCGCATTTCGAATCTGGTGCCCGGCTACATGGCCATGGGCGAGCGCGGCATGGCGGACATGGCCGACATGAAAATGCCGCTGCCGGAGAACACCGCGCCGATGATGACCGGCGACGGTCCTTTCGGCTCGGTCGAGATGGGCGGCATGTTCTCGGTGTTCAAGGTGAGGCGCGACCAGAAGCGGGGCGATTACGGCGACCCGGGCTGGTTCCGCCATCCGCCGGGTACGGTGGCGCACGAGGTGGGCGAGGCGCCGCCGGTCGCGCCGCCACCCGCCGGCCACGATCACGGCGCCTCCAGCATGCCGCTCGCGCAGCCGCAGGACATCGAAGTGCAGGTGCGCAAGCCGGGTGCCGGCGCGCACGATCACCATTGAAAGGACGGATCATGAATACGACACGTCGCGCGCTGATCGGCGCGCTTGCCGGCGCGGCCCTGCTGTCGCGCGCCGCCACGCTGATGGCGGCCCCGAAACCGCTGGTCGAGGTGTGGAAAAGCCCGACCTGCGGCTGCTGCAAGGACTGGGTGGCCCACCTCGAAGCCAGCGGCTTCGCGGTCAAGGTGTACGACACTGGCAACAATGAGGCACGCGCCCGGCTGGGCATGCCGGCGAAGTTCGCCTCCTGCCACACGGCGCGGGTCGATGGCTATCTGCTCGAAGGTCACGTGCCGGCGAGCGAGGTGCACAAGCTGCTGAAGGAAAGACCGAAGGCGCTCGGTCTGGCGGTACCTGCAATGCCGGTCGGCTCGCCCGGCATGGACGGCCCGGAGTACAAGGGTCGCAAGGACCCGTACGACGTACTGCTGGTGCAGGCGGGCGGCGACGCGAGCGTGTATCGCAGCTATCGCTGATGAGTGCGGCTGCGGGTCGGGGCCGTGTTCGTCAGCCCTGACCGAACTCGGTCCTGTCCAGCAGATCGCCGACCAGTTCCAGTCGCAGCAGCGGGTCGCGCATTTCCATGAGGCGCTGGCGGTCTTCGCCTTCCAGCGGAAGCAGTTCGCACCAGCGGTTGGCCACCCAGCCAGCGTCACCCGGGCGCCTGACATCCGCTGCCGGCCAGATGTCGGTGGCGCGCAGCAGGTCCATCAGTTTCACCAGATTGCCGGCGACATAGGTCAGCTCCGGCGGCAGCGGGCACGGTGCGTCCGCCGGAATGTCCTCGACCTCGGCCATCCACAGTCCGTGCGGCGTCTGCGACTGTGCGGTGATGCGGAAACGGGTGGTGCCGCGGGTGACGATTTCGTACAGGCCGGGCTGCGGCTGGGCGAAGGTTTCGATGCGCGCGCGGGTGCCCACCGCGTGGAAACGTTCGGGCGCACCGGGGCCGGCCCGCCTCACCTCGCTGCCCTCGATCAGCGACACGACACCGAACTCGCGGCCGGCGCGGTGGCATTTCTTGATCATGTCCAGATAGCGCACCTCGAAGATGCGCAGCGGCAGCCGGCCGTCCGGAAACAGCACGGTGCCGAGCGGGAACAGCGGCATTGCCTGGTCGGACAGCGTCGGATCGTTCGGTGGCAGGGTCATGAGCGTGTGGCGTAGTCGTTCATCGGGCGGCAGCGTATCGCGTCGAGGTCGCCGGCGAGGCGATCGATCTCTCGCTGCAGGTGCCGGCGCTGCGTGTCGGTCAGGGTGATCGAAAGGTCGGCCAGCGCCTGCGCGGCCAGCGTACGGTTGTCATTGAAGGCGCGCGCATAGCCGGCTGTCCAGTGCCGGGCCGGCTGCACGAACAGCGCTTCGAGTTCGCGGGCGAATGCGTCGGCGGGCAAATCGCGGCGCGCGATCAGTGCGCTGACCGCCGCCTGCCAGCGGCGGCGGCTGTCCAGACCGTCGCCCGACGGGCTGCGGATGTCGCGCGCCCAGGCCTCGACACGGGCGCGCTGCGCGGGGCTGAGCCGTCCGGTCCAGTCCTCCAGGCGGGACAGCAGGCGCTCTGCGCGCTCGCGCTGCAGTTCGGCCGCCGACGGCTGCACCCAGTCCTCGACATAGTCGCGGTTGTTCCGCTCGAAGCGCCGGTTCAGCGCCGCCAGCTGAGCCGGCGAGGCGCCGGCCACCACCGGCCCGATGTCGCGTGCCGCCTCGCCGGCGGTCTGGCCGAGCAGCGTGAACAGGGTGTCGATGTGGCGGTCGATGCCTGCGGCGTCGCTGCCGCGGCCCAGATCGGTGCCGGCCTCGCGCAGCCAGGCGGCGTAGGCGGGCAGCTGGGTGCGGCAGTGCCAGCCGTGCAGCCGGGCCAGTGCCGGCTCCAGCCGTGCGCGGCCGGTGGCGTCCAGCGGCAGATACTCTTCCAGCCGCCAGGCGACCAGGCGGTCGGCCTGGCCGTAACCCATCTGCACCAGACTGCAGGCGGCGAGCAGCAGCGGCACCAGGGTGAGTGTGAGCAGCAGGGTGAGGGGAAGGCGCGGACGCATGTGGCTCGATCGAAGCGGAACACCCCCTAGACCGGCGACAGGCGGTCAGGTTCGCCTGCAACCTTTTTCCGCGCGTCCGCTCCCAGACGCAACGCCGCCGCCTACAATCGCGCCCATGACCCGATCGCGCCCGACGCCCGCCCCGATGCGCCGACCGATTTCCCGGCCCTTGCGCCTGTTTGCGGCAGCGGTAGCGGCATGCGCGCTGCTCGCCGGCGGGTGCGGCGAGGTGTGGAACGATCCGTATCCGGCGGCCGAGCGCGGGCAGAACATCCTGTACACCGCCTTCACCGACCGGCCCAAGCATCTCGATCCCGTTCAGTCGTACAGCGAGAACGAGATCACCTTCACCGCGCAGATCTACCAGGCGCCGCTGCAGTACCACTACCTGAAGCGTCCGTTCGAACTGATTCCGGCCACCGCCGAAGCGATTCCGGTGCCGCGTTTCCTCGACGCCGCAGGCCGCGAACTGCCGGCCGACGCGCCGGCGGCGGACATCGCCGAATCGGTGTATGAAATCCGCATCCGTCCCGGCATCCGCTACCAGCCGCATCCGGCGCTGGCGCGCGACAAGGCCGGACGCTACCTGTACCACGAGGGCGGACCGGGCGAGCGGCGCACGCTGTACGACTTCGAGCGCACCGGCACGCGCGAGCTGGAGGCGGCGGACTACGCCTACCAGATCAGGCGGCTGGCGCATCCGGCGCTGCATTCGCCGGTGTTCGGGCTGATGAGCGACTACATCGTCGGCCTCAAGGACTACGGCGACACGCTGAAGGCGGCGGCGAAATCTCTGCCGCCCGGCCAGTGGCTGGACCTGCGCCAGTACGACCTGCC
Source organism: Methyloversatilis sp. (assembly GCA_041639545.1). Classification (GTDB taxonomy): domain Bacteria; phylum Pseudomonadota; class Gammaproteobacteria; order Burkholderiales; family Rhodocyclaceae; genus Methyloversatilis. Next base: position 77,750 of record JBEQBZ010000016.1, on the reverse strand, counting down.
GGGCGTACAGGTGGTCGATCGTCACACCTACCGCATCCGCCTGAAGGGCAAGTACCCGCAGTTCCTGTACTGGCTCACCATGCCTTTCTTCGCGCCGGTGCCGTGGGAAGCCGACCGCTTCCACAGCCAGCCGGGCATGGCCGAGCGCAATCTGACGCTGGACTGGTATCCGATCGGCACCGGCCCTTACATGCTGAGCCAGAACGACCCGAACGCGCGCATGGTGCTCACGCGCAACCCGCACTTCGGCGGCGAAACCTACCCGTGCGAGGGCGAGCCGGGCGATCGCGAGGCCGGTCTGCTGGCCGACTGCGGCAAGCCGCTGCCGCTGACCGACCAGGTCGTGTTCACGCGCGAGAAGGAGCAGATTCCATACTGGAACAAGTTCCTGCAGGGCTATTACGACGCCTCCGGCATCAGTTCCGATTCCTTCGACCAGGCGGTGCAGTTCGGCCAGACCGGCGAGGTGAGCCTGAGCGACGACATGAAGGCGCAGGGCATCGACCTGCAGACCTCGGTGTCCACCTCCACCATGTATATGGGCTTCAATATGGCCGACCCGCTGGTGGGCGGGCTGGGCGAGCGCGGGCGCAAGCTGCGCCAGGCCATCGGCATCGCGCTCGACCAGGAGGAATTCATTTCCATCTTCCTGAATGGCCGCGGCCTGCCGGCGCAGTCGCCGCTGCCGCCGGGCATTTTCGGACACCGCGACGGCCGCGAGGGCGTGAACGGCTACATGTATGACTGGGTCGATGGCCAGCCGCAGCGCAAGTCCATCGACGTGGCGAAGAAGCTGCTGGCCGAAGCCGGCTGGCCGGACGGCCGCGACGCGAAAACCGGCGAGCCGCTGGTGATCAATCTGGACACCACCGGCACCGGGCTGGGCAGCAAGGCGCGCATCGACTGGCTCACCAAGCAGTTCGACCGGCTGGGCGTGCAGCTGGTGGTGCGCAGCACCGACTACAACCGCTTCCAGGACAAGATACGCAAGGGTGCCGCCCAGCTCTTCTTCTGGGGCTGGAACGCCGACTACCCGGACCCGGAGAACTTCCTGTTCCTGCTCTATGGCCCGCAGTCCAAGGTGAAGGCGCAGGGCGAGAACGCGTCGAACTACGAGAACGCGGAATTCGACCGCCTGTTCGAGCGCATGAAGGCGATGGAAAACGGGCCGGAGCGGCAGGCGGTGCTCGACCGCATGCTGGACATCCTGCGCCACGACGCGCCCTGGGTGTGGGGCTTCCACCCGAAGAGCTACGGGCTGGAACACAGCTGGGTGCATAACCGCAAGCCGTCGAACGTCGCCAACAACACGATGAAATACACCCGGGTCGATCCGGCGCTGCGCGACGCGAAGCGCGCCGAGTGGAACCGGCCGGTGCGCTGGCCGCTGTTCGCCTTCGCCGCGCTGCTGCTGGCACTGGTGTGGCCGGCCTGGCGGCACTGGAAGCGCTCGGAACAGGCGCGTGCGGTGGAGGGGCAGGCATGATCGCCTACATCGTCCGCCGGCTGCTCTATGCCCTTCCCATCCTGATCGGGGTGAACCTGATCACCTTCGTGCTGTTCTTCGTCGTGAACTCGCCGGACGACATGGCGCGCATGCAGCTGGGCGCCAAGCGGGTGACGCCGGAAGCGATCGAGAAATGGAAGGCCGAGCGCGGCTACGACCGGCCGCTGGTGTGGAATGCCGAGGCGTCCGGACTGGCGAAGGCGACCGACACCATCCTGTTCGACAAGTCGGTGCGCATGTTCGCCTTCGACTTCGGGCGCGCCGACGACGGCCGCGACATCGCGCTGGAAATCCGCAGCCGCATGGGGCCCAGCCTCGCGATCGCGCTGCCCACCTTCCTGCTCGGCCTGTTCGTCACCGTCAGTTTCGCGCTGCTGCTGGTGTTCTTCCGCCATACCGCACTCGACGTGGGCGGCGTCGTGCTGTGCGTGGTGGCGATGTCGATTTCCGGGCTGTTCTACATCATCGGTGGCCAGTATCTGGTGAGCAAGGTGTGGAATCTGGTGCCGATTTCCGGTTACGCGCCCGGGCTGGACGCCGCACGCTTCCTCATCCTGCCGGTGCTGATCAGCGTGATCGGCGGCATCGGCTCGTCGGCGCGCTGGTACCGCACGCTCTTTCTGGAAGAGATCAACAAGGACTACGTGCGCACCGCCCGTGCCAAGGGGCTGTCGGAACTGCGGGTGCTGTTCCGCCACGTGCTGAAGAACGCCATGATTCCCATCCTGACCGGCGTGGTGGTGGTCATCCCGATGCTGTTCATGGGTTCGCTGCTGCTGGAAAGCTTCTTCGGCATCCCTGGACTGGGCAGCTACACGATAGACGCGATCAATGCGCAGGACTTCGCGGTGGTGCGCTCCATGGTGTTCATCGGCTCGGTGCTCTACATCGTCGGGCTGCTGCTGACCGATCTGTCCTACACGCTGGTGGATCCGCGGGTGAGGCTGAAGTGATGGAACTGCTATTCTGACCCTATGGTCAGAATTTTAGGGGGCGTCATGCGTACCGTACCGATCGTTGAAATGAAATCGCGTCTTGCGGCCCTGCTGGCCGACGTGGCGCGTGGCGAGGAAATCGCGATCACCCGGCACGGCAAGGTGATTGCCCGGCTGATCCCCGAACCCGAACGGCGGGCTGCCGACGCGTTCGCTTCGGTCTGGGACAGCGACGAGGCGTTCGATATCGAAGCGCCGCAGGACATGCCGCCCGCTGACGTGGCGCCGATCGACTGATGCGTCATCTGCTCGACACCAACATCTTCATCGCTGCGCTCAAGGGGCGCAGCGAAGTGCGCACGCGCCTGCAGCGCCTGCCGCTCACGGACCTGCTGCTGTCGCCGGTGGTGCTGGGAGAACTGGAGCTCGGCGTTGCGAAAAGTGCCTGGCCGGAACGGAATCGCGCGCGCCTCGCCGACGTGGTGCAGCACCTGACCGTCGTTCCGCTGGATGCCGGGGTGGCGCATCACTACGCCGACATTCGCGCTGCGCTGGAAAGACGCGGTACGCCCATCGGTGCCAACGACCTGTGGATCGCCGCCCAGGCGCGCGCGCTGGGCGCCGTGCTGGTGACCGACAATGTTCGGGAGCTGGGGCGGGTGGATGCTCTGAAGATCGACAACTGGCTGCAATCATGAGTTTCAAGCCGCTGTTCCTGTGGTCCGACATCCTGCTGTGGTCGCTGCTGGCCGGCTGCGTGCTGCTGGCGTTCTACTGCCGCCGGCACGATTACCTGCGCCGTGCCTGGCGGCGGGTGGGCGAGTCGTCGGCGGCGATGGCGTCGGCCACGCTGCTCACCGCCTTCATCGCGGTCGGCCTGCTCGATTCGCTGCACTACCAGCCGCGCCTGCCGGCGAAGGCGGGCAGCACCGAAGTGCAGTACGCCCCCGAGGTGCTGTCGGCGCTCGACGCGCTGCTGGCCGACCTCAGGCTCAAGAAGGAAAAGACCTACTCCGCGCCGCTGGCCACCCATGCCTTCGCCAGGGAAACGGTGGAACGCGACGGCGTGCAGACGCGCGACTTTCCGCGGCTGCAGCACGCCGGCCGGCATCTGGAAGACCTCGCGCAGCACCGTGATGACCTGATCGCCCGCGCCGCGGCCGGGGCCTTCCGCGGCGCGCTGCTGTGGGCGGCGTTTACCGGCATCGTGGTCGGGCTGATCGCGCTGTCGCACCGCGCGCGCTACGCCGACACCTGTCGCGCGGTGTGGCGTCCGGCGCTTTCGGCCAGCCGGCCGGTGGCCTGGCGGGCGGTGCTGCTGACCGCTGCCGTGCTGTGCGTCGCCGGCGGCGTGATGGCCGGCTGGGCCGACGGCTATCACGTGTTCGGCACCGACAAGGTGGGTCAGGACGTGCTCTACCTGTCGCTGAAATCGGTGCGCACCGCGCTGCTGATCGGCACGCTCACCACGCTGGTCACGCTCCCGCTGTCGATCGCGCTCGGCCTGATCGCCGGTTTTCGCGGCGGCTGGTGGGACGACGCCATCCAGTACCTCTACACGGTTCTGAACTCGATACCCGGCGTGCTGCTGATCGCCGCCATGGTGCTCATGATGCAGGTGGTGATCGACACCCATCCGGAGTGGTTCGAAACCGCCGCCGAGCGCGCCGACGCCCGGCTGCTGGCGCTGTGCTTCATCCTCGGCCTCACCTCATGGACCGGCCTGTGCCGGCTGCTGCGCGCCGAAACGCTGAAGCTGCGCGAACTCGATTACGTGCAGGCGGCGCGTGCCTTCGGCGTCGCCGACGCGCGCATCATGGCGCGCCACCTGCTGCCCAATCTGATGCACATCGTGCTGATCGCGCTGGTGATGGATTTCTCCGGCCTGGTGCTGTCGGAGGCGGTGCTGTCCTACATCGGCATCGGCGTGGACAGCACCCAGAACAGCTTCGGCACCATGATCAACGCCGCGCGGCTGGAGCTGTCGCGCGAGCCGGTGGTGTGGTGGTCGCTGGCCGCCGCCTTCGTGCTCATGCTGGCGCTGGTGCTGGCGGCCAACCTGTTCGCCGACGCGGTGCGCGACGCTTTCGATCCGCGCTTCCAGTGGCGGGCGCGCCGCATGCCGAAGAGGGCCGCCGCATGAACGCGCCGCTGCTCGAAGTGCGCGGGCTCACCGCCGAACTCGATACGCCGGCCGGCATCGCGCGCGCGGTGGACGCGCTCGATCTCGATCTGCAGGCCGGCGAAACGCTGGCGCTGCTGGGCGAATCCGGCTGCGGCAAATCGATGACCGCCGCCGCGCTGATGCGTCTGCTGCCGGATGTCGGTTACCTCGCCGCCGGCAGCGTGCGCCTGTCCGGCCGCGAACTGACCGGGCTGACCGAGGCGCAGATGCGCGAGGCGCGCGGCCGCGACATGGCGATGATTTTCCAGGAGCCGGGCACCAGCCTGAATCCGGTGCTCACCGTGATGCAGCAGATCGGCGAGGTGCTGGCCGTGCATCGCGGCCTGCGCGGCGCGCCGGCACGCGCCCGGGCACGCGAACTGCTGGCGGCGGTGGGCATTCCGGACGCCGCGCGCCGGCTCGACGAATACCCCTTCCAGTTCTCCGGCGGCATGAAGCAGCGGGTCATGATCGCGATGGCGCTGGCCGGCGAACCGAAGCTGCTGATCGCCGACGAACCGACCACCGCGCTGGACGTGACCATACAGGCGCAGGTGCTGGACGTGCTGGCTGCGCTGCAGCGCGAACGCGCGATGTCCATGCTGCTGATCACCCACGACCTCGGCGTGGTGGCGCGCATGGCGCACCAGGTGGGCGTCATGTACGCCGGTCAGCTGATCGAGCGCGCACCCCGCGCGGCCTTTTTTGCGCGGCCGGCGCATCCGTATTCGCAGCTGCTGTTCGCCGCGCTGCCGGACACCGCGCGCTGCGGCGGCGTGGCTACGGAGCTGGCCACGATTCCCGGCTCGGTGCCGCCGCTCACCACCGATTTCCGCGGCTGCCGTTTCGCCGACCGTTGCCCGCGGGCCTGGGCACGCTGCAGTGACGAGCTGCCGGCCTGGCACGACGCCGGTGAGGCGCACCGGGTGCGCTGCCATCTCCACGACCCGGCGGAAGCCGCGCGTCTGGCGCAGCAGGCCGGGGCTGACGGCACCCGCGCCCCGGTGGGCGTGGCCGAAGCGGGTGACCGGCTGCTCGAAGTGCGCGAGCTGAAGGTTCACTTCCCGATCCGGCGCGGCATCCTGCAGCGTACGGTGGGCCATGTGCGGGCGGTCGATGGCGTGTCGCTCGACATCCGTGCCGGCCGCACGCTGGCGCTGGTCGGCGAATCCGGCTGCGGCAAGACCACTGCGGGCAAGGCGCTGCTGAAACTGATCGACGCCACCGCCGGCACGATCACGCTGGGCGGCGTCGATCTGGGCCGCGCTCGCGGCGATCAGCTGCGGGCGCTGCGCGCCCAGGTGCAGATGGTGTTCCAGGACCCCTACGGCTCGCTGAATCCGCGCATGCGGGTGGGCGAAATCATCGCCGAAGGCATGAACACGCTGGGCCGGCCGGGCGATGTGGCGGCACTGCTGAGCCAGGTCGGGCTGAGGCCTGATATGGCCGACCGCTATCCGCACGAGTTCTCCGGCGGCCAGCGCCAGCGCATCGCGATCGCGCGCGCGCTGGCGGTGCAGCCGCGGCTCATCGTGTGCGACGAACCGACCTCGGCGCTCGACGTGTCGGTGCAGGCGCAGATCCTGAATCTGCTCGGCCGGCTGCAGCGCGAACTGGGTCTGGCCTATCTGTTCATCACCCACAACATCGCGGTGGTCGAGCACCTCGCGCACGACGTGGCGGTCATGTATCTGGGCCGGATCGTCGAAAGTGGGCCGGTGGACCAGGTGCTGCGGGCACCGCGCCACCCCTACACCCGCGCGCTGCTGTCCGCGGTGCCGCGTATCGATGGCGTGATGCACGCGCAGAAGCTGGCCGGCGACCTGCCTTCACCGGCGAATCCGCCGTCCGGCTGTGCCTTTCACCCGCGCTGCCCGAAGGCCGGGGCGCGCTGCTCCGGCGAGCAGCCGCTGCTCGAGGGCGGTGACGGGCATCATGCGGTGGCGTGCTGGTTCCCGGACTGAGCCGACCGCGACGCGCCATACCAGGGGAGGGGTGACTGTGAGTGCTTGTCCGGTAATGGATGGACTGGACTTTCCGGTTGTGCAGGCACCGATGGCTGGCGTGCAGGACCACAGGCTTGCCGCCGCGGTATCGAATGCGGGGGGACTCGGCTCGCTGCCCTGCGCCATGCTGACGCCGGATGGCGTGGGCGAGGCGCTGCAGGCGCTGCGTGCCATGACGGACCGGCCGATCAATGTCAATTTCTTCTGTCATGAGCCGCCCGAACCCGACCCGGTTCGGGAAGCGCGCTGGCGCTCGGTGCTCGCGCCCCATTACGCCGCGTCCAGCATCGATCCGTCCGCCGCGGCCGCGGGCCCGGGACGGGCGCCTTTCAGTGCCGACATGGCAGCCGTGCTGGAGGTTTTCCGGCCCGAGGTGGTCAGCTTTCACTTCGGCCTGCCCGCGGCCGATCTGCTGGCCCGGGTCAAGGCCTGGGGCGCCTGCGTGCTGGCCTCGGCCACCACCGTTGCCGAGGCCCGCTGGCTGGAAGCGCACGGTGCTGACGTGATCATCGCGCAGGGACTGGAGGCCGGCGGACATCGTGGACATTTCCTGTCCGATGACCTGAGCGAACAGCTCGGCACTTTCGCATTGCTGCCCCAGGTGGTGAACGCGGTGTCGCGGCCCGTCATTGCGGCCGGCGGCATCGCGGATGCCCGTGGCGTGGCGGCTGCAATGGCTCTGGGCGCGCGGGGCGTGCAGGCAGGTACCGCCTACCTGTGCTGTCCGGAGGCGACGACCTCGCTGGTACATCGTTCAGCGCTTGCCAGCGAGGCGGCTCGGCATACCACGCTGACCAACGTCTTCTCCGGGCGACCGGCTCGCGGCATCGTCAACCGGGCGATACGGGAGCTTGGACCGCTCAGTCCGCACGCACCGGCCTTCCCGCTTGCAGCGGGCGCCATTGCCCCGTTGCGGGCCAGGGCAGAGGCCGCCGGGTCGGCGGATTTCTCTCCTCTGTGGTGCGGTCAGAATGCCAGCGCCTGCCGGCCGGTGCCGGCCTCCGAAGTCACGCGCAGCCTGGCCGAAGGCCTTATTTCCTGACCGGAACCTTCTTTGCCGGTGCCGGCTTTGCGGGCGCCTGTTTCGCGGTGGATTTCGGTGCGGCCTTGCGGACCGGCGCAGTTGCGCCTTTCTTCCGGTCGGGCGCCACCGCGGTCTTGCGCCCTGCCGGAACCTGCACCGACTTTCTTTCCGGCGTGACCGGCACCGTCACCCAGCGTCCGTTGCGCTTCACCCGGCGGGTCTGCACCTTGTCCGCCGACAGCCGTGGCGCTTCCTCGACGCTGAGGCCTGTTTCCGGCGACAGTTCGCTGCCTTCTTCCGGCACCAGCAGCGTGCTGCCCGGGCCGACCTTGACGGTGGGCGACAGGCCGTTGAAGCGGCGCAGGCGCCACTCGCTGACGCCGAAGCGCCTGACCACCGACGCCATCGTCTCTTTCGGGCCCAGCGTGTAGGTGCGCCAGGCCGAGCCGCTGGGTGTGGTGGTGTCGCGGTTCTCAAGGTTGGACATGAAGGTGTCAACCGCGTGCGCAGGCAGCACCAGCTGCGCGCCGCCCTCGCCGGTGCGGATGACCGGACGCTTGTGCTGCGGGTTGAGCGCCTTGATTTCCGCCACCGGCACGTCGGCCAGCCGGGCGGCGGTCGCCAGATCCATGGTCGGCGCTTCGGCCACCAGCGCGAAATAGGGTTTGTTGGCCACCGGGTCCAGTTCGATGCCGAACAGTTCCGGCTGCGCGATGATGTTCTTCAGCGCCTGCAGCTTGGGCACGTAGTGACGGGTTTCCGCCGGCATGTTGAGCGAGGCGTAGTCGGTCGGCAGGCCGGCCGCCGTGTTGCGCATGACCGCGCGGCCGACCGCGCCTTCGCCCCAGTTGTAGGAGGCGAGCGCCAGATGCCAGTCGCCATGCATTTCATAGATGCGCTGCAGGTATTCCAGCGCGGCCGCAGTAGACGCGACGATGTCGCGCCGGTCGTCGCGCTGGGCGTTCTGTTCGAGGCCGTACAGCTTGCCGGTCGACGGAATGAACTGCCACAGGCCCGAGGCCTTGGCGATCGACAGCGCTTCCGGGTTGTAGGCGCTTTCCACCATGGGCAGCAGCGCCAGTTCGGTCGGCAGGCCGCGCTTTTCGATCTCTTCCACGATGTGGAACATGTAGCGCCGGCCGCGTTCGGTGATGCGGCGGAAGTAGTCCGGGCGGTTCAGGTACCAGGCCTGATGTTCCGCCACCAGCGGATGGTTCAGGTCGGCCATGCCGAAACCCTTGCGGATGCGCTCCCACAGATCATCCGGGGGCACGGTCAGGTCGACCGGTTTGACCGTGTCGGTGGCGCCGTCGACCACTTCGGTGGCCTTGGGAAAGGGAATGGGTTCGGCGCTGCCCGGCCTGATGCCGGGCGTGGTGCGGGCAGCGGGCTCAGCGGGGCGACGGGCCGCGGGGCGTTCGCCCGGACTGGCCGTGGCACCCGGCAGCGGGTCGGCCCTGTCGTCGGTCACCACGCCGGTGGCGGCACAGCCGGCCAGGGTGGCGGCCGCGAGCGCGATCAGCGAGCGGCGCAGCAGGGATGCGATGAAAGACGGCATTGTGGCGCAGAAGCCAAACCTCGAATGCTAGCCAGCCTGATGGTGCAGCGTCAAACCGGGCTCGTTCCTGGAGGGGGGCGGACTGAGTGCAGGATGGTGCATCGACCCCGTTTCCAGCCATCGGTTTCGGCTGACGCATTCCGCATCCGGAGACCCGCGCTGCACTGCCGCTTGCCCTTGGCGCGGGCGGCGTTATGATGACGGGCAAAAAAACGGGTGTTCACATGAAAGCGCTGGTCATCGAGGACTCTCAGACGGGGCTTGCGGTCGTCAGCCAGCATCTGGAGCGCATGGGCATACAGCCGATCGCGGCCACAGACGGCGAGAGCGGCGTCGCGCTGTTCCGGGAACACAATCCGGACATCGTGCTGCTCGACGTGGTGCTGCCGGGCATGGACGGCTACGAAGTGGCGCGCCGCATCCGCGCCATCGAACAGTCCGGCGAATGGACACCCATCATCTTCCTGACCGCTCGCACCGCCGACACCGATCTGGTGCAGGGCATCACCGCCGGCGGTGACGACTACCTGTTCAAGCCGATCAGCGAAGTGGTGCTTGCGGCCAAGGTGCGCGCGATGCAGCGCATCCTGCAGATGCGCTACTCGCTGGTGGTGCTCACCCGCAAGCTCGATGCCGCCAATCAGGAACTGACCCGCCTGACCTCGCTGGACGGCCTGACCGGGCTGTCCAACCGTCGCCATTTCGATGAGACCCTGCTGCGTGAATGGCGCCGCGCTGCACGCTACAAGCGGCCGCTGGCGCTGGCACTGATCGACGTCGATCATTTCAAGCTGTTCAACGACACCTATGGCCACCTGGCTGGCGACGAGTGCCTGAAGTCGGTGGCCAGTGCGCTGCAGGCGGTGTCTCGCCGCCCGAGCGATCTGGTGGCGCGTTATGGCGGCGAAGAATTCGCGCTGGTGCTGCCGGAAACCGATCTGGCGGGAGCGCGCAACGTGGCCGAAGGCCTGTGCGACTCGATCCGTGCGCTGCAGTTGCCGCATGCCGCCTCGCCCAGCGACGTGGTCACCATCAGCGTGGGGGTGGCCAGCCTGACGCCGGGTACCGGCGGCCCGCAGAACCTGATCGCCGAAGCCGATCTGGCGCTCTATGACGCCAAATCCGGCGGGCGTGACCGGGTGGGTTTCCGGCTGCCTGAACCGGTCGCAGGCTGAACACCGGCCGCGTCCTCCGTGGCCGGCGCAAGTGGTTCAGAAATCGTTCTTCCACGCCCGCAGCGCTGCGAACACCTCGACCGGGGTGGCCAGCGGCCGGCCTGCATGCACCTCGGCAGCCCTGATCACGTCCGGCTCGCGCACCCGCAGGAAGGGGTTGGTCGCCAGTTCGTCGGCCAGTGTGCTCGGTACCGTCGGTTCGCCGGCGGCACGCTGACGCGCCACCCGGCGGATGCGGGCGAGCAGGGCCTGATTGTCCGGTTCCACCGCCTGCGCGAAGCGCAGATTGGCCTGCGTGTATTCGTGGGCGCAGTACACCCGGGTGTGCAGCGGCAGCGATGCCAGCCGCGACAGCGCGTGCCACATCTGTTCCGGCGTGCCTTCGAACAGGCGGCCGCAGCCGCCGGCGAACAGCGTGTCGCCGCAGAACAGCCGGTCGCGCGCGACGTAGGCGATGTGGCTGCGCGTATGCCCCGGCACTTCCAGTACCGCGAACGGCGTGTCCAGCCAGGGCAGCGCGATGCGATCACCCTCGCGCACCACCTGATCGATGTGCTCGATGCGTCCGTCGTCCGGCCCGTACACGCGGGCGCCGGTCAGTCGTTTCAGTTCTCCCACGCCGCCGGTGTGGTCGGCGTGATGGTGGGTGATCAGGAGGGTGTCCAGGCGCAGCGAATGTTTGTCGAGAGCGGCCAGAACCGGAGCGGCATCGCCCGGGTCGACCACCAGCGCCCGGTCACCTGCGGCGGCGAGCCAAAGATAGTTGTCGCCAAATGCGGGGATCGGATATATCTTCATCCGCCCGATTCTGGCGGCTGGGCCTCGCGTTGACAATGCGCCCCGCCGTTTTTCCGCTGCCGCAACCCGCCCCGCCCATGTCGATTCCCGGTCTGCACGAATGGTTGGACACCCCGCAGGGACAGTATGTCCAGCGCTGGGAACAGGCGCGGGTGGATGGCATCGTGGCCGATGTGTTCGGCTATAACGCGGTGCAGATCGGGCTGCTGGAGCACGACTACCTGCGCGCCAACCGGATGCCGTACAAGCTGTACTGCGAGGACGCGAAGCCGGGCCCGGCGCGGGCGCTGATCTGTGACCCGGTGCAGCTGCCGCTGGCCTCGACCAGCGTCGATCTGGTCGTGCTGCCGCATGTGCTGGAATTCGCCAGCGATCCGCATGCGGTGCTGCGCGAAGTCGAGCGGGTGCTGGTGCCGGAAGGTCAGGTGCTGGTGACCGGCTTCAATCCGTTCAGCCTGTGGGGGGCGCGCCGGCGCCTGCGCGAGCGCGATCCTTTTCCGTGGAACGGCGACTGGCTGTCGGTGCCGCGCCTGCGCGACTGGTTCAAGCTGCTCAGCCTGGACACCCAGGCCGGCTGTTTCGGCTGTTACCGGCCGCCGGTGCGCAGCGACACCTGGCTGTCGCGCTGGCAGTTCATCGAGGCCGCCGGCGAGCGCTGGTGGCCCTTTCTTGGCGGCGCCTACGTGCTGCAGGGAATCAAGCGGGTGCGCGGCATGCGGCTCATCATGCCGAAATGGCGTGACCGCCGCGCCGCGGCGCGTGCGCTGGCCGCGGTCAGCCCGCGCGCGCAGAAAGACAGATCGCCCGGCCAGTGAGCCGGCGACCGTACTGAATCATTGCGGAGAGTTTCTTGGACGAAGTCATCATCTATACCGACGGCGCCTGCAGCGGCAACCCGGGTCCCGGCGGCTGGGGTGCGCTGCTGCTGAGCGGCACGCACGAGAAGGAAATGTCCGGCGGCGATCCCTCGACCACCAACAACCGGATGGAAATGATGGCGGTGATCGAGGCGCTGAATGCGCTGAAAAAGCCGGTGCGCGCGGTGGTCTATACCGACTCGCAGTACGTGCAGAAGGGCATCAGCGAGTGGATACACGGCTGGAAGCGCAAGGGCTGGAAGACCGCCGCCGGTGCTCCGGTCAAGAATGTTGACCTGTGGAAGGCGCTGGACGCGGCCGCCGGCGTGCATCAGGTGGAATGGAAATGGGTGAAGGGCCACGCCGGCCACCCGGAGAACGAGCGCGTGGACCGGCTGGCGCGCGAAGCCATTCCGGCCCGGCGTTGACCGCTGTCAGCGAACCGCAAGGCGCCGCCGGTACAATACGGCCCGCTTCCCGGAGTCCCGTCCAGAAATGACCCGTCAGATCATCCTCGATACCGAAACCACCGGCCTGGAATGGCAGAACGGCGACCGGCTGATCGAAATCGGCTGCGTCGAACTGGTCGGGCGCAAGCGGACCGGCCGTCAGCTGCACCTGTACTGCAATCCGGAGCGCGATGTGCCGGAAGGCGCGGTGGCGGTGCACGGCATCACCACCGATTTCCTGGCCGACAAGCCCAAATTCCGCGACGTGGTCGACCAGATCGTCGATTTCGTGCGCGATGCCGAACTGGTCATCCACAACGCGGCCTTCGATACCGGCTTCATCGACAACGAACTGAACATCGTCGGCCGGCCGCCGCTGCGCGAAATCTGCGTGTGGCCGGCGATCGACACGGTGCGCATGGCGCGCGACATGTTCCCGGGCAAGCGCGCCAACCTCGACGCACTGTGCGAGCGCTTCGGCATCGAGAACTCGCACCGCGAGTTCCACGGCGCGCTGCTCGACGCGGAACTGCTGGTCGAGGTCTATCTGGCGATGACCCGCGGCCAGGAAAGCCTGATCATCGATCTCGAACCCGAGCCTTCGGCGGTGCGTGCCGCCGCTGCGGCGCGCCCGCGCGGTGCATTGCGCCAGGTACGGGCGAGCGAGGCGGAAATCGCGGAACACGAAAAGCTGCTGGCCGAGATCGACAAGGCCAGCGGCGGCGCCACGGTGTGGCGCAAACTTGAACCGGCTGCCGCCGGATGAATACAGGGGCGACCGGCCGTCCCAGAGCCGAGGCAGGTTTCTTGCTTCGGCGGCCGGACATTTCCGGATGCGTCGCCGACCCGGCGGCGTGGTCCGGTAGTGCTGACAACCCGACAGGAGACCCCGCATGAGCGCGCAGAAAATTCCCGCCACACTGATCCCCGGCGACGGCATCGGACCGGAAATCATGGAGGCCGCGCTGGCGGCCCTGGACGCGGTGGGGGCGCCGTTCGAGTGGGAAGAGATGCCGGCCGGCATGGGCGCGCTGAAGAGCGAAGGCGATCCGCTGCCGGGCAAGACGCTGGACAGCATCCGCCGCACCCGGCTGGCGCTGAAAGGCCCGCTGGAAACCCCGGTCGGCGGCGGCTTCCGCTCGATCAACGTGCGACTGCGCGAGGAATTCAAGCTGTACGCCAACATCCGTCCGGCGCGCACGCTGATTCCGGGTGGCCGCTACGACAACATCGACCTCATCGTCTGCCGCGAGAACCTCGAAGGCCTGTACATGGGCTACGAGCACTTCATCCCGATCGAGGGTGACCCGCACGCGGTGGCCATGTCGACCGGCGTGAATACCCGCCAGGGCGCGCGCCACATCCTGGAATACGCCTTCGACCACGCGATCGCGCTCGGCCGCAAGAAGGTGACCGTGGTGCACAAGGCCAACATCATGAAGGCGCTGACCGGCATTTTCCTGGAAACCGCCGAGCAGATGTTCGAGGAGCGCTACAAGGGCAAGATCCAGTTCGAACAGGTCATCGTCGATGCCTGCTGCATGAAGCTGGTGATGAACCCCTGGCAGTTCGACGTGCTGGTCACCACCAACCTGTTCGGCGACATCCTGTCCGACCTGACCGCCGGTCTGGTCGGTGGTCTGGGCATGGCGCCCGGCTCCAACATCGGTGCCGACGCGGCCATCTTCGAAGCGGTGCATGGCTCGGCGCCGGACATCGCCGGCCGCGGCATCGCCAACCCGACCGCGCTGGTGCTGGCGGCCGCGCTGATGCTCGATCACGTGAATCTGCAGGACAAGGGTGACTGCATCCGCCAGGCGGTGAGCGACACGCTGAACGTGGATAACGTGCGCACCGGCGATCTCGGCGGCCGTGCGAGCACGAAGGAATACACCGCTGCACTCGTCGCCCGTATCCGCAACAACGGCTGAGCGGACTGCGCCCTGTCCGGCACACCCGGCGGGGCGGTCGTGGCCGGACACCGCCGTGTCCGGCGGCGTCCGGCATCCGTACGCGTCGAGGCCGTGGTCTGGGCGATAATCGTCCACTTCCTCGACCTCTCCGCGGCCCTCCCTCTCCATGAAAGTCTTCGGATTTGCCGGCTACAGCGGCTCCGGAAAGACCACGCTGATCGAGCGGCTCATTCCGCGCTTCGTGCTGGACGGCCTCACCGTGTCGCTGATCAAGCACGCCCATGCCGGCTTCGACATCGACCGTCCGGGCAAGGATTCGCACCGGCTGCGCGAAGCCGGCTGCACCGAAGTCATGCTGGTGTCGAACAGCCGCTGGGTGCTGATGCACGAATTGCGCGGCCGGCCGGAACCGACGCTGGACGAGCAGATCGCCGCCATGGGCGACTGTGACCTGCTGCTGGTCGAGGGCTACAAGGCCTCGGCCATTCCCAAGCTGGAAATCCACCGGCCGTCCTACGGTCGTCCGCTGATGTATCCGGACAACCCGCACATCGTGGCGGTGGCGACCGATGAGCCGATGGAACTTCCGCTGCCCCGGCTCGACCTGAACGATGTGGATGGGGTCGCCGACTTCATCCTCCGACACCAGGGGTTCCGATGAACGAAATGCTTACGCTGGATGCCGCACTCGACCGCCTGCTGGCGGCCGCGCGTCCGATTGCCGACACCGAAACCGTATCGACCTTCGCGGCCACGGGCCGGGTGCTGGCCACCGATCAGCGCTCGACACTCACCGTGCCGCCGCACGACAACTCCAGCATGGATGGCTATGCCATCCGTCTGGCCGATCTCAGTGCGCCCGGCGACTGCCTGCCGGTGAGCCAGCGCATTCCGGCCGGCCATGTCGGCGCGCCGCTGGTCGCCGGCACCTGTGCCCGCATCTTCACCGGCGCGCCGGTGCCCGAAGGCGCTGATGCCATCGTGATGCAGGAAGCCACCCATGCCTCCGATGCCGGCGTGCGCTTCGACGAAATTCCGAAGCCGGGCGCCTGGATACGCCGCGCCGGCGAGGACATCCGCGCCGGCGACGTGGTGCTGACGGCCGGCACCCGGCTGCGCGCGCAGGAAGTCGGGCTGGCCGCGACGATAGGGCTGGCCGAGCTGGCGGTGGTACGCCGGCCGCGGGTGGCACTGTTTTCGACCGGCGATGAACTGGTCATGCCGGGCGAGCCGCTGCCGCCGGGCGGCATCTACAACTCCAACCGCTACACGCTGCGCGCGCTGTGCGAAACACTGGGCTGCGAAGTGCTGGATCTGGGCATCGTGCCCGACCGGCTCGATGCCACCCGCGCCGCGCTGCGCGAAGCGGCGGCGAACTGCGATCTCATCCTGACCAGCGGCGGCGTAGGCGTCGGTGAGGAAGACCACATCAAGCCGGCGCTCAATGCCGAGGGCGGGCTGGACAGCTGGAAGATCGCGATGAAGCCGGGCAAGCCGCTGGCGCACGGCCATGTGCGGCGGGGCGAGGGCGATCACGCCGATTTCATCGGTCTGCCCGGCAATCCGGTGTCCAGCTTCGTCACCTTTCTGCTGCTGGTGCGTCCCTTCATCCTGCGCCGCATGGGCGTGAGCGACGTGGCACCCCAGCCGTTCGCGGTGCGTGCCGACTTCGACTGGCCGAAGCCGGACCGCCGGCGCGAGTTCCTGCGGGTACGCCGCAATGCCGAGGGCGGGCTGGAGCTGTTCCCGAACCAGAGTTCGGGCGTGCTCACCTCCACCGTGTGGGGCAGCGGTCTGGCCGACATCGCCGCCGGCCAGCCGGTGAAGCGCGGCGATGCCTTACCCTTCCTGTCCTTCGAATCCCTGCTTTACTGAACATCATGAACATCAAGGTGCTTTATTTTGCTGCGCTGCGCGAGGCGCTCGGTTCATCCGGCGAAACGCTGGAACTGCCCGCGGGCGTGAGCACGCTGGCCGGCGTGCGTGCGCTGATCGCCGACCGTGGCGGCGACTGGGACAGGCTGGCGCAGATGAAGAACCTGCGCGCTGCGGTGAACCAGCGCATGGCCGAACCGGAGACCGCGATCGCCGACGGCGACGAGGTGGCCTTCTTCCCGCCGGTCACCGGCGGCTGAGCCGGTACCGAGGAGAGAACGATGAGCGTGAGCGTTCAGCAGGCCGACTTCGACATCGGCGCCGAGATCGACGCGCTGCTGGCCGGCCGCACCGACGTCGGTGCGGTGGCCACCTTCAGCGGTCTGGTACGCGACATCAATGACGGTTCCGGCGTCCATGCGATGACGCTGGAGCACTACCCGGGCATGACCGAAGCGGCGCTGGAAGACATCGTCGCGCAGGCGAAGACGCGCTGGGACATTCTGGCGGTGCGGGTGATCCACCGCGTCGGCACGCTGCAGCCGGCCGACCGCATCGTGCTGGTCATCGTCGCCGGCAGTCACCGCGGCGAAGCCTTCGCCGCCTGTGAATTCATCATGGATTATCTGAAAACCCGCGCGCCGTTCTGGAAGCGCGAGGACACGCCGGAGGGCAGTCGCTGGGTGGATGCGCGCGATGCCGACGACAGCGCCGCCGCGCGCTGGAACTGAGGTTCAGCCGCCTGCATCGGCGGCACGCACCGGAACCGGGAAGGGCGCCACAGTGCGCCCTTTTTTCATGTAAAGCAGCACCGGCGCGCAGCGCTGCGGGTCGGCATGGATGCCGACGCAGTCCAGACACTGGAAACAGTCGTCGTACCGGATGGCGCCGCTGCGCTCGATCGCGTCGTACTGACAGCGGTGGCGGCAGGTCTGGCAGGGCTGGCCGCATTCGGCGCGGCGGGTGAGCCAGTCCAGCCGCCGCAGCTTGCCGCCCAGCGTCATCGCCGCACCCAGCGGGCACAGGAAGCGGCAGAAGAACTTGTAGCTGAAGGCGCCCGCCAGCAGCAGGCCGACCGCCCAGGCGACATAGGGCCATGAGCGGTCGAAGCCCACGGTGATGGCGGTCTTGAACGGCTCGACCTCGACCATGCTTTCCGCCAGCCGCGGCGCCAGCGCGGCCGACAGCACCAGTGCGGCCAGCAGCGCGTAGCGGCCGCGGTCGAGCACGCGCGCCACGTCGCGCGGCAGGCGGATCTGCGGCACGCGCAGCTTCTGCGCCGCGATGGCGACGAATTCCTGCAGCGCACCGAAGGGGCAGAGCCAGCCGCAGAAGGTGCCGCGGCCCCAGACGAAGAAGCTCACGACGGTGAAGGCGATGATGAGCAGCGACACCGGGTCGTACAGGAAGCTGGCCAGATTCTGGCCGGCCGCCAGTGTCTTGATGGCGCCGGTGATCTGCACGATGGACAGCTGGCCCTGGGCGTACCAGCCGATGAAAATCAGCGTGAAGGCGAGGAAGGTGTTGCGGAACAGCGTCAGCCGGCGGGCGTCACGCGCCATCCAGTCCGGCCTTGCCAGCACCGCGGACAGCAGCGCCAGCGCAAGGCCGATGGCCAGCAGATCCGGCCAGCGGCCGGCCCAGGCCACCAGCCACTCCGGCGGCGGCTCCGGCGGATAGACGAACAGCGCGGCGTCGGGCCGGTAGTCCAGCGTCACCGTCTGGTGGGTGATGCGCGGCAGCATCATGCCCTTGGCGCGGGTGAGCGTGAGCGTGAACTGCATGGGCCGCGCCGGGTCCAGCCCGGCCTGCGCATAGACGCGGAACACGCCGGACGCGTTGAAGGCCGGTGCGCCGTCCGGCGCCGGATGCTCGAACACCAGATCGCGCATTTCCACCGGCAGTCCGCTCTGGGTGAGCGACAGCGCCGGCGGCGGCGTGCCCGGCACGAACTGGTCGTCGATCAGCGCCACCCGGCCGGCGGTGGCCAGCCACAGCGCGTGCTGACCGTCCTCCAGCTTGTTCATCAGATCGGCGTAGCGGGCGTCGCCCAGCACCGTGCGGCCCACGGTCGGCGCGTTCAGATAGCCGACGTAGAGGTCGACCAGCGTGCCGTCCGGCTCGGCCAGTGCGACCTCGTCCGCGCCTTCGCCGTCGGTGCCGGCGAACAGCTTTTCCGCCTGCGCGTGAGTGACCCGAAGATGGCCGATCAGCCCGCGCTTCAGCAGCGTGGCGAAATCGAGTCTTTCGTACAGATCGGCGCGTGCGCGGGCGGTCGGGCCGCGTGCACCCGGGTCGGCGAAGCCCAGTCTGGCGCGCGCCACCGCCAGACCGGCGGCGAGTACGGTCTGGTTCACGATGCGCACCGAGGCGGTGGCCTTGGTCACGCCATCCAGCACCACCCGTGTTTCGCTGCCGCCGGCCCGGGTGTTGCCGTAGGCGGACGACACGGTGATTTCCTGCTTCAGGCTCTTGCCGGCGTACTGCTGCACGAACTCCTTCAGCGGCGCCTCGCCCAGACCGCTCAGGAACACCGGCTCGTGCTGGCGCAGCACCTCGACGTCGATGAAGCCGCCCTTGCGGTCGATGGCGACCAGCAGATTCATCGGCGTGCCTTCGAAGCCGGGGATGGGCGCCAGATCGATGGATTCGAACACATAGCCGACCGGGCCGGCTTCCGGCTCCAGTTCGCTGGTGATCGGCCACACCGGCAGATCGTCCATCTGCGGCTGCACATGCAGCGGTGGCTGGAAGCGGCGCTGCAGCGCGTCCAGTGTGAGGTCGCCGGCGTGCACATGCATGCACGGCAGCAGCAGGAGCAGTGGCAACAGGAAGCGGAGCAGGCGCGACATCGTGCGGACCTCATCAGTGGCTCCGGATGCTAAACGCGCTGGCCGCTGCCGGAGGCACCGGATGCGGACGCATGGAAATTGCCCGAAACCCGGCTGCGCGCGTGTCAGTCAATCACCGCTACGCTTTCGTTTCATTCGCTGTCCGGTCCGGAGTTCACATGTTGCCCGCTCGAAATCTGCTGCTTCCAGTCGTGCTCGCCCTGAGCTTTCCGCTCGCTGCTGCAGCTGTCACCGACGAAGACATCGCCGAGGCGGTGCAGAAACCGTCGTGGGGGCTGTACAAGGGCTACGCCGAATTCAAGATGGCGCACTACGCCGACGCGAAGCGCATCTGGGTTGCACTGGCCGAGCGCGGCAACGGCGAGGCCTGGTTCAACCTCGGCATTCTGGCCGAAGACGGGCTGGGCGAGCCGCGGGATGCGCATGCCGCGCGCCGGCTGTACGAGAACGGCGCCGAAGCCGGCAGCCGCAATGCGGCGCTGCGGCTGGGCCTGCTGCTGCAGGGTGGCAAGCTCGGCCAGCGCGATCTTGACGGCGCGCGGCGCTGGCTCAGGGTGGCGGCGGACAAGGGCGATGCCGAAGCGGCCACCCATCTGGCCGCGCTGGATGATCCGCAGGGCGGTGGCAGCGTGCGCGACCGCGAACTGGCCGAAGCCCGCCGTTTCGAGGCTGAAGGCCGGCACGCCGACGCGGCTGCGATGTACCGCAAGCTGGCTGATTTCGGCGATGTGCGCGGCGTGACCCGACTGGCCTGGGCGTACGAGGCCGGACGCGGCGTGCAGCGCAATCTGTCCGAAGCCGCCCGGCTGTTCCGGGTGGCGGCGGAACAGGGTGAGGCCGAGGCGCAGTACGCGCTGTCGGTCATGCTGGATACCGGTGCGGGTCAGGCCCGCAACAGTGACGAGGCGCTGCGCTGGCTGCGCGCGTCCGCCGGCCAGAACTACCCGCCGGCGGTGCAGGCGTTGCAGGCACGCAACTGAGCGCCGGGGTCACACAAGACCGAGATCGCGTGCGATCAGCGCCGCTTCGGCGCGCGACGATACATTGAGCTTGCGATACAGCTCTTTCACGTAGCCGGCCACCGTGTGCTGCGAAATGCCCAGCAGGCGGGCGGTTTCCGCCTGGGTGAGCCCTTTCGAGATCAGCCGCAGCACTTCGGTTTCGCGGTCGGTGAGGTCGGGGCCGGGCGCCGACGGCGCCGGCTGGAAGAAGGCCAGCATGCGGCGCGCGATGGCCGGCGACAGCGGTGGCTGGCCGGCGGCGATGCCGGTCAGTGCCTGCACGATGCCGGCGACCGGCTGGTCCTTCAGCAGATAGCCCCGGGCGCCGGCGCGCAGCGCCGGAAAGATGTGGCCGTCGTCGTCGTAGATGCTGGCCACGATGCACAGCGTGGCGGGTGAGCGCCGCTGTATCTGTTCGATCAGCGTGATGCCGCTGCCGTCCGGCAGGCCGAGATCGATCAGCGCGATGTCGGGCGCCGGCCCGGCGGCCAGCTTCTGCGCGGCTTCGGCCAGCGAATAGGCGCTGTCGATGGCGATGCCCGGAAAGCTCTGTTCGAGCGCATCGCGCAGCCAGGCTTGTGATTCGGGCAGATCTTCGAGAATGAATCCGGTCTTCATCGGGAACGGCGGAGCCTGCGCTCCGGCTGTTGCAGTGCCCGGACATCATAACGCCCGGCTACGGCCGCGCACCCCCGCGATCGCGGGGGCTGGCAAGCCGCTCCGCTTGAAGGACAATGCGTCTGTCAGGGCGGCCGCGCGGGCCGCATCCTCCAACAACAAACACAACGGAAAGCCCGATGCAGCCGCCGCCGATCGAGCGACTTTCGCCCGTGCGTTCCACGCGCGCGCACCGTGCGCGCCTGCGAGGCCACCTCTGTTCCTGCCTGCTTGCCTTGTTCGCCTGCGGTGCGCTGTCGGACGCCGCCTGCGGTGCTCCGGACGAGGCGATGGCCGATGCCGGCCCACGACCCGACCCGGCCGCCGGCCTGCAGGACAGCCGGCTGCACGCGCTGGACACCATGGCGCCTCAGGGGCGCTGGGCGGCGCGGCTTGAGGTGCGCACCAATGGCTACGACCTGTGGTTCGACGACCGCGGTCGCTCGCGCGGCCTGGGCGGTGAATTCGACCGGGTGGACCTGAATGCCGGCATCTTTCCGGCGCTGGCGCTGCTCGGACCGGGCGCCACGCTGGGCACCACCCGGCTGCGCTCGCGGGTGAACATCGACTTCACTGCGCTCACCATGGGTTACGGCATCACTGAAAACCTGACCGTGGGCTTCATCCTGCCGTATTCGCACATCCATACCGGGGTTGGCTTCGCGATGAGTGGCGGCAATGTCGGCTTCAATCCGGCCTTCAATGCCGGGCTGCCGATCGGGCCCGGCAACTTCCCGTTCGCGCCGGTCGGCGGGCCGGTGACGCCGATGGGCAGTGCCGGCGTGCAGCGCCTGCTGACCGACCCGGCTTTCGGCTACCGCTACAAGCCGGTGGGCAGCGTGGCCACCAGCGGCATCGGCGACCCGACCTTCGGTTTCCTGTGGCGGCTGTACAAGGGCACGCACGACAGCGCGGTGCTCGGTCTGGGGGTGCATGCCGGCTGGGCGCGCGACGACGACCCGGACGATCTGTTCGACGTGCAGGCCAGCGACGGCAGCACCGATCTGGAGGCGCGTCTCGAATACTTCCGTGCGCTGGGCGCGGGCTGGGATCTGCGGCTGTTCGCCCGCCACCGCGAACAGACCGCGGACCGGGTGACC
Source organism: Methyloversatilis sp. (assembly GCA_041639545.1). Taxonomy (GTDB): domain Bacteria; phylum Pseudomonadota; class Gammaproteobacteria; order Burkholderiales; family Rhodocyclaceae; genus Methyloversatilis. The sequence goes on along the minus strand of JBEQBZ010000016.1, from coordinate 55,879 downwards.
CGCCGGATACCGCGGCCGGGCGAAATCCTGGCGCCGTTCTCGACCCGCGAACGGGTCGAGCGCGACCTCGGCGACTACCGCGAATACGACATCGAACTGGGCCACAGCATCGGCGCCTGGCGCGGCTCGCTGACCTGGCATCTGTACGAGAAGAGCGGCGACCACTACCGCTCGTCGCGCGGCACCGACGTGTCGGCGCTGGAGGCGAACACCCATATCCGCGCCGACCAGTGGCGCGCCGGCCTGTCCTGGAGCGGCGTGGGCGCCTTCCTGCGCGGTGCGCTGCCGCTGCCCATCGTGGTGAAGCTGGAAATGCAGGACACCTATGGCGGGCGCAACTTCCCCAAGGTGCGCGACGTGTATGTGCAGGTGACCAGCTTTTTCTGAGCGCGATGAACCTGCTCCGCCCCGCCCTGTTCTGCCTGCTGTTCTGCCTGATGTTCGGCGCCGCGGCCGCCCGCGCCGAACATCCGGTCACCACGCTGGAGCGGGCGGACTTCGTGGTCGCACCGCTCACCGCACGCGATGCGGTGCCGCCGCCGGACCGCGCCGACTGGCAGCCGCAGGCGCTGCCGGACGCCTGGCGCGACAGCCATCCGGATCTGCACACCAGCGGCTGGTACCGCTTCCGCTTCATGGTCACGCCGGGTGACGATCCGCTGCAGGCGGTCTTCCTGCCCAAGCTGGGGCTGAATGCCGCGGTCTGGCTGAATGGTGTCTTCATCGGCGACGGCGGCCGATTCGATGACCCGATCTCGCGCAACTGGAACCGGCCGCTGCTTTTCCTGGTGCCGCCGGGCACGCTGAAGCCGGGCGCCAACGCGCTCTACATCCACCTGCGCGGTCACGCCTACACCCAGGCTTCGCTGCATCCGCCGAAGATCGGGCCGGACAGCGTGCTGCGGCCGATGTACGAGCGCGAGCACTTCCTGCGCATCACGCTGAACCAGACCGCCAGCCTGCTGATCGCCAGCGTCGGTGTGCTCATGCTCGCGCTGTGGCTGCAGCGCCGGCAGGACACCGCCTACGCATGGTTCGCCGCCTCGGCGCTGGTGTGGGCGGCGCAGTCGGTCAATCTGTACGTGCGCGACGTGCCCTTCACCACCGCCCAGTGGGAGGTGCTGATCAACGCCAGTTTCCAGGTGTTTTCGGCGTTGCTCATGGTGTCGCTGCTGCGCTTTGCCGAAGCCGGCGGCCGGCCGCTGATTCCGGCGCTCATGCTGTCGGCGCTGCTCGGGCCGCTCACCATGTGGCTGGCGCCGGACGCGCAGGCGATACGGGTGAGCGCCTTCTGGCACCTGTACACGCTGGCGGGTGCGGCGGCCACGCTGGCCTTTCTGCTGCGCGCCGCCATCCGCTGGCACAACCGCGACGCCCGGTTGCTGGTCGGCGCGCTCGGCGTGGTGGTGCTGCTGGCCGCCCACGACTGGCTGATGCACAGCCGGCATCTGCTGCCCGGCGGCCACCGCCTGCTGCTGGACGACGTGTATCTGCTGCATTACGGCGCGCCGCTGCTCTTTCTCGCGGTGGGGCTCATCATGACCTCGCGCTTCGTGCGGGTGCTGAACGAGTTCGAGCGGCTGAACGGGGATCTGGAGGCGCGGGTGCGGCTCAAGCACGCCCAGCTCGAGCAGAGTTTCGCCCGGGTGCGCGAAATGGAGATGGAACAGGCGGTGACCGACGAGCGCGAGCGCATCTACCGCGACCTGCACGATGATGTGGGCGCCAAGCTGCTGTCGCTGGTGTATCGCGCCGGTTCGCCGTCGGCGGCCGACCTGGCGCGGTCGGCGCTGCAGGACCTGCGCGACGTGGTGTCGCGCAGCGGCAGCGACCGCTTCCGGATGGACGAGGTGGCCGCCGACTGGCGGGCCGAGTGCGAGAAGCGGCTGGCGGAAGCCGCCATTCCGCTGGACTGGTCGCAGTACGGCGCGCTGGGCGAGGTCGAACTGAGCCAGCCGCAGGTGCTCAATGTCGGTCGCGTGCTGCGTGAGGCGGTGACCAATGTGATCCGCCACGCGCAGGCCGGCGGCGTGTGGATAGAGCTGGGCAGCGACGGCGAACGGCTGGCGCTGCGGGTGTGCGACGACGGCGTCGGGCTCAAGGGCGGCGAGCCGGGCGCAGGCACGCCGGGCAGCGGTCCGGGCGGACGCGGCCTGCGCAATATGGATGCGCGGGCGGCCCGGCTGGGCGGCGTGCTGCTGCGCCGGCAGGCGCCTCAGGGCGGGCTGGAGGTGCTGCTGGAACTGCCGCTTGGGTCGGCTGGCGCGGAGGCCTGATCAGCCGCGCGCCAGCGGCAACGAAAACGAGGCGCGCAGGCCGCCTTCGGCGCGGCGCGACAGCGTGATGTCGCCGCCCTGGGCGCGGGCGATGGCGCGGGCGATGGCCAGACCGAGCCCGCTGCCGCCGGTGTGGCGGGCGCGCGAGGCCTCCAGCCGCACATAGGGTTCGAACACCCGTTCCAGCTCGGCGTCCGGAATGCCCGGTCCGGCGTCCTCGATGTCCACCTGTGCCCGGCCTGCGGCTTCCGACAGCCGCACGGTCACCCGGCCGCCGCCGTAGCGGCGCGCGTTGTCCATCAGATTGACCAGCGCGCGGCGGGTCTGCACCGGGCGCAGCACCACCGGCTGCGACAGGCCGCCTTCGACCGTGATGTCCGCACCCAGTGCGGCGATGTCGTCCGCCACGCCTTCGACCAGTGCGTCCAGCCGGGTGGGCGCGGCACTTTCCGCGCTGTCGCCGGCACGCAGGAAGGCCAGCGTGTCGTCGATCAGCGTTTCCATTTCGGCCAGATCGCGCTCGATCGCGTCGCGCACCGGGCTTTCCGGCAGTTGTTCGAGGCGCAGGCGCACCCGCGTGATCGGCAGCCGCAGATCGTGAGACACACCGGCCAGTGCCTGGGCGCGGGTTTGTATCAGCGTGCGCAGCGCCGACTGCATGCGGTTGAAGGCCTGCGCCGCACCGGCCACTTCGCGCGGTCCGGCGGTGTCCATCGGCGCCTGTTCGAGGTCGCGCGCCAGACCGTCGGCGGCGTGCGCGAACATGGCCAGCGGCCGGGTCAGCCGGCGCACCACCCAGATCGACAGCAGGCCCACCGCCAGCGCCACCAGCAGCAGGCTGATCACGATGCGCGCCGGCCGTTCGACCGCCGGCGGCGGGGGCGCGTAGCGGAAGGTGAGCACGCTGCCGTCGGACAGCCGCGCCTGGGTCGATACATTGCTCAGCGTCGGGCGGCCGATCAGCCGGGCCAGCGCACCCGGGGGCGGCGGTGGCGGCCGCAGTGAGCTGGCTTCGGCCAGCGTGCGGCTCACCGGCTGGGCGCGCGTGACCACATGGTGGGCGTAACGCCCCTTGAGCCGCTCGCTGACCGCGCGGGCGAACACGTCGAATTCGTCCGGCACCGGCGGCGCGTCGTCATACCAGGGCTCTTCCAGCGACAGCCGGGTGCTCGGGCTTTCCAGCAGCCGCACCAGCCGGGCGCGGCCGGCCGGTGGCGTGTCGTCGACCAGGGCGATCGATTCGGCCACCCGGGTGGCCGCGTATTCGCTGCGCATGTGGCGCGACAGCCGTTCGCGGTCATCCACCACCAGCCACAGGCCGACCGAATTGGCGACCAGCAGGCCACCGAGCAGCGCGCACAGGATCTGGCCGAACAGCGTGCGCGGCCACAGCCGCGACAGCAGGGTCAAAGCAGTTTCTCCACCGGCCCGGTCAGCACATAGCCCTCGTTGCGCAGCGTGCGGATGATGCGCGGCTCGCGGCCGTCGTCGCCGAGCCGGCGGCGCAGCCGGCTGATCATCACGTCCACGGTGCGGTCGAAGGGGCCGGCGTCGCGGCCGGCCAGCACGTCCATCAGCTGGTCGCGCGACAGCACCCGGTTCGGGTTCTCGGCCAGCGCGTTGAGCATGCGGAACTCACCGCTGGACAGCGGCGTCACCACGCCGCCGTCGTCCACCAGATGACGGGCGCCGAGATCCAGCGTCCAGCCGGCGAATTTCAGCGCGCGCACGCTGCCGTCGCCATCCGGGTGTTCCGGCGCGCGGCGCAGGATGCTGCGCACCCGGGCCAGCAGTTCGCGCGGGTGGAAGGGTTTGGGCAGGTAGTCGTCAGCGCCCATTTCCAGACCGATGATGCGGTCCAGTTCGTCGCCGCGCGCGGTGAGCATCAGGATGGGCAGGCGCGATCTGGCGCGGATTTCCCGGCACAGCGTGAGGCCGTCGTCGCCCGGCAGCATCACGTCGAGGATGAGCAGGTCGCAGCCGTCGCGCTCGAGCGCGACGCGCAGCGCGTCACCGTCGGGGACGGTGCGTACGTCCATGTCCTGCTTGCCGAGGTAGTCGCGCAGCAGGTCGCGCAGGTCCGGGTCGTCGTCGACCACCAGGATGCGCGGGCGGGCATTCGGTCCGTTCATGGACCGGAGCTTAGCCGCTCGCGCCGCCGCGGTGGGCGATCCGGACAATTCCGGACAATTCGTTTACGTCGCGTTTACAGCGCGGCCATGGCCGAGGCGGACGAACAGCCCGAGCAGCAGACTGACCGCCGCGAAATCGGCCGCATACAGCACCAGGCCGGCACCCCCCGCAAGCACCGCCAGCGCAGCGAGCGGGCGCAGCCGGGTGATCAGCGCGAGCACGCCGAGCGCCAGCGCCGCCAGGCCGATGCGCTCGTGCATGAACAGCTGCGGTGCCCACTGGCGCACCGCACAGCGCCAGTCGTCGGTCGAGCCCGCGCACAGGCCGTGCAGCAGATCGGATTCCATCAGCCCGTAGCGCAGCCCGGCGCTGACCGCGATCGCCAGCGCAAGCGCCGCCAGCAGGCCGGCACCTACGCGCAGTTTCAGGTCAGCGCACAGGCTGACTGCGGGCAGGGCGGGTGAGGACGGGAGATTCATGTGTAGGTGCCTTCTGTCAGGGCGCAAAGCCGGATTTTCGCTGTGTTAGCATCGCCGCGCTGCAACATTCTGCCGCGATCCGGCCAGCGCCTGCAGTCCGATGGCGTTCAGCCGCTGAATCCGCCGCCGACCCGATTCCCGCCGAACTGATCGCCGCCGATCCCCCATACCGGACCCGACGCGCATGAAAAGACAGATTTCCCTTGCCCGCGTGATGATCGCGCTGCTGATTGCAGGCGGTGTGGCCGCGGTGCACTTCGCGCTGTGGGCGGTGAGCAACCGCCCGGTCAGTGTGGTCGAGCCGCTCGATTACATCGACGGCTTTTCCTACAGTCCCTACCGCCGCGACCAGACGCCACTGAAGGGCAAGTATCCGGGCTACGCCGACATCGAGTCGGACATGAAGCAGCTGGGCGGCATCGCTCACCGCATCCGCACTTACAACTCGACCGAGAACCCGGAAGTGTCGGATCTGGCCGGCCAGTTCGACCTGAAGGTGACCGCCGGTGCCTGGCTGGACCGCAACAAGGACAAGAACCGGCGCGAGATCGGTGCGGTACTGGCCGATGCACGGCTGCACGAAAACATCGACCGCATCATCGTTGGCAACGAAGTGCTGCTGCGCGACGACCTCACCTTCCCCGAGATGTACGCCTATCTCGACGAGGTGCGCAGCGCGACCGACCTGCCGGTGTCCACCGCCGAGCCCTGGCACGTGTGGCTGAAGAACCCGGAACTGGCTGACCACGTCGACTTTCTCGCGGTGCATCTGCTGCCGTATCACGAAGGCGTGCCGGTCGAGAAGGCGGTCGATTACGCGATGGCGCGCTATCTGGAACTGGTGGAAGCCTTTCCGGGCAAGCCCATCCTGATTTCGGAAATCGGCTGGCCGAGCAAGGGGCCGACGCTGCAGGCCGCAGTGGCGTCGGAACAGAACCAGGCGCGCTTCGTGCGCGAATTCCTGTACCGCGCGCTGTGCAAGAACCTCGACTACTTCCTGATCGAAGCTTACGACCAGCCCTGGAAGATCGACATCGAAGGCTGGGCCGGCGCCTATTGGGGCATGTTCAATGCCGACCGCGAGCTGAAATTCCCGCTCGAAGGCACGGTGGACCGCAACAGCGGCTGGATGGACGACGCGCTGCTGGCCACGGTGTTCGCGCTGGTGCCCATGCTGCTGCTGTGTCTGGCCCAGCGCGGCATGAGCGTGGGCGGCCAGCTGTGGATGTGCGTGCTGGTGCAGTCCTGCGTCACCGCCATCGTGATTTCCGCCCGTCTGCCGGCCGACTACTACTTCACGCTGCGCGACCTGACCGCGCTGATCGGCCTGGTGTTCGGCGTGGTGCTGACCGCCGGCGTGCTGCTCACCAACGGGTTCGAGTTCGCCGAGGTGTTCTTCAAGCCGCGCTGGCGCCGGGCCTACAAGCCGGCCGAGCCGCTGCCGCCGGAGCAGCAGCCCTTCGTGTCGGTGCATCTGGCCTGCTGCAACGAACCGCCGGACATGGTGATCGCCACCATCGACAGCCTGGCCGCGATGGACTACCAGAACTTCGAAGTCATCGTGGTCGACAACAACACCAAGGATGAGGCGCTGTGGAAGCCGGTCGAGGCGCGCATGGCCGAACTGGGCCCGCGCTTCCGTTTCTTCCATCTGCCGCAGTGGCCGGGCTTCAAGGCCGGCGCGCTGAATTTCGCGATGAAGCAGATCGATCCGCGCACCGAAGTGGTTGGCGTGGTCGACGCCGACTACGTGGTCACCGCCGACTGGCTGAGCGCGCTGGTGCCGCATTTCCGCGATCCGAAGGTGGCGGTGGTGCAGGCGCCGCAGGCGCACCGCGAGTGGGAACGTCACTTCTTCAAGCGCATGTGCAACTGGGAATTCGATGGCTTCTTCCGTATCGGCATGCACCACCGGCACGAGCGCAACGCGCTCATCCAGCACGGCACGATGACGCTGGTGCGCCGCGCGCGGCTGGAGGAATCGGGCAACTGGTCGGAGTGGTGCATCTGCGAGGACACCGAACTGGGCCTGCGCCTGCTCGAGCGCGGCGACGAACTGCGCTATGTCGACCGCGTGTTCGGCCGCGGCCTGACGCCGGCCAGCTTTGCCGCGCTGAAGTCGCAGCGCTTCCGCTGGGCCTTCGGCGCGATGCAGATCATGAAGGGCCACTGGCACGCACTGGTGGGCAAGAGCCAGCTCACCGCCGGCCAGCGTTACCACTTCATCACCGGCTGGTTCTCGTGGTTCGGCGACGCGCTGCAGTTCATGTTCGCGCTGGGCGCCATCGGCTGGACCGCCGCCATGCTGATCTGGCCCAAGATGTTCTCGCTGCCGGTCACCATCATGCTGGCACCGGTGCTCGGCCTGCTGGTGGCCAAGGCGGCGATGGGGCCCATCCTGTACCGGCGCGCGATGGACTGTCCGTGGGCCGACATCGCCGGCGCCTCGCTGGTGAGCCTGGGCCTCTCGCACGCGATCGCCCGCGGCATCATCGCCGGCCTCACCCACAAGCGCGGCGTGTTCCTGCGCACCGCCAAGGGCAAGGCCGAGGGCGGGCTGGCCAAGTTCTTCCAGCCGATACGGGAAGAGATGTATCTGCTGCTGGCGCTGCTGTCGGCTGGCGGCGCCATGCTGGCGCTGCGCGGCACCGACAGCGTCGAGGTGCTGCTGTGGGTGACCATGCTGGGCCTGCAGTCGCTGCCGTACTGGGCGGCGCTGGCCTGCCAGTTCATCGCCCAGCTGCCGGAAACACCGGCGCCGGCGGCGTCCGCGCCCAAGGCAGCCTGACGCGATGATCGAACCGCTGAACCGTGCGCCGCGCTGGGCGCGCTATGCACTGGTGCATCTGGTCGCGCTGGCGCTGATCGCGTTCTGGCTGTGGCGCGCCAACCAGCCGCAGGCGCTGGCCGAGGTGCCGCCGGATCGTGCGCGGCTGCAGTGCGTGTCCTACGCGCCCTATTACCGGCCGGGCGAATCGCCGCTGGTGCCCGGTTTCCGGGTGGAGCGCGAGCGCATCGACGCCGACCTTGCACGACTGGCCCGGGTGACCGACTGCGTCCGCCTGTATTCGGTGGATCAGGGTCTGGACGCGGTGCCCGAACTGGCCGGCAAGCACGGACTGAAGGTGCTGGTCGGCGCCTGGATCGGTGGCGACCTGAAGCGCAACGACGCGGAACTGAGCGAGGCGATCGCGCTGGCCAACCGCCACCGCGACGTGGTGCGTGGCCTCATCGTCGGCAACGAGGTGCTGCTGCGGCGGGAACAGACCGAAGCGGCGATGCGTGTCTACATCGAGCGCGCGCAGCGCGAAACCGAGGTGCCGGTCACCTATGCCGACGTGTGGGAGTTCTGGCTGAAGCACCGTGGCCTGGCCGACAGCGTCGATTTCGCGACCATCCACATCCTGCCGTACTGGGAGGACGAGCCGCGCGCCATCGACGAGGCCATCGCCCACGTCAGTCATGTGATGGAGCGCATGTCCGGCGAACTGGGCAAGCCGCTGCTGATCGGCGAAACAGGCTGGCCCAGCCTGGGCAAGCAGCGCGATGGCGCACGCCCGGGCCTGATCGAACAGGCGCGCTATCTGCGTGAATTCCTGCTGGCGGCGCAGGCGCACGGCTGGCAGTACAACGTGATCGAAGCGTACGACCAGCCCTGGAAGCGTCTGCTGGAAGGCACGGTGGGCGGTTACTGGGGTGTGCTGGATTCGGCCGGTCACGCCAAGTTCGGCTGGCATGGCGCACAGGCCGAGCGCAGTGACGGCGCGACGCCGCTGACCGCGGGTGCTGCCGGCCTGCTGATCGGCGTGTGCGTCGTGCTGGCAGCGCGGGTGCGCAGATCGGGTGCAGCGGCCGCGTATGCACTGTCGGGCGCGCTGGCCGGGCTGATCGCGCTGCTGCAGTGGGAATATCTGCAGCTCGCCTGCCGCAATCTGCCGGAATGGGTGGGCATGGGCGCCGTCGCGCTGGCCGGCTGGGTGGCCTGGGCGCTGCTGCCGTTTGCGCTGACCGGGCGGGCGCAGGGCATGCTGCGCGCGGCACTGCGCGTGCTGCTGTTCGGGCTGGCGGTGGCCGGCCTGCTGCTGGCGGTTGATGGCCGTTACCGCGACTTTCCCTTCCTGCTGTTCGCGCTGCCGGCGCTGCAGTTCGGGCTGGCGGCGCGCTGGGCAGGTTTCGGCCTGATGCCTGTTCTGTCCGAGGCGCGTCTGTTTGCGCTGATCGCGGTCACTGGCAGCGCCATGGCGTGGCTCGCCGACTGGCGCAACCCGCAGGCGCTGGCTTGGGCGCTGATGGCCGCCGTGCTGGCGGCCGCTTTTGCAAGGCCCGGTTCAGCCCGCGACTGAAGGATTCAGCGCATAGACGCCGGTCAGGCTGGCCTGGGCCAGCACATGGCCGGACAGTGCGGCCTTGATCGCGTCCATCGTGAGCCGGCCCTCGACCGGCAGCCGGTCGACATCCAGCGCGTACAGCGTGAATACGTAGTGATGCAGGATTTCGTCATTCCACGGCGGGCAGGGACCGTCGTAGCCGTGGTAGTCGCCCTTCATCTGTTCGTCGCCGGCAAACCAGGCGGTGTAGTCATTGATGCCCTGGCGGGTGCCGCGCGGGCCGGCTGGGCCGGGCTTGCCGGTCGGCGTGACCGATGACGAGAACTCGCCTTCGGTGATCTCGCCCTCCGGTGCCAGATCCACCAGTATCCAGTGGGTGAAGTCGCAGCGCGGCAGGCTGGCCGGCACGATGCGGCCGTCCTGGTTCACGTCGTCTCCGCGGGTGGGCACGTCCGGATCGTGGCAGGTGAGCACCAGCGAACGGGTGCCGGCCGGCAGGCCGGACCACGCCAGGTGAGGGTTGCGGTTGCCGCCCAGCTGCGCCCGACCCGTGCCGTCCGGAATGCAGAAGGCGTTGTCCCCCGGAATGCGGGCGCCATCGGCGAAGGTTCTGCTCGTCAGTTTCATCTTTCAGCTCCTCGTCACGAAGCGGCGCGACGAGAGAAGTCGCGCAGCCGGAAACCCAGTGCCCACAGCACCGCGAAATAGGCACCGGCGCCAGCCGGTACCAGCCAGCACAGGTGCAGGATGCGGGTGAGCGTGCCCATCTGCAGCCAGTCGCCCGGCAGCCGGGCGCCGAAGTACAGCACCGCGCCCATGACTGTCAGCGCGCACAGCATCCTGAGCCAGAAGCTCCGCCAGCCGGGTGCGGGCAGGTAGGCGCCGGTGGCGCGCAGGCCGCGGTACAGGAAGGCCGCGTTCACCAGCGAGGCCAGTCCGATCGACAGCGCCAGACCGGCGTGTGCGAAGGGCTTGATGAAGGCGAGGTTCATCAGCTGGGTGAGTACCAGCACGCCGAATGCGATCTTGACCGGGGTGCGGATGTCCTGCCGCGAATAGAAGCCGGGCGCCAGCACCTTGACCAGGATGAGACCGGTCAGCCCGACGCTGTAGGCCAGCAGCGCTGAACGGGTCTGTATCACGTCGTGGGCGGAGAACTGGCCGTGGTGGAACAGCGTGGCAATCAGCGGCGTGGCGAGCAGACCGAGTGCGAGTGCTGCCGGCAGCGTGAGCAGCAGCGTGAGGCGCAGCCCCCAGTCCAGCAGCGCCGAAAATTCGGTGCCATTGCCGTCGGCGTGACTGCGCGACAGCGACGGCAGCAGGATGGTGCCCAGCGCCACGCCCAGCAGGCCGGCCGGGAATTCCATCAGCCGGTCGGCGTAGTAGAGCCAGGACACCGAACCGCTTTCGAGGAAGGAGGCGAAGATGGTGTTGATGAGCAGCGAAATCTGCGACACCGACACGCCCAGTATTGCCGGCAGCATGAGTTTGAAGATGCGACGCACGCCCGCGTCCTGCAGGTCGAGCCGCACTCGCGGCAGCATGCCGATGCGTGCCAGCGCGGGCACCTGCAGTGCCAGCTGCAGCGCGCCGCCGATGAACACCGCCCACGCCAGCGCCAGCACCGGTGGGTCGAAATACGGGGCGGCGAACAGGCTCATGCCGATGAAGCTCAGGTTGAGCAGTACCGGCGTGAAGGCGGGGATGGCGAAGCGGCTGAAGGTGTTCAGCACGCCGCCGGCCATCGCCACCAGCGACATGAACAGGATGTAGGGAAAGGTGATGCGGGTGAGCGTCACCGTCAGATCGAACTTGTCGGCGTCGGCGGCAAAGCCCGGAGCGGATATATATATGATGACCGGCGCGGCGACGATGCCGATCGCCGTGACGACAGCGACTACCAGGGCGAGCAGGGTGGCGACATGGTCGATCAGCGCCCGCGTGTCGTCGACGCCACGTCGGTTGCGGTATTCGCCGAGTATCGGCACGAAGGCCTGCGAGAATGCGCCCTCCGCGAACATGCGCCGGAGCAGGTTGGGCAGACGGAAGGCGACGAAGAAGGCGTCGGTGGCTGCGCCGGCACCGAAGGCCCGGGCGATGAAGAAGTCGCGGACGAAGCCGAGGATGCGTGACAGCAGCGTCATGCTGCTGACCGTCGCGAGGGCACGGAGCAGGTTCATCGAGGAAGGGCGTTGCTAAACAGCGCGCACCTTACCAGAGCCGGCCACGGCAGGAAGCTCCGCGGAAGTCCGGGGAAGGGCTTGCGCCGTGTCCAGTGCTTGCGTATACTCGCGCGTTTTCCCGAATACCACTTCGCAAGAAACATGGCCAATTCCGCACAAGCACGCAAGCGCGCCCGTCAGGCGATCGTTCGTCGTGATCACAACATGAGCCAGCGCTCGGAGCTGCGCACCGCCATCAAGAACGTTCGCAAGGCCATTCTGGCTGGCGACAAGGCAGCCGCGCAAGCCGTGTTCGTGCAGGCCCAGACGACCATCGACAGCATTGCCGACAAGAACATCATCCACAAGAACAAGGCTGCTCGTCACAAGAGCCGCCTGTCCGGCGCCATCAAGGCGATGGGCCTCGCTGCCTGAGCGGTGGATGCAGCGCCCTGAAGGGCGCGCAATAAAAAAAGCCGACCATCTGGTCGGCTTTTTTATTGCCTGTTTCTGTCTGTTCCGCTTTCGGGTCAAAGGGCGCTTCAGGGTCTGCAAGGGTTTTTGCGGGTCTGGAACGCGTGACCGTGTTTTCCGCGCCGCTTCATTTCCGGACGGAGGCATCCGGAAAAAGGATGCCTGCAGACGAATGCCGGTCAGAGTTCGGCGGCGCCGACCTCGAAATCGACTTTCAGGTCGTTGTCGCGTGCGAAGTGCATCAGAAAGTTGTAGGCCAGCGGTTCGAGCTCATACAGGCGGGCATCGACGAACACGCACTTCTCGCCGCTGATCCAGCAGCCGGGCCGCACGAAAGGGGAGTAGCGCATCTTGCGCTGACTGCCGAAGGAGGACATGACGCCGCAGAGGCGGTCGGACCAGTCGCTCGGACGGAAGGTCTTGCCCTTGCTGGTGGCGCCGATGATGGTGAAGCTGCGGGCACGTCGCGGATCGTCCGCCTGCCGGGTGAGTGTTTCGTTGGCCGGCGTCGGGGTGGTGGCAGGCTGTAGCTGGGGCTGAGGGATCGCGCTCATGTTCTGTTCAGGGGCCTCCGGCAGATCGTAGGCCCGGTCTGCGCCGATATGCTTGTGGCGGGTGCAGGTCCGGGGCGGTGTTGCGTCAGACAGTGCTCTTCGTTTTTCTTTTAAAAACAACAGTAATCTGTTGTAAAGCTCAAGTGGTGTTTCTATACTCCGCCTATCTCTATGAGGAGACGGCGTTTATGCTCTATTCAAGTCTTCGGTCGCGACGGCACCAGGCAGTGAGTGAACCGTCGTCTCCAGCCCTTCCGCCACCCATGGCCCGATTCGGTTTCAGCATCCGGACCCGCAGTGGCGTACTGATCGAAAATCTCGCCATCCCGGGTGTCAGTGCCGAAGAAGCCGAACGCAAGCTCAGGCAGATCTATATGGGCTGCTCGGTGATAGCACGCTTCGTGCCAGAGGCTGTCGTTGGCGCGTTGCCCGGACGGCGACATCTCTAAGTCCATGTTCCTGCGTCCCTTCGCGGTCGATGCCACGCGAACCGGTACGGTGTGCGCAGACGGGAGTGCGCCACCTGTCGGGTGACAATGTGCGCCGCAACATGAGCGACCTCTGCTACACAGCAGCCGGGCTTTGAACTAAAATCCCTGCTCAATCAAGCACGGCGGCGCAAGCCGCCGTGCTTTTTTCGCGCCGTGCTTTCATGTTTTCCGCGCTGCGATGCCCTGAGGCAGGTCGCAGCGTCCCGGAGCCGTTTTGATGACGCATCTGATGAATACCTACGGCCGCCAGCCGGTTGCCTTTACCCACGGCAAGGGCGTACGCCTGTACGACGAGGCGGGTCGCGAATATCTGGACGCAGTGGCGGGCGTGGCGGTGAATACGCTGGGCCACGGCCATCCCGATCTGGTGCAGGCGGTGTCGCGCCAGGCTTCCGAGCTGATCCACTGTTCCAACCTGTACCGCGTGCTGGCGCAGGAAAAGCTGTCTGACCGGCTGGCCGAACTGTCCGGCATGGACGAGGTGTTCTTCTGCAACTCGGGCTGCGAAGCCAACGAGGCAGCGATCAAGCTGGCGCGCCTGTACGGCCACCAGCGCGGTGTGGAACTGCCGGGCATCATCGTGATGGAGCACGCCTTCCACGGCCGTACGCTGGCCACGCTGTCGGCCACCGGCAACCGCAAGGTGCAGGCCGGTTTCGAGCCGCTGACCCCGGGTTTCCACCGGGTGCCGTTCAGCGACATCGCCGCGGTGCGCGCGATTGCCGAACACAGCCGCAACATCGTCGCCGTGCTGTTCGAACCGGTGCAGGGAGAGGGCGGCGTGCATGCGGCCGATCTGGCCTACATGCGCGAACTGCGCGCACTGTGCACCGGGCAGCAGTGGCTGTTCATGGTGGACGAAGTGCAGTGCGGCATCGGCCGCACCGGCAGCTGGTTCGCCTTCCAGCATGCCGGCATCGAACCGGACGTGATGACGCTGGCCAAGGGCCTGGGCTCCGGCGTGCCGATCGGCGCCTGCCTTGCACGTGGCCCGGCCGCCGGCGTGTTCAAGCCGGGTACTCACGGCTCGACCTTCGGCGGCAATCCGCTGGCCTGCGCCGCCGCGCTCACCACGCTGGACGTGGTCGCGCGTGACGATCTGCGCGGCAATGCGGTGCGCCAGGGCGACGCGATCCGCGCCGGCTTTCGCGAGGCGCTGAAGGATGTGGCCGGCGTGAAGGACATCCGCGGTGCCGGCATGATGATAGGCATCGAACTTGACCGCCCCTGCGGCGTGCTGGTTGCGCGCGCGCTCGAGGCGGGCCTGCTGATCAACGTGACCCAGGACAGCACCATCCGTCTGGTGCCGCCGCTGGTCTACACCGATGCGGACAGCCGCGAACTGGTTGACCGGCTCGCGCCGCTCATCCGCAACTTCCTCGCGGGCGCCTGACCCGCTGCGTGAAATGACTGAACCCAGACACTTTCTGCAACTGAAGGACCTGTCGCGCGAAGAACTCGATTACGTGTTCGCGCGTACCCGCTGGATCAAGGACAAGTTCAAGCGCTACGAACAGTACTGGCCGCTGCAGGACCGCACGCTGGTGATGATTTTCGAGAAGCAGAGCACGCGCACCCGCCTGTCCTTCGAAGCCGGCATGCACCAGATGGGCGGCAGCGCGATCTACCTGAACACCCGCGATTCCCAGCTCGGCCGCGGCGAACCGGTCGAGGATGCGGCCCAGGTCATTTCGCGCATGTGCGACGTGGTCATGATCCGCACCTTCGAACAGACCATCATCGAACGCTTCGCTGCCAATTCGCGGGTGCCGGTGATCAACGGCCTGACCAACGAATACCACCCCTGCCAGGTGCTGGCCGACATCTACACCTGGATCGAGCACCGTGGCGACATCAGCGGCCGCACCGTGGCGTGGATCGGCGATTCGAACAATATGTGCCACACCTGGATGCAGGCGGCCGAGATGTTCGATTTCAAGCTGAACATTTCCACCCCGCCCGGCTATGAAGTCGAGCCGGACAAGGTGGGCGTGGCCGGCAGCCACCACGAGTGCTTCGCCGACCCGATGGATGCCGCGCGCGGCGCCGATCTGGTCACCACCGACGTGTGGACCTCGATGGGCTGGGAAGCGGAGAACGAGGCGCGCTGCGCCGCCTTCGCCGACTGGCAGGTCGATGCCGACATGATGAAGGTGGCGAGGCCCGATTCGCTGTTCATGCACTGCCTGCCGGCGCATCGCGGCGAGGAAGTGTCGGCCGACGTGATCGACGGCCCGCACTCGGTGGTGTGGGACGAAGCCGAAAACCGCCTGCACGCCCAGAAGGCGCTGATGGAATTCCTGCTGCTCGGTCGCGTGTCCGGCAGCTGAACTGACGACTCTTATTGAAAGACTGACGACGATGAGCGACATCAAGAAAGTGGTCCTCGCCTATTCGGGCGGCCTGGACACCTCGGTCATCCTGAAGTGGCTGCAGGATGTGTACCAGTGCGAAATCGTGACCTTCACCGCCGATCTCGGCCAGGGTGAGGAACTCGAACCGGCGCGTGCGAAGGCGATCAAGCTGGGCATCAAGCCGGAGAACATCTACATCGACGATCTGCGCGAGGAATTCGTGCGCGATTTCGTGTTCCCGATGTTCCGCGCCAACACGATCTACGAAGGCGAGTACCTGCTGGGCACCTCGATCGCCCGCCCGCTGATTGCCAAGCGCCTGATCGACATCGCCCTCGAAACCGGCGCCAACGCCATTTCGCACGGCGCTACCGGCAAGGGCAACGACCAGGTCCGTTTCGAGCTGGGCGCCTACGCGCTGATGCCGAACGTGAAGGTGATCGCACCGTGGCGCGAATGGGATCTGCTGTCGCGCGAAAAGCTGCTGGCCTATGCCGAGAACCACGGCATTCCCATCGAAATGAAGCACAAGCAGGGCGGCTCGCCCTATTCGATGGACGCCAACCTGCTGCACATCAGCTACGAAGGCCGTCACCTCGAAGATCCGTCGGCCGAAGCCGAGGAATCGATGTGGCGCTGGACGGTGTCGCCGGAAGCGGCGCCGGACCAGGCCGAGTACCTCGATCTCGAATTCGAGCGCGGCGATCTGGTGAGCATCAACGGCACCCGCATGCCGGCGCACGAGCTGCTGGCCACGCTGAACCAGATCGGCGGCAAGCACGGCATCGGCCGTCTCGACCTGGTCGAGAACCGCTATGTCGGCATGAAGTCGCGCGGCTGCTATGAAACCCCGGGCGGCACCATCCTGCTGCGCGCCCACCGCGCCATCGAGTCGATCACGCTGGACCGCGAAGTCGCCCACCTGAAGGACGACCTGATGCCGCGCTACGCCAGCATCATCTACACCGGCTACTGGTGGAGCCCGGAGCGCCGCGCACTGCAGGCACTGATCGACCACACCCAGCAGACCGTCAATGGCTGGGTGCGTCTCAAGCTGTACAAGGGCAATGTCATCGTCGTTGCGCGCGATTCCAAGACCGATTCGCTGTTCGACCCGACCATCGCCACCTTCGAGGACGACGCCGGTGCCTACGACCAGAAGGACGCGGCCGGCTTCATCAAGCTCAACGCGCTGCGCATGCGCATTGCCGCCAACGCGGCGATCAAGCGCGGCAAGTAATCGTTCATCTGCCGCGGACAGGCGCGGGAGGGCGCAGCGGGGCAGGGCCCACGAGGCCCGCACCCGCATCACGTCTTCGCGCCGGTGCGCGGCACCCACTTCATTCCAGGAAAATAAAATGTCCCAGTTCGACAACATCAGCGTCGTCAAGAAGGCCAACGTCTATTTCGACGGCAAGTGCGTGAGCCACAGCATCCAGTTCGCCGACGGCACCAAGAAGTCGGTCGGCGTCATCCTGCCGGCCACGCTCACCTTCAACACCGGCGCGCCGGAAATCATGGAAGGCGTGGCGGGCAGCTGCCGCGTGCGCCTGAAGGGTGAAACCGAGTGGAAGACCTACGGTGCGGGTGAGTCCTACAACGTGCCGGGCAACTCGTCCTTCGACATCGAAGTGAGCGGCGAGCCCTACCACTACGTCTGCCATTTCGGTTGATCACAGCCGGCTGACGCTGCGTCAGCCGACGGCGATCCGGCCGGCGCCGGTTTCGCCACGCATCACCGGACGCACACGGGCCTTCCGCTCCGCGTGCGTCCTTTCGCCGTTTACGAGGTGCCCAGCATGCCGTCCTTCGACATCAGTTCCGAAATCGACATGGTCGAACTGCGCAACGCGGTTGATCAGGCCAACAAGGAAATTACCAACCGCTTCGACTTCAAGGGTTCGGACGCGCGGGTGGAACAGGGTGACAAGCTGCTCACGCTGTTCGCCGACGACGATTTCAAGCTGGATCAGGTGTTCGATGTGCTGGTCGGCAAGTTCGCCAAGCGCGGCATCGACGTGCGCTCGGTCGAGCGCGGCGACGCGCAGAAGATCAGCGGCAACAAGATGAAGCAGGAACTCAAGCTCAAGGTCGGCATCGAGAGCGAGTCCGCCAAGAAGATCGTGCGCATCCTGAAGGACAGCAAGCTCAAGGTTCAGGGCAGCATCCAGGGCGAGGAAGTGCGCGTCAGCGGTGCCAAGCGCGACGTGCTGCAGGAGGCGATCGCGCTGCTGCGCAAGCAGGTGACCGACATCCCGCTGCAGTTCGGCAACTTCCGCGACTGAGCCTGTCGCCGCCTGCGCCGCCCCTGAAAACGCTCAGGAGCGGGCGCTGTCCGCGAGAAGGCGGCCGTCGGCCCGGGGGGCGACGGCGATTCACCTCAATCCTTCAGGCCCTGCACCCACTTCGCGTAGGCGCTTTCCGCCACCGCGTGCAATGCCGCGACCCGTGCGTCCAGATCGCGCTCGATGTCTGCCGGCTGCTGCACGGTGGGCTGGGCCGATGCTTCGGCAATCTCGTCGGCGCCGCCGGCACACCACGACTTCACCAGATCCTCGGTCATTTCGATGTGACACTGCATCGCCAGATGCTTGCCCATCGCCCAGGCCTGGTTGTCGCAGCCGTCGGATGCCAGGATGCGGGTCGCGCCGGCCGGCAGCGTGAAGGTTTCGCCGTGCCAGTGAAAGGACGGAAAACGCGCGCGATCGCCGAACCATTCCGCGGTCTTCGGGTCGGTGGCATGGACGTCCAGCCAGCCGATCTCCTTGCAGCGATTGGCGCCGACGGTACCGCCCAGCGCCTTGGACATGAGCTGGCCGCCCAGACAGTGACCGATCACCGGTATGTCGGCGGCGACCGCCTTGCGGATCAGTTCAAGCACCGGCGGAATCCACGGCAGCGGATCGTTCACGCTCATCGGGCCGCCCATGAAGCACAGGCCGGCGAAGGCGGACGGGTCGGTTGGTACCGGATCGCCGACGTCCATCGCGTACAGGCGGATTTCGCGACCCAGGCCGGCGACGTATGCTGCAAAATGACCGGGTCCTTCGGTCGGGCTGTGACGGAATACTGCAATGGGTTTCATTGGAACACCTCCTCGCCGCATTCTAGCGGCGCTTGCGCTCGGCGTGCTCGCGCTGCCCGCCCATGCGCTCGACGTGTCGCTGGCTGGCGTGTTCGGCGGCAAGGCGGTGCTGGTGATAGATGGCGGTGCGCCGCGCACGCTGGCGGTCGGCGCCCGGTCGCCGGAGGGCGTGAAGCTGCTGGCGGTCGAGGGTGACCGCGCCTGGGTGGAGATCGAAGGACGGCGCACCCCGCTGCGCATCGGCGAGAACGTGGCGTCGATGAAAGGTGTCCCCGGATCGTCTTCGGTCATCCACCTGAATGCCGACGCGCAGGGCCATTTCGAAACGCCGGGCGCAATCAACGGCGTGCCGATGAAATTTCTGCTCGATACCGGTGCCACCGTGGTGGCGATGGACCGCAACCACGCGCGCAGGGCCGGTATCGATCTGTCGAAAGGGGCGGAAATCCAGGTGCAGACCGCCAACGGCGTGGTGCGTGCCTGGCGGGTGAAGCTGGCCAGCGTGAAGGTGGGCAGCGTACTGCTCACCGATATCGACGCGGCGGTGATGGAAGCCGACATGCCGCGCGTGCTGCTGGGCATGAGTTTCCTGAACCGCATGGACATGCAGCGCAACGGTCAGGTCATGACGCTCCGGCAGCGTTTCTGATGGCTGCCGGGTTGTCTGCGGGCATGCTGTCCGAGCTGCATATCGAGCGGCTGCGCGAGCGGCTGGCAGGTTTGCCGGCGCGTCCCGCAGACCCGCTGCACGCCGGCTACACGCCGGCTGCAGTGCTGGTGCCGCTGGTGCTGGGCGGTGCCGAGCCCACGCTGCTGCTTACCCGGCGCACCGCTCATCTGCACGATCATCCGGGCCAGATCGCCTTCCCCGGCGGCCGCGTGGACGCCGGCGACGTGTCGCCGGAAGCGACCGCGCTGCGCGAGGCGGAGGAGGAGATCGGTCTGGCGCCCGGTTGCGTCGAGCTGATCGGCCGCCTGCCCGAATACGCGATCACTGCCACCGGTTTCCGGGTGACGCCGGTGGTCGGGCTGGTGCATGCGCCGCTGGCGTTGCGACTGGACAGTTTCGAGGTGGCGGAGGCCTTCCAGCCGCCGCTGTCCTTCCTGCTCGACCCGGCCAACCGGCGGCGCGGGCGCATCGAGCATCAGGGCGTGGTGCGCGAGTTCTGGGCCATGCCCTGGCAGGGCTACGACATCTGGGGCGCGACCGCCGGCATGATCGTGTCGCTGGCCGAGCAGGTGCTGGAAGGCTGAAAGCCCCTCGCTGAAAGGATCCCGCAAGCTTCGCTGTGTTATCGTCCTGACGCTCGCACGGCAAACATGCTTTAAATGACCTGGTTGTCCCTTTTCGTTGCGCTGCTGATCGAGCAGTACAAGCCGCTGTCCTACGAGCGCGTGGTCGCCGGGCCGCTTGCCCGCTACGCGACCTGGTTCGAACAGCGCCTCAATGCAGGCGAAGCCCGCCACGGCGTGGTCGCGTGGTCGCTCGCGGTCGGCCTGCCGGTCGCCGCCGTGTGGTTCCTCTACCTGTTGCTGGTGTGGATCAATCCGCTGCTGGGCTGGGTGCTCAACGTGCTGGTGCTCTACGTCACCATGGGTTTCCGCCAGTTCAGCCACCATTTCGAAGCCACTGCCCACGCGCTGCGCGAGGGCGACCCCGAAGCGGCCCGCCGCGAACTGGGCAACTGGCTGTCGCGCAACACCGACCGCATGCGCGCCGAAGAGATCGCGCGGCTGGCGATAGAGCAGGGGCTGCTGGCCGCCCACCGCCACGTGTTTGCGCCGCTGGCGCTGTTCGCGCTGCTGCCGGGCCCGACCGGCCCGCTGATCTACCGCCTGACCGAACGCCTGTCGTGGTCCTGGGCGCGGCGCGAAAACATCGAATTCGGTGCCTTCGGCCGCTTTGCGCGGAACATGTACGAATGGCTGGATTTCATCCCTGTGCGCATGACTGCAGCGACCTTCGCCATCGTTGGCGACTTTGAGGACGCGGTGCATTGCTGGCGCACGCAGGCCGCAAAATGGCCTGAACAGGCGGCGGGCATCCTGCTCGCCAGCGGTGCGGGTGCGCTGGGTGTCAAGCTCGGCGCCCCGCTGTTCGAACTGGGCGAAGTCGCCGACCGGCCTGAACTGGGCATGGGCGATGAAGCGGATGTTGACCTGATGCAGAGCGCGATCGGTCTGGTCTGGCGCACACTTATATTTTGTCTTCTTCTGCTGGGCCTGCTTACGCTGGCTGGCTATGTCGGGAGCTGATTTCTACGGGAGGGTGGTTCTGATGGCTGACAAAAGAGAAGTGGTGATCGTAGGTGCAGCGCGTACGCCGATCGGTGGTTACGGCGGTTCGCTGAAGGATTTTTCGGCCTGCGATCTGGGCGCGCACGTGGTGAAGGCCGCGTTTGCGCGCGCCGGCGTCGACGCGAAGGAAGCGCAGCACCTGGTGCTGGGCAACGTGATCCACACCGAAGCCCGTGACATGTACGTTTCGCGCGTGGTCGCGATCAATGGTGGCATGTCCAAGGAATCGTGCGCGATGGGCGTAAACCGCCTGTGCGGTTCCGGCCTGCAGGCCATCGTGTCGGCCGCCAACGCGATCCAGCTCGGCGACGCCGAATGCGCGGTCGGTGCCGGCGTTGAAACGATGAGCCGCGGTGGCTACCTGGTGCCGAGCGCCCGCTGGGGCGCGCGCATGGGCGATGCCAAGATGATCGACATGATGGTTGGCGCGCTGACCGATCCGTTCGACACGGTGCACATGGGCATCACGGCCGAAAACATCGCCAGCCAGTTCGGCTTCACCCGCGAAGAGCAGGATGCCTTCGCGGTGGCCTCGCACCAGAAGGCGGCTGCGGCGACCGATGCCGGTCACTTCAAGTCGCAGATCGCGCCGCTCGAAGTGGTGACCAAGAAGGGCACCACCGTCATCGATACCGATGAACACTTCCGCCGTGACGCGTCGGTCGAAGGCATGGGCAAGCTCAAGCCGGTGTTCAAGAAGGACGGTTCGGTCACTGCCGGCAACGCCTCCGGCATCAACGACGGCGCCGGCGCCGTGGTGCTGATGGAAGCCGGTGCGGCTGCCCGCGCTGGCGCCAAGCCGCTGGCCCGTCTGGTGTCGTACGCCGTCGCCGGTGTCGATCCGACCATCATGGGTACCGGCCCGATCCCGGCGGTCAAGCTGGCGCTTCAGCGCGCCGGCCTGAAGGCGGACGATCTGTCGGTCATCGAGTCCAACGAAGCCTTCGCGGTGCAGGCCATGTGCTGCACCCGCGAACTGGGTCTGGACCCGGCCAAGGTGAATCCGAATGGCGGCGCGGTGGGCCTCGGCCACCCGGTCGGCGCCACCGGTGCCATCCTGACCGTCAAGTGTCTGTACGAGCTGCAGCGCACCGGCGGCCGTTACGGCCTGATCACGATGTGCATCGGCGGCGGCCAGGGCATTGCCGCAGTGATCGAGCGCCTCTGATCACGCCGCGCCATTCGCGCACAGACGCCCCGCCTTCGTGCGGGGCGTTTTGTTTTGTGCGGGCTGCACCAGATGCATTCCGCGCCTGCACCTCTCTGGTGCGCAAGACCCTGCGCGACGCAGGGTTTCCAGCACTGGCAAGGGTTTCCGGGGTGGCACATTTTTCGCTGATAGAAAAATGCGCCACACAACACGAGAAACCCGATCATGGTCCATCCGTCCTCGATCTACGACGAAATGAACGGCGCCGACGGCACGGTGCGCGCTCATTACGCCGGCTACCAGAAGTGGCTGGCTGAAACTCCGCCCGAGCGCATCGCGCAGAAGCGTGCCGAAGCGGATCTGGTGTTCCACCGGGTCGGCATCACTTTCGCGGTCTATGGCGAGGAAGAGGGTAAGGAACGCCTGATTCCTTTTGACGTCGTGCCGCGCATCATCCCGGCGCAGGAATGGAAGCAGCTCGCCGCCGGCCTGCGCCAGCGGGTGAAGGCGCTGAACATGTTCCTGCACGACGTCTATCACGAACAGAACATCCTGAAGTCCGGCCGCATTCCGGCCGAGCAGGTGCTGTCCAACAGCCAGTACCGGCCCGAAATGCAGGGCGTGGACGTGCCCGGTGGCATCTACGCCCACATCGCCGGTGTCGATGTCGTACGCGCCGGCGCCGGCGAGTTCTACGTGCTGGAGGACAACCTGCGCGTGCCCTCCGGCGTGTCCTACATGCTGGAAGATCGCCGCATGATGATGCGGCTGTTCCCCGAGCTGTTCTCGCGTCACCGGGTGGCGCCGGTCGAGCACTACCCGGACATGCTGCTGAGCAATCTGCGCGCGGTGGCGCCGGCCGGCGTGATCGACCCGACCGTCATCGTGCTCACCCCGGGTGCCTACAACTCCGCCTATTTCGAGCACGCCTTCCTGGCCCAGCAGATGGGCGTGGAACTGGTCGAGGGGCAGGATCTGTTCGTGCGTGACGAGCACCTGTACATGCGCACCACCCAGGGCCCGCAGCGGGTCGATGTGATCTACCGCCGCATCGACGACGACTTCCTCGATCCGCTCGCTTTCCGCGCCGATTCGATGCTGGGCGTGCCCGGCCTGCTGCAGGTGTATCGCGCCGGCCATGTCACGCTGGCCAATGCCATCGGCACCGGCGTGGCGGACGACAAGTCCATCTACCCCTATGTGCCGGACATGATCCGCTTCTACCTGGACGAGGAGCCGCTGCTCAATAACGTGCCGACCTACATGTGCCGCAAGAAGGAGGACCTGGCCTATGTGCTGGCCCACCTCGACGAGCTGGTGGTGAAGGAAACGCATGGCGCAGGCGGCTACGGCATGCTCATCGGTCCGCGTGCATCGAAGGAGGAGATTGCCCGCTTCCGCCAGCTGCTGACCGACAACCCGGAGGGCTATATCGCCCAGCCCACGCTGTCGCTGTCGGCCTGCCCGACTTTCGTCGAACAGGGCATTGCGCCGCGCCACATCGACCTGCGGCCCTTCGTGCTGTCGGGCAAGGACATCAACATGGTGCCGGGTGGCCTCACCCGGGTCGCGCTGCGCGAAGGGTCGCTGGTGGTGAATTCGTCGCAGGGCGGCGGCACCAAGGACACCTGGGTACTGGAGGAGTGATGATGACCCCCACGCTCACTTCGTTCGCTCCCCCCCAAGGGGGCTGCGCTCGCCCTTGGGGCGGCCCGGCGGGCGGCGCGATGACCCCCACGCTCACTTCGTTCGCTCCCCCAAGGGGGCTGCGCTCGCCCTTGGGGCGGCCCTGCGGGCGGCGCGATGACCCCCACGCTCACTTCGTTCGCTCCCCCCCAAGGGGGCTGCGCTCGCCCTTGGGGCGGCCCTGCGGGCGGCGCGATGACCCCCACGCTCACTTCGTTCACGCAACAGGGCCGGCTTTGCACAGCCGGCCCGTTCGGCCGGCACGGCGCAGTGCGCCGCGCAACCCCAGCCTCACCCCCCCGAGGGGGCTGCGCTCGCCCTTGGGGCGGCCCTGCGGGCGGCGCGATGACCCCCACGCTCACTTCGTTCGCACAGAGCCGGCGCGGCGCATGCGCGCTGCCCGCTTCGTTCATCGCGATTGCAGATAACCGGATGGTGTTCCCATGCTGAGCCGAACCGCAGACCACCTGTACTGGATGGCGCGCTATATCGAGCGCGCCGAGAACATCGCCCGCATGCTGGACGTGAATTACCGCATGTCCATGGTGCCGGAAGGCGACGCCGGCTGGGGCGCCACGCTGTCGATCAACGGGCTGGAACAGGCTTTCCGGGCCAAGCACGACGAGGCGACCGCCGAGGCGGTGCTGGATTTCATGGTGTTCGACGGTGACAACCCGTCGTCCATCCTGAGCTGCCTGCGCATGGCGCGCGAGAACGCACATGCGGTGCGCGGCACCATCACCTCGGAAATGTGGGAAACCACCAACGACACCTGGCTCAGGATGCGCGATTACCCGCGCTGGAAGCTGGTCGGCAGCGAGATCGGCGAGTTCTTCGAGTGGGTGAAGTTCCGCTCCCACCTGTCGCGCGGCGTTACGCTGGGCACCATGCTGCGCGACGAAGCCTTCCACTTCATCCGGCTCGGCACCTTCCTGGAACGGGCCGATGCCACCGCGCGTTTCATCGACGTCAAATATCACATGCTGGTCGATGGCAAGGTGCCGCCGGACGCGGCCGCCGACTACTACCAGTGGAGCGCGCTGCTGCGCTCGGTGTCGGCGTTCGAGGTGTACCGCAAGGTGTATCGCGATCTGATCACGCCGGTGAAGGTGACCGAACTGCTCATCCTGAACGAGCAGATGCCGCGTTCGCTGCGCACCAGCATGGTCGAGGTGTACGAAAACCTGCAGGCGGTGTCCAACTACCGCTCGAAGGAAACCCAGCGCCGTGCCGGTGAACTGCAGGCCAGCCTGAAGTTCGGCCGCATCGAGGACGTGTTTGCGCGCGGCCTGCATGAGTACCTGACCCAGTTCATCGTGCGCGTGAACGAACTGGGCAACCGCATTTCCAACGACTTTCTGGTCCCGATGTCCGCAAGTTAAGGAGTTCGCCATGCTGCTCGACATCCGTCACGAAACCACGGTGAAGTACGCCACCCCGGTCAGCTACAGCATCCAGCAGCTGCGGCTGACGCCGCGCGAGGAATCGACCCAGCGTCCGCTGAACTGGCGGGTACAGGCGCCGGGCAGCGCGCGGCGCGCGATCGACGCGCACGGCAATGTCGGCCATCTGCTTACGATGGATCGCCCGCACAGCGAACTGACCATCGTGGTCAGCGGCACCGTGCGGCTGACCGATGCCGATGCGTGGATGCCGCGCGATGCCGGCACGCTGTCGCCGCTGTCCTATCTGGCCGGCACGCGGCTCACCGAAGCGGACGAACAGGCGCACGCGATGGCGGCCAGTCATCTGCGCGCGCGGCGTGATACGGTGGGTGAACTGCTGGACCTGAGCGGTGCGGTGTGTGGCGCGGTGCGCCATCAGCCGGACTGTCTGCCGCCCGGGGGCGCATCCATCGCGCTCGACGCGGGTTTCGGCTGCAGCGCCGATATCGCCCACGCCTTCATCGCCTGCTGCCGAGCCGCCGGCCTGCCGGCGCGCTTCGTCAGCGGCTATCTGATCGATGCCGCCGGCGAGTGGGCGGTGCCGCACAGCTGGGTGGACGTGTGGCTGGCCAGCGGGCCGGCGGCCGGCGGCGAGGCGGGCTGGGTCAGCGTGGATGTGCTGGACCGTACGCTGGCCGGACACGGCTATTGCCGTCTCGCGGTCGGACGCGACCACCTCGATGCCTGCCCGGTTCGTGTGGCCGGCGGCGAGGCGGTGCAGGGCACGCTGACCCGGGTGTCGGTGCACGCGCACTGAAGCCTGCATGAACGGGCCGCGCAGATGCGGTCCGTCCCTTCTTCAATCTTTCGCTGACTGAAATCCGCCATGACCTACTGCGTGGGCATGCTGCTCGATCAGGGCATCGTGTGCCTGTCCGATTCGCGCACCAACGCCGGTGTCGACCACATCAACACCTTTCGCAAGATGACCGTGTTCGAGCGTCAGGGTGAGCGGGTTCTGGTGCTCATGAGTGCCGGCAACCTGTCGCTCACCCAGAACCTGCTGAACCTGCTGCGCGAGCGCCTCGCCGCCGATGGCGTCAGTCTGCACACGGTGAGCAATCTGTTCGAGGCGGCACGGCATGTCGGTGACTGTCTGCGCGAAGTGCATGCGCGCGACGCCGAGGCGCTGAAGGAATTCGGCATCGAATTCAACGCCAGCTTCATCCTGGGCGGACAGATCCTGGGCGAGGAGCCCCGCCTGTTCCAGATCTACGCAGCCGGCAACTTCATCGAAGCCACGCGTGATACGCCGTATTTCCAGATCGGCGAGGCGAAGTACGGCAAGCCCATCATCGACCGTGTCATCCGGCCTGAGACCACGCTGGACGAAGCAGCCAAGTGCGCGCTGATCTCGATGGATTCGACCATACGGTCCAATCTTTCGGTCGGCCTGCCCCTGGATCTGCTTGCGCTGCGCACCGATGCCTTGAAGGTGTTTTCGCACACGCGCATCGATGCCGACAATGCCTACTTCGAAATGATCCGCACCCGCTGGGGCGAAAGCCTGCGCGAAGCGTTCCACGCCTTGCCATCGCCGGCGTGGCTGGCCGGATGAACCTGGGCGGACGTGTCTCCTTGGCGGGCCCTTCCGGTTCTGAGATGGCCGGGAAAGGCCTCCGTATCGAGCTGTTTTCCGGCGATTCAGCGGTCGAAAAGCCTGCAAGCTAAAGGTTCCCTGGCAAGCGCCGTTCACGCCTTTTCTGAACGGCACGTCCGAACCGATGCATCGCTACGCTACTTTCGACCTGCTCCCCGTCCGACTTTCCGGCCCGAATGCGTTCTGGCGGGGCTGTGTCCGGCTGCTCACGGTGTGGTGGTGCTGCATTGCCGGCGTCGCATGGGCCGCGGATCAGCCCTCGATTGCGCTGCACTACGGCAAGGACGCCCCGCTGGCCGCGATGCAGGCCTTCGACATCGCCGTGATCGAACCGGGCCATGGCTTCGACCCGAAGCGTTATCGCGAGCGCGGTCGTTCAGAACTGTTCGCCTATGTGAGCGTGGGCGAGGTACATCCGACCCGCGACTACGCGGGGCGCATTCCGGACGACTGGAAGATCGGCCAGAACAGCGCGTGGAAGTCGCTGGTGATCGATCAGGCGCAGGCCGCCTGGCCGGCCTTCTTTGCCGACCAAGTGGTCGGCCCGCTGTGGGCGCGCGGCTATCGCGGCTTCTTCCTCGATACGCTTGACTCCTATCATCTGGTGAAGGGTATCGATGTTGCGGCCCAGCAGCGGGGTCTGATCAATGTGGTGCGTACCTTGCGCTCTCGCTACCCTGGCATACGCCTCATCTTCAACCGGGGTTTCGAGTTGCTGCCGGAACTGCGTGGCGAGGTCTACGCGGTTGCGGCTGAATCGCTCTACCGCGGCTGGGATCCGCGTCGCAAGCGCTATGTCGAGGTCAGTCAGAGTGATCGCGACTGGTTGCTCGCTCAGCTGATTGCGGCACGCGACCGCTACGGCGCGATGCCGATCGCGATCGACTATGTGGCACCGGCGGCGCGCGATGCGGCGCGAGACACCGCGCGGCGCATCCACGCGCATGGCATCGTGCCCTACGTGACCGACGGTGACCTGCGCCATCTGGGCGTCGGCCTGATCGAAGTGCTTCCGCGCAAGGTGATGTTTCTCTACAACGGCGGTGAGGCGGCCCGGATCAACGTGTCCAGCCCGCACCGCTATGCCGAAATGCCGGTGAATCACCTCGGGTACGTGGCCGACTACGTCGATGTCCGCAACGGCCTGCCCGAACAGGTGCCGGCCGGAGAGTACGCTGGCGTGGTGGCCTGGTTCGATGGCTATGTGCCGGCCGAACGCGCGGCCGCACTGTCGCGCTGGATGTCGGCGCGGATGAGCGAAGGCACGCGTCTGGCGGTGTTCGGATCGTTCGGCTTCCAGCCGGCGGCAGAGTTCATGACGGCGGCCGGTCTGGCGGAGGTCGGCCCGGCCCGTGGCCGTCTGGACATTGCGGCGCGTGACCCGCTGATCGGCTTCGAATCGCCACCGATCGCCGAGCGCGGTCGCCTGGAGCGCATAAGAGTGGCTACGTCCGACAGCCGTGTGCTGCTGGGCGTCAGCGATGCTGGCGGTAAGCGCTATGACGCGGCAGCGCTCATGCCCTGGGGCGGATTTGCGCTGCACCCGTTTGCGCTGAGGGTGCTGCCGCTGGAAGAGGAGCAGACCCGCTGGATCATCGAACCCTTCGAGTTCATACGCCAGGCACTGGCGCTGCCACCGCTGCCGGTCCCCGACACCACGACGCTGAGTGGCCGGCGCATGTTCTTTGCGCACATCGATGGCGATGGCTTTCCGTCCCGCTCGGAAATGAAGGGACGACGGCTGGCCGCCGAAGTGCTGCTCGACGAGGTGCTTGCCCGTTACCGGGTGCCGCATGCCATGTCGGTGATCGAGATCGAGGTCAGTCCCGACGGACCGTACGCGAAGGAATCGGCCGAAATGGAGGCGGTGGCACGCCGCATGTTCGCGTTGCCGCACGTCGAGATCGCATCGCACAGCTATACCCATCCGTTCTACTGGGACGCCGTGGATCGCGGCGAGGTGAAAGAGGCGCTTCAGGGCTACACGCTGGCACCGGACAACTATGTGCCCAGCCTGGAACGGGAAATCGCCGGTTCGGTGGATTACATCCGCACGCGGCTCGCACCGCCGGGCAAGCCGGTCGGGCTCATGCTGTGGAGCGGCGACGCTGCCCCGACCGAAGCGGCGCTGGAACAGGTGGAACGTCTGGGCATGGTGCAGATGAACGGTGGCAATACGGTGGCCCGTCGCCTCTATCCCAGTCTGACCGCGATTTCGGCGCTGGGCACCTGGCAGGGGCGGTATTTCCATGTGCATGCGCCGATCATGAACGAGAACGTATTCACCAATCTGTGGACCGGTCCCTTCTATGGCTTCGGACACGTGAGGGAAACTTTCGACCGCACCGGTACGCCGCGCCGCCTCAAGCCGCTCAACATCTACTACCACACGTACTCGGCCAGCAAGCTGGCGGCGCTCAAGGCCCTGCACGCGGTGTATCGGCATGCGCTGTCGACGCCGGTTCACCCGGTGTTTCCGAGCGAGTACGCGCGCATCGCGATGAACTTCAACGATCTGGTTCTGGCCCGCTCGCTCGATGGCGAGCGCATTCTCGTGCGCAATGCCGTGGCGCTGCGCACGCTGCGCTCTCCGGCCGCACTGGGCGTGCCGGACCTCGTCGCGTCCTCCGGCATTGCCGGCTACGGAGAGGGGCAGGAGGGGCGCTACATCCACCTGAGCGGTACCGACGCATCGCTGCGCTTCGCCGGTGTTGACCGGCGCCCGGCCGTGCTGGCCGACGCGAATGGCCGTATCGTTTCGATGACGCGCGAAGCGGCGGTCACCCGCTTTGAACTGAGCGCGCACGTGCCGCTCGAGTTCACGTTTGCCGATGCGCGTGACTGCACCGTCAGCGTGCAGGGACGCCCGCTCTCGCCGACGCACCGCGACGGCGCGCTGAGCCGTTTCCGACTGGATGCCCATGCTGCGACGATCGAGCTACGCTGCCGCGCTGCGTGAGCGGCCGCGCCTGGTGGCGCCTCACGTGCTCGCCGGCATCGCAGGGCTGGTCTGCGTGCTGCTGGCAGTCCTGTACCCGTACCAGAAGCTGGTCGAGTACACGCTTGCCGCCACGCGCGGCGATGCGCTCACCATCGCCTATCTGCACAACCTTCTGCGCACCGATGCGCGCAATGCCGAGTTGCGCCTTGCGCTGGTCCGCCAGTCTCTCGCGCGGCGTGATTTCGAGCGGGCACGTGCCGATCTGGCGCCCTTGCTTGAAGGTGACGGCAATCCGGCCATCCTGGCCGAAGCGCACTGGGTGCAATGGACGCTTTACGAGAACGAACTGCTCTCATCGCCGCCCGGCTCCGAGCGCCACGCCGAACTTGAAGCCGAACTGCCCGATCGCCTGCGGGCAGCGGTGCAGATCGACGGTCTGACCGACGATAACCGGATGTCGCTCGCTCAGCGCGCGCTCGGCCGCGGTCAGGCACTGCTTGCGCTGGAACTGATCACCCGGTTCCGGCGCGACGGCAAGGCTACCGACCCGAAGATATACGGGATGGCGGCCAGCGAACTGCTGGCGCACGGCGAATACGAGAAGTCGGCGCGCATGCTGCTGCTGCAGCGGGGCCTGGAGACTGACCCTCTGAAGCGACGCGAACTGTTTCTGAACACCTTGCGTACGCTTCAGGCCGGCATGCTGTTCGATCAGGCGCTGGATGTTGCGGATCGTGAGATCGGCGAACTGGCTCATGACACCGAGGTGCTGTACTTCCTGGTCACGCTGGCACGCGCCGCCAATCGCCCAGAGGCTGCCGCGCGCTACGCCCGGCAGATGCTGAGACTGTCGCTTGAACAGCAGATGCGGCGCGCCATGCTGGCGCAGGCCGGATTCGATGTCCAGGTGCGTCGCGTGAATGCGGCGGGTGCGCCGGAGCTGCCCTTTGACGACCGCATCTACACCCTGGGGTATGAAGCTTTCGTCGGCAACCGTCAGCTGGACGATGCCCGGCGCGTCGCAGCTTCGGCGGTGCGTCAGGCGCCCGGCAGCATGATCTGGCGCGAACGGCTGGCGCGCGTGTCCGAGTGGGCGGGCAAACCCCAGGACGCACTGGATCACTGGCGCGTGATTGCGGCGCGCACCGGTCGGGAGGAGGCATGGGACGCCGTACTGCGCCTGGCGCCGGGCCTGCTCGACGACGATGCCCTGCTGCCGGCACTGGAGCGCAGGCTCAGACGCAATCCGGACGACGCCCGGCTGATGGGTGAAATCATCGCGGTGTACGAACGGCTTGGCCGGCCGCAGGACGGCATCGTCTTCCTGCAGAAGCTGGCGGGCACCGCCACGCATCCGCTGCCTGCGCTGCAGGCGCTGGCCGATCTGTCCGAGCGGGCGGGCGAGATCGAACTGACGCTGGCCACGCTTGCCCGCATCGATCCGCTCGCCGGCCCGTCGCCCGGGCGCGCGGCCCGTCGTGCCGCGCTGCTGCTGATTGACAGCCGCTTCGATGAAGCCATGGATGCACTGGATTCGGCCCGGTCGGTCGCCGGCGAAGAAGATCGCGCCTACTGGCGGCTGTACGCCTCGATTGCCCAGATGCTGCAGCAGGAGGACAAGGCGCGGGCGGTGCTTGAGCGCGTGACACGCTTCGACGATTCGGACGCCTTCGAACTGGCTGATCTGGTCGAACTGCTGACCGACGTTTCGCCGCTGGCCGCCGCCCGCGAAGCGGAGCGCGGCTGGCGCCGCTATGGCGACCGGAACTGGCTGATGCGCACGCTGGATCTCTATGTCTCGGTCGGTCGTCCGCAGGACGTGGGGCGCATCATCGGTGACATGAGCGCCGCGCAGACCGCGGATGCCGAGCGAGTGCCGCTGTTCCTGCAGATGCGCGCGAACTGGCATTCGGCGGCCGGCCGGCGCGCACAGGCCTTCGACGATCTGCGCGCCGCGCTGGCATGGGTACCGGATTCGGCCGATGTCCGTTCGGCGCTGCTGTGGCTGCTGATCGACGGCAACGAAGTGAATGCGCTGCGCGAACTGCTGGCTCGCCACGAGTCTGCCTGGGCGCGCGATCCGGCACTGCACGATGCGCTGGCCGCCTCCTGGCAGGCGCTGTCCAGACCGCAGATCGCGCTCGAACGCTACATGCTGCCGCGCTTTGGCGCCAGGCGCGGAGACTTCCTCTGGATGATGAATGTCGCCGATGCGCTGGAACAGAATCAGGACGTCGACCGCGCCTGGCGCCTGCGACAGGCCCTCTGGCAGAGAGAGCGGCCGAAACTGACCGACGTGGCGGCCGACGACATCGGACAGCTCCAGCGTCTGGCCCGGGTACGGCTGGCACGGGCGCAACAGCCGGGAGACGCTTCGCACGCACTGCTGCGCGAGGTACTGCGCCTGGACCGCGCCCCCGACGGACAGTGGCTGCCGGCCGCCCGCGAACTCGCGCTGTCATGGTTCATCGATCACGGCGAGCACGAAGCGGTGCGTGGCTTTCTGTGGCACCAGTACGGTCGTGCCCTGAACCGTCCCCTGTGGGCCGACATTACCGCCGCACTGGGGCAGGGTGACGTGGCCACCGTCGGTGCGCTGCTCGAACAGTGGGACGAACGACTGCCACGCTACGACCGGGTCAACAGTGCGCGCCGGGTGGGTGATCTCCGCCGAGCACAGACTGCAGCCTTCGAAACGCTGGAGGCACAGCGCGACGATGCACCGCTGCACCTGCAGCTGTCGGATGCACTGCTCGATTTCTCGCACCGCTTCGACCTCGATATCGCGCAGCGTACGCTGGGTGGCATCGACGAACTGCAGACCGGTGCCACGCTGGACGTGGCCGTGGCCCCCGACCTGCGCATGAGCGTTGAGTTCGGTTCGATTGACCGCGGTCGCGGCGACAACGTGCAGTTCAGCGCGGTGCCGGGTGAGCGCCGCTATCTGCTTGCGCGATTGGCCTGGGAGCACGATGACGGGGTGACGCGGATGATGGTCGGACAGCGCGACGGGTTTGAAACCATCCATCCTGTGCTGATCGAGCGCGAGCAGCGCATCGACCACAGGCTGAGCGGCTCGCTCGGCGTGGGGCTGAACATGCCGGCGACCGAGAATCTCGGTCTGCGGGTGGCCGGCATGCGTGACCAGATCGATCTGCGCGCAGCCTACCGGGTATCCCGCTACGACCGCATCGGCCTGCAGATCGGTCACTATCGATATCAGACGCAGAACGGACTGGATGTCGGCCGTGGCCGGCTGTGGCAGGTCGAGGCCGCGCATGCCATCCGCACCGAACTGCCCGATCTTGAAGTCAGCGCCTATGTCGCCGGCTATCAGTTCAGTCCGTCCGATATCGACCTCGCGGACGCACGCGCGGTCGAGCTCCGGCAGCGGCTGTTTGCCGGCAGCGGGCTGGATGCCACTGCGCTGCGGCCGCAGAGCTTCACGCTGCAGGGCGTGCGACTCACCCACAACATCCGCCTGCTGCGCGACTACACGAAGGCGCTGCGGCCCTTCGGTTCGATCGGCGCATCCAACAACAGCGTGGCCGGTGCCGGCTACGACGTATCGCTTGGCGTGGCGGGCAGCGTGCTCGGCACCGATCATTTTTCGCTGTCCTGGCGACAGGACAAGGGCGGTGGTGGCATCTTCGCGCGCACCACCGAATTCGCACTGCATTACCGACTGTTTTTCTGAACCGGGAGCGTTCGCATGAAACACCTGATCAAGCTCTTCTGCGCCCTCGTGGCCTCCGTATCACTGTTTGCCGGTTGCGCGGTGATCGACCATTCGGCACCTTCCGGCGCCGACAAGACCGCCGCCTGGGTCGTGCTGCCATTCACCAATGCGACCGAGACGCCGTTCGCCGGTCAGCGGGCCGAGGCGGTGACCGAGAACCTGCTGCGTGCGCTGGGAGTGGCCAGCCTTCAGCGCTACCCGTCGGAGCTTCAGCGCGACAACCTGTTCGAGACCGGACAGAGCAGGGACGACGCGAGGGCGCTCGAGTGGGCGCGTGCGCGGGGCGCGCGCTATGCGGTGACCGGAACGGTCGACGAATGGCGCTACAAGGTCGGTGTCGATGGCGAACCGGCGGTCGGCGTCGCCCTGCAGATCGTCGAGGTCGAGGGCGGCCGCGTCGTGTGGAGCGGTGTCGGTGGCAAGAGTGGCTGGAGCCGCGAATCGCTGTCCGGCGTGGCGCAGGAACTGATCAAGTCGCTGCTGGTACCCGCGCTCAAATGAACAACGCCCGTCTGCCCGGCGAGAAACCGGTCATACGTCGCAAGGACGAAACCTTGTGGCGGCGCCTGCTCGCGCGTTTCACACCGACCGGTTCGGGTGCGGGCACGGCAGCGCTGGCGGAAACCGTGGCTGTTCCGACGCTCGCGCTGCTGCTTGCATTCTGGCTCAATCCGCTCGACCCCTTTTTCCTGCGCTCGCAGTTCGCGTGGGTCTGGCTGGGCCCGGTACTGGTGGCGCTGCGCTATGGCCCGGTCCCCGGTCTGGCAGGCAGTGCATTGCTGTTCT
Organism: Methyloversatilis sp.; assembly: GCA_041639545.1. GTDB lineage: Bacteria > Pseudomonadota > Gammaproteobacteria > Burkholderiales > Rhodocyclaceae > Methyloversatilis. The sequence continues at coordinate 21,898 of JBEQBZ010000016.1, read as the reverse complement.
CCGCCTGGTTCGTGTTCGCCGAGATCGGCGTTGCGCTGGGCGAACTGCCCAAGCTCTACTTTCTGGGATGGCTCATCACGGTCATGATCTGCGGCGAGTTCTCGTCGCTGTGGCGCGGGCGCGTAAGGCGCGCCGAAAGCGTGCAGACCTACCTCGAACAGCGTCTTGAGTACCTGACCCACCAGCACTATCTGCTGCGCCTGTCGCATGACCGACTGGAGCAGGACCTGATTTCGCGACCGGTGTCGATGCGCGATGCACTGGTCGGGCTGCGTGCGCTGGCAGCGTCGCCGGCCACGGCCGACGATGCACTGCCCGGTGCGGCCGACCTGCTGCGACTGGTTGCGCAGTACTGTCAGATCGAGCGTGCCGCGCTGATTGCCGTCGACACCGATGGCCGGATGCGGGACGCGCGGCCCGGCTGGCTGGGTAGCCCGTTCGAACTGGACGAGGGCGACCCGCTGGTCCGTTTCGCCCTCGAACACGGCCGTCTTGCCCACGTTGCGCTGGACGGCGATGCCGCGCACAGCGGCTCGCGCTATCTGGTGGTCGCGCCGCTGACCCGCCTCGATGGCGAGGCGTGCGCACTGCTGGTGGTCGAGCGCATGCCGTTTTTCGCCCTGCACGACGAAACGCTGCAGATGCTCAATCTGCTGCTGGGCTATTACGCCGACGGCCTTTCGGCCAGCGCACTGGCCGCGCCGCTGCGGGCACGCCAGCCGGAATGCCCGGTGGACTTCGCGTTCGAGATGGCACGCATGTGGCGGGTGCGCACAGAATCAGGTGTCAGCAGTGCGCTGGTCATGCTCAGCTTCCCGGCTGGCGAGAGCGGGCAGGATCTGGCGCTGCAGATCGCTCGCATACAGCGTTCGCTCGACGTGGTGTGGCGGGTCGAACGTGCCGATGGCGCCCGCCTGCTCACCTTGATGCCGCTGGCCGGTTCGGCCGCGGTCGAGGGATATCTCGCGCGCATCGACAACTGGCTGACCCAGCATCGTGGAGGTGGACTGGACCACTGCCGCGTCGGCAGCCGCATCAGCATGCTGGACAGGGAGGCGCCTGCTGATCTGCTGGGCCGTCTGCTCGGAGTGTCCGATGGGCAGTAGCAAGCTTGCCTTCGCCGCCTTGCTGGCGGAACTGACCGCCTTCTACGGGCTGGGCAGCATCGAGTCGCCCGACCTCGCGCTGTTTACCTATCTTGCGGCCCACGCGCCGGCCAGCCTGCTGCTGGCGCTGGCGGTCTACCTGCTGATTCCGCTGTCGCGCTCCAAGCCGCGGCTGAGCGTGCTGTCGCTGCTGTTCTGCAGCATTTTCTTCGTGCCGGTGCTCGGCTTCGTCGGTGTGCTGGTCGGTGCGCTGGTGCGCCATCTGCTGCCGCGGCTTGAGGCGCCCAGCCGCTTTTCCGCGGTGCGGCTGCCGGATCTGGATATTCACGAAAGCAGCGAGAAATCCGGCGCCGGTTTCCGCCAGGCCGGCGTGCGTCAGTTCCTGAAGAACGATCGGGCTCCGGTGCCGCAACGGCTGCGCGCCATGGTGGCGCTGTCGCACGCGCCGTCGCGCATCGGTTCGCCGGTGCTGCGCGAACTGCTGGGTGACGCCGAAGACGATCTGCGTCTGCTGGCCTACGGTCTGCTGGACAACCGCGAAAAGCGGCTCAATGCCGACATCCATGCCGCGCGCCAGAAACTGGCCGCCTGCCGCAGCGACGACGAACGCAGCCGGCTGGCACAGCAGCTCGCCGCGCTGTACTGGGAACTGATTTACCAGGGGCTGGTGCAGGGCGATCTGCTCGACTACGCGGTGGGCGAGGCGCTGCGTCACACTGAAACCGCGCTGGCCACGCTGCGCGACAATCCGGCGCTGCACCTGCAGCATGGCCGGCTGCTGCAGCAGATCGGCCGGCTGGACGAGGCGGATGCCGCCTATCAGCGCGCGCGCGAACTGGGCCTGCCGGCGTCGCGCGTGGTGCCCTATCTGGCCGAACTGGCGTTCGCTCGCCGCGATTTTTCGCGCGTACGTACGCTGCTGCAGTCAATGCAGGACTGGGAAGGGCTGTCGAGGCTGCAGCCGGTGCTGAAATTCTGGGGGCAGGCATGAGCGAAGTGATCCGCCGCGCGCCCGAGGGCGTCGATGTCGCGCTGCTGCTCGAAGGCACCTTCCCTTATGTGGCGGGCGGCGTGTCGAGCTGGGTGAACCAGATCATCCGCGCCTTCCCGGACCTGCGCTTCGGCGTGGTGTTCATCGGCAGCCGGCGCAGCGATTACGGCGACATGCGCTACGCGCTGCCGGACAACGTGGTGCATCTGGAAACCCACTACCTGCATGACGACCTCGGCGCGGTGGCCACCGCGCACGAGCGCAAGCGCGGGCAGCAGGGCGACACGCAGGCGGTTGCGCAGATGGCGTCGCTGCACGACGCCTTCCGCCGCGGCGGTGGCCGAGAGGGCGCACCCGACGTGCTGTCGCTGTTCGGCGAAGCCTGCCGCGACATTGCGCCCGGCGGCCGCATCGATCTGGAGGCCTTCCTGCGCAGCGAGGCTTCATGGGAGGTGGTGACCGAGCGCTACCGTACCTACTGCAGCGACCCCAGCTTCGTGGACTACTTCTGGACCGTGCGCATCATGCACCAGCCGCTGTGGCAGCTGGCCCGCATCGCGCACACGCTGGTGCCGGCCCGGGTCTATCACAGCGTATCCACCGGCTACGCCGGCTTTCTCGGTGCGCTGCTGGCGCAGTCGACCGGCCGGCCGCTGGTGCTGTCCGAACACGGCATCTACACCAAGGAACGCAAGATCGACCTGTACCAGAACGAATGGATACGGGACAACCGCAACGTGTTCCAGAAGGACGCGTCCGAACTGAGCTATTTCCGCCAGCTCTGGATACGCTTCTTCGAATGGCTGGGCCGGCTCACCTACGCGGCGGCCGACCCCATCGTGGCGCTGTACGAAACCAACCGGCTGCGCCAGATCGCCGACGGCGCCGACGCAGCGCGCACCCGCAACATTCCGAATGGCGTGAACATCGGCCGGCTGGCGCCGCTGCGCACGCAGCGGCCGGCCGAAGTACCGCCGGTGCTGTGCCTGATCGGCCGCGTGGTGCCGATCAAGGACATCAAGACCTTCGTGCGCGCGATGCGCCGTGTGGTGAACCGGATGCCCGAAGCTCAGGGCTGGATCGCCGGCCCGGCGGACGAGGATCCGGCCTACGCCGAGGAGTGCCGCAATCTGGTCGATAGCCTGGGCCTGACCGACAACGTGCGTTTTCTGGGCATGCAGAAGATCGACGAGCTGATGCCGAAGATCGGGCTGGTGGTGCTGTCGTCGATTTCCGAGGCGCTGCCGCTGGTGCTGCTTGAGGGCTTTGCCGCCGGCGTGCCGGCGGTGGCCACCGACGTCGGCTCCTGCCGCCAGCTCATGCACGGGCTGGGGGCGGAGGACGAGGCACTGGGTGCGGCCGGCCGGGTGGTGGGCATCGCCGACCCGCAGTCGCTGGCCGACGCCGCGCTGGATCTGCTCAACGACGGCGCCGCCTGGCAGGCGGCGCAGCAGGCGGGCATCGCGCGGGTCGAGCGGTACTACGCCGATACGCTGATGTTCGACCGCTACCGCGAGGTGTATGCCGGCGCGCTCGAACGCGATACGCGCCGCGCCGGCGCCTGCCCCTTCGAACACGGAGCGCGCTGATGGCCGGCATCGGTTTCGAACTGCGCAAGCTGCTGAAGAAGGACAGCCTGCTCGGGCTGGTGCAGGCCTACAGCTATGCCGGCGTGATCGGCTCCGGGCCGTGGGTGCTGTCCATCGTCGGCATCCTGATGGTGGGTCTGCTGTCGCGTGCGGTGGTGGTGCCGGAATTCCTGATCACCCAGTTCCAGGTGTCGGTCACCTATCTGATCTCGAGTTCGCTCATCCTGACCGGCCTGGTGCAGCTGGCTTTCACCCGCTTCATTTCGGACCGCCTGTTCGAGAAGCGCGACGATCTGGTCATGTCCAACTTCAACGGCCTGCTGCTGTGGGTGATCGGCGTGGCCGGCGTGCTCGGGCTGCTGCTGGCGTTCACGCTGTTCACCGGGCTGCCGGTCATCTACCGGCTGCTCATGCTGTCCGGCTTCGTACTGCTGTGCGGCATCTGGGTGGCCACCATCTTCCTGTCCGGCCTGAAGATGTACCGCGCCATCCTGCTGCTGTACGCGCTGGGTTATGCGGTGACCGTCATCACCGCGCTGCTGGCGCGTCCCTGGGGGCTGGAAGGTCTGCTCGGCGGCTTCGTGCTGGGCCACTTCGTGCTGTTCATCGGCATGTGGCTCATCACCGCCTGGCACTACCGTTCGCGACTCACCATTTCCTACGAGTTCGCGCGCGCGGAAACCCGCTACCCCTCGCTCATGCTGATCGGCCTCTTGTACAACCTCGGTGTCTGGGTGGACAAGTTCATGTTCTGGAGCTGGCCGGAAACGTCGGACGCCATCATCGGGCCGCTGCGCGCGTCGGTCATCTACGATCTGCCGGTGTTCATGGCCTATCTGTCCATCATTCCGGGCATGGCGGTGTTTCTGGTGCGCATCGAAACCGATTTCGTCGAGTACTACGACCGCTTCTTCGACGCGGTGCGCACCGGCGGTTCGCTCGAATACATCGAGGACATGCGCGACGAAATGGTGCTGTCCATCCGTCAGGGCCTGGCCGAGATCGGCAAGATACAGACGCTGGCCATGCTGGCCGCCATCGTCGCCGGTCCGGCGGTGTTCGCGGTGCTGGACATTTCGGAACTGAACCTGCCGCTGCTCTACATCCAGACCCTGGCGGCCAGCCTGCAGGTCGGGCTGCTGGCGCTGCTGAACGTGTTCTTCTACCTCGACCAGCGCCGCATCATCCTCGCGCTGTGCGGCTTCTTCTGCCTGTCCAACATCGCCTTCACCGCGCTGTCGTTCAAGCTGGGCGCCAGCTTCTACGGCTACGGCTACGCGCTGTCAGTGCTGCTCACGCTGATGCTGGGCCTGTGGGCGCTGGACCGGAAGCTGGGGCGGCTGGAGTACGAAACCTTCATGCTGCAGTAAGCGGCGCTCACCGGACATGCAGCCCCGGAGGGCTGGCCGGGTTCAGTACTGCGGCGTGGCGGCGGTGGTGATTTCGTGCCGCAGCAGGTGGTAGAGCGCGAGGCGGTCCGGTGCCACGTGGTCGCGCAGGCCACAGCCGGGTTCGCTGTCGTGCGCGCAGTCGCGGAAGCGGCAGCTGCCCAGATGGGCGCGGAAATCCGGGAAGGCCTGTTCGAGATCGTTCACGTCGAGCTGGGCCAGGCCGAATTCCTGCAGGCCCGGACTGTCGATCAGCGCGCCGCCGCCGGCCAGGTCGTACAGCTTGGCGTAAGTGGTGGTGTGCTTGCCCGAATCGAGCGCCTGCGACACTTCGCGCGTCGCGGCCCGGGCGTCCGGCACCAGCGCATTGACCAGCGTCGATTTGCCCATGCCGGACTGGCCGGTGAAGACCGCGGTGCGTCCGGCAAGGTGGGGGCGCAGCGCGTCCGCACCCTGCAGCGCGCTCAGTTCGAGCACGTCGTAGCCGAGGCGGCGGAAAGGTTCGAGTGCGGCGCGGGCGGCCGGCAGGGCCGCGCCCAGATCGCACTTGTTCAGCACGATGAGCGCATCGACCTGCTGCGCTTCGCAGGCCACCAGGATGCGCGCCACCAGTTCCGGGCTGAATGACGGTTCGGTGGCCACCACGATGGCCACCAGATCGACATTGGCCGCCACCATCTTCTGCTTCCACATGTCCTTGCGGTAGAGCAGGCTGCTGCGCGGCAGCACTTCGGCGATGCGCGCCTGGTCCTCGCCCTGCATGTCGAGCAGCACGCGGTCACCGCAGGCGATGTCCGATTTCTTGCCGCGCGGGAAGGCCTGCAGTTCGCGGCCGTCCTCCAGCCGGGCGACGTAGTGCCGGCCGTGGGCCGACACGATGCGGGCGGCTGGCTGGGCGCTCTTCTTCAAACCGTCAGCCGGCGTCGCGCATCGCTTCGATGCGGGCGGCGCAGATGAGGTCGTTGATCGAAATGCTGCGCACGCTGTGGGTGGTGAACACCACGCGCACGCGGTTGGCGCCGAACATGATGTCCGGGTGGTGGTCCTGCGCCTTCGCGATCGCCGCCACCTGATTCACGAAGTTCACCACCTGATCGTAATCGCCGAACTGGAAGTCCTTCGCGAGGTGCTTGTCGGCCTCGATCCAGCCGTGCAGGTCCTTCAGGGCGAGGGCGAGCGCTTCGCCCTCGATGCGGCGGTGCGCGCCTTTCTGCGGCGCACACTGCTGTTGTGCAAGTTCTTGTCGGGTCATGGATCAGGCGGACTGCAGCCGGGCCACGCGCAGCGCGGCCGGCGGGTGGGAATCGTAGAACTGCGAATACAGCGGGTCCGGCGTCAGCGTGGACGCGTTGTCGCGGTACAGCTTGACCAGCGCGGCGACCAGCCAGTCGGCACGGGTCTGCGCCACGGCGTAGGCGTCGGCCTCGAATTCGTGCTTGCGCGACATGAGCTTGAGCAGCGGCGACAGCGGGAAGCTGAACACCGGAATCACCAGCGCGAACAGCGTGAGCGCCATCGCATGGCCCCAGCTGGCCGGGTCAGCGACACCCAGCTCGGCGAAGAACCACGGTGCATCGACCAGCCAGCCGAGCAGCGCGAAGAAGGCGAAGCTGCCGGCGGCGATCCAGCCCACGCGCTTCCAGATGTGGTGGTGCTTGTAGTGGCCCAGTTCGTGCGCCAGCACCGCTTCGATCTCGTCCGCGCCCAGACGGTTGAGCAGGGTGTCGAAGAACACGATGCGCTTGCCCTTGCCGAAGCCGGTGAAGTAGGCGTTGCCGTGCGCCGAGCGACGCGAGCCGTCCATCACGAACAGGCCTTCGGAGCGGAAGCCGCAGCGTTCCAGCAGCGCTTCGATGCGGCTGCGCAGTTCGCCGGCCGGCATCGGTTCGAACTTGTTGAACAGCGGCGCGATGAACGTGGGGTAGATCACCATCAGCGCGAGGCTGAAGCTGAGCCAGAAGGCCCACGCCCACACCCACCAGGCGCTGCCCAGGCTGCCCATGATCCACAGCACCGCGGCCACCGCCGGCGCGCCGATGGCGGCGCCGACCAGGCCGTGCTTGATCTGGTCGCCGAAGAACATGGCCAGCGTCATCTTGTTGAAGCCGAAGCCCTGTTCGATCACGAAGGTGCGCCACAGCAGCACCGGCAGGTCGATCAGCGACGAGGCGAAGGTGACGATGCCGATGAACACCAGATCGCGCAGCATGCCGCTGCCGGCCAGACCGGTGGCGACATCGAACATCCACTGCAGGCCACCGCCCAGCGTCAGCACCGCCAGCCACAGCGCGCCGATGATTACGTCGGTGCGCGCCAGCCCGGCGCGGGCGACGGTGTAGTCGGCCGCTTTCTGGTGGGCTTCGAGCGGAATGGCATCGCGGAAGGCGAGCGGCACCTCGCCGCGGTGGGCGGCCACGTGCGAGCGGTGGCGGGTGGCCAGCCACAGGCGCACGGCGCTGGTCAGCACGAGGGCGATGACGAAGATTTCGGTCAGCATGATGGGGTGGCCTCGGGTTGGAAACGGTTGTCGGACTGATTGCCGACGTATTTGCCAGACTGGGTGCCGGGACTGTATTTAGACTCAGTCCAGGTCACGCGAGTGTGACAAAATCGGGCCGCTCCGCGTTCGGACGAACGCATTAATCCCGCTTGGAAATTTTCTCGATTATGGCACAGGACCCTTCCCATCTCGTCTGGCTGGACATGGAAATGACCGGTCTGGATCCGGACAACGACCGCGTGATCGAACTGGCCTGCGTGGTCACGAACGCGCAGCTCGAAGTGATCGCCGAAGGCCCGGTGCTGGCGGTGCATCAGTCCGACGAAGTGCTCAATGGCATGGACAAGTGGAACACCTCCACCCACGGCAAGTCGGGTCTGACCGACCGCGTGCGTGCATCGACGCTGGACGAGGCGACGGCCCAGGCGCAGATGATCGCCTTCCTGAGCCAGTACCTGCCGGAGCGCACCAGCCCGATCTGCGGCAATTCGATCTGCCAGGACCGCCGTTTCCTCGCGCGCCACATGCCCGGACTGGAAGCGTGGTTCCACTACCGCAACCTGGATGTGTCGACGCTGAAGGAACTGTGCCGGCGCTGGCGTCCGGAACTGTCGGGTCAGTTCAAGAAGGCGCAGCGTCACGAGGCGCTGGCCGACATCTACGAATCGATCGACGAACTGAAGTTCTACCGCGAACACTTCCTGCGCATGGAATGAGGCGATGAGCACGCTCCGCATCGCTGTTGCCCAGCTGAACTGCGTGGTCGGCGACCTCGACCACAACGCCGCGCTCATCCTGGACGCCGCCCGCCGGGCGGCGGAGCAGGGCGCCGATCTGCTGCTGACGCCCGAGCTGGCGCTGTGCGGCTACCCGCCGGAAGACCTGCTGCTGCGGCCGGATTTCCACCGCGCCTGCGCGCGCCAGATCGCCCGCATCGCAGCCAGTGCGCCGGCGGGGCTGGCGCTGCTGGTCGGGCATCCGCACCGTGAGGACGACCGCCTGTACAACGCCGCCAGCCTGATCCGCGGCGGGCAGGTCGAGGCCACCTATCGCAAGATGCGGCTGCCCAATTACGAGGTGTTCGACGAGGAACGCTATTTCGATGCCGGCACCGAAGCGTGCGTGGTCGATATCGCCGGCGTGCTGGTGGGCGTGAACATCTGCGCCGACGTGTGGGAGCCGGGTGCAGCCGAAGCCGCCGCGGAGGCGGGTGCGCAGCTGCTGGCGGTGCTCAATGCCTCGCCCTATCACCTGAACAAGCCGGTCACCCGCGAACAGGTGGTGGGCGAGCGCGTCACCGCCACCGGCCTGCCGGTCGTGTACTGCAATCTGGTCGGCGGCCAGGACGAACTGGTGTTCGACGGCGCCTCGTTCGCGCTCGACCGCAGCGGCCGGGTCGCCTGGCGGGCGCCGCACTGCCGCGAGCATTTCGCGCTGGTCGAACTGCGCGACGGCGATGTGCTGCCGCAGCCGCTGCCGCCGCAGTCCACGGTGGAACAGGACTGTTACGAGGCGCTGGTGCTGGGCGTGCGCGACTACCTCGGCAAGAACGGTTTCAGGTCTGCGCTGATCGGCCTGTCAGGCGGTGTCGATTCGGCGCTCACGCTGTGCATCGCGGTCGATGCGCTGGGCGCGGACCGGGTGCGCGCGGTCATGATGCCGTCGCCCTACACCGCACAGATGAGTCTCGACGATTCGCGTGCACTGGTGAACAACCTTGGCGTGCAGTACGACGAGGTGTCGATCGCGCCGGCCATGGCCACCTTCGAACAGATGCTGAAGCCGCTGTTCGGCGACGCCGCCGCCGACACCACCGAAGAGAACGTGCAGGCCCGCGCCCGCATGATCATGCTGATGGCACTGTCGAACAAGACTGGCGCCATCGTGCTCACCACCGGCAACAAGAGCGAAATGGCGGTGGGCTATTCGACGCTGTACGGCGATCTGGCCGGCGGCTTCGCGGTGATCAAGGACATCTTCAAGACCTTCGTCTATCGCCTGTGCGACTGGCGCAACAGCGTGCGGCACGACATTCCGGACAACATCCTGACCCGCGCGCCGTCGGCCGAACTGCGCCCGGACCAGACCGACCAGGACAGCCTGCCGCCGTACGCGGTGCTCGATGCCATTATCGAAGCCTATATGGAGCGCGACGAATCGCCGCGCGAAATCATCGCGCGCGGTTTCGCCGAGGCCGACGTGCGCCGCGTGATCGGTCTGCTCCGGCGCAACGAGTACAAGCGCCGGCAGGCACCGCCCGGTGTGCGGGTGACCGAACGCGGATTCGGCAAGGACTGGCGCTACCCGATCACCAACCGCTACGCCGACGAGTTCTGATCAGCATTCGGATGCCCGTGCCGTGCGCGACAGTTTCTGCGCGAGCAACCGGGCATCGATCGGTTTGGCAAGAAAGTCGTCCATGCCGGCCTCAAGGCAGGCCTTGCGGTCGCTTTCAAACGCATTGGCGGTCAGCGCGATGATGCGCGGCTGGTGCGCGCCGCAACTGCGGATGATGCGGGTGGCTTCGAGGCCGTCCATGCCGGGCATGGACATGTCCATCAGCACCACGTCGAAGGACCGAAGGCTGCACAGACTCACCGCCTCTTTCCCGTCGCAGGCCAGCGTGGCGTGCATGCCCAGGCGTTCGAGCAGGCGCAGCAGCACCAGGCGGTTGATCTCGTTATCTTCGGCAATCAGTACGTTCAGCTGCCGGAGATCGGCTTCCGCACCGACGTCTTCGAGGGGGCCGACAAGCGACGCTATCGTGGCCGACAGCGGAAGTCGGAAGCGGAAGGTACTGCCGGCGCCTGGCTCGCTGTCGACCTCGATCAGGCCGCCCATCGCGTTCACCAGTCGCTGGCTGATGGCCAGCCCCAGGCCGGTGCCGCCGTAGGTGCGAGTGGTCGAGCCATCGACCTGCGAGAACGGGCGGAACAGCCGGTCCAGCTTGTCCGGCGCGATGCCGATGCCGGTATCGCTGACGGCCCACTCCAGCGCTTCGCCCCCATCGTCCATCGCGCTGGCACGCACGCTCAGCGTCACCCGGCCCAGGCGGGTGAATTTGACCGCGTTGCCCACCAGATTCACCAGTACCTGACGCAGTCGCAGTGCGTCGATCTCGATGTGCAGATGGGGCGGCAAGGCTGATTCAACAGCGAGCGCGAGCCCTTTCGCTTCCGCTGCGGTCCGGTTGATGGACAGCACGCTGTCGTGCACTTCGGTCAGCAGACAGGGCTGCGGGTCGAGTTCCAGCATGCCGGCCTCGATCTTGCTGAAGTCGAGGATGTCGCTGATCAGGCCGAGCAGGGTGTTGCCGCAATCAAGCAGCGTATCGACGTAGGCGGTCTGCTCGTCGTCGAGCGACGACGAAGAGAGCAACTGGGCCATGCCGATCACGCCGTTCATCGGGGTGCGTATCTCATGGCTCATGGTGGCCAGAAACTCCGATTTGGCGCGGTCTGCCTGTTCCGCTCGCGCCAGTGCAGCGGCGAGATTACGGGTGCGTTCCTCGACCTGGGCCTCCAGCGTGGCGGTGAGCCCGCGCAATGCCTCGTTGCTGTCGAACAGCTCGCGTGCCTTGTCTTCGAGCAGCTTTTCCGCCGCAAGACGTGCCGCACGTTCGCGAGCCAGCCGGCGCTCGTACAGCGCCAGCTTTTTCTCTGAATCCTCTTCGTTCATGCCCCGTCGCGCGTCAGCGTGAAGCGGATCGCACTGCCGGACGCTACCTGCAGTTCTTCGCGGCGGATCGTGATCCGATCGCCGAAATGCGCGATGCAGGCGCGGATGAGGCCTTCTGCCAGATCGCCGAAATGGCGGTCCGAACGGTAGGTCATTTCCAGCGTGTTCACGCCATCGCCACCGATGTCGAAATGCGGTGGCCGGGCATCCGGATAGAGCTTGCGTACTTCCGGATGGATGATGGATTCGATGCTGGACAGCATCTGGAAGGCGTCCTTCATGCCGGAAAAAAGCTGGGGATAGCCCTTGTGAAAGCGCCCGAACAGGTACTCCCCGAATGTTTTCACCAGATCGGACACCGGTGCTCCGGTGCGGGCCGACAGCTCGATCACCATGTTCACCAGTTCGCGGTGGTCGTACTGGCCGACGGCGGTGTAGGCGCCGCCATTTGGCGGGGCAACCGCTTCGATCACGGCGTCCATCAGCTCAGGCGTGTAACGCTGTTCCACCATGTCGATGAACTCGGTAAATACCATCCCTTTCATCCGGATCTCCACATCATCTGACGTATGGGAAGTTATCGGTAGCGGAGACACCGGTCTTGAGGGCACGGGCAGGCGGGGTTCGGGACCTGCAGACGATGCCCGCGCCGCATGACGGCGCGGACACCGGCGTTACCTGGCTGAGCCGAACGCCTGAATTGCCCCCTGATGAGGCGTCCGAACCTTTATACTTCGCGGCCTCAGCGAGGAGAGCGTCCCATGAAGAAAATCGAAGCAATCATCAAGCCGTTCAAGCTCGACGAAGTCCGCGAAGGTCTGTCCGAAGTCGGGGTGACCGGTCTTACCGTGACCGAGGTGAAGGGTTTTGGCCGCCAGAAAGGTCATACCGAGCTGTACCGCGGTGCCGAGTACGTGGTCGACTTCCTGCCCAAGATCAAGATCGAGGTCATCGTCGCTGACGAGACGGTCGAACAGGCGGTGGAGGCCATCATCAAGGCGGCCCGCACCGGCAAGATCGGCGACGGCAAGATATTCGTGATGTCTGTCGAGCAGGTGATCCGCATCCGCACCGGCGAAGCGGGCGAAGCGGCAATCTGATTCCGCCGAGGCCGGCGGCGCGCTGTCTGCCTACTCGCGCGTGGCCGGCTTCAGCAGCACCATCAGGGCACCGGCGCCGCCTTCGTGCGGCCGGGCCTGACAGAAGGCGAGCACCTCCGGCCGGTGCATCAGCCAGCGCAGCACCAGTCCTTTCAGTACCGGCTCCCGTCCGGGAGATCCCAGCCCCTTCCCATGTATCAGCCGCACGCAGCGAATGCCGCGGCGGTGCGCGTCGTGCAGGAATTCGACCACCAGGTCATGCGCCACGTCGCGCGTCGCACCGTGCAGGTCGATCTGGCCCTGTGACACCCAGCGCCCGCGGCGCAGGTCGCGCAGCACCTGCCGGGTCAGCCCGGCGCGCAGGAAGGACGGCTCTTCGCCGCCCTCAAGCCTGAGGTCGATCGACAGCGGGCCGCGTATCGATTCGGCCAGCACGGACAGGTCGTCGGCTTCGCGCTGCGCTGGCCAGGCGCGCGGCGGCGGCAGTTCGAGCAGCACGCGGTCGGTGGTGATCGGCTGTACGCCGACCACCGCCTGCCGGAACAGCGCGATGTCGTCCTCGCTGGGCAGTGCGGGTGCCCTGGGGTGGCGCCGCTTCTTCGATGACATGGAGCGGGTCTTGCGACCGCACTCAGGCCAGGCCGAGACTGTCCAGATAGCGTTCGGCATCCAGGGCCGCCATGCAGCCGGTGCCGGCGCTGGTGACCGCCTGCCGGTAGATGTGATCCTGCACGTCGCCGGCCGCGAACACGCCGGGAATGCTGGTGGCGGTGAAATTGCCGTTGCGGCCGGCCTGGGTGACCAGATAGCCGCCTTCCATCTCGAGCTGGCCTTCGAACAGCTGGGTGTTGGGCTGGTGACCGATGGCGATGAACACGCCGGCGAGCGCGACCTCCTCGGTGCTGCCGTCCTGCGTCGACTTGATGCGCATGCCGGTCACGCCGGTCTTGTCGCCCAGCACTTCGTCCAGCGTGCTGTTCCAGCGGATGGTGACCTTGCCCTGCTTTTCCTTTTCGAACAGCTTGTCCTGCAGGATTTTCTCGGACTTGAACTTGTCGCGGCGATGCACCACGGTCACGTGGCGCGCGATGTTCGACAGGTAGAGCGCCTCTTCGACCGCGGTATTGCCGCCGCCGATCACCGCCACGTCCTGGTTGCGGTAGAAGAAGCCGTCGCAGGTGGCGCAGGCGGACACGCCTTTGCCGGCGAACGCCTCTTCCGACGGCAGACCGAGGTATTTGGCGCTGGCGCCGGTGGCGATGATGAGTGCGTCGCAGGTGTACTCGCCGCTGTCGCCGACCAGACGGATCGGCTTTTCCTTCAGGTGCGCGGTGTGGATGTGGTCGAACACCATTTCGGTTTCGAAGCGCTCGGCGTGGCGCTGGAAGCGGGACATGAGGTCCGGGCCCTGGACACCGTCGGCGTCCGCCGGCCAGTTATCCACGTCGGTGGTGGTCATCAGCTGACCGCCCTGCGCCAGGCCGGTGATGAGCACTGGCTTGAGGTTGGCACGGGCGGCATAGACGGCGGCGGTGTAGCCGGCCGGGCCCGAACCGAGAATGAGCAGGCGGGAATGACGTACAGCCATGGCGGAATTCCGTTCGTTGTATTGAAAAGGAGTCGGGCGATTATAGCGAGCCGACCTGCATCGGCTGCCCGGGCTCAAGTTCAGGTGAGTCAGGACCGATACAGGTGACAGATAATGGGTCAGTTTGTTTCCGCCGTGAAAAACTACCTATAATCAGGGCCGCTTCAGTGTTTGTGGCTCGATCCCGTCGAAGGGGCGCATTGGCGCGGCCCTCGGCACCGACCACAGGCGCGACGATCCATTCAAAGCGGCGCAGCCTGTCGCCCCGTCCGGCATGCCCGTATCAGGAGGTCTTTTGATGGTAACGGCTCACCCCGTTTCAATTACCGCTCTGCGGACGTTTTCGATGTTCAGCGGTCTGGCTGATGCGAGCCTGGAGCCCATTGCCAAGGTTTCGAACATGCGGCGAGTGCCGCGTGGTTCCATCGTGGTACGCGCTGGTGACAAGACCGATTTCGTATATCTGGTGCTTTCCGGCAGTCTCAAGGTGCTGGTGAGCGACGAGGAAGGTCGCGAAGTCATCCTGTCCATGCTCGGTCCGGGCGAACTGTTCGGCGAAATGGGCGTGCTGGATGACAATCCGCGCTCCGCCACCGTGGTGACCGTGGTGCCCAGCGATCTGATCGTGATCGCCAAGAGCGATTTCAAGCGGGTGCTGCAGGAGAACTTCGAAGTATCGATGTTCATCATGCGCAACCTGGTGGCGCGCCTGCGCACCGCCGACCGCAAGATCGAAAGTCTGGCGCTCATGGATGTGTACGGCCGTGTCGCCCGCCTGCTGCTGGAAATGGCCGACGAGGTCAATGGCGAGAAGGTGGTGAACCGCAAGATTTCCAAGCAGGACATCGCCAAGATGATCGGTGCGTCGCGCGAAATGGTGTCCCGCGTGATGAAGGACCTGCACCTGCAGGGCCTGATCGAGGAAACCAACGGCAAGATCCTGCTGCGCGAGCGCCTCGAAACCGTCTGACCCGGCTGTTTCTCGCTGATGCACACGGGCCGCTGATGCGGCCCGTGCCGCTTATATAATCCGGCTTTGTTTCTCCCCCGGCCCCGCGCCATTTTCCCTGTGGCGAAAGACGCTCAGCAGCTTCCCCTTCCCGAACGCATCGCCGCCGTGCTGCACGAAGCACGCTGGCTCATCCTGGGCGCGCTTGCGCTCTATCTGGTCATGGTGCTGGGCGGTTACGACCGCGCCGACCCTGGCTGGTCGCACGCGTCCATCGTCGAGCAGGTGCACAATCCGGGCGGCCGCTTCGGCGCCTGGCTGTCCGATCTGGCGCTTTTCCTGTTCGGCCTGTCCGCCTGGTGGTGGGTGGCCATGCTGGTGGGCGGCTGTGTCTGGCTGGCACGCAGCGCCGAGCGCCGTGAGGACCGCCGTCCGCTGTTCGTCGCGCTGGCCGGTTTCCTGATCGTGCTGCTGGCCAGCTGCGCACTGGAAGCCATCCGTTTCTACAGTCTGAAAGCCGAACTGCCGGTCGGTCCGGGCGGCATGGTGGGCATGGAACTGGGGCGCCTGCTGAGCGGCGCTTTCGGATTCACCGGCAGCACGCTGCTGCTGCTGGTCACGCTGTGCGTCGGCCTGAGCGCGATGACCGGGGTGACCTGGCTGCGCGCGGCCGAGCGGGTAGGCAGCGGTCTTGAAACCGGCTGGTTCGCGGCACTGCACGCGGTGATCCGCTGGCGTGACCGCCGCATCGGTGAACAGGTGGCGGAACAGCGTGAGGCGGTGGTCGAGGCCGAGCGCCGCAAACCGACCCGCCGGCGCGAACCGGTGCGCATCGAGGTACCGGAAGTCGAAGTGCAGAAATCGGAGCGGGTGGAGAAGGAGCGTCAGCAGACGCTGTTCGCCGACCTGCCGGGTTCGCTGCCGCCGCTGGCGCTGCTGGACGAGGCCAGGCACGAGGTCGAGCCGCCCAGCCCGGAGTCGCTGGAACTGATTTCCCGCCAGATCGAACGCAAGCTGGCCGACTTCAACGTCGAGGTGAAGGTGCTGGCTGCCTATCCGGGCCCGGTCATCACGCGCTACGAAATCGAGCCGGCGACCGGCGTGAAGGGCAGCCAGATCGTCAATCTGGTGAAGGATCTGGCGCGCGCGCTGTCGGTCATGAGCATACGCGTGGTCGAAACCATCCCCGGCAAGACCTGTATGGGGCTGGAAATTCCGAATACCCGGCGGCAGATCGTGCGGCTGTCGGAAATCCTCGGCTCGGCGGTCTATCACGACATGGCCAGCCCGCTCACGATGGCGCTGGGCAAGGACATCGGCGGTCAGCCCATGGTGGCCGACCTTGCGCGCATGCCGCACGTGCTGGTCGCCGGTACCACCGGCTCCGGCAAATCGGTGGCGATCAACGCGATGATCCTGTCGCTGCTGTACAAGGCGGACCCGAGCAAGGTGCGGCTCATCATGGTCGACCCGAAAATGCTCGAACTGTCGGTCTATGAAGGCATTCCGCATCTGCTGGCACCGGTGGTGACCGACATGCGGCACGCCGCCAACGCGCTGAACTGGTGCGTCGGCGAAATGGATCGCCGCTACAAGCTCATGTCGGCGATGGGCGTGCGCAATCTGGCCGGCTACAACAGCAAGATCGCCGACGCCGAGAAAGCCGGCACGCCGCTGACCAATCCGTTCTCGATCACGCCGGAAACGCCGGAGCCGCTGTCGACCATGCCGATGATCGTGGTCGTGATTGACGAGCTGGCCGACCTGATGATGGTGGCCGGCAAGAAAATCGAGGAACTGATCGCCCGCCTGGCGCAGAAGGCGCGCGCGGCCGGCATTCACCTGATACTCGCGACGCAGCGTCCGTCGGTCGATGTGATCACCGGCCTGATCAAGGCCAATGTGCCGACCCGCATCGCCTTCCAGGTGTCGAGCAAGATCGATTCGCGCACCATCCTCGACCAGATGGGCGCCGAAGCGCTGCTGGGGCAGGGCGACATGCTCTACCTCGCACCGGGTACCGGCGTGCCGATCCGGGTGCATGGCGCTTTCGTCGCCGACGGCGAAGTGCACAAGGTGGTCGAGCATCTGAAGACCACCGGCGCGCCCGATTACGTTGAAGGCATCCTGAGTGGCGCCGGTGACGACGACGGTGGCGAACTGTCGCTCGAGGGCGCTGGCGGTGGAAGCGCCGATGGCGAATCGGACCCTTTGTACGATCAGGCGGTCGAAGTCGTGCTCAAGACCCGGCGCCCGTCCATTTCGCTGGTGCAGCGTCATCTGCGCATCGGCTACAACCGTGCGGCGCGACTGATCGAACAGATGGAACGGTCGGGTCTGGTAACCCCGATGAACGCCACCGGCGGTCGCGAAGTGATCGCGCCCGCCCGCGAGGAATGATCATGACTTCACGTTTTCGAAGCTGCCTTGCCGCCGTCGTACTGGCGCTGCCCGTGTCGGCCTTTGCCGCCGGCGCGATCGACCAGCTGCGTGCTTTCGTCGAATCCACGCAGTCCGGCCGTGCCAGCTTCGAGCAGCAGGTGACCGCCAAATCCGGCCGCAAGCCGCAGAACGCCAGCGGCACCATGGCCTTCTCGCGTCCGGGCAAGTTCCGCTGGACCTATGACAAGCCCTATTACCAGCTGCTGGTCGGCGACGGCGAAAAGCTGTGGGTGCACGATCGCGACCTGAACCAGGTGACAGTGAAGAAGCTCGGTGATGCACTGGCGTCCACGCCGGCCGCACTGCTGGCCGGCCGCAACGAGCTGGAGAAGAACTTCGAACTGAGCGAAGGCGGTGCGGAAGACGGTCTGGACTGGGTGGATGCGAAACCGAAAGCCACCGAAGGCGGATTCGAGGCGGTGCGCATCGGCTTCAAGGACGGCCTGCTACGTGGCATGGTGCTGCGCGACAGTTTCGGTCAGACGACGAAGCTGCGTTTCACCGCCTTCGAGCGCAATCCGGCCATCGACCCTGCGCAGTTCCGCTTCACGCCGCCTGCGGGCGCCGACGTGATCAGCGACGACGCGAAGAAGTGAACCCGGGCAGCGAGTGATCCGCAGTGACTGATCTTTTCGGCATGCCGGACGAGCCGGCTTCACCCGCGCGTGCTGCCTCAACCGCGACCGAGGTCCGAACGTCAGCCAACGCGCCTCTGGCCGAACTGCTGCGACCGAAGACGCCGGACGAGGTGATCGGCCAGCAGCATCTGCTCGGGCCGGGCAAGCCGCTGCGGCTTGCCTTCGAATCCGGCATTCCGCACTCGATGATCCTGTGGGGCCCGCCGGGCGTCGGCAAGACCACGCTGGCGCGGCTGATGGCGAACGCCTTCGATGCCGAATTCACCGCGTTGTCGGCGGTGTTCTCCGGCGTGAAGGACATCCGCGAGGCGATGCAGCGTGCCGAGACCGTGGCCGCCAACACCGGGCGACGCACCATCCTGTTCGTCGACGAGGTGCACCGCTTCAACAAGGCGCAGCAGGACGCCTTCCTGCCCTATGTCGAATCCGGTCTGGTCACCTTCATCG
This sequence comes from Methyloversatilis sp., assembly GCA_041639545.1. Lineage (GTDB taxonomy): Bacteria > Pseudomonadota > Gammaproteobacteria > Burkholderiales > Rhodocyclaceae > Methyloversatilis. The sequence continues at coordinate 3,482 of JBEQBZ010000016.1, read as the reverse complement.
GTGCCACCACCGAGAATCCCAGTTTTGAAGTCAATTCCGCGCTGCTGTCGCGGGCTTCCGTCTACGTCCTGCAGAGCCTGAATGAAGACGAGATGGTGGCGCTGTTCGAACGCGCCCGCGACAGCGCGCTCGGCGGCCTGAACTTCGACGACGACGCCCGTGCGCGTCTGGTCGGTTTCGCCGACGGTGACGCGCGCAAGCTGCTGAACCTGCTCGAACAGCTGGGCACGGCTGCGCGCACGGCGAAGGTCGATCCGGTCACCGCCGCCTTCGTCGATAGCACGCTGTCGCGCAATCTGCGCCGCTTCGACAAGGGCGGGGACGCGTTCTACGACCAGATTTCGGCGCTGCACAAGTCGGTGCGCGGCTCCAATCCGGACGCAGCGCTGTACTGGTTCGTACGCATGCTCGACGGCGGCGCCGATCCGCTCTATCTGGGCCGGCGCATCGTGCGCATGGCGGTCGAGGACATCGGTCTGGCCGATCCCCGCGCCCTCGAAATATCACTTCAGGCCTGCCAGACCTATGAGCGCCTGGGCTCCCCGGAGGGAGAACTTGCGCTGGCTCAGGCGGTGATTTTCCTCGCCTGCGCCGCCAAGTCGAATGCGGTCTATGCGGCCTATAACGAAGTGCGCCGCTTCGTTGCCGATGACGGTTCACGCCCGGTGCCGCTGCATCTGCGCAATGCGCCGACCAAGCTCATGAAGAACATGGGCTTCGGCGCCGAGTACCGCTACGCGCATGACGAGGAGGGGGGCTACGCCGCTGGCGAGCGCTACCTTCCGGAGGGCATGAAGGACGTGCAGTGGTATCGCCCGACCGATCGCGGCATGGAAGCGAAGATTGCCGAAAAGCTGAACTGGCTGCGAGACCAGGATCGCAAGGCCCGGGGCGAATGATGTGCCCTATCCGCACGGCGGCTGCCGCCGGCTGAGCCCATCCCCGTCTGCAGTCAGAAACCGCCGGGCGCAGGGATCTGCCCCGCTGGAGATGGGGCTTCGATGCGGCCGCCATCGCGCATCACGCGATCCCCGGTGCAAACCGCCGGCCGTAAGCCGCTCAGTGAAGCTCCGGCTTATGTACCGCGCGGAAGCGTTCGACGGCTGCCTTGGTGCGCGCGCGATCGTCCATGTTGAGCCGTTGGGAAGCCTGCTTCTCTGCGTCCTGCAGGAGGCGCAGCATGAGATCCGCGCCGCCATCGCTCTGCAGCATCGCACCGGCCAGCGTGGCTGCCAGCATCGGCGACAGGCCGGTGTAGTCGGCAAGCACACCGACTTCCAGTTCGCTCAGATTGCTGTGATCAAGACAGTCGCGAAGTGACAGCATGACATTTGCTTGAAAGTTGCGGGGCAGGGTGACTATAACGCCCGGAGCACGGCGCGCTGTTAGAATTTTACGTTGCAAAGCTCGCTCTGAAAGGTTCAGGGCAGGCTCCCGTTCCATCAGCCACAGGTTTTTTTTCATGCTAGACGCCCAACTGCTGCGCAGCCAGCTTGCCTTCGTTCAGGAACGCCTTGCCACCCGGGGTTTCGTGCTCGACGTTGCCCGCTTTGAGGCGCTGGAATCCGAACGCAAGCGCATCCAGACCGAAACCCAGGATCTGCAGGCCAAGCGTAATGCTGCCTCCAAACAGATCGGCCAGTTGAAGGCCAAGGGCGAAGACACCTCGGCAGTGATGGCCGAAGTCGCTGGCCTGGGAGATGCGCTGAAGGCGGGCGAAGAACGTCTTGCCGCGTTGCTGACCGATATTCAGGGCTTCGTTGCCTCTCTGCCCAACCTGCCACACGAATCGGTGCCGGTCGGCAGGTCCGAGGCGGATAACCTCGAGGTGGTGCGCTGGGGCACGCCGCGCAGCTTCGATTTCGAAGTGAAGGACCACGTGGATGTCGGTACTGCGCTGGGTGGTCTCGATTTCGAGACCGCGACCAAGATCAGCGGCGCCCGTTTCACGCTGCTGCGTGCCGGCATTGCACGCATGCACCGGGCGCTCGCCCAGTTCATGCTCGATACGCACACCACCGAACACGGCTACACCGAGTTGTACGCACCTTATATGGTCAACGCGGAGAGCATGTTCGGGACCGGCCAGCTGCCGAAGTTTGAAGAAGACCTGTTCGCGGTGCCTCGTGGAGACGGCGGAAAGTTCTATCTGATTCCGACCGCGGAAGTGCCGGTCACCAATATCGTGCGCGATACCGTGCAGGCGGCATCGGCGCTCCCGCTCAAATTTGTCTGCCACACGCCGTGCTTCCGTTCGGAAGCAGGCTCGTATGGTCGAGACACGCGCGGCATGATCCGTCAGCACCAGTTCGACAAGGTTGAGCTGGTGCAGATCGTGACGCCGGACCGCTCTTGGGCTGCGCTGGAAGAGCTGACCGGTCACGCCGAAACCATCCTGCGCAGACTCGAACTGCCGTACCGCAAGATTGCGTTGTGTACTGGCGATATGGGTTTCGGTGCTGCCAAGACTTACGATCTCGAAGTCTGGCTGCCGGCGCAGAACACCTATCGCGAAATTTCGTCCTGCTCGAATTTCGAAACGTTCCAGGCGCGTCGCATGCAGGCACGCTTCAAAAACGAGCAGGGTAAGAACGAAGTCCTGCATACGCTGAACGGCTCTGGTCTGGCCGTCGGCCGCACGCTTGTGGCCATCCTGGAGAACTACCAGCAGGCGGATGGCTCGGTCGTTGTGCCGGAGGCGCTGCGTCCGTGGATGGCGGGTGTCGACCGCATTCGTGCCTGAAGCACTGGGGCGCAGGAAAGCTACGTAGTAGCGATTCGCTACAGGAAGTAGCAATTCGCTGTTGCCCGGTGCTATACTGCGCGCCGCTTCGAGACCACGAAGTCGTGCAGTACCCCGGAGAGGTGGCAGAGTGGTCGAATGTACCTGACTCGAAATCAGGCGTAGGCGCAAGTCTACCGTGGGTTCGAATCCCACCCTCTCCGCCAGATTCAGGACGGCCCGCACAGTCCTCGGGACACGCGGGCCGATTCTTTTCTGGGGTCCGCGATGCGGGTCGATTGGCAGGTGGTTGAAAAAGCGAAGGGGCCTGGTTCGATGTCGCAGCGCGATATTGAACGTGTAGAGAAACGCAGGCCTCTCCACTCGGCGTCGAGTGCGTTGCAAAAAGTTTTCAAAAAAGCTTGCGCAACGAAGAAAACGTCGCTATAGTCTCGTTTCTCTGCTGCAGCGAAACAAACAGCGCGACGCAGCGAACGTTCTTTAACAAACCAAACAGCCGATAGGTGTGGGCACGTTGTGGTTGAGATGGCGAGCAGCTGTCGTTTCCGGGTAACTGGGGGGTGACGGTTGATCGCATGACAACTAAATTGAAGTGCTCATACGAATCAAAGGTTTAAGCGAGAGCTTATACCTGTGAATTCTGACGAGTTTTGGGAATTAAACTGAAGAGTTTGATCCTGGCTCAGATTGAACGCTGGCGGAATGCTTTACACATGCAAGTCGAGCGGCAGCACGGGGG
>JBEQBZ010000015.1:71161-86801 GCA_041639545.1 Methyloversatilis sp. | reverse complement strand
AAGAGAACTCGAAAGCATCGAGTCCGACGTTAACAGCCTTCAGCTGCGTTTACAACAACTTGCGAACAAAATGAAAATGCCGTTCAGCGCTAACTGAACGGCATTACGGCGGTGCCGGGCCCTTTTCTCGCGGAACGGAGGTGATCAGCGCTGCAGTGCGGCAGCCACCTGGGCGCGGACGCCGGGGGCGTCCAGGCCGACCTCGGCATACAGCTGGGACGGGTCGCCGTGGTCGACGAAGCGGTCGGGCAGACCGATGCGCAGCACGCGACAGGACAGGCCTGCGTTGTGGATCACCCGCTCGACTTCGCTGCCGGCGCCGCCGATCAGCGCGTTCTCCTCCAGTGTGACGAGGAGTTTGTGCTTGCTCGCCAGTTCCAGCACCAGCGCTTCGTCCAGCGGCTTGGCGAAACGCATGTTGGCCACGCTGGCGTCGAATTCTTCGGCCACGGCCAGCGCCGGCGTCAGCATGGCGCCAAAGGCGAGCAGGGCGGCGTCGCCCTCGCCGGCACGACGCAGTTCGCCACGGCCGATCTCGATCGCGGTCATGTCCTTCTGCGGCACCACGCCCGGGCCGCTGCCGCGCGGATAGCGCACCGCGCTCGGCCCTTCATGCAGATAGGCGGTGTACAGCATCTGCCGGCACTCGTTCTCGTCGCTCGGCGTCATCACGACGATGTTCGGCAGGCAGAGCAGGTAGGACAGGTCGAAGGCGCCGTGATGGGTGGCACCGTCTGCACCCACCAGACCGGCGCGATCGAGCGCCATCATGACCGGCAGGTTCTGCAGACACACGTCGTGAATGAGCTGGTCGTAGGCGCGCTGCAGGAAGGTCGAATAGATCGCCACCACCGGCTTCACGCCTTCGCAGGCCAGGCCGGCGGCGAAGGTGAGCGCGTGCTGTTCGGCGATGCCGACGTCGAAGTAGCGCTTCGGGTATTCCTCGGCGAAGCGCACCATGCCGGAGCCTTCGCGCATCGCCGGCGTGATCGCCATCAGCCTGTCGCAGCGGGCGGCCATGTCGCACAGCCAGTCGCCGAATACCTGGGTGTAGGTGAGCTTGCCGCCGCCCTTGCCGGTCTGGATGCCGGCCACGTGATCGAACTTGCCGACGCCGTGGTACAGGATGGGGTCGGCTTCGGCCAGCTTGTAGCCGTAGCCTTTCTTCGTGATCACGTGCAGGAATTTCGGGCCCGGCAGTTCGCGCAGGTTTTCCAGCGTCGGAATCAGCGCGTCGAGATCGTGTCCGTCGATCGGGCCGTAGTAATGGAAGCCGAATTCCTCGAACAGCGTGCCGGGCGTGATCATGCCCTTCACGTGCTCTTCGGCCCGCTTGGCGAATTCGCGCAGCGGCGGTGCCAGCTCCAGCACCTTGGCGCCGGCACGGCGTGCGGCATTGTAGGTGTGGCCGGACAGCAGACGGGTCAGATACTTGTTGAGCGCGCCGACCGGTGGCGAGATCGACATGTCGTTGTCGTTGAGAATGACCAGCAGGTCGGCATCCTCGACGCCAGCGTTGTTCAGCGCCTCGAACGCCATGCCGGCGGTCATCGCGCCGTCACCGATCACCGCGATGCTGTGCCGGCGCTGGCCGAGCGCGCGCGCGGCGATGGCCATGCCCAGTGCGGCCGAGATCGAGGTGGACGAGTGGGCCGTGCCGAAGGTGTCGTAATCGCTTTCGCAGCGGCGCGGGAAGCCGCTCACGCCCTTGTACTGGCGCAGCGTGGCCATGCCTTCGCGGCGGCCGGTCAGCACCTTGTGGGCGTAGGTCTGGTGGCCCACGTCCCACACGATGCGGTCGTGCGGCGTGTTGTAGACATGGTGCAGCGCGACCGTCAGTTCCACCGTGCCGAGATTGGACGACAGGTGACCGCCGGTGCGCGATACCGATTCCAGCAGGAAGGCCCGCAGTTCGGTGGCCAGCTGGGCCAGCTGGCGGCCGTCCAGTGCGCGCACGTCAGCCGGTGAGTCGATCGTTTCCAGCAGCGGGTAGGCGCTCATCGTGTGCAGGGATCGGTCCATTGTTTCAGTGTTTCCGGGTCAGCACGAAGTCTGCCAGTTCGCGCAGGCGACGGGCAGCATCACCGAACGACGACAGGCTGTCGATCGCCTCGGCGTGCAGTTCGCGTGCCCGCTCGCGGGCGCGGGCCAGACCCAGCGTGCTGACATAGGTCGGCTTGTTCGCCGCGGCGTCCTTGCCGGCGGTCTTGCCCAGTTCTTCGGTGCTGGCTTCGCAGTCCAGCACATCGTCCACCACCTGGAACAGCAGACCGACCGTACCTGCATAGTGGTCCAGACGGCGGTGCGCGTCCACATCGAGCTGGCCGCAGGCCGCGCCCATGCGCACCGCACAGCGGATCAGCGCACCGGTCTTGTGGATGTGCATGAATTCCAGTTCTTCCACCCCCAGAGGCAGGCCGACCGAAGCGAGGTCTATCGCCTGTCCGCCTGCCATGCCGCGGGAACCGGACGCGATGGCCAGCTGGCTCACCAGCGCGGCGCGGGTTTCCGCCGGCACCGGGCAGTGTTCGGACAGCAGCAGGAAGGCCAGCGACTGCAGGCTGTCGCCGACCAGCAGTGCGGTGGCGTCGTCGTAATGCACATGCACCGTGGGTTTGCCCCGACGCAGAACGTCGTCGTCCATGCAGGGCATGTCGTCGTGCACCAGCGAGTAGGCGTGGATCATTTCGACCGCGCAGGCGGCCGCGTCGAGGGCCTCCGGCGTGGCGCCGGACAGCGTGCCGGCCGCGTGACAGAGCAGCGGGCGCACCCGCTTGCCGCCGCCCAGCACCGCATAGCGCATGGCGTCGTGCAGGCGTGCCGGCGCAATGGTCGCTTGCGGAAGGACGCGGTCGAGCGCGGCCTCGGTGCGGTTCTGAACCGCGGACACCCAGTCAGCGAAAGGTCCGGTCGTGTCGCTCATCGGTGTGCTCGCCTCACTCATCGCGTGCATCGTCCGGGCGGAATTCGCGCAGCAGCCCGTCTTCCAGGATCTGCACCTTCTGTTCGGCCGCATCGAGCGCCGACTGGCAGTGGCGTATCAGTTCCACACCGCGCTGATAGCGTTCGAGCGCGCCTTCGAGCGGCAGTCTGCCGTCTTCCATCGCACGCACGATGGCTTCCAGTTCTTCGATCGCCTGCTCGAAGCTGGCGGGCGCGGAAGCCGCGTCTGCTTTTCGTGTCATGCTGGATTGTTGGTGCGCAAGGCAAACGCTGGAAAATAACTGATCCAAAACAGGCGGTCAAACGCTCGAGCGGATATACTGCCCGGCTTTGTCACGCGTTTGCGTACCTTGGCAACGGGCTCATGGTCCGAAGTGAAGGCTCTGGATCGCACGCGGTTTTCCAACTTTGACTTCGAGGGTTGGGGAATGTCCGATATACAGTCCATTACCCGTCTTGAACCGGCACAGTCGCAATTTCCTGTGTCCTGGTATTTCGATGAGCAGCTGTTCGAACTCGAAAAGCGCGTGCTCTTCGACAACGGGCCGGGCTATGCAGGCCATGAGCTGATGGTGCCGAATGTCGGCGACTATCACACCCTGGGATGGGCCGACGATGCGCTGATGCTGGTGCGCAGCGAAGCCGGCATCGAAATGCTGTCGAATGTGTGCCGTCACCGGCAGGCGCTGATGATGAAGGGCCGTGGCAACACACCCAACATCGTGTGCCCGGTGCATCGCTGGACCTATGACACCCGTGGCGAGCTGCTGGGGGCGCCGCATTTTCCGAACACGCCCTGCCTGAACCTGAAGCGCCAGCCGCTGCAGAACTGGAAGGGGCTGCTGTTCTCGGGCAAGCGCGACGTCGCCGCCGATCTGGCGAGCATGGAGGTCGCGTCCGCACTCGATTTCTCGGGTTACATGCTCGACCACGTCGAGATGCACCAGTGCAACTACAACTGGAAAACCTTCATCGAGGTCTATCTCGAGGACTACCACGTCGAGCCCTTCCATCCGGGGCTGGGCAAGTTCGTCACCTGCGAGGACCTGAGCTGGCAGTTCGCGCAGCAGTATTCGGTGCAGCGGGTCGGCCTGAACAACCGTCTGGCGCGTCCGGGTTCGCCCACCTACGAGCGCTGGCACCGCGCGGTGCTTGACTACTACCGCGGCGAGCTGCCGCCGCACGGCGCGATCTGGCTCACCTACTACCCGAACATCATGGTCGAGTGGTATCCGCACGTGCTGGTGGTGAGCACGCTGTATCCGCAGGGAGTGGACCGCACGCTGAACGTGGTGGAGTTCTACTACCCGGAAGACATCGTGCTGTTCGAGCGCGAATTCATCGAGGCCGAACGGGCGGCGTACATGGAAACCGCGCGCGAGGACGATGAGATCGCCGAGCGCATGGATGCGGGCCGGCGGGCGCTGATGAAGCAGGGGCGGTCCGAGGTCGGCCCCTACCAGTCGCCGATGGAAGACGGCATGCAGCACTTCCACGAGTGGTTCCGGCGCGAACTGGCGGACTATCTGTGACGGCCGTTGCGGCAACCGGTCAGGACAGGGCACTTCGGTGCCCTGTTTCGTTTCGTCCGCTCGCGGCCCGGCCGATGTGCGGAGCGGCGCGATGAAGTCGCTGTGGATGGTGGCGGCCAGCCTGCTGTTCGCCTCGATGGGCGTCTGCGTGAAACTGGCCAGTGAAGCGCTGCCGGCGTCGGAACTCGCCTTCTACCGCGCCTTCATTTCGCTGCTGCTGATCGCCGCCATCATGCGGCTGCGCGGCGCGCAGTTCGCCACGCCTCACGCGCTGACCCATCTGAAGCGCGGGGTGTCGGGCGCCATTTCGCTCATCCTCTATTTCCAGGCCATCGCGCTGCTGCCGCTGCCGACCGCGGTCACGCTGAACTACACCTCGCCGCTGTTCATGGCGGCCTGGCTGGGCTTCACCGTCAGCGGAGAGCTGTCGCGTCCGATCGTGCTGGCGCTGGCGCTCGGTTTCGCCGGCGTGGTGCTGGTGCTGCAGCCCACCCTGGGCAGCGAACAGTGGGCCGGCGGGCTGTGCGGACTGGGCTCGGGTCTGATCGCCACCATGGCCTATCTGAGCGTGCGCGATCTGGGCCGTCTGGGCGAGCCGGAATGGCGCACGGTGCTGTATTTCTCGCTCTGTTCGTCGGTGTTCGGCGCGGTGTGGGCGCTGGTCGACGGCGGCTTTCATGTGCCGGATCTGCGTACCTGCGGACTGCTGCTGGGGGTGGGCGTGTTCGGCGCCGCCGCGCAGCTGTGCATGACCACCGCCTACAAGGGCGGCCGCACACTGGTGTCTGCCAGTCTTGCCTACACGACAGTGGCCTTTTCCACGCTCTACGGTGTGCTGCTGTGGAACGATGTGCCGTCGGCCGCGGTCTGGCTGGGTATGGTGCTCATCGTCGCCAGTGGCGTGCTGGCCATGCTCAATCCGCCGCCGGCGAAGCTATAGTCGAAGTGCGGGGTGCGCACTTTTCGCCCCGGTTCCGGCAGACACTGGAGGTAAGAAAAATGATCACAAGCGAATACAGCGGCAATCTGGTGACGGTGACGGCTTTCGGCGAATTCACGCTGGCCGACTATCGCGAGTTCGAAGATCTGGTGAATTACCGGATCAAGTTCGAAGGCATCGTGAATCTGCTGATCGACCTGCGGCAGATGACCGACTTCACGCTGGACATGGCGCTGGAAGAACTGCGTTTCGCGCGTGCCCACAGCCATGACTTCGGCCGCGTCGCGGTGATCGCCGGCACGCCCTGGGTGGTCTGGACCGCCTGGCTGTCTCAGGTGTTCGTCGATGCCGACGTGACCGTGTTCGACGACGAAGCAGCCGCCCGTGACTGGCTGGCGGAGGCGACTGCATGAGTGCAGCACTGGTTTCTGCGGCCGCCCTGGCCGACGCGATGTCGGACGCCCGGGTGGTCGTGGTGGATTGCAGACATGATCTGGCCAGTCCGGAGGCCGGCGAAGCCGCCTGGCGTGCCGGCCACATTCCGGGCGCGCTGTTCATGCATCTCGATCGCGACCTGTCGGCGGCCAAGACCGGCTGCAATGGCCGTCACCCGCTGCCGACACCGGAAGCGTTCGTTACGCTGCTGGGTGAGCGCGGCATTTCGCCTGCGCACCGGGTGGTGGCCTATGACGACGCCGGCGGCATGTTCGCTGCCCGGCTGTGGTGGATGCTGCGCTGGGTCGGTCATCGCGACGTGTCGGTGCTCGATGGCGGCCTGTCCGCCTGGAAGGCCGACGGCGGTGCGCTCGACACCTCGGTGCGTCCGCTGCAGTCCGTGTCCTATCCATTGGGCGAAGTGCTGCCGATCGCCGATGCCGATGCGGTGCGGGCCAATCTGGCGTCCGCCGGGCGGTTGCTGGTCGATGCCCGCGCGCCGGATCGCTTCCGCGGCGAGAACGAAACGCTGGACCCGGTCGGCGGCCATATTCCGGGCGCGGTGAACCGCTTCTTCAAGCTCAATCTGGCCGACGACGGACGCTTCAAGCCGGCCGACGCGCTGCGTGAGGAGTGGCGGGCGCTGATCGGTGACCGCGCACCGGGCGAACTGGTCATGCAGTGCGGCAGCGGGGTGACCGCCTGTCATAACCTGCTGGCGCTCGAAGTGGCCGGTCTGGGGGGCGCGCAGCTGTATCCGGGGTCGTGGAGCGAGTGGTGCAGCGACCCGGCGCGGCCGATGACGCGCTGAGCGATGAAGGTATCGCGGCGATCCTGCTCGCTCAGGTCGCCGCGCGCGGAGCAGGGCGCTCGATCTGCCCGTCGGAAGTCGCCCGTGCGCTGACGCCGGAGTGGCGGCCGCTGATGGGCCGTGTGCTTCACGTGGCGCGCAGTCTGGCGCGCGAGGGGCGAGTACTGATCACCCAGCGCGGCGTGGTGCGCGATCCGGACGCCGAACTGCGGGGTCCGGTGCGGCTGGCTCAGCCGCCGGACGATGCCCTCAGTTCAGGTTCCACCTGAGCGAAACAGTCCCCGAGAAAGTCGAGCAGGCGCCGCACGCGCAGCGGCATGTGGCGTCCGGCCGGCAGCATGGCGTGCAGAGGAAAGTCCTCGCCACGCCAGTCGGTCAGCAGTTCGACCAGACGACCGGATCGCAGATCGTCCGCCACGTCCAGCCGGGCCTTGGTGGCGATGCCCAGCCCTTCGAGCGCCCACTGTCTGACGATGGCACCGTCCCAGGCCATGCGGTTGCCCTGCACCCGGACCCGCGCTTCCACGCCGCCACGCATGAAGCGCCAGGTCAGATGCGGGCGCCCGCCGCGATAGAGCACCAGACAGTTGTGGCGCCCCAGGTCGGCGGGCTGCTGTGGTGCGCCGTGGCGCTCGATGTAGGCCGGTGAGGCCACCAGCACCCGGCGCGTCACGTGCAGTCGGCGGGCCACCAGCGACGAATCCGGCAGTTCGCCGTAGCGCACCGCCAGATCGACCCGCTCGCGCACCAGATCCTGCACCGTGTCCGACAGATAGAGCGTGAGCCGCACGCCCGGATGCTGTTCGATGAAGCGGTCCAGCATGGCGGACAGCGCGCCGCGGCCGAGGTCGGACGGCGCGGCCAGATGGATGTCGCCGCTCAGTGTTTCGCGGCCGGCGCCGAGCTGGGCGCGCGCGTCGTCCAGTTCGCCCAGCGCCCGACGCGCGTGGTCGCGCAGCAGTTCGCCTTCTGCGGTGAGCCGCATCGAGCGGGTCGAGCGCTCGATCAGGCGTGCGCCGAAGGCCGCCTCCAGCCGTTTCAGGGCCGCGCTGGCGGCGGCCGGTGTCAGCTGAAGCTGGCGTGCGGCCGCACTCAGCGAGCCGGCATCGGCGATGCGCACGAACAGTTCGAGCTGGGACAGGGTCAGATCAGGTGCGTGCATCGCCATTCGATTTTCAAAAAACGTTTGAATATGTATTGATCGATGGGTGGATTATCAATCGATCAGGCGGTCGGTAGCATGCATCCGGTACAGAGTGCAGGAGCCCCCTCATGAAAGCCGTCGCCTTCAGGCAGAACCTTCCGGTCGAACACCCGGACAGTCTGGTCGATATCGATCTTCCGCGGCCGGAAGCCCGCGGTCACGATCTGCGGGTGCGGATCGAGGCGGTTGCGGTGAATCCGGTCGACACCAAGGTGCGCCGCTTTCATGCGCCACCGGCCGATGGCAGCTGGCGGGTGCCCGGCTGGGACGCCGCCGGCGTGGTCGAGGCGGTGGGCGATCAGGTGAGCCGCTTCCGCCCGGGCGACCGCGTCTGGTATGCCGGCGACCTCACGCGGCAGGGCAGCCACGCCGAATACCAGGCGGTGGATGCGCGTCTGGTCGGCCGCATGCCTGAGTCGCTCGGCTTTGCCGAGGCGGCCGCGTTGCCGCTGACCGCGATCACCGCCTGGGAGCTGCTGTTCGACCGGCTGCAGCTGCGCGATGCCGAAGGCCGGCTGCTCATCGTCGGCGCGGCCGGCGGCGTGGGCTCCATCATGATTCAGCTGGCCCGCGCGCTGAGCCGCGTTACGGTGATCGGTACGGCGTCGCGCCCCGATACGGCGGCATGGGTGCGCGAACTGGGCGCCCATCACGTGATCGATCACCGCCGTCCGCTGGCCGAGGCGCTGCGCGAAGCCGGCATCGAATCGGTCACCCATGCGGCCAGCCTCACCCATACCGACCAGCACTACGCGCAGATCGTCGAGGCGCTCGCGCCGCAGGGCCGGCTCGGCCTGATCGACGATCCGGCGCATCCGCTCGACGTACTGGCGCTCAAGCGCAAGAGCCTGTCGCTGCACTGGGAACTGATGTTCACCCGCTCGCTCTACCGGACCGACGACATGGCCGAACAGGGCCGGCTGCTCGATCAGGTGGCCGACCTGGTCGATGCCGGCCGGCTGCGCAGCACGCTGGGCGAACATTACGGCATCATCAACGCCGCCAACCTGAAACGTGCGCACGCCCTGCTGGAAACCGGCCGTGCGCGCGGCAAGATCGTGCTGCAGGGCTTCTGATCCGCCTGTCCCTGCAGTGCCCTGTCCGAAACACAACTGGAGAACCGGATGACCACGCTGTTCGAACCGACCCGTCTGGGCGACATCGCCCTCGCCAACCGCATCGTCATGGCACCGCTCACCCGCAACCGCGCCCTGGCTGGCAACGTGGCCGGGCCGCTCACGGTCGAGTACTACCGCCAGCGCGCCAGCGCCGGCCTCATCATCGCCGAGGCGACGCAGATTTCGCCGATGGGCCAAGGCTATCTCGACACCCCGGGCATCCACTCGGCCGAACAGGTCGCCGGCTGGCGTGCGGTGACCGATGCAGTGCATGCCGCCGGCGGCCGCATCGTGCTGCAGCTCTGGCATGTCGGCCGCATTTCGCACAGTTCGCTGCTGCCGGGCGGCGCCGCTCCGGTGTCCTCCACCGCCCGCCGGCCGAACGCCAAGACCTTCACCCGTGAAGGCTTCGTCGATACCTCGGCGCCGCGCGCACTGCGCGACGACGAAATCCCGGCGCTGGTCGAGGACTACCGCCGCGCCGCGCGCAATGCGATCGACGCCGACTTCGATGGCGTCGAAGTGCATGCGGCCAACAACTATCTGCTGGACCAGTTCATGCGCGACAGCGTGAATGACCGCAGCGGCCCCTATGGCGGTGCCATCGACAATCGCATCCGCGTCGTGGTCGAGGTGATGGAGGCGGTCGCCAAGGAAATCGGCGGTGCGCGCACCGGCATCCGGCTGTCGCCGATCACCACCTTCAACGACACCCCGCACGACAGCGATCCGCAGGCGCTGTACGGCCGGCTGATCGAAAAGCTGGCACCGCTGGGGCTGGCTTTCGTGCACATGATCGAAGGTGAGACAGGCGGCGCGCGCGAGCCGGCCGATCTGGCGAAGCCCTTCGACTATGCGGCGCTGAAGAAGGCTTTCGGCGGCGGCTGGATCGTGAACAACGGCTTCGATCTGGACAGCGCGGCCACCCGCGTGGCCACGGGCGCCAGCGACACCGTGGCCTTCGGTCGCCCCTTCATCAGCAACCCGGATCTGGTGCGTCGGCTGCGGGAGCGCGCACCGCTCAATCCGCTGCGCGCCGAACTGCTCTATGGCGGTGGCGCCGAGGGCTACACCGACTATCCGGCGCTGGCCTGATTCCGCTCATCGGGTGGCGGCGCCGGTTCCGGACGTCGCCACAGCCAGGTCGCCACCACGATGAGGGTGAACCAGACCGAGCCGCGCACCCAGGGCGGCACCGGGCTGAACCACAGCATCACCGCGCTGCAGCCCATCATGATGCTGGCCAGCCATTTGGCACGGCGCGGCACCGCGCCCTGTTCGCGCCAGTGGATGATCATCGGCCCGTACTTCGGGTGGGCCAGCAGCTTCGCCTCCAGTTCAGGCCAGCCGCGTCCGGCCGCCCAGGCGGCCAGCAGCAGGAAAGGCACGGTGGGCAGCACCGGCAGGAAGGCGCCGATGACACCCAGCAGCACGGACAGCGCGGCGAGCAGTCGCCACAGCATCTGGCGGGTCCAGTGGATCAAGACGGAAGGTGCGTAGTGCGATGTCCGCATTGTGCCTGTGGCGCGCTGCGCCGGGGAAACCGTGATCGTCCGCGGGGCCGCCGGTCGCACCTGGCGAAAAAGGCCGGCGGCCCGGACCTTCAGCGCCGCAGGTCCAGCGTGAACGGGAAGTTCGGATTGCGCTCCTCCGGTGGCGCCGCGACCCGGCCCGGCGTGTGGCCCATGGCGAAGAAGCGCGCCAGACGGCGGCCTTCGGCTTCGTAGGCGTTCACCGGGAAAGTTTCGAAATTGCGGCCGCCCGGATGCGCGACGTGATACTGGCAGCCGCCCATCGAACGCTGCATCCAGTCATCCACCAGATCGAATACCAGCGGGCTGTGCGGTGGAATCGTCGGGTGCAGGCAGGTGGGCGGCTGCCAGGCGCGGTAGCGCACGCCGGCGACGAATTCGCCCACCCGGCCGGTGGGAGCGAGCGGCACGCGTCGACCATTCACCGTCAGCACGTGGCGGTCGTCCACCAGCCCGCGCACCTTGACCTGCAGTCGCTCCACCGACGAATCGACATAGCGCACCGTGCCACCGGCCGCACCTTCTTCGCCCATCACATGCCAGGGTTCGAGTGCGCCGCGCAGTTCGACATGCACATTGCGCGCCGCGAATTCGCCGAACTTCGGGAAGCGGAACTCGAAATGCGGCGCGAACCACTCCAGCTCCATCGGGTAGCCGAAGGCGCGCAGTTCATCGACCACGTCGCGCAGATCGTCCCACACGAAGTGCGGCAGCATGTAGCGGTCGTGCAGTTCGGTGCCCCAGCGCTTCAGTCGTGACGGAGAGAAGGGCTGCTGCCAGAAGCGGGCGATCAGCGCGCGCAGCATGAGCTGCTGCGTGAGGCTCATGCGCGCGTGCGGCGGCATTTCGAAGGCGCGCATTTCAAGCAGGCCCAGCCGTCCGGTCGGGCCGTCCGGCGAGAACAGCTTGTCGATGCAGAATTCGGTGCGGTGCGTGTTGCCGGTCGAATCGACAAGCAGATTGCGCAGGATGCGGTCGATCATCCATGGCGGCGTGTAGCCCATGTCGCGCGTGCGCCGCTCAATCTCGGCGAAGGCGATCTCGATTTCGTACACCGCGTCGTTGCGCGCCTCGTCGATGCGCGGCGCCTGGCTGGTCGGGCCGATGAACAGGCCGGAGAACAGGTAGGACAGCGACGGGTGGTTATGCCAGTAGCTGATCAGGCTGCGCAGCAGGTCGGGCCGGCGCAGGAAGGGCGAATCGGCCACGGTGGCGCCACCGAGCACGAAGTGGTTGCCGCCGCCGGTGCCGCTGTGGCGGCCATCGATCATGAACTTCTCGGTGCCGAGCCGGCATTCGTGCGCCGCGTCGTACAGGAAGGTGGTGCCGGCCACCATGTCGTCCCAGGAGCGGCAGGGCTGGATATTCACCTCGAGTACGCCGGGGTCGGGCGTGATGCGCAGCACTTCGAGTCGCGGGTCGCGTGGCGGCTCGTAGCCCTCCAGCACGACAGGATGGCCGCAGTCGGCCGCAGTGGCTTCGATCGCGGTCACCAGTTCCAGGTAGTGCTCCAGCGACGACAGCGGCGGCATGAACAGATACATGACGCCGTGGCGCACCTGGGCACACAGCGCGGTGCGGGTGATCCAGCCGGCCGATTCAAAGGCATCGGGCTTGCGGTCGTTCGAGCGCGTGCCGTAGAAACCGTTGCCCGGAGCGGCCGCGGCATAGCCCAGCCGCTGCGCACGGTCGCTGCCGAGATCGGTCAGCGGGGTCTGCATGCGGGTGGCGATATTGCGCCAGGCCGGCAGCGGTGCCTGCGGGGCCATCGGATCCGGCGCATGCACCCACGGGTAGTCGGTTGCGTTGGTCCAGGGCTGGGAATCCAGTGGCAGCCGGTAGCCGAGCGCAGAGTCGCCCGGCACCAGATAGCAGCGCTCGGCGCGCAGAAACCACGGGCCGCTCTGCCACGTGCTGCCGTCCGGCGTGCGCGCCAGCGGCAGCACGTGGCCGATCACGCTGTCCAGGCCCTGTTCGAACACCCGGCGCACCCGCTCGCGTTCGAGCGGGTCGTCGAGCCGGGCGTCGAACGGATCGACGTTCACCGGCAGCCTGCGCTCACGCCACAGGTAGTACCACACGTCCTCGTAGGCGGGGAATACGTTGCTGCTGCCCACGCCGAGGCGCGACGACAGCAGTTCGAGGAAGCGTGCGGCATCCGTTTCGGTCAGCGCGTAATCCACCGACTCGTCGGCGAACAGCCCGGGGTCGCTCCAGATCGCCTCGCCGTCGCGCCGCCAGAAGCAGGTGAGCGACCAGCGCGGCAGCTGTTCGCCCGGATACCACTTGCCCTGGCCGTAGTGCAGCAGGCCGCCCGGGGCGTAGCGCGCCTTCAGTTTCGCCAGCAGTTCGGCACCGAGCAGACGCTTGGCCGGCTTGTCCGGCGGCGAGTCAGCCGTGGTGTTCCACTCCGCGCCGTCCCGGTCATCCACCGACACGAAGGTGGGTTCGCCGCCCATGGTGAGCCGCACGTCGTGCGCATTCAGGTCGAGGTCGATGCGGTGGCCCAGCGCTTCGATGCGCGACCACTGTTCGTCGCTGTAGGGTTTGGTGACGCGCGGCGCTTCCCACACGCGTTCCACCTTCATGTGATGTTCGAATTCGGACTCGCATTTCTCGCTGTAGCCGCTGACCGGAGCGGCCGACGAGGGCTCGGGCGAGCAGGCGAGCGGAATGTGGCCTTCGCCGGCGAACAGGCCGGAAGTCGGGTCCAGCCCGACCCAGCCTGCACCCGGCAGATACACCTCGCACCAGGCGTGCAGATCGGTGAAATCCCGCTCAGGGCCGCTCGGGCCGTCCAGCGACTTCACGTCCGGCGTCAGCTGTATCAGGTAGCCGGACACGAAGCGCGCAGCCAGCCCGATGTGACGCAGCACCTGCACCAGCAGCCAGGCCGAATCGCGGCAGGAGCCACTGGCCTTCTGCAGCGTCTCTTCCGGCGCCTGCACGCCGGGCTCCATGCGGATCAGGTAGCGGATGTCCTTCTGCAGCTGCTGGTTCAGCGCAACGAGAAAGTCGACGCTGGCGCGCCCGCCGGCACACAGCGCGCGCGCGTCGTCCACCCAGCGGGTGAACTTCGGTGCGTTGTCACGGCCCAGCGGCAGTCTGACCAGATAGGGGTAGAGCTCGTGGGTCTGCTCATCGCTGTACCCGAACGGTATCTTCTCCGCTTCGGGTTCTAGGAAGAAGTCGAACGGGTTGATGACCGACATTTCGGCCACCAGATCAATCTCGATCCGCAGCTCGCGCGTGCGCTCCGGAAACACCAGTCGCGCCAGATAGTTCGACTGCGGATCCTGCTGCCAGTTGATGAAGTGCCCGCCGGGTTCGGCCTTCAGCGAATAGGACAGCACCGGCGTGCGCGCATGCGGCGCCGGCCGCAGCCGCACCACCTGAGGGCTCAGCATGACCGGGCGGTCGTAGCGGTAATGGGTGACGTGGTTCAGCGCGACATGGATGGACACGGCAGACTCCGGCGGCAGACGACTGGGTTTGGGGGGTGCTGCGCCGAAGCAATTAGCGTGCTTGAATGCAGTGAATTGTTTTTAAAGTGAATTGTTTTCAAGCGCGCTTGGGTTCAATGCATCAGGCACCGTGCTGGTGCGTGCGTTCTGCCCGGAAAGTTTCCGGGTTGCCCACTGCTGCTCTCTGCGCACCCTTTCGTCTGATTTCCGGGCCTGTCTGTACCGATCGCTGAGTTCAGTCAGATCTTTACCGGCACACCTCTATCACCATGGTGATAGAGGTGATGCATTCAGACCGCGCATTGGCATTGCATCCGTGAAAAAAACTGTGTCGCAGCAGCCCTGTCATGCCGTCTGGCTATACTCGGGCGCTCTCATGAAGCATGAATTCTGAACAGGATTAATCCGTGGCAACCGTTACCACGCAAGACAACAGCCTTTCCTTCCTGACCAGCACTTTGGGTGGCTTCGTCTCAGAGGCCGCTGTCAAGGCACCGGTCCTGAGCCAGCGGGTCGGCAGCATTGCGGACATCCTGTACACCGCCGTCGACTACGGCTATCTGAGTTTCGCTTCCGATACGCGGATCGTGCTCGAAACCAGTTACCCGGAGCCCTCCACGCTCACCATCAGTGGCCGGGGCTTTACCGGTAATTCGGCAACGATCAGCCGGATGGAACTGATCAACAACAACCTGTACATGCTGATGCGTGGCGCCTTGAGGGTGTCGGCGGCGGGTGACATCAGCGGTTCGTTGAGCCAGATCAGCGTCACGGACTGGGAGCAGACCGTCAGCTACGTCGGGAGCATGTCATTCACGACTGGCGTCGCTCGCTACAGCTCGATGACTTACGCTCTGAGCACCGAGGCAGGCACCCTGAATGCGGAGCGATTCCTGCTGAGTTACGGTGGGAGTTTCATCGAAGGAGAGGACGGGCTGGTCCGCGGTACGGTCACGTCCATCGTCTTTCAACGGGACCCGGATGGCGACAGCCCGATCGCGCCACAGACGCTGCTGTCCCTCGGGGGGCTTTCCCGGTACAGCGAGTTCGACATCGAGAGCGGACGCCCCTTCGGCTTTCTCGCCGCCTCCACTACGGAGTACTTCACCTCCCTGCTGGCGGGTGCGGACTCGGTGGTCGGCGGCACTGGCGATGACACGCTGTACGGCTACCAGGGCAACGATGCCCTCAACGGCGGGCTGGGCATGGACGCCATGCATGGCGGTGTCGGCGATGACAGTTACGTGGTCGACAACGCCGGCGATACCGTGGTCGAACTGGCCGACGAAGGCACCGATACGGTGACTGCCTCGGTCAGCTACACGCTGGCTGACCATGTGGAGCGGCTGACGCTCAGCGGCACCGCGCTTGTGGCGACCGGAAACGAGCTGGGCAACACGCTGACCGGCAACGCGAGCGCGAACGTACTGCGGGGTCTGGGTGGCGCTGACGTGCTGGACGGTGGCGCGGGCGCGGACACGCTGGAAGGTGGCGAGGGCGACGACCTGTACGTGCTGGACCAGAGCGGCGACGTGGTGCTGGAAGCGGCGGACGAAGGTACGGACACGGTGCGGGTGCTGTTCGGGCACAAGGCGAGGGCTGCGGTGACGCTGTCGCTGGACAGTGCGTACGCGAACGTCGAGAACCTGGAAGTGCTGGGC
>JBEQBZ010000015.1:0-71061 GCA_041639545.1 Methyloversatilis sp. | reverse complement strand
GCGGGCTGGGCAACGACCTGCTGGATGGCGGCGTGGGCATCGACAGCATGTCGGGCGGCGAGGGAGACGACACCTACGTTGTGGACAACGCACGCGATGGGGTGAGCGAAGGGCTGAACGCGGGCACCGACACCGTGCGTGTGTCGTTCAACTACACCCTGGGGGCGCACCTCGAAAATCTGGAATTCATCGGCAGCGGCGCATTCACCGGTACCGGCAATGCGCTCGACAACGTGATCACCGGTGGCAGCGGTGCTGACAAACTCTACGGTGGCCTCGGCAACGACAGGCTGATCGGCGGTCTGGGTGATGACGAACTGCATGGCGGTGCCGGGGCGGACACCCTCATCGGTGGCTATGGCACGGACCGCTACTATGGTCTGACCTACGACGACGAGATTGTTGAAGACGTTGATTCCACCCTTTTGCACACTGAAGGCGGATTCGACTTTGCCTACTTCTCCATCGTCCATACCAATGCGGCGATGCCGCTGACGGTGAGCGTGGCGATGAAGTACCAGAACGTCGAGTGGCTGGACTTCACGGGATCAACCGGCCGGATCGACGTGATCGGCACTTCCGGGAGCGACAACATACTCGGCAACGCCAGCAACAACGTGCTGTATGGCGAGGGCGGTCACGACTATCTGTTCGGTGGTGCCGGCATCGATGTGACGGTGGGCGGAGACGGCAACGACAGGCACTCGGTGGATTCGCTCCAGGATCAGGTGATCGAACTGGCGGACGGTGGCCGGGATGAGGTGACGGTGTTCATGGCGAACAGCACGAATACCGCCCTTGAAGTGAGCTACTCGAACGTTGAGGAAATCACGCTCTATCACAGTACCGGCCTGATCAACGCGACCCTGACAACCCGCGCCGGGGAGTACGGTACGCTCACCGGCAACACCTCGGCGAATGTGCTGCGGGGCAGTGCGAGCCATGACTTCATCGATGGCGGTTTCGGCAACGATACGATGATCGGTGGCGAAGGGGACGACAACTACCTGATCCACGACCGGGGCGACCGCGTGGTCGAACAGGCGGGCGAAGGGCGCGATTCGGTTCAGATCAGCTACAACGACCTGAGCGGGCAGCAGATTTCCTTCACCTTCGAGCACATCGAGGCCGTGACGATGCTCTACACCATCGGCCTGTTCAATGTGACCACTCTGAGCGATGACCGCAGAGTGCTGCATGGCAACGACTCGGCCAACCGGCTGACCACCGGCAACGGCGACGACGAACTGAAAGGCGAGGGGGGCAGCGACCGTCTGGTCGCAGGCGGTGGCAACGATGTGCTGTACGGGGGCAACGACACGGTCGCCGACGATCTTTTCGGCGGCAGCGGCGATGACCTCTACTACGTCTGGGGTACGGCAGACCGGGTGTTCGAGGACGCGGACGCCGGTGTCGACACGGTGGCCATTGTGAGCGTGCAAGGCAATCAGCCCTTCAGTTTCAGCAATGTCGAAGTCATCCGCGTCCATGCCACGACTGGTGCGATCGTCAATGGCTCCGCCGGCAACGAACGCATCTTCGGTGGCGACGGGGCGGACACGCTGTCCGGCGGCGGTGGCAATGACCTGATCGGCGGCGGCAAGGGGCTCAATCTGCTGGCGGGCGGTGACGGCGAGGACGCCTTCTATTTCGGCGTGGCGCCGCAGGTGGGCACGCTGTCCACCGTGTCCGATTTCGATGTCGTGCAGGATCGCTTTGTGCTGAAGGCGTCGGCTTTTTCGGCGTTGAGCGGCAGCTTCAACGACGGAGAGACCGCCCTCGATGCGGCCGCTTTCCAGTCAGGCAGCGGCAGCGATGCACTGGGGGCCACGGTGCGCATCGTGCACAACACCACCACCGGCGCGCTGTATTACGACGCCGACGGTTCGGGCGCGGGCGCGGCGGTGCAGTTCGCGCAGATCGGCAGCGGTCTGTCGCTGGACGCGGACCACTTCTTCATCACGACCGCCTGATGCCGGTGCGGCGCTGGCCGGTCAGCGCCTTGGCGCGGGCCTTGTGACGCCAGCGCATCCAGCCGGTCACGAACAGGACGGCCGGCAGCAGGCCGGCGATGCACATGAGCACGCGGCCGGTCATGCCGAAGGCCTCGCCGTTGTGCAGCGGGTGCAGCCAGTTCAGCAGGGTGTCGCCGCCGCTGTCACGGGCGGCATCGCGTTCGGCGACGATGGCGCCGGTTTCCGGGTGCACCCACACCTGGGTGCGCGGGAAGCGCCGGCTCGGTTCGTCCGGCTGGTGCAGCACCACGCGCCAGGCCCCGCCTTCCAGCGAAGGCGATTCCACCCAGCGCAGTTCCCGGCCCGGAAAGCGGCTGCGGGCGACCGCGATCGCGTCGGCGGCGGTGATGGCGTGGTGCATGGGTGGCGTGATGGCCCGCAGATCCGGCATGCGGAACAGCGGCGACGCCGGCGTGATCAGCGCGCGGGTCTGGTCCGGCAGCGCCAGTGCGGCGCCGGTCAGTGCCAGCGTGATCAGCAGCACCGCCCCCCAGCTGCCGGACAGCACGTGCAGGTCATAGGTGAGGCGCGCACGCCCGTGCCGCAGCACCGGTTTCAGCGCGTGCAGCAGGCGACTGACGGAACGATTGCGTGGCCACCACAGCCACAGCCCGGACCCCAGTGACAGCAGCATGAGCAGGCCGGCGATGCCGACCGCGGTCTTGCCCGGCCGGTCCAGCAGCAGCGTGTAGTGCAGGTCGTAGATCCAGGTGACCGCGGTATCGCCCCAGAAGGCGGTACGGGTGATGGCCAGCGTGGCCGGGTCCAGCGTCACCAGCAGCGGCGCGAAACTGCGCTCGGCGCGTTCGACCGGCCGGTAGTAGCGCGCCATCAGCGGCACGCCTTCGTGCAGCGGCAGTTCGATGCGCCAGGCGCCGCTGCGCTCCGGGTGGGCCGCCCGCAGCGCGGCGAAGGCGGCGTCCGGATCGACGTCGGGCGCGGGTGTGCTGGCCACGGTATGCGGGTTCAGCAGCCGGTCCACCTCGGTGTAGAACACCAGCACGCTGCCGGTCAGGCCGAACATGACGAGCAGGCCGCCGAGCGCAAGCCCCAGCCACAGGTGACAAGCCAGCCAGAGGCGGCGTGCGCGGGTCATGTCCGGCCCTTTCGCCGACTCAGAAGCGGGCGTGCAGCGACGCGAACACCGCGCGCGGCTCGCCCGGCGAGTGCAGCGACTGGGCGCCGTCGTGCCACACGTATTCGTAATAGCGGTCGGTCAGGTTGCGCACCTGCAGGTCGGCGCGCAGCGTCGGGGTGAACTGGTAGCTGGCCGAGGCGTTGAACAGCAGATGGCTGCCGAAGCGGCCGGCACTGTTGGTGCGCTCCAGGTAATAGTCGCCCTGGGCACTGGCCCACAGTGACAGCTTCAGCGCGTCGCTGGCTGCGTAGTCGGCGCCTGCATTCAGCAGGAAGTGCGGCACATGGTCGATCTCCTTGCCCTCGGTGGCCGGTGCCGACGATTCCGCCTTCAGGATTTTCGAGCGCTGCAGCGCGGCCGCCATCCACAGGCCGAGCTGACGGGTGGCCTGGGCATTGATCTGCAGGTCGATGCCGCGGCGTTCGGTCTTGCCGATGTTTTCGCTGCTGTTGGCCGGGTCGTTCAGCTTGCGGCGCGCCTCGTTGCTGGCGGTCTGTTCCCAGACGGCGAGCCGGCCGTCCAGCCAGGGCAGCGGGCGGAAGCGCAGGCCGGCTTCCCAGCCTTCGTTGATCGACGGATCCAGATCCCGGGTCTGGGTCACCTTGTAGCTGGCGGTGCCGACACCGATCTGGAAGGTGCGGCCGTAGTTGGCGTACGCCGCGTAGCGCTCGTCGAACGAATACACCGCGCTGATCTTGGGCTGGTGCACATTGCCGTAGTCGTTGATGTCGAAGCGGCGGCCGTTCAGCAGGTTGTCGTAGTGCCCGGTCAGCACGTCGGTACGCCAGGCCGGCACGATCTTGAGCTGGTCGGTCGGCTTGATCACCGCCTGGACGAAGGCGCCGTAGATGTCCAGTTCGAACTGCTGGTTGCGGGTCTGCGCGGTACGCACCCGGTTCGCGGTGGTGTAGCGCTCGCTCACGTTGTCCTGCCATTCGGCGCTGACACCGCCGATCAGCGTGAACGCCTTCGCCCAGCTCACGTCCGGTCGCCAGGTGAGCGTGCTCATCGCGCCCAGGTGCTCTTCGTTGGTGTAGCGCTCCTGCTGCGACACGACGGCCGAGAAACGCACGAAGCGCCTGTCGTCGATCTTGTTCATGTAGGCCACCGAGGACCAGAACAGGCGCTCGCCCAGTTCGATGTCGGCGTGCGCGCTGAACTGGTCCAGCGTGCGGTCGCCACCGTCGCTGGCGTTGTGTGCCGGCGACTGGTCCGGGTCGGTGCGCGCCTGCAGCCGGGTCAGGTAGCCGGCTTCCTGTGCCTTCGCGTCTGGTGACGCACGATGACGCCGAAGCGGGTGTCGCCGCCGGGCGAGAAGAACCACTTGCCGCTGGCGCTCACCTTTTCGGTTTCGCTGTGGTCGCGGTAGCCGTCGCTGTTGTAGACGCTGACCGCGTAGTTCTGCGAAAAGCCGTTGTGCTCGATGCCCAGCGCCGCCTGCGCATCGCGCGTGCTGAAGCTGCCGTAACTGGCCCGGCCCTGCATGTAGTTGCCGCCGGTGCGGGTGATCACGTTGGCGTTGCCGGCGATGTTGTGCAGGCCGTAGCGCGGGTCGTTGGTGCCGCGCACCACCTCGATGGCGTCGATCTCAAGCGGAATCGCCAGTTCGAGGTAAGGCATGTTGCCGTCGTTGCTGTTGCCGGGCACGCCGTCGACAAGCAGTTTCACCGCATTGATTTCGCCCTCGCCATTGAAGCCGCGCATCGAGAACTTGCCCGACACATTGCCCTGGTTGAAATTGGTCAGCATGACGCCGGGCATCTGGCCGAACAGCTGCCAGTTGTGGGTCACCACCTGGTTCTCGATGCGCTCGGCGCCCAGCACGTCGACCGAGGTGGGCAGGCTGCGCGCCGCGATCGGGCCGGCGTTGTCGAGAATGGTGACGGTGCCCAGCACCAGGGCGGCGCCGTCGAGCGCGCGGGTGTCGTCGGCAGCGCTGGCGGAAGTGTGTGCGAAGGCGGCGAGCAGTGCGCAGGCCAGCGGCGCGCGGTGGAAGGTTCGGGTGTTCATCGTCGGAATCCGTTGCATGCGGAGCGGCCGGCAGGGGCCGTGACGCTCCGGTCAGTTCATGCGCAGTGGCACGGCGACGCAGTGCGTCATCGGGCAGCGGGCTGCGCGCTCAGAGCGGGAATCAGACGATGGAAGGGGGCGCGCGTGGCTGGGCGGGCGCCCATGCGAACGGCGCGCGCGGAGCGTGCAGGAAGAGCGGCGGCAGCGCATCGGCGCCAGCCGCCGGGATGAGTCCGGCCACCACGGGCGCAGCCGGAATGAAGGGCGTGTGCTGCGCCAGGCAGAAGGGGCAGTGCGCGCCCGACATGGCCATGCCCGGGTCGCTGCCGTCGCCGTTGTCGGCGATGCGCTCGATGCCGCGCACGGTACACAGTTCCGAATAGCCGGCGTCCTGCGCCATGCCCTGCATCACCAGCGGCGCGAGCGCATTGAACAGGAGCGCCACGAAGGCGATCCAGGCAAGGCTGAGGCGGGGGAGGCGGGCGGACGACATGGGCGCGGATGATACCGCGACCGGCTGGCGGCAGGACCGTGCCGGCGCGTTAAACTTCACCCATGACTGCTCCTGAAACCCCGACCTCCGATGGCCTGAACGCCGCTCCGGCGTCATCGGCCTCGCTGCGCCTGCATTTCCACAATGGCGAGCGGTTGGGGCCGGGCAAGATCGAACTGCTGGAACATCTGGCGCGCGAGCGCTCGATTTCCGGCGCCGCGCGGGCCATGGGCATGGCCTATCGCCGCGCCTGGCTGCTGATCGACGACCTGAACCGCATGTTTGCCGAGCCGGTGGTGAAAACCTATCCCGGCCGTTCGCAGGGGGCGGGCGGGGCGGAACTGACGCCGTTCGGCGTGCGGCTGATCGCGCTGTTCCGCGCCGCCGAGCGGCGTACCGCCGAGGCGGTGGCGCTGCAGCTGCGCGAACTGGACGAGGCGCTCAATCCGCTTCCGCCGGCGCGCCCGGCTTCTGCGGCAAGTCCGGCGCCTGCGCCGGCGATGCGGAACGCGGACGCCGGCTGAAACCCACGCTGCGGCTGTCCAGCGCCACCGACTTCACCATGGTCCAGACGGCGGTGCCCGGCTGCAGGCCGAGCCGGTCGCAGGATTCGCGGGTGATCAGCGCGCGCAGCGTGCGGCTGCCCAGATCCACGGTCACATCGGCGTAGGGCCCGTCGCGCGGGGTGATCTGCTGCACCCGGCCCGGCAGCTTGTTCACGATGGACACGTCCATCGGTCGCGCCAGCGCCAGCGCCACGTCGCGCGCGCGGATGCGCACCCGCACCGGCGCGCCCGGATCGAGGTCGATGCGCGGCACCCGCAGCTGGCCGTCTGCGAAGCGCAGCGTGGTGAGCGCGTAGTCGTCGTTGTGCTGCAGCACCGTGCAGTCGAGTACGGAACCGGCTTCGTAGCGGCCGATCAGCGGTGCGTGCTCCGGCCGCGACATGATGTCCGACAGTTCGCCACTGGCCACGGTGCGGCCTTCGCTGAGGATGACCAGGTGATCGGCCAGTCGCGTCACCTCTTCGATCGAGTGGCTCACGTACAGCACCGGCAGCGCGAATTCGCGCGCCAGCCGCTCGATGTAGGGCAGCACTTCGGCCTTGCGCGGCGCATCCAGCGAAGCCAGCGGTTCGTCCATCAGCAGCAGCGTGGGCTGGCGCAGCAGGGCGCGGCCGATGGCCACGCGCTGGCGCTCGCCGCCGGACAGATTCCATGGCCGGCGGTCCAGCAGATGTTCAAGACCGAGCACCTCGACCACGCTGTCCCAGCCCACCGCGTGCGTGCCGCGCGCCCGTTTCAGGCCATAGCGCAGATTGCCGGCGACCGACAGGTGAGGGAACAGCCGCGCGTCCTGGAACACGTAGCCGATGCCACGTGCCTCGATCGCCAGGTCGGTGCCGCTGTCGCGGTCGTAGAACACCCGCTCGCCGACCCGTATGCGACCGTGGTCCGGCGTCACGATGCCGGCCACCGCATTGATCAGGCTGCTCTTGCCGGCGCCGCTGCGGCCGAACAGCGCACTCACGCCGCGCGACGGCAGCGTCACGTCGACCTGCAGATCGAGCGCGCCCAGTTTCCTGCCGAAATTCAGTTCGATCACGGGCGATGCTCAGTGCCGGCCCAGCCAGCGCTGGGTGCGCCGGTGCAGCCATTCGGACAGCGTGATCGCGGCCACCGCCAGCGCCATCGACAGGCCGACCAGACGCAGCGCGATGGCGTCGCCGTCCGGCGTCTGGGTGGCGGTGTAGATGGCCAGCGGCAGCGTGCGCGTCTCGCCCTCGATATTGGACGCGAAGGTGATGGTGGCGCCGAATTCGCCCAGGCTGGCGGCAAACGCCATCATTGCGCCGGACAGGATGCCCGGCAGCATGAGCGGCAGCGTGACGCTGAACAGCACGTCCAGCCGGCTGGCGCCCAGCGTGCGGGCGGCCATTTCGAGGCCGCGGTCCACGCTGTCCAGCGACAGGCGTATCGCGCGCACCATCAGCGGAAAGGCCATCACCGCGGCGGCCACCACCACGCCTTCAGTGGTGAAGATGAGCTGGATGCCGAAGGTGGATTTGAGCCAGGCGCCGAGCGGCGCCCGGGTACCGAGCGAAATGAGCAGCAGGTAGCCGATCACCACCGGCGGCAGCACCAGCGGCGCATGCACGATGCCGTCGAGCAGCGCGCGGCCGCGCAGCCGGCTGCGCGACAGCAGCCAGGCCACGCCGATGGCGAAGGGCAGGCACAGCGCAGTACTGGCCGCACCCACCTTCAGGCTGAGCAGCAGCGCATCCCATTCGATTCCGCCCATCTGTTCCCGTTCTACTTGATGCTAAAGCCGTAGCGCTTGAATACCGCGGCGGCCTGGCTGCCGCGCAGCGCATCGATGAAGGCGCGCGCGGCCGGCGTGTCCTGCCCGGCGACGAGTGCCGCAGGATAGGTGATCGGCGCATGGCTGTCAGCCGGGAAGGTGGCGGCGATGCGCACCCTGGGCGTCACCGCAGCGTCGGTTGCGTACACGATGCCGGCCGGCACTTCGCCACGTTCGACCAGCACCAGCGCGGCCCTGACCGAATCCGCGCGCACCAGTTTCGGTTCGGCCACCGCCCAGACGCCGAGGTGGGTCAGTGCGTCTTTCGCATACTTGCCGACCGGCACGTGGGCCGGATCACCGGTGGCCAGCCGGCCGTCGCCGAGCAGGCCGGCGAGGTCGAAGCCGGGCTTCAGCGTCACCGTGGCCCGGCTGTCGGCCGGCGTCACCAGCACCAGGCTGTTGCCCAGCAGATCGGCGCGGCTGGCCGGCACGATGAGCTTGCGTGCAGCGAGGTAGTCCATCCACTGTTCGTCGGCCGACAGGAAGACCTGGGCCTGCGCACCGGCCTCGATCTGTCGTGCCAGCGCGGACGAGGCGGCGAAGGAGAATTTCACCGTGTGGCCGGACTTCGCTTCGAAATCCTTGCCGATGTCCTGCAGTGCATTGGTCAGACTGGCGGCAGCGAACACCACCAGCGTGTCTGCACGGGCGAGCGTGGCGTGCAGGCAGCACAGCAGCAGGGCGGACAGCAGACGGATGCGCTTCATGGCTATTCCTGTATTTTCACGGATACAGGATGGTAGGGCCAAAGCGGCGGCATTCAAATATGAAGCGAAGAGCCGGATGGGGCCGCAGACATGGTTCGCCGGCGCCGGCCGCACAAATGAAAACGGCCGGCAGGGCCGGCCGTTGCTGCGCGGACCGCGGGCGTTCAGCCAAGCGCCGCGTCCGCGGTCGGCGCAATCGCCGCGAACAGGTCGCGCATGGTGGCGATGCTGGCCGGCTGCAGCGCGTCGGCACGTACCAGGCTGCCATCGGGCAGCGGCAGGTCGCGGGTGGCGGTGGCCGAAGCGACCACGGTGGGCGCGTAGCCGAGGTTGAAAGCGCCGCGCGCGGTCGAGTTCACGCACATATGGGTCATGAAACCGACCAGCACCAGATTCTTTACGCCCAGCCGCTTCAGTTCGTCGTCCAGCGGCGTCTGCACGAAGCTGTTCGGGTAGGCCTTGGTGATGACGGTTTCGCCGTTCTGCGGCGCGACGATGTCGGCGATGCGGCCGATGTCCGCGCGCACGTCATACGGCGTGCCCGGGCCGGCGTCGTGCTGGATGTGGATGACCGGGCGGCCGAGCGCGCGGGCGCGGTCGAGCACGCGGCGCGCTTCCTTCAGCGCCGGCTCGACGCCGGTCAGCTGCATGAGGCCTTCGCGATAGGTGTTCTGGCAGTCGATCAGCACCAGTGCAGCGTCCTGCAGGGTGCCGGGCTGGTGGCCCAGGCCCATCAGGTCGCGCAAAGTCGTCGGAGCGGTCATCGGTATCAGTCCTTTTGGTTCGTGGAGGTGTCAGGTGGTGGCTTCGGCGTCCTGCATGCGCTGCAGCGCCTCGGTGACCAGTGGCAGCAGACCGGTGTCGCCGCCCTGGTTCATGTGCGCGATGATCGCACGCCGCATGCGGGGTTCCCAGAAGCGGCGGATATGGGCGGCCACTTCGGTCACCGCTTCTTCGTGATCCGGATAGCTGTGGAAGAACTGGCCGATCTGGTTGGCCATCTTGACGAGGTTGTGGATGTCCATCGTGATTCCGTTCAGTCTTTGGGTTCTGTGTAGACGGCCTTCTGGCCGTTGCGTACGAAGCCGCACAGCGTGATGCCGGCGCGTGCGGCGAGGTCGATGGCCAGGCCGGTCGGGGCCGAAATGGCGGCCAGCAGTCCGCCGCCGAAACTGGCCAGCTTCTGCACCATTTCATAGCTGGCGCGGCTGGTGACCACCGCGAAGCCGAGCGCCGGATCGTGTCCGGCCCGGGCGAGCGCCCCGATCAGCTTGTCCAGCGCGTTGTGCCGGCCCACGTCTTCGCGCACCCACAGCAGCGCGCCGTCTTCCGCAGCCCAGCCGGCGGCGTGCACCGAGCCGGTCAGCCGGTGCAGCGGCTGCGCGTCTGAAAGGCTTGCGAAGGCGCGGTGGATCGCCGCGTCACTCACCTGTGGCCGGGCGCTCACCGGTGTCACGTCGCGCGCGACCTGGGCCAGGCTGTCCACACCGCACAGGCCGCAGCCGGTGCGGCCGGCCAGCGTGCGTCGCCGCAGCTTCAGCGCCTCGAAGGCACGGTTGGATACCTGCAGCCGCACTTCGATGCCGGCCTCATGGCTGGCCACCTCGATGTCCAGCACTTCAGTGCGCCGGCGCACAATGCCTTCCGACAGGCTGAAGCCCAGGCCGAAATCTTCGAGGTCGGCCGGCGTGGCCAGCATGACCGCGTGCGAAATGCCGTTGTACACCATGGCCACCGGCACCTCTTCGGCCACGCATTCGAGCGAGGACTGGCGTTCGCCGTCGCGCGTCCGCGTGACCGGGCGCAGGCTCTGCGCCGGGTGATCGAACGCCGGCCCCGGCAGGCTGCAGGCCGGGGCGGCGTCGGCGTTCACGGTTGCGGTGTCGGCCACGGCGTATCCGCTCACACCTTCTCGCGCCGCGTCTTGGGCAGCAGGTCGAGCTGCTGGCGCGAGAAATCGCGATAGCGCTGCTGCCATTCCGACGGCTGGGTCACGCGGGTCACCTGCACCGCGGTCACCTTGTATTCCGGGCAGTTGGTGGCCCAGTCCGAATTGTCGGTGGTGATCACGTTGGCGCCCGATTCCGGGAAATGGAAGGTGGTGTAGACCACGCCCGGCTGCATGCGCTCGGACACCCGTGCGCGCAGCACCGTCTCGCCAGCGCGCGAGGTGATGCCCACCCAGTCGCCCTCGTTGATGCCGCGCGTTTCGGCATCCGCGGGGTGGATCTCCAGGCGGTCCTCGTCGTGCCACATCGAGTTCGCGGTGCGCCGCGTCTGCGCGCCGACGTTGTACTGCGACAGGATGCGGCCGGTGGTCAGGATCAGCGGGAAGCGCTTCGACGTGCGTTCCTCGGTCGGCACGTACTCGGTCAGCATGAAGCGGCCCTTGCCGCGCACGAACTGCTCGATGTGCATGATGGGCGTGCCTTCCGGCGCCTGTTCGTTGCACGGCCACTGGATGCTGCCCAGTTCGTCCAGCCGCTCGTAGCTCACACCGTGGAAGGTGGGCGTCAGCCGCGCGATCTCGTCCATGATTTCCGACGGGTGGCCGTAATCCATCGGGTAACCAAGGGCGTTCGACAGCATGCAGGTGACTTCCCAGTCCTCCTTGCCGGCCAGCGGCGGCATCACCTTGCGTACGCGCGAGATGCGGCGCTCGGCATTGGTAAAGGTGCCGTCCTTCTCGAGGAAGCTGGAGCCCGGCAGGAACACGTGCGCGAACTTCGCGGTTTCATTCAGGAAGAGGTCCTGCACCACCACGCATTCCATCGCGCGCAGCGCCGCTTCGACGTGCTGCGTGTTCGGGTCGGACTGCACGATGTCCTCGCCTTCGCAGTAGAGGCCGAGGAAGGTGCCGTCCATCGCCGCCTCGAACATGTTCGGGATGCGCAGGCCCGGTTCCGGCTGCGGCTCGACGCCCCAGGCGTCCTTGAACAGCGCGCGCGTGGCGGCGTCGGACACGTGGCGGTAACCCGGCAGTTCGTGCGGGAAGCTGCCCATGTCGCAGGAGCCCTGCACGTTGTTCTGGCCGCGCAGCGGATTCACGCCCACGCCCTCGCGGCCGATGTTGCCGGTGGCCATCGCCAGGTTGGCGATGCCGATGACGGTGGTCGAGCCCTGGCTGTGCTCGGTCACGCCGAGGCCGTAGTAGATCGCCGCGTTGCCGCCGGTGGCGAACAGCCGGGCGGCGGCGCGCACGTCGGCCGCTGGCACGCCGGTGTGGATTTCCATCGCTTCCGGCGAGTTCTCCGGCTGCGCGACGAAGTCGCGCCACTGTTCGAACGAATGCCATTCACAGCGCTCGCGGACGAAGTCCTCCTTCACCAGGCCCTCGGTCACCACCACGTGCGCCATCGAGGTGATGAGCGCCACGTTGCTGCCGGGCTTAAGCTTCAGATGCTGTTCCGCCTGGATGTGCGGCGAGCGCACGAGGTCGATGCTGCGCGGGTCGACCACGATGAGCTTGGCGCCCTCGCGCAGCCGGCGCTTCATCTGCGAGCCGAACACCGGGTGGCCGTCGGTCGGGTTGGCACCCATCACCATGATGACGTCGGCCTTCATCACCGAGTCGAAGGTCTGGGTGCCGGCCGACTCGCCCAGCGTCTGCTTCAGGCCGTAGCCGGTGGGCGAGTGACACACGCGGGCGCAGGTGTCGACGTTGTTGTTGCCGAAGGCCGCGCGCACCAGCTTCTGCACCAGATAGGTTTCTTCGTTGGTGCAGCGGCTGGACGTGATGCCGCCGACCGATTCACGGCCGTGTTTGGCCTGGATGCGCTTGAATTCGGAGGCGGCGTAGCTGATCGCCTCGTCCCAGCTGACCGGCTGCCAGGCGTCCTCAATGCTCTTGCGTATCATCGGCGTGGTGATGCGATCGGCGTGCGTCGCGTAGCCGAAGGCGAAGCGGCCCTTGACGCAGGAGTGGCCGTGATTGGCACCGCCGTCCTTGCTCGGCACCATGCGCACCACGGTCGTGCCCTTCACCTCGGCGTCGAAGGAACAACCGACGCCGCAGTAGGCGCAGGTGGTGGTGACCTTCTTTTCTGCCTGACCGTGTTCGATCACACCCTTTTCCATCAGCGTGGCGGTCGGGCAGGCCTGCACGCAGGCGCCGCAGGACACGCACTCCGATTCCATGAAGGGCTGGCTTTCACCGGGGCTGACGCGCGAGTCGAAGCCGCGGCCGGAAATGGTCAGCGCGAAGGTGCCCTGGGTTTCTTCGCAGGCACGCACGCAGCGGTTGCAGACGATGCACTTCGACGGGTCGTAGCTGAAGTAGGGGTTGGACTCGTCCTTCTCCTTGCTCAGCGCCGACAGCAGGTCGAAGTGGTTCTTGCCCTTCATGCCGTAGCGCACTTCGCGCAGGCCGACCACGCCGGTCATGTCCTGCAGTTCGCAGTTGCCATTGGCGGAGCAGGTCAGGCAGTCCAGCGGGTGATCGGAAATGTAGAGCTCCATCACGCCGCGACGGATGTCCGCCAGCTTGGGCGTCTGGGTGCGCACCTGCATGCCCGGTTCGACCAGAGTGGTACAGGACGCCGGATAGCCGCGGCGGCCTTCGATCTCGACCAGGCACAGGCGGCAGGAGCCGAACGGTTCGAGGCTGTCGGTGGCGCACAGCTTCGGAATGCTGGTATCGCATTCCTGCGCGGCACGCATGACCGAGGTGCCGGCCGGTACCGTCACTTCGATGCCGTCTATCGAGAGGGTGACTTCCTTTTCCGACGCACGCGCGGGCGTGCCGTAATCGGTGTTGCGGGGCAGTGACATGGCAGTTCTCCTGGATTCTCGCGTGCTCAGGCAGCTTCGGTCTTGTCGACGCCGAAGTCTTCCGGGAAGTGGTTCAGTGCGGACAGCACCGGGTAGGGGGCCATGCCACCGAGCGCGCACAGCGAGCCGTTGAGCATGGTGTCGCACAGCGACTGCAGCAGCGCGATGTTCTTGCCGCGCTGTTCGTTGGCGACGATGCGGTCGATCACCTCGACGCCGCGGGTGGAACCGATGCGACAGGGCGTGCATTTGCCGCAGGACTCGACCGCGCAGAACTCCATCGCGTAGCGCGCCATGTGGGCCATGTCGACCGTGTCGTCGAACACCACGATGCCGCCGTGGCCGATCATGGCGCCGTTCTTCGCGTATTCCTCGTAATCCAGCGGCATGTCGAACTGCGACGCCGGCACATAGGCACCAAGCGGGCCGCCCACCTGCACCGCGCGCACCGGCCGGCCGGACAGCGTGCCGCCGCCGAAGTCATGGATCAGCTCGTTCATGGTCAGGCCGAAGGCCTTCTCGACCAGACCGCCGCGCTTGATGTTGCCGGCCAGCTGGAAGGGCAGGGTGCCGCGCGAGCGGCCCATGCCGTAGTTGCGGTAGTACGCGCCGCCGCGGGCCAGAATGATGGGTACCGAAGCCAGTGAGATCACGTTGTTGATGACCGTCGGCTTGCCGAACAGGCCCTGCAGCGCCGGCAGCGGCGGCTTGAAGCGCACGATGCCGCGCTTGCCTTCCAGGCTTTCCAGCAGCGAGGTCTCTTCGCCGCAGATGTAGGCGCCGGCGCCCAGACGCACTTCGAGTTCGAACGCCTTGCCCGAGCCGCGCACGTCCTGGCCCAGCCAGCCGGCGGCGCGCGCGCGACGGATCGCTTCCTTCAGCGTGGCGAAGGCGTGCGGGTATTCCGAGCGCAGGTAGATGTAGCCCCGGGTGGCGCCAACCGCGATGCCGGCGATGGTCATGCCTTCGATCAGCACATACGGATCGCCCTCCATGATCATGCGATCGGAGAAGGTGCCGGAATCGCCTTCGTCGGCATTGCACACGATGTACTTCTGCTCGGCACTGGCGCCGAGCACGGTGTTCCACTTGATGCCGGTCGGGAAGGCTGCACCGCCACGACCGCGCAGGCCGGAGTCGGTCACTTCCTTCACGATGTCTGCGCCGCTCATGCCGAACGCCGCGACCAGGCCTTCGTAGCCGCCGTGGGCGATGTAGTCGTCCAGGCACAGCGGATCGGTGATGCCGATGCGTGCGCTGGTGAGCCGTTCCTGGTTCTTCAGATACGCGATGTCGTCGGTCAGGCCGAGCGACAGCGCATGCTGACCGCCGGTGACGAAGCCGGCGTCGAACAGCGCGGCGACGTCCTTCGGCTGCACCGGACCGTAGGCCATGCGGCCGGCCGGGGTCTGTACCTCGACCAGCGGTTCGAGCCAGAAGGCACCGCGCGAGCCATTGCGCACCAGTTCGATCGCGATGCCGCGCTTCGCCGCTTCGGCGGCGATGGCCTTCGCAACCCTTTCGGCGCCCAGCGACAGCGCGGTGGAATCGATGGGGACGTAGATGCGGGTGCTCATGCGGTCACCTCCGCGCGCAGTTCAGCGATGATTTCGTCGAAACCTTCCGGCGTGACGCGGCCGACGATGTCGTCATCGATCCGCAGCGACGGACCGACCGCACAGTTGCCGAGGCAGTACACCGCCTCCAGCGTCACCGCGCCGTCCGCGGTGGTTTCATGGAAGTCGATGCCGAGGCATTTCTTCGCGTGCGCTTCGAGCGCGACCGCACCGACCGCCTGACAGGCTTCCGCCCGGCAGACCTGCACCACATGACGACCGGGCGCATGGCTGCGGAAGTGGTGGTAGAAGGTGATCACGCCATGCACTTCGGCGCGTGAAAGGTTGAGGCTGCGGGCGATGACCGGAACGGCCTGATCCGGCACATGGCCGAACTCGTCCTGGATGGCGTGCAGCATGGGCAGCAGTGCGCCGGGCAGACTGGCGTGCGCGTCAACCACGGACTGCAGGTGCAGCGCGTCTGCGGCGGGGTGGTGCGATGACATGGCGTATGTCTCCTCCGAATCCCTTAATTGGAACTCTTGTTCATAATTGCTAAACGGCCACCATCAATGTCCAATAATGGCTTCGCACTGCAGGTTAGCAGCCGATTTTGCTTTTAACGATATGAAAACAAATGCCTAACATGCGCATCCAGATCGAGCCCGCGTGGCGCTTCCGCAACGCCGAGGGACGCGAGATCGATCCACTGCTTTTCCGGGTGCTGGCCGCGGTCCAGCGCAGCGGAAAACTGACCGAAGCGGCCCGCGAGGTGGACTTTTCCTACCGCCACTGCTGGAACCTGATCCGCACCTGGTCGGCGTTCTTCGGCACGCCGCTGGTCGAGCTGTCGCAGGGCAAGGGCGCGGCGCTGACGCCGCTGGGCGAGAAGCTGACCTGGGCGGCGCAGCGCATACAGGCGCGGCTGACGCCGCAGCTGGAAAACCTGTCGGTGGAGATCGACCGCGAAATCAATGCCGCGCTGATGGACACCCACCCCATCCTGCGACTGCATGCCAGTCACGGCTATGCGATCGCGCTGCTGCCCGAACTGGTGGAGAAGGTGGCCGCGGTACGGCTGGAGCTGCAGTACCTCGGCTCCATCGACGCGCTGGCTTCGATGTCACGCGGCAGCTGCGACCTTTGCGGCTTCCATTTGCCGAGCGGACGGGTGACGCCGGAACTGGCAGCGCGACTGAACCGCTACCTGAAGCCGCGCGCGCACCGGGTGATCCGGCTGGTCACGCGCACCCAGGGCCTGTTCGTGGCGGCCGGCAATCCGCTGGGCATCACCTCGCTGCAGGACCTGACCCGGCCGGACGTGCGCTTCATCAATCGCCAGGCCAGCGCCGGCACGCGGGTGCTGCTCGACCTGCTGCTGGCCGAGCAGACCATGGATCCGGACCAGATCAGCGGCTACGAAACGGTGGAATTCACCCACGCCGCGGTCGCGGCCCACGTGGCCAGCGGCATGGCCGACACCGGCTTCGGAGTGGAAGCCGCCGCCACCCAGTTCAAGCTCGATTTCGTGCCGGTGGCACAGGAGCACTATTTCCTCGCCTGCCGGCTGGAAACGCTGGAACTGCCGTCGATGCAGCGCATGCTGGAGGCGCTGAAATCGCCGCAGTTCGCGGCGGCGGTTGATGCGCTGCCCGGCTATGCGCTGAATACGCCGGGTGAGGTGATGTCGGTGATGGAAGCGCTGCGCGCCTGATCCGGCGGTACAAAAGAAAAACGCCGCGATGTGCGGCGTTTTTCTTTCAGGGCTGCAGGAGCGGCGGCATCAGCCTCGACGCATCGCGTCGAAGAACTCGCCGTTGCTCTTGGTGGCCTTGATCTTGTCGAGCAGGAATTCGATCGCTTCCAGATCGTCCATGTTGTACAGCAGTTTGCGCAGGATCCAGATCTTCTGCAGGATTTCCGGCTTCAGCAGCAGCTCTTCGCGGCGGGTGCCGGAGCGGTTCACGTTGATCGCCGGATAGACCCGCTTTTCCGCCATGCGCCGGTCAAGATGGATTTCCATATTGCCGGTGCCCTTGAATTCCTCGTAGATCACGTCGTCCATGCGGCTGCCGGTTTCGATCAGCGCGGTGGCGATGATGGTCAGGCTGCCGCCTTCCTCGACGTTGCGGGCAGCACCGAAGAAACGCTTCGGCTTCTGCAGCGCGTTGGCGTCCACACCGCCGGTCAGCACCTTGCCGGAAGCCGGCTGCACCGTGTTGTAGGCGCGGGCGAGGCGGGTGATCGAATCGAGCAGGATGATCACGTCCTTCTTGTGCTCGACCAGGCGCTTGGCCTTCTCGATCACCATTTCGGCGACCTGCACGTGGCGGGTGGCCGGTTCGTCGAAGGTCGATGCAACCACTTCGCCCTTCACCGAACGCTGCATTTCGGTCACTTCTTCCGGGCGCTCGTCGATCAGCAGCACGATGAGCATCGCTTCCGGGTGATTCACGGTGATGGCGTGCGCGATGTGCTGCATCATCACCGTCTTGCCGGTCTT
Organism: Methyloversatilis sp.; assembly: GCA_041639545.1. GTDB lineage: Bacteria > Pseudomonadota > Gammaproteobacteria > Burkholderiales > Rhodocyclaceae > Methyloversatilis. Next base: position 53,505 of record JBEQBZ010000015.1, on the reverse strand, counting down.
CGGCGGCGCCACCAGCAGCGCGCGCTGGCCCTTGCCGATCGGCGCAATCATGTCGATCACGCGCGAGGTGGTGTTCTCTTCGCCGCGCATGTCGCGCTCGAGCTTCAGCGGCTCGGTCGGGTGCAGCGGCGTCAGGTTCTCGAACAGGATCTTGTGCTTGGTCGCTTCCGGCGGCTCGCTGTTGATGCGATCGACCTTGACCAGCGCGAAATAGCGTTCGCCGTCCTTCGGCGTGCGGATTTCGCCTTCGATGGTGTCGCCGGTGTGCAGGTTGAAGCGGCGGATCTGGCTGGGCGACACATAGATGTCGTCGGTACCGGCCAGATAGCTCGCTTCCGGCGACCGCAGGAAGCCGAAGCCGTCGGGCAGCACTTCCAGCGCACCATCGCCGAAAATGCTTTCACCCTTCTTCGCCCGGTTGCGCAGGATGGCGAACACGAGTTCCTGCTTGCGCAGCCGGTTGGCGCCCTCGATCTCGAAGGACTGGGCCATTTCGAGCAGCTGGCTGACGTGAAGTGCTTTCAGTTCGGAAAGATGCATGGTGAAGAAGTGCTGCGTGCGGGGTGGGGGAGGTGGAGCGCTCGGGCTCCGGCGGGCGGGGCGCGGACGCGCACCCGCCGCGGGGTGTGATCAGAGGTGGCTGTCCAGGAATGCGCTCAGTTGCGATTTCGACAGCGCGCCGACCTTGGTGGCTTCGACGTTGCCGTCCTTGAACAGCATCAGGGTCGGAATGCCGCGGATGCCGAAGCGGGCCGGGGTTTCCTGGTTTTCATCGATGTTCACCTTGGCCACGCGCAGCTTGCCGGCGTAGTCACGGGCCACTTCGTCGAGGATGGGGGCGATCATCTTGCACGGGCCGCACCATTCGGCCCAGTAGTCGACCAGGACCGGCAGGTCGGCCTTGATGACTTCGGCTTCGAAACTGGCATCGGTGACGTGGTGAATGTGTTCGCTCATTGTTTCCTCGCGGTGCTTGACTGGACGGTGGTTCGTGAAGGTCGGGCGTCGATGGTGGGCGCTGTGCCGGTCGTGCCGGCTGGCCGCAGGTGTGAAACCGCCTGTGGGCGGTTCATGCCTGAAGAATGTGGGCTTGCCGGAATCGTGTGATCGGGTCGCTTGGAAGGGTTGGCCCGCTGAGCGGGCCGGATTCGGAATTGTGCCGAAGCCGGTTGCCGGGATGCTCACGGAGCCAACCTTGCCTGCACATTCGTCAGGGCTTCTGCACTGTTAGCTGGATGCTAATACAAAAAAACATCGCATGTGCAGCCGTGCGTGATCGGAAAGGACAAAAAGTCATGCCCCCATGTCGTACCGGCACGACAGCAGGGGAGAGCCGGGGGGCGTCCGCGGGTGGTAAACTTCTGCGTCCAGAACGCGGCCGGGCCGCACGCCGGCGCCGGGTGCATCGTGTCAGGCGAACCGGATGCCTGCCCCGTGACCGCGTGCCGAGTTTCGTAGCGATCAAACCAACTATCCACCCCACGTCGCCTTTCCCCGTGAAAGGCAGGCCGGCCATCCGGCCCAACGGAGAAATCATGACTTACGTCGTCACCGAATCCTGTATCAAGTGCAAGTACACCGACTGCGTCGATGTGTGCCCGGTCGATTGCTTCCGCGAAGGCCCCAACTTCCTGGTGATCGATCCGGATGAGTGCATCGACTGCACGCTGTGCGTGGCCGAGTGCCCGGCCGAAGCCATTTTCGCCGAAGACGACGTGCCGGCCGACCAGGTGCATTTCACTGCGCTGAACGCCGAGCTGGCCAAGGAGTGGCCGGCCATCATCGAGCGCAAGGACGCGCTGCCGGACGCCGACGACTGGGCCAAGGTGAAGGACAAGCTTGGCATGCTGGAGCGCTGAGCCGCTGTTGCCGGTTCATGCATCCCTGATCGGGGCCTGCGCCGACGCATGAGCGCCGCGGGCCTCGAACTTCTTTCGCTGCCGCCGGGGCCCGGCCTGTTCGGGCGGGTGGCACGCATCCTGATCGGCCGCCACGGCGACGCGCTGGCCGATACCGATCTGCTGCTGCCCTCGATGGCGCTCGCGCAGCCGCTGCGTGCGGCGCTGTGCGAGGCCGCCGGCCGCGCGCTGTTCATGCCGCGGCTGCTCACACCCGACCTGCTGGCGCAGCGCTGGCAGGGCGATCACCCGATCGATCCGCATTCACGCCGCCTGCTCGGTCTGGTGGCCCAGCTGCGCCGCATGGGCTGGCTGGGCGAGGCCGACCTGTGGTCGGTGGCGCGCGAACTGATCGATCTGGCCGATGCGCTGGCCGAGGTGCCGCTGCAGCAGGAGGCCGAACTGGCCGCCACCTTCGCCCGCACCCACGCGCTGCACGACAGCGAAGCACTGTCGCTGGAAGCGCGGCTGGTGCATGCGGTGTGGCTGGCCGACAGCACCGGTACGCCCGGCCGGGCGCGCGCCTGCGCACAGGCGCTCGAGCGGGCCGCGGCCGCCGCGACCCGGCCGCTTACGGTGCTGCTCGATCCGCTCGATGAGCCGCCGCCCTGGCTGAATGCTTGGGCCGCGCGTACGCCGGTGCTGTGCCTGCAGGTGGCGCGTGGCGAAGGCGAGGATGCACTGTCGCGCGCGCTGGCCGCCGCCTGGCCGCCGCCCGGGCAGGACGCCGGTGCGTTGTGGTCGCGTGCGCCGTCGGCCGACGATGCCTCCGCGCTGCGCGCGCGGGTAAGGCTGGTGGCGGCGCAGTCGCTGGAGCAGGAGGCGGCCTGTGCCGCCGACACCGTGAGCGGCTGGCTGGCCGCCGGTCGCCGCCGTATCGCGCTGGTGGCCGCCGACCGCGAGGCGGCCCGCCGTGCCCGGGCGCTGCTCGAACGGCGCCAGGTGCTGCTGGCCGACGAAACCGGCTGGAAGCTGGCCACCACGCGCGCGGCCGCCACGGTGGATGCCTTCCTGCAATGTCTGGCTTCCGACGGCTATCACCGCGACCTGCTGGATTTCGTGCGCGCGCCCTATGTGGCCGCCGGGCTGGAGCGCGAAACCCGCGCCCGCGCGGTGGCTGCCATCGACGACTGGGTGGTGCGGCGCAATCATGTCGACGGTCTGCACGCGCTGCTGGTCGATGCGGCAGGCGAACTGTCGGGCAGCCCGGCTGCCGGGCTGATCGCGCTGCTGGCGGCGGCCGCCGCCCTGATGCCCACCGGCAAGGCGCCGGCCAGCTTCTGGCTGGACCGGCTGCTGGCCGCGATCGACGCGCTGCAGGCGCGCGAGGCCATGCTGGGCGACGTGGCCGGCGCCCAGGTGATTGCGCTGCTCGAACAGCTGCGCGCCGACAGTCAGGGTGTTGCGCTCGCGCTGTCATTCGCCGATTGGCGGCAGTGGCTCAATGGCGAATTCGAACAGGCGCTGTTCCGCGACACCGAAATCGACAGCCCGGTGGTGCTCACGCCGCTGGCGGCGACGCGGCTGCGCGGTTTCGAGGCGGTCTATGTGATCGGCGCCGACCGCGAACACCTGGCGCCGCCGCGGCCGCGCGGGGTGCTCGGGCACGAAGGCCTGCGGCGCGAGCTGGGGCTGCCGGATGCCGACGCTCAGGCTGCCCGGCTGCGCGAAGACCTCGCCGGTCTGGTGCTCAACGCCGGCGACATCGTGTTCAGCTGGCAGGCACAGCGCCACGGCGAAGCCAGTCTGCCGGGTGCCGACCTGCAGGTGCTGGACCTGATGTTCCAGCGCGCCGGCGTTGGCTCGGCCGTCGAAGCGGCACCGCCGCTGGCCGAACCGCCGGCACAGGCCGCCATCGACGTGAGCAGCGCGCCCTCTCTGCCGCCGGAGCGCGTGCCGCAGAAGCTGACCGCCAGTGCGCTGGCCGACCTGATGGACTGCCCTTACCGCTATTTCGCGCGCCGGGTGCTGCGTCTGGGGGAGGAGGATGAAGTCGAGGAAACGCTGGGCAAGGGCAGCGTGGGCGAAAAGGTGCATGCGGTGCTGCTGGCTTTCCACACCGCCCATCCGCGGCTTGCGCTGTCGTCGCCCGATACGCTGGCGGACGATCTGCGCCGCCTTTTCGCCGACGCATTCGCCGGCGCCATCGCGCGCAATTTTCAGGAGCACGCCTGGGCTGACCGGCTGCAGTCGCGCGCCGCCGCCTATGTGGACTGGGCCTGCGCGCGCGAGGCGGCCGGCTGGCTGTTCGAATCCGGCGAGCAGGAACGCAGCCTGTCGCTCACGCTGCCCGATGGCGGCACGCTGACGCTGGAAGGCCGCATCGATCGCATCGACCAGGGCAGCGGCGGCCGCGCGCTGATCGACTACAAGCTGCGCAGTACGGACCGGGTGAAGAAGGCGCAGCAGCGCGACGACCTGCAGCTCGCCTTCTACACGCTGCTGGAAGGCGAGGCGGTCAGCGACGCGGCCTATCTGGCGCTGGACGAAGAGCTGCCGGCCGAACTGGCGCAGGCTGAACCGCAGGTCGCCGCCGAAGCGCTGCAGTCGCTGCTGCAGCGGGTGTTTCCGGCGCTGCGCGCCGGTGCCGCGCTGCCGGCGAACGGTGACGAAGCGGCCTGCCAGTACTGCAGCATGCGCGGGCTGTGTCGCAAGGACTGGCTGGCATGAGCACCCCTGTCCCGGCGCACGATCCGCTGCGCGCGCTCGATCCGGCCTGCAGCGTGGTGGTCGAGGCCTGCGCCGGCAGCGGCAAGACCTGGACCCTTGTTTCGCGCCTGATCCGGCTGCTGCTCGACGGCGTACCGCCGGGCCAGATTCTCGCCATCACCTACACCCGCAAGGCGGCGCGGGAGATCGAGGAGCGGCTGCTGCACTGGCTGGGCGAACTGGCGGTGGCGGACGATGCCTGGGTGGGCGAATTTCTCGCCCTGCGCGGCGCCGCCCGCAGCGACGCGCAGATCGCGCGTGCGCGCGGCCTGCTCGAAACCGTCATCCGCGCCCGGCCCGGGCTCACGATCAACACCTTCCACGGCTGGTTCTCGTCGCTGCTGGGGGCGGCGCCGCTGTCCGCCGGTCTGGGTGGCATGCAACTGGCCGAACGCACCGCCCGCCTGCGCGATCAGGCCTGGGGCGGGCTGATGCGCCGCGCCGGCCGGGACGAGGACGGCGAACTGGCGCAGTCGCTGCGCTGGCTGCTGAACCAGACCGGTCTGGGCGGCACTCGCGCGCTGGCGTCCGCGCTGATCGACCGTCGGGCGGAGTGGGAAGCCTGGCAGGCGGCCTGCGGCGGTGATCTGGACGCGGTGCTGGCGCATCTGGCGCAGTGCTTCGGTGCCGACGGCGCCGATCCGCTCGTCACGCTGTTCGAGGACGCGGCGCTGCGCGCGGCGCTGGCTGAATTCGCCCGCCTGCTCGGCCAGGGCACCGACGCGCAGCAGCGCCGCGCGGTGACGCTCGAACAGGCGCTGGGGCTGGCCGATGCCGCCGGCTTCCACGCTGCGCTGCGTGCCGAACTGCTCACGAAAGCCGGCCTGCCGACCGCCTTCAAGCCGGGCAAGTCGATGGAAAAGATCGGCGCTGCCGAACGCACGCAGCAGCTGTTCGAAGCCTGCGTCGAGCGCCTGCTGCGCTGTGCCGGCGAGGTCGAGGACCGGGCAGCCTGTGTGCTGAACAGCCACGCGCTGCGCGCAGCAGTAGCCATGCTGGACGCCTACGATCAGGTGAAGCGCGCTGCCGGCACGCTGGATTTCGGCGACCTCGAATGGCACGCCGCCCGGCTGCTGGCCGACCCGCAGACCGGCCCCTTCGTGCAGGCGCGCCTGGATGCGCGCTACACCCATCTGCTGCTGGACGAGTTCCAGGACACCAATCCGCTGCAGTGGCAGGTGCTGATGCACTGGCTGGATGCCTACGCGCCGGACCAGGTGCAGCCGCGGGTGTTCGTGGTGGGCGATCCGAAACAGTCCATCTACCGTTTCCGCCGCGCCGACCCGCGCATCTTCGCCCATGCGCGCACCGCTTTCGCCGAGCGCTTCGGCGCCATCGACCTCAGGCGCAACGAAACCCGTCGCAGCAGCCCGGCGGTGGTATCGGTGGTGAACGCGCTGTTCGGCGCTCATCCGGTATTCGAAGGTTTTGCCCCGCACACCACCGCGCAGCACGGTTTGCCCGGCGCGGTCACCGTGCTGCCGCCGTTCGGCCACGACAGCGAGGCGGCTTCGGACAGTGCCGCGCCTGCCGAAGCGGAGGTGCGCGACCCGCTCGGCACGCCGCGTCCGGCGGCCGAAGACAGCCGGCGCCGGCGCGAGGCGGACGCGATGTGCGCCCGGCTCAGGGCGATGGCGGGCCGGCAGACGGTGCGCGATCCGCATACCGGCCGGCCGCGCGCCGCCCATTACGGCGACATGATGATTCTGCTGCGCCGGCGCACCGGACTGGCGGTGTACGAAGCGGCGCTGCGCGCCTACGGCATCCCGTATTTCGGTGCCAGCCGCGGTCGCCTGCTCGATACCCTGGAGGCGTCCGACCTGCAGGCGCTGCTGCGTTTCCTGTCGGCGCCGGCTGATGCGCTGTCGCTGGCCCATGTGCTGCGCAGCCCGCTGTTCGCGTTCAGCGACGCACAGCTGCTGCGTCTGACCGGCGACGGCGGCACGCTGTGGGGCGCACTGCGCCATGCCAGCGACGACCCCGGCTGCACCCGCGCGGCAGCGCTGCTGTCCGGCTGGCTGGCGGCTTCGGTGCGGCTGCCGGTGCATGATCTGCTCGACCGGGTGTTTCATCAGGGCGAACTGCTGGCGCGCTACGCCGCCACCGTGGATGCGATGGCCTGGCCCGGCGTGCGGGCCAATCTGGAAGCCTTCATCGAACTGGCGCTGCGGGTGGACAGCGGCCGCTACCCCAGCCTGCCGCGCTTCCTCGACGAGCTGTCGCGGCTGCGCGACGAGGACGACGAAGCGCCGGATGAAGGCCTGATTCAGGGCGAAGACCCGGCGCGCGGCCGTGTGCGCGTGCTCACCGTGCATGCGGCCAAGGGGCTGGAAGCGCCCATCGTGTGGCTGGCTGACGCAATCGCCCGGCCGCGCGCCGACAGCGGTCCGCGCGTGCTGCTGGCCTGGCCGCCCGGCGCGCCGGCGCCGGCGCATCTGTCTCTGCTGCATCGCAAGGACAGCCTGGGCAGCGTGCGCCAGCCCTTCATCGAAGCTGAGGCGCGTGCGGCCGCGCGCGAAGACGCCAATTTGCTCTATGTGGCGGTCACCCGCGCCCGCCAGTTCCTGTTTGCCAGCGGTGTCAGCCCGAGCCGGGGCGGTGATGCCGAGAACTGGCTGACCCGACTGGCCGAAGCGGCGGCCACCGGCGAGGGCGGAATGCGCGACGAGCAGGGCGGGGCGAATCTTGCGTTCGGCGATGTCGACGAGGCCTTCGATGCCCCCGCTTCGCCGCCACCGGCCGCACCGGTGTCCGACATGCCGGCCCTGCCGCCGGTCGGCGAACGCCGACCGGCCATGTCGCTGACCGACGAGCAGCGCTGGGGCACCGGTCTGCATGCCTGGCTGGAGGCGCTGGCCAGCGGTGAGCCGCCGCCGGCCCGGCCGGCCGGCCTGGATGCCGCACGCTGGTCGGAACTGGAGCGCACCGCGCGGGCGCTGGTGGCCAGCCCGGCGCTGCGTCGCTTCTTCGATCCGGCGGAACACCTGTGGGCGGCGTGCGAAATCGAATTCGTGCTGCCGGATGGCAGCCTCGGCCGTGTAGACCGCCTGGTCGAACTCGACGATGCGCTTTGGGTGCTCGATTACAAGAGCGGCGGTGACGGCCCGCATGCCCAGGCCTACGCCGAACAGCTTGCCCGCTATGCGGATGCGGTGGCCCTCATCCGGCCGGGCAAGCCGCTGCGCGCGGCGCTGCTGCGCGCCGACGGCCGGCTCGATGTGCTGATCTGATGCCGTCGCGCTTTGCGCTCCGGTCGCTTTTGACTACCATCGGACCAGGGTCATTCGTTGCGCGGACCTTTTGTCCGCGCAGTGGTGAGGAGAGTGGCCGCGGTGAGCGAAAAAGGTGAGTGAAGAACATGCAAGTACATGAAATCCTGCGCATCAAGGGTACCGTGCTGTACACGGTGGCGCCGCAGCAAACCCTGGGTAATGCGGTAGTGACCATGACCGACCTCGACGTCGGTTCGCTGGTCGTGATGGAACAGGGCCGCATGGTCGGCATGCTGAGTTTCCGCGAAGTGCTGCGCTCGGTGCGTTCGGCCGGCGGCGACTGGCAGGCGATGAGCGTGTCTTCGGTGATGCAGCGCGAGCCGGCGACCGCGCATCCGGACATGGAAGTCGACGAGCTGCGCCGGCTCATGCTGGAGAACCGCTGTCGCTATCTGCCCATCATGGAAGGGGATACGCTGATGGGCGTACTGTCCTTCCACGACGTCGCGCGTGCGATGCTCGAAGAGCAGAGCTTCGAGAACCGCATGCTCAAGAGCTATATCCGCGACTGGCCGATGGAGGACATGTCGGGCTGACACCCGCTGCAGGGCCATTCACCAGACAGCGCGCGCCGTTCGTGACCTGACGGCGCCCAGAACAGGCGAGGAGGCGGTGATGGAAAAGGTGTGGCTGAAAAGCTACCCCAACGGAGTTCCGACCGAGATCGACCCGTCGGAATTCACGTCGGTCGGGGAAGTCTTCGAACGCAGTTGCCGCGAGTACGCGGAACGTGACGCATACGTCTGCATGGGCAAGGCGCTCACCTACGCGGAACTGGACAGGCAGAGCGCGGCCTTTGCGGCCTATCTGCAATCCGTGACAGGTCTGGCACCGGGTTCCCGCGTTGCCATCATGATGCCCAACGTGCTGCAGTATCCGGTCGCGATGTTCGGCGCGCTGCGCGCCGGCTACACCGTCGTGAACTGCAACCCGCTCTACACGCCGCGCGAGCTGGAGCATCAGCTCAACGACAGCGGTGCCGAAGTCATCGTTGTGCTGGAGAACTTCGCGTCCACGCTCCAGAGGGTGATCGAGCGCACCGCGGTGCGCCATGTGATTCTTGCGGCACTGGGTGACATGCTGGGCAGCCTCAAGGGCTGGATCGTGAATCGGGTGGTTCGCCATGTGAAGAAAATGGTGCCGTCCTTCAGTCTGCCGAATGCCGTGCGTTTCAACGACGCGATCAAACAGGGGCGAAGCCACGCGCTGAACCCGGTGAATGTCGTGCATGAGGACATCGCTTTCCTGCAGTACACCGGCGGCACCACGGGCGTCGCCAAGGGCGCCATGCTGACCCACCGCAACATCGTGTCCAACATGATGCAGGCGGACGCCTGGATCAGGCCGTTCCTGAGCGGCCCGCAGCTGGTCATTACCGCGCTGCCGCTGTATCACATCTTCGCGCTGACCGCGAATTGCCTGGTGTTCCTGAAACTGGGCGCCACCAACGTGCTGATCACCAATCCGCGTGACATTCCCGGTTTCGTCAAGGAACTGGGGAAATACCGTTTCACGGTCATTACCGGCGTCAATACGCTGTTCAATGCGCTGCTGAACAATCCGGGTTTCGCTGCGCTGGATTTTTCCGGCCTGCGGGTATCGCTGGGCGGTGGCATGGCGGTGCAGCGTACGGTGGCCGAACGCTGGCAGGCGGTGACCGGCCAGCCTCTGATCGAAGCCTATGGCCTGACCGAAACCTCGCCGGCGGTCTGCATCAACCGGCCTGATCAGAAGGAATTCAACGGCGCCATCGGACTGCCGGTGCCCTCGACCGAAATATCGATCCGCAACGACTCAGGCGAGGAAGTTTCGCCGGGCGAGGCAGGCGAACTGTGCGTGCGTGGCCCGCAGGTGATGAAAGGCTATTACCGTCGGCCGGGCGAAACCGCCCAGGTGATGACCGCCGACGGATTCCTGCGTACCGGTGACGTTGCCACGGTGGATGCGGACGGCTTCGTGCGCATTGTCGATCGCAAGAAGGACATGATTCTGGTGTCCGGATTCAACGTCTATCCGAATGAAATCGAGGATGTCGTGGCCGCCTGTTCAGGCGTGCTCGAGTGCTGCGCGATCGGTCTGCCGGATGCCCATTCCGGCGAAATCGTGAAGGTATTCGTGGTCAGCCGTGATCCTGCGCTGACCGCCGATGCGGTGATCGCCCACTGCCGCACCCAGCTGACCGCCTACAAGATTCCGCGCCAGGTTGAATTCAGGACCGAATTGCCGAAAACGAATGTCGGAAAGATATTGCGCCGGGCGCTGAAGGAAGAGGCGGCTGTCGCGGCGGGACAGAAATGAATAAGGCACCTTGCGGTGCCTTATTCATTTTCGGAAGAACAGCCTCAACCGACGCGGGCCGCTGCCAGTTCGTCGGCACCGAGGGCGGTCAGCCAGCCCGGCTTGCGACCGGCCGCACCGACTTCCTTGATTTCGCCGGTAGCCGGATTGCGATACTTGCCCGGAGCGATCTTGATCTTTGCCGACGCCGGACGAGCCGCCTTGCGCGCAGTGCCGCCGGAGGAAATGCCGATGTCGGCGGCGCTGAGATTGTATTTCCTGACCTTTGCGCGGACGTCGGCGATCACTGCGTCCAGTTCTGCACGACGCACCGCTTCAGCCTGTTGTTGAAGTTCGGCGATCTTTGCCATCAATTCATCGTAGCTCTGGCCGGACATCTGATTGTCTCCGTTGGTTTTGGAATCGAAATGATAAGGCGCGAATTCAAATTCGTAAATTGATTTGATCGGTACTTTCTTCCTGAATTGATGAGGGTGCAATATGATTCGCGGTCGATCATGCAGGGAGCATCGATATGCCGGCGCGCGCCTGGGGGTGATCGGTCCGCCGCTTGACGTGGGTCAAGACCCCGGCGCGGGCGAACACATAACCTTCCGGCCGGATCGTGCGTGCGCCCGTGAGGGTGTCACGGTGCAATTTCAATGTGGGAGCAGGCAAAAATGAAAACAGAAGCAATGGGGTCCGTTCACGGCACCTACGACTATCAGGTGGTGCGGCAGTTCGCACTGATGACGGTCGTGTGGGGCATCGTGGGCATGCTGGTCGGGGTGGTGATCGCCGCCCAGCTCGTCTGGCCGCAATTGAATGTCGGTGAGTGGTTCCACTTCGGCCGCCTGCGGCCGCTGCACACCAATGCGGTGATCTTTGCCTTCGGCGGCTGCGCGCTGATGGCGACCTCCTTTTTTGTGGTGCAGCGCACCTGTCACACCCGGCTGTTCGCCCCCTGGCTGGCCAGCTTCGTGTTCTGGGGCTGGCAGCTGGTCATCGTGGCCGCTGCCATCACGCTGCCGCTGGGCTACACCTCCGGCAAGGAATACGCCGAACTGGAGTGGCCGATCGACGTGCTGATCACGCTGGTCTGGGTCGCTTACGCAATCGTGTTCTTCGGCACCATCGCCAAGCGCCGCACCTCGCACATCTATGTCGCGAACTGGTTCTACGGCGGTTTCATCCTGACCGTTGCAGTGCTGCACCTGGTCAACAGCGCGGCCATTCCGGCCGGCTTCTGGAAGTCCTATTCCGCCTACGCCGGCGTGCAGGACGCGATGGTGCAGTGGTGGTACGGCCACAACGCGGTCGGCTTCTTCCTGACCGCCGGCTTCCTCGGCATGATGTATTACTTCGTGCCGAAGCAGGCCGAGCGTCCGGTGTATTCCTACCGTCTGTCGGTGGTGCACTTCTGGGCGCTGATCTTCACCTACATGTGGGCGGGCCCGCACCACCTGCATTACACCGCGCTGCCGGACTGGACCCAGTCGCTGGGCATGGTGTTCTCGCTCATCCTGCTGGCACCGAGCTGGGGCGGCATGATCAACGGCATCATGACCCTGTCGGGCGCCTGGCACAAACTGCGCACCGATCCGATCCTGAAGTTCCTGATCACCTCGCTGTCCTTCTACGGCATGTCGACCTTCGAAGGTCCGATGATGTCGATCAAGACCGTGAATGCGCTGTCGCATTACACCGACTGGACGGTCGGCCACGTGCACTCGGGTGCACTGGGCTGGGTGGCGATGATTTCGATCGGCTCGATCTACTACCTGATCCCGCGCCTGTTCGGCCAGGAAAAGATGTACTCGATTCCGGCCATCAGCCTGCACTTCTGGATGTCGACCCTGGGCGTTGTGCTGTACATCGCCTCGATGTGGATCGCCGGCGTGATGCAGGGCCTGATGTGGCGCGCGATCAACGATGACGGCACGCTGACCTACACCTTCGTTGAAAGCGTCAAGGACAGCTATCCGTTCTGGACCATCCGCTTCCTCGGTGGCCTGCTGTTCCTGTCCGGCATGTTCGTGATGGCCTGGAACGTGTGGAAGACCATCGCCGGCAAGAAGCCCTACAACGCACCGGTGGTGGCGCCTGCTGCCGCGCACGCCTGATCACTGGAGAAAGACATCATGGCTGCATCCAAGCATGAAGCAATCGAACGCAACGTAGGCCTGATGGCGATCCTCACCGTGCTGGTGATCGCTGTCGGCGGCCTCGTGGAAATCGTTCCGCTGTTCTTCCAGCACTCGACCACCGAGCCGGTCAAGGGCGTCGAGCCCTACAGCCCGCTGCGCCTGGCCGGGCGTGACATCTACATCCGCGAAGGCTGCTACAACTGCCATTCGCAGATGATCCGTCCGTTCCGCGCCGAAACCGAACGCTATGGCCACTACTCGGTCGCCGGCGAGTTCGTCTATGACCGCCCGTTCCAGTGGGGCTCCAAGCGCACCGGTCCGGATCTGGCCCGCGTCGGCGGCCGCTACTCCGACGAGTGGCACCGCGTGCACCTGATCAACCCGCGTGACGTGGTGCCGGAGTCGAACATGCCGGCCTTCGCCTGGCTGGAGCGCCCGGTCGACGCCAGCACCATCGAGCAGCGCATGCGTGCGCTGACCGTGGTGGGCACGCCCTACACCGAAGAGCAGATCACGGCTGCGCCTGAGGCACTCAAGGGCAAGTCGGAAATGGATGCGCTGATCGCCTACCTGCAGGGTCTGGGTACCGCGATCAAGCGGGTGAACTGAGGTCGGCAGACATGGAACTCGACATCAATATGCTGCGTTCGGCGGTTACCGTCGCGGGCTTCGCCTGCTTCGTCGCCATCGTGGTCATGGCCTGGCGTCCGGGCGCACAGCGCGCCCACCACGAGGCGGCCATGCTGCCCTTCGCCGACGATGACCGTGCGCACACCGAAACCGGAGAACAGAAGTGAGCGACTTCATCAACAATTTCTGGAACATGTACGTGGTGGTGCTGGTCGTGGCCAGCCTGCTGTTCTGTGCCTTCATCATCCTGTCCAATCGGGCCGCCCGGAGCAAGGGGCCGGTCGAACTGCACGGCCACCAGTGGGACGAAACCCTGGCCGAGTGGAACAACCCGCTGCCGCGCTGGTGGGTGTGGCTGTTCTGGATCACCATCGTGTTCGCCATCGTCTACCTGGCCGCCTATCCGGGGCTCGGAAATTTCGGCGGCAAGCTGGCGTGGTCGTCGACCGGTGCCTACGACAAGGAAGTGAAGGAAGCCGAAGCCAAGGTGGCGCCGCTGTTCGAGCGCTATGCCGGCATGGACGTCCAGAAGGTGGCGGCCGATCCGGAAGCCCGTGCCATGGGTCAGCGCCTGTTCCTGAACAACTGCGCCCAGTGCCACGGTTCGGACGCGCGCGGCTCGCGTGGTTTCCCCAACCTCACCGACGGCGACTGGCTGTACGGCGGCGATCCGGAAGCCATCAAGGCTACGCTGGTCAATGGTCGCAACGGTGCGATGCCGGCCTTCGGCACCACGCTGGACGGAGAACAGCTGCGCGACGTGGTGCATTACGCGCGCTCGCTGTCCGGCCTGACCGCTGACAACGTGCGGGTGCAGCGCGGCAAGGCGTCTTTCGCGGCCAACTGCGCGGCCTGCCACGGTGCGGAGGGCAAGGGCAATCCGATGATGGGTGCGCCCAATCTGACCGACGGCGTGTGGCTCTACGGCAGCACCGAAACGCTGGTCACCCAGACCGTGCAGAAGGGGCGCAATGGTCACATGCCGGCGCACGGCGAGTTGCTGGGCGACAAGAAGATCCACCTGCTGACTGCCTACGTGTGGGGCCTGTCGAACAACGCAGCCGGAGCGAAGTAAATGGCATCAAACCCCTCTTCCGGTGAGCCATCGCCCGGAACCGACACAAAACGGGCGCGGGTGATTCCGATCACCGAGGTGGCGCCGGACGAGGGGTCTCTCTACGCTGCGCGGAAGAAAATACAGCCGCGCAGCATCCAGGGGCGGTTCAATACCGTGCGCTGGGCCATGGTGTGGATTACCCAGCTGGTTTTCTACGGTCTGGCCTGGCTGCCCTGGAACGATCGTCAGGCCGTGCTCTTCCATCTGGTCGAGCGCAAGTTCTACATCTTCGGGCTGGTCCTGTGGCCGCAGGACGTGCTCTATCTCACCTTCCTGCTCATCATCAGCGCGCTCGGGCTGTTCCTGGTGACCGCGGTCGCCGGACGTGTCTGGTGCGGTTACGCCTGTCCGCAGTCGGTCTACACCGAAATCTTCATGTGGGTGGAGCGGAAGATTGAAGGCGATCGCTCGGCACGGATGAAGCTGGACGCAGCCCCGATCGGAGCGCGCAAGCTTGGTCTGCGTGCGGCGAAATACGGTGTCTGGGGGGCGATTGCGCTCTGGACCGGTTTTACCTTCGTCGGCTACTTCACCCCCATCCGCGAACTGGCGCTCGAAGTGGCCCAATGGTCGCTCGGTCCGTGGGAAATGTTCTGGATGTTCTTCTACGCCGGCTTCACCTATGTGTTTGCCGGGCATCTGCGCGAGCAGGTGTGCAAGTACATGTGTCCGTACGCCCGCTTCCAGGGCGTCATGTTCGATCCGGACACCCTGGTGGTCAGTTACGACGTCAATCGCGGCGAGCCGCGCGGCAGCAAGAAGAAGGCGCGCGAAGGGCAGAGCGTGGGCGACTGCGTGGACTGCGAATGGTGCGTGCAGGTCTGTCCGACCGGCATCGATATCCGCAATGGCCTGCAGTACGAGTGCATCGGCTGTGCGCTGTGCATTGATGCCTGTGATCAGGTGATGGACAAACTTGCGCGACCGCGCGGTCTGATCGCCTACACGACCGAGCGCACACTGCTCGAAAAGAAACCGGCGCACGAGAGCTGGCGCGAAGTGATGGCTCATGTCCTGCGCCCACGCGTCATCCTGTACACCAGCCTGCTGCTGTTCATCGTATCCGGATTCGCCTGGTCGCTGCTGACCCGCACCCCGGTGAAGATGAACGTGCTGCGCGACCGCGCCACCCTGGCCCGCGAAGTCGAAGGCGGCAAGATCGAGAACGTGTATCGGCTGCGCATCATGAACACCTCGGAAGTGGATCGCCGCTTCGCGCTGACGGTCGACGGTCTGCCGGGTGCGGTCATCGCCGATCTGGAACAGATCGATGTACCGGCCACCGGCTCGGTCGATCTGCCGGCCCACGTCCGGGTTGATGCCGAAGCGCTGCAGCCGGGTTCGCACGAAATCCATTTCAATCTGCAGGCGGTCGATGCCCCGGATATCCGGGTGAACGAAAAGACCTCCTTCCTGCAGCCGAGGTAAAGCGATGCACGACAATCCTTCCGTTCAGGCGCCCTGGTACCGGCACCGCTGGCCGTGGCTGCTGATGGCCGGCCCGGCCATCGTCATCGTGGCGGGTGCCATCACCACCTGGCTGGCGGCGACCGGCAATACCGCGCTGGTCGCGGATGACTATTACAAGCAGGGACTGACCATCAACCGCGTGATCGAACGCGAGAAGGTCGCGACCGATCTGGGCCTGTCCGCGCAACTGTCGGCAGTCCCCGAAGCGGGCGGTGCGACCCGGCTGAGCCTGCGCCTGGGGATGGCCGATAAGGCGAATCTGCCGGTCCGTGTGCGTCTGCAACTGATCCACCCGACGCGCAGCGAACTGGATCGCGAACTGCTGTTCCAGGGCGAGGACGGGCGTTTTTCCGGCAGTGTGCAGGCGTTGCAGGCCACCCACTGGAAGGTGGTCATCGAGGATGATGCGCGCACCTGGCGAGCACAGGACAGCCTGACAGTGGAGGCGAGCGGTGGCTGAAGTCGATTTCGAGCCGGTCGAAACCCGGCGCGTGCCCGGCCGTTTCGGGCGCCTGTTCGCCCTGGTGTCCTGGCCGTCCTTCCTGGTGGCCGCAGTCGCGGAAACCGTCTTCTTCAGCCTGATCAACCCGCAGGAGCTGTACCTGCTCGGCGAGCCTGTGCATTTCTCGCCGCTGGCCACCTATACCCTGGGCTTCTTCGGCTTCTGGTGCGTGGCCGGCGCATCCAGCCTCATTTCATCCTGGATGGCGGAAAAAATGCCGGCCTGCGCAGACCGCTGCGTCGGGCGCAAATGAAAACGGGGGCCGCGAGGCCCCCGTTTCCTTTCTGTGCTGCGTTTTCGAGTTTCAGCGATACACCAGCACCGGAATCTTCGAGTTCGACAGCACCTTCTGCGTCACGCTGCCCAGCAGCAGACTGGCCAGACCGCGACGGCTGTGCGAGGCCATGAAGATCACGTCGGCTTCGCGCTTCAGCGCCACTTCGATGATGGCCTTGTGCGGTTCGTCGTTGGTGACGGCCAGCGTATCCACCTGGACGCCCTCGTCGGTGGCTTCCGCGCGTGCGGCCTGCAGGATGCGGTCGGCGTGGGTACGCATTGCGTCGCTGAAATCGTTCGGCGCGACCGGATCGATGTTTTCCTCGTCCTGTTCGCTGTGCAGCGCTGACACGTGATAGTCCTTCATCACGTACAGGAAAGTGACACGGCCCTTCACGTCCTTGGCGAAGCAGATGGCGTGCTTGACAGCCGCACGGGAAAGATCGGAACCGTCGATGGGTACGAGTACGTGGCGAAACATCATGGACTCCTTCTCGTTGTTATCGACCGCCACCGCCACGGTGCCGGTCGTGCTGAGACTGCTGCATGGCTCCTGCAGATTCTATCGGCTCGGCACACCTTATTTTGAGTCAAACACCGGCATTTGGTTTGACCCAAGTAAAAAGCCGGAAGTGCAGAGCACTTCCGGCTTTCAGGTGCGGCGTATGCGGATCAGATCGCGTAAGTCTTGAGACGCAGCGAAAACTCCTGCAACTGCTTGATGCCGCTGGATTCGGCGCGTGCGCACCAGTCCTGCAGCTGCTTCAGCAGCTGTTCGCTGGAAGCGGTGGAGCGGGCCCACAGCGCGGTCAGTTCCTGACGCATCGCATGCACGGTGGCCAGACGGCTGCTGTCCGACAGCATGGATTCCATCTCCGCGTCGTCACTGGCCGGCTGCGCGTTCTCGCTGCGGTTGAGCCAGCCCTTGAAACGCTGGAAGCGTTCGCTGTCGGCCAGCGCAGCGTTGTTGCTGCGCAGCTTCTCGATCTCTTCGTTGTAGATCGAACGCAGCGACTTCATGTAGCGGGTCATCACGTCGTAGCGGTGGGTGATGATGGCTTCGAGAGTCTGGGTGTCGATCACGTTGCGCGCTTCGAAACGCGGCTGCGGAATGGTCTTCTTGGCCTTGGCCAGACCGAAGATTTCCAGAATGCGGATATACATCCAGCCGATGTCGAACTCGTACCACTTGGACGACAGCTTGGCCGAGGTCGCGAACGAGTGGTGGTTGTTGTGCAGTTCCTCGCCGCCGATGATGATGCCCCAGGGCACCAGATTGGTCGCCGCGTCGTTGCAGTCGTAGTTGCGGTAGCCGATGTAGTGGCCCAGACCGTTCACCACGCCGGCGGCCCAGATCGGGATCCACGCCATCTGCACCGCCCAGATCGTCAGGCCGAGCGGGCCGAACAGCAGCACGTTGATGACGAGCATGAGGCGGATGCCCAGCCAGGAACGGCCGGTGTAGAAGGTGCGCTCGACCCAGTCATCCGGCGTGCCGTGGCCGTAGCGGCGCATGGTTTCCGTGTTCTTCGCTTCGGCGCGGTACAGCTCGGCGCCTTCGAACAGCACCTTCTTGATGCCGAGCACCTGCGGGCTGTGCGGGTCTTCCGGCGTTTCGCACTTGGCGTGGTGCTTGCGGTGGATGGCAGCCCATTCCTTGGTGACCATGCCGGTGGTCATCCACAGCCAGAAACGGAAGAAATGGCTCGGAATGGCGTGCAGTTCGAGCGCACGGTGCGCCTGGTGGCGATGCAGATAGATCGTGACGGCGGCGATGGTGATGTGAGTGAACACCAGCGCGACGACGATGTAGCCCCACCAGGGCAGGTCGATAAGACCGTTCAGCATTCAGGAAGTCCCTTGATACACGTATTTGAAGGTGCGGATTCTACGCGACCTTGGCTAGCGGTCAATTTGCGCAGCGTCAAGTCTTTGCGTCACAAACTGCAACGTTGTCAGCCGGATTCAGTAAACGTATCTCGCGCTGGGGGAAGGGAATTTCAATGCCTTCGGCCCGGAAGCGGCGCAGAACCTCCAGCTGCACCGCAGAACGGATGGCCAGCGTGCCGTTCTCGGGGTCGGTAATCCACATGCCCAGTTCGAGATTGATGCCGGAGTCGCCGAACGAGTGCAGGAAGGCGCGCGGCGCCGGCTCGGGCAGCACCCGCTCATGCACCCGGGCGCATTCCTCCAGGATGGCCAGCGCGCGCTCGACATCGTCGGCGTAGCCCACCTGCACCGTAATCGCCATCCGGACTTCGCGGTCCGACAGGCCTTCGTTCTGCACCACCGAACTGATCAGCGTTTCGTTCGGCACGATGGACTGCACGCCGGACGGGCTGCGCAGCACCGTATAGCGCGTCGTGATCTGCTGTACCTGGCCGCGGTCAGCACCGACCGAAATGAGGTCGCCGATGCGGATCGAGCGATCGAGCAGGATGATGAAGCCCGACACGTAGTTGGCCATGATCTTCTGCAGGCCGAAACCCAGGCCGACGCCCAGTGCGCCGCCGAACACCGACAGCGCGGTCAGGTCGATGCCGACCAGCGGCAGCGTGATCATCAGCGCCAGGAACATGAGCGCCACCTTGGACAGGCGGGCCAGCACGATGCGCAGATTGCTGTCCAGCGGCGCACGCATGAGCTTGCGCTCGACCGAGCCGGACAGCCAGATCGCCGCGATCAGCGTGACCACCACCCAGGCGCCGCCCTGAAGCAGCGCCCACAGTGACAGCTTCTGCTTGCCCAGCGCCACCTGCTGACTGTCCAGCCAGTCGATCACCTCGGGCAGGATGTCCAGTGCGTGCAGTGCCCAGGCGCTCCAGATGGTGAGACTGATCAGGAATTCGAAGGTGCTCAGCCAGCCAGCCGGCGAAAACACCTGGCGCAGCGCATACACGATCATCCGGATCACGCCCATCGCCACCAGCATGGCGATCACCAGATGCATCAGCACCGGCGGCTGGTGCAGCGCGCCGTACAGAGCCCTGGCGGCGGCCAGAGTGGCCATGCCGGTCAGCGGGAACAGCAGTCGGTGCAGACCGTCGATGCCCAGCCGGGCAGCTGCGCCCAGGCTGTCGTAATCGGTCTTGGCGCGCTGGCGACGCTTGATCAGCCGGGTCAGCAGGCCGGCCACCAGCAGGCAGCCGGCGATTACTCCCAGTTCGATGCGGGTGCTGTCCTGGCCCAGCAGACGCATCAGCGCTTCAAACGAGATTTCCGTCATCGCGCGGTGGCTTCCCCGGCACGCTCGGCCGCCTGATGCGCCATCACCGCTTCGGTGAAGCTGACTGATTTCGCGCGGTGGCGCTTCCAGTTGTCCAGATAGATCCGGGCCAGCGCACGGTGGCCGCTCACCACCATCACGTTTTCCGCGTTCTCGCTCTTGCCGGAGTAACTGAAGTTGTACGAGCCGGTGACCACCACCGGCTCGCGACCGTCCGGATCGACCACCATCACCTTGTTGTGGGCGGCGGCGTGGTTGCCGTCCAGCCACACGCTCACGCCGTTGCCGGCCATGCGCGGCACCGCGCTGCGTTCGTCCTTCAGCACCTTGTCGCGGTCGGCCAGCACCTCGACCTTCACGCCGCGCTCGGCGGCGGCGATCAGGGTTTTCGCGATGTTGCGGCTGGTCAGCGTGTAGGCCTGCACGTAGATGGCCTGGCGGGCACCGTCGATCTGGTCCATCACCAGCCGCTCCACGTCATCCCATGGGGCGAAGGCCACCTCGACCTTGCCTTCCGCCGGCAGCGTGCTGCCGGCACTGAGCGGTGCAGCGGCCAGCAGCAGGGCGGCGAACAGCGCGCCGCGCAGACTATCTTTCACGCCTCATTCCTCACTGTGTTCCTTCTGTTTGTCGTCCGCGCCACGCCGCTCCAGCACGGCGGCGTAGAAACCGTCGGTGCCGTGCAGATCGGGGCGCAGTTCGAGATCGATGCCGGTGTCGAGTTCGATCCGCGCGGCGGCCAGGAGCTCATTGACCGGCACACGGACGAAATCCGGGTGGCTGGCCAGGAAAGCATCGACCACGCCACGGTTCTCTTCGTTCAACAGGCTGCAGGTGGCGTACACCAGCCGTCCGCCGGCCTTCACCAGGCGCGACGCACCGGCCAGGATGGCTCCCTGCTTGGCCACCAGTTCGGTCACCGCCTGCGGCGTCTGCCGCCATTTCAGGTCCGGATTGCGGCGCAGCGTGCCCAGGCCGGAACAGGGGGCGTCGACCAGAACGCGATCTATCTTGCCGGCCAGACGCTTCACCTTGATGTCCGATTCACTGTCGATCAGCACAGGATGCACGTTGGACAGGCCGGAGCGCGCCACCCGCGGCCGCATCTTGATCAGGCGCTTTTCCGAAACGTCGAAGGCGTACAGCCGACCGGTCGAGCGCATCATGGCGCCGATGGCCAGCGTCTTGCCGCCGGCGCCGGCGCAGAAATCGACCACCATCTCGCCGCGCTTGGGCGCCAGCAGCAGTGCCAGCAGCTGGCTGCCTTCGTCCTGTACCTCGATGATGCCTTTCTCGTACAGCGGGTTCTTCGACAGCGACGGCCGTTCGTTCAGGCGCAGCGCCCACGGCGAAAAACGGCCCGGCTCGGCGGTAAGGCCATTGTTGGCCAGCGTTGCCATGACCGATTCGCGGTCGGTCTTCATCAGATTGATGCGCAGGTCCAGCGGCGCCTGCTGGTTCAGCGCGCGTGCCAGCGACAGCAGCGCGGCTTCGTCCATCTGCGCCGACAGCCGTTCGATCACCCAGTCCGGCAGGTCGGTGCGTTCGCCCAGCGACAGTTCGTCCGCCTTGCTCTGCGCCAGCGTTTCCAGCCATTCCGCTTCCTTGCGAGACACCAGCGGCGCCAGCTGCTTGACGCCCAGGCCTTCGATGCGCGCCAGCGCGGCAATCAGCAGCTTGCGCGCGCCAGCGTGTTCGCCGGCGATGGCACGCAGCCAGCGCAGCCGGCGCAGCACCAGGTAGGCGTGTTCGGCGATGAAGGCGCGGTCGCGCGACTGCAGCGCACGCTGTTCGCGGAAATAGGCGGACAGCACGCCGTCGGCCGGGTATTCGAAGCGCAGCAGTCGGCCCAGCACGTCGGCGGTGGCATCAATCAGTTTTTCGTTCGGTTTCATCGCAGGAAGATCGGAAGGTCTGGATCGGCGGCGGGCGCGGGCCCGGAGGGCGACGCGCTGCCGGTGGGGGCGGACGGGGCGGCCGTCAGCGTTCGCTGGTCGTATTCGATGCGACGCACCCGCTGGTCGTACACATCGCCCTTGCGGTCGGTGTAGCGGATGCGTACCGGCAGCCAGCGCAGATCGGGGGCCAGCCACACCTCGATCTGGTTGTCGCCGGGCAGGGCGCGCATGGCGACGCGCTTGACCAGCATGCGGCCGAGGCCGGTTTCCAGGCTGCCGCTGTCGTCGTCAGGCACGAACCAGCGTGGCCCGTAGCGGCGGCCGGTTGCCACCGGAAAATCGAAACTGCCGCCGTACTGGGCTCGCCAGATCACCTCCAGCCACAGGCTGGCCATGTCCTGCGTACCGGGCGTCAGCGCTTCGTCCGCAGTTTTCGTGCCGCTGCGGAGGATAACCCGACTGCTGGCCCAGTCGAACACCACCGTTTCTTCCGGCGGCTTGCCCGAGGATGATGTCTGGCTGAAACGGTGCGGTCTGAGGCCGTCGTCGGCCAGCTCGCCCTCGCTGCGCTGGTCGATGCGCAGGGGCTTGAGCAGGGCGGCCAGGCCGGTGGTTTCGGTCACCGTGTCCATCCGGTAGCGCTGACCGTCATGCACCCAGTGGTAGCGGCTTTCACCGATGCGCAGCGCGTCGCCGCGATACACCTCGAACTCGATCTTCGCCTCGCCCGGCAGCACGTCCTGCGGCCTGACCGCCACCGCATCTTCGCCAACCGGCGGCGCGTGGTCTTCGCCGGCCTGATCGCGTGCGCTGGAACCGGCGTCGGCCGGTGCGCCATCGCTGCTCGCAGAGGGCTCGGGCGAATTCGTCGGCAAATCCGGAACAATGCGGGGCGCCGGTTCTGTGACCGGCGGCGGTGCAGGGCGGGGCGAGCGCACCCGGGGTTGCGCCTGCGGAGCCGGCCGGGCAACGGGCTGCGGTTCCGGTACCGGAGGCGGCGGTCGCGGCGGCGGCGGTGCGACCAGCGCAGCGTGGATCACCGGTCCGTCGTCCGGTTCCGCCAGGTGGTCGATGCCGCGCAGGCCGCCGGCCAGCAGCAGGTGCAGCAGCAGCGACACGGCCAGCGCGATCGCCAGCCGTGAGCGCGACAGCGGCTCAGTCATCCGCACCCGGAACGCACAGCGCGGCGTCGCCGGCGGTCGCGTCGGCGGTCAGTACCGCGCGACCGTCGCGCAGGCTGAGCCGGCCGTCCACGAACCAGCGCACCACCTGCGGGTAGAGCACGTGTTCCTGCTTCAGCACGCGGGCGGCCAGCGCGTTTTCGTCGTCGCCGGCCAGCACCGGCACCGCCGCCTGGGCGATGATCGGGCCGCCATCCAGTTCGCCGGTCACGAAGTGCACGGTCACGCCGGCCACGCGGCAGCCCGCCTCGATCGCGCGCCGGTGCGTGTGCAGGCCGGTAAAGGCGGGCAGCAGCGACGGATGGATGTTGATCATGCGACCGCTGTAGTGATCGACGAATTCCGGCGTCAGGATGCGCATGAAGCCGGCCAGCACCACCAGATCCGGGGCGTGGCGGTCAATCTCGGTGGCGAGCGCGCGGTCGAAGTGGTCGCGGTCCGGGTAGCGCTTGTGGTCGACCACCGCGGTGGCGATACCGCGCTCGCGGGCGTAGTCCAGGCCGGCAGCGTCCGGCCGGTTGCTGATCACCGCGCGGATGTCGGCGGCCAGGCCGGCCTCGACGATGGAGCGCATATTGCTGCCGCGGCCGGAAATGAGGATGACGACGGATTTCATGGGGCGCCGGCACCGGGCCGGATCGGTTGGATCAAGGCGCGATTATCGCCCAGCCGCCCGGCCGCTGGCGTCTCCGCTCACCGGACCGGCAGGAAGACCGCGGTGGCCAGCGACTGCAGGATGCGGGTGACCACCCGCCGGTTCTTGTCGGCGACGATGGTCGAGCTCATGTCGAGCCAGCCTATCATCTTGCCGATCTCGCGCTCGAAACTGAGGTTGCGCGTGCCGTCGGCACCGATCTCGTTGGACAGCAGCAGCAGGTTGCCGGCCTCGTCGCGCGACTGGGCCAGTTTCCAGGCGGCGATCTCGAGGTTGCGCGCGCAGTTCGACAGCGACTGCGGGTCGAGTTCGTCCATGATGAACAGTTCGCTGCGGTCGCCCCATGCGGTCTGGATCATGCCGCCCATGCCGGCGATCAGCGCGGCCACCCGGTCGCCGCCGAAGTCGGCCGCGAACGCCATGCGCATCACCTCGATGCCGCGCCGGCCGTCAAATTCCTTCAGCCGCCAGTCATGCTGCGCGGCGAACAGCCGGGCCATCGCCGCCTCGCGGCTGTCCAGCCCGGCGCGCCGCCATTCGCGCGGATTGCGCCGGTACAGCTTGTCGGCCAGCCGCTCCAGACTGGCGAACACTTCGCGGTGGTGCGCCTCCAGAACCCGGTCGATGTCACTTTTAACAATCTGTTTAGGATGCATGGAATCGGCCACTGGCGCGGGTTTCTGGCCGGTGCTGGAACAGCCCGTGATCAAGTTGGCTATCGCAGCGCAACAGAGCGCGCGCAGAATCGACTTGCAGGCTGTCATAAGGTCCATGACCGACAGCGTACGACAACCCGGGCAGTGTGTGGGCCCCCGCCGTGAGGCGGGTGAAGGCCCAGACCCCGCCCCTGAAGGAATCGATGCCGCAATGAAGATGGAACCGCTCGAACGGGTACGCGCACCGGGTGTGAAGGCAGGCAGCCGGCGTTTCGGCCAGCTGCTGCGCACGCTGGCGCGTGTCGATCACGGCGGCGTGCTCATCTGCGGCGGTCAGGATGTGCAGTGCGATGCGCTGGCGATGGCGCTGGCCCGGCTGCGCGACCAGCCGCTGATGCGGGTCGAACTTGAGGCGGCCAATGACGGGCCGATCACGTCGGACCAGTGGCGGCCGTCGCTGCAGCAGGCGCGCGAACACGCGGCGCTGCTCTACCTGCATCTGGGCGAGGGGGCGGAAGTGGCCTTCGGCCGTGAAGCCAACGCCCGCACCGGCCTGAAGGCGGAACACCTGCTGGCCGACGTGCAGCGCGCCGGCGTGGTGGTCATCGTCGCCGGCGCCGAGCGCTACAGCGTGGCGCTCGAAGCCTGCTGGCCGCGCATCAGGCTGCCTGATCCGGCTGCGTCGAGGCTTTCGCAGCCAGCTTCGATTTCACCCAGGCCACTGCCAGTGGCGCAAGTGATATCGCGATGATGGCGAGGATGACCAGGGTCAGGTTCTGCTTGACCCAGGGCTGATTGCCGAGCCAGTAACCGGCCAGCGACAGCGACACCACCCAGATCACCGCACCGGTCACGTTGAACAGCGCGAAGCGCGCGTAGCTCATCTGCGCGACCCCGGCCACGAAGGGCGCGAAGGTGCGGATGAGCGGCATGAAGCGCGCGATGATGACCGTCTTGCCGCCGTGCTTCTCGTAGAAACCGTGCGTGCGGTCGAAGGCCTCGCGGTTGAAGAAGCGCGAATTTTCCCAGCGGAACACCTTGGGGCCGAACCAGGCGCCGATCGAGTAGTTCACCGCGTCTCCCAGTACCGCCGCGATCACCAGCAGCACGATGAGCAGGCCGATGTGCATGCCGCCTGCCGCCGCCAGTGCGCCGGCCACGAACAGCAGCGAATCGCCGGGCAGGAAAGGCG
This sequence comes from Methyloversatilis sp., assembly GCA_041639545.1. Taxonomy (GTDB): domain Bacteria; phylum Pseudomonadota; class Gammaproteobacteria; order Burkholderiales; family Rhodocyclaceae; genus Methyloversatilis. The sequence continues at coordinate 28,399 of JBEQBZ010000015.1, read as the reverse complement.
TCACCACCAGGCCGGTTTCGCAGAACACGATGATGAACAGGATGGCGTACACCCAGGCGCCGTAATTGGCGACCAGCACCGCGAGGTGCTTGTCCAGGTGCAGCATGAGGTCGATGAAGGTGGCGAGCAGTTCCATGTCGGGGCCGGCTGAAAACGAGCGCCGATGATAGCGGATGCGTATTGCGGCCCGTAGAATCGCGCTCCGAATCCTGCCATCCGCGTCGTGACGCTTCGCCCCACATGCCTGCCATCCGCCTGCTGCCCGACCTGCTGATCAGCCAGATTGCCGCCGGCGAAGTGGTCGAGCGCCCGGCTTCGGTGCTGAAGGAACTGCTGGAAAACAGTCTGGACGCCGGCAGCCGCGACATCCGCGTGCAGCTCGAAGGCGGCGGCGTGAAGCGGCTGCGGGTGGCTGACGACGGCTGCGGCATGCCGCGCGAAGACCTGCCGCTGGCGCTGGCCCGCCACGCCACCTCCAAGATCGCCTCGCTGGACGACCTCGAAGCGGTGGCCACCATGGGTTTCCGCGGCGAGGCGCTGGCGTCGATCGCCAGCGTCGCGCGGGTGAACATCACCAGCCGCGAGACTGGCAGCGCCCATGCCTGGCGCATCGACAACGAGGGCGAGGTCGAACCGGCTGCGCTCGATGCCGGCACCGTGGTCGACGTGGCCGACCTCTACTACAACACGCCGGCGCGCCGGAAATTCCTGCGTACCGAACAGACCGAGTACGGCCACTGCGACGACGTGTTCGGCCGCATCGCGCTGTCGGTGCCGCAGGTGGCGTTCCAGCTCATGCACAACGGCCGGCTGATGCAGCGCCTGCCGGCCGGTGACATGGCAGGCCGGGTGCGCGCGCTGCTGGGCGACGAATTCATGCAGCACGCGCGCCCGGTCGAGGCCGACGCCGGCCAGATCCGGGTGAGCGGTTTTGCGGCTCAGCCCGCCTTCTCGCGCGCCGGGCGCGACGCGCAGTACTGTTTCGTGAATGGCCGCTTCGTGCGCGACCGCCTGCTCGCGCACGCGCTGCGCGAGGCCTACGCCGACGTGCTGCATGGCGCGCGCCACCCGGCCTATGCGGTGTTCATCGAACTCGATCCGCGCGCGGTCGATGTGAACGTGCATCCGGCCAAGACCGAAGTGCGCTTCCGCGATTCGCGCGGCGTGCACCAGTTCGTGTTCCACGCGGTTGAACGCGCGCTGGCGCCGTCGATTCAGGTGGGGGCGGCCGCTGCGTCGCAGCCGCCCCCGGCGTCGACCGGCATGCAGCCGGTCTTCCAGGCGCCGTGGCCGTCGCAGCAGCAGGGCATGGCGCTGGAGCAGCCGCTGGCGCGCTATTTCGATTTCGTCCGTCAGGACGCGCCGGCCGCCGGCGGTTTTGCCGCGTCACCGGCCGCGCTCGCGCCGGCCGCACGCCCCGACCTGCCGGCCCAGCAGGCCGATGCACCGCCGCTCGGCTTCGCGCTGGCCCAGCTGCAGGGCGTCTATGTGCTGGCGCAGAACGCCGCCGGTCTGGTGCTGGTGGACATGCACGCGGCGCACGAGCGCATCCTGTACGAACAGTTGAAGAAGGTGCTCGAAGGCGAGCCGGCGGTGCAGCGCCTGCTCATTCCGGCGGTGCTGGCGATGAGCGCGCGCGAAGTGGCGACCGCCTTCGAATACGCCGACGTGCTGGAAAAGCTCGGCTTCGACATCGGTCAGGCCGGCCCGAACGAACTGATGGTGCGCGCGGTGCCGGCCCTGCTGGCGCGCGCCGACACCGGGGCGCTGCTGCGCGCGCTGCTCGAGGAACTGCGCGAGGCACCGGCCAGCCAGGTGGTCGAGCGGCGGCGCAACGAACTGCTGGCCACCATGGCCTGCCACGGTGCGGTGCGCGCCAACCGCCTGCTTACGCTGCCCGAAATGAACGCGCTGCTGCGCGACATGGAAGCCTGCGAACGTGCCGACCAGTGCAATCACGGCCGGCCGACCTGGGTGCAGCTCAGCATGGCCGAACTGGACCGCCTGTTCATGCGCGGTCGCTGACATGGCCGCTTCGTCCCCGTCCCCGCCCGCATCCGCGCCGCCGGTCCTGGTGCTGCTTGGGCCGACCGCCAGCGGCAAGACCGCAGCGGTGGCCCGCATCGCGCAGGCGCTGCCGATCGAACTGGTCAGCGTGGATTCGGCGCTGGTGTTCCGTGACATGGACATCGGCACCGCCAAGCCCAGCGCCGAGGAACAGGCGCTGTGCCCGCACCACCTGATCGACATCGTGTCGCCGGAAGAAGCGTATTCGGCCGCGCGCTTCGCCGCGGACGCGCGGCGGCTGATCGGCGACATCCAGGCGCGTGGCCGCATTCCGCTGCTGGCCGGCGGCACCATGCTGTACATCAAGGCGCTGCGAGAGGGGCTGTCCGACCTGCCGGAAGCCGATCCGGCGCTGCGCGCCGACATCGACCGCCGGGCGGCGGAGCAGGGCTGGCCGGCGCTGCACGCCGAACTGGCCGCGCTCGACCCGGACGCCGCGGCCCGGCTCAAGCCCACCGACGCACAGCGCATCCAGCGCGCGCTGGAAATCGTCACCCTCACCGGTCGTCCGCTGGCCGAAAGCTATGCGAAGCGGGAGGACGACGCACCGTTGCCGCCGCTCACCGTGCTGTCGCTGGAGCCGTCGGACCGTGCCTGGCTGCATGCCCGCATCGCACAGCGTTTCGACCAGATGCTGGCGCAGGGGCTGGTCGACGAGGTACGTGCGCTGCGTGCCCGATACCGCCTTGACCCGGGCCTGCCGTCGATGCGCTGCGTCGGCTACCGGCAGGTCTGGAGCTTTCTGGAAGGCGAAACCGATGCCGCCACCCTGCGCGACACCGGCATCTACGCCACGCGGCAGCTGGCGAAGCGGCAGATCACCTGGCTGCGCTCGATGCAGATCGACCAGCGCATCGACTGTCTGCGCGCCGATGCAGCGGATGCGGTGCTGCACGCCTTCGCTCGCGTCTGTGGGTGAAGCGGGCAACAGACTTCATCGGTCCGCGTGCGCAGGCCATTGGCCTGCACACCCTACGGCCGTCGTGCTGCGCGATGCGAGGTACAGGGGGCAGGTTCCCGGGTAGGGTGTGCTCGCTGCGGCGAGCGCACGCTGTCGCGGCGGGGTGAGGTAAGCACGATTGTGCGGTCCGCGTGCGCAGGCCATTGGCCTGCACACCCTGCGGCCGTCGTTCCGGCGGGTCCCTCATCCGCTGTCCGCGGATGAAAAAGGCGCCTCACGGCGCCTTCAGTGCATCATGAAACGGGCCGCCTGATCTCAGCAGCGCGGGCTCATCGCCTTCTTCAGGTCGTCCAGCTTGTGGATGCGGATGTTCTTGTTGCTGACCGACAGCAGGCCTTCATCCTGCAGCCGCGACAGGCCGCGGCTCACGGTTTCCAGCTTCAGACCGAGGTAGGAGCCGATTTCTTCGCGCGTCATGCGCAGATTGAATTCGGTGGCCGAATAGCCGCGCGACGCGAAACGCTGCGACAGGTTCACCAGGAAGGCGGCCAGCCGCTCTTCGGCGCGCATGGTGCCGAGCAGCATCATGACCGCCTGGTCGCGCACGATTTCGCGGCTCATCACCTTGTGGAAGTGATGCTGCAGCGTGTCGATCTCGCGCGACAGTTCGGACAGCCGGTTGAACGGAATCACGCACACCTCGCTGTCTTCCAGCGCGCGGGCGTCGCAGTTGTGGTTGCCGGTGCCGATGCCGTCCAGCCCCATCAGTTCGCCGGCCATCTGGAAGCCGGTCACCTGTTCGCGGCCGTCCTCCGAAATGACTTCGGTCTTGAAGAAGCCGGTGCGGATGGCATACAGCGACTGGAAAGCTTCGCCCGAAAGATAGAGCGGCATACCGCGCGCGACCTTGCGGCGGGCGCCGATCAGGGTGTCGACGCGCTCCAGCTCATCGTCGGACAGACCGACCGGCATGCACAGTTCACGGAGATTGCAGGCGGAGCAGGCGACCTGAAGTCCCTGCGTGGTGATGGGTATCGATACGCTGTTCATTGATTGCGATCAATGCGCAACAAAGGGTGCGCTTGCATGATGAACATAACGCAAAGTGTGCCAACAAATCATGAATGTCGCAAAGGAACTGGTGTTCGACCCGCAGCTGATGCGTCGTTTCGACGTGCCGGGGCCGCGTTACACCTCCTACCCCACCGCCGACCGGTTCAACTTCTCGCACGACGCGCGCGCCCATGCCGGCCGGCTGGGCGAGCGGACCGCCAGCGCCGGCCCGCTGTCGATCTACATCCACATCCCGTTCTGCGACACCATCTGCTATTACTGCGCCTGCAACAAGATCATCACCAAGGACTACGCGCGTGCCGACGCCTATGTCGATACGCTGCTGCGCGAAATGGCGATGAAGGCGGCGCTGGTCAAGGGCAGCCGCGAGGTGGCCCAGCTGCATCTGGGTGGCGGTACGCCGACCTTCCTGAACGACGCGCAGATGGCCCGGCTGATCGAGGGGCTGCGCAGCCATTTCCGTCTGTCCGACAGTGCGCAGTGCTCGATCGAAATGGATCCGCGCGGCGTGTCGGCGGCGCGCATCGCGCATCTCGGTTCGCTCGGTTTCAACCGCATCAGCGTTGGCGTGCAGGATTTCGACCCGGTGGTGCAGCGTGCGGTCAATCGCATCCAGAGCGTCGAAGAAACCGAAATCGTGCTGAATGCCGCGCGCGACAACGGTTTCGTATCCACCGGCATCGACCTCATCTACGGTCTGCCCGGCCAGACGCCGGACAGTTTCGATGCCACGCTGGCCACCCTGGTGCGGCTGGCGCCGGACCGGGTCGCCATCTACCACTACGCCCACCTGCCCAAGCAGTTCATGCCGCAGCGGCGCATCGACGAAACCATGCTGCCCGGCCTCGAAGTGCGGCCGCAGCTGCTGCGGCTGGCCATCGACCGGCTGCACGAGGCCGGCTATGTCCATGTCGGCATGGACCATTTCGCCCGTCCGGACGACGAACTGGCCAAGGCGCAGCGCCATGGCCGGCTGCAGCGCAACTTCCAGGGCTATTCCACCCACGCCGGCTGTGATCTGGTCGGGCTGGGCGTGTCGGCCATTTCGCGGGTCGGTGCGAGCTTCGCGCAGAACCACCGCACGATGGAAAGCTGGACCCAGGCCATCGACGACGGCCAGCTGCCGGTCATGCGCGGTCTGGACATGACGCCGGACGACAGCGTGCGCAGCGCGGTGATCGGCGCGCTCATGTGCCATTTCGAACTGTCGATCGAGGCGATCGAAAGCGCCTATGCCATCGATTTCCGCAAGTATTTCGCGCCCGAACTGCAGGAACTGACCGAACTGGAAGAGGCCGGCCTGCTCACGCTGGAGCCGGACTGGATCGTCATCACGCCGCGTGGCCGGCTGCTGGTGCGCGCGGTCTGCATGGTGTTCGACCGCTATCTGCGACTGGACAGCGAAACGGTGCGTTACTCTAAGGTGGTGTGAGCGCGGCCGCGGCCGCGCGGTGTCCGGCCTTGCGTGTTCACTGAATGAATCTCGGTCTTGCAGCGGTTTTCGTCGTCGGCCTGCTTGGCGGCGTGCATTGCGCCGGCATGTGCGGCGGCATCGTATCGGCCATTTCGGCCGGCGTGCCGCAGGCGCGCCGGCCGGGCTGGCGCGGCCAGTTGCCGGCGCTGGCCATGCACCTCGCCTACAGCGGCGGACGCATCAGCAGCTACGCGCTGGCGGGCGCGGTGGCGGGCGGGGTGGGCGGTGTAAGCCTGCTGGCCGGTCGTGCCGCACCGGTGCAGATGACGCTCTATGTGCTGGCCAATCTGATGATGATCGCGCTCGGCGCCTATCTGGCCGGCTACACCCGGCTGCTGGCACCGGTCGAAGCGCTGGGCCGGCCGCTGTGGACGCGCATCCAGCCGCTGGCGCGCCGCTTTCTGCCGGCCCGTTCGCCGGCTCAGGCGCTGGGCGTCGGGCTGCTGTGGGGTTTCCTGCCCTGCGGCCTGGTGTACAGCATGCTGGGGCTGGCGCTGCTGTCCGGTTCGCCCGGCAGTGGCGCGCTCATCATGGTTGCCTTCGGCCTCGGTACGCTGCCCAATCTGCTGCTGGCCGGCATGCTGCTGACGCGGCTGCGCGGCCTCACCCGGCACCCGATGCTGCGGCGGGTGGCCGGGCTGCTGGTGCTCGGCTTCGGCGTGGCCGGTCTGGCCCGCGCATCGACGCTGGGCGACGGGCTGTGGAACGGCCTCATCTGCCATACTTAGCGTTCTTCCTATAACAATACGTCGAGAGACCACCATGCGTATCCTGCTTGCCGTCGACGGCTCCGACCACGGCGTGCGCGCCACCGCCGAAGTGCTGCGCCTGACTTCCCAGCTCACCGCAGCGCCGGAAATCCATCTGCTTTTCGTCCATGCGCCGGTGCCGGGCGGCCTGCTGCAGCATCATGTAAGCCGCGAAGCGCTGAACGACTACTACCGCGAAGAGGGGCAGGACGCGATCCGCTCCGCGCTGGAAACCCTGCGCAACGCGAAGATCGAGCCGGTGGTGCACCTGCATGTCGGCCCGCCGGCCGAAACCATTGCCCGCTACGCCGAACAGCAGGACTGCGAACTGATCGTGCTGGGCCGCCGCGGCCATGGCGCGCTGGCCAGCTTCGCGCTGGGTTCCATCGCCAGCGGCGTGCTGCACCACTCGAACCGCCCGGTGCTGCTGGTCAAGTAAACGCCGCCGTGTGGCGGCCTCCAGAGAGGCCGCCCGCGCTCAAGCTTTCCCGTCCGCGCGCCGTTAGCCGGGCATGAAACCCAATTCCATGCCCGGATTCCGTCCATGAGCGCTCCCTCCGTCGCCGCGACCGATCCGCTGTCCGCCTGGGTCGAACGCCTGCGCACCCAGGACATGCCCATCTTCAGCGCCACGCTGGCCGCCATCGGCGAAGTGGCGGGGGACGAAGCCAGCCCGGCCTCGGCGCTTGGCCGCATCATCCTGCGCGATGCCGGCATGACCGCGCGCGTGCTGCGCATGGCCAATTCCGTTTTCTTCCGCGGCGAAAGCCACCGTGTCAGCACGATTTCGCGCGCCATCGTGGTGCTCGGCTTCGATACGGTGCGCAATATCGCGGTGTCGGTCGCGCTGATCGACGCCTTCCTGGCCGGCGGCGTGCGCGAGCGGGTGGCGGCCGAAATGGCCCGCTGCTTCCACGCCGCGGTGCATGCCCGGCATGCCGCCCAGGCGCGCGGCGACGCTTCGCCGGAAGAGGTGTTCATCGCCACGCTGCTGTCGCACATCGGCGAGATGGCCTTCTGGTGCTTTTCCGGCGAGGTGGGCATCAGGCTGGACCGGGCACTGCGCGAGCAGCGCGGGGCGCCGGAGCAGATCGAACTGGACATGCTGGGCTTCCGCCTGCGCTCGCTCACGCAGATGCTGGCGCGCGAATGGACGCTGCCCTCGCTGGTGGCCAGTGCGCGCGGCGACGGTGTGCGGGCCGACAGCCGTGAAGGCCTGATCGTGGCCGGCTACCGGCTGGCCGAGGCGGCCGAAGGCGGCTGGGATTCCGAACGCGCCCGCTCGGCGATGCGCGATTACGCGAAGCTGCTCAAGCTGGGCGTGAATGAAGTGGCGCCGGTGGTGGCCGCCCACGCCAAGGAGGCGGCGCGCATCGCCGGCTTTTACGGTTGCGACGACGCCGCCCGGCGCATTCCCCAGTCCAGTCGTGCGGTGGATGCCGGTGCCGACGCGCCGGCTGGCGACGCCGAGCCGGACCCGCTGGCCGAACTGGACGTGGCACGCCGCATCGTGTCGCTGATCGCGCTGCAGGCCGCCAGCACCACGGTGCTCGATCTGGCGCTGGAAGGTGCCGGCAGGGCCCTGGGTGCGGACCGGGCGCTGCTGGCGCTGGTCACCGCCAACCGCGCGCAGCTGGCAGCGCGCGCCACCGAGGGGCTGGGCGCGCAGCAACTGATGCGACATTTCAATTTCCTGCTCGCCGGCGCGCCGCGCGACGCGCTGACCGAACTGGTCGACCACGCCCGCATCATCGACGTGGCGGCCGGCTTCGTGCCGGCGCCCGGCCTGCCTTCGCTGACCCGGCTGCGTGCCGCGCTTGGCGACCGGCACCAGATGCTGGTGCCGATCGAGGCGCACGGGCAGGTGGTTGGCGTGCTCTACATCGACCGGGCGCCGTTGCGCCCGGTGTTTCCGGAAGACACCCAGGAAGGGCTGCTGCACTTCGCCCGGCTGGCCGGGCTGGCGCTGGAACAGTCCGGCCCGCGCCCGCGCGGCTGAGCCCTCAGCCGCGGCGGCGGGCGGCCCAGCCGATCAGGCCGAGGCCGGCCAGCAGCAGCGCGTAGCTTTCCGGCTCGGGCACGGCGGCGATCTGCACATCCACCCATACCGCCTTGTGGTCCGAACTGGGGTAGTTCGCGTAAAGGCCGGGATCACGGAAATTGCCGACCAGATCGTATGCGTCACCGGTGGTGTTCGGCGCGCTGCGGTCCGGGTCGGCCGGCCAGAAGATGCCGCTGCCTTCGATGTCCAGATTGGCCGACGGCAGAACGTAGTCGACCCGCAGATTGCCCGGTGCCGAATCGCTGAAGTCGGCGGTGTCCTGCGCCGGATCACCGACGTGGCTCTGGTTGGCGCTGCCGTTGTTGCCCGGATGGGTGGCGGCATCGACGCCGCCGGGTGCTGACGGCGTGACCGAGGGATTCACCTGCGGGTTGTTCAGCAGCTGGCCGATGGCGTTGTATTCCGTGCCGCCGACCACGCCCTTGAAGCTGTCGCCGTCGAGCGGATCGGCGTTGTAGTCGCCCGCGATGACGAATTTCGCGCCGGCTTGCAGACCGCCGGTGTTGCCCTGGTCGTCATAGATGTAGCCGGCGCCGGCCACGTAGTCGGCCCAGAAGCGGATTTCGTCGTGATTGCGCTTGCCGTTGCGGTCTTCCGCGCCGTCGAAGGTGGGCGGGGTCGGGTGGGCGGTCAGGAAGTGCACGTCCTGACCGTTGATGCGCACGGTCACATCCACGTGATTCTTCGACGACAGGCGCAGCGCGTTGATTTCGTCCTGCGAATAGAAGTCGGTCAGTTTGCTGCCGGTCGGGTCATTGGTGAGCAGATTGCCCGGCATGTCCTTCCACAGGAAAGACTGGAAGCTGCGCACCGACACGATTTCGTACTTCGAGTAGATCGTGAAGCCGTACTGGCCACCGAAGCTGCCGAAGCCGAAAGCATCGTCGCCGCCGGATACCGCGCCGTTGTTGTTCAGGTCGAAACCCGAGGCCAGGCCGGTATTGGTGTTGGGCGTATGGCGCCAGGCGTACTGGATGCCCGAAGTCAGGCCACGCACCGCGTTGCCGTGGCCGGCGGACAGGAAGTTGTCCTGGAACAGCTGTGCCGCGTTGCTCGAATAGCCCCGCCCCATCGCCTGACTGCTGGCGGTCGGCGTGCCGTTCAGATCGAAGTCGAATTCATTCACCAGCAGCACGTCGGCATTCACGCGCTGGATGATTTCGGCCACGTTGTGCGCCTGCTGGATGCGGTTGGCCACCGTCGTGCTCACGCCGGCGGCGAGCGGGTTGGCGAGATCGGACAGCAGCTGGCCGGAGGCGTCGCGGTTCAGCGAGGCGTTGAAGGTGGCGAAGCGGACGGTTTCCGCGTGGGCGGCGGCGGACGCGAGCAGCAGGCTGGCGACCAGCGGTTTCAGCATGGTTTTCATCGGATTCTCCTGGGCGGTTCAGCGGCGGGCGGTACGACGGGCCAGAGCGAGCAGGCCGAGGCCGGCGAGCAGCTGCGCGTACTGTTCGGGTTCGGGAACGGCGCTGACTTCGAGTGCGATGAACTGCGTGCTCTGGGTGGCGCTGAAATTGTTGTCGGCCGCCAGCACCAGCGTGCGGTTGCCGTTGGCCAGCGTGTGGCCCCAGCTCACGCCTTCGATGTTGTCCAGCGTGATGCCCTGGTAGGTGATGGGCATTTCCAGCAGCAGCGTGCGGCGCATCGGCGTGTAGGCCGCACCGGCCAGGCTGGCGAAGCCGGACACGTCGGTGGTGTCGGCGGTGATTTCGGCCAGCGTCAGGCGGATGGTGTTGCCGACGCCGAAAGCGAAGGCGCGTTCGATGGCGATGAACTGGGTGTCAGAGATCGCCAGCAGTTCGGGCAGACCGTTGTCCGGGCCGAACGGGGCGCCGGATACCGCGTCGACCGGAATCTGCGGCAGTGCGTAGGCGTACTGCGCACCGGCTGCGCCGCTGACCGGGTCGAGCGCGGTCAGGCGCACCACGCTGCCGCTGCTGACCGTGGTGAGCGAGCCGTCCTGCACCAGTGCATCTTCGTTGGCAGTCCAGATCGTGCCGCCCGGCGCCACGGTCAGCGCCTCGAACAGCTTGTTGCTGCGGCCGCCGGTGGTCGTGTTGTCGACATAGTTGTACATGGCGGGCGTCGCGAACTCGCGCACGAAGGCGCCCGAGGTCGTCATTTCGCGGACGAAGGGCTGGTAGCGGGCCGACGGATTCGCGCTCCAGTTGCCTTCCGACGACCAGTACAGATTGCCGTTCGGCGCTACGCGCAGGCCTTCCGGATCGACCGTGCGGGCATTGGCCGGGAAGGTCGAGCCGTCCGGGCGCTGCATATAGGTCTGGCTGTTGATCGCGACGCCGTGAAAACCGCTGGCGTCGTAGTTCAGCGACAGGTTGTAGAAGCGCGGCGTGCCGCGCTCGCCGCCGCGGTCATCGGACATGGCCCAGTAGCTGCCGTCGGCGGCGCGGTCGATGCCGGAAATGCCGCCGAACTCCACGCCCTGATACAGCGTGCCGGTGGGCAGCGAGGTGGCGCCGATCACGCGCAGGGAAAAGTCGGCAGCGTGTGCGCCGCCAGCCAGCAGCGCGATCGCGGCTGCCATCACGGTTTTCTTCATCATGTCGCAGGATCCTGTCAGGTCGGGGGAGGCGTACGCGGCCAGGGGCGCCGCGCACGCGGGATGACGGCCGAGGTTCAGCGGCGGCGCGCCATGAAGGCGGTCAGGCCGAGGCCGGCCATCAGCAGAGCCCAGGTTTCGGGCTCCGGCACGGGGTTGGCCAGGCTGATGCGCAGGAACTCGGTGTCGTCCGAGCCCAGAGCGCGGCCGCCGCCGTAGGGGAAGTTGTTGTCGTTGATCACCAGCAGTGTGTTGGCGTCGAGGATGAGCACGTCCTCGATCGTCACGTAGGGGAAGGTGAAGGTGGTCGAACCGTCGCCATTCAGATCGTTCGGGTCGGCGATGTTCATCAGGTCGACCAGTTCGGTCTTGGTTGCGAATCCGCCGTCGGCCACGCCGGTGGTGTCGGCGATGTAGATCCTCTTGAACGGCGTGCCGCTGGTCGCCGTGCCGCCGTTGCGTTCGATCACCAGGAAGCGGTGATCGTCGATGGCGGTCATGTCGCCGATCGCGGTGCCCTGATTCTCCAGCTGGTACAGGAAGCTCTTGCCGGTGTAGCGCTCGCTGGCGATGTCGAACTCGTCGATGCGCAGCGACTTGGCCGGGTCGCCATCCACCGTCTTCTCAAGCAGCGTGTAGAGCCGGTCGCCGCTGGCGTTCAGCGCCATGCCCTCGAAACCGCCCGAGCCGCCCAGATTGGCGCTCGCGTTGCCGTTCAGCACGGCTTCGTTCTGCGGCGCGAACACGCCGGGCAGCGCGATCTCGCGGCGCAGCACCACGCCGTTGGCGTCGGTCTTGATCAGGTAGGGGCCGAATTCGTCACCGAACCACAGATTGCCGTTCCGGTCCTGCCGCACCGATTCGGTGTCGAGATCGGCACCGGTAAGCAGGCGTCCGGCCTTGATCGACGGATCGACCAGCGGGTTGGCGGCGTTGTTGTAGTAATGGTCGTAGTCAGCCTGGATCTTGATGCTCAGCAGCCGGTTCGGGTCGCTCAGCGTGATGCGGCTGGCGGCATTGAACGCCGGCAGCGAGCTGCCGGTGCTCCAGTCCGCCGCCGCCACGCTGCCGCTGCCACCCAGTGCGGTCCGGAAGTCGACGTTCACCGCATAGCTGCGCAGCAGCGCATCGGCCGAATTGCCCTGGGCGCCGAATCCGTTGTCGACCAGCACGCGATAGCTGTCGCCCGCGCCCTTGAGCACGCCGGAGAAGCCTTGCACCGGCTGGGCATTCAGATAGGGCACCGGGTTCGTGCCGTAGGGGTTGTTGTTGGTGAACTGCCCCGAGGTCGGGCCGTCGGAAAAGGTGGCGGCCGGCATCATCGCCCAGCCGGTCAGCGTGTTCGGGGCTGCATGTGCGCTGCTGAAGGCGCCGGCGATGGCCAGCGCGAGGGTGAGGCGGGCGGATGCGTTCATGGTCGGGGGTCCTCTGCCGTGGGTGGAAGAACGCTTCTTCGTGAATGCAAAGAAACGTTAAGACCGCACGGTAGGAGGGCGCCTTTGCAGTGCCATGAAGACCGGGTGGTCCGTTCGGACCATGGCAGGCCGCATTCGCTGCGCTGCGGAATGCCGGGCGCCGGCGCGTGTAAACTGCGCGTTTTGCCTGACTGGATGAGCCTGCCATGCCCGTGAATTACCAGACGCCTTCCGCCGAAACCCTGCTGCCGGTCGCCGGTGTGCGCCTGGGCATCGCCCAGGCCGGCATCCGCAAGCCCAACCGCCGCGACCTCTGTCTGATTTCGCTGCTGCCGGGCGCGCGCGTGGCGGGCGTATTCACGGTGAACCGCTTCTGTGCAGCGCCGGTGCAGGTGTGCCGCGACCACCTGTCGCGCAGCGACATCCGCGCGCTGGTGATCAATACCGGCATCGCCAACGCCGGCACCGGCGAACCGGGCCTGGTGGCCGCCCGTGCCACCTGCGTCGCGGTCGCCCGCGCGCTGGAGCTGGCGCCGGAACAGGTGCTGCCCTTCTCGACCGGCGTCATCATGGAGCCGCTGCCGGTGGACCGCATCGAGCGCGGCATTCCGGCCGCGATGGACAGTCTGGACGAAGCCAACTGGTACGAGGCAGCGCACGCCATCATGACCACCGACACCGTGGCCAAGGCCGGTTCGCGCACCGTGCAGATCGGCGGCCGCACGGTCACCATCACCGGCATCAGCAAGGGCGCCGGCATGATCAAGCCCAATATGGCCACCATGCTGGGCTTCGTCGCCACCGACGCGGTGCTGTCGCAGGCGGCGCTGGAGGCGCTGGTGAAACACGCCGCCGACCGCTCGTTCAACTGCGTCACGGTCGATGGCGACACCTCGACCAACGACTCCTTCATGCTGATCGCCTCCGGCACCGCCGGCCACGCCGAAATCACCTCGCTCGACAGCGCCGACGGCCGTGCGCTGGCCGACGCGGTCACCTCGCTGGCCGCCGAACTGGCGCAGGCCATCGTGCGCGACGGCGAGGGCGCGACCAAGTTCATCACCATCGAGATCGAAGGCGGCCGCGACGTGGCCGAGTGCAAGGCGGTCGGCTACGCCATCGCCCACTCGCCGCTGGTGAAGACTGCCTTCTTCGCGTCCGACCCCAACCTCGGCCGCATCCTGGCCGCGGTCGGCAACGCCGCCCAGACCCACCCCTCGCTGATGGACCTCGACACCTCGAAGGTAAGCCTGTGGATCGGCGACTTTCTGGTGTCGAAGGACGGTGGCCGCAACCCGGACTATAAGGAAGAGCAGGGCGCGGCGGCGATGGAACCGGCCGAAATCACCCTCCGCGTGGCGCTCGGCCGCGGTGACGCCCGCGCCACCTGCTGGACCTGCGATTTCAGCTACGACTACGTGAAGATCAACGCCGACTACCGGAGCTGATTGCCATGACGGCCCTGGCGGGCGCACTCACATCGGCCGAGCTTGAAGAACTCGAAGCCTTCCTTTCGTCGCCGCAGCTGGAAGACCGGTCGATGGACCTGTCGATGCTCGAGGGTTATCTCACCGCCATCGTCATCGGCCCGCGAACCATCATGCCGTCCGATTGGATGCCCCGGATATGGGACCGCTACGAAGGCGAACAGGGCCCGGAATTCGCGGATCTGGAGCAGGCGCATCACATCACCGCACTTGTGCTGCGCTTCTACAACGGCGTCATCCGGTGCTTCATGGAAGACCCCGCATCGTTCGAACCGCTTTTCTGGCAGGACGTGGTCTGGGGTGCGGCCGAGTGGTGCGAGGGCTTTCTCGCCGGCACCGCGTTCTGCGAAAAGGAATGGAGCGGGCTGTGGCAGGTCCTTCCGGATCTTCACGAACCTTTCGTTCGCCTGGGCACTGACGAGGGCTTGGCCGGGATCCGCGATCAGCAAGAAGCGCAGGCGCTGATGGACGCCATCGAACCCGCCTTCGTCGCATCGCATGCGATCTGGTTCTCGCGCCGCCAGCAGCAGCCGGAAGGTCTGGTGCGCGACACCGTTGATCATGGCCCGGCGGCCGGGCCCTGGCGCCGCCCTGATCCCAAGATCGGCCGCAATGATCCCTGCCCCTGCGGCAGCGGGAAGAAATTCAAGAAGTGCTGCGGCGCGGAGGGCGTGACGCCCGTGCATTGAAAGGGGGCGCCTCCGGCTTGCTCCGTGATTTCCCGGCATTCGCCAGGACTCGGGCAGCACCGCGAGCGTTGCCGATGCGGGCCGCGCCATGCGCCATTCGGCCCATGGCGCGCGTTTTTCTGCTTCACGCAAACGACATGGCCTGAGCGGAACATCGAATGCCTGTTCCCTCTCGACCGGAGCTTCGAATGTCCTCGTCCTGTACCTCTCCCGGCCGCCGCCGCCTGCTTCAGGGCTCGGGTGCGCTGGCTGCCACCCGCTTCACCGGCCTGATGGGCGCGCTGTATGCGCAGAACGCGCTGGCCGCCACCGGAAAGCAGAGCGTATCCGCGCTGTCGCCCTACGGCGCGCTCGCGCCCGTCAAGGACCTGACCACCGGCCTGCCGCTGCTGCAACTGCCGCCGGGCTTTACCTACCGCAGCTTCGGCTGGACCGGCGACGGCATGAGCGACGGCAACCCGACGCCCGATCTGCACGACGGCATGGCCGTCATCGCCTCGCGCCGCGCTGGCCGCAGTACCGAACGGGTACTCGTGCGCAACCACGAACGCGGTCTGGTCGCCACGCCGGCCCAGGCCGTCCAGGCGCCGCACAGCTACGCCACCACGCCGGTGAACGGCATCATCACCGTGCATTACGGCAGCCTGCCCATCCGCATCGGCGCCAGCGGGGTCGTGACCGATCCGAGCGCTGCCGCACCGGCGCCCTTCGTCGGCTACCCGGCCGGCGGCACCACCAACCTGCTGTTCCGCGACGCCGGCTGGGCCGGTGCCGTGGGCTCGATCGGCGGCACCCTGGGCAACTGCGCCGGCGGCCCGACGCCCTGGGGTACCTGGCTCACCTGCGAAGAAACCCTTTACGACTTCTCCGGCATCGGCGGCAGGAAGCACGGCTATGTGTTCGAGGTCGATGCCGATGCCGGCGACTCGATCGCCGAGCCCATCGTCGGCATGGGCCGCTTCGTGCACGAGGCGGTCGCGGTCGACCCGACCACCGGCTACGTCTATGAAACCGAAGACAACCGCAACGTGTCGGCCTTCTTCCGCTACGTGCCGGCCGACACTTCGGGCGAACTGGGCAGCCTGCACAACGGCGGCACGCTGCAGGCCGCGCGCATCAAGACCATCGTGCGCAAGGCGGTGCCGGCCACGCTGGCACAGGCCAACGACCAGGGGCTGCTGAACCCGGACATCGGCGACGAGTACGAACTGGAGTGGGTGGATATCGCCGACCCCGATGCCGGTCCGGTGGTGGTCGCCGGCCAGCCCGGTGGCGTCAGCCTCGCCTTCATGGCCGGCCCGACGCACCAGGCCATCAGCCAGGGCGCGGCGCGCATGAGCCGCGGCGAAGGCATCTGGTACTCGGCCGGCAAGATGTTCATCGTCGACACCGCCGCCGGCACCGACAGCCGTTCGCGCGTCGGTCAGGGCGAAGGTGCGGTGTGGGAACTGACGCTCGCCACCATGCGCCTGCGCGCCATTTTCGTCAGTGGCAACCAGACCGCCGGCAACAACCCCGACAACGTGACCGTGAGCCCGCGCGGTGGCGTCGTGCTGTGCGAAGACGGTGGCGCCTCGACCGACGCCTACGGCACCGGTTCGCGCCTGCTCGGCCTGAACCCGGCCGGCGAGGCCTACATCTTCTGCAAGAACAACATCGTGCTGAGCGCCGACCAGATCGCTGCCGCCGGCAAGACCGTGGGCGCAGCCGACTACCGCAGTTCCGAATTCTGCGGCGCCTGCTTCGACCCGACCGGCCGCGTGCTGTTCGTCAATCTGCAGAAGCCGGGCGTCACCGTCGCCATCACTGGCCCGTGGGCCAAGGGCAACCTCTGAGCATCGATACCGGAGCCATCGCAATGAATATCCGCCATACCCTCGCTGCCGCGCTGTGCGCGCTTGCCCTGAGCCCGGCCGCCCACGCCTATACGCTTGACATCGTCGAAGCCAACGGCAACACCGTCGGCACCGGCTTTGCCACACCCGACATGCTGTCGGTCGAATTCGACCTCATCAACACGCTGCCGGTCACGTTCACGCTGATGCGCGACGAAAGCGACCTGCCGATGCTGCCGTTCAACGCCATCGTCCGCAATTACATCGGGCTCGGCTTCGAAAGCCTGACGCTGACGATTTCCGGCGGCCTGTTCAACACCCTGGGCAGCGCTGGCGGCACCTTTGGCTCGGTCGCCACCGTCACCGGCAGCCACGACAGCGCCCGCATCACCTTCAGCGGTCCGGAATACGTCGAAGCCACGCTGGGCGACTGGTTCCTCGACGGCAGCCAGGCCGACTTCGTGCTCGACATCGCCAACGCCACCGGCCCGGTCACCCTGACCCTCGCCGCCGTGGTGCCGGAGCCGGAAGGCTGGGCGCTGATGCTGGCAGGGCTGGGCGTGCTCGCCGGGGTTGCGCGTCGGCGGGGCTGAGGGCGGAGCGCCGCGACGTACAGGTGCCATTTGCATGGAGTGCATCGGTTGGCGCCGACTCCCGCGATACTCAACGGGACCTTGTTTCGCTGAATTCGATCAGTGAGCGCTGTAATTCTTCGGCGTTGGTCCGGATGACTGCAACACCGCGAAGGCTGAACTTGTCGGTCATGTCGCCGACCGACAGTCCGGCCATTCGCGCCGCCCAGCCAAAGGAAACGCACTCCTCGTCGGACAGGCGCATTGCCGGCACAGTCATCACGTCTTCAGTCAAGAAGCTTGTGTCGAACGGAACGGCGATGAATAGCGGGGCGCCGTCCTTCATCACCACTGACAAGCGACCTGCGTCGGCCTGGCGGATCAGCCCGTGGGTGCTTATCTTCAAGTTGCGGGCTCATGACTCGCCCTTTTCGATGGAGAACCTTCTGGAAGATGGAACGCTTGTCTGCGCTGGTATTCGCATACACCGTGTCTTGCGCATGCCATTGGCCCGGATGCGGCAATACAAGTTGAAGAAAGATGACGGCGGTTGGATTCGAATCCACATCCTTCGCGCATCGCCGCGCAGCCTTTAACTGTCGGCGGAAAGCCAGCATCGGGCGCAGTGACTGCGTAACGGTATGCTAAAAATTTTCCATGTTAGGTGTCCGTGACGGGTGGCCGGCTGTCCACCATCACTTCGCACTTTGCGTGCCACGGTCGCTGGCTTGCCGTCTGATTTCCAGCGGTCGCCACGGACGTCAATAGCATAGCGATGCTGAAATCCTGAGCGCAACTGAACGACGACAAAATGATTTTCCCGGATCCGGTCGGCGAACAGTGGATCTCATGGCCTTGAAACGACGCTCTAACCAGTTGTGAGCCAGAAAATGTTCCTTCGGTTAGACGTATGTCCGCGAGGGGGGGGGCGACATAACATCGCCGCCGGTATCCGCTCCTTATGGCAGTTTCAATCCACGCCCGACTCGATAGAGCCGGGCGACGGTTGCAGGCGCATGTCGGCGCAGCGGTACATGGTGTTTCAATCCACGCCCGACTCGATAGAGCCGGGCGACTTTCCGTCCGGCGGCGATGCAGCCGACAACGTCGCGTTTCAATCCACGCCCGACTCGATAGAGCCGGGCGACACGGCGCCGGCGCCAAGGGCTGCGGCTGACAGCGAGTTTCAATCCACGCCCGACTCGATAGAGCCGGGCGACCAGATCGCCCACGACCACGGCTGTTTCGTGAGCGAGTTTCAATCCACGCCCGACTCGATAGAGCCGGGCGACCTCTGGTCGGCCGCAAGGGCAAGCCGAACGAGGTCGTTTCAATCCACGCCCGACTCGATAGAGCCGGGCGACCATCGAACCAGCGCCATGACCCCTGCATCCGGATGTTTCAATCCACGCCCGACTCGATAGAGCCGGGCGACGAACTGCCGGGCGACCCTGAAGCCGGCGAGGTGTGGTTTCAATCCACGCCCGACTCGATAGAGCCGGGCGACGCGTGATCGGTGGCGCCAGCGTGCTGCGCATGATGTTTCAATCCACGCCCGACTCGATAGAGCCGGGCGACCCGAGTTCGATGACGCTGCGTGGCTGGCTGACGCGTTTCAATCCACGCCCGACTCGATAGAGCCGGGCGACCGAGGAGGTGTTCGCGCAGCATCTTCAATGCGCGGGGTTTCAATCCACGCCCGACTCGATAGAGCCGGGCGACCTCCTTCGTTCTGGCGTGAGGCGTCATTCAGTCAGTTTCAATCCACGCCCGACTCGATAGAGCCGGGCGACGCTGTATGCGCGGCACACCCGCCCCGGGCAGATTGTTTCAATCCACGCCCGACTCGATAGAGCCGGGCGACCGAGCTCGATGGATTCACGCCGGCCCGAGGCCATGTTTCAATCCACGCCCGACTCGATAGAGCCGGGCGACTTCATGGCGGTGGCGTGGGCGATCTGCTGCGTGCTGTTTCAATCCACGCCCGACTCGATAGAGCCGGGCGACTACCGGCACTGCCGGCGCCGACGGGCGACTGCCTGTTTCAATCCACGCCCGACTCGATAGAGCCGGGCGACTCATGGCGGTGGCGCGGGCGGTGTCGGGCGAGGTGTTTCAATCCACGCCCGACTCGATAGAGCCGGGCGACGCGCAGCGGCGGGCGCAGCAGCGCGAGCGAAACGCGTTTCAATCCACGCCCGACTCGATAGAGCCGGGCGACACGGCGTGCCGCCACATGAGCTCGCGGTGCGCAGTGTTTCAATCCACGCCCGACTCGATAGAGCCGGGCGACGCTGCGTGGCGCGCATGTTCGCGACTTTCTTGTCACGGTTTCAATCCACGCCCGACTCGATAGAGCCGGGCGACCCGAGATGTACGAGCATGCCGAACGCCTAGGCCTGTTTCAATCCACGCCCGACTCGATAGAGCCGGGCGACCGCGCTGATCTTCGATGACGAGCGCGACGGCACGGAGTTTCAATCCACGCCCGACTCGATAGAGCCGGGCGACGGAATCCGCTCCGCCCCAAGGGCAACGCTAGCGCGTTTCAATCCACGCCCGACTCGATAGAGCCGGGCGACCTACACCGCCCGCGTGTTCGGCTACATGTGGCGTGTTTCAATCCACGCCCGACTCGATAGAGCCGGGCGACCCGGCGCACGTTGGGCCTTCACCGGCACCTGGCAGTTTCAATCCACGCCCGACTCGATAGAGCCGGGCGACGCTACCTGGCCGCGGTACGGCCGGCTCTCGAACAGTTTCAATCCACGCCCGACTCGATAGAGCCGGGCGACGGTGTGCAGGGTGTGCAGGGTTGCGTGTACACGAGTTTCAATCCACGCCCGACTCGATAGAGCCGGGCGACCGCCCCGATGCTCGGCAAGGGCAAGCTGGAAGACGTGTTTCAATCCACGCCCGACTCGATAGAGCCGGGCGACCACGTCGCGAGCGCGGCGACCTTTGAAATCAGGAGCTGTTTCAATCCACGCCCGACTCGATAGAGCCGGGCGACTGACGGTCGCAACGCCGGAAGCCACGACGTTGTTGTTTCAATCCACGCCCGACTCGATAGAGCCGGGCGACCAGTGGTGGGGTTCGACCGCGTATTCCCAGTATCGGTTTCAATCCACGCCCGACTCGATAGAGCCGGGCGACGCGGAAGCGGCGGCGCTGGCGCCAGCCCCTGAAGTTTCAATCCACGCCCGACTCGATAGAGCCGGGCGACGCGGGTTATGAGAGAGCCAGACAGAAAGCTACGCTAGTTTCAATCCACGCCCGACTCGATAGAGCCGGGCGACCACCGAGGTTCTTGCGCACGCGCATCCAGCCATTGTTTCAATCCACGCCCGACTCGATAGAGCCGGGCGACGCTGCGGAGCGCGGCAGCGCGGCGCGTGAAATCAGTTTCAATCCACGCCCGACTCGATAGAGCCGGGCGACGACGAGCAGCGGCGCGCGCACATTGCCGCCAGCGAGTTTCAATCCACGCCCGACTCGATAGAGCCGGGCGACCCGAGTACCCCTCAAAGGCGCACTGCCCCTTGCTGTTTCAATCCACGCCCGACTCGATAGAGCCGGGCGACTGGGCCCCCGTCGTGCAAGGCGTGGAAGGCAACGGGTTTCAATCCACGCCCGACTCGATAGAGCCGGGCGACTGATCCGGTTGTGCACGTCGAGCGGCACAAGTTCGGTTTCAATCCACGCCCGACTCGATAGAGCCGGGCGACTGGGCTCCCGTCGTGCAGGGCGTGGAGGGCAACGGGTTTCAATCCACGCCCGACTCGATAGAGCCGGGCGACCGCGCAGGCCCCGAACGGCGTAGCAGTCACGCGGGTTTCAATCCACGCCCGACTCGATAGAGCCGGGCGACCGCCGTCAATGAGCGCACGACGCGCAACGCATGGGTTTCAATCCACGCCCGACTCGATAGAGCCGGGCGACGCCCGCGCCACTCCGGCACCGGCCCTGAGGACAGCGTGTTTCAATCCACGCCCGACTCGATAGAGCCGGGCGACGCCCGACGGCCGGAAACCGCAGTTGTACATTCTGGTTTCAATCCACGCCCGACTCGATAGAGCCGGGCGACCCGCAGCCACGTCGTCGGGATGCAGTGAATACGTGTTTCAATCCACGCCCGACTCGATAGAGCCGGGCGACCAGCACGCACCAGGTCGGGACACCACCCAGCAGGTGGTTTCAATCCACGCCCGACTCGATAGAGCCGGGCGACCCTTCGCCGCGAGTGCAGCGCCAGCCCATCGGAGGTTTCAATCCACGCCCGACTCGATAGAGCCGGGCGACGGGGCGGTCGAACGCGCAAGCCAGCTTGAACGGCTGTTTCAATCCACGCCCGACTCGATAGAGCCGGGCGACGCTTACCCTTCCCGGGTGGGATCGGCCAAAGCTTGTTTCAATCCACGCCCGACTCGATAGAGCCGGGCGACTCCATAGCAAACACGTAGCCGCCGAACGTTGCACGTTTCAATCCACGCCCGACTCGATAGAGCCGGGCGACATGCGGCTGATAGTGCCCCGCGTGGAAGCAGCGCGGGTTTCAATCCACGCCCGACTCGATAGAGCCGGGCGACCCAGTCAATCGCGCGTGCTGGTCAATAACCTGCAGTTTCAATCCACGCCCGACTCGATAGAGCCGGGCGACATGCCGCCCATGCCGTCGCAATGGCGCTGGTGGATGTTTCAATCCACGCCCGACTCGATAGAGCCGGGCGACGCAGCGCGCGCGTGCGCATCAACAACGCGGCCGAGTTTCAATCCACGCCCGACTCGATAGAGCCGGGCGACGATGCCGATGCCGACCTGATGGACGCCAACCGGGTGTTTCAATCCACGCCCGACTCGATAGAGCCGGGCGACTTGCGCAACCCGCTCCCGCTGCTGCAGTTTTACTTGTTTCAATCCACGCCCGACTCGATAGAGCCGGGCGACGTACGTGCCCCCCGGCGTAGTAGCGTCGATACCGGTTTCAATCCACGCCCGACTCGATAGAGCCGGGCGACGCGACACCGTGGGCGCATAGCCCGCCTGGATGTGCGTTTCAATCCACGCCCGACTCGATAGAGCCGGGCGACGCGGGGTATGACGACGTAGGGCGGCCTGAGTGGTGGTTTCAATCCACGCCCGACTCGATAGAGCCGGGCGACCTGCGCGCGCCATCGCTAGCAGTTCGGGCGACGCCTGTTTCAATCCACGCCCGACTCGATAGAGCCGGGCGACACCATTCCGGGCGTCACGCTGCAGGGCTTGCCGGGTTTCAATCCACGCCCGACTCGATAGAGCCGGGCGACCTGGTGACTATTTCCCGTGGCTCTATGACTGGCTGTTTCAATCCACGCCCGACTCGATAGAGCCGGGCGACTCAAGCAGGCGATGCACCGCGGTATGAAATCGCGGTTTCAATCCACGCCCGACTCGATAGAGCCGGGCGACGCGGCAGACCCCGTTGCGGCCGCTGTTGCTGATATGTTTCAATCCACGCCCGACTCGATAGAGCCGGGCGACCCGACCCAGTACATCACCATCCCCGGTCAGCAAAGTTTCAATCCACGCCCGACTCGATAGAGCCGGGCGACGTCACCGGGTCTTTCCAGATCGTCGCCTTCGCGTGGTTTCAATCCACGCCCGACTCGATAGAGCCGGGCGACGCGGCACCGATGGCCGCCGCCGCCGGCAGCGCAACGAGTTTCAATCCACGCCCGACTCGATAGAGCCGGGCGACCCAGCGAGACATAACCCTCGCTGCCAATCCCCATGTTTCAATCCACGCCCGACTCGATAGAGCCGGGCGACCATAGTGCCTTTCGGTTAGATTCGCGGGTACGCGGTTTCAATCCACGCCCGACTCGATAGAGCCGGGCGACGACGCCGTCAATGAGCGCACGACGCGCAACGCTTGGGTTTCAATCCACGCCCGACTCGATAGAGCCGGGCGACCAGCGCGAGCATCACAGTGCGGCAGCCTCTACGCTGTTTCAATCCACGCCCGACTCGATAGAGCCGGGCGACCAGCGGGTTTAGCGGCCTGGGAGAATGGACGGATGTTTCAATCCACGCCCGACTCGATAGAGCCGGGCGACCTCGCACATTTTCGGCCGCGACCTGCGCCCGCTGGTTTCAATCCACGCCCGACTCGATAGAGCCGGGCGACGCTGCCGGGTTGATGGCGTGAGCATATAGCAGAGGTTTCAATCCACGCCCGACTCGATAGAGCCGGGCGACGCCGCGTCGGATGGTTCCCCGGCGCAGCTTATGAGTTTCAATCCACGCCCGACTCGATAGAGCCGGGCGACCGGCGACCGACTACAGCCGCCGCAACAGCGTGCAGTTTCAATCCACGCCCGACTCGATAGAGCCGGGCGACTGAGCAATTGCGCGTGAGCCAGGAGGCCCGCGCCGTTTCAATCCACGCCCGACTCGATAGAGCCGGGCGACGTGCCGATCCAAGGCAGCTTGCAGCCCGTTGATCAGTTTCAATCCACGCCCGACTCGATAGAGCCGGGCGACCGGACAATGCGCGCCCGGAGTCCATCAGCTACCTGTTTCAATCCACGCCCGACTCGATAGAGCCGGGCGACACGCGGATGGTGCGGCCACGCCGAACTCAGGGACGGTTTCAATCCACGCCCGACTCGATAGAGCCGGGCGACCGCAGCGCGCGCGTGCGCATCAACAACGCCGCGGAGTTTCAATCCACGCCCGACTCGATAGAGCCGGGCGACTTCCAGATTGGAGGGGCATGGTTCAGGCCCTAATTGTTTCAATCCACGCCCGACTCGATAGAGCCGGGCGACCTCTATGACGAACTGGCACCGCAGCTTGAACAAAGTTTCAATCCACGCCCGACTCGATAGAGCCGGGCGACATCGCGCTGGATGAGATTGCCGCGATCATCGCCGGGTTTCAATCCACGCCCGACTCGATAGAGCCGGGCGACGGCCGCACTGCTGTCGAAACCGGAAGTCATGGCCGTTTCAATCCACGCCCGACTCGATAGAGCCGGGCGACCGGCTTATTGCTGCTGTGGGTCCGGCGCTTCAAAGTTTCAATCCACGCCCGACTCGATAGAGCCGGGCGACACGGATCACCGCATCGTGTTGCCCGTGCGCGTTGTTTCAATCCACGCCCGACTCGATAGAGCCGGGCGACGCGGCCACGGGCTCATCCAGACCACGGGGCGGTAGTTTCAATCCACGCCCGACTCGATAGAGCCGGGCGACGACGGCACCGCGGCCAATCCGATCCGCATCATTTGTTTCAATCCACGCCCGACTCGATAGAGCCGGGCGACGCCGTGTCGGATGGTTCCCCGGCGCAGCCTATGAGTTTCAATCCACGCCCGACTCGATAGAGCCGGGCGACGCCACGCGATACTGCGCGCGCCGGCCGTACTGCTGGTTTCAATCCACGCCCGACTCGATAGAGCCGGGCGACGCCGCGCTCGGTGAGATGCTGGCGCGCGCCTGGGCGTTTCAATCCACGCCCGACTCGATAGAGCCGGGCGACCATGCGGTGTTCGGGCTGGTTACTACGTGGACAAGTTTCAATCCACGCCCGACTCGATAGAGCCGGGCGACGCTCTTCGCTGAGGCCTTCTGGCGCTGGCAGCAGGTTTCAATCCACGCCCGACTCGATAGAGCCGGGCGACATCGACTCGCTGCGCTACGCGCTTGAACCCGCGATGTTTCAATCCACGCCCGACTCGATAGAGCCGGGCGACCGGCTGGAACGGCTACGCCACCCGCGTTGATATCGTTTCAATCCACGCCCGACTCGATAGAGCCGGGCGACATCAAGGGCGCCTTGCAGAACGACGGATTACGCAGGTTTCAATCCACGCCCGACTCGATAGAGCCGGGCGACCCGTCACCGCCGACCAGATATCGGCCTGCGGCTGTTTCAATCCACGCCCGACTCGATAGAGCCGGGCGACCTGCGCGGTAACGAGCGCTGCATTCGCCCACTGCGGTTTCAATCCACGCCCGACTCGATAGAGCCGGGCGACCACTAGCGTTGTGTTATGCGGCGCGACTTATTACGTTTCAATCCACGCCCGACTCGATAGAGCCGGGCGACGCTGACAGCAGGGGCGTAGCCTGTCAGGACATGGGTTTCAATCCACGCCCGACTCGATAGAGCCGGGCGACGGTCAATCGCCAGTACCCGGGCGTCTATGTCCAGTTTCAATCCACGCCCGACTCGATAGAGCCGGGCGACCCGGCAGCGGATCGATCGCACTGAGCGCTGCCTGTTTCAATCCACGCCCGACTCGATAGAGCCGGGCGACATGCATGGCAGAGCTGCCCCGCCGGCATCCTGTACGTTTCAATCCACGCCCGACTCGATAGAGCCGGGCGACCTGGCGCGACGCCGCGACGCGGTACCTGCTGGAGTTTCAATCCACGCCCGACTCGATAGAGCCGGGCGACCACGCTCTTTGCTGCTCGGCAGGTCCATGCAGTGTTTCAATCCACGCCCGACTCGATAGAGCCGGGCGACCTCAGCAACCAGCGCTTCTCGACGGGGATCTATGTAGTTTCAATCCACGCCCGACTCGATAGAGCCGGGCGACAACGATCCCGCCGCCCTCACGGAATCCGATGTGCTGTTTCAATCCACGCCCGACTCGATAGAGCCGGGCGACCTGTGCAGGACGCTGCGGGATGTTGCGTTGCGTAGGTTTCAATCCACGCCCGACTCGATAGAGCCGGGCGACCAAGGCTTCAGTCCGACTGGCGCAGGCACTTTCTGTTTCAATCCACGCCCGACTCGATAGAGCCGGGCGACCAGGGCGGCGCGGGCTTCTTTTGCTCGTTCCAGTAGTTTCAATCCACGCCCGACTCGATAGAGCCGGGCGACCCAGCAGCAAAGAGCGTGATGGCGTCATCGGACTGTTTCAATCCACGCCCGACTCGATAGAGCCGGGCGACCGCTGGCCTGGGATGGCAGCACAGTGTTATACGGGTTTCAATCCACGCCCGACTCGATAGAGCCGGGCGACTTGAAATGGGCCGTCGATTTGTCGGTGTGGAGTTGTTTCAATCCACGCCCGACTCGATAGAGCCGGGCGACGAAAGTGTTCCGCTTGAGCGGCCGATCCTGCCAAGTTTCAATCCACGCCCGACTCGATAGAGCCGGGCGACGCCGCATCGGTCGCGTGCCATATGACCCGATGATGTTTCAATCCACGCCCGACTCGATAGAGCCGGGCGACGAATATGGCCGGAGCAACTGCGCCGCGCACGCCAGTTTCAATCCACGCCCGACTCGATAGAGCCGGGCGACGTTCGTCACAGAAGAAATCAGCCGCAAGCAGTTTGTTTCAATCCACGCCCGACTCGATAGAGCCGGGCGACCATTACCCTCTAGCAGCATGGTAACCGTCTCGCGGTTTCAATCCACGCCCGACTCGATAGAGCCGGGCGACATGCAGATTTCGATGCGGTCATCAACGACGCTTTTGTTTCAATCCACGCCCGACTCGATAGAGCCGGGCGACCCCGGGCCGCAGGATAACGGTGCTGCGCACGCAAGGTTTCAATCCACGCCCGACTCGATAGAGCCGGGCGACATTGACCGCCCGTTTGTGACCGACTACGAAAACGGGTTTCAATCCACGCCCGACTCGATAGAGCCGGGCGACAACCGTTGGCCCGAGCTACACCACGAAGCGTCAGGTTTCAATCCACGCCCGACTCGATAGAGCCGGGCGACCCGCTGGCCTGGGATGGCAGCACAGTGTTATACGGTTTCAATCCACGCCCGACTCGATAGAGCCGGGCGACCCGTGGCGTTGGAACGCGCGCAGCAGGTCGCCCGGAGTTTCAATCCACGCCCGACTCGATAGAGCCGGGCGACCACAAGCGCCCGAAGGCTATGTGTGCATCGTCAAGGTTTCAATCCACGCCCGACTCGATAGAGCCGGGCGACAGGGTGGTGGCGTGAATCACTATTTCTTCTATGCTGTTTCAATCCACGCCCGACTCGATAGAGCCGGGCGACAAGTACGCCGACAAGCTGGCGCGCAAGAGGGCTCGTTTCAATCCACGCCCGACTCGATAGAGCCGGGCGACCAGATTTTCATCTGACATTGACTGCTCCTTTGGGGTTTCAATCCACGCCCGACTCGATAGAGCCGGGCGACATGCGAGCGACCCGGAGCTCGTCATAGACGTGCGGTTTCAATCCACGCCCGACTCGATAGAGCCGGGCGACTCGGCGAGATCGCGAATAACACGCCGAGCGCTGCGTTTCAATCCACGCCCGACTCGATAGAGCCGGGCGACGGGCTTGAATGTGGTCACGCCGCATCCCTTGCGCTGTTTCAATCCACGCCCGACTCGATAGAGCCGGGCGACGTTTGACCCGGCGACGTGCATGACGCCGCTGTGGGCGGTTTCAATCCACGCCCGACTCGATAGAGCCGGGCGACCTGGCATGGTGGTCTATCTCGGCTCCGGGTTTTACGTTTCAATCCACGCCCGACTCGATAGAGCCGGGCGACCGCAGGCCGCCCAGCCCTAACATGCCGGTCAGCAGTTTCAATCCACGCCCGACTCGATAGAGCCGGGCGACCCGGGGGCCTTGGGGGCTTGCGCGAGAGCGTAGCGGTTTCAATCCACGCCCGACTCGATAGAGCCGGGCGACTCGGGTTGGTCACCGTGTCCCAGCCCAGCACAGCGGTTTCAATCCACGCCCGACTCGATAGAGCCGGGCGACCCAAGGCGAGTTTGCGCGGCCTGCTGGGCGGCTTGTTTCAATCCACGCCCGACTCGATAGAGCCGGGCGACAAGCGTTCCACACGGCATCCGCGGACGAGAATTTGTTTCAATCCACGCCCGACTCGATAGAGCCGGGCGACCCATTGTTCGCCGTCGTACGCGCCGTCAATGTCGAGTTTCAATCCACGCCCGACTCGATAGAGCCGGGCGACCGCCAGCCATCGACTGCGATTCCAGTCAGCGACATGTTTCAATCCACGCCCGACTCGATAGAGCCGGGCGACGGGCTGCGGACGCGGTAGCATACGAGGCAATCATCGTTTCAATCCACGCCCGACTCGATAGAGCCGGGCGACCAAGCAGGCCGGTTTCGGCTTCGCCGTTGAATGCGGTTTCAATCCACGCCCGACTCGATAGAGCCGGGCGACTTCCGGTCTCCGGCGAACAGCGCCATGAATTCGCGGTTTCAATCCACGCCCGACTCGATAGAGCCGGGCGACGGCCGTCAGCATAGCCGACGGTTTCCGGATACACGTTTCAATCCACGCCCGACTCGATAGAGCCGGGCGACCGAACACCCCCCAGCACACGAACGCCAGCAGCGCGTTTCAATCCACGCCCGACTCGATAGAGCCGATTGTTGAAATTGCCGTTCATCCAGAACATTTCGCCGTTGCGCACGACCCAGCGCTGGCCGATGCGCGTATCCGGCGAATGCGTCATCGCCCAGCAGTCGGCACCGACGGTATGGCTGACCACGCCCTTGTTGACGCCGGCC
>JBEQBZ010000014.1:0-91651 GCA_041639545.1 Methyloversatilis sp. | reverse complement strand
CACACATTCCGTCGTCGCGTGAAGAGAACTCGAAAGCATCGAGTCCGACGTTAACAGCCTTCAGCTGCGTTTACAACAACTTGCGAACAAAATGAAAATGCCGTTCAGCGCTAACTGAACGGCATTAACCCCGCGGGGTGCCTTTTTCATGACCGAAGTACGGCGTCAGCCGAGCGCAGCGCGCACCTGGTCCAGCGTGGTCGGGTCGTCCAGCGTGGTCAGGTCGCCCGGGTCGCGGCCTTCGGCGATCGCCTGGATGGAACGCCGCAGCATCTTGCCGGAACGGGTCTTGGGCAGACCATTCACGAACATGACCCGGCCCGGACGCGCGATCGCACCCAGCAGGCCATCCACGGTCTGCATCACTTCCTTCTCCAGCTTCGCGCGATCTTCCGCCGTCGCGGTGCGGGCAGGATCCTTCACCACCGCGAACGCCAGTGGCATCTGACCCTTGAGCTGGTCGGCCACGCCCACCACCGCCACTTCGGCGATGGCCGAATGCGCCTGGATGGCTTCCTCGATCTCGCGCGTACCCAGACGGTGGCCGGCCACGTTGATCACGTCGTCGGTGCGACCCAGGATCTTGTGGTAGCCGGCTTCGTCGCGGATGCCCCAGTCGAAGGACGAGTACACCAGCGGCGACTTGAACAGCGAGAAGTAGGTGCGCACGAAACGGTCGTCGTCGCCCCACACGGTGGACAGGCAGCCCGGCGGCAGCGGCGGCACGATGCCGACGATGCCCTTCTCGTTTGGCCCGCACTCGCTGCCGTCTTCGCGGAAGATGCGCAGATCGTAGCCGTAGGCCGGGCGGCCGGGCGAACCCAGCTGCACCGGCGTCTTTTCCACACCCGGCAGTTCACACAGGATGGGCCAGCCGGTTTCGGTCTGCCAGTAGTTGTCGATCACCGGCTTGTCGAGCGCGGTCATCAGCCACTCGTGGGTCGGCTCGTCCAGCGGTTCGCCAGCCAGGAAGATCTGGCGCAGCGACGACAGATCGTACTTCTTCAGATAGGCCGGGTCCTGCTTCTTCAGCACGCGGGCGGCGGTCGGCGCCGAGAACATGACCGACACCCTGTACTTCTCGACCAGGCTCCACCAGATGCCCGGGTCCGGGCGCAGCGGCGTGCCTTCGTACATCAGCGTGGCCATGCCGGCGATCAGCGGGCCATAGATGATGTAGCTGTGACCGACCACCCAGCCGATGTCCGATGTCGTGAACATCGTTTCGCCCGGATTGCCGCAGTAGATATGCTTCATCGACGCGGCCAGCGCCACGCAGTAGCCGCCGGTGTCACGCTGCACGCCCTTGGGCTTGCCGGTGGTGCCGGAGGTATACAGGATGTAGGACGGCTCGCTGGCTTCCAGCCAGACGCAGGGCACCTTCGCGTCCATGTGCTGCGCGCGCAGCGTCGCGTAATCGACGTCGCGGCCTTCGGTGCGCGGGAAATCCTTCTCCAGCCCGCGATCGACCATGAGCACCTTTTCCGGCGGGTGCTCGGCCAGCGAGCAGGCCTCGTCCAGCAGGTGCTTGTACGGTACGACCTTGCCGCCACGCATGCCGGCTTCGGCCGACACGATGACCTTGGGCTTGGCATCATCGATGCGGGTGGCCAGCGAACCGGACGCGAAACCGCCGAACACCACCGAGTGGATGGCGCCGATGCGGGTGCAGGCCAGCATCGCGAATGCCGCTTCGGCAATCATCGGCATGTAGATGAGCACGCGGTCGCCGCGGCCGACGCCCAGCGACTGCAGGATGGCTGCGGTGCGCTCGACCTCGCGCTGCAGTTCGGCGAATGAATAGGTCTTTTCGCTGTCGGTTTCGGTCGATACGAAAATGAGCGCCGGTGCATCCGGACGCTCTGCGGCATGCCTGTCCACCGCGTTGTGGCAAAGGTTCGTGGTGCCGCCGACAAACCATTTGGCAAACGGCGGGCGGGAAAAATCGCAGATCTGCTGCGGCTTCGCCTGCCAGGCGATCAGTTCGGCCTGCTCTGCCCAGAATGCATCACGCTGAGCGATGGAACGGGCGCGAAACTCCTTGCTTGCTGACATTCACTTCCTCCAACCCCCGCACATCCATTGAATTGATGTGGTTGTTCTTGTTATACGGCTATTTGCCGAGCAGCGAAGTATCGGCCTCGGCGGCCAGCGCGCGCAAGCGCTCCAGCGGCAAGTCGCAGTCGTGCTTGACGTCGATCAATTCGAGCAGCGGCAGCAGCCGGTAGATCAGCGCCGGCAGTTGCGGCTCGATTTCCGCCTGCGCACCGGACTTGATCAGCAGCAGCGCACGCTCGATGCTGACGATGCCGGCGGTCCAGGCGAACTTCTGCGGTTCGCCGCCGGTGCTGCGCACCGTGTTGCCGCCCTCGCGGTGCGCGATGTCGGCCCGTGCAACCGCCAGCCCCAGCATCTGCGACACCGAGTCGGCGCCATCGGCCACGCTGTTCGCGACGCCGATGTTGAGGCTGATGCGCAGCGTCTGGCCACGGTACTGCATCGCGGTGGCGGCGATCACGCTGCGCATGCGGTTGGCGAACTGTTCGGCGCTCTGCAGGCTGATGTCCGGCGTGATGATGGCGAACTGGCCGTCGCCGATCTGCGAGAAGGTGTCTTCCTTGCGTACCTTGGTGGCCAGCACCTTGGCCAGCTTGCGCATGATGAGATCGGTCACGTGGCGACCGAAATTGCGCACGATGTCGGAGAAGTTGTCGATGCCGACGATGAGCACGCTCACCTGACCGTGATAGCGCGCTGCGGCAGACAGCAGCTGCTCACCGTGAATCTGCATGTACTGCGGCGAGGCCATGCCGGAATCGGGATCGATCGGCGACGCGGCCGCCAGTGCCTCACGGCTGTCTGCAAGCTGGCGGCTCGCCTTGCTCAGCATGCTGGCCGATTCGATGCGGGCCAGCAGTTCGACCGTGCCGATGCCCTTGGTGATGAAATCGTTGGCGCCCAGTTCCCGGGCGCGCTCTCGTGCGTTGTCGTCCTCGTCGCCGGAAATCATGATCACCGGGATTTCCGCGATGCGCGGAATGGAGGAGGCGCGGATGCGTTCGAGCAGGCCGTAGCCATCCAGGTGCGGCATGCTGAGGTCGGACAGCACAACCTGAATCGAATCGTCGACCAGAAGCGTGGCCCAGCCAGCTTCGCCGTCGGCTTCCTCGCGACACTCGAAACGGTCACGTATGCGCTTGATGATGGACGCCCGGACCATGCGCGAATCGTCCACGACAAGCACCTTGGCGTGCATCACATCATCGCTGGGCTGCGGATCGCTCATGAAACGCGGATTGGCCGTGAAGTCGTCGGAGTGCGGATTGTAAGGGCGAAGCGGACCCGATGGCGGGCAACAAGTGCTCGGACAGGCGGCCGGCGCTGCCTGGCGCATGAAGGAAATGTCGAAATCCGGTCAGTGTCGGAAAACTTGGCAGTCCGGGATCGCATCGGTATAGTCCGGCCCCATGATCCGAATTCCCCTTCTCCGCATGTGGTTGTGCGCGGCAGCGGCCGGTGTTGCCCTGGCCGCCGCACCGGCGCACGCCGAACCGGCCCCTGTACCGGCCGCGGCCACGGAATCCGGCAAATTCTCCTTCTCCCAGTATCTGCCCGCAGATCGCATCGCTGAACACGCGGCAGCCGCCGCAGACGCGGTCACCGATCTGGTGGACAGCGGCCTGTCACTGCTCGGCGTGCGTTACCGTTTCGGTGGCAACACACCGCAGAGCGGCTTCGACTGCAGCGGCTTCGTACGTCACGTGTTCTCGGACGCGCTGGGTGTGCTGCTGCCGCGCACTGCAGTCGAAATGGCTCGGGTCGGCGAAACCGTGCCGAAGGAAGAACTGCAGCCGGGCGACCTGGTGTTCTTCAACACGCTGCGCCGTTCCTTTTCCCATGTCGGCATCTACCTGGGCGACAACAAGTTCATGCACGCCAACTCCCGCGGCGGCGGCGTGCGTGTAGATGACATGACCGGCCGCTACTGGGCCAAGCGCTTCAATGGCGCGCGCCGCATCGAGGTGGATGACACCTCGGGCATGTCGATGCGCTGACGCCGCCCTCCCGCGTCATTTCCCGCTGCGCGGACACTCCGCGCAGCGCACCGCCCCGCATCCCTCCAGCGCCGACTTCAGCGCGCACACCGAACGCCTGCAGGCCACCACAGGCACGCCACTTTCGCGTGCTGCCTCGCGAAACGCCTTCATCACGTTGTGACCGAGAAAATCGGTAAACAGGATCACCACGTCGGTGCCCCCCGGCAGGCGCTGCGCCTGCCGCTGGTGCTTGGGATCGCGGCCGGTGATGTGATGCCGGATCTTCAGGCCGAATTCAGCCAGTACATCGGGAATATTGCCGAGGCGATCGGCCCCGACCAGCACTGCGTCCATGCGAACATCCTTTATGAGAACGATTCGCATTAACGATAATGCAATTGCGAATGGTTTGCAATTACGAATTGCTTCTGATAATTTCCGGGCCGCGCTGGCGTTGGCGAACTGTTGTCACGCCCGCCTGCAATGAACCGACAGATTTCCGGAGTTCTCATGAAAGCCCGCATGATCCGCATCGCCACCGCCGTGGCTGCCGCCCTGGTGCTGTCCCCGGCCACCGCCCAGGAAAAGGTGCTCAATCTCTACTCCGCACGTCACTACCAGACCGACGAGGCGCTGTACTCGAACTTCACCCGCCAGACCGGCATCAAGATCAACCGCATCGAAGGCAAGGAAGAGGAGCTGGTCGAGCGCATCCGCAACGAGGGCGCGAACAGCCCGGCCGACGTGTTCATCACGGTCGACGCATCGCGTCTGGCACAGGCCGATGCGCTCGGCCTGTTCGCCCCGGTCAAGTCCGCGGTGCTGGAAGAACGCATCCCGGCTCACCTGCGTGACCCGGAAAACGGCTGGTTCGCGTTCTCGACCCGCGCCCGCGTCATCATCTACAACAAGCTCAAGCTGAAGTCCTCGGATGTGGCCAATTACGAAGATCTGGCCAAGCCGGCGCTGAAGGGCAAGCTGTGCTCCCGCTCGGGCGCCCACCCCTACAACGTGTCGCTCGGCGCCGCACTGATCCAGCACTGGGGCGAAGCGAAGACTGAAGAATGGGCACGTGGCGTGGTCGCCAACTTCGCCCGCGCGCCCAAGGGCGGTGACACCGACCAGATCAAGGCGGTGGCGGTCGGCGAATGCGACGTCGCGGTGTCGAACACCTACTACCTGGTCCGTCTGCTGCGCTCTACCAAGTCGGAAGACCGCGCGATGATGGAAAAGGTGGGCGTGGTGTGGCCCAACCAGTCCAGCTTCGGCACCCACATCAACATTTCCGGCGGCGGCATGCTGAAGACAGCGCCGAACAAGGATGCCGCAGTCAAGTTTCTGGAATACCTGGCGTCCGACGAAGCCCAGGCCTATTTCGCCAACGGCAACAACGAGTGGCCGGTGGTGAAGTCTGCGATCGTGTCCAATCCGGAACTGAAGTCGCTCGGCAATTTCAAGGCCGACACGCTCAACGTCGGTGATCTGGCCCGTACCACCGCCCAGGCCCAGAAAGTGTTCGACCGCGCCGGCTATCGCTGATCGCCGCACGCGCCGGTTCGGCCGCAAGCCCCGGTTCCGCAAGGACCGGGGCTTTTTCATGTCGGCGTTCAGCACTGTCCGGACACGCCTGCAATCGATTTGAACGGTATCGTCAGTGCGCCTGTGCTGCCGGCTCCCGCGTGCTGGTTACACTGCCAGTCTATTGCGGCGCGACATGCGCCATACTTACGGCCCTCGCCCGCCCGCACCGATGCGGTGCGGGCCACCGAACGAAAAGCTGTCGATGAGCACCCCAATCAGTGACAAGAAGTACCGCGCCATCGGCCACCTGCCGGATGGCGACACCGCCGGCCGGCATCCGGCCGATGCCCTGCCGCAGGCCGGCGCGCCGTCGGAGGTCGTGTGCCGCCTGCCCACCCGCTGGGCCGATTTCACGCTGCACGGCTATCAGGACCCGTCCACCGGCCTCGAACACGTGGCGCTGACGCTGGGCGATTTCAGCGACGGTGCGCCGGTCATGCTGCGCCTGCATTCGGAATGCCTGACCGGCGACACGCTGTTCAGCCTGCGCTGCGACTGTGGTCCGCAGCTCGAAGCCTCGCTGCGCGCGATCGCGGCGGAAGGCCGCGGCGCACTGGTCTATCTGCGGCAGGAAGGCCGCGGCATCGGGCTGATCAACAAGATCCGCGCCTATGCGCTGCAGGACACCGGCGCCGACACCGTGGACGCCAACCGCATGCTGGGTTTCGAGGACGACGCGCGCGACTACCGCTACGCCGCCCACATCGTGCGCAGCCTCGGCATCCGTCAGGCCCGGCTGCTCACCAACAACCCGCTCAAGGTGCGGGCGCTGGAGCACGAAGGGGTCGCGGTGGTCGAGCGCATTCCGCTGCATGCCGGCGCCAACCCGATGAACCATCGCTATCTGGCGACCAAGGCCCAGCGCATGGGCCACATCCAGGACTGAACCGCCCCACGGACACACGCCATGAGCTTCGCTGACGCACAGGATTTCTGGTCCGACCGCTACCGCGCGGCCGGTGAAGCCTATCTGTTCGGCACCGCGCCCAACCGCTATCTGGCGGCCCAGGCCGCCCTGCTCGCCCCCGGCATGCGTGCGCTCAGCGTAGCCGACGGCGAAGGCCGCAACGCGGTGTGGCTGGCGGAACAGGGGCTGGACGTGACCGCCACCGAACTGTCGCCGGTGGCCATCGAGAAGGCCGAAGCGCTGGCGGCCTCGCGCGGCGTGAAAGTGGATTTCGCGCTGGCCGATGCGCTGAACTGGATCTATCCGGACGAAACCTTCGATCTGGTGGTGGCGGTATTCATACAGTTCGCCGCACCCGACGAACGCGCAGCGCTGTTCGAGCGGCTGCAGCGCACGCTGCGCCCGGGTGGCCGCATCGTGCTGCAGGGCTATACGCCGAAACAGCTGGAATACCGCACCGGCGGGCCGTCCGCGGTCGAGAACCTGTATACCGCCGCACTGCTGCGCGAAGCCTTTGCCGGGCTGGAGATCGAACGCCTGGACGAATACGAGGACGTGCTCGACGAGGGCAGCGCCCATTGCGGACGCTCTGCACTGATCGGCATGGTGGCCAGAAAGCCGGCCTGACCGGCGTCTGCGTGACCCAGCCGGATCGTCCGGCTGGTGCCCAGGAGAGGACTCGAACCTCCACACCTTGCGGCGCCAGAACCTAAATCTGGTGCGTCTACCAATTTCGCCACCTGGGCACGCGGCGCGGATTGTACACCCGCCCCCGGTATACTCGGCGCCCCATGTCGGTCGATCACTACGAAAACTTCCCGGTCGCGTCCGTGCTGATGCCGCCCGCGCTGCGCGAGCCGGTGTCGGCCCTCTACTGGTTCGCCCGCAATGCAGACGACATCGCCGATGAAGGCGATGCCGCGCCCGAAGCCCGCCTGGCCGCGCTCGAATACTGCCGCGCCCAGCTGCGTGTCATCGAAGGTGGCGGCATGCCGGACGACCCGATACACGCCCGTCTCGCCCGTGCGGTGCGCGCGTGGTCGCTGCCGCTGCCGCTGCTGCACGACCTGCTCGACGCCTTTGCGCAGGACGTGGTGAAAACCCGCTACGCCGATGACGCCGAACTGCGCGACTACTGCCGCCGCTCGGCCGACCCGATCGGCCGGCTGCTGCTCTGTCTGTACAAGGTCGATGACGCGCCCAGCCTCGCGCAGTCGGACGCGATCTGCAGCGCGCTGCAGGTGATCAACCACTGGCAGGACGTGGCGATCGATCTGAAGAAGAATCCGGACGGCAACCCGCCCGGCCGCATCTACATTCCACTGGACACGCTGGCGCGCTTCGGCGTGACCGAGTCGCAGCTGCGCGAAGCACGCTGTGACGACGCCTTCCGCGCCATGATGAAACACCTGGTCGATGACGCCCGCGCGCTGATGCGCTCGGGCCTGCCGCTCACCCGCCGCCTGCCCGGCCGGCTGGGCTGGGAACTGCGCCTGATCGTGCAGGGCGGGCTGCGCATTTTGCAGCGCATCGAACAGGTCGATTACGATGTGTTCCGCCATCGCCCGAAACTGGGCCGAACCGACTGGCCGCTGATCCTGTTCAGGGCCCTGACCGACCGATGACCCCCGACGAATACTGTCAGGACAAGGCCGCCAAGAGCGGCTCGTCCTTTTACTACAGCTTCCTTTTCCTGCCGCCGCCGCGCCGCCGTGCGATCACTGCGCTGTACGCTTTCTGCCGCGAGGTGGATGACGTGGTCGACGAAACCGACGACGCCGGCATCGCCCGCACCCAGCTCGCCTGGTGGCGCGCCCAGATCCATGCCTGCTTTGACGGCACGCCGGAGCATCCGGTCTGCCTGGCGCTGCTGCCGGCCATCCGCGACTACGGCCTGCCGCGCGAGCAGCTGCTCGAAATCATCGACGGCATGGAAATGGATCTCGACCAGTCGCGCTATCTCGACTTCAAGGGCCTGCAGCTCTACTGCTACCGGGTCGCCTCGGTGGTCGGTCTGCTGGCGTCGCAGATCTTCGGCTCCACTCACCGCGACACGCAGAAATACGCGCACGACCTGGGCATCGCCTTCCAGCTCACCAACATCATCCGCGACGTGGGCGAGGACGCGCGGCGCGGCCGCATCTACCTGCCGGTGGAAGAACTGCAGCGCTTCAACGTGCGCGCCGCCGACATCCTGAACGCGCGCTACAGCGACGAATTCCGGCAGCTGATGGAATTCCAGATCGCGCGTGCGCGCCAGTACTACGACCAGGCGATGGCTGCGCTGCCGGCGCAGGACCGCTCGGCCCAGCGCCCGGGGCTGGTGATGGCCGCCATCTACCGCACGCTGCTCGACGAGATCGAGCGCGACGGCTGCCGCGTGCTCGACCGGCGCATCGCGCTCACGCCGCTGCGCAAGCTGTGGCTGGCGTGGAAAACCTGGCTGAAGAACTGAGCGCTCCGGTGCCGGGCACTTCAATCGCCATCATCGGCGCCGGCTGGGCCGGGCTGGCCTGCGCGGTCGACTGCGTACGCCGCGGCCTGCAGCCCACCCTGTTCGAGGCCGCGCCGCAGCCCGGCGGTCGTGCGCGCACCGTGCGCATGGACGGCCTGCCGCTGGACAACGGACAGCACATCCTGATCGGGGCCTACAGCGAAACGCTGGCGCTGATGCGCACCGTCGGTGCCGACCCGGACACGCTGTTCGACCGCCTGCCTCTGGCGCTGGAATTCGACGACGGCTTTGCGCTGCGCGCGCGCGGTTCGTCGCGGCTTGCGCTGGCGCTGGCCTTCATCGGCGCGCGCGGTCTGGGCTGGCGTGACCGGCTGGCCGCGCTGCGCCTGATGGGCGCGATCCGCCAGCCGCCGCCGGCAGACGAAAGCGTCGCCGCCCTGCTCGCCCGCACCGGCCAGACCGAAAGCTGCATGCGGCATCTGTGGGCACCGCTCTGCGTGGCGGCGCTGAATACCGGCATCGACGACGCCAGCGCGCGCGTCTTCGCACGCGTGCTGGCCGACAGCCTGATGGGCGGCCCCGGTGCGGCCGACCTGCTGCTGCCGCGCGCCGACCTCGGCGCCCTGCTGCCGGAGCCGGCGCTGTTCTGGCTGCGGGCGCGCGGCGTGGCGGTGCATTGCGGCACCCGGGTGCGCAGCGTGCGCGAAACGGCCACCGGCTTCGAACTGGACTGCGGCGAACAGCTTCACACCGCGGAGCAGGTGGTGTTCGCCACCAGCCCGCATCAGCTGCCGGCGCTGCTCGATGGCCTGCCGGCGCTGGACCCGATCTCGCGCGCGGTGCACGCGCTGGAGTACGAAGCCATCAGCACCGTCTATGTGGCCTGCGATGCCCAAACCCGCCTGCCGTCCGCCATGACCGGCTTCGTCGACGGCGAACCGCACTGGGTGTTCGACCGGGGCGCGCTCGGCGGCCCGCCCGGTCTGCTGGCCTGCGTGGTGTCCGCCGCCCGCGGCAGCCGCGAAGAGGTCGAAAGCCGGGTGCTGGCCGCGCTGAAGCGCCAATTCCCGGCGCTGCCGGAACCGCTGTGGGTGCGCACCATCAGCGAACGCCGCGCCACCTTCCGCTGCACGCCCGACCGGGCTGCCATCGAGCCGCCCGCCGACCCGCGCATCGCGCTGGCTGGCGACTACCTCATTCCCGACTACCCGGCCACGCTGGAAGCGGCGGTGCGCAGCGGCTTCGCCGCCGCACGCCGGCTGTCCCGGTAAGCGCTGCAGCCGCTCAGGCCGCGGCGCGCACCTTCACCCGCACGCCGTCGCACTCCACCACCTGACCAGCGCGTATCTTGGCGGTGCGGCGCGATTCCGGCTGGCCGTCCACCCTCACGCCACCGGCATCCACCCGCGCCTTGCCCTCGCCACCACTGGTGACCACACCGGCAATCTTCAGCAGGTCGCACAGGGCCACATACTCGCCCCGCAGTTCGAAATCGACGTTTTCCATTGCAGCTTTCAATAGGCGCACAGGCGCTCGCAGGCCTGCGCAATAAGCGCTTCGCTCTTGGCGAAGCAGAAACGGATGAGCTTCGCGTCGAAGCCATCGTGGTGGAAGGCGGACACCGGTATGGTGGCCACACCGGCTTCGCGCATCAGCCGGCGCACGAATGCAGCGTCCGGCTCGTCGCTGATCGCGTCGTAGCGGGCGAGCTGGAAATAGGTGCCGGCGCAGTCCAGCAGTTCGAAGCGCGACCCGGCCATGCGGGCGCGGAAATCGTCGCGCTTCTTCTGGTAGAAGGCGCCGAGGTCGAGATAGCGCGAGGCGTCCGCCATGTAGTCGGCCAGCCCGAGCTGGCAGGGCGTGTTCACCGCAAACACGTTGAACTGATGCACGCGGCGGAATTCGGCGGTCAGCGACGGCGGCGCGCAGACGAAGCCCACTTTCCAGCCGGTCACGTGAAAGGTCTTGCCGAAGCTGGACACCAGCAGCGTGCGCGCCGCAAGTTCGGGCACCCGGCAGGCGCTGGCGTGTTCGCGGCCGTCGAACATGATGTGTTCGTACACCTCGTCCGAAATGACCAGAATGTCGCGGCCGTCGCACAGTGCGGCCAGCCGGCGCTGGTCTTCGAAGGACCATGTGGCGCCGGTCGGGTTGTGCGGCGTGTTGGTGATGATGAGCCGGGTACGCGGCGTGATCGCGCGCGCCACCGCGTCCCAGTCGGGCAGGAAGTGCGGCGCTTCCAGCCGGATGAATACCGGCGTCGCGCCCGCCAGCCGGATGCCCGGCAGATAGCTGTCGAAGGCCGGCTCGAAAATGATCACTTCGTCGCCCGCACCGGCCAGCGCGGTGATCGCGGTATAGACCGCCTGGGTGGCGCCTGCGGTGATGGTGATTTCGCTTTCCGGGTCGTACTGCGCGCCATACACCGCCGCCATCTTGGCCGACACCGCCGCACGCAGCGCCGGCTGGCCGGCCATCGGCGAGTACTGGTTGTGGCCGGCGTGCATGTGGCGCGCCACCGCGTCGAAAAGGTCAGGCCCGGCAGTGAAGTCGGGAAAACCCTGCGACAGGTTCAGCGCGCCCAGCTCGGCGGCTTCACGCGAAATGACAGTGAATATCGTGGTGCCCACCTCGGGCAGCTTGGACGGCACGCGGCCGCTGTAATCCTGCATGGCAGACATCGTTTTGCTGGAAGCCCGGATTATGCTTCAGGCCCCGACGCAATACGGCTCACCTCACGCGCTCCATGAACGACACGCCCAGTCCGCTGCGCATCGCTGACGATGTGCTCCACATTCTCGACCAGACCCGCCTGCCCTTCGCCGAGCACGCACTGCGCATCGACACCGCCGCGCAGGCGGCGCACGCGATCGCCTCGATGCAGGTACGCGGCGCGCCGCTGATCGGCGCCATCGGCGCCTTCGGTCTGGCACTGGCGCTGCGCGAGGCAGCCGACGACGCGGCGCTCGACGCCGCACGACGCATGCTCGCCGCGACCCGGCCGACCGCGGTAAATCTGGCCTGGGCGCTGAATCGGGTCGCACGCGCGGTGCAGCCGCTGGCAGCCTCCGCCCGCGCCGACGCCGCCTGGCACGAGGCGCTGGCGATCTGCGACGAGGACCGCGCCGCCAACCGCGCCATCGGCGAGCACACGCTGACGCTGATCCGCGCGCTGCCGGCGACCGGCCGCATCAATCTGATGACCCACTGCAACGCCGGCTGGCTGGCCACCACCGGCTGGGGCACCGCGCTGTCCGGCATCTATCTGGCTCAAAAGGTGGGGCTGGACATCCACGTCTGGGTGTCGGAAACCCGGCCGCGCAATCAGGGCCTGCTCACCTCATGGGAACTGGCCCGCGCCGGCGTGCCGCACACGGTGATCGCCGACAACGCCGCCGGCCAGCTGATGCGCGAAAGCAAGGTCGACGCGGTGGTGATCGGCGCCGACCGCATCGCCGCCAATGGCGACACCGCGAACAAGGTGGGCAGCTACCTGAAGGCGCTGGCGGCACGCGCGCACGCGCGGCCGTTCTGGGTGGCCGCGCCGTGGTCGACCATAGACCTGGCCTGCGCCGACGGCGATGCGATCCCGATCGAGGAGCGCAGCGGCGACGAGGTGCGGATCGTGCGCGGCGCCGAAGGCGGCGTCAGCGTGCTCGACGACAGCCGGCAGGTCGCCAATCCGGCCTTTGACGTGACCCCGGCCGCACTGGTGAGCGCCATCGTGACCGAGCGCGGCGTGATCGACACGGCCGCCGGACAGGCCCCCTCATCCACAGAACTTAAAGTGCTTTCGAGATAAACCACTTCGTTGCCGGGCAAGGGTTTGCGCCCGACGATACGCGGCCAAAGCCGAAACTTCGTCAACATTTCACGCCGACACGCTTGTAATCCGCGGCGTTGTAAGGATAATCAGCCGCACTCCACAATACAGGGGCACACCCTGATGTCTGAGGTCAGCGGCGCCGAGGTGCTCAATGCGGCTCGCCGGTTGGAAACGTGCGGGCTCAACCGCGGTGCGGCTGGCAATGTCAGCGCGCGCCGCGGTTCCGCATTCCTGATCACGCCGAGCGGCATGGAGCCCGACGACTGCAGCGCCGGCGACATGGTCGAGGTCGACCTCGACGGCCGCTGGAGCGGCCGGCTCAAGCCGTCGTCTGAATGGCGCATCCATCGCGACATCTATGTCGCCCGGCCGGACGCCGGCGCCATCGTGCATACCCATTCGCCCTTCGCCACCTCGCTGGCCTGTCTGGGCACCGAAATCCCGCCCTTCCACTACATGATCGCCCGCTTCGGCGGCAGCACCGTGCGTTGCGCGCGCTACGCCACCTTTGGCGAACAGGCGCTGTCGGATGCGGTGCTGGAGGCGCTGGAAGACCGCTGCGGCTGTCTGATGGCCAACCACGGCATGCTGGTTTTCGGCCGCGACCTGAAGCAGGCGGTGGCGCTGGCGGTCGAGTTCGAATCGCTGTGCGAACAGTACTGGCGGGCACTCCAGATCGGCTCGCCGCGTCTGCTCGACGCTGGCGAAATGGCCCGCGTACTGGCCAGGTTCGGGAGCTACGGTCAATGAACCCGCCTGTTCTTATCGGTGGCTCAGCTAAAGAAAGGCCCGTGCTCGTCGTGAACCGGACATCACCTTTCACAGCGGACCTCGCGGTCCGGACGCGATCGATCTGAGCAGCGCCATGCCTACGTCCCTCCTCACACACGGCAACACGCCGCGCAACGAAGGTACGGAACGCCAGGTCGAGGCGGAACTGGTCGCGCTCGCCTACCGGCTCACCCCCTTCACGCTGCTGATGGCCATCGTTCTGGCCAGTCTGATCTGGGGCGTGCTGCACAACATCGTCGATCAGCGCGGGCTGACCGTATGGCTCGCAGCCATGGTCGTGGTGAACGTCGGCCGTTACGGCCTCATTCTGGTCTGGCGCCACGTATCGCCCGGCATCAACGAAACGCTGATCTGGAAGTGGCTGTTCATGCTCGGCGTTCTCGCGGCCGGCGCGACCTGGGGCGCACTGGGCGTGTTCCTGATGCCCCCGCCCGGCCATCCCTACGAAATGGTGGTGCCACTGTGTCTGGTGGCCGTGGCGGCGGTCGGTCTGTTCTCGCTGACCGGCATGTGGAAGGCCTATGTCTGCATGGCACTGCCCACGCTGCTGCCAACCGCCTTCTTCTACCTCACGTCGCCTGAACCGGAGCGCGAGGTGCTGGGCGGGTTCATCCTGCTCTTTCTCCTGATCGCGGTGGTCAACGCCCGCCGCTTCCAGCGCAACACCGCCGAATTCATCCGTCTGCGCCTGCACCACGCCCAGGTCGCGCAG
This sequence comes from Methyloversatilis sp., assembly GCA_041639545.1. Lineage (GTDB taxonomy): Bacteria > Pseudomonadota > Gammaproteobacteria > Burkholderiales > Rhodocyclaceae > Methyloversatilis. Next base: position 77,341 of record JBEQBZ010000014.1, on the reverse strand, counting down.
GAAAACGAGGAAGCCAAGGAAGCCGCCGAACAGGCCAACCAGGCCAAGAGCCAGTTCCTGGCCAATATGAGCCACGAAATCCGCACGCCGATGAATGGTGTGCTGGGCATGGCGCAGCTGCTGCTGCGCAGCGAACTCAACGGCGAACAGCGCCGCTATCTGGAAACCCTGTACCGCTCGGGCGAAAACCTGCTCGATCTGCTGAACGACATTCTCGATCTGTCCAAGATCGAAGCCGGCCGCTTCGATCTGGTGCGCAGCGAATTCGATCCGCGCCGCACGCTGCGCGAAGTGACCGAACTGCTTGGCGCCCAGGCGCGCGAAAAGGGGCTGACGCTGGCGCTGGACATCGACGAAGCCATCCCGGCCCGGATCGAGGGCGACCCGGGCCGCCTGCGCCAGATCGCGGTGAACCTGATCGGCAACGCGATCAAGTTCACCGAACACGGCGGCGTGTTCATCGCGCTGCGCGCCCATTCAACCGACGACGACCTGCTGCTGAAGGAGCGCCCGACCAGTGGTTCGATCCGCATGGTGATGGCGGTGCGCGACACCGGCATCGGCATCGCCGACGGCGATCACGGACGGGTGTTCGACGCGTTTGCACAGGCCGACAACACCGCATCGCGCCGTTTCGGCGGCACCGGCCTCGGGCTGGCGATCTCGCGCCAGCTGGCCGAAATGCTGGGCGGATCGATCGCGCTGCGCAGCGCCCAGGGCATCGGTTCGACCTTCACGCTGACCCTGCCGTGCAAGGTGGTGAACACCACGCTGGACGACAGCCACAACGGCCTGTCCCTGCCCAAGCTGCCGCGGCTGGCCGGCAGCGTGCTGCTGGTCGAGGACAGCGCGGTCAATGCCGAAGTCGCCAGCCACATGCTGGAAGCGTTCGGCCTGCGGGTAACCCAGGCCCACGACGGGCGTCAGGCGCTGCAGCAGCTCGAACACGCCCGCTTCGACGTGGTGCTGATGGACTGCCAGATGCCGGGCATGGACGGTTTCGAGGCCTGCAAGCGCATCCGCGACCGCGAACAGCTGGTCGGTCTGCCGGCCACGCCGCTGGTCGCGCTGACCGCCGGCGCCAACGACGGCGACCGCGAGAACTGCATCGCCGTCGGCATGGACGACTACCTCGCCAAGCCCTTCCGCGAGGACGACTTGTACGCCATCGTGCGCAAGTGGCTGCCGGACGGTGCGGTATCCGGCACCTCGTCGATCTCGATCGACAGCATCGGCGAAGCGGACCGCGCGCGCTTTGCCGCGCTGTACGAAAAGGAATCGCAGCGCAACGTGCTGTCGCTGCAGGAAGCGCTGCGCGAACGCGACGAAAGCACGCTGCGCCGTGCCGCCCACACGCTGAAATCGCTGGCGGTGCATGCCCAGGCCTTCGATCTGCACGACACCATGCGCCGGCTCGAAGCCGCCGCGATGGAAAAGGACTGGGCGCTGGCCACCACGCTGGTGCCGATCGCCAGCCGCATGCAGCTCGAATCCGCCCGCCGGGTGATCGAATGCAGTCTCGATGGCGCCGGCGGCAACGCCGAGCTGCCTGACGCGCTGGACATCCTCATCGTCGACGACGACGAGGCCGAGCGTTTCCTGATGCGCCGTTCGCTCGAGCGTGCCGGCTGCAACCACATCCGGGAAGCCGAAAGCGGCGAGGAAGCGCTGCTGCTGGTCGGCCAGCAATGTCCGCACGTACTGCTGCTCGACGGCCTGATGCAGGGCATGGATGGCATCGCCACCTGCCGCGCACTGCGTGAGCACTACACCCCGGACCAGCTGCTCATCGTGCTGCTGTCCGGCATCGAGGATCCGGCCTGGCAACGCGCAGCACGCGAGGCAGGTGCCAGCTGCTTCGTATCCAAATCAGTGTCGCGCGAAGCGCTGATGGACACGCTGACCACCCGGCTGGGCGAACTCGACCGTCCGCTGCACAGTCGACAGCGTGGCAAGCCGCGCCTGAGCGTGGCCTGAAGCGCCTGCTCACCCAGCCCGGGCGCGCGGGCAAGAACCGGGGGTCGCTCCGATGAAACGCCTGTTTTCCACGCTGGTGCTGTGCGCCAGCCTCCCTGCCGCGGCAGTCGAATCAGATGCGGTCGCGCACAACCGTCGCACCGTGCTTGAGCGCTACCTGAGCGCCGCGGAAGCGTACCGTCTGATCGATAGCAACCCTTCGGGTACCCTGTTCATCGACGTGCGCACGCCGGCCGAAGTGAGCTACGTCGGCACACCGGCAGGCATGGACGCCAACATCCCCTTCATGCTGGTCGACTTCGACCATTTCGACCTCAAGACCCGCGGCTACACACTGCACCGGAATCCGGACTTCGTACGCGCGCTGGAGGCGCGACTCAAGTCCAAAGGGCTGGCGCGGGACGCCGACATCGTGCTCATCTGCCGCTCCGGCGATCGCACCACCCATGCGGTGAACGTGCTGGCGGCCGCCGGCTTCAGTCGAGTGTGGAATGTGGTGGACGGTTTCGAAGGCGATCTGGTCGACGGCCGGCGCACTGCCAATGGCTGGAAGAACGCCGGCCTGCCCTGGAGCTACCGGCTGGAGCCGGCTCAGGCCTGGACGCCACCCGGCGCGCGCTGACGGCGTGCCGGGCGCGGACGCCCGGAGCTCAGTCGCGCCGCCCTGGCCACATGCGGGCCAGCGTACCGTCGCGATCGACGAAGTGGTGCTTCAGCGCCGCGGCGACATGGCCGGCCACCACCGCCATGAACAGCCAGTTCAGCACGCGATGCACCCACAGCAGCGCGTCACCCAGCGCCGCATCCTTGGCCAGCAGGTCGGGCAGCGGCAGCACGCCGAACCACACGGTCTGGAAGCCCTTGGCCGAACTCATGAGCCAGCCGGACAGCGGCACGATCACCATCAGAACGTAGAGCAGATGGTGGCCGGCCTTGGCCGCCTTCACCTGCCAGCCGGGCATGCTGGCCGGCAGTTCGGGCGGCCGGTGGGTGATGCGCCATACCAGCCTGAGCAGCACCAGAAGGAACACGGTGACACCGGCCCACTTGTGATACGAGTAGTACTTCAGCTTCTGCGGCGACAGCGGCAGTTCGACCATGTAGAGGCCGAAGGCGAACAGGCCGATGATCATCAGTGCGATGAGCCAGTGCAGCGACATCGCGGTGCGGGTGTAACGCATTCCTGTTTTCCTGTGCGGGGACGATGGTCTGCGGGCGCCTGCAGGTGCCCGGGAGGTTCGGCATTGTCGATGCGCGGCAGTTCCTGCGGAAGACAGGGCGGGGCGGTCCGGGCAAATTTCCCGGTGCCGCCACCCCGCGTCAGAGGCTGATCTGGGTACCCAGTTCCACCACCTGGTTGGGCGGCAGATGGAAGTAGTTCGCCGGGCCTTCGGACTGGCGCATCATCCAGCCGAACAGCGCGCGCCGCCACGCATGCAGGTCATTGCCCTCGCCTTCGACCACGGTGGCCCGGGCGACGAAATAGGTGGTGCTCATCGGCTCCAGCACCAGCCCCACGTCGGCCAGCGCCGCCAGCGCCTCCGGAATGTTCGGTTCCTCGCGGAAGCCGTAGCGCACCTCGACCGTGTAATTGCCGCCGCCCAGTTCATGCACCTCGATGTGGTCGATGTCCGGCACCCGCGGCACGTCCTCGATCGATACGTGCAGGAAGAACACCCGCTCGTGCAGCACCTTGAAATGCTTCAGGTTGTGGAACAGCGCGCTCGGCACGGTTTCGGTGTCCGAGGTCAGATAGATGGCGGTCCCCGGCACCCGCGGCACGTCCAGCGGTGGGCCGCCGACGAAATCCTTCATCGGTATGTTGATGCGCCGGCGCTCTCGGGTGATCAGGCCACTGCCGCGCTTCCAGGTGGTGAGCAGCGTGAACAGCGCGCCGCCGAGCAGCATGGGCAGCCAGCCGCCCGCCATGAACTTGGTCAGGTTGGACGCGAAGAACAGCACCTCGACCACCAGAAAGATGCCCAGCACCCCCAGCAGCACCGTCTTGAGCCGGCGCTGCGACATGGTGGTGATGAACAGCATGAGCAGCGTGGTGATGATCATGTCGCCGGACACCGCGATGCCGTAGGCCGCAGCCAGTTCGCTGGAAGTGTCGAACTCCAGCACCAGCACCACCACCGCAACCAGCATCATCCAGTTCACGGCGGGGATGTAGACCTGCCCGCGCTCGGTATCCGAGGTGTGCAGCTGGCGCAGGCGCGGCAGATAGCCCAGCCGGGTGGCCTGTGCGGTGATCGAGAAGGCGCCTGAAATGGTGGCCTGCGACGCGATCACCGTGGCCATGGTCGCCAGCGCGACCAGCGGCAGGCGCCAGTCTTCCGGCGCCAGCATGAAGAAGGGATTGCTCACCGCCTCGGACGAACGCAGCACCAGCGCGCCCTGGCCGAAATAGTTGATCAGCAGCGCCGGCGACACGATGAAATACCAGGCCAGACGCACCGGGCGGGCGCCGAAATGACCCATGTCGGCATAGAGTGCCTCGCCGCCGGTCAGCGCCAGAAAGATGGCGCCCAGCAGCAGGAAGGACTGGCCCGGCTTCTCGGCCACGAAGCTGGCCGCGTACATCGGATTGAGCGCGCGCAGCACCTCCGGCGTCTGCGCGATGCTCCAGGCGCCCAGCAGCGCCAGCACCGCGAACCAGATCACCGTGACCGGCCCGAAGAAACGGCCGACCACTGCGGTGCCGGAACGCTGCACACAGAACAGGATGACCAGGATGAAAATGGTGATCGGCTCGATCCAGTGTTCCAGCGTTGGCGCCACCACCGTGATGCCCTCGACCGCGGACAGCACCGAAATGGCCGGCGTGATCACCGCGTCGCCGTAAAACATCGCCGCCGCGAACACGCCGGCAGCCGTCACCGCGGCCACCCGGCGCTGTACGCCGACCCGGGCCGAGCGCTGCGCCAGCGACGCCAGCGCCAGCGACCCGCCCTCGCCCTCGTTGTCGAAGCGCAGCACGATGAACACGTACTTGAACGAAATGATGAGCGTGACCGCCCAGAACAGCGCCGACAGCGTTGCCAGCACATTCGCTTCCGACAGCGGCAGACCGTGGGTGCCGGCAAACGCTTCCTTGAAGGCGTACAGCGGGCTGGTGCCGATATCGCCGAAAACCACGCCCAGCGCAGCAATCATCAACGGCGCCAATGCCTTGGACTCGTGCTTGGCCTGGGTCATCGAGTGTCGGAAAGAAAGAGAGGCTGCCGATACTGCGCCGCACCATTGTCAAGATCAAGTCTTGACGGCGACGCAGAGGGGCCGTTTTGCAACAATCGCACACCCGCCACAACTCGACACAGACCATGCCACACGACGCCGATACCGCCCGCCTCGACCGCCTGCGTGACCTCGTCCGCCAGTTCGTCGATGAACGCGACTGGGCGCAGTTCCACACGCCCAAGAACCTGGCGATGGCGATGAGCATCGAGGCAGCCGAGGTGATGGAACATTTCCAGTGGCTGCCCACCGGCCGCGAGCTGGCCGACGACAAGCGCACCGCGGTCGGCCACGAACTGGCCGACGTGCTGGTCTATCTGGTGCGCCTGGCCGACGTGCTGGACATCGACCTGCCGGCCGCGGTGGCCGAGAAGATGCAGCTGAACCGCGAAAAGTACCCGGCGGACAGGGTGCGCGGCGACGCGCGCAAGTACGACGAGTACGAATGAGCGTCCGCCGGGCGCAGCAGGGCGGCCGTTTCCGCGATAATCCTGCCTCTGCCGTCACCGGCGGCGCCTGAACTTTCCGGCGCCCCACTGCTCTGCCCGCTCATGACTTCATCGCCTTCCCTGCTGTCCCGCCTTCCCCGGCCGCGCGCCGGCGGCCGTACCGACTGGCCGAAACTGCCCGGCGGTGCCCAGGCCCTCGCACTGGGCCAGCTTGCCCGTGACCTCGGCGCCCCGCTGGTCATCGTCGCCGCCCGGCCGATGGACGCCCAGCGCCTGCTCGACGAAATCCGCTGGTTCGCCCCGGGCCTGCGCGCCTTCCAGCTGCCGGACTGGGAAACCCTGCCCTACGACCAGTTTTCGCCGCACGCCGATCTGGTGTCGGAGCGGCTGGAAACACTGTACGCACTGATGCGCGGCGAACTGGACGTGCTGGTGGTGCCGGCGTCGACCGCGCTGTACCGGGTCGCACCGCGCGAATACCTGGCCGCCCACACCTTCTTCGTGCAGCAGGGATCGAAACTGGATGTCGAAGGCCTGCGCCTGCAGCTCACGGTGGCCGGCTACAGCGCGGTCACCCAGGTGGTGGCACCCGGCGAGTACAGCGTGCGCGGCGGTCTGGTCGACCTCTACCCGACCGGCTCCGCCCTGCCCTACCGCATCGACCTGTTCGACGACGAGGTGGAAAGCATCCGCACCTTCGACGTCGATACCCAGCGCACCGTGTTCCCGACCAGGGAAATCCGTCTGCTGCCGGCGCGCGAGTTCCCGATGGACGACAAGGCGCGCGCGGCATTCAGGTCGCGGTTCCGCGAAACCTTCGAGGGCGACCCGACCAAGTCCACCATCTACAAGGACGTGTCCAACGGCGTGCCCAGCGCCGGCATCGAGTACTACATCCCGCTGTTCTTCGAGCGCACCGACACGCTGTTCGACTATCTGCCGGCCAACGCGGTGGTGGCGCTCGATTTCGAGGTGAATGACGCGATCGCCGACTTCTGGCGCGACACGAAAAGCCGCCATGACCTGATGAAGGGCGAGCGCGCCCGGCCCATCCTGCCGCCGTCCGACCTCTTCCTGTCGGAAGAGCAGTTCCATGTGTCGCTGGCCAACCGGCCCATCGTGCGCCTGGGCCGCGGCGACGAGGTGGCTGATGTCGCGGCGCTGCCGGACGTGGCGGTCGAGCGCAAGTCGGACGACCCGCTGTTCAGGCTGCGTGCGCTGATCGCGGCGCAGCGCGTGCTGGTGGTGGCCGAATCGGCCGGCCGGCGTGAAACGCTGACCGACTATTTCAACGAGTACGGCCTGCCCGGCAGCGCGGTCGACGGCTTCGACGCGGCGCTCGGCAGCGACGCGAAGCTCGCCATCGCGGTCGGCCCGCTGACCGAGGGCTTCGCGCTCACCGCGCCGCCGATGGCGCTGGTGACCGAAAGCGAGCTCTACCCGTCGCAGGCCCGTTCGCGCAGCAAGCGCGACGGCCGCAAGGTCACCGCCGAAAACTTCCTGCGCGACCTCACCGAACTGAAGGTGGGCGACCCGGTGGTGCATCTGCAGCACGGCATCGGCCGCTACGTCGGTCTGATGCACATGGACCTCGGCGAAGGCGAAACCGAGTTCCTGCATCTGGAATACGCCGACGGCGACAAGCTCTACGTGCCGGTGTCGCAGCTGCACCAGATCAGCCGCTACAGCGGCGCACCGGGCGACCAGGTGCATCTGCACAAGCTCGGCTCCGGCCAGTGGGAAAAGGCGAAAAGAAAGGCCGCCGCCCAGGTGCGCGACACCGCCGCCGAACTGCTGGCGCTGTACGCGCAGCGCTCGGCGCGCAAGGGCCACACATTCGGCTTCCGCCAGCACGACATGGACGCCTTTGCCGAAGGCTTCGGCTTCGAGGAAACGCCGGACCAGATCAATGCCATCAATGCGGTGGTCGGCGACATGACCTCCGGCCGGCCGATGGACCGGCTGGTGTGCGGCGACGTGGGCTTCGGCAAGACCGAGGTCGCGCTGCGCGCCGCCTTCGTCGCGGTGGCCGACGGCAAGCAGGTGGCAGTGCTGGCGCCGACCACGCTGCTGGCCGAACAGCACTACCAGACCTTCACCGACCGCTTCGCCCAGGTGGCGCACGAGTGGCCGGCGCGCATTGCAGAAATTTCGCGTTTCAAGAGCGCGAAGGAACAGACGCAGGCGCTGAAGGAAACGGCCGAGGGCAAGATCGACGTGCTGATCGGCACCCACCGGCTGCTGCAGAAGGATGTGAAGTTCGCCCGCCTCGGTCTGGTCATCATCGACGAGGAACACCGCTTCGGCGTGCGCCAGAAGGAGGCGCTGAAGGCGCTGCGCGCCGAGGTCGACGTGCTCACGCTGACCGCGACGCCGATTCCGCGCACGCTGGCGATGTCGCTCGAAGGCATCCGTGATTTTTCCGTCATCGCCACCGCGCCGCAGAAGCGGCTGGCGATCAAGACCTTCGTCAGCCCGTGGTCGCGCGGGCTCATCCGCGAGGCGGTGCTGCGCGAATTCAAGCGCGGCGGCCAGGTGTACTTCCTGCACAACGAGGTCGACACCATCGAAGAGATGAAGACGCGACTGGCCGACCTGCTGCCGGAGGCGCGCATCGTGGTCGGCCACGGCCAGCTGCCGGAGCGCGAGCTGGAGCGGGTGATGCGCGAATTCACGCAGCGCAAGCACAACGTGCTGCTGTGTACCACCATCATCGAAACCGGCATCGACAACCCGAACGCCAACACCATCATCATCAACCGCGCCGACCGCTTCGGCCTGGCCCAGCTGCACCAGCTGCGCGGCCGCGTCGGCCGCAGCCACCACCAGGCCTACGCCTACCTGCTGACCGACGCGCACGCCAAGCCGACCGAACAGGGCCGCCGCCGCCTCGAAGCGATCCAGATGATGGAAGAGCTGGGCTCCGGCTTCTTCCTCGCCATGCACGACCTGGAAATCCGCGGCGCCGGCGAAGTGCTGGGCGATTCGCAGTCCGGCGAAATGCAGGAGGTCGGTTTCAACCTCTACACCGAAATGCTCAAGAGCGCGGTGAAGGCGCTGCAGAAGGGCGAACAGGCCGGCGACCTGACCCAGCCGCTGGACATCGTGTCGGAAATCAATCTGCACATGCCGGCGCTGCTGCCCACCGACTACTGCCCGGACGTGCACGAGCGGCTCACGCTGTACAAGCGTCTGGCCAACTGCGAGAAGGACGACGAACTGGGCGAACTGCGCGAAGAGCTGGTGGACCGCTTCGGCCAGATGCCGGACCAGACCCGCGCGCTGCTTGAAACCCATCGCCTGCGCATCGCCGCGAAGCCGCTGGGCATCGTCAAGATCGACGCGCACGACACGCAGATCCTGTTCACTTTCGTACCGAATCCGCCGATCGAGCCGATACGCATCATCCAGCTGGTTCAGAAGGACCGGAACTTCAAGCTCGCCGGTCAGGACCGGCTGTCGTGGAAGAAAGCCAGCCCGGATCTGGACAGCCGGGTGGCGGCGGTGCGCGAACTGATGAAAAAACTGGCCGGCTGACCACACCCTGGCCGGACGCACGCCTGCTGTCGCCGGAATGTACCGCTGCGCGTGCCGGCACAGTGCGCCGAGCCGGTGCTCCGCGGACACGCCACCGGCTTATGCTGGGCCGTCCCTCACCGACGGAGACGGAACGATGCGGATACTGATACTGGGTGCCGGCGGCATCGGCGGCTATTTCGGCGCGCGGCTGCAGGCCGGCGGCAGCGACATCGTCTTTCTCGTCCGGCCGGCCCGCGCCGCCGCATTGCAGACCACCGGCCTGAAGGTGCACAGCCCGCTGGGCGACGTGGCGGTGACACCACGGCTGCTGAGCGCGGTCGACAGCCCGGTCGACCTGGTGCTGCTGTCGTGCAAGGCCTATGACCTCGATTCCGCACTGAACGCGATCGCGCCGGCGGTCGGGCCGGACACCGTGGTACTGCCGCTGCTCAATGGCGTGGCACACCTCGACCGGCTGGATGCCCGCTTCGGCCGGGCACGGGTGGCCGGTGGCGTGGCCCATCTGGCGCTCACGCTGGACGCAGACGGCGGCATCCGCCACCTGAACGCCACCGAAAAACTGATCGTCGGCGCGCGCGACCCGGCGCAGCAGCCGGTGATCGCCGCGCTGGGCGACCGGCTGGCGGCACTGTCGCCGGACTACACGCTGTCCGCCAACATCGAACAGGCCATGTGGGACAAGCTGGTGTTCATCGCCACGCTGGCCGGTGCCACCTGCCTGATGCGCGCGCCCATCGGCGACATCCTGGACAGCTGTGCCGGCCCGGCACTGATCGCCGGCCTGCTCGACGAGGCGGCTGCGGTGGCCACCGCCTGCGGTCATCCACCCACGCCCGCCCACATGGACGGCTACCGCGCAGTGCTGACCCAGCACGGCTCCACGCTCACCGCCTCCATGCTGCGCGACCTTCAGCGCGGCGCGCCGACCGAAGCCGAACACATTTTCGGCGATCTGCGCGCACGCGCCGCCCGACACGCTCTGGCCACGCCCTGGCTCGATCTGGCGCATGCCCACCTGCAGGCGGCCGACGCGCAGCGCCGCCGCGTGTCGGAATCCGCTGGCTGATCGCCGCGGGCCGGCGGCGTAGGCTGCGAAGCCATCTTCCCGACTACGGATACCGATGCCCGCAACCCGCCCACCCGCCGACGCCCCGCTGTTCATCGTGCTCAACGCCGGCTCGGGCAGTCAGGACGCCGGACGCACCCGCGAGGTGATCGAAGGCCTGCTCACGGCGGCCGGCCGCCGCCATCGGGTGCTGCCGGTGCAGGACGGCCGGCGCCTGCCCGCGGTCGCCTGGCAGGCGGTGCAGGAAGCGCGCATGCAGCACGGCATCGTGGTGGCGGCCGGCGGTGACGGCACCATCAACGCGGTGGCGCAGGCAGTCGCCGGCAGCGGCCTGCCCTTCGGCGTGCTGCCGCAGGGCACCTTCAACTACTTCTCGCGCGAATACGGCATTCCCGCCGATACCGAATCCGCGGTCCGGCTGCTGCTGGACGGGCGGCTGCGCAGCGTGCAGGTCGGCCGCGTGAACGACCGCATTTTCCTGGTCAACGCCAGTCTGGGTCTGTATCCGGTGCTGCTTGAGAACCGCGAGGAATGGAAGCGACAGTTCGGCCGCAGCCGTCTGGTGGCGCTGTGGGCCGGTCTAGTCACGCTGCTGCGCGGCCATCGCCGCATGACGCTGGAAATGGAACACGGCGGGCGGATGCGCACCATGCACACGCCCACGCTGTTCGTCGGCAACAACCGGCTGCAGCTGGAACAGATCGGTCTGGCCGAAGCGTCCGCGCTCGACGGCGGCCGGCTGGCCGCGCTGGCGCTGCGCCCGACCGGACGGCTGTCCATGCTGTGGCTGCTGGCGCGTGGCGTGTTCGGCCGGCTGGGCGAGGCGGATGAGGTACAGTCCTTCAGCTTCGCGTCGCTGCGCCTGAGCGTGCTGCGGCGCGGACGCCGGCGCAGCCGCATCAAGGTGGCCACCGACGGCGAAGTGAGCTGGATGCGCGCACCGCTGGAATTCCGCGTGCTGCCGGACGCGCTGTCGCTGATCGTGCCCGACGACGAAACCGCCTGACCCCTGCATCGTGCCCGCATTGTGATTCCCTTGCTGCTGCAGCTGTCCGACCCGCACTTCGGTACCGAAAGACCCGAGGTGTGCGCCGCGCTGCGCCGGCTTGCGCAGACTGAACGGCCGCTGCTGCTGCTGCTGAGCGGCGATCTCACTCAGCGCGCCCGACCGGCGCAGTTCGCCGCCGCCCGCGCCTTTGCCGACAGCCTGGGCATTGCGCGTCAGGTGGTGCTGCCCGGCAATCACGATCTGCCGCTGTTCCACCTGCCGCTGCGCCTGTTCGCGCCCTATGCCCGTTACCACCGCGCCTTCGGCACCGCCCACGACACCCTGACCGACCTCGACGGGCTGCGGCTGATCGGGCTGGATTCAACCCGCCGCTGGCGCCACTCAGACGGTGAACTGTCGGCCGCACAGATCGCGCAGACCGTCCGGCATCTGCAGGACGCACCGCCTGGCGTGCTCAGGGTGGTGGCGCTGCATCACCCGCTGGCGGTCAATCGGGCGACCGAAAAGCACAACCGGGTGCGCGGCCACCGCGAAGCCATCGTCCGCTGGCGCGAAGCCGGCGCCGATCTGGTGCTCGGCGGCCACATTCACCTGCCTTCGGTACGCCGGCTGGCGGATCAGGGCCGGACGCTGTGGGCGGTGCAGGCCGGCACCGCGGTGTCGCACCGCACACGGCGCGACGCCGGAAATTCGGTGAACCTGATCCGCGCCGGCCGGCAGCACGGCGTGCGCATCGCCTCGGTCGAGCGCTGGGACTACCGCGCGGCCGATGACCGCTTCGAACTGGCTGCACTGAGTACCCTGCCCCTGAACGACTGAATCATGCCGCCCCTCCCGTCTTCGCCCGAACAGCTGGCCGCACTGATCGCCGGCCAGCTGCCATTGCTGCACGCCGCCCTGCTGGCGAGTGCGCTGCTGCTGGTCACCGCGCTGCAGTTCGCCAATGGCCGCCTGCATGCCAACGCCACAGCCAGCCGCCGTCGGGTGGCGCAGATCGGCATCATGGTCATGCTCTACGGTGCCGCCGGCTTCACCGCACTGGCGCTGGCGGTGAATAACGGCAGCGTGCTGGTCGATTTCGACGATGCGCTGGTCGGCGCACTGAGCCGTTCACTGGACGCAGATACGCTGCACCTGTTCGCGCGGCTCACCCGTTTCGGCGACACCGAAACGCTGACCGCGCTCGGCGTGACCGGCGCCCTGCTGCTGCTGTGGCGAAGACAGCATCTGCTGGCCGCCACCTGGGTGGCCGCGATCGCCGGCAATTCGCTGCTGAACGTGAGCCTGAAGGCGGTGTTCCAGCGGGTGCGCCCTGTACATGAGCATGGCTACGCGGCCGAAACAAGCTGGAGCTTCCCGAGCGGCCACGCTTCGGGCACGCTGGTGGCCTACGGTGTGCTCGCCTGGGTGGCGCTGCGCCTGCTGCCTGCGCGCTGGCATCTGCCGGTGCTGTGGATCGCGGTCGCGATCGCGCTCACCACCGGCCTCAGCCGCATCGTGCTGCAGGTCCATTTCGCCAGCGACGTGCTGGCCGGGCTGTGCTCGGGCAGCGCCTGGCTGGCGCTGTGCATCACGGTGGCCGAATGGGTACGCAGACGCGCACCGATACAAACAGACGGAAAACACTGATGATCGATCCCGCACGCTTCGACGCCGCCTGGTGGGGCGGTTTCATCGCCGACGCGCTGGCCATGCCGGTGCACTGGTACTACAGCCGCGAACGCATCCCGCAGGACTACGGGGACATCACCGGCTATCTGCCGCCGCACAACCCGCATCCGGACAGCCTCCTGTGGCGCAGCCACTACGCCTGCACCGGGCCGACCGACGACATCCTGCACGAGCAGAAGCGCTGGTGGAGCGGGCCGCGCGACATCCATTACCACCAGTTCCTGCACGCCGGCGAGAACACGCTGAACCTGCAGCTGGCCCGGCTGCTGGCCGAATCACTGCTGGAATGCGGTCGCTACGACCGCGACGACTATGCGCGGCGCTACGTCGATTTCATGCTCACCCCGGGCAGCCACGGCGACACCTATGTCGAGGAATGCCACCGCGCCTTCTTCCGTCACTACGGTCAGGGTATCGAGGTCGAGGACTGCGGCGTCGAGGACATCCACATCGGCGGGCTGGCCACGCTGGCGCCGCTCATCCTGTTCCACGCGCAGGACCGCGATGCGCTGCAGGCGGCGGTCACCGAACACGTGGCGCTGACCCACAAGGGGACGGAGACGGCGGCGGCGGCCACGCTGTACGCGGACACCGCCTTCCATCTGCTGCACGGCCGGTCCATGGAGGAGGCGCTGGCGGCGGCCACGCCGGCCGAGCACCCGGCGCTGCGCCATCCCTATCGCGCATGGGCGGAACGCAGACCGGACGACGAAGTGATCGGCGCGCAGTTCAGCCCCGCCTGCTACCTGAAGGACGCGCTGCCGGCCACGCTGCACCTCGCGCTGAAATACGCGGCTGCGCCGCGCGACGGCCTGCTCGCCAACGTGCGGCTGGGCGGCGACAACTGTCACCGCGGCGCGGTGCTGGGCACGCTGCTGGGTGCCGCCGGTGCGGTCTGGCCGGCGGACTGGGTGAAGGGCCTGTACGGCCAGCGCGAACTGCGCGTGCTGCTGGAGCGGCTGCGCGATCGCCTGCCCGGCTGAGCCTCAGCTCAGCACGGCACGATTGCGTCCGGCCGCCTTGGCGGCGTACAGCCGCTCGTCGGCGGCCCGGAACACGTGCATCAGTTCGTCGTTGGCGGCAGGTACGAAAGCACCGCCAACCGAGGTGGTGACCACGCCCCAGTCGGCATTGCGCTCGTGCCGTATGCCCAGGCTGCGCACCGCCTCGATCACGCCGTGCGCCACCCGCTCATAGGCCTGGGCGCTGGCCTGGGGCATCAGCACCGCGAACTCCTCGCCGCCGTAACGCGCCGCGAAGGCGCCTTCGGTCAGCCGCTCGCTGTTGCAGCGATCGACCACCGAAGCCAGCGTCTGCGCCACCCTGCGCAGACAGTCGTCTCCGGCGAGATGACCGTAGTAGTCGTTGTATTTCTTGAAATGGTCGATATCGAGCATGAGCAGCGCGAACGGCGCCCCGCTGCTGCGCGCCTCGCTCCAGACCAGATCCAGCGTCAGGTCCATGTGACGGCGGTTGCACAGCCCGGTCAGTCCGTCGCGGCTGGCCTGTTCCCGGAGCATCCGGTTGGTGACCGACAGCCGCTTGCGCAGCGCGGCTATCCGCGCCATGGCTTTCATCTTGGCCTGCAGCACAGCTTCCGGCACCGATTTGACGATGAAGTCATCGCCACCCGCCTCGATCGCGGTGATCAGGTTTTCCTGGGTATTGGATGCGGTCAGGAAGAGAATGGGCGTCCATGCCCAGTCCTGGGTCGCCTCGATCGCGCGGATGCGCGCGGTCGCCTCGAAACCGTTCATGACCGGCATTTCGATGTCCATGAGCACGAGATCGGGCGCCACCTCGGCGAAGCGGGCCACCGCCACTTCCCCGTTCTCCGCGACGCTCACTTCATACCCGAAGGACGCAAGGCGGACAGACATGACCGCAGCCATGGCCCGGCTGTCCTCGACCAGCAGAATCTTCATCGTTTCACCACTGCGCAGAAAGTCGGCCGGTGCGGAGCGTGCTTCCCCCGAAACACCTGCATCCGGCGATCTTTCGGCTATCGGCCAAATGCGGTGGAACTGAAGCGCTCACGAACAGGGCGCCCTCCTCCGCCCATATGACCCGTCCGCCGCGCGCCCTCCGGATATTCCGCCGGCCGCCCTGCGCCCTTCCGCCAGCGGCATCGGAGCCGCCATAGCTCACTCAACGAAGGGGCACAAAAGAAAAGGGCCTGCTTGCGCAGGCCCTCTTGTCGTGCGTTCACCAGCGTCTGCAATCAGCCGACCCAGACCCGGGCGTTCCTGAACATGCGCATCCAAGGGCTGTCCTCACCCCAGTGCGCCGGATGCCAGCTCATCTGCACGGTGCGGAAGATGCGCTCCGGATGCGGCATCAGGATGGTGACCCGGCCGTCATCGCTGGTGACCGAAGTGATGCCGTCCGGCGAACCGTTCGGGTTGCGCGGGTAGCGGCTGGCCACGCTGCCGTCGTGATCGATGTAGCGCATGGCGACGCGTGCCAGCTTCTGCGCCTGTGCGTCGGCGAATACCGCGCGGCCCTCGCCGTGCGACACCACGATGGGCAGTTTGGAGCCGGCCATGCCACGGAACAGGATGGACGGCGAATCGACGATTTCAACCTGGGTGAAGCGCGCCTCGAACTGCTCCGAGCGGTTGCGCTCGAAGCGCGGCCAGTGCGCAGCACCCGGAATGATGTCGGCCAGCTGGCTCATCATCTGGCAGCCGTTGCACACGCCCAGCGCGAAGGTGTCCGGGCGGGCGAAGTACTCGGCGAAGGCGTCGCGCAGTTCCGGGTGGAACAGGATGGACTTGGCCCAGCCGGAGCCGGCGCCCAGCACGTCACCGTAGGAAAAGCCGCCGCAGGCCGCCAGACCCTTGAAGTCGGCCAGCTTCACGCGGCCGGCCATCAGGTCGGACATGTGCACGTCCTGCGAGTCGAAACCGGCGCGGTCGAAGGCGGCCGCCATTTCGACCTGGCCGTTCACGCCCTGCTCGCGCAGGATGGCGATGCGCGGGCGGATACCTCTGCTGACGTAAGGCGCTGCGACATCTTCCTGCGGCTCGAAGGTGAGCGCCGCAAACAGGCCAGTGTCCGACTTGTCGTCCAGCAGCGCGAATTCCTCGCGCGCGCAGTCGGCGTCGTCGCGCAGCAGCGCGATGCGGTGGCTGGTTTCGGTCCATGCCTTCTGCAGGTCGACCCGCGATTCGCTGAAGATGACCTTGGCGTTGTGCCAGAAGCGGATTTCGTCGCGGTCGTTCGGATTGCCGAGGCCGTGGGTGACGCCGGACAGACCGGCTTCGCGCAGGATGTCCATCACCTGCGAACGCTGATCGACGCGGATCTGGATCACCGCGCCCAGCTCTTCGGCGAACAGTGCGGAGAAAGTGCGGTCGTTGAAGCGGCCGCGTACCGCGTCCGGCTTCTTGGCCAGCGAATCGACATCGACCAGCAGCGGGTCATAGGCCAGCGTGTCGAGATTGATCGACAGGCCGACATGCGACGCGAACGCCATTTCGCACAGCGTGGCGAACAGGCCGCCATCGGAGCGGTCGTGGTAGGCCAGCACGAGGCCGGCGTCACGCAGACGGCTGATCGCCGGCAGCAGCCGGCCGAGCAAGACCGCGTCGGCGTCCGGCGCATGTTCGCCGACCACACCGAAAGCCTGGGCGAAGGCCGAACCGCCGAGGCGGTTCTTCATCTGGCCGAGATCGATCAGCAGCAGTTCGGTCTCGATTTCCGGGTCGATCAGCAGCTGCGGCGTGAGCGTGCGGCGCACATCCTCGACACCGGCGAAGGCGGTGATGACCAGCGACAGCGGGGCCACCACCTCCTTCTGCGTGTCGCCGTCGGACCAGCGGGTCTTCATAGACAGACTGTCCTTGCCGACCGGAATCGCCAGGCCCAGCGCCGGACAGAAGTCCAGCGCCACCGCCTTCACCGTATCGAACAGTGCGGCGTCCTCGCCCTTGTGACCGGCGGCCGCCATCCAGTTCGCCGACAGCTTGATGCGCTCGAAACTGCGCACGTCGGCGGCGATCAGGTTGGTGATCGCTTCGCCGATCGCCATGCGGCCGGAGGCCGGGCCGTTGAGCAGCGCCACCGGCGTGCGTTCGCCCATCGCGAAGGCCTCGCCGCGGTAGCCGGAAAAGCTTTCGCTGGTGACCGCGACGTCGGCCACCGGCACCTGCCACGGGCCGACGAACTGGTCACGCGCGGTGAGGCCGCCGACCGAGCGGTCGCCGATGGTGATCAGGAAGGACTTGCTGGCCACCGCCGGCATGCGCAGCACGCGGTAGGCGGCGTCCTTCAGGTCGTAGCCGGCCACGTCCATCGGCGGCGCATAGGCCGGGCGGCGCGACACCGTGCGGTGCATCTTGGGCGGCTTGCCGAGCAGCACGTCCATCGGCATGTCGACCGGTTTCGTATTGAACAGCGGATCGGCCACCGTGAGCTGGCCGTCGGCGGTCGCCTCGCCCAGCACTGCATACGGGCAGCGTTCGCGCACGCACAGCGCCTCGAATTCGGCGATGCGCTCGGGGCCGATCGCGAGCACGTAGCGCTCCTGCGATTCGTTGCACCACAGTTCGGCCGGGCTCATGCCCGACTCTTCGCTGTTGATCGCCCGCAGGTCGAACCAGGCGCCGTGACCGGCACCATAGGCCAGTTCGGGCAATGCGTTCGACAGGCCGCCGGCGCCGACGTCATGCACCGCGAGAATCGGGTTGTCGTCCTGCATCTGCCAGCAGCGGTCGATCACTTCCTGCGCCCGGCGTTCGATTTCCGGGTTGCCGCGCTGCACCGACGCGAAATCGAGATCGGCGGTATTGGTGCCGGTGGTCATGCTCGATGCCGCACCGCCGCCCAGGCCGATCAGCATGGCCGGGCCGCCCAGCACGACCAGCTTGGTGCCGGCCGGGAATTCAATCTTCAGCGCATCACGGGCGGCGATGTTGCCGATGCCGCCAGCGATCATGATGGGCTTGTGATAGCCGCGCATTTCGCCCATGAAGGGCAGTTCGAAGGTGCGGAAGTAGCCGGCGAGGTTCGGGCGGCCGAATTCGTTGTTGAACGCGGCCGCGCCCAGCGGGCCGTCGATCATGATCTGCAGCGCCGAGGCGATGCGCTCGGGCTTGCCGTACAGCTCGCCGTCGACACGCTCCCACGGCTGTTCGAAGCCCGGAATATTCAGGTTGGACACCGAGAAGCCGGCCAGACCGGCTTTCGGCTTCGCGCCGCGGCCGGTCGCGCCCTCGTCGCGGATTTCGCCGCCGGCACCGGTGGCCGCGCCCGGGAAGGGCGAAATCGCGGTCGGATGGTTGTGCGTCTCGACCTTGGCCAGGAAGTGCATGGACTCTTCGTGCCAGCCCCAGCGGCCGTTGCGGTCCGGGTAGAAGCGGGCCACCGGCTCGGTGGTCGCGCCCTCGATCACCGCCGCGTTGTCCGAATAGGCCACCACGGTGTGCTGCGGCGTGGCCTTGTGGGTTTCGCGGATCATGCCGAACAGGCTCATGTCCTGCGGCTGGTAGTCGATGGTCCAGCTGGCGTTGAAAATCTTGTGCCGGCAGTGCTCCGAGTTCGCCTGGGCGAACATCATCAGTTCGACGTCGGTCGGATTGCGGCCCAGCTTCGTATAGGCATCGAGCAGATAGTCGATTTCGTCGTCGGACAGCGCGAGGCCCAGCTCGACGTTGGCGCGCTCCAGCGAGGCCCGGGCTTCGGCGAGCGACACGCTCACCAGCGGGCGCGGCGGCACGTGGCTGAACAGCGCCTCCGCGTCAGCGAGGCCGCCGAACACCGATTCGGTCATGCGGTCGTGCAGCAGGCTGGCCAGCGCCGCGCGCTCCGCGTCGTCCAGTGCGCCGCCGCCCAGCAGGCCACGCGACAGCGTCAGCTCGTACAGCACGCCGCGCTCGATGCGCTGCACGCCCGTCAGGCCGCAGTTGCGCGCGATGTCGCTGGCCTTGGACGACCACGGCGAAATCGTGCCCAGACGCGGCGTCACCAGCAGCGCCGGTCCCTCGACCGCCTCCGCCGGCTGCGCGGCGAGCAGCGCGCACAGACGCGCCCGCTCTTCGGCCGACGGCTCGGCCGCACATTCGACGAAGAAGTACTGGGTGGCCGTCAGGTCGCGCAGCTTGGGCGCGGCGGTGCGGCAGGCGTCGGCCAGACGCGAAAGACGAGCGGCGGAAAGGGCGGGCGTGCCGCGGAGCTTGAGGATGTGGGCCATGAACGAAGCGGAGGGATGGTCGGCGGGCACCGGCGACGGTGCGGCCAAAAGCGCAATTATAAAGGCTATGGCACGGCCGCCCTAGGGGCTGTTGCGCTGCGCAAGCAGGCCGCCCTGCCCGGAGCGGCCTCCAGCCCTTGTACCATTGCATCCGCACGCGGCGGATGGCTGCGCGTGCCGACCCGGTTTCCAGAAGGAGTGAACATGTCCGCAGACGCCCCGGCCAGCCCCGGCGCCGACGTGATCGAGGTCAATCTGACCAATTTCCAGCGCGACGTGATCGACGCATCGCACACCCTGCCGGTGCTGGTCGATTTCTGGGCGCCCTGGTGCCAGCCCTGCCGCGCGCTCACGCCGCGGCTGGAAGCGCTGGCGGCCGACTACGCCGGCCGGGTGCGGCTGGCCAAGATCAATTCGGACGACAACCCGGAACTGGCGCGCCGCTTCGGCGTACGCGGCATCCCGAACGTGAAGGCCTTCGTCGGCGGCGTGGTGATCGATGAATTCACCGGCGTACTGCCGGACCGCGAACTGCACGCCTTCATGGACGCCCTGCTGCCCTCGCCTGCGCTGTCGGCATTCGAAGCCGCGCAGGCTGCGCTGGCACGCGGCGATTCGACCGCGGCACTCGGTCTGTTCCAGGGCGCACTGGCCATCGACCCGGGCTTCGAACCGGCGGTGCTCGGCCGGGTGGAGGCGCTGATCGCGCTCGGCCGGCTGGACGAGGCGCAGGCCATGCTCGACGCCCTGCCCTACGAACAGGAAGACCGCGCGCGCATCGGTACGCTGTACGCACGCATCGCCATCGCCCGCCGCCAGCCTTCGGGGGACGACACCGACTACGTCGGCCGCATCGCCCGCAATCCGGGCGATCTGGCAGCACGGCTGGCCCTGGCTTCGGCGCTGGCTGCCGACGAGCGATGGGAAAAGGCGATGGAACAGGCGCTGGAAGTGGTGAGCCGCGACCGCGCCTTCGAGGACGACGCCGGCCGCCGCTTCCTGCTGGACCTGTTCGCGGCGCTCGGTTCGGAACACGCGCTGGTCCGCCACTACCGGCGCGAACTGGCCACGGTGCTCAACCGCTGACGCCGGCGCATGGCCGACACCCCGCCGCGACTGCGCAGCTTTCCGCCGGTGGCCGATCCGGCCACCGCGCACACCCTCATCCTGGGCTCCATGCCCGGCGTCGCTTCGCTGGCCGCCGGCCGCTACTACGCGCATCCGCGCAACCGGTTCTGGCCCATCATGGGCGCGCTGTTCGGTGCCGGCCCGGAGCTGCCTTACGACGCCCGGCTGCAGGCGCTGATGCGTGCCGGCATCGCGCTGTGGGACGTGCTGGAGAGCTGCGAGCGCCCGGGCAGCCTGGATGCCGACATCGATCTGCGCAGCGCCCAGGCCAACGATTTCGCCGATTTCTTCGCCGCTCACCCGCGCATCGCCAGGGTGGCTTTCAACGGCGGCACGGCTGAACGCCTGTTCCGGCGCGACATTGCGCCACAGCTCCGGTCACTCGAACTGATACGCCTTCCGTCGACCAGCCCGGCCCATGCCGGCATGCCTGCCGAACAGAAGCTGGCCGCATGGCGGGCCGCCCTGTGCAGCGCCGTGCCGACACCGGACACCGGGGACAAAGAACACGCAAGAACTGCGGGCAAACGCCGATAATGATGAGGTCGTAGTGATGATTCACGGCTCCGGACAGCCGCCGCGCCGGGGTCTGCCGTCAGCATCCACTCGCCCATGAACCTCCACGCCCAGACCCCGCACAGGCCCGCACCGCCCTCCATCCGCAGAGAGCGTCACGCATGAGTGGCTCCACCCGCACGCCGACCTCGATCGCGGCACTGCTCATCGTGCTCATCGTGGTCACGGTATCGGTGCTGCTGGGCGCCGGCGGCGCACTGACCTATCGCAGCTACAGTCAGGGCGAACGCGACGAATTCACCCGGGCGATGAATCTGGCCAGCGAACAGCTTGCGATCAGCCTGGCACCTGCCGCCTGGAACCTGGAATACGAGCAGGTGCGCAAACTGATGGAAAGCCGCCTGCGCGAACCTGCCGTGCATGGACTGACCGTGCAGCTCGATACCGCCCGCTTCACGCTGGAGCGCGGTCAGGATGGCGAGCCCCACTGGGTTGACGGCGAGGTGAATGCCCAGGGCCTGTTCGTCAGCGAACAGCCGATACGGTTCGACAATCAGATGATCGGTCAGGTCCGCCAGTTCGGCACGACGCGCTTCGTCGACGAGGAACTGAGGGCCGCGCTGATCGCACGCATCCTGTTCATCGTGCTGCTTGACGCCGTGCTGTCGCTCGCGCTGTACGTAGGCCTGCAGCGCATGGTGCTGCAGCCGCTGCGTCTGGTTGAACGCCATGCGGACCAGGTCGCACGCGGTGAACACAGCGATACCGTGCTGGGCGAACTGCGCTTCGTGGGTGAGTTGCAGCGGCTCACGCAGTCAATTGATGCCATGGTCAGACAGCTTGGTCTGCGTAATGCGGAACTGACCAGATCGACTGAACGATTCGAGCGGGTAATCCGCCTGCTGCCCTTTCCGATCAGTCTGTTCGACCGCGAAGGACGCATCGTTTTCCTGAACGATCGCTTCATCGAAACCTTCGGCTACACCCTGGCCGATATTCCCGATGCCCACACCTGGTTTGAGCTGGCTTACCCCGACCCGGTCTACCGCAGCGAGGTCCTGAACGGCTGGGGACAGCAGATCGAGGCATCCCGCAAAGCCTCCGGTCTGGTAAGGGCACACGCCTATCGGGTGACCTGCAAGGATGGCAGCGTCAAGATCGTCGAGATCGGCGGCATGATGTCCGAAGATCCGAATATCACCGTGCTGAACGACATCACCGATCGCACGCTGGCAGAGAAGGAACTGGCCCGCCACCGCAACCGGCTGGAAGAACTGGTGTCCAGCCGCACCGCAGAACTGGAAGCGGCCAACCGGCGGCTGGAGGAAACCCAGTTCGCGCTCGATCATGCGGGTGTCGCCATCCAGTGGATAGACGCGAGAAGCGGCTGCTTCATCTATGTGAACGATCAGGCCTGCGCCCTGTTCGGCCGTGAGCGCGACCAGATCATCGGCCTGCCGGCCAGCAGCGTTCTCACCGATTTTTCCAGCGATGGCCTGAGAGCCATCGAACAACGGCTGCGTGCCGACGGCAGTCTCCGGCTCGAAGGCAGCGTGCAGCAGAGTGACGGACGCCGGGTGCCGATCGAGATAGGCGTATTTTTCGACCCGCCACCGGATGGCAGCGCAGGGCACTACATCGCCTTCGCCATCGACATCACCCAGCGAAAGGAAGCTGAGCAGGCGCTGATACGCGCCAAGCTCGCCGCCGAGAGCGCCGCCCAGGCGCGCAGCGAGTTTCTGGCCAACATGAGCCACGAAATACGCACACCGATGAATGCGGTGATCGGCATGACCCGACTGGCGCTGCAGACCGACCTGACCCCCAAGCAGCACAATTTCGTCAGCAAGGCGAATGGCTCGGCCGTCGCCCTGCTGGGCATCCTCAATGACATTCTCGATTTCTCCAAGGTCGAGGCCGGACGCATCGACCTCGAACAGGTCGACTTCCGGCTTGAGCGGGTATTCGATTCGCTGGCGACGCTGATCGCACTGAAGGCCGACGAGAAAGGGCTGGATCTGCTGTTCGACATCGATCCCGACACGCCGGACGTGATCGTGGGCGACTCACTGCGGCTGGGCCAGATACTGACCAATCTGGCTGGCAATGCCATCAAGTTCACCGAGCGCGGCGAAGTGGTCGTGTCCTGCCGGCCACTGAGCCACGACGCGGAAGGCGTCACTCTGGAATTCGGCGTTCGTGACACCGGAATCGGCATGAACACGGAACAGATCGACGCACTGTTTCAACCCTTCCGGCAGGGCGACAGCACGATTTCCAGACGCTTCGGTGGTACCGGACTGGGCCTTGCCATCAGCAAGCGTCTGGCGGATCTGATGCACGGTACGCTGCATGTGCGCAGCACACCGGGCCAGGGCAGCCATTTCACCCTCACCGCACGCTTTCCTCTCGGTCGGGACACCGAAGGGGATGGCACCGACGGTCTGCCTCCGGAACTGACCGGCCAGCGCGTGCTGGTGGTAGACGATAATCCGGACGCACTCGACATTCTCTGCCGCGATCTTGCGCATCTGGGGCTGTCACCGACCCGGGCGGATTCCGCAACCGGCGCCCTGGAACTCATTGCGAGCCTGCCTCCGTTCGACCTGATGGTTTGCGACTGGCGGATGCCGGGCATGGACGGCATCGAACTGACACGGCGAGTGCAGTCCTTGCAGGGCGCTGCCCGACCATCCACCGTCATCATGGTCAGCGTGCATGACGCAGAAGAGGTACGCGCCGCGGCCAGCGAACTGGCTCTCGCCAGCGTGCTGAACAAGCCCGTCAGTCTGTCTTCACTGCATGAGGCATTGGTATCCGCCTTTGGGCGCCCGAAGGCATCCACCGGTCTGGGGCCGGCCAGTGGCTTCGGGCGCATCGATGCCATCGCACTGCACGGCCGCAGTGTGCTGCTGGTCGAGGACAACGAAATCAACCAGGAACTGGGCATCGAACTGCTGCGCAGCCTCGGCATGCAGGTAACCGTGGCCAATAACGGGCGTGAGGCGCTCGACCTGCTCGACAGGCAGGTGTTCGACTGTGTGCTGATGGATGTGCAGATGCCGGTAATGGATGGCCTGAGCGCCACCCGTGCGATCCGTCTTCGCCCGGGGCTGCAGGGTCTTCCGGTGATTGCGATGACGGCCGGAGCGATGGAATCGGAGCGCACCCAGACACGGGAAGCCGGCATGAACGACCACGTGACCAAGCCGGTCGATGTCGATGCGCTGATCAATGCGCTGCTGCGTGCACTCGGTGGGCAGGCCCCCGCAGCAACGCCTGCCAGGCCGGACGCTGCGCCTCCGCCAGCCGACGCACCGCTTCTCGATGCTGCTTCGGCCTTGCGCGACCTGCGTGGCAATGTCAGCACCTATCTGCGTGTGCTCAGCCTTTTTCTCGATGGTTCGGAAGAAGTGCTTGAGGGCCTGAAAAGCGGTCGCGCGGACATGGATGCAGAACGCCTTCGGCAGATCGCCCACAGGCTGCGCGGAAGCAGCGGCTCACTGGGGGCGAAAGCGTTGCTGGCATGTGCTGGCGAACTTGAACAGACATGCCGGGAAGGCACGGACAGTGCCCGGATTGCCGCCCAGGCAGAACAGGTCAGAAGCGTCCTGACCGCAACGCGTGACGCAATACGCCAGTATCTGGGTCGCCACGGCCGCCCCCTGCCCCCCGCTCACATCCACGCCGAACTTGCCCGACTCAAGGCCCTGCTGGGCAGCAATGACAGCGATGCGCTGGAAGTGATCGACGGACTGCTCGCAAGCCCGGTGCCGCCGTCGATGCACGGCCATCTGAAAGAGATCGGCCGGGCGGCCCACCGCTACGATTTCGATGCCGCGCAGGCCTTGCTGCAGCCTCTGCTTCAGGACACGGACGAAAGCTGAAACACGACCGCAGGCCCCACGCCGCTTCACGGCCTGATGTAGCCGGAATCTCGCATCAGTCGAGAAACGTCGGTCTGTGACTTGCGCAGGGCATCGTCCACGTCCTGGTCACCTCGCAGCATACGGGCGATCTCGGTACCCACCGCATGTCCGATGGCCGGAAACTCGGGAATGCCGACCCATTGCACGCCGCGATAACTGCGGCCGGGCAACTGGTTGTTTGACCCACGGATCGCATCGCTGACAAACCCCGCAAAGGGTGCGGCATCACGATAGGCCGGTTGAGCGTAGGTCGATTGCCGGGTTCCCGGAGGCACGGCCACCCATCCCTCCCGCTGCGCCACCAGCTTCACGTACTCGGCTGACGTGGCCCATTGCACGAAACGCCGGGCGAGCGCCTTGTTCGGCGATGTATCCGGCACTGCCAGTGCCCACACCCAGAGCCAGTTGGCGCCCTCTTGCATGCGGGCTACCGGCGCCGCGGCGTAACCGAGCTGTCCAGCCACCCGCGATGTCTTAGGGTTGTAGAGCCTGCCGGCCGCGACCGTGGCGTCCACCCACTGCGCGCATCGGCCTCGCGCGAACAGTTCCAGCGATTCGTTGAAGCCGTTCAGGTGAGCATCCGGCGGCCCGTAGCGTCGCAGCAGATCGACATACACACGCGTCGCCTCCCGCCAGGGCTCGCTATCGAGTTCAGGTTTCCAGCTCTCATCGAACCAGCGTCCGCCGAAGCTGTTCACCATGGTGGTGAGCAAGGTCACGTTCTCACCCCAGCCCGGTCGTCCGCGCAGGCAGATGCCGTACACGCCGTTGGCCGGATCATGCAGGGCGGCGGCGAAGCGCTGGATGTCGACCCAGCTCGGCTGCGCCGGCATGTTCAGACCCGCGCGCGCGAAGAGGTCACGCCGGTAGTAGGTCATCGAACTTTCGGCATAGAACGGCAGCGCGTAGAGACGATCACGATGCGAAAGACTCGCGCGCACCGGCGCCAGCAGATCGTCAGCCGCATACTGCGCAGGCAGATCGTCGAACGGCGTGAGCCAGCCCCGAGCCGCCCACATCGGCGCCTCGTAGGAACCGATGGTCATCACGTCGAACTGACCGTCGGCGATCGCCAGATCGGTCATCAGACGGGTGCGCAACGCATTCTCGTCAAGCACCCGCCACTCGATCCGCACGCCCGGATTCTGCCGCACGAACTCATCGGACAACTTGCGCATCACCAGCATGTCCGGATTGTTGACCGTGGCCACGGTCAACACCTCCTTCCCGGACATCGCTGCCTTGCGCACGCTCAAGCCATGGCGAAGGAGGATGTCATCGATGCGACCCTCCGCCGCCAGACCGGACAGGCCGCGATTGAAATCTGCGCGCAAGCGGGCTGCATTCGGTGCCTTGCGCGAAAACGCGACATGGAAATCACTGCGAAACAAGGGGGGCGCAAGAAATTCGAGCTGCCCGATCAGGTGCGGCCGGTGCAGGATCATCAGATCGCTGGCCCGGAACTTGTCGACCACCATCAGATCGATGCGACCCAGCGCCAGTTTGTCCAGATTCTGAAGGTCGCGATCGACATAGTCACGCTTCAGAAAATCAGCCTTGTCGAAAGCCTCGGATACCGACGCACCGCGCACGGCGCCGAAGCGCAGGCCAGACATCGCACGGAGAATTTCAAGCGGTCGGGCAGGCGCATCCGCCGGATAGGTCAGCGCAAGGGAGCGCTTCTTCAACAGACCGTCGTTGGCGCCGGGGAAAGGGGATGACAGCAGGAAACTGTCTTCCAGAGACCGGCTGTAGGACAGGGGCATCAGCCCATCCACCTGCCCCGCCTCCGCCATGCTGCGTGCGCGGGCGAGCGGATAGAAGCGGATGTCCACCTTGTAGCCTGCACGCTCGAACGCCGCCCTGACAAGCTCCGCCACATAGCCTTCCCGCGCATGTGTCGGCCCGATGTAGGGCGACATTTCGGCCGCTGCCAGTCGCACCGTGGCGGCTGCAGTCGCGACGGACGGCAACAGGCCCAGCACCGGGAGCCACATCAGGGCGCACCGCCGCAGACACGCCGTGTTCGCAGCAAGGAATGAGAGAACGTACCGCAACACTTGCCTGTACGCTGCCATGAGGTCTGTGTTCCGCGCAACGCAAGGGTCACGCGCGTCAAGGATCATATCTGCATGATAAACCCAAGCAGCCAGGGCAAGAATCGGCACTGGGACACACAGGCCACACGTTCGAACATGCGCCATGCACGAAAAAAAACAGGGACGCCGAAGCGTCCCTGTTTCATCATGTTGGAGCGGGAAACGAGGCTCGAACTCGCGACCTCAACCTTGGCAAGGTTGCGCTCTACCAACTGAGCTATTCCCGCGTACCGGCACCTGAGCACCAGTCAAATTGTCCTGGAGGCGAGGGTCGGAATCGAACCGGCGTCCACGGCTTTGCAGGCCGCTGCATAACCACTCTGCCACCTCGCCTGAGGCGCAGCCGGCGAACCGGCTGTGAAGCAAAATGGGGAAGCTAGGCTTCCCCATTTCTGTATCTTGGAGCGGGAAACGAGGCTCGAACTCGCGACCTCAACCTTGGCAAGGTTGCGCTCTACCAACTGAGCTATTCCCGCAAGACAGGCGCGCATTATAGGCCTGCCAGAGAAGCTGTCAACACTGACAGCGCACTTTTTTGAAGAAGCTTCACACCGCCTTGCGCGCGCGCAGTTCAGGCCATGCCTTTCGCATGTAGTACACCATGGACCACACGGTGAGCACCGCAGCCACCCAGATGAGCTTGCCGCCGATGGCCGCGACATCGATGCCGAACAGCGGGTCGAAGTACAGCAGCATGGGAATGGCAATCATCTGCGCGGTGGTCTTGATCTTGCCGATCATCGACACCGCCACGCTGCGCGACGCGCCCACCTTGGCCATCCACTCGCGCAGTGCGGAAATGGTGATTTCGCGGCCGATGATGATGAGCGCGATGACGGTGCTGGTGCGGTCGAGTTCGACCAGCATGATGAGTGCCGCCGCCACCATGAGCTTGTCGGCCACCGGATCAAGAAAGGCACCGAAGGCAGAAGTCTGGTTCAGCGTGCGCGCGAGATAACCGTCCAGCCAGTCGGTCAGCGCGGCCACGACGAACACCACGGTGGCGATCAGGTTCTTCTCGTGGAAGGTCAGGGCATGCGCCGGCAGGAAGAACACGCCGACAAACAGCGGAATGAGCAGGATGCGCGCCCAGGTGAGCGCGGTAGGCAAGGTAAACATGAAGCCTAGTTTAACTGCCGGTGTATCTGTTCGGCGAGCGTGCGGCTGATGCCGTCGACCCGGCACAGATCCTCCACCGTGGCATTGCGCACGCCGGCCAGTCCGCCAAAGGTGGTGAGCAGGCGCTTGCGACGTGCCGGGCCGATGCCCGGAATGTCTTCCAGCGTCGAGGTGAGCCGCTTCTTCGCACGCTTGGCGCGATGGCCTGCGATCGCGAAACGGTGAGCCTCGTCGCGGATTTCCGCGATCAGGTGCAGCGCCGGGTGTTCCGGGCCGAGCACCAGCGCCTGGTCGATGCCCGGGCGTATCAGCTCTTCGGCGCCCATCTTGCGTTCTTCGCCCTTGGCCACGCCGACCAGCGGCAGGTCCAGCCCGAGTTCGGCCATCACTTCGATGGCGATGCCCAGCTGGCCGCGGCCGCCGTCGATCAGCACCAGATCGGGCCGCGCGCCCTCGCCGCTCGCCACCTTCTCGTAGCGGCGCGTGAGCACCTGGCGCATCGCGGCGTAATCGTCGCCTGGCGTGATGCCATCGATGTTGTAGCGGCGGTATTCGCTGTTGCGCATGGCCCCTCCCATCCACACCACGCAGGAGGCCACGGTAGCCTCCCCCATCGTGTGGCTGATGTCGAAGCACTCGATGCGCTCCGGCGCCACATCCAGCTCCAGCGCCTCGACCAGCGCACGCACCCGGTGCGAGGCACGGGCGCCGGCATCCAGCTTCACGCCGAGCGCGATCTCGGCGTTCTTCAGCGCCATGTCGGTCCACGCGCGCTCGCGCTCGTTGCGCGGAGCCGCCAGCGTTGAGCCGGGCAGCGGTGCCTCGCCCTCGTCCGCCTCAGGCAGCGCGTTCACCACGATGCGCCTGGGCGCATTGCCGGCCGCGTAGTGCTGGGTGACGAAGGCGAGCAGCATGTCGGCCGCACTGCCCTGCCCGGCCGCCGGGAAATGTGCGTGATCACCCAGATGGCGACCGCCGCGCACCATGGCGTGGTTGACGCAGGCCGAACCGTCGCGCTCGATGGCGACCACGATGTCGAGGTCTTCGTCGCGGGCACTGTCGGCGTACTGCTTGTGCAGCACCTTGGACAGCGCGCGGATCTGGTCGCGGATCTGCGCAGCCTTCTCGAAAGCCAGCGCCTCGGCGGCGGCATTCATCTGTTCCGACAGCCGGTCGATCACCTCGCCATGGCGACCATTCAGAAACAGCGCGGCCATGCGCACGTCCTCGTCGTAGTCCGCCTTGGACACGAGATCGACACAGGGCGCCGAACAGCGATGGATCTGGTGCAGCAGGCAGGGCCGCGAGCGGTTCGAGAACACGCTGTTCTCGCAGGTGCGCAGCAGGAACACCCGCTGCACCAGCTGTATCGTTTCACGCACCGCCCAGGCGTTGGGGAGCGGACCGAAGTAGCGCGCGTCGCGGCCCACCGTGCCGCGGAAGAAGCCGATGCGCGCAAAGCGGTCGTTGCTGAGCCTGATATAGGGGTAGGACTTGTCGTCCCGGAACAGAATGTTGTACTTCGGCCGCAGGCTCTTGATCAGGTTGTTTTCGAGGATGAGCGCCTCGGCTTCCGACCTGACCACGGTGAGGTCCACCCGCACCACCTGCGACACCATCATGCCGATGCGCGGGCTCGACGGCGTGCGCTGGAAGTACGAGGACACCCGCCGGCGCAGGTTCTTCGCCTTGCCGACATAGAGCACCTCGTCCTCGCTGCCTATCATCCGGTACACGCCCGGATCTTCGGTCACCGTCGGCAGGAAAGCCTTCGCGTCGAAGCTCATGCCCCAGGCATTCCGTCAGCCGATCAGGCGCTGCACCGCACCGAGCGCGTCGCGGTAGCGCACATCCTGCGCCAGCACCGTGCGGTCGCCGTAAGGCTGCTTCGGCATCAGCGATTCGACACGCGCGCTGCGCACGCTGTCGAATGCCGGCCGCCAGCCGTCGATCAGCTTCACCGCCTGGTCGCGCGCATTGCACACCAGCACCATGTCGCAGCCTGCGTCCCATGCCGCTTCGGCGCGTGCCACCACGTCGCCCGCCACCGACGCGCCTTCCATCGACAGGTCGTCGCTGAACACCACACCGTCGAAAGAGAGCCTGTCGCGCAGGATGCCCTGCACCCAGGCACGCGAAAAACCGGCCGGCATGCGATCGACCGCCGGATAGATCACGTGCGCCGGCATCACCGCGTCGATCTG
Source organism: Methyloversatilis sp. (assembly GCA_041639545.1). Lineage (GTDB taxonomy): Bacteria > Pseudomonadota > Gammaproteobacteria > Burkholderiales > Rhodocyclaceae > Methyloversatilis. The sequence continues at coordinate 47,201 of JBEQBZ010000014.1, read as the reverse complement.
CTTGCCGAGATCGATGTAGGGGCGGATGTCGTCCGCCCAGAGGGTGTCGAAATCGCGCTCGTCGACCGGAATGGCCACATGCGAATCCGCCTCGACGAAACCGTGGCCGGGGAAGTGCTTGCCGACCGACTTCATGCCGGCGGCACGCAGGCCCTCCGCCAGCGCGCCGGCCAGCGGCGCGACGATGGACGGGTCGCGATGGAAGGCGCGGTCGCCGATCACGCCGCTGCGGCCGAAATCGAGATCGAGTACCGGCGTGAACGACAGATCCACGCCCAGCGCACGCAGTTCGGCCGCCAGCACATAGCCGGCGGCGCGAGCATCGGCCAGCGCGCCCTGCGCATCCGCTTCGTAGCGCATACCCAGCGTGCGCATCGACGGAAGGTGAGTGAAGCCATCGGTCCTGAAGCGCTGCACGCGGCCGCCTTCGTGATCGACCGCGATCAGCAGCGGCGGCCGGCGCACTGCGTGGATGGCCTCGGTCAGCGCGGTCAGCTGCTTCGCGTCGTGGAAGTTGCGCGCGAACAGAATGAGCCCGCCCACCGACGGGTGGGCCAGCAGTTCGCGGTCTTCGGCGTCCAGTTCGAAACCGGCCACGTCGATCATGACCGGTCCGGGCGGGGTGGTTCTCATGCAGTGTTCTCCGTGCGCTCGACCACGACGAAGGCGAGCGCGTGTTCGGTTTCGTCGGACAGCGACAGATGGGCGCGCAGGCCGCGCGCACTCATCCACGCGGTCAGCGTGTCATCGAAGGCGAAGGCGGGCTTGCCCAGATCGTCGTGGGTCACCGCGATCGCGCGCAGCAGCACCGGCGCGCGGATGCCGGTGCCCAGCGCCTTGCCCAGCGCCTCCTTGGCGGAGAAGCGCTTGGCCAGAAAGTGCGCCGGCTGCTTCACACGCGCGAATTCATCCAGTTCGGACGCGGCGAGAATGCGCCGCGCGATGCCGTCACCGTCCTCGGCCAGCATGCGCTCGAAACGCGCGATGCCGCACAGGTCGGTGCCGACACCGAAAATCACGCAGCCCTCCCGGCCGCCTCGCGCATCAGCGCCTTCATTTCGCGCACCGCCTCGCGCAGGCCGACGAACACCGAGCGGCTGACGATGGCGTGGCCGATGTGCAGTTCGCGCACGCCCGGCAGTTCGGCCACCGGCTGCACGTTGGCGTAATTCAGCGCGTGGCCGGCGTTGAAGCGCATGCCGAGGTCGCGGATGAGCTTGCCGCCAGCGCGCACCTTGTCCAGCTCGACCACCACCGCCTGCGATTCGCGGTCGCGGCCCAGACCGTGGAAGGCGTGCGCGTACGGCCCGGTGTGCACCTCGCACACCTGGGCGCCGATGCGCGCGGCCGCCTCGATCTGCGCCGGCTCGGCGTCGATGAACACGCTGGTGACGATGCCGGCGTCGCGCAGGCGACCGATCACGCCCTTCAGGCGTTCTTCCTGCGACACGATGTCCAGACCGCCTTCGGTGGTCACCTCATGCCGGCCTTCCGGCACCAGCATCGCCATTTCCGGCTTCAGCGCGCAGGCGATGCCCACCATTTCCTCGGTGGCCGCCATTTCGAGATTGAGCTTGATGTGCACCAGATCGCGCAGCCGGCGCACGTCGTCGTCCTGGATGTGTCGACGGTCTTCGCGCAGATGGACGGTGATGCCGTCCGCGCCGCCCAGGTGGGCCTCGACCGCCGCCCACACCGGATCCGGTTCGTAGGTGCGGCGCGCCTGCCGGAGGGTGGCCACGTGGTCGATGTTGACGCCCAGTTCGATCATGTTCAGAGATCCTGTAGTTCGATGAAAACCCGCCGCGTGCGCAGCTCCTGTCCCTGCAGATAATGCGCGATCAGCACGCGCATCAGTGTCTTGGCCAGACGCGCCACCTGCGCGTCGGCGTAATCGTCCTCGTGCAGCGCAAGCGCCTGCGCGCCGGTCATGCTCACGTCGTCGCCACTGCCCTCGCCTTCCAGCAGGCCCAGCTCGGGCTTGTAGACGTAGCGCGCCTGCGGGTCGAGCGCATCGCCGTTGGTATCGTGGTCCAGCGTCAGACCATAGCCCAGTTCGCGCAGCAGGGCCTTTTCAAAGCCGCGCAGCAGCGCCTCGTGGCGCACGGTTTCGGCCGGCGCCAGCGCCAGTTTCTGCACCGCCTCGGCATAGAGGTCGAACAGCACCGGATGTGCGTCATCGCGCACCATCAGGCGCTGCAGCAGCTCGTTCAGATAGTAGCCCAGCAGCAGCCGCGGGCCGGACAGCATGGGCCAGGCGCGCTGCCACTCGGCGCGCGCCAGGGTGCGCAGTTCGCCCGCGCCGAACCAGCCCAGATCCAGTGGCTGGAACTCGACCAGCACGCCGCGCAGCTGTGAGCGCGGGCGCTTGGCGCCGCGCGCGACCAGGCCGATGCGGCCGAAGTCGCGGCTGAACACGTCGACCACCAGGCTGGTTTCGCGGTAGGGATGGGCCTGCAGCAGGAAGGCGGGCTGGCCGTCCACCCGCTGCTTGCCGGTGGTCACGCCACCGTCCTCCGGCGCGCAGGCTGTGCGGTGCTCATGGCTCGAAGCCCAGACTCTTCAGCGCGCGCTCGTCGTCGGCCCAGCCGCTGCGTACTTTCACGTGCAGCTCAAGAAAAACCTTGGAGCCGAACACCTTCTCCATATCGCTGCGCGCGGCGGAACCGACTGACTTGAGCACCTCACCGCCCTGCCCGATCACGATGCCCTTGTGCGCCTCGCGGCTCACGATGACGCAGGCAGCGATGCGGCGCAGCGCGCCTTCGGCCTCGAAACGCTCGATCTCGACCGCGAGGCCGTAGGGCAGCTCGTCACCCAGTTGCCTGAACAGTTTCTCGCGGATGTACTCGGCGGCAAGGAAGCGTTCGCTGCGGTCGGTGAAATCATCGACGTCGAACATGGCCTGCCCTTCGGGCAGCAGTTCTCCGGCCACCTTCAGCAGCGCATCGAGGCCGTCGCCGCGATGGGCGCTGACCGGCATGATGGCGTGGAAGTCGTGCAGCTTCGCGATGCGTTCGACGAAGGGCAGCAGCTTGGCGCGGTCGCCGGTCTTGTCGGTCTTGTTCAGCAGCAGCAGCACCGGCCTGTCCTTGGGCAGCAGCGCGATCACCTCTTCATCGGCTTCGGTCAGGCGACCGGCTTCGATCACGAACAGGATCACGTCCACATCGGCCAGCGCCTGCGTGACCGCACGGTTCATCACGCGGTTGAGCGCGTTGCGGTGCTTGGTCTGGAAGCCCGGCGTATCGACGAACACGAACTGGTGGGCCTCGCGGGTGAATACCCCGTGTATGCGGTGCCGGGTGGTCTGCGCCTTGGCTGAGGTGATGCTCACCTTCTGGCCGATCAGGCGGTTCATCAAGGTCGACTTGCCGACGTTGGGCCGGCCGACGATGGCGATGAAGCCGCAATGAGTGACCGGCGATGCGGTCGCATCGTCCGCCTTCATGTCTTGCTGAGGAATGTCGGTCATGCCGCCCCCTGAAGTTGTTCGAGCGCGCATGCGGCGGCCGCCTGCTCCGCGTGACGACGACTGCGTCCCTCGCCTTCGGTACGCAGGCTGAACGCCTCGATCGCACAGGCGGCGCGGAACACCGGCGCGTGGGCCGGGCCTGTGGTGGACACGACCTCGTAGCGTGGCGGCTGCTTGGCCCGCGCGTGCAGCCATTCCTGCAGCGCGGTCTTGGGATCGCGCGCGTCGCGCTCCGGGTTCAGCGCCACCAGCCGGGATTCGAGCAGACGGGCCACCACGGCGCGTGCGGCGTCGTAACCGGCTTCGAGGAATACCGCGCCGATCAGCGCTTCGAGCGCGTTGGCCAGCAGTGCCGGCCGGCCGCGACCGCCGGTCTTCTGCTCACCTGCACTCAAGCGCAGCGCATCGCCCAGCGCGATGGCGGCAGCGATCTCCGCCAGCGTGTCTTCCTTGACCAGCGAGGCGCGCAGCCGCGACAGCAGACCTTCGGGCGTGTCCGGGAAACGGCGGAACAGCAGGTCGGTGGCGGCGCAATCGAGCACCGCGTCACCGAGCAGTTCAAGCCGTTCGTTGTGAGAGGAGGAAAAACTGCTGTGCGTCAGCGCCTGTGCCAGCAGTGCGCGCGAAGCAAAGACGTGGCCGAGCGCCTGCTCGACCCTTGCATCCGGTGCGTTCAAGACTTCAGTTCGACCCCGAGGCCGACCCTTCGAAATCGAACAGCAGGCTGACCGGGCCGAACAACGGCACCTTGCGCTGGTAGGAGAAGGAGATTTCGACGCCGCTCGAGTCCTTCACGATGTCCAGATCTGCCGGCGTGACGCTGGACATTTCATCCATGACGGCCCGCTTGCCGAACGCGTTGCGATAGTCGGCGACCGTACCGCCGCGCAGTTCGCTGCTCTTGGCAACCGCCTTCACGTTCTTCAGGACAGTGTAATACTCGATCACGGCTGGCAGCGACTTCATGCCAAGAATGACGAATACCGCGACGAAGCCTGCGACGAAGAGAAAACCGATCATGCTCAGACCGGACTGCTTGCGCTGCATCGCTGCCTCCCTTTCGTTAGTCTTGTTCAGAAGCCGGCGCTTACCGGAAACTGCCGATGCGACCGAAGTCGATGCCCTTCGGCGGCACGATGGCATCGGCGTGGAACCACACGAAGAAGGCCTTGCCGACGATGTTCGCATCCGGCACGAAACCCCACACCCGGCTGTCCGCGCTCTGATCACGGTTGTCACCGAGCACGAAGTAATGGCCGGCCGGCACTTCGCAACGCACCCCTTCATGATTGTAGACACAGTTCTCGCGGCCCGGAAAATCCAGTGCCATCGGCACGTCGGCGCGTGCATCGCGGTCATTCAGAATGGAGTGTTCGACCTCACCCAGCGTTTCCTGGAAACGCTTCGAGTAGTAGGCGCGCTCCTTGTGCAGGTAATCGTCCTGCGCCTTCATCGGCACTTCGACGCCATTGATGGTAAGACGCTTGTTCTGGTAGGCAATCTTGTCGCCCGGCAGACCCACCACGCGCTTGATGTAATCGACCGACGGATCAGCCGGGTAGCGGAACACCATCACGTCACCGCGCTTGGGGTCGTTCATGTCGACCAGCTTGGTGTTGAGCACCGGCAGTCGGATGCCATAGGTGAACTTGTTCACCAGGATGAAATCGCCCACCAGCAGGGTCGGAATCATCGAGCCGGACGGAATGCGGAAGGGCTCGACCACAAAGCTGCGCAGCGTAAACACCACAATGATGACCGGAAAGAAGCTGGCGCCATACTCGACCCACCACGGATCGGGCGCGCCGGCCGGCCGCCGCTTGGCGAACACCGCCTTGTCGAGTCCCCACAGAATGCCCGTGGCCACGCACAGCACGAAAAGAATCAGTGCAAAGTTCAAGATCGGAATCCAGTCCTGTAATCGTTCGGAGAGGCAGGCTGCGCGACGCGCTTACTTGTCGTCGACCCGCAGTACGGCGAGGAAGGCTTCCTGCGGAATTTCCACGTTGCCCACCTGCTTCATGCGCTTCTTGCCCGCCTTCTGCTTTTCCAGCAGCTTCTTCTTCCGCGTGATGTCGCCGCCGTAGCACTTGGCGAGCACGTTCTTGCGCAGCGCCTTGATCGTTTCGCGCGCGATGATGTGGGCGCCGATCGCCGCCTGCACCGGCACGTCGAACATCTGCCGCGGAATCAGCTCGCGCATCTTGGCCGCCACCTCGCGGCCGCGGAACTGCGCGTTGGCGCGGTGCACGATGACCGACAGCGCATCGACCTTCTCGCCGGCCACCATCAGGTCGAGCTTCACCACGTCGGCGGCACGGTATTCCTTGAATTCGTAGTCAAGCGAGGCATAGCCGCGCGACACCGACTTCAGCTTGTCGAAGAAGTCGAACACCACTTCAGCCATCGGCAGGTCATAGGTCAGCTGCACCTGACGGCCGTGGTAGAGCATGTTCACCTGCTGACCGCGCTTCTGTTCGCACAGCGTGATCACCGCGCCCAGGTAATCCTGCGGCATGAAGATGACCGCCTTGATGATGGGCTCGCGGATTTCCGCAACCTTGGACGTGTCCGGCAGCTTGGACGGGTTCTCGACCATCACCACCGTGTTGTCGTTCATCAGCACCTCGTACACCACGGTCGGCGCCGTCGTGATGAGGTCCATGTCGAACTCGCGCTCCAGCCGCTCCTGCACGATTTCCATGTGCAGCATGCCGAGGAAGCCGCAGCGGAAACCGAAGCCCAGCGCCTGCGACACTTCCGGCTCGTACTGCAGCGAAGCGTCGTTCAGCTTGAGCTTTTCCAGCGACTCGCGCAGCTGGTCGTACTCGCTGGCTTCGACCGGGTACAGACCGGCGAACACCTGCGGCTTGATTTCCTTGAAGCCGGGCAGCGGTGCATCGGCGCGGCGGTCGGCCAGGGTGATGGTGTCGCCCACCTTGGCGGCCTGCAGTTCCTTGATGCCGGAAATGATGAAACCCACCTCGCCGGCCGACAGCGTGGTCTTCTGCACCGACTTCGGCGTAAACACGCCGACCTGGTCGCACTGGTACTGGGCACCGGTCGACATGAGCAGCATGCGGTCCTTGGGCTTCAGCGCGCCATCGACCACGCGCACCAGCATGACCACGCCAACGTAGTTGTCGAACCACGAATCGATGATGAGCGCCTTCAGCGGTGCATCCGGATCGCCCTGGGGCGCGGGGATGCGCGCGATCACCGCTTCCAGGATGTCATCGATGCCCAGGCCGGTCTTGGCCGAACACGGAATGGCGTCGGTCGCGTCGATGCCGATCACGTCCTCGACTTCCTGCTTCGCGTTGTCCGGATCGGCCTGCGGCAGGTCCATCTTGTTCAGCACCGGCACCACCTCGACGCCCAGGTCGAGCGCGGTATAGCAGTTGGCCACCGTCTGCGCCTCGACGCCCTGAGAGGCGTCGACCACCAGCAGCGCGCCTTCGCAGGCGGACAGCGAGCGGCTCACCTCGTAGGAAAAATCGACGTGGCCCGGGGTGTCGATCAGGTTCAGGTTATAGACCTGCCCGTCCTTGGCCTTGTACGACAGCGCCGCGGTCTGCGCCTTGATGGTGATGCCGCGCTCGCGCTCCAGATCCATCGAGTCGAGCACCTGCGCCTCCATCTCTCGGTCGGACAGGCCGCCACAGCGCTGGATCAGCCGGTCCGCCAGCGTGGACTTGCCGTGATCAATGTGGGCGATGATGGAAAAGTTTCGGATGTGCTGCATCGGTCGGATCAGATCGGAAAATGCTCAAGGGCCCGGGGCGGGTCGGAGACGACGGCAGAGGTAGGGCACAGGCAACAAAAAGGGGCGCCGTGACGGCAGCCCCCGTGACCAGCCGGACTTCTGCTCAATCCCGTGATTCTAGCAGATAGGCCCTGACCGCCTGCTCGTCCAGTCGATGCCGGCACAGTTCGCGCTGGCCGGCGCACAGCACCGGAATGTGCTCGCCGTAGGCGTCCTCGTATTCTTCGTGTTCGTCGATGTCGATTTCACGCACTGCGACGTCCTGGCCGGCAATCAGCGGTTCGAGCGCAGCCAGCAGGTCGTCGCACAGATGGCACCAGCGTCGCAGGTAGACCGTCAGTTCGCGCCGGCCGCCGCTCACCGCTCTTCACCGCGCTGTGCATCGGGCGCACGCAGCGTCAGGAAGGTCTGGCTGTCACCCCGGCGCACCAGCACCGTCAGGCCGACCTTGGGTTCGATGCCGGACAGGATGCGGTTGAACTGGTCCAGCGTGCTGACCGGCGTCTGCCTGCCGCGCGCGATCACCGCCAGGATGACATCGCCGGCACGCAGATCGGAGCGCGGGCTACCCGACACCTGCTCCACCTTCAGCCCGCCCTCAACCTCCAGTTCCCGCTTCTGCTGCGCATTCAGTTCCGACAGCACCAGTCCGAGCCGATTGGGCGCGGGGCCGGCCTCCGGCGCAGCGCTGCGGCGACCCTTGCGCGGATCGATGCGGTCGTCGTTCAGTTCGGCCACCGTGACGCGGACGTCGCGCACCGCCCCGTTGCGCCACACCTGCAGCAGCGAAGCGGCCCCGGGCTTGGTCCCGCCGACCAGACGTGGCAGGTCGCCGGATTTCTCGATCGGCTTGCCATCGAAACGCAGGATGACATCGCCCGGCTCGACGCCGGCCTTTTCCGCAGGGCCGCGCGGCTCGACCGAACTGACCAGCGCGCCTTCGGGCTTTTGCAGACCGAAGGAATCGGCCAGTTCCTTGGTCACCTCCTGGATCACGACGCCGATGCGCCCGCGCTGCACCCGGCCGGTGGCACGCAGCTGCGACTGCACGTCCATCGCCACATCGATCGGAATCGCGAACGAAAGGCCCATGTAGCCGCCATTGCGGCTGTAGATCTGGGAATTGATGCCCACCACCTCACCGCGCAGATTGAACAGCGGGCCGCCTGAATTGCCCGGATTGATGGCCACGTCGGTCTGGATGAAGGGCACGAAATTTTCCTGCGGCAGCGCACGCCCCTTGGCCGACACGATGCCGGCAGTCACCGAGCTTTCGAAGCCGAAGGGCGAGCCGATGGCCACCACCCATTCGCCCACCTTCAGACGGCTCGCGTCGCCGAAGCGCACGACCGGCAGACCGCTCGCGTCAATCTTGAGCAATGCGATGTCGGTGCGACGGTCGGCGCCGATCAGTCTGGCCCTGAACTCGCGCCTGTCGGACAGGCGCACCGTGATCTCGTCGGCATCCTCGACCACGTGGGCATTGGTCAGCAGATGACCGTCGGCCGAAATGATGAAGCCGGAGCCGAGCGATCGCGCGTCCTGCGAGCCGGGTGCGCCCGGCTGCTGCGGAATGAAGCGCCGGAAGAAATCGAACATCGGATCATCTTCATCCACACCGGGCGGCATCTGCGGCATCGGGCGCGCGGTCACCTTCTGGGTGGTGCTGATATTCACCACAGCCCGCCCCTGCTGTTCGACCAGCAGGGAAAAATCAGGCAGTTCCCGCTGGGCGGCCGCATGCGGCAGGCTCAGGGCCGTCAACAGACCGAACAGTACGGCCCGGATCAAGGCGCTCATGATCTTCCGGCGAGACGGGATTCGGAAACCGGCGCGGGAAGGATCCGAACCGTCGGCAACAGACTGCGGTAGCGACGGCTCAGATGAAGCCAGCAGACAGCCACTGCGAGACCCGCCAGCGCGCCGACCGCAACCACCGGATCCGACACGCCACCCAGCCGAACCGCGATGAGCACACCGGAAAACAGCGCCACCAACGCCACCCCGTAGGACAACAGCGCCGCCGTCAGCGGCCCGCGTTCGCTGACGGCCAGTTCAACCTTCGCGCCCGGCAGCGGAGCACTATCCACCGGCACCATGAAAGTCAGACTGGAGGACTCACAGGTGCGCCCACAGCCGCCGGCCTCGGCGCAACGGCCGCAGCCGCTCTGGCGCTCGACATCGACCCAGGCGTAGCCTTCGGCCACGCGGCGGACCACGCCCGTGCGAACGTTCATCAGCGTTTCGGCCCCACCGCTTCAGCCATGCGCTGCACGCTGTGTGCGGGCACCTCACCCAGGGCGGTCACGACAAACCCGGCCACCCGCCGCTTGAACACATTGACCGCTCCATGCTTCATCGGCCCGATCTGGCTGCCATCGTCCTTGCGATAGGGCTCGATGAACACCGAAATCGCGGCCAGACCGTCCGAGAACACCATGTGCACCATGTCCTGCCGATCCGGCCCGAGCGACCGCCGCATGCCTGCGATCTGCCGGAAGCCGGGCACGTCAGCGTTCACCGTCCAGCCGAGATCTGCATTCTGGGCCTGGGTGGAGTTGGCTGCGTGTACTTTCCAGCCACTGGCGGTAGACGCCAGCCGGGATTGAACGTCCTCGCGGGTCAGCGCCGGACCGATCTGCAACTGGGCGAAGGCGAACTGTTCTATCGGTTCGCCCTTCTCGTTCACCATGCGAGCTTTCAGCAACAGGCCGGACTGCGATTCGATCCAGAACATGTGGCCGTAGCGGAAACCGTCCTTCGGCTCCAGCACCACCGTCTGCGTATCAAAACCGGCCACGCGGCCCGGCGCACCCTTGCGCACCGCATAGACATCACCGAGCGCGGCAACTGCCTCCGGCAGCAGGGACGGAAAGGTTTTCCGTGCGCCGCGGCGGTCTTCGATGATCATCTTTTCCTTCGGCAGATAGCAGCGCACGTCGTCATTGACGCGTATCACCTCGCGCGGACTGCCATCCAGCACCTCCAGCCGTTCGATCGAATTGCCTTCGGTATCGACGTAGTGGGCGATGCGTGAGGTTTCGACGCTGGCACCGCTCTGATAGACGAAAGTGCCAACGTAGGAGGTTTTCTGCGAGGCGCTGACCGCCCGCCCGAGCAGGGACAGCGCTTCCGGCTGCCCCTGTGCCAGCGCGACCTGCCCGATCAGCAGGCCTGCCAGCAGCCATGCTGCACGAAGAATCATCGACGTTCGTCGGTCTGCGGATCCGAAACGCCGCGCGCGTACAGGGCCACACCCTGCATGCTGCCGGCCGGGGAGTAAGCCTGGTGCGCCACCAGATAGGCGCGCAGAGGAGATTCAGTCTGGGCGACCTGAACGACGGCCGGCGCAGCCACCGGTACCACCGCGAGCTGTTCAGTCGGAGCGGACATCAGATCAAGACCCAGCCACGATACCAGTGCGACGCCTGCAACAGCCGCTGCGGCCGGCATCCAGAGGCGCTTGGCTTCCGGCTGCACTCGCAGCGCGACCGGTGCCAGAACGGTGGGTTCGTCGTCAAGACGGCTCATGACCGAAGCGGTGAAACCATCGTCGAAATGCCCCTGCTCGCCGCGCAGCAGGTCACCGATCAGCACCTGAAGCGCGAACTCGTCACGCAGATCACCGTCGGCATGCAGGCGGTCCAGCACCTGCTGCGACGTGCGCTCATCGAGCTCATTGTCGATGAAGGCGCTCAGATTCTCTTTCATGCGTGTTACCACCTCTTGTCGGGTGCCGTATCGAGCAGCGGGCGCAGCTTTTCGGCGATCGCCTCACGGGCACGGAAGATGCGCGAACGCACCGTGCCGATCGGACACTCCATCACCATCGCGATTTCCTCGTAGGCCATGCCCTCGAGTTCGCGCAGCATGATGGCCGTGCGCAGTTCTTCAGGCAGCGCTTCCATCGCGGAAGTCACCGTCTCTCCGATCTGCTTGGTCAGCAGCAGCCGTTCGGGCGTGTTGATATCCCTGAGGTTGTCGCTGTCGTCAAAGTTCTCCGCCTCTTCGGAATCGAACTCCGTGCTGGTCGGCGCACGCCGGCCCTGGGACACGAGGTAGTTCTTCGCGGTGTTCACGCCGATGCGGTAGAGCCAGGTGTAGAACGCACTCTCGCCACGGAACGAGGGCAGCGCACGGTAGGCCTTGATGAAGGCTTCCTGTGCGACGTCCTCGACCTCGGCAGGGTCGCGTATCAGGCGCGACAGCAGCCGTCCGAGCTTGCGCTGGTACTTGCTGACCAGCAGCCCGAAGGCCTGCTTGTCGCCGCGCTGCGCGCGCTCGACGAGTCGCTGGTCAAGCTCTCGCTCAGTCATCTGGGCCGTTGTGGTGCCACCCGGGTCTTTCGCCGGCGCGGATTTTGAACTGGCGCGCAGTATATCCGAGCGCACAGGCCTGGGCATTACTTGGAGGGGGTTCAGGGTCGCGTCCATGCCCTTATTGACTGAATGGTTTCAGCAAAGTTCATCCGATGCGTCACTCAGCGTTTCCGGCGGTACGTCGCGTTGCACTGCGATATAGTGCAGCCCTTCTCGTGAAACGCGGAAAACCGTGCAGACATTCGACGTGCTGGTACTGGGAAGCGGCCTTGCGGGCCAGGCGCTTTCGCTGCGTCTTGCCGAGGCCGGCCGCCAGGTTGCGCTCATCACCAAGCTCAAGCTGGAGGATTCGGCTTCGAGCTGGGCTCAGGGTGGTGTGGCAGCGGTACTGGACGACGAGGATTCGATCGAAGCCCACCTTCGCGATACGCTGGTGGCTGGCGCCGGTCTGTGCGACCTTGAGGCCAGCCGCTTCGTGGTCGAAAACGGCCGGCGCGCGATCGAATGGCTGATCGCCCGGGGCGTACCCTTCACCCGCGATGAAGGCAGTGCGCTCGGGTACCACCTGACGCGTGAAGGCGGCCACAGCCACCGCCGCATCGTGCATGCGGCGGACGCCACCGGTTCCGCCATCCAGATGACGCTGACCGGCCAGGTCAAGGCACATCCGAACATTCACATCTTCGAGCGCCATCTGGCGGTGGATCTCATCGTGGGCTCGAAAATCGGCCGCCCGGATCTGGGCTGCGCCGGCGCCTACGTGCTGGATCTCGATGACGACCAGGTCGATACCTTCTCGGCCCCGGTGGTGGCCCTGGCAACCGGTGGCGCGGGCAAGGTCTATCTGTACACGACCAATCCGGACACCGCGACCGGCGACGGCATCGCGATGGCCTGGCGGGCCGGCTGCCGCGTCGGCAACATGGAATTCATCCAGTTCCATCCGACCTGCCTCTATCACCCGCACGCCAAGTCTTTCCTGATCACCGAAGCCATGCGCGGCGAAGGCGGCCTGCTGCGGCTGCCGGACGGCGAACGCTTCATGCCGGCCCACGACGAGCGCGCCGAACTGGCGCCGCGTGACGTCGTGGCGCGTGCGATCGACTACGAAATGAAGAAGCGCGGCCTGGACTGCGTCTATCTGGACGTGTCGCACAAGCCGGCCGACTTCCTGATCAGCCACTTCCCGAACATCCACGCCCGCTGTCTGGAGCTGGGCATAGACATCACCCGCGAGCCGATACCGGTGGTGCCGGCCGCCCATTACACCTGCGGCGGCGTGCGGGTCGATCACCGTGCCCGCACCGATGTCGACGGCCTGTATGCGCTGGGCGAAACCAGCTATACCGGGCTGCACGGGGCGAACCGTCTGGCGAGCAACTCGCTGCTGGAATGTCTGGTCTATGCGGAGTCGGCGGCACAGGACATCCTCGCCCGCAGCCCGCAGCCCCAGCCGGATCTGCCGGCCTGGGACGAAAGCCGCGTCACCGACGCCGACGAAGAGGTGGTGATTGCCCACAACTGGGACGAACTGCGCCGCTTCATGTGGGACTACGTGGGCATCGTCCGCACCAACAAGCGTCTGGAACGCGCGCTGCATCGCATTCGGCTGCTCGAGCGGGAAATCGACGAGTACTACGCCAATTTCCGCATCAGCAACGACCTGATCGAACTGCGCAATCTGGTGCTCACCGCGCACCTCATCGTGCGCAGCGCGATGCAGCGGCACGAAAGCCGCGGCCTGCACTTCAGCCGTGACTATCCGGAAACCAGCGCGACCGCCATGCCGACCATCCTCCGTCCGCGTCGCGCGCGTCATCCCGAAGACCTTCACGCACCGCTCGCCGCAGACGCCTGAAGTCATCCGGCCGGACGAAGCGGTCGGCGCTGAGCAGCAGACGCCGCGGGTACGATCCGGCGCACTCCAGTTCAAGCGACAGCGCATGCCGGCTCATGCGCGCGTACCTGAGCCGCGCCTGCACCGTCTCGCCATCGCGTCGGTACAGCCGGACATCACACCCGTTCTCCAGCGACAGCGCCTGCAGACCCCGGTCGCGGTGACGCAGCCAGGCCGTGCAGCACAGCGCCGGCAGCAGCGCGAAAGTGAAGACCGGCTGCAGCCACGCCACCAGCACGGCAGCCAGCGCACAAACAAAAAGGGCCACGTCTGAACGACGTGACCCTCTCAGCTGAATCGGTTCGGCGACTCCCATCCTTGCGGACGTCCGGCGCCGCCCGCGTCAGAGGCGACAGAACACCAGCGTCGCGTTGGTGCCCCCGAAACCGAAGGCATTCGACATCGCGGCACGGATCTCCATTTCACGCGGGACCAGCGGGACATAGTCCAGGTCGCAGGCCGGATCCTGATCGTGCAGGTTGGCGGTCGGCGGCGCGATCTGGTGATGCAGCGCCAGAATGCTTACCACCGCCTCGATGCCCGACGCCGCGCCCAGCGCGTGGCCGGTCATGGACTTGGTCGAGCTGACGCACAGCTTTTTGGCGTGCTCGCCGAAGCAGCGCTTGACCGCCACCGTTTCGGCAATGTCACCCAGTGGCGTGGATGTGCCGTGGGCGTTGATGTAGTCCACTTCGTCCAGCGCCACACCGCCGTTGCGCAGCGCATTGGCCATGCTGCGCGACGCGCCCTCGCCATCCTCGCACGGGGCGGTGATGTGATGCGCGTCCGCGCTCATGCCGTAGCCGGCCAGCTCGCAGTAGATGCGAGCCCCGCGCGCCTTGGCGTGTTCGTATTCCTCGAGCACCAGCACGCCGGCGCCTTCACCCAGCACGAAACCGTCACGGCCGGTGTCCCACGGACGGCTGGCCGTTTCCGGATCGTCGTTGCGGGTCGACAGCGCCTTCGCAGCCGCAAAACCGCCCACCGCGAGACTGCAGATGGTCGATTCGGCACCGCCCGCGATCATCACGTCGGCGTCACCGTACTCGATCAGGCGCATGGCTTCGCCGATCGAGTGATTGGCGGTGGCACAGGCACTCACCGTCGCGAAATTCGGGCCCTTGAAGCCGTAGTTGATCGCGACGATGCCGGAGATCATGTTGATGATCGAACCGGGAATGAAGAACGGCGACACCTTGCGCACGCCGCCGGACATCATGGCGGTATGCGTGTCCTCGATCATCGGCAGGCCACCGATGCCGGAACCGACACACACGCCGATGCGCTCGGCGTTGGCCGGGTGCGCTTCGAGACCGGCATCACGCACCGCATCCATCGAGGCAGCGATGCCGTAATGGATGAAGGTGTCGTAACGGCGGGCCTCTTTCGGAGACAGGTAGTTGGCGACGTCGAAATCGCGTACTTCGCCTGCAATCTGGACCGGCATTTCCGAAGCATCGAAGCGCGTGATGCGACGGATGCCCGACTTTGCCGCCAGGATGTTCTCCCAGGCTTGGCTGACGGTATTGCCGACCGGGGAAATGATGCCCAGGCCGGTGACGACTATTCTCTTACGTGCCAAAACGTGCTCCGCGGAATGAAACGATCAGGCCTTGCTGGCGAGGTGGCCATTCACGTAGTCGATGGCCTGCTGCACCGAGGTGATCTTCTCGGCTTCTTCGTCCGGGATTTCGCACTCGAATTCCTCTTCGAGGGCCATCACCAGCTCGACCGTGTCGAGCGAATCGGCACCCAGGTCATCCACGAAGGACGATTCGTTCTTGATTTCGGCTTCGTTGACGCCCAGTTGTTCGGCGACGATCTTCTTGACGCGTTGTTCGATGTTTTCCATTGCGGTACTCCTTCCCTGTTAGGCCCTGACGAGAACGTGAGGACGCGAAAAAAAAGTGGCGCGAGTGTATCAGAAAGCCTGCTCCACTTCGCTCCCGGGCGCCAACCGGCGAAAATCCGCCACCGGCGCCCGGCAAAAATCAATGCATGAACATGCCGCCGTTGACGTGCAGCGTGCTGCCGGTCACATAGGCTGCGCCCGGCGAAGCGAGGAACACCACCGCGGCCGCCACTTCATCGGCATTGCCCAGGCGACCCAGTGGGATCTGGCCGAGCAGCGCGTCGCGCGCGGCGTCAGCCAGCGCATCGGTCATGTCGGTGGCGATGAAGCCGGGCGCGACACAGTTCACCGTGATGTTGCGCGAACCCAGTTCGCGCGCCAGCGCCATGCTCATGCCGGTCACGCCGGCCTTGGCCGCCGCGTAGTTGGCCTGGCCCGGATTACCGGTTTCGCCGACCACCGAGGTGATATTGATGATGCGGCCGCTGCGTGCCTTCATCATGCCTTTCATCACCGCACGCGACATCGTGAACACCGCTTTCAGATTGGTGTCGATCACCGCCTGCCATTCATCGTCCTTCATCCGCATCGCGAGATTGTCGCGCGTGATGCCGGCGTTGTTCACCAGAACAGAAACGGTGCCGAAATCCTTCTCGATCGCGCCGATCACGGCAGGAATGGCCGCCGCATCGGTCACGTCCAGCACCACGCCACGCCCCTTGATGCCGGCAGCTTCAAATGCCTGCTGGATGCCGGCCGCACCGGATTCCGAGGTGGCGGTGCCGACCACGGTAGCCCCCGCCTGGCCCAGCGCCAGCGCAATCGAGCGGCCAATGCCGCGACTCGCGCCAGTCACCAGCGCAATCTGTCCGTCAAGTACGCCCATCAATTCACTCCGATCTGTTGAGCCAGCTGGTCGAGCGCGGCCGCATCGGCCAGCGCCACGCCAGTGAGATTGCGGTCGATGCGCTTGGTGAGACCGGCAAGTACCTTGCCCGGGCCGCATTCCGCCACGGTGGTGACGCCCAGCGCAGCCATGCGCTGGATCACCTCGACCCAGCGCACCGGCGCTGCAGCCTGGCGCACCAGCGCATCGCGGATGGCGTCCGGCTCGTCCGGCGTCGCTACATCGACGTTATTGACCAGTGCGATCTGCGGTCGGCCGAAGGCGATACCCGGCAACACAGCGGCCAGACGATCGGCGGCCGGCTGCATCAGGCTGCAGTGGAAAGGCGCACTGACCGGCAGCGCGACGGTGCGCTTGGCACCGCGTTCGGACAGCAGGGCCATCGCCCGCTGCACTGCGGCAGCATGGCCGGCGATCACCGTCTGTTCCGGCGAATTGAAATTGACCGCAGCCACCACCTCACCCTGCGCGGCATCCACGCAGGCAGTCCTGACCACGTCGGCATCCAGACCCAGTACGGCAGCCATGGCGCCGGTTCCTGCAGGCACGGCTTCCTGCATGGCCTGGGCACGCAGGCGCACCAGCGGCACCGCATCCTTCAGCGCAAGCACGCCGGCCGCCACCAGCGCCGCGTATTCGCCGAGACTGTGTCCGGCGACCACGTCCGGCTGACGGCCGGTACGCTTGATCCAGCTGCGATACACCGCCACGCCTGCGGTCAGCATCAGCGGCTGGGTGTTGGTGGTGAGCGACAGGCGCTCGGCCGGGCCTTCGGCCGCCATCGCCCAGAGATCCTCGCCCAGCGCCTGCGACGCTTCGTCGAAGGTGGCGCGGATGTCGGCGTCGTCGCCATAGGCGACCATCATGCCGACCGACTGCGAGCCCTGGCCGGGAAATACGAAAGCAAGTTTCTGCATGGTGTGTCCGGAATCAGATGTCCAGCGATGCGGGGCGCCCGCCCGGAGCGCCCCTGCGGATCAGTAGCGCAGCAGCACGCCGCCCCAGGTGAAGCCGCCGCCCACGCCTTCGAGCATCACGTGGTCGCCGCGCTTGATGCGGCCGTCGCGCACCGCCACGTCCAGCGCCAGCGGCACCGAAGCGGCCGAGGTGTTGCCGTGGTCAGCCACCGTGGTCACCACATGTTCCATCGGCAGGTCGAGCCGCTTGGCGGTCGACTGCAGGATGCGGATATTGGCCTGGTGCGGCACCAGCCAGTTCAGCGAGTCGAGCGGAAGTCCGGCAGCCGCCATCAGTTCGACCGCGGTATCGCCCAGCACGCGAACTGCGAACTTGAACACCGCCTGGCCATCCATCTGCAGCAGCGGCGTGCCGGACACGGCGCCATTGCATACCTGACCCGGCACCGACAGGATGTCGTGGTAATGGCCGTCGGCATGCAGCGCGGAAGCCAGAATGCCGGGTTCGTCCGACGCTTCGAGCACCACTGCGCCGGCACCGTCGCCGAACAGCACGCAGGTACCCCGATCGTTCCAGTCCAGAATGCGGGAGAACACTTCCGCACCGATGACGAGAGCGCACTTGTGCGAACCCGAGCGGATGAACTTCTCCGCCACCGTCAGCGCATAGACGAAGCCGGAACACACGGCCTGCACGTCGAAGGCGGTGGCGGCACGATTGCCCAGCTTGTGCTGAAGGATGCAGGCGGTACTCGGAAAAACCTGATCCGGAGTGGACGTCGCGACAATGATCAGGTCCACGTCGGCAGCGCTGCGACCGGCCGCTTCCAGCGCTTTCCGGCTCGCATGCAGTGCGAGATCGCTGGAATGCTCTGCCTCCGCCGCGAAATGGCGGAAGCGGATTCCGGTGCGTTCGGCGACCCACTCGTCAGAGGTCTCAATTCCCCGGGCAACCAGGTCATGGTTCGACACCGGGGCACCGGGCAGATAGCCACCGGTACCGGTAATGCGGCAGAAAGTCATGCAGCTACCTCGGTACGTTTCATGCATTGGGTGATGCGGGCAATCAGATCGTTGCGCACCGCGTCGGCGGCACGCGCTACCGCCTGCTCGAAGCCGTAGGCGTCGCTGGAGCCGTGGCTCTTCACCACGACGCCGCGCAGGCCCAGCAGGCTGGCGCCATTGTAACGGCGATGATCGACCCGGTTACGGAAGGCTGCAATGACCGGGCGTGCCACGATGTACATCAGCTTGCGCAGCGGTCCGCGGCTGAATTCCTCGCGCAGGAAGGTGCCGATCATCTGCGCCAGACCTTCGGACGTCTTCAGCGCGACATTGCCGACAAAACCGTCGCACACGACGACGTCAGTCGTGCCCTTGTAGATGTCATTGCCTTCCACGTTGCCGTAGAAGTTCAGATCGCTGGCCCGCAGCAGTTCAGCCGCGCCCTTGACCACCTCGTTGCCCTTGATCTCTTCTTCGCCGATATTGAGCAGACCGACGCTGGGCCGTTCACGCGATTCGAGCGCAGACACCAGCATCGCGCCCATCAGACCGAACTGGCAGAGATGTTCGGACGTGCAATCGACGTTGGCGCCAAGATCGAGGACGTAGGTGTGCCCCTTGACCGTGGGCAGAATGGACGCAATGGCCGGCCGGTCGATGCCCGGAAGCATCTTCAGCACAAACTTGGAAATAGCCATCAGCGCGCCGGTATTGCCGGCAGATACCGCGGCCTGGGCGCGACCTTCCTTGACCAGGTCGATCGCGACCCGCATCGAGGAATCCTTCTTGCCGCGCAGGGCCTGCGCAGGCGGCTCATCCATGCCGACCACCTCGGACGCGTGGACGACGGAAATCCGCGGCTCGCGATCCGCGCCGAGCCGCTTCAGTTCCGCATCGAGGACATCCTGCAGGCCAACCAGAAGGAGGCTGCAGTCCGGGTCCCTGCGCAGATAGGCCAGGGAAGCCGGCAGGGTGACGGAAGGACCATGATCCCCGCCCATGCAATCGATGGCCAGGGTATAGCTCATGCCACGCACCCGATCAATTCACGTTTGCCCGGTTCGGCCGCACGGATGCGGCGGGCCGGAAACAACGGAACGGCGATGATCACTCGCCCTTGGTCTTGAGCACCTTCTTGCCGCGGTAGAAACCGCTCGGCGAGATGTGATGACGCAGGTGGGTTTCACCCGTGGTCGACTCGACGGCGGTCGCCGGCGCGGTCAGGAAATCGTGGGCACGATGCATGCCGCGCTTCGACGGCGACTTCTTGTTTTGCTGGACAGCCATGAAACAACTCCCCCGGATAACCGGATAAAAAATCTACGCACTCACTCGCCAGCACCTGCCGGCGAGCATGAATCAATTCCGTTTCAACTGTTCGAGTACCGCAAACGGAGACGGTCGTTTTTCCGCAACCGGCTCCGCATGACCGCCCGCCTCTGCCGGCATGTCGCACTGCGCATGCACCGGCACGGTCGGCAAGGCCAGCAGCACTTCATCCTCAACCAGTGCGGCCAGATCGAGCGGCCCGTCAAGTTCGAGCGCTTCGAAACTGTCGTCCTCGAGGTCTTCGTCTCCCCACTCTTCGCCCGCAGGCACCAGACGGAAGCGCGACGCGCCCTTGGCTTCGATCACCACGCCGCCCAGACAACGCTGGCACTGCATGGGTACGTCAGCCGCCACCTCGAGCGCCAGCCAGCATGCGCCCTCTGCATCAACCGACCCCTGAAGCACCCAGCGCACCGTACGTCCGCCAAGCTCTTCACCGCCGCATTCAGCGGTCAGGCGCTCGAAAGCGACCAGCCTGACCTCACCTGCAAGCGTGTGTCCGGCACGCGCCAACTGCTGCGCATCGATGCGCACCTGAAGTTCGTCGCCCGACAGCGTGTTTCCGGTCTGTTCAGCCATGCCCGTGGCGCCACGACATCTCGCGAGGCGGAGAAACAAACCGTAAATGATACTATCCGGGCCCTGTGTATGTCAAAGCGCGCTGCGCCCGAATGGCTCAGACCGCCCCGCCTTCCGCCCGCACCATGCCCCTGCCAGACCTCGTCCTCGGATCGTCCTCGCGCTACCGGCGCGAACTGCTTTCGCGCCTGCACCTTCCGTTCACCACCGCATCGCCGGACATCGACGAAAGCCCGGTCGCCGGCGAAACGCCGCGCGTGCTCGCCGCCCGCCTGGCGCGGCAGAAGGCGGAAGCCATCGCCGCGCGCCTGCCCGGCCATACCGTGATCGGCTCCGACCAAGTGGCCTCCTGCGGCAACCGCCAGTACGGCAAACCCGGCACGCGGGATGGCGCCATCGCCCAATTGACCGAACTGAGCGGACAGACCGTGGTGTTCGATACCGCGCTGTGCGTGATCGACGGCCGCAACGGCCGGCCGTACGAGACGGTCGTACCGACCGAAGTCGTGTTCCGCCCGTTGTCGCAAGCCGAAATCGAACGTTACATCGATCTCGACGATCCGCTGGACTGCGCCGGCGCAGCCAAATCGGAATCCCTGGGCATTGCGCTGCTGGAACGACTCAGCGGCGATGATCCGACTGCGCTGGTCGGCCTGCCGCTGATACGACTCAGCGCCATCCTGCGCGAACTGGGCTATCCACTGCCATGAGCGACGCACATCGCGCACCGGGCACGCTCTACATGCTGCCCAGCCCGCTGGACGCCGCCACCGGCAGCGCCCTCGACACCCCCGCCGCAGTACGCGAGCGCGCACACGAACTGGATTACTTCCTGGTCGAAAGCGCCAAATCGGCGCGCGCCACGCTGAAGCGCCTGGAACACCCGACGCCCCTGCGCGAACTGGACATCGTCGAACTGCCTCCGGAAAAGGACGGACGCCTGCTGCGCGAGCTGCTGGCACCAGTGCTCGCCGGACGCAGCGCCGGGGTCATTTCGGACGCCGGCTGCCCGGGCGTGGCGGACCCGGGCGCACTGGCCGCACGCACCGCCCACGCGATGGGTATTCCGGTCGCTCCACTGGTTGGGCCCTCGTCCATCCTGCTCGCGCTGATGGCATCGGGACTGAACGGACAATCCTTCGCCTTCCACGGCTACCTTCCGGTCGACGAAGCCGCACGGAGCAAGGCGCTGACCGAACTGGAAAAGCAGTCGATGCGACTGCGTCAGACCCAGCTGTTCATCGAAACGCCGTACCGCAACCTGAGGATGTTCGACGCGATACGCGCGCACTGTCGCGGCGACACCCTGCTGTGCATCGCCGCCGCGCTGACCGCACCCGACCAGTTCATACGGACCCGGCCGGTCGCGCAATGGACCGCCGACGAGATCGGCCGCATCGACCGCCGTCCGGCCCTTTTCCTGCTACTGGCCAGCTGAAGCCGGCCACAGGTCAGCGCATGCCGACCTGGCCCAGCGCACCCGCCACGCTTTCACCCAGATCGGCACCGAACTTCTTGGCGAAGCGCTCGGCGATGTTCTGACGCTGGGTGAAATCGACGATATCGGCGGCTTTCACCACGTCGCGCGCCACAAATTCCACGCTGCCAAGATCATCGGCCAGGCCCAGTTCGATGCTGCGCGAGCCGCTCCACATCAGACCGGAAAACATGTCCGGCGACTCCTTGAGGCGATCGCCCCGACCCTTGCGCACCACCTCGATGAACTGCTGATGCACGTCGCCCAGCAGCACGCGGGCGTGGGCTTTCTGCTTCTCGTCCTGCGGAGAGAACGGATCCAGGAAGCCCTTGTTCTCGCCGGCGGTCAGCAGGCGACGCTCCACCCCCACCTTGTCCATCAGCCCGGTGAAG
This sequence comes from Methyloversatilis sp., assembly GCA_041639545.1. Lineage (GTDB taxonomy): Bacteria > Pseudomonadota > Gammaproteobacteria > Burkholderiales > Rhodocyclaceae > Methyloversatilis. Next base: position 25,286 of record JBEQBZ010000014.1, on the reverse strand, counting down.
CCGAAACCGTCCATCAGCACGCCAATCGAGCCGACGATGCTGGCCTTGTCTACATAGATGCGGTCGGCCGCCACCGCGACGTAGTAGCCGCCGGATGCGCAGATGTCCTCGACCACCGCGTACAGCGGCGTATCCGGATAGAGCGCGCGCAGACGCTGGATTTCGTCGTTGATGATGCCGCTCTGCACCGGACTGCCGCCCGGGCTGTTGATCTTCAGGATGACGCCCTGGGTGTTCTTGTCGTCGAAGGCGGACTGCAGCGACGAAATGATGCGGTCGGCACTGGCTTCGCCATTGGGCGCGATCACGCCGCTCAGCTCCACCAGCGCAGTGTGCTTGCGGTGCTCAGCCTGATTGAACAGCGCGCTCCAGTCGATCAGCGCGAAGGCCAGCACGCCCAGATAGGCGAAGCCGACCAGGCGGAAGAAGATGCTCCAGCGCCGGCGACGACGCTGTTCGACGACGGATTCAAGAGCCAGTCGCTCTATCAGCTTGCGCTCCCACGTTGCATCGGTGCGCTGTTCGGACTGACGGTCGGATTCGGACATGATGTTTCAGTTACTCGCTGCGTGCTTCGGACAACCACACCTGTCCTTCGGATTCTTCGAGCCCCAGCGCTTCGAGCCGCTTGCCGCGACAGGGACCGCCCACGCACAGGCCGGTATCGGGTGCGTACAGCGCACCGTGCGTGGAGCAGATCAAGTATAGCTTTGAAGTATCGAAGAACTCGCCATGGTTCCAGTCCAGTTCGATCGGTACATGGCGGCAACTGTTGACATATCCATACACCTTGCCCCGGAAGCGGATCGCAAACGCCTGAACCGGCACACCGGCGCGCTCGATCTCGAAGCGCACGCCGGCTCCGCCCTCGTCGAGTTCTGCGGCAGCGCACACCTTCATGCGTGACACCGCAGCCACTCCGCCAGTTCATCCACGCTGGCCACGTGGCCATGCGGCCCGGCCGCCAGCAGTTCGTCCAGCGGATGCGCGCCATAGCTCACCGCCACCGCGGCACAGCCGGCGTGACGGGCCATCAGCAGGTCGTGCGTGGTGTCGCCGATCACCAGCGTGCGTTCCGGCGCATGGCCCAGCTCTTCCATCAGTTCCAGCACCATGTCCGGCGCCGGCTTGGACACCGACTCGTCGGCGCAGCGGGTGGCGGCGAACTTCGGCCCCAGCCCGGTATGCCCCAGCGCCCGGTTCAGGCCTGCGCGGCTCTTGCCGGTCGCCACCGCCAGCGTATGCCCGCGCCCGGCCAGATCGTCCAGCAGTTCCGGAACGCCGCCGAACAGCGTCAGTTCGTGGTCGCGCGCCAGATAGTGGTAGCGGTAGCGGCCGGCCAGCTCCTGATGGCGCGTCACCGGCAGCGAAGGCACGGCACGGGCCAGCGCATCGATCAGGCCAAGGCCGATGACCGAACGCGCGGTCGCGTCGTCCGGCGGCGGAACGCCGATATCGACGCAGGCGTGCTGGATGGCATGGACGATGGCCGCTGCGGAATCGAGCAACGTGCCATCCCAGTCAAAAACGATGAGGTCGAACTGTGCGGGCATGGGGAATCAGGGCTGTGTGCGGGCCGCACGGTCGAATTCGCGCGGATGCTGCTGGTCAAGCCGGCGCACGAAGCCGGCCAGGTCGTCGGGCAGCGCCGCCTCGATCTGCAGGCGTTCGCCGGTGAGCGGGTGGTTGAGTGACAGGCTGTGCGCGTGCAGGAACATGCGGGGCAACCCCTCCTTGCGCAGCGCCTTGTTCAGCGGGAAATCGCCGTACTTCTCGTCGCCGGCGATCGGAAACCCGCTGGCCGACAGATGAACCCGGATCTGGTGGGTGCGGCCGGTCTTGATGCGCACGCCGAGCAGGCTATAGCCGGGCCAGCGCGCCTCCAGCTCGACGATGGAATGGGCGGTCTTGCCATCCGGATCCACGGACACCCGACGCTCGCCGGATTCGGTCAGGTATTTGGTCAGCGCCAGCCTGATGTGCTGGACCGGATTCAGCCAGCGCCCCTTCACCAGCGCGAAATAGCGCTTGTCCATCGCGCCGTCGCGGAAGGCGTCGTGCAGCGCGGTCAGCGCCGAACGCTTCTTGGCAATCAGCAGGATGCCGGAGGTTTCGCGGTCCAGCCGGTGCGCCAGTTCCAGCAGCCGCGCCTGCGGTCGCGCCCGGCGCAGGCTTTCGATCACGCCGAAGCTGACGCCGGAACCGCCGTGCACCGCGATGCCGGCCGGCTTGTTGATCGCCAGAAAGGCCTCGTCCTCGTACAGGATGTCGAATTCCAGCGCCGGCACCGCGGCCGGCGCCCCGGGCGCGGCCAGCCGGATCGGCGGAATGCGTACCTCGTCGTGCTCGGCCAGCCGGTAGGTCTGATCGACCCGCTTGCTGTTAACACGCACTTCGCCGGACCGCAGGATGCGATAGACGTGGCTTTTCGGCACGCCCTTGCATACCCGCAGCAGGAAGTTGTCGATGCGCTGGCCCGCGTCCTCCGCGTCCACCACATGCCGCACCACCTTCGGAGCTTCTTTACCCAACTCCTTCATTTCAAATATACTGCGGCGGGTTTTTGCTCTGATTTCAATACAGACGCAGCGTGAAGCGCATCCAGCTCGAAGTGGCGGACGCCGGGTGACATTAAGACGGTGAAGTGCTTCCTCATGCAGTCCTTCTTGAACAGGCCAGAACCGGATCACGGGTTAATCCCGCTCACCCAAAGTAGCGAGTGTACTGAGTAGCGCGAGTACCGTACAGGCAGAATCCCCCAGGCAGTCGCACGGTGCGGCTGCATTGAGAGTTGGCAGACCCCTCCACGTCCCCCGTCCGTTCCCATCGAAAAAACCCGATTGCAGCCGACAAGATAGACGTTATTAATTGACGAGCGGTTTGTCCTGCCCGTGTGCGGTGCGCGCGGGAGAAGTTGATGAAACGAATGCTCTTCAACGCGACGCAGGCCGAAGAGCTGCGCGTCGCGATTGTCGACGGTCAGAAGCTGGTTGACCTCGACATAGAGTCATCCAGCAAGGAGCAGCGCAAGAGCAACATCTACAAGGCAGTCATTACCCGCATCGAGCCCAGTCTCGAAGCCTGCTTTGTCGACTACGGCGCCGAGCGTCACGGCTTCCTGCCGTTCAAGGAAGTGTCCAGGTCCTATTTCAAGCCCGACCTTGAGCCGGGCCGCGCCCGCATCCAGGATGCGCTGAGCGTCGGCCAGGAACTGATCGTCCAGATCGACAAGGACGAACGCGGCAACAAGGGCGCCGCACTGACCACCTTCATTTCGCTGGCCGGCCGCTATCTGGTGCTGATGCCGAACAACCCGCGTGGTGGCGGTGTGTCGCGCCGGGTCGAAGGCGACGATCGCGCCGAACTGCGCGAAACCATGGACCAGCTCGAAGTGCCGGGCGGCATGAGCCTGATCGCCCGCACCGCCGGCATCGGCCGCAACGCCGAAGAGCTGCAGTGGGATCTGAACTACCTGCTGCAGCTGTGGACCGCGATCGAAGGCGCAGCCCAGTCGCAGACCGGCGCTTTCCTGATCTACCAGGAAGGCAGTCTGGTCATCCGCGCCATCCGCGACTACTTCCAGCCGGACATCGGTGAAATCCTGATCGACACCGACGAGGTGTTCGACCAGGCCTACACCTTCATGGAACACGTGATGCCGGGCAACGTTGCCCGGGTCAAGCGCTACCGTGATGACGTGCCGCTGTTCTCGCGCTTCCAGATCGAACACCAGATCGAGTCGGCGTATTCGCGCCAGGTGAATCTGCCGTCCGGCGGCGCCATCGTGATCGACCACACCGAAGCGCTGGTGGCGGTGGACGTGAACTCGGGCCGCTCGACCAAGGGCAGCGACATCGAGGAAACCGCGCTGCGCACCAACTGCGAAGCGGCGGACGAAATCGCCCGCCAGCTGCGCCTGCGCGACCTCGGCGGCCTGATCGTCATCGACTTCATCGACATGGAAAACCCGCGCGCCCAGCGCGAGGTCGAGACCCGCCTGCGCGACGCGCTGCATCACGACCGCGCCCGCGTGCAGATGGGGAAGATCAGCCGTTTCGGCCTGCTCGAACTGTCGCGCCAGCGCCTGCGCCCTGCGCTGGCCGAAACCAGCTACATCCCCTGCCCGCGCTGCAGCGGCACCGGCCACATCCGCTCGACCGAATCGGCCGCGCTGCACATCCTGCGCATCCTCGAAGAGGAAGCGATGAAGGAGAACACGGGTGCGGTGCATACCCAGGTGCCGGTCGATGTCGCCACCTTCCTGCTGAACGAGAAGCGGGCCGACATCAACGCGATCGAGCTGCGCCACAAGGTCAACATCGTCCTCATCCCGAACAAGCATCTCGAAACGCCGGCACACGAAATCATCCGCCTGCGCCACGACCAGCTGAATCAGGAAGGTACGACGCCGCCGTCCTACCAGATGGCGATCAACCCGTCCGCCGAAGGCTATCAGCCGCCGTCCGCCATTCCGGCTGACGAGCGTCCGAAGCGCATGGAAGCGGCGATCAAGCACATCACGCCGGATCAGCCGGCACCGGTGGTGGCCGAGCCGGCCGCGACCGCACCGGTTGCCGCCGCACCGGCACCCGCGCCGGCGGCCAAGGGCGGCTTCTTCGGCTGGATTGCCTCGCTGTTCGGTGGCGGCCAGTCCGAACCGGCGCCCGCCCCGGCTCCGGCCACTGAAGCCAAGCCGGCGCAGACGCGCGAGCGCAGCCCGCGCGGTGACGGCGAACGCGGTCGCAACCGCAACCGCCGTGACAACCGTGAGGGCCGCGAAGGTCGCGAACAGCGCGAGGGCCGCGAGCCGCGTGAAGGTCGTGACAACCGCGAAGGTCGCGAGGCACGCGCAGAACAGCCGAACAAGGGCGAAGGCCGCGGCGAAGGTCGTAACGAGGGACGCAATGAAGGCCGTGGCGATGGCCAGCCGCGCAAGCAGCGCGAGCCCCGTGAGCCGCGCGAACCCCGCGCCGACCAGGAAGCCGGCGCCGCCCGCGAGCCGCGCGAACCGCGTCCGCCGCGTGAGCCCCGCGAGCCGCGAGCCCCGCGCGAACGCGCTGCCAATGACGGTCGCGAACAGGCGATCGCCCAGGCTGCACAGACCGATCTGCCGCTGGCCGCGGCCACCGGCGCTGACGTACCGGCACCAGCCGAAGGCGAAGAAGGCGCAGCCGCGCCGCGCCGTCGCCGTCGCGGCGGTCGTCGTGAACGGGGCGAGCGCCGTCCGGATGCCGCCACCGAAGGGCTGAACGGCGCCGAAGGTGTGGCTGAAGAGTCGATCGAAGCCGATCTGACGGTCGCTGCAGCAGGCAACGAAGCGACCGGCAACGGCGCTGTCGAAGCCGCTGCGCCGGTCAGTACGCCGGTGGCCGATACCCCGGCTGTCGAATTGCCTGCTGCCGCTGCACCCGCTGCTGCACAGGCCAGCCTGCCGCTCGAAACCCCGGCTGCCGTCACGTCGGTTGATGCCAGCACAGCCGTTGCGGCTGTACAGGAAGAAACCCGGAGCGAACAGCCCGCGACCGACCACTCCGTCGCCGCAACGGTCGACACCGCACCGGAAACGGCCGCTGTCGCCGTGAGCGAAGCGGTCGAGGCGGTGGTCGAACCGGCGGTGGTTACAGCGGTCGTGGAAGCAGCGCCGGCGGCGCCGCAGACCGACAGCAGCGAATCCACCCTGGTACGTGCGATGGAAAGCCTGGGCGGCTTCGCCGCGGCAGCCCCCGCGCCGGTCCCGGCCCCCGACCTGAAGAGTTCGCTGTCGGACAGCGGTCTGGTCATGGTCGAAACGTCGGCTGCGGCCGGCGTCGCACCGGTCGAGGTCGAACAGACCCCGCTCGGCCGCCGCCGCCGCCCGGCCGCGGTAATCAGCGCAGAACCGATGCAGCAGGTGGAAACGCGCGGCGAATAAGCAGCACGTTCCACTGTCCTGCAAGGTACAGAAGGGCCCGACATTGTTCGGGCCCTTTTGCATGGGGGGCTGCAGGCAAATTTCCCGGACACGGGATGTACGTTTTAACCGACACTGCGCCCCGCACTTTCAATCACAACAAACGAGGAGAACACCCATGCGTCTTTTTGCAGCCCTGATTGCCGTCGTCGCCAGCACCACCGTATTCGCGCACGGCCCGTCACGCCTGAAGGCGAACGAATCCATCACGCTGAAGGCCAGCCCGGACGTGGTGTGGAGCAAGGTAAAGGACTTCACCCAGCTGCAGTCCTGGCACCCGGCGGTCGAAAGCAGCACCGCCACCGCCGGCAGCGAGGTCGGTTCGGTGCGTACCCTGAAGATCAAGGGTGGCGGTGAAGTGATCGAAAAGCTGGAAGCGATTTCGGACGCTGACCGCAGCTTCACCTACACCGCGCAGGACGGCAGTGCGCTGCCGGTCAGCAAGTACAAGTCCACGCTCACCGTGAAGCCGGCCGACGGCGGCGGTTCGGTGGTGGAATGGAAGGGCGTGTTCTTCCGCGCCGACGCCAGCGAGCACCCGGCTGCGGGCAAGGACGATGAAGCGGCGACCGGCACGATGAAGGCGGTCTACACCGACGGCCTGAAGAATCTGAAGGCGCTGCTGGACAAGTAATCGCCCCTTCCGGGCAGCAAACGACGGGCGGCCCTGGCCGCCCGTTTTCATTTGAGCCGCTGCTGAAGATCGCGTACCAGACCGTCGGCGGCGTTCTCGATCAGGTCGAGCACCCGCTCGAAACCGGCCGGACCGCCGTAGTAGGGATCGGGCACTTCGTCTTCGTCGAAGGCGTCGGCATGCTGCAGGAACAGCGCCAGCTTGTGGCGCAGCGGGTCAGGGCAGTTGCGCTCGAGATTGCGCAGGTTGTCGCGGTCCATCGCGTAGATGAGATCGAAACGGTCGAAATCGGCCGCCTCGACCCTGCGCGCCCGGATGCTGCCCAGATCCACGCCGCGCGACGCCGCCGCCGCAATGGCCCGGGGATCGGGGCGACCGCCCGCGTGGTAACCATGAGTACCGGCCGAATCGACCTCCACCCGTCCGCCCAGGCCGGCCGTTTCCAGCCGGGCACGGACCACCCCTTCGGCGGTCGGCGAACGGCAGATGTTGCCCATGCAGCAGAACAGGATTTTCATGTCGGGATCCGGCACGGCGCGCAGCGGCCTGCGCATCCAGCGTTCAAGCACAGCCACCACCCGAGGCGACGTTCAGGCGGACCGGTATGCCGCCCACCGCGTCCTCATCCACCCATGAACGGGCAGGCAGTTCGGGCGGATCGAAGGCGGTATCGCCCTCCTCCACCACGCTGCCCGGCTTCAGCCCGACGAAATCGAACAGCTTCGGGTCGGCGAGATGCGACGGCACGACATTGCGCATTGAAGTGGCCATGGACTCGATACGGCCGGGGTAGAGCCTCGCCCACTCCTGCAGCATGGCCTTCACCTGCTTGCGCTGTGCGTTCTCCTGCGAACCGCACAGATTGCACGGGATGATGGGGTAATCCATCACCCGCGCGAAGCGTTCGATGTCGCGCTCGGTGCAGTAGGCCAGCGGTCGGATCACGATGTGGCGGCCATCGTCACTGACCAGCTTGGGCGGCATCGACTTGATTTTGCCGCCGAAGAACATATTGAGGAACAGCGTTTCCAGCAGATCGTCGCGGTGATGGCCGAGCGCGATCTTGGTGGCACCCAGTTCGGATGCCACGCGATAGATGATGCCGCGACGCAGGCGCGAGCACAGGCCGCACGTCGTTTTGCCCTCGGGAATCTTGTCCTTGACGATGGAATAGGTGTCTTCGGTCTCGATCCGGTACTCGACGCCGATCGATTCGAAGTAGGCCGGCAGGATGTGGTCCGGGAAGCCCGGCTGCTTCTGGTCGAGATTGAAGGCGATCAGCCGGAAGCGCACCGGCGCCCGCTGCTGCAGGCCGCGCAGCAGTTCAAGCATGGTGTAGGAATCCTTGCCACCGGACATGCACACCATGATCACGTCGCCGTCCTCGATCATCGAGTAGTCGGCGATGGCCTGCCCCGCAGCCCGTTCGAGGCGCTTGCGGAATTTCAGGAAGGTGTTGGACTGAACGCCATGTTCGGACACGGCAGCGACAGAATGCATAGGAACTCCGGGGTTTCGGGTGCGCGCGGCCCCACGCTGATGCACGCATGAAGTTGCGCATGACCGGCCCTTACCGCAATCAGACAGGGCGCATGTACCGGGACAGGCCGGATTATAACCGCCCGGTGACATCTGCCCTGAACACAGATCACGCAGAAACGCAATCCAACTTCAGTCAAGCGCGGGCTGCAACAGAATGGCGGTACGATCCGGTCGGGAACTGCTGTGCATGCAATCAATAAGCACTCGATGAATATTCGCAAGGCCTTCTGGCACGCCCGCGACAACGCGCTTGATCTGGCGCGTGCAGCCGGCAACCGGCTCAAGCCCATTTACTGTCCGCTGCAGCAACGCGCCAACAACGGCGTATTCGCGGTCGACATCGACGCGCGGGTGGGGCTGTTCGCGCAGCTCACCTGGGTCATCTATCTGCTGCAGCATTGCGACGAGCAGGGTCTGGAGCCCTTCATCCGTCTGACCGGCGCGCTGTACGGCGCGTATCCGGGACAGGACTGGCTGCCGGAACTGTTCGATCTCGGTTTTCCGGCTGATCTGCGAGCCAGGGTTGCCGCAGGAGCCATACGCGTCAGCAATGTATCGGACTACCGTCAGATCGGCCTTGGCGAACGCATTCCGAACACCATCACCGTTGACCGTGCGGCCACCCTGCTATCGACCCGCATGCGCGTACAGCCGGCATTGCTCGCGCACGTCGATGCATTCGTGAGCCGGCACTTTGCGGGTCGGCAGGTGATCGGCCTTCATTTCAGGGGAACCGACAAGTCCTCCGAAGCTCGCCGCGTGTCCGGCGAACGCTGCGCCGCGACCATAGAACGCTACCGGGCGACCCACCCGGACATGAACGCACTGTTCGTGGCCAGCGATGAAGAGGCCTTCGTGGCCTGGATGCGTGAGCGATTCAGCGACATCGAGGTGATTGCCCATGACGACCTGGAGCGCAGTCGCGACGGTCGGGCCATACACACCAACAGCGACGAGGGTGACAATGCACTCAAGGCCCGCGAGGCGCTGATCAATACGCTGCTCCTGTCCAGGTGTCAGGTGCTGATCCGGTCGGCGTCCTTCCTCTCCGCCTGGGCCAGCCTGTTCGCACCAGAGCTTCCCATCATCATGCTGAATCGCCCCTACGATCATGCACTCTGGTTTCCCGACGCGGAGCTGATCACGCGCTCCATGACGGAATACCTTCCCGACGACGGCATCGCATAGCGCCCCGATCTGACGCGGCGGCGAACCTTCCACCCCGAATCGCGGACAACTGGCCTCCACACCGGACAGACATGTTCAGACCTTTTCTCGTTCTTTTCGCGATGCTGGTCAGCGCATCCGCAGGCGCCCAGGCAGTCCGGGCACCAGAGTTCAGCCATCTGCCGGAAGGCGCACGCATCGTGCTGATGCCGCCTGACGTCGAACTGTTCTCGCTCGGCGCCGGCGGCGTCAGCGAACCGATGGCGCAATGGACCGAACAGGCGCGCGGACATCTTCTCGATTCGCTGCGCCGGCGCGAGGCGGAAAGCGGTGGCCGACTGCACGAGATCGATCATGGCGACGCCGATACCGACGCTCTGAACACGCTGCACGGCAGCGTGGCGAATGCCATCGCACTCCATCACTACTACCCGCCCTATTCACTGCCGACCAAGGACAAGACCCTGCGCTGGCACATCGGTGCCGACACCGCCGCACTGCGTGAGCGCAGCGGCGCTGACTACGCGCTGTTCATCTTCATCCGCGACAGCTATGCCACCGGCGAGCGCAAGGCCACGATGTTCCTCGCCGCCCTGTTCGGCGTCGGACTGCAGGGTGGCGCGCAGATCGGCTACGCCTCGCTGGTCGACCTGAACACCGGCGACATCGTGTGGTTCAACCGCCTGCTCCGCATGACCGGAGACCTGCGCGAGGCGACCGCTGCCGAAGAGTCGGTCACCGCATTGCTGGACAAGTTTCCGCGCTAGCCGATGAAGCGCCGGGACCTGATCTGCGGGTGCTGCGGAGGCGGCCTGCTGGCGCTGCTGCCATCGCTCGCGAGCGGCGAGTTCGCGCTGCCGCCGCGCTTCGAACGGCCGGACATCGCCGGCGACGAAGGCGGCCTGTGGGCGCTGATGGACCGCGAAGAGGACAGGCTCAGGCGCTCTCGCTTCCTGCTTGGCAACGCCGCACTGCAGACCTATGTGTCGGACGTGGCCTGCCGGCTGGCCGGCGATCACTGTCCGGACATGCGGGTGTATCTGCTCCGCACGCCCTTCTTCAATGCCAGCATGGCGCCCAACGGCATGATGCAGGTGTGGAGCGGCCTGTTGCTGCGGGCCGCCAACGAAGCACAGCTCGCAGCCGTACTCGCCCACGAGATCGGGCACTACCTGAAGCGGCACAGTCTGGAGCGGCTGCGCGACGCCCGCTCGAAATCGGCCTTCGCCCAGTTCGCCGGCATGGCACTGGGCGTGGCCGGTGCCGGCGGTATCGGCCAGATCGCCCAGCTCGGCGTACTGGCCAGCCTGTTCGCCTTCTCCCGCGACAACGAGCGCGAAGCCGACGCCATCGGCCTGGAGCTGATGCACCGCGCAGGCTACGACCCGATGGAAGCGTCCAGGGTCTGGGCCCAGCTGATCGCCGAAAAGGATGGTGAGGACAACGGCGGTGCTGTGCTGTTCGCCACCCACCCGGCATCGACCGAGCGGCGCGACACGCTGGCCGCGGCCGCGCGTGCGCTGACCGGCGACGGTCCGGCCGGAGCAACCCACGCCGCGCGCTATCAGGCGCAGATCGCGCCGGTCCGGCTGTCGATGGTTCAGGACGAACTGCGCCGGCGCGTGCCCGACAGTTCGCTGCGGCTGTTCGACCGGCTGATGGCCAGTCAGGGCCGCGACGGCCTGCTGCTGTACGCGCGGGCCGAAGCGCTGAAGGCGCGCGCCGGCGCCGACGATGGCGGACTGGCACTGGCCGCACTGGACGAAGCCGATGCGCGTACCGACACGCCACCCGAAGCGGCCCGCCTGCGTGGCCAGCTGCTGCGCGCACGCGGCGATGCCGACGGCGCACGCACCGCCTTTGGCCGCTATCTGGAACTCAAGCCATCGGCGCCTGACGCACCGATGATACGCAGCTACCTCGAGCCCTCCGCGCCATGAACCCACTTCGCACATCCGCAGGCCGCCTGACCTGCGCCCTGCTCTGCTGCGCCCTGCTGGCCGGTTGTGCCGCGCCCTTCACGCGGGTCGAACAGGCACGCACCACCGTACGCGAACGCATGGAAGTCGATGCCGTCGGCGACTGGAACCGCTACACACCACCGGGCAGCAGACACCGCGAAATCTGGACCCGGCACGGCATGCCGCTGGATGTGCTGGTGTTCTTCACCGGCGTGGCCGACGGCGACCCGCTGAACGACGCCGCCGCACGCAACGACAAGCTGCCGCGTTTCCGCGCGTCGATGACACCGGAAGACGTGGTCGCGCTGACCGAAAACCTGATCGCCGGCAACGGCGGGCATTTCGAACTGCAGACCCTGGAACCCCACACCGTCGCCGGTCGGCCCGGATTCGGCTTCGATTTCCACTACACCCAGCGCGGCGAGGAAATCGAACGCGCCGGCAGCGCCCGCGGCGTGGTGGCCGACGAACGCCTGTGGCTCATGATCTATGCCGCACCGCGCGGCCGCTATGTCGACGAAGGTCGGCCGGACGCCCTGCGGGTGATGGACAGCCTGCAGCTGCGCGCACGCTGAATCCGGCCGGGGTCCCGCCAGCGAGGCATGGCGGCTTGCCCCTTCCGCCATCCGCCACGCCCCGCCAACGGGATCGATGTGCCGCGACGATCAGCGTCGTCGCAGCGCCGGCGCCGAGCCGGTGTGATGCGCGCGCGCCGCTGACCAGGCGGCGTGCAGCAGTCTGTCCAGTCCGACCGCGTCGGACGCCAGTGCGCGGAACACGATGCCGGCGCCATTCGGCAACTGGCTCGCACCCGTCAGATCGCCCGCCCGCACCGGCAGCGCGCGCAGCGCCTGCAGCAGTTCGGCGCCGGCCGGGCTGCCGAGCAGCCACAGCGAACCGTGCATGCGCAGACCGGCGTTCGCGCCGGCACCGCCGGCCAGCCAGCCGGCGCCGTCGATGCGCATGCACTCACGCGCCAGCAATTGCCCCTGCGCATCGCGGATGGTCATCGCAGATTCGATGCGCGCGAAACAGCCCTGCCCGCCCTTCGGGTCATGCGGCAGGAAGCTGTCCGCCACCACCACCAGCGCGCCCTCGGCCAGCGTCACCTCGGTATCGCTCACCATGTGGCTGCCGGGAAACAGGATGAGCGGCGCCGGCATGTATTCCAGCAGCGCGCCCGGCTGCGCGACGAGCCGCATGCGCTGCACCGCCGATCCGCCCTGCATCGCATGCACGATGGTCGATGCCGGCGTCGCGACATGCGCCCGCGCGCCCTGCCCCGCCTCGATCCGGCCGGCCAGCCGCTCGTGCTCGAACAGCCCGCCGGACACCGACTGCAGGTACACCACGCACAGATCGGGCGCCGAACCGTCGACATGCAGTGCCCGCCCGACATGCACCGGATAGCCGACGTACTGACGGCCCAGATAGGTGCGCCCGGTGGCGTCGCGCGCGAACGCGAGATCGACACAGGGTCGCCCGCCCATGTCGGGCGCCGCCCGGTGTGCCGCGTCAGCCAGTGCCGGTTCAGCGATCAAACAGCACCTCCTGCGCGATGCGCTCGACCACGGCATCGACACCGTCGCCACGCGCGCAGTTGGTGAGCAGGGTCGTGCGCCCGGCGCGCACCTCATGCGCCTCGCGCACCATGCGGTCCAGATTCACGTTCACGTGCGGCGCCAGATCCACCTTGTTGATCACCAGCAGATCGCTCTGCAGCACGCCCAGCCCGCGCTTGCGCGGAATGTCGTCGCCGCCGGCCACGTCGATCACGAACAGCCAGTAGTCGACCAGGTCGAGCGAGAAGGACGACGCCAGATTGTCGCCGCCGCTTTCGATCAGGATGAGTTCCAGGCCGGGGTAGGCGCGGTCCAGTTCGTCGGCTGCGGCAAGGTTGAGCGTCGGATCTTCGCGGATCGCGGTGTGCGGGCAGGCGCCGGTTTCCACCGCCAGCACGCGCTCCGGCGCGATCAGGCCGCTGCGGCGCACGCGCTCGGCGTCTTCGGCGGTCACCAGATCGTTGGTGATGACCGCGATGTCGGTACCGCGCGCGATGAAGCGCGGAATGAGCTGTTCCAGCAGCGCGGTCTTGCCGGAGCCGACCGGGCCGCCGATGCCGACCCGGGCGGCGCCGCGCGGACGTGCATGGGTGTTCAGTTGTGCGGACATGGCGTCACCTCAGCATGTAAAGACGGTTGAGCGGCACGCGGTCGACCGGCGGGCAACTGATGACGCGCCCGTCGACGCTCACCTCGAAGGTCTGCGGATTGACCGTGATGTTCGGGCAGGTCGCGTTGCGCACCATGTCGGCCTTCTGCAGCGTGCGCGTGCCCTTGCACGGCAGCAGCGCCTTGCGGATGTCGAGCCGGCCGTTGAGGTCACTGTCCAGCGAGGCGGCGCAGACGAAATTGGCCGACAGACCCTGCGGCGCGCGACCGAAGGCGCCCCACTGCGGCCGCATGATGAGCGGCTCGCAGGTCATCAGCGAGGCAGCCGAATCGCCCATCGCGCCGTAGGCGATGAAACCGCCCTTGACCACGATTTCCGGCTTGATGCCGAAGAAGGCCGGCCGCCACAGCACGATGTCGGCGAGCTTGCCCGGCTCCAGCGAACCAACGTGGTGATCGACGCCGAACGATCGCGCCGCGTTGATCGTGTATTTCGCGATGTAGCGCAGGATGCGTTCGTTGTCGGCGCTGCGCGTGGTCTCTTCCGGCAGGCGGCCGAACTGGTCCTTCATCTTGCTGGCCAGCTGCCAGGTGCGGCAGATCACCTCGTTGATGCGCCCCATGCCCTGGCTGTCCGAGCCCAGCATCGAGATCGCGCCCATGTCGTGCAGCACGTCTTCGGCGGCGATGGTCTGCGCGCGGATGCGGCTTTCGGCGAAGGCCACGTCCTCGGGCACCGCAGGATTCAGGTGATGACACACCATGATCATGTCCAGGTGCTCGTCGAAGGTATTCACCGTGTACGGGTTGGTCGGGTTGGTCGACGACGGCAGGCAGTGCTGCAGACCGGCCACGCAGATCACGTCCGGCGCGTGGCCGCCGCCCGCACCTTCGGTGTGATACATGTGGATGGTGCGACCCTTCGTCGCGGCCAGCGTGTCCTCCAGAAAGCCGGATTCGTTCAGCGTGTCGGTGTGCAACTGCACCTGGAAATCCATCTCGTCGGCCACCGACAGGCAGGTGTCTATGGTGGCCGGCGTGGCGCCCCAGTCCTCGTGGATCTTCAGGCCGATGCAGCCGGCCTTCATCTGTTCGACCAGCGACTCCGGACGCGAGGAGTTGCCGCGGCCAAGAAAGCCGAAATTCATCGGCCACTGTTCGGACGCCTGCAGCATGCGGCCGACGTTCCACGCGCCACCGCAGTCGATGCCCACCGTGATCGGGCCGAGCGAACCGCCGAACATGGTGGTGATGCCGGAGGCCAGCGCGTGCTCGACCAGCTGGGCGGAGTCGAAGTGCACATGCACGTCCAGCCCGCCGGCGGTGGCGATCAGGCCTTCGCCGTCGCGCACCGTGGTGGCGTTGCCCACCAGCAGTTTCGGATGCACGCCATCCATCACGTGCGGGTTGCCGGCCTTGCCGATGGCGACGATGCGGCCGTCCTTGATGCCGATGTCGCCCTTGACGATGCCGACCACCGCGTCGATCACGACGACGTTGCTGATCAGCATGTCGAGCGCGCCCTGTTCGGACGTGAGCCCGCCCATCATGCCGAGGCCGTCGCGCAGCGTCTTGCCGCCGCCGTGCAGGCACTCGTCACCGGGCGTCGAGAAGTCGTGCTCGATTTCGGCCAGCAGCGAGGTGTCGCCCAGGCGCACCATATCGCCCTTCGTGGGTCCGTACATCGCCGCGTAGTCGCGGCGGGAGAGCGATGTCATGTGGTTCTCCGTGATCTGTCGGTCAGGCGCCGCGGAATCCGGCGGCGCGCGCGCGGGTCAATGCGTCGGGCAGTCCGGCGCTGTCGGCGGTCGATCCTTCGGCCAGCCGGTTCAGGCCGAACACCTCGCCGCTGCCGCCGAAGGCGACCAGCGTCACCTCCCTGTCCTCGCCCGGTTCGAAGCGCACCGCGGTGCCGGCGGCGATGTCCAGATGCATGCCCCAGGACAGGGCGCGGTCGAACTCGAGCGCGCGGTTCACCTCGAAGAAGTGGAAGTGGCTGCCCACCTGTATCGGCCGGTCGCCGGTGTTGAGCGCCCTCAGCGTGGCGCGGCGGCGCCCGGGGCTCAGTTCGATGCGGCCGTCGGCCGGAATGATTTCGCCCGGTATGCGGTCGGGCACCGGCGCGTTCGCGGCGTCGGGCCCGGGCCGTATCGGGTCATGCACCGTGACCAGCTTGGTGCCGTCGGGAAAGCTCGCCTCCACCTGGATCATGGGCATCAGCGCCGCGACACCCGGCAGCACGTCGTCGCTGCTGAGAATCTGCGAGCCGAAGCCGATCAGTTCGGCCACGGTGCGCCCGTCGCGCGCACCTTCGAGGATGTCGTCGACGATGATCGCGATCGCCTCCGGGCAGTTCAGTTTCAGACCGCGCGCGCGGCGCCGGCGCGCCAGTTCGGCGGCGTTGAATATCGTCAGTCTTTCGAGTTCGGTCGGTGTGAGCAGCATGTGTGCGTCCTCCAGTCAGTTGGCGAACAGCCGGGCGCTGCGCGGCTCGTGGCGCATGGCGGCGAGGTCGAGCACCGGTGCGCCGCTCCACAGCGCGTCGACCGGGCATGGCGGCGCCGCCATGACGCGGGCGATCAGCGGGCGGGTGCGGGTGAGCAGTCGCTGGCCTTCGGTGTGACCGATCAGCCCCAGCCGCAGGGCCGCACCGACCACCGTGGTACACAACCCGCTGGACGCCATCGCATCGCAGCCGGAGGCCGACAGTCCGTACGCGCCCCACACCAGGCCCTGCACCACCGGCAGATGGCCGGGCAGACAAGACGCACGCACCTGGTCCAGATACACCTGGGCGATGCCCTGCCCCAGATCGGCATGCACCCGGAGCTGGGTGAAGCCGAGCCGGCGGCTGGCGTCACGCCAGCTGCGCGTCAGGTTCATCGCCTCGCACAGGCGATCCAGTTCGATCGCGTCGTTGAGCGCGGCGGCGCCCCGCTGCACCCAGGCCTCGCGTGCCGCGTGCATCAGCGGCCGGTCGAAGCCTGCCCAGCGCTGTTCGATATGGGCGCACAGCACCTCGAACACCTGCTCGGCATTGCTCACCCGGGCGTCGTGGCGCAGTGATTCCAGCCCCCAGGAAAACGAGGTGGCGCCGCTGGGGAAGAAGCTGTCGGCGAACTGCAGCATTGTGAGCATGTCCAGCGCACCGCCGTCGTCGGCCGGCAGGCTGAAAGCAGGATCGGCGTGATTCATTTCAGTGCGCATGCGGAACCGCCAGATAGCGCACCCCGCCCGCCGGTACGGCCGGGGCGTCGATGATTTCGGCATCGCCACGGGCGATCAGATGCGCGAGGCGTTTCACATAGCCTTCGCGCGGACCTTCGAGCGGCACCCACAGGCAGCTGCCTTCGAAGCGCACCTTCCAGTGCATGTTGCCGGCGAAGTAACCCAGTTCCAGCGCACCGGCGGCGTGCGATGCGCGCAGCACCAGCCATTCGGGTTCGTCGAGCACCACCACCACCGCACGGGCGGGTTCGAGCAGCAGCACCGAACCGTTGTCCAGCGCGGAGCCGCGGTCCAGCATCAGCGCCACTTCGTTGCCGCGGTCGGTCAGCACGCGCTGACGGCGACGCTGAAGGTCGGTGCGCGACAGGTGGATGCGCTCCACCACGCCGTCGTGTTCCATCTGGTGCAGGCGCTCGGCCAGTTCGGGGTCGGACGCGTGGCCGACGATTTCAGTCAGTCTGAGCATGGTTCGATCTCGAATCTTTCGGTACAGGAACCCGGCGCCGCGATGGTCGCGGCGCCGGCCGTGCCGCTGAGGTCCCGCTGAAACGGGACCGCACGCGCTTACAGCGTCGGATACGGATTCGGTTCGATCAGCGGCGATTCGTAGATGAGCTTCACCTGACCGTCCGCAGTGAAGGAGCCGATGCGCGCCTGCTTCCACAGGTGATGGTTGCTGGCGTGGAACTTCACCTTGCCTTCAGGCCCTTCGAACTCCAGGTTGGCCGATGCGGCCACCACCTTCTCGACATCGAAGCTCTTGGCTTTCTCGACCGCCTGCTTCCACAGATAGACCGCGGTGTAGGCGCTGGCCAGCGTGTCGCCGGTCACCCGCTTGTCGCCGTACTTGGCCTTGAAGGCCGCAACGAACTTCCTGTTGGCCGGGTTATCGAGGCTCTGCAGATAGCTCATGCAGGTGAGCGCGTCCTGCACGTTTTCCTTGCCGATGCCGGACACTTCCTCTTCCGACACCGCGAGCGCCATCACCGTGGTCTTGTTGAAGTTCACGCCGGCCGCCTTGAGCTGCTTGTAGAAGGCGACGTTGGAGCCACCGACCACGGTGCTCAGGATGATGTCGGGCTTGGTGGCCTTGATCTTGTTGATGGTGGAACCGAAATTGGTGCTGCCCAGCGGCAGGTATTCCTCGCCCAGCACCTTGCCACCGCCCTTGACGATGGTCGGGCGCGCGATCTTGTTGGTGACGCGAGGCCAGATGTAGTCGGAGCCGATCAGATAGACGCTCTTGCCGCGATTGGCCAGCAGCCAGTTGCAGGCCTGTATGCACTGCTGGGTCGCTTCGTGCGCGGTGTACAGGATGTTCGGCGACTGTTCCTGGCCTTCGTAATAGGTCGGGTAGTACAGCAGGCCCTTCTGCTGTTCGAACACCGGCAGCACCGCCTTGCGCGACGCCGAGGTGTAGCAGCCGAACACCGCCGCGACCTTGTCGCGGTCCAGCAGCTTGCGCGCCTTTTCGGCGAAGGTCGGCCAGTCGCTGGCGCCGTCCTCGACCACCGGCACGATCTTCTTGCCGAGCACGCCCCCTGCGGCGTTGATTTCGTCGATGGCGAGCTTTTCAGCGTCGACCACCGACGCCTCGGCCAGCGCGATGGTGCCGGTCAGCGAGTGCAGGATGCCCACCTTCACGGTGTCTTCGGCCAGCGCATTTCGCACCATCCACGGACCGGCGACCGCCGCGAGGGCCAGTCCCTTGACGATGTCGCGCCTGAATTGATTCTTCATGTTGAACCTCGATTGAAGTGATGAAAGAAAGTGGCTTGCGATCGCACCGTCGTCGTTGCCGGGGCGGACTTACATGTCGTGAAGGCGAAAAAAAAGGGCCTGCCCGGATCCGGAGATCCAGGGCAGGCCCTTTTGCCTTGTTCCGCGCCGGCAATGCTGGCGGCGCGGAAAGTTGAATCGATGATAGGAAGGCTGCTGCGGTGCGTCAAGCATCGGCAACCGCTTTTTTTTCAAATTCTTTTCGACGGTCTGAACGCACGCAGGCGAGCGATTTCAGGCGGTCAGCACATCAGCATTCCGGTATCCGCTGGCAGACGCACATGACGCCATGCGCGCACGGTCGTTGCACCGCAACAGCCGGCGATGCGTGACCTAAGGCACTGCCGCGGTCAGAGGACCGCTCCTGCAGTAGCACTGCCGCTACCCCTCCATGGCGGTGGATCGTCGGTACATGAATACGCAACGCCCTCCCGCGGCCGCGTTCGACGCACGCGCCGGGTGCAGCCGGTAGCGGCCGGTCATGAAGTCGACCACGGTGCGCGCGGCATTCACCGACAGCGCAGGCTTCCACAGCCAGATGTCGCGCTCCGGGTCGACGCCGCACAGGCCGAACAGCGCGTGTTCCGGGTCGTCCGCCATGCCGATCGACCACTCGTCCATGCGCGCACCGAACTCCTTGATATAGGTGAGGCACTCGAACTTGATCTGCTGCACGCTGTAGCTCATCGCATCACCCCGGAACCGGAATCAGCCGTGCCGGCGACGACACCGCTGCGGTGCGGCTGCGCCACTGGTCGAACAGCGCCGCCCCCTTCTGTTTCTCTTCGGCCGACATCTGGCCGATCATGCCTTCGAGCGCGTTGAGCGCACTGCCCACGCCGTGCTGCGCGGCCAGCGACAGCCAGGCGAAGGCCTGCGCCCTGTCCTTGTCCACGCCCAGCCCGTTGGCGTACATGAAACCCAGCCGCGCCTGAGAGGGAAAGTGCCCCTGCCCGGCCGCCTGCCTGTACCAGTGCGCCGCCTGCACTTCGTCCTGCGCCGTGCCCTGCCCCTTGAAGTACAGCGTCGCCAGATTGCTCTGCGCCATCGCATCACCGGCTTCGGCCGCGGTGCGCAGCCAGTGCAGGCCGCGTTCGGGGTCGGTCGGCGTGCCATTGCCCATCATGAGCATGGCGCCGACATTGGTCTGCGCCGGCACGTGGCCGCTCTCGGCGGCGCGCAGATACCAGCGGAAGGCCTGCGCCAGATCAGCCGGCACGCCTTCGCCATTCGCGTACAGCGCGCCGGTCCAGGCCTGCGCCTCGGCGTTGCCGTCCTCGGCCAGCGCCTCGAACAGTCGCGCCGCAGTCGGCAGATCGCCATCGCGGTAGGCGGCCACCGCATCGTCGAGTGTCAGCGCCGTTTCCATCAGTGCGTCCATATATACAGATCTCCTGGTTTGCCCGATCAGCGCGCAGCGATGCGCGCCATCACCTGCGTTTCGATCCATCGTCCGCCAGCATCCAGCTGGCCGGCCGGATCACAGCCGCGTCCGCCTATGCCGCCGCCTTCGATCGCCGCCTGCGCCTGCGCTGCGGCGGCAAGCCGGGTGTGCAGCAGCGTCTCCCACGCAAGCGGGCTGTCGTCCGGCCCGAACTGCGCGACCCGGCACAGCGTGCGGGTGAGCGACACCGGCTGCAGCACGACGGCACAGGTGCCAAGCGACGACGACAGCAGCACGAGATTGGGAAACAGCAGCGCCGCCCGGCCTTCGGCATCGGCACGGCACAGCGCGACCTCGCCGGACGCAAGCGTGGCGGAGGCCGCCAGCAGGTGCTGTGCGACCAGCTTCCAGTTGGCGTCGCAGTCCATCCAGCGGGTGCGGTGGCGGTCCGCGGGCTCGCCGCGCCACGCCGGCAGCGCCGACGTCAGCGCGCGCGCGGTCGGCTCGAACGACGGCCCGTGCGGATCGAGGCTGACGAACAGCAGCGGCCCCCAGCTCGCGGTGCGCACCGGAAGCAGGCGCTCCGGCCGCAGGCCAAGATACTGATACATCTCGGGTGTGCCTTCGCCCAGCTCGCCGGCGGCGATCGGCGGACGATCGAGACTGTGGCCGCAGGAAGTGAAGGAGCACGGCGTCTTCGCGCCCTGCTGACACTGCAGCGGCACCACGCGGCAGCCGCCGTGCTGCGCCTTGTTGAAGCGGCCAGCGAATCCGCCATCCGGCAGGCGCTGAACGTGGATGGCGTGATCGCCGACGGTGAAAGGCAGCAGATCGCCGGCGGCCGGAATGTCGAGCGGGCTGCCCACACACACCCATTCGCGCGTCCAGATCGCGTCGTCCTCGGCGCGGGCGAAATCCAGCCCGCGGAAGGCGGCGACGTCGAATGCCTCGCCCGCCCGGCCCGGCCGGCGGTGCAGGTGAACCGGATGTTCGGTCATGCATTCCATCTGACGAATCCTCAGTCTGATTCCATCTGCGCAGGGTTCGCCCGCATGGCGAGCGAACCCTGCGTGCACCTCACATCAGCTCTTCGACGCCAGCGCCGGCGACTCGTAATCCGCGCGACCGCGGTGTTTGATCGCTTCCTTCGGCGCGGCCGGCAGCGGGCCGTCCTGCATGAAGCGGTCAAGCACGTTCCTGGTCAGACGCGAAATGTTGTTGTCGCAGTTGTTCCACGGCAGCGAACCGCAGTAGGCGATCGAGCTGAAGGCGAAGCAGCCGCCGCCATTGGGCGTTTCGTGGAAGGTGATGTCGGCGCGCACGCGCGGATGCACGGTGCCGTCCAGACCTTGCTGGTTGAAGCCGAAATCCTCCATCACCAGCAGGTAGGCCTCGGTGTGACGGCCGGCCGAGGTGGCGACGGTGAGGATGTGCGGCGGCGAACCCAGCATGGTGTCGACGATGTCCAGTTCCAGACCGGCCGCACCGCCACCGACCAGACCGAAGTTGCCGAGGTTCTCTTCGTAGCCGATGCCGTCGAAGGCCCAGCTGACGCGCGGATCCAGACTTTCCGGCGTACGCGAGTAGTAGGAGGAAATGTCGAAGCCTTCGGACGACATGCCGGTGCCGGCCACCGAGTGCAGGTAGCGGCCACGGTAGCGCCACATGCCGCCCAGCTCGCCGGTACCCTGGTGGTAGTACTCGCCCGGATCGGCGCGCCAGGTGCGGATGCCGGATTCGCAGCGGCGCATTTCGGTGACGATGCCGCGGCCCAGACCGTCGTAGGCCGGGTGGAAGGAATGCACCCAGTACCAGGCGTCGGCGCCCATATACATCAGGCGGCCGCCGCGCTGGGTGTAGTTGTGCAGCGCGTCGAGCTGGGTGCCCGAATTGTGCTCGGGGTGCGAGCCGGTGATGATGACGTTGTAGTTCTCCAGCCGGGCCAGACCGTCATAGGTCACGTCCTCATCGGTGAACACGTCGTACTCGTAGCCCATCTGTTCCAGCCAGCAGATCAGGTGCAGGTCGGCCGGGTACTGCCACGGTGCCTGGGCGAGGAAGTGGTCGTACTTGGGACGGATGCTCAGGATGGGCCGCAGTCGCGACGACAGGCAGATGCCGCTGCCGTCGGTGTGGGTGTCGTAGATCGAGCCGCCGTACTCGCGGTGTTCGGCGAGGAACATGTTCTGCTGCTGCATGATGGGCACGCGGTAGACGAACAGCTCGGCGCCGCCCGCATTGCACGCGACGTGCTCGTTCGCGTAGGCCATATAGCTGATGGTGGGCACCATCACGGCGATCTTCGACTGTTCCTGGCCGATCTTCGGCACGATCCAGAACGGGATGTAGTCCTCGTCACCTTCCGGCGTGGTGAGCTTGGCGGCGTAGAAGCGGCTCTTGATGTCGGCCGGCACGGTCCACTCGAAGCTCACTTCCCAGCGTGCGTTGTCGAGGTCGTCGTCGTGGAAGTGGATCGCACCGTATTCCTTCGGCGCCACCTTCCAGTCGAAGGTCTGGCCGGCCCAGTTGTAGCCGGTCAGCGCGCGCGTCGGGCAGTTAACAAGCGTGGCGTCGAAGCGGTAGGGGCCGGCGTCCTTCGCCACCAGCGTGTCGATGCCGTCGGAAAAGTCCCAGGCGGCGACGATGGCTTCCGACAGCACGCCGGTCGGGCCGGCGTTGCGGCGCTCGGTCAGGCCCGGTTGCGCACCGCCCTTCATCATTTCGATCTCGAAACGCGACAGCGCACGGCTGCACAGGCGCGGGCTGTCGATCTTGCCGTTGTACTGGCCGCCGACGATGACGCCCTGCGGCAGCGACGACAGGCCCAGCGGCCCCGGCTCGACATGGTCGACGTAACCGGCGATCACCAGCGGCAAGTCAGTGTGTTCGACCTTGCCCTTGAAGCTCGCCTTGACCGGCGGGATTTCGGGGTCCAGCGCATAGACCACCTGCGGCTCGTGATACAGCACCACCTCGCCGGTCTTCGCGTCGAAGCTCGCCGCGATGAAGTGCCAGGCGTGGTCACGCAGCGGCGCGCCGGTCGAGTAGGTTTCACCGTTGATGCGCAGCTCGACGCAGCCGTCGGTATTGATGAACAGGCCATAGCCCTTGCCACCGGACCACTTGGTCACCAGGCCCTGGGCGCCGTGCTTCCAGTAGCGCTTGTCGGTCTTCGGCGTGGTCGGCCAGATCCAGCACTGCAGCGTGAAGCTGTCCGGCTTCAGCTGCGGCGCATCCGCCACGAAGCCGTAGGAGCCGCCATAGACGACCTGTTTGATGCCGTCGTAGACGCCCTCGCAGTCGGCCTTCACCGCCTTCTCGATGAAACCGGGGCCGCGCGGGTTGGTGTCGCCGTTGATCATCTGCACGATGGACGCGCTGTACTGCTTCGGTCCGTCGCAATTGACGTAGAACTTGATCTTGTCGCCGGGATGGACGCTGAACTTGTCGGCGTATCCGGTCAGTCGCATTGCACACATGGTCGTTTCTCCAGGCCGAGCGCCGCCCTCCGGGGGCTCGGATGCATTTACGGGGATGGGGTGAAAACGGTGCGGCCGCAGCCGCGCGCGTCAGGACACAGCGGTGATCAGGTCACCGGCCAGTTGTCGTCGCGCCGCTTGTAGCCTTCGTGGTAGTGCTCGGGCATGCCATCGGTCTCATCCATTTCGTCGAGACGCATCAGGAAGATGGCGTGCTGGATGTCCTGCTCGCTGGTGTAAACGGTGTCGTCAACGAATACCGGCGGTACGCCGCGGATGCCGGACAGACGCCCGATGCGCCATTCCGCATCGATCTTGGTGCAGATGACGATGAGCTTGCCTTTGGGGGAAGCACCGCGCATGCGCAGCAGCACGCGGCGCAGCAGATAGTCTTCATGCACACCGCCGCTGATTTCGGTGGTGTCGCCCGGCGTTGCGCACTTGAGCACTGAAAAGCCGGCCACGCCGGCCATCGACTTCACGCACTCGAGGTGTTCCTGGATCAGCCGGTCGCGTTCCGGCGTGCCTTTCCTGGGTATCGAAATCACTGCACTCTCCTTCAAGGGTTGAACATCTGAAAGCTCCTGTCGCGACCGGCCGGCACTGGCCAATGCGAAAAAATCGCGAAAAATCGCAAAAACTCGAAAGCGAAAAACCAAAACAAAAAGGCCTGCCGGATCCGGAGATCCGTGCAGGCCTTTTTGCCCGTCTTCGCGCCCGGCAGTGCTGGCGGGGCGAAGCGTTGAGTGAATATTAGTGAGCCTCTTTCGCGCGGTCAAGCGTCTGTTAGTATCGGACACGTTTTCAGTCACCCGGCCGCAAACCCGTGTCCACAAACGATCCCATCAAGGTCGGTGTCCTGTTCTCGCGCGAGGGCGTGACATCGCGCATCGAAAACACGATGCTCGCCGGAACGCTTTTCGCGATCCGCGAGATAAACGATGCCGGCGGCATCCACGGCCGGGAGCTGGTTCCGGTCTACTACGATCCGCAGTCGAATCCGCAGCAATTCCGCTCGCTCGCGACCCGTCTGGTACAGGACGACAAGGTCAATGTCATCTTCGGCTGCTACATGTCAAGCACGCGCAAGGCGGTACTGCCGGTGGTCGAAAGATGGAACCGCCTGCTGTTCTGCCCCACGATGTACGAGGGCTTCGAATTCTCGAACAACATCATCTACACCGGCGGTGCACCGAACCAGAACAGCGCCCTGCTCGCCGACTACATGTCGTCCCGTTTCGGCGCGCGGGTGTACCTGATCGGCAGCGACTACATCTTTCCCTACGAGTCGAACCGCATCATGAGCGACTTCGTGCACCACCGTCAGGGTGGCGCCAAAGTGGGCGAGCGCTACGTGCATCTCGACGCGAAGGAAAGCGCCTTCACGCCGATCATGAAGGACATCAAGGCCAAGCAGCCGGACTTCATCTTCTCGACCATGGTCGGCAAGACCACCCGCATGCTCTACCAGGCCTATGCAGACGCCGGTTTCGATCCGAAGAAGATGCCGATTGCCAGCCTGTGCACCAGCGAGGAGGAAGTATCGGAAATGGGTATCCGGCTGGCCGAAGGTCACTACACGGCGGGCACCTATTTCCAGTCGATCGACACCCCGCGCAACCGCGACTGCGTGGCGCTTTTCCGCAAGCTGTTCGGCAACGAGGTGCAGCCCAATATGAGCTGGGAGTCGTCCTACTACCAGGTGCATGTATTCGCCGACGCCTTCCGCGAAGCGGGCAGCGACGAACATGACATCTTGCTGCCGCATGTGCTCGGGCGCGAGTTCGACGCACCGCAAGGGCGCGTCCGCATCCTGCCGCACAATCATCACGCACGCCTGTATCCGCGCATCGGTCGCGTCAATAGCGAAGGCCAGTTCACGATACTGGCCGAAACACCGGGCGGCGTGGACGCCGACCCCTATCTGGTCAGCCATTCCTTCGACGACTGGAGTACGCGGCTGCGGGTGAATGTGGTCGAAGAAGCCCACC
>JBEQBZ010000013.1:0-92545 GCA_041639545.1 Methyloversatilis sp. | reverse complement strand
GCATGTTTCGCGTGACCGCCGCCCCGACCCAAGTGCGCAAGCGTGTGCCGCATCCCGTGGGAGCGGCGCCCCGCCGCGATGCGGCCCCGGTCACACGCCGGTGCCCGATCCATCGCCGGATCGCGGCGGGGGCGCCGCCACACTCCGGGCAAGGCTGCAGCGCGCGCGATCCGCACCCGCTTTTTCGATGAAAGGCTGACACCATGACTGCATCCACTCCCCGCCCGCCGCTGCGCGTGGGCATCGGCGGCCCGGTCGGCTCCGGCAAGACCGCGCTGACGCTGGCGCTGTGCCGCGCACTGCGCAGCCGCTACAACATCGCCGCGGTCACCAACGACATCTACACCGAGGAAGACGCGCAGTTCCTGGTGCGCAACGAGGCGCTGCCGCCGGAGCGCATCATCGGCGTCGAGACCGGCGGCTGCCCGCACACCGCGATACGCGAGGACGCGTCGATCAACCTGGAGGCGGTGGCGCGGCTGAACGCCCGCTTCTCCGGGCTGCAGATCATCCTGATCGAATCCGGCGGCGACAATCTGGCCGCCACCTTCAGCCCGGAACTGTCCGACCTCACGCTGTACGTGATCGACGTCGCCGCCGGCGACAAGATTCCGCGCAAGGGCGGGCCCGGCATCTGCAAGTCCGACCTGCTCATCATCAACAAGATCGACCTGGCGCCCATGGTGGGCGCGTCGCTCGACGTGATGGAGCGCGACGCGAAGAGGATGCGCGGCGAACGCCCCTTCCTGTTCTCCAACATGAAGACCGGCCACAATCTTGACGCCATCATCGCCTTCATCGAACGCGAGGGCATGCTGGACACGCACTGAGGCGCAAGCGAACACTGATCCCGGTCATGCCGCCAGCCGACGCTTGCGGCTACACTCGCGCCACCTCTCACAGTGGATGGCGGCGTGAAGATCATCATTCTCGGAGCCGGTCAGGTCGGCTCCTCGGTGGCGGAAAACCTGGTGTCGGAAGCGAACGACATCACCGTGGTCGATACCGACATCCCGCGCCTGCAGGCGCTGCAGGACCGGCTGGACCTGCGTACCGTGGTCGGCAACGCGGCCAGCCCGCACGTGCTGTCCCAGGCCGGCGCAGACGATGCCGACCTGCTGATCGCGGTCACCGCCTCCGACCAGACCAATCTGTGCGCCTGCCGCATCGCGAAGACCCTGTACAACCTGCCCACCCGCATCGCCCGGCTGCGCTCGATCGATTACGCCGATCACCCGCAGCTGCTGGACGAGAACAACTTCGCGGTGGATTTCTCGATCTGCCCGGAACAGGAGGTGACCGACTACATCAAGCGGCTCATCGCCTTCCCGGAAGCGCTGCAGGTGATCGAATTCGCCGATGGCCGCATTTCAATGGTGGCGGTGCGCGCGGTCGGCGGCGGCCCGCTGGTCGGACGCCAGATCAAGGCCCTGCGCGAACACCTGCCTGACATCGACGCGCGCATCGTCGCCATCTACCGCAACGACACCGCGGTGATGCCGGATGGCGACACGGTGATCGAGCCGGGCGACGAAGTGTTCTGTCTGGCCGCCACCGAACACATTCGCGCGGTCACCGCCGAGCTGCGCCGGCTGGACAAGCCGATGCGCCGCATCATGATCGCCGGCGGCGGCAATATCGGTTACCGGCTGGCCGCTTCGCTGGAGCAGGACTACGAGGTGAAACTGATCGAGCACGTGCGGGCACGCGCCGAGTTTCTCGCCTCCAACCTGCACAGCGCGCTGGTGCTGCAGGGCGATACCACCGACGAAATGCTGCTCGAAGCCGAGAACGTCGATGACATGGATCTGTATCTCGCGCTGACCAATGACGACGAGAACAACATCATGTCCTCGCTGATGGCCAAGCGCATGGGCGCGCACCGCGTGGTGGCGCTGATCAACCGGCGCGCCTACGCCGATCTGGTGCAGGCCGGACGCATCGACATCGCCATCTCGCCGGCCCAGGTGTCCATCGGCTCGCTGCTGGCCCACGTGCGCCGCGGCGACGTGGCGGCGGTGCACAGCCTGCGGCGCGGCGCGGCCGAGGCGCTCGAACTGGTGGCGCACGGCGACCGCAAGACCTCCAAGGTGGTCGGCCGGCGGCTTGACGAAATCCGGCTGCCGGACGGCGCCATGATCGGTGCCATCGTGCGTCGCAGTTCGCGCGAGGTGATGGCCCGCATGTCGGACATCACCGTGACCGAAACCGAGGAGCGGGTCATCATTCCGCACCACGACACACTGATCGAGCCGGAAGATCACGTCATCGTGTTCTGCACCACCCGACGCATCGTTGCACGTGTCGAGCAGCTGTTCCAGGTCGGCTTCGGGTTCTTCTGATGCTGCACGTCGTCAATGTGCTGGGCCGCCTGCTGACGGTATTCAGCCTCACCTATCTGGTGCCCATCGCCGGCTCGCTGATCTTTCACGACGGCATGCTCTGGCACTTCATCGACGGCATGGCGATCAGCGCGGCCGGCGGCCTGCTGCTCTACATCGGCACACGTCGCCACATCCGCGAACTGAAGCCGCGCGACGGCTTTCTGCTGGTCACGCTGTCCTGGGTGCTCATGTCGGCCATCGCCGCGGTGCCGCTGATGCTGGCCTACGACAGCATGAGTTTCACCGACGCCTTCTTCGAAACGATGTCCGGTCTGACCACCACCGGCGCGACCGTGATGACCGGGCTGGACCACGCGCCGCAGTCGGTCAATCTGTGGCGCCACCTTCTGAACTGGATAGGCGGCATGGGCATCATCGTGTTCGCGGTCGCCATCCTGCCCTTGCTGGGCGTGGGCGGGAGCCAGCTGTACAAGGCGGAAACGCCAGGGCCGATGAAGGAAGGCAAGCTCACCGCTCGCATCGCCGACACCGCCAAGGCACTCTATCTGGTGTATTTCGGCATTACCGTGCTGTGCGTGCTGGCCCTGCATCTGGCCGGCATGAGCTGGTTCGACGCGGTGTGCCACGCCTTCGCGGCGATGGGCCTGGGCGGTCTGTCCACCCGCGATGCCAGCGTCGGCGCCTTCGATTCGCCCTGGATAGAAGGCGTGCTCACCTTCTTCATGCTGGTGGCGGCGATGAACTTCGCCACCCATTTCCTGGCCTTCCGCGGCCGCTCGCTCAAGGTGTATGCGCAGGACTTCGAGGTGCGCGGCGTGCTCATCGCCTGCATCGGCAGCAGCCTGCTTCTGGCCGGCTATCTGGTGGATCAGGGGACCTACGCAAGCTACTGGACAGCGCTTCGCCACGTGAGCTTCAATCTGGTGTCCATCGCCACCGACTGCGGCTTCGCCAGCACCGACTATGCGCAGTGGCCACTGTTCGTGCCGCTGTGGATGCTGTTCCTTTCCTGCGTCACCGCCAGTTCCGGTTCGACCGGCGGCGGCATCAAGATGGTGCGCACCCTCATCCTGATCGGCCAGGCGCGGCGTGACATGCTCAAGCTGCTGCACCCGAACGCGGTGCGCCCGCTCAAGGTGGGCACCACCTGTGTGCCGGACAGCGTGGCGCATTCAGTGCTCGGGTTCATCTTCCTGTACTTCATGAGCATCGTGCTGCTCACTTTCACGCTGCTGCTTTCCGGGCTGGACTTCATGTCCTCCTTCACCGCCATCATCGCGATGATCAACAATGCCGGCCCTGGCCTCGGCGTCGTCGGCCCGGCCAGCAACTACCAGGGACTCGACGACTTCCAGACCTGGGTGTGCAGCTTCGCCATGCTGCTCGGCCGCCTGGAGGTGATGTCGCTGCTCATCCTGTTTACCCCCGGTTTCTGGCGCAAATAGGCCCGATCTTCGCCTGTCCGGGCTGACCGGCGGGCGCATCGGCTATCCTTGCGGCTGATCATCAAGGATTTTCCATGTCCGCACTTCGCAACGACACCTTCCTGCGCGCGCTGCTGCGCCAGCCCACCGACTACACGCCGATCTGGCTGATGCGCCAGGCCGGCCGCTACCTGCCTGAGTACTGCGCCACCCGTCGCCGCGCCGGCAGCTTCCTGCAGCTGTGCAAATCGCCGGCCATGGCCTGCGAAGTGACGCTGCAGCCGCTGGACCGTTTCCCGCTCGACGCCGCCATCCTGTTTTCCGACATCCTGACCGTGCCGGACGCCATGGGTCTGGGCCTGTACTTCGCTGAAGGCGAAGGCCCGAAATTCGAACGCCCGCTGCGTTCGGAAGAAGCCATCCGCGCACTGGCCGCCCCCGACCCCACGGCCGAACTGGGCTATGTCATTGACGCAGTGAGCGAAATCCGCCGCGCGCTGGACGGCCGGGTGCCGCTGATCGGCTTTTCCGGCAGCCCGTGGACGCTGGCCTGCTACATGGTCGAGGGCGGTGCGTCGGACGACTACCGTCACCTGAAGACGCTGATGCTGGACCGACCGGAACTGCTGCACCACATGCTGTCGGTCACCGCGAAAGCCGTCACCGACTACCTGAACGCGCAGATCGAAGCGGGTGCGCAGGCGGTGATGATTTTCGATTCCTGGGGCGGCGCGCTGTCGGCCCACGGCTATCGCGAGTTCTCGCTGGCCTACATGCAGCGCATCATCGCCGGCCTGAAGCGGGAAAAGGACGGCCAGCGCGTGCCGGTCATCATGTTCACCAAGGGCGGTGGCCAGTGGCTGGAGGCGCAGGTCGAGGCCGGCGCCGACGCGCTCGGGCTGGACTGGACCACCGACATCGGTCTGGCCCGCCAGCGGGTCGGCGACAAGGTGGCGCTGCAGGGCAATTTCGACCCGACCGCGCTGTTCGCCCACCCGGAGGGCATCCGCCGCGAAGCCCGCCGCATCCTCGACAGCTACGGCAATCATCCGGGCCATGTGTTCAACCTCGGTCACGGCATTTCGCAGCACACGCCGCCGGAACATGTGGCCGCGCTGGTCGACGAAGTGCATCGCCACAGCCGGGCGCTGCGCGCAGGCTGAAAACCGGGCCGGGCGGGCGTCACCGGCCGTTTCTTGCACAGTCGGGCGGCCAGAGGGGGTTGACTTATGCACAGTCGGCCGCACAGGCCGTCCGCAAGCCAAAGCTGCTGTCCTCCACAAGGCACGACGAAGCAAGTCATTGAAAAACAAGTAAGTATTTTTTTCTTGACGCCTGCTGGAAAATTTGGTGGCTGGACATGTCGGCTTCGTGACGGATAGCAACGAAGTTTCCCACAAAGTTATCCACAGCTTTTCGGGCTTTCAAAATCGTGCCGGATGAGTGCGTTGCGGACACAACCGAGCAGTCTTGTTGAACGACATGCCGCAAGTCACTGAATCCATTAACACCCCGCTTCCGGGCTTGGAAAGCACCGCAGCAAACCCGCCGGCCCATCTGCTGCAGGTGGCCCTTCCGCGCCCGCTCCCCGCGCTGTTCGATTACGACGCCTCAGCCTTTCCGGCGGTCGAGCCCGGTCAGCGGGTGCGCGTGCCCTTCGGTCGCAGCGAACTGTGGGGCATCGCCTGGGGCTGGCGCGACGGGTCGGACCTCGATCCGTCGCGGATCAAGCCACTCGTGGGCTGCGACGACGGCCAGCCGCCGCTGCCCGGGCGCTGGCGTGCACTGGTGGCATTCGTCGCCGATTACTACCAGCAGCCGATCGGCGAAGTGGCGGCCATGGCCGCCCCGCCCGCCATCAGCGCCACCCGGGCCGAACGCGCTCACCGCCGCTTCCGCGCCACCGCGGCCGGGCAGGCCGCCGCCGCCTCGCTGCCGGCGCGCGACGTCGGTCGCAAGCTCATCGCCGCGCTGGACGCCGCCGGCGAACTGAACGAAGCCGAACTGCGGGCGCTGTCCTCACGCGCCGGAGCGGCGCTGGAGCGCCTGCTGGCCGAAGGCTGGGTGGAACTGGCGCTGCCGCAGGCACCGGCCGAAACCGCCCACACCCTGACCGCCGACCAGGCAAGCGCACTCGACACCCTGCGAGCCGACGGCGGTTTCACCGCCAGTCTGCTGCACGGCGTCACCGGCAGCGGCAAGACCGAGGTCTATCTGCGGCTGATCGAGGACCAGATCGCCGCCGGCCGGCAAAGCCTGCTGCTGGTGCCGGAAATCGCGCTCACCCCGCAGTTGCACGCCCGGGTGGCCGCCCGCTTCCCGCGCGCCTGTTTACATGTGATGCACAGCGAAATGAGCGACGGCGCCCGCGCCATGGCCTGGGCGGCAGCACAGTCGGGTGAGGCGGACATCCTGCTCGGCACCCGGCTGGCGGTATTCGCGCCGCTGCCGCGGCTGGGCTGCATCGTGCTGGACGAAGAGCACGACCCGTCCTTCCGGCAGACCGAAGGCGTGCGCTATTCGGCGCGCGACGTGGCGATCTGGCGTGCCCGCCATGAAAACGTCCCCATCGTGCTGGGCAGCGCCACCCCGTCGCTGGAAAGCCTGCGCCACGCGATCGACGGCCGCTACCGCTGGCTGCGGCTGAATGCCCGCGCCGGCGAGGCGAAGCTGCCGGAGGTGCACCTGGTCGATACCCGGGTGTTCCGCGCCACCGACGGCCTGAGCCAGCCGATGACCAGGGCGATCGAAAGCCGGCTCACGCGCGGCGAACAGACCCTGCTGTTCATCAACCGCCGCGGCTACGCACCGGTGCTGAGCTGCCCGGCCTGCGGCTGGGCCGCCGGCTGCACCCAGTGCACCGCCAATCTGGTGCTGCACGCGGCCGACCGCCGGCTGCGCTGCCACCACTGCGGCGCCGAAGGCCCGGTGCCGCACGCCTGCCCGGAATGTGGCAACCAGGACATCCAGGGCTACGGCCGCGGCACCCAGCGGCTGGAAGAAACGCTGGCCAGCCGCTTTCCGCAGGCCCGGCTGCTGCGCATCGACCGCGACAGCGTGCGCGGCCGCGAACACTGGCAGGAACAGCTGGACCGCATCCGCCGCGGCGAGGTCGACCTGGTGGTCGGCACCCAGCTGCTGGCCAAGGGCCACGACTTTCCGGGCATCACGCTGGTCGGCGTGATCGGTGCCGACGCCTCGCTGCACGCCGCCGACTTCCGCGCGCAGGAGCGGCTGTTCGCCCAGCTGATGCAGGTGGGCGGTCGCGCCGGCCGTGGCGACACCGCAGGCGAGGTGCTGATCCAGACCGCCCAGCCCGAACACCCGCTGTTCGCCGCGCTGAAGGCGCACGATTTCGACGGCTTCGCGCGCAGCCAGCTGGACGAACGCGCGCTGCTGGGCCTGCCGCCGCACGGCTTCCAGCTCATGCTGAGTGCTGACGCACCGGAACTGCAGCCCGCGCTCGATTTTCTCGAAGCCGCCCGCCGCGCCGCACAGGCGCTGCAGGTCGAGGGCGTGCAGGTGTATGACGTGGTGCCGATGCGCATGGTGAGACGGGCCAACCGCGAACGCGCCCAGCTGGTGGTGGAATCGCGCAGCCGCCCGCAGCTGCGCGCGCTGCTGCGGCCGTGGATCGCCAATCTTTACCGGCTGCGACTCGCCCGCGGGCTGCGCTGGCACGTGGATGTGGATCCGGTCGAGGTGTAAGTCGCCGGACCGTGGGCGCAGCACCCTGCGCCCCGACCGGAGGCCAATGCCCGCGGCGTCTCCTTTTTTCCGGGCCGCAATCGCGGCGAGGCGCCGCTCCCACGAACCCCGCTCAGTCCGTTGCCCGAAGTCCCTGTGAAAGCGGCGCCTCGCATCGCCAACCTGTACCGGCTGCGGCTCGCCCGCGGGGTGCGCTGGCATGTGGATGTGGATCCGGTCGACGTGCAAGTCGCCAGACCCTGGGCGCAGCACCCTGCGCCTCGACCCGGGGGGCCGATGCCCGCAGCGTCTCGTTTTCCAGGCTGCAATCGCGGTGAGGCGCCGCGCCCACAAAACCCCGCTCAGTCCGTCGCCCGGAGTCCCGGTGGGAGCGGCGCCTCGCCGCGATGGGGCACCCGATCCCGCACCGTCTGCATTTTGAGGCCGCAATCCCGGCAGGGTGCCGCTCCCGCAGAACGTCCTACCGGCTGCCCTGCGCCAAAACGCACCTTCGCGCTTGCGACGGCGGCCATTCTCGGTTCTCATCCGCGCTCCTCCCCCGCCGAACGTCCATGAGAGCCGACCAGATACTCGTCGCCCGCAGCCTCGCCCGTTCCCGCACCGTCGCCCAGGCCCTGATCGCGGCCGGGCGGGTGCGGGTCGCATCGGCCGCCGGCTGGACCGTGGTGACCAAACCGGCGCAGGACATTCCGGACAGCGCCGAACTGCAGGTGGAGGTATCGGACGAAGATCGCTACGTATCGCGCGGCGGGCTGAAGCTGGCCGGCGCGCTCGACCGGGCCCGGCTGGCGGTGAGCGGCCTGAACTGCCTCGACGTCGGTCAGAGCACCGGCGGTTTCACCGACTGCCTGATCCAGCGCGGCGCCGCGCGCGTGGTCGGTGTCGAGGTCGGCCACGGCCAGCTGGACCCGCGGCTGCGCGGTGACCCGCGCGTGGTCTGCATCGAGCACCTGAATGCGCGCACGCTGGACGCCGCTGCGCTCGGTATGCACAGGGCGGCGGGCGGCTTCGACCTCATCGTGTGCGACGCCAGCTTCATTTCACTGACGCTGCTGCTGCCGCAGTGGCCGGCGCTGCTGGCGCCCGGCGGACAGGTGCTCACGCTGGTGAAACCGCAGTTCGAACTGGGGCCGGACGCACTCGGGAAAGGCGGCATCGTGCGCGATGCGGCACAATACCCGGCCCTGGAGGTGCGCATGCGCGCGTTCGCCGACGCGAACCGCCTGAGCGTACTGGATTACTTCGACAGCCCGATCAAGGGCGGCGACGGCAACCGCGAGTTCTTCATGCACGCGGCCCGGCGTGACGCGACCGGACACCATGACTGACACGAACACGCGCATCTGCAGCGTCGAATTCTTCCCGCCGGCCACCGAAGAGGGTGCGGAAAAGCTGCGCGCCACCCGCCGTCAGCTGCGCCAGCTCAATCCGTCCTTCTTCTCGGTCACCTACGGCGCCGGCGGCACCACGCGTGACCGCACGCTGGAAACCGTGCTCGAAATGAAGGCCGAAGGCCTGAACGCCGCGCCCCACCTGTCCTGCATCGGCTCGACCCGCGACAACCTGCGGCAGACGCTGGAGCGCTACAAGGAAGAAGGCATCCACCACATGGTGGCCCTGCGCGGTGACCTGCCCTCGGGCGTGGTCGACCCGGGCGACTTCCGCTACGCCAACGAACTGGTCGAATTCGTGCGACAGGAAACCGGCGACTGGTTCCACATCGAGGTGGCGGCCTACCCGGAAGTGCATCCGCAGGCGCGCAGCGCGGCCAAGGATCTGCAGGCCTTCGTGCGCAAAATGAAGGCCGGCGCCGATTCGGCCATCACCCAGTACTTCTACAACACCGACGCCTACTTCGCCTTCGTCGACGACGCGCGCGCGATGGGCGTCGATGCGCCGATCTACCCGGGCATCATGCCGATCGCCAACTTCTCGAAGATCGCGCGCTTCTCGGAAGCCTGCGGCGCGGAAATTCCGCGCTGGATGCAGCGCAAGTTCGAAGGCTTCGGCGACGACGCCGCCTCGGTCAAGGCCTATGGCCTGGACGTGGTCACCACGCTGTGCGAACGCCTGCTGGCCGGCGGCGCGCCGGGCCTGCACTTCTACACGCTGAACCAGGCGGGGCTCACCTCGACCATCTGGCAGCGGCTCGGCCTGTAAGAATCCGGAGAACGGCATGCGCATCGTTTCCGTCCTCGCCCTGCTGATCGCGCTGTTCGGCGGCTACACCTGGGTCGTGCTGAACTGGAGCTACTCCACCGGCGAGCGCGCCGGCTACGTGCAGAAGTTCTCCAACAAGGGCTGGGTCTGCAAGACCTGGGAAGGCGAACTGGCCATGGTCACCATGCCCGGCACGCTGACCGAGAAATTCGAGTTCTCGGTGCGCGACCCGGAGGTGGCCCGCAAGCTGAACGAAAGCATGGGCCAGCGGGTGTCGCTGCACTACGAACAGCACATCGGCGTGCCCACCTCGTGCTTCGGTGAAACCCAGTACTTTGTCAGCGACGTGCGGGTGGTCGACGTACCGGATACCGAGCGCAGCACACCGCCGGCGCTGCCTGCACAGCCCGCGCCGGCCACCGCTCCGAAGTGAGTCGCTCGCCCCGCAGCCTGGCGATGGTGCTGGCGGCGCTGTCCGCCATCGGTCCGTTCGCGATCGACACCTATCTGCCGGCCTTCCCGGCCATCGCCGAAGAACTGGGCGCGACCAAGCTGGAAGTGCAGCAGTCGCTCACCATCTATCTCGGCTTCTTCGCGCTGATGACGCTGTGGCACGGCGCGCTGGCCGACGCGCTCGGCCGGCGACGGGTGGTGCTGTGGTCGCTGGTCATGTTCTTCCTGACCTCGGTCGGCTGCGCGCTGGCGACACAGATCGAGCATCTGTGGATCGCCCGTGCGCTGCAGGGCATGTGCGCCGGCGCCGGCATGGTGGTCGGCCGTGCCATCGTGCGCGACCTGTTCGACGGCGCCCAGGCGCAGCGGCTGATGAGCACGATACAGCTGCTGTTCGCGCTGGCGCCGGCGGCCGCGCCCATCATCGGCGGCTGGGTGTTCGCGCTGTCCGGCTGGCGCGCGGTGTTCTGGTTCCTGGCCGCCTATTCAGCCCTGATGTGGGCGGTCTGCCTGGTGCGGCTGCCGGAAACGCTGGACCCGGACCACCGGCGCAGCCTGCACCCGGTGAAGCTGGCGCGGGACTACGCCCACATGTACGCCCACCCTGCATTGCAGGCGCTGGTGCTCGCGGTATCGATGAATTTCGCCGGCTTCTTCCTGTACGTGATGTCTGCGCCCACCTTCCTGATGGAACACCTGGGCGTGTCGCCTCAGGGTTTCGCCTGGCTGTTCGGCCCGACCGTGGCCGGCATGATGACCGGCTCCTGGCTGGCGCGCCGGCTGGCCGGCCGGCTGGCGCCGCAGCGCCAGCTGAAGATCGCCTACACCATCATGCTGAGCGCCGCGCTGATCAATGTGGTGATGAATCTGCTGGTGCCCGCCAGCCTGCCGTGGGCGGTGCTGCCGGTGGCTCTTTTCAACATCGGCCAGGCGCTGGCCATGCCCATCCTGTCGCTGCTGGCGCTCGAACTGTTCCCGCGCGCACGCGGCATGGTGTCGTCCTGCCAGGCCTTCGTGCAGTCGCTCACCAATACCGCGGCCGCAGGTCTGGTGGTGCCGCTGCTGTGGGGCGAACCGCTGCATCTGGCGGCCGGCATGGCGGCCTTCGTGGTGACCGGCTGGCTGGCCTGGCTGCGCTACCTTTCGCTGCATCCGGACCGGGCGGCGCCATGAGCGCGAGGCGCTACCAGGTGCGCAGCCGCAGCGAACACGGCTTCTGGCTGCACGAAGTGTTCGACAGCCAGACCGGCGAAGCGGTGCTGGAACCGAACACCGACCTGTCGTGGTGCTTCGACGGCGCCGCACTGCTCGAATCCGGCCTCGGCATCGAAGAAACACTGGGGCTGCTGGCGGAGCGCCCGGTCATCCGCCAGTGCGGCTGCTGACGGGCTACTGCGTGGCGGCTGATCGCTGAACGGCCCGCAAAGACCCCATACCCAATAGGGATTACTCCTTCCTGAGCATTGCCGGATGGCCAGGCGGCTACGAATAATGCATGAGCCGCGCAGATGCACGGCTCATGCAACCGGAGGAGAGCACGATGAAGGTGGTGGTGGCTTATGACGGTTCGGAACACGCCCACAAGGCGGTCGATCAGCTGAAACTGCTGACCGGCCCGGTCGACGCAGTCCTGGTATCGGTGGTGCGCGGCCCGGCGCTGGGCATACGCGGCACGGCGATCGAAGTGGATCAGGCGGAAATCGATGCCGCGCGTGAAGCACTGCAGAAAATGGCCAAGGAACTGGCCGCAGCGGGTCGCACCGTGCAGACCAAACTGATGATGGGCGAACCGGCCGATGCGCTGATCGACGAAGCGGTCGAACAGAAGGCCGACCTCATCATCCTCGGCACGCGCGGCCTGAATCTGGCCAAGCGTATCGTGATGGGTTCGGTCAGCACCAACGTGCTGCACCACGCGCCGTGCTCGGTGCTGGTGGTGCGCTGAACTCGATCAGCGGAAGCGGCAACCGCCTGCTGCGTTTCAAGGCCTGAATCGCGGCGGGGGCGCCGCTCCCACAAAATCCGGCCCCGTCGCTCTGACAGGCGCTGTGGGAGCGGCGCCCCCGCCGCGATGCGGCCCATGCGATCCGCCGTCCGCAGCCTTAGGTCAGCAGCCCGCCCTCACACCAGATCCAGCCCGCTGGTATTCAGGTTGCGGTCCTGCGCTTCCTTGCTGTTGAGCTTGATCTGCAGGCGCAGATCGTTGACCGAATCGGCATTGCGCAGCGCGTCCTCGTAATTGATGCGGCCGGCTTCGTACAGGTCGAACAGCGCCTGGTCGAAGGTCTGCATGCCCAGCTCGCGCGAGCGCTTCATCACGTCCTTGATCTCGCCGATATTGCCCTTGAAGATGTGGTCGGCAATCAGTGGCGAATTCAGCATCACCTCGATCGCGGCCGCCCGGCCCTTGCCTTCCTTCAGCGGCACCAGACGCTGGGAGATCATCGCCCGCAGGTTCAGTGACAGGTCCATCAGCAACTGCTCCCGCTTGTTTTCCGGGAAGAAATTGATGATGCGGTCGATCGCCTGATTGGAACTGTTGGCGTGCAGCGTAGCCAGGCAGAGGTGGCCGGTTTCGGCGAACTGGATGGCGTGCTCCATCGTTTCGCGGTCGCGGATTTCACCCATCAGGATGACGTCAGGTGCCTGCCGCAGCGTGTTCTTCAGCGCGATTTCCCAGTCGGCGGTATCCAGCCCGACCTCGCGCTGCGTCACCACGCAGTTCTTGTGGTCATGCACATACTCGATCGGGTCCTCAATCGTGATGATGTGGCCGTAGCTGTGGGTGTTGCGCCAGTCCACCAGCGCCGCCAGCGAGGTGGTCTTGCCGGTGCCGGTACCGCCAACGAAGATGACCAGACCACGCTTGGTCATCGCAACGTCTTTCAGCACGGTCGGCAGATTCAGTTCGTCCAGCGTCGGAATCTTGGCGTTGATGGTGCGCAGGATGCAGCCTATCTTGCCCTGCTGCACGAAGGCATTGACGCGGAAGCGGCCGATGCCGGCCGGCGAGATCGCGAAATTGCATTCCTTGGTCGACTCGAATTCGGCCGCCTGCCGGTCGTTCATGATGGCGCGTGCCAGTTCGGCGGTGTGCTGCGGCGTCAGCGACTGGTTGGACTGCGGCACGATGCGGCCATCGACCTTGATCGCCGGCGGAAAGCCGACGGTCACGAACAGATCCGACCCACGCTTGGTCACCATCAGGCGCAGCAGGTCGTACATGAATTTGAGGGCCTGATCTCTTTCCATCTGCGCTCTCCGCGGCGGTCGTTGCGTTCAGTGTAGCGGCAGGCGCCGGCATCAGCCGACGAACATGTCCTTGTTCTGTGCCTTGGTACGGGCCTCACCCGGCGAGATCACGTTGCGGCGGACAAGTTCGGTCAGGTTCTGATCCAGCGTCTGCATGCCCATGCTCTGGCCAGTCTGGATGGCGGAATACATCTGCGCGATCTTGTTCTCGCGGATCAGGTTGCGGATGGCCGGCGAGCCGACCATGATTTCGTGCGCCGCCACCCGGCCGTTGCCGTCCTTGGTCTTCAGCAGGGTCTGCGAAATGACCGCACGCAGCGACTCCGACAGCATGGCCCGCACCATTTCCTTCTCCTCGGCCGGGAACACGTCGACGATACGGTCGATGGTTTTCGCGGCGCT
Organism: Methyloversatilis sp.; assembly: GCA_041639545.1. Lineage (GTDB taxonomy): Bacteria > Pseudomonadota > Gammaproteobacteria > Burkholderiales > Rhodocyclaceae > Methyloversatilis. The sequence continues at coordinate 78,801 of JBEQBZ010000013.1, read as the reverse complement.
CGAGGTGTGCAGCGTGCCGAACACCAGGTGGCCGGTTTCGGCCGCGGTCAGCGCCAGTCGTATGGTTTCGAGGTCACGCATTTCACCGACCAGGATCACGTCCGGATCTTCCCGCAGCGCCGAGCGCAGCGCGTTCGAGAAACTGAGCGTGTGCGGGCCGACCTCGCGCTGATTGATCAGGCAGCGCTTCGATTCGTGCACGAATTCGATCGGGTCCTCTACGGTCAGGATGTGGCCGTACTCGTTCTCGTTGATGTAATCGACCATGGCCGCCAGCGTGGTCGACTTGCCGGAGCCGGTCGGGCCGGTCACCAGCACGATGCCGCGCGGCGTGTTCGCGATGTCCTGGAAAATCTTCGGCGCCTTCAGGTCCTCCAGCGTGAGCACCTTGGACGGAATGGTCCGGAACACCGCACCCGCGCCCCGGTTCTGCACGAAGGCATTGACCCGGAAGCGCGCCAGATTGGGCACCGCGAACGAGAAGTCGCACTCCAGGTGCTCCTCATACACCTTGCGCTGGGTGTCGTTCATGATGTCGTAGATCATGCCGTGCACGTCCTTGTGCTCCATCGGCGGCAGATTGATCCGGCGCACGTCGCCATGCACCCGGATCATCGGCGGCAGACCGGCGGACAGGTGAAGATCGGACGCCTTGTTCTTGACGGAAAACGCGAGCAGTTCGGTGATGTCCATGGAGACCTCGGAAACGTTGGGCAAGCAGCAGGGCCCGGTTCTGGCGACGCCGGACCCCGCCTATAATTCGAAGAAATTCAGGGCATTATGATGAGCATTTCAGACAACCTGCAAGCAATTCGGCACCGTATCGAAGAAGCCGCCCGGGCCTGCGGGCGCGACCCCGCCGGCATCACGCTGCTGGCGGTGAGCAAGACCAAGCCGGACGCCGACATCATCGCCGCCCATGCGGCCGGGCAGCGCGCCTTCGGCGAAAACTACGTGCAGGAAGGATGCGACAAGGCTCAACGGCTGGAAGCGGCCGGTCTTGAGCTGGAATGGCATTTCATCGGCCCGATCCAGAGCAACAAGACGCGGCCGGTGGCCGGCTGCTTCGACTGGGTGCATTCGATCGACCGCGAGAAGATCGCCGCCCGGCTGTCGGAACAGCGCGACCCGCAGCGGCCGCCGCTGAACATCTGTCTGCAGGTAAACGTGAGTGGCGAGGACTCGAAAAGCGGCGTCGAGCCCGATGCACTGCCGGCGCTGGCCGACGCGGTGGCCGCGCTGCCCCGCCTCATGCTGCGCGGCCTGATGGCGATACCCGAACCGACCGATGATGTCGCCCTCCAGCGCCGCCGTTTTGCCCATTTACGGCAGCTGAAAGACGACCTGAACGCGCGCGGCCACCGGCTGGACACGCTGTCCATGGGCATGTCGCAGGACCTGGAAGCCGCCATCGCGGAAGGCGCAACCATCGTCCGGGTAGGCACCGCGCTGTTCGGGGCGCGGGGCTGAACCGCTCGTCCATACGGACGATGATGGCCCGGATGTCGATGACAGGGTTCTAACATCGGCGGCTTCCCACAAGGACTCCGCCATGGCACGCCGCACCCCTGCGCAGGAAAAAAGCCCGCTGCTGTCGGCACTGTCGCTGGCCGGTGCACTGCTCATCGTGGGCGGCGGGCTGGTCGGCCTGGGCAGGCTGCTGGCACCCGCGCCGGTCGCGCCCCACGCCGATGTCCGGGCGGCAGACACGCGCGTTTCGCCGCCTCGGGCCATCCACACGCCGACGCCGCACGCAAAGCCGGACGCACGGCTCACGGAACGACCCGCCGGACGCGACTTCGCCACAACCGGCCCTGCATCCGGTGGCATCTACAAGTGTCGCGAGAACGGCCGCACCGTCTATGCGGACCATCCCTGCGGCACGCAGGCGGAAGCACTGGCCGTGGCACCCGCCTCGGCCGGCCTGTCGCCGGACCGCAGCTATGCCGACCAGCTGGCGCAGGTGCAGGCGGAGCGTGCCCGCCATGCGGCCCGCCAGCCGGTGCGCAGCGCGGCTGCATCACCGGCCCGCACGCACGACGCCCGCTGCGCGGCGATCGACGAAACCGTGCGCCGGATCGACGCCGCCACCCGCCAGCCACTGAGCATTCCGGAACTGGAGCACTTCCGGGTACGGCGCAAGGCCTTGATGGACGAGCGGTTTTCCATCTCCTGCAACGGCTGAGCGACCCGGCCGACGGCTTGACGGTAAACTGTCCGGCTGGTGTTCCAACTTCAGGCTCTGCCTGCCCTGCCCGCCGTGCCCGTACACGATTACCTGATCCACCCCACCATTTCCCCGATCGCCTTCGAACTCGGCCCGCTGGCCGTGCGCTGGTACGGGCTCATGTATCTGGTCGCCTTCATCGCCTTCATGCTGCTGGGCCGCGCCCATGCGAAGCGGCTGGCGGCACAGGGCGTGGCCACGCTGGACGCGAAGCAGATCGACGACCTGCTGTTCTACGGCGTGCTGGGCGTGGTGCTGGGCGGCCGGCTGGGCTATGTGCTGTTCTACAAGCCGGGCTACTTCCTTGAGCACTGGACCGAGATTCCGGCCATCTGGTCCGGCGGAATGAGCTTTCACGGCGGCTTCCTCGGCGTGTTGATCGCGGCCGCGCTGTTCGCGCGTCGCGCCGGCTGGCGTTTCTTCCAGCTGACCGACTTCATCGCACCGCTGGTGCCGCTGGGTCTGGCCGCCGGCCGCATCGGCAACTTCCTGAACGCAGAACTGGTGGGCCGGGTGACCGACGTGCCCTGGGCCATGATTTTCCCGACCGTGGACATGCTGCCGCGCCACCCGTCACAGCTCTACCAGTTCGCTGGCGAAGGGCTGGGGCTGTTCGTGCTGCTGTGGTGGTTTTCCCGCCGGCCGCGCCCGCTGGCCGCGGTCAGCGCAATGTTCCTGATCGGCTACGGCGGCTTCCGTTTCCTGGCCGAATTCGGCCGTGAGCCGGACGACTTCCTCGGCCTGCTGGCCGGCGGACTGTCGATGGGCCAGTGGCTGAGCCTGCCCATGATCGCCGCCGGCATCGTGATGATGATCCGGTCCTACCGTCGCACTACAGGAGTGAATCCATGAGCCGTCCTTTCCGCATCCTCGGCCTGCAGCAGATCGCCATCGGCGGTCCGGACCGGATGAAGCTGCGCCGCCTGTGGGTGGATCTGTTCGGCCTCGGTCTGGAAGGCGATTTCACCTCGGAGCGCGAAAACGTGGTCGAGGACATCGCGGTGCTGGGCGGCGGCGCGCACCGAGTCGAGGTGGACCTGATGCAGCCGCTGGATCCTGCGAAGAAGCCGCGCGTCGACGAACCGCCGCTGAACCATATCGGCCTGTGGGTGGACGACCTGCCGACGGCGGTCGAATGGCTGACCGCGCAGGGCATGCGCTTCACGCCGGGCGGCATCCGCCGCGGCGCGGCCGGTCACGACATCGTGTTCATCCACCCCAAGGGCAATGGCGACTTCCCGCTCAGCGGCGAAGGGGTGCTGATCGAACTGGTGCAGGCGCCGCCCGAAGTGATCGCGGCGCTGGGCTGAGGCCGGCGATCAGCGAACGGCGCTATTCGAGCAGGCCGTTCACCGCCTCGATTTCGGGCTCGGCCAGCTGGCCGGCTGCGGCCTTGAGCCGCAGCTGCGCCAGCAGCGTGTCGTAACGCGCCTTCGCCAGATCGCGGCGGGTCAGGTAGAGCTGCTGCTGGGCATTCAGCACGTCGATATTGATGCGCACACCGACCTCGTACCCCAGCCTGTTGGCGTCGAGCGAGGACTGAGACGACACCTGTGCGGCCCGCAGCGCGGCGGTCTGGGCGATGCCGTTGGCCACGCCCAGCCAGGCCTGGCGCGCCTGCAGCGCCGCGGTGCGGCGCGCGAAATCCAGATCGGCGCTGGCACGGTCGAGCAGATGCGCCGACTCGCGCACGCGCGACTCCTGCCCGAAACCCTGGAACAGCGGCACCGACACCTGCACGCCCACGGTGCCGGTGGTGGTTTCGTTGTTCAGCGGCGCGCCGGCGAAGGTGATCACCGTCTTGTTCTGGCCGTAGGTGGCCACCAGATCGACCGAGGGGTAATGACCGGCGCGCTGGCGCTCGATTTCGCGCCGGGCTATTTCCTGGTTGGCCTGCTGTGCCAGCACCGACAGGCTTTCGGTCTGCGCGCGTTCGACCCAGTCTTCCATGCGGGCCGGCTGCGGCAGCGACACGGTCACGTCCGGCCGCAGGCCGCGCAGTGCGTCCGGCACCCGGCCGGTAATCACCGCCAGCGCGTGCCGCTTCACCTCGATATCGCTGCGCGCCGCGATTTCCTGCGCGCCGGCGAGATCGAAGCGCGACTGCGCCTCGTGCACGTCGGTAATGGTGACCGTACCCACTTCGAAGCTGCGCCGCGCCAGCTCAAGCTGTTCGGCGGCGGCGGTCTTCTGCGCAACGATGGAAGTGAGCACGTCCTGCGCGTAAAGCAGGTCGAAATAGGCCTGGGCGGCACGCAGCAGCACGTCCTGCCGCGCCAGCGCGAGCTGGGCGTCGGCGGCCGCCACCTGCAGCTTGCCCTGTTCGAACTGCACCCAGTTGCCCCAGCGGAACAGCGGCTGGGTGAGCTGCACGCCGAAGTTGTGCGAGTTGTACTGGGTGGTGCGCTCGACCGGCGCCCTTACCTCGACATCATTCCACTGGGTGGTGCCATTCAGCGTGACGCTGGGCAGCAGACCGGCGCGCGCCTGCGGCAGCTTTTCCGCACCGGCGTCGCGCTGTGCGCGTGCGCCCTGGAACTGGGCGTCGTTCGCCAGCGCGGCGCGCGCCACGTCGAGCAGGCTGTCAGCCGCCGGCACCGCGGGCGACAGGCAGACCGCCAGCGCCAGCACGAAAGCCCTTTTCGGAACACGCATATCCGGTCGCCGCAGTCGGGTCAGTAGCGCGCCATCTTCGGATCAACCTCGAGCGCCCAGGCATCCACCCCGCCGCTCAGGTTGTACACGTCGGGAAAACCGTTGCGCTCGAGATAGATGGCCACCTGCATCGAACGGCCGCCGTGGTGGCAGACGCACACCAGCGGCCGGTCCGGGTCGAGATCCTGCACCCGCGACGGCACCGTATTCATCGGCATGAGCCGGCTGCCTTCGATGCGGCAGATGGCCCATTCCTGCTCTTCACGCACGTCCAGCACCTGGGGCTGTTCACGGCTGCCATCGGCAAGCCAGGCGGCCAGATCGGTGACCGACAACTGCTGCATGGCGTCGCCCTCAGAACACGAAACGCTGGCCACCGCGCGCATTGCGCAGCGTCGGCACCACGGTTTCGAACAGGGTTTCCTGCGCAGTGCTGCCGTCGGCGTTCAGCTTCACCAGCACGCAGTTCATGACCGGCGCCTCGCCGATGAAGGCGATCAGGCGACCACCCGGACGCAGCTGGGCGACCAGCTCCTGCGGCAGCACCGGCAGCGCGCCGGACACCACGATCGCGTCGTAGGGTGCGTGCGTCGACCAGCCCTGAGCGCCGTCACCCACCTCGACCCGCACGTTCAGCGCGCCGGCAGCGGCCAGATTCTGGCGGGCTGCGTCGGCCAGCGCCGGTTCGATCTCCACCGTCGTGACCTGGCTGGCGCGGGCGCCGAGCAGTGCCGCCATGTAGCCGGAACCGGTACCGATCTCGAGCACGGTGTCGGTGCTCTTCAGCTTCAGCTCCTGCAGCACGCGCGCCTCGATCTTGGGTTCGAGCATGGCGGCGCCCTGAGCCAGCGGAATCGCGGTATCGACGAAGGCGAGCTGGCGCAGCGGCGCGGGCACGAAAGTTTCGCGCTTCACGACGAACAGCAGGTCGAGCACGTCCTGCTCCAGCACGTCCCACGGCCGGATCTGCTGTTCAACCATATTGAAGCGCGCCTGTTCGATATCCATGTGTCCATCCCCTCAAAGAAGCCGCGATTGTACCGTGACGCAGTGCGTCAGCGGCTTGACCTGAATCGCCCGCGCCACCGTCGCGGGCACCCGGCTGTCCCGGCAGCCGGCACAGCGGCGGCGTCGCCCTGACGCAACAGGGACATCACCGCCTTGCGATTTCATGGTCTATTGCATGGCATCATGCGCGCCCTCGGCCCGCCCACCCGGCGTGCCGGCACAACGCGCTTTACCGGTCACCCTCCGGCTGCGGCGCTGGAAAGGATTCCGAAGATGGACACCCCGAACACCGCGGCGCTGCGCCGCACCCCGCTCCACCCGCTGCATCTCGCCGCCGGCGCCAGAATGGTCGCCTTCGCCGGCTGGGACATGCCCATCCAGTACGCCCTGGGCATCCTGCAGGAACATGTCCACACCCGCGCCCACGCCGGCCTGTTCGACGTGTCCCATATGGGGCAGATCGAAGTGTCCGGCCCCGGCGCCTGCGCCTGGCTGGAATCGCTCACCACCGCCGACCTGGTCGCGCTGCCTGACGGCCGCCAGACCTATGCGCTGCTGCCCAACGACGCCGGCGGCATCATCGACGACCTGATGATCCAGAAGGTCGGCCCGGTTTTTCATGTGGTGTGCAACGCCGCCCGCCTGGCCCAGGTGCAGGCGCAGTTCGCCGCCCAGCCGCCGGGCGCCGGCTGCAGCGTGACGCTGCATGAAGACCGTGCGCTGCTTGCGCTGCAGGGCCCGCAGGCCGAAGCGGTGCTGCAGCCGCTGGCCGATGTGGCCGGTCTGCGCTTTCTCGACGTGCGTGAGTACCCGGACGCGGTCGCCGGCGGGCTGCGGCTCAGCCGTTCCGGCTACACCGGCGAGGACGGCTTCGAAATTTCGCTGCCGGCCGCTGCCGCACCTGCCTTCGCGGAGCGCCTGCTGGCGCATCCGGATGTGCGCTGGATCGGTCTGGGCGCGCGCGACACGCTGCGGCTGGAAGCCGGCATGTGCCTGTACGGCAACGACATCGACGAGGGCACGACGCCGGTGACCGCATCGATAGGCTGGGCGGTCGCCCCGGCGCGCCGCAACGGCGGCCTGCGTGCGGGCGGCTTTCCCGGCGCGGACATCATCCTGGCCGAATTCGCCGCCCCGCCGGCGAAGGTGCGCGTCGCGCTGCTGCCCGAAGGCCGCGCGCCGCAGCGTGCGGGCGCGAAGATCGTCGATGCCGACGGCCGCGAACTGGGCGTCATCACCAGCGGCAACCACAGCCCGACGCTGGGCCGGCCGATCGCGATGGCGTCGATCGACCGCGCCGCGAAAAATGCCGGTACGCCGCTGTTCATCGATTCGCGCGGCCAGAAGGTGGCGACCGCGCTCACCTCATTTCCATTCGTCCCCAACCGTTATTGCCGATAGATACGCAGAAAGAATCACGAACAGACAGCTTCACACGCTGAACCTCGACTCCGGTCACGACGTCGACATGATGCCGGACCGGTACCTTCAAACAGGGCACGCCAAAAGCGGCCCGGAAAGGACTGTTGAACCATGGACAAGCGTCCCTCCCTCGAAGCGCTGGAAGACCGCGGCGACTTCATCCGTCGCCACATCGGCCCCGACGAACGCGACCTGGCCGTCATGCTGGCCGCACTCGACGTCGCCAGCCTGGACGAACTGATCGCCCAGACCATTCCCGCCGACATCCAGCTCGATGCGCCGCTGAACCTGCCGGCGCCGCGTTCCGAACGCGTGGTCGACGACGCGCTGCGCCGCATGTTCGCGCGCAACGAACTGCACACCAGCCTGATCGGCATGGGCTACTACGACACCATCACGCCCAATGTCATCAAGCGCAACGTGCTTGAAAACCCGAGCTGGTACACCGCCTACACGCCCTATCAGGCGGAGATTTCGCAAGGCCGGCTGGAAGCGCTGCTGAACTTCCAGCAGATGGTGATCGACCTGACCGGCCTGCCGGTGGCCAATGCCTCGCTGCTGGACGAAGCCACCGCCGCGGCCGAGGCGATGACCATGGCGCACCGCATTTCGAAGGTGAAGACGCCGCGCTTCATCGTCGATGCCGACACCCATCCGCAGACGCTGGCCGTGGTGCGCACCCGCGCCGAACCGCTGGGCATCGAGGTGGTGGTCGGTGACCCGTGGGCCGGCATCGACGGTGAATACTTCGGCGTACTGGTGAGCTATCCGGGCTCAAGCGGCCGGCTGCGCGATCCGTCGCCGGTGATCGCCGCGGCGCGCGCCGCCGGTGCGCTGTCCGCGGTGGCGGCCGACCCGCTGGCGCTGGTGCTGCTGAAGGAACCGGGTGCGATGGGCGACGCGAGCGCCGACATGGTGTTCGGCAGCGCCCAGCGCTTCGGCGTACCGATGGGCTACGGCGGCCCGCACGCCGCCTTCTTCGCCTGCCGCGACGAACACAAGCGGCAGATGCCGGGCCGCATCATCGGCGTATCGACCGACGCGCAGGGCAAGCCGGCGCTGCGCATGGCCCTGCAGACCCGCGAACAGCACATCCGCCGCGAAAAGGCGAACAGCAATATCTGCACCGCGCAGGTGCTGCTGGCGGTGATCGCCTCCTTCTACGCGGTGTATCACGGCCCCAAGGGCCTGCGCACGATTGCCGACCGGGTGCACCGGATGGCGGTGCTGTTCGCGCAGGGGCTGCGCGATCTCGGTTTCGAGGTGGTGCACGACGCCTTCTTCGACACCGTGCAGGTGCGCGTGCCGGGCATCGCCCGCCGCATCGCGGCGCGGGCGCGCGAAGCCGGCTTCAACATGCACGTGATCGACGCCGACCGCCTGTCGGCCGCCTTTGACGAAACGTCGCGCCGCAGCGAACTGAAGCGCCTGCTCGGCTGTTTCGCCACCCGCGCCGACAGCGTGCTCGACCTGGCGGAGATGGACGCTCTGGTGGCCGGCTGCATTCCGGCCGGGCTGCGCCGCGAATCGGCCATCCTCACGCATCCGGTGTTCCAGCGCTATCACTCGGAAACCGAAATGATGCGCTACATGCGCCGGCTGGCCGCGCGCGACATCGCACTCGACCGCTCGATGATTCCGCTCGGCTCGTGCACGATGAAGCTGAATTCGACCACCGAAATGACACCGGTCACCTACCGGCTGTTCGCGGCACTGCACCCCTTCGTACCGCTGGAACAGGCGCAGGGCTACCAGCAGCTGTTCGAGGAGCTGGAAGAGCGGCTGTGCGAAATCACCGGCTTCGCCGCGATGTCCTTCCAGCCGAATGCCGGCTCGCAGGGCGAGTACGCCGGCCTGCTGGTGATCCGCAAATACCACCAGACGCGCGGCGAAGGTCACCGCAACGTGTGCCTGATCCCGGCCTCGGCCCACGGCACCAATCCGGCGAGCGCTGTGCTGGCCGGCATGGACGTCATCGTGGTCGCCTGCGACACGCTGGGCAATGTCGACTTCACCGACCTGAAGGCGAAGGCGGCACAGCACGCCGACCGTCTGGCCGCGCTGATGATGACCTACCCGTCCACCCACGGCGTGTTCGAGGAAGGCGTGCGCGACATCTGCGCGCTCATCCACGCGCACGGCGGCCAGGTCTACATGGATGGCGCCAACATGAACGCGATGGTGGGCCTGGTGCGCCCGGGCGACATCGGCTTCGACGTGTGTCACCTGAACCTGCACAAGACCTTCTGCATTCCGCACGGCGGCGGCGGCCCCGGCATGGGCCCGATCGGCGTGGCGCCGCACCTCGCGCCCTTCCTGCCGGACCATCCGGTGGTGCAGGGCGTGAACCCGGTGGCCGGTCCGGCCGGCACCATCGGCGCGGTATCCGCCGCGCCCTGGGGCTCGGCCAGCATCCTGCCCATCGTGTGGGCCTATATCGCGCTGATGGGCGCGGCCGGCCTGAAGCGCGCGACCCAGGTGGCGATACTGAATGCCAACTACATCGCGCAGAAACTCGCGCCGCACTATCCGGTGCTCTACACCGGCAAGCACGGCCGGGTCGCGCACGAGTGCATCGTCGATCTGCGGCCGCTGAAGGACGCCAGCGGCGTCACGGTGGAGGACGTGGCCAAGCGGCTGATGGACTACGGCTTCCACGCACCGACCGTGTCCTTCCCGGTGGCCGGCACGCTGATGATCGAGCCGACCGAGAGCGAGAACCGCGCCGAAATCGACCGTTTCTGCGACGCGATGATCGCCATCCGCGCCGAAATCGCCGACATCGAAGCCGGCCGCGCCGACCGCGAGAACAATCTGCTCAAGCACGCGCCGCACACCCACGACCTGCTGATCGCGGATGAATGGACCCGCCCGTACAGCCGGCGCGCCGCCTTCTTCCCGAGCGAATCGGTGGATCGCGACAAGTACTGGCCACCGGTGGCGCGGGTGGACAACGTGGCGGGCGACCGCAACCTGATCTGCACCTGCCCGCCGCTGTCGGACTACGCGCAGTCCGACGCATGACAGGCCCGGTCGCGTGCGCCCACCCGGGCACGCGACCGGCGCCGTCTGCCGCGCATTGCAGCCGGATGGCCCCTCGATGACACGTCATCCGGCGGTAATGGTTCTGTAACGCAATCCGGTTTTCATGGCGACATGCACGGCTCCGCAACAGCGGGGCCGTTTTGTCATCGACCTACCGGACTGCAAAAAAATGCAAAAGACCCTGCTCGCGGCCGCCATGGCCGCCGCGCTGTCGGCCGCCCTGCCGGCTTCTGCCGCCAGCCTGATCGACGGTGCCACCAAGGCCTGGACCTTCCAGCACACCGCCAGCGACGGCTACCTGTCGGAAATCGTCAGCTTCGACAGCGCCACCAAGACCCTGTGGGTGGCTGGCGTCAGCGGCGTGGACGTGCTCGACGCCGCCACCGGCAGCTTCCTGCAGCGCATCGACGTCACCCCCTTCGGCGCCATCAACAGCGTGGCCATCCACAACGGCATCGCCGCCTTCGCCATCGAGAACACCGCCGACCGCACGCAACCCGGCGTGGTCAAGCTGTTCGACACGACGACGCGCGCGCTGGCCGCCGGCACGAACACCCTCACCGTCGGCGCCCTGCCCGACATGCTCACCTTCACCAGGGACGGCTCCAAGCTGCTGGTCGCCAACGAAGCCACGCCGAACACCTACGGCAGCCGCATCGGCACCTCGGTGCCGCGCGTCTATGGCGCTTCGCCGAACGACCCGGTCGGCAGCGTGAGCATCATCGACATGAACACCCGCAGCGTCAGTGCCACCGCCACGCTGGCCGGCGTGGCGCAGAGCGGCAGCCACATCCGCACCGGTACCGGCATGGACTTCGAGCCGGAATACATCGCGGTAAACGCCGCCGGCACCAAGGCCTATGTGTCGCTGCAGGAAGCCAATGCGATGGGCGTGCTGAACCTGCAGACCGGCCAGTTCGACAGCGTGATCGGCCTCGGCGCCAAGGATTTCAGCCTGCCGGGTAACCGCATCGACCCGCTGAACAACACCAGCAGCACCTACAGCCCGGAATCGGTCGCGGCCAAGGGCCTGTACATGCCGGACGGCATGACGGTCTATGAGCGCAATGGCCAGACCTATGTGCTGATGGCCAACGAGGGCGACTTCCGCGAAGACGACGCCGACCGTTCGGCCGCCAGCTCTTTCGGCGCCAGCGGTTCGCTGGCCAACCTGCGCGTGTCGAATACCGATTCGTCGGCGGGCAATCTGTTCGCCGCGGGTGCACGCTCGTTCTCGATCCGCAACGAGGATGGAAGCATCGTCTACGACAGCGGTGAAATCCTCGATCGCGAGGCCGCTGCCCTGGGCATTTACAACGACGGTCGCAGCCGCGACAAGGGCGTGGAACCGGAGGGCATCGAGGTGATGACCATCGGCGACCGCAGTTTCGCCTTTGTCGGCCTGGAGCGCACGACCACCGCCGCCATCGCGGTGTTCGACGTGACCGACCCGGCAAACAGCAGTTTCGTGAAGATGCTGGTGACCAACGGCGACGTGTCGCCGGAAGGCCTGAAGGGTTACGTGATGGACGGCCACGCCTACATCGCGTTCTCGAACGAGGTGTCGAACACGACTTCGGTCTATCAGCTCGCCGCGGTGCCGGAACCGGAAACCTACGCCATGCTGCTGGCCGGTCTCGGCCTGATCGGTCTGGCCGCAAAGCGTCGCCGCGGCTGATCGTCTGACACCCCGCTGACACAGGCGCCCACCCGGTCTCGTACGGGTGGGCGCCTGTCGTTTACGGCGGCCCGCCGCGTTGTTCCGTCGGTTTGACCTCGCTCAAGCCGGACCTCGGAAGCGCCCGCTATCGTGACGCTCTCCGCGCCCCCGGTCCGCTACGCCATGATGCATTCCCTGCCTGAATCCGGCGCCCTGTCGGCAGCCGCTCCGCTGCATCCCGATTCCGATCTGTTTGCCCGCAGCGGCCTGCAGCCGCTGAACCTGGCCGGACGCACGCTGCTGCCCATCGTGCAGGGCGGCATGGGCGTCGGCGTGTCGGCCCACAGGCTGGCGGGCAACGTGGCGCTTCAGGGTGGCGTCGGCACGATCTCTTCGGTCGACCTGCGGCGTCATCACGCCGATCTGATGGAGCGCACCCGCGGCCTGCGCGGCGACGAAGCCAAGCGCGAAATCAACGCCGCCAACGAAGAGGCGCTGCGTCGGGAAATCGCCGCCGCGAAAACCCTCGCCGGCGGCCGCGGCCTGCTGGCGGTGAATGTGATGCGCGCGGTCAGCGCCTACGCCGAACACGTGAAAACCGCGCTGGAAGCGGGCATCGATGCGGTGGTGGTCGGCGCCGGCCTGCCGCTGGACCTGCCCGACCTGGCGCGCGAACACCCGAAGGCGGCGCTCATCCCCATCCTGTCCGACGCGCGTGGCGTGCAGCTCATCGTGCGCAAGTGGGAGCGCAAGCAGCGCATGCCGGACGCGGTGGTGCTGGAACACCCGGGCTGGGCGGCCGGCCATCTGGGCGCGGCCAAGGTGGCCGACACCCAGGACCCGCGCTTCGATTTCGAACGCGTGTTGCCGGAGACGCTGGACGTGCTGCGCAAGGCCGGTCTCGAAGGCCAGGTGCCGGTCATCGTCGCCGGCGGTCTGCGCAGCCATCAGGACATCCGCCGCATGCAGGCGCTGGGCGCCGCAGCGGTGCAGTTCGGCACCGCCTTCGCGGTGACCGAGGAATGCGACGCCGATACCGCCTTCAAACAGGTGCTGGCGGCCGCGCGCGACGAGGATCTGGTGGAGTTCACCAGCGTGGCCGGCCTCCCGGCGCGCGCGGTGCGCACGCCCTGGCTGCAGAAATACCTGTCGCTGATCGACCGCACGCAGGCGGTGGCCCATGTGAAGGCGCGCTGCGCCAAAAGCTTCGACTGTCTGGCCCAGTGCGGGCTGCGCGACGGCCTGATCGGCTGGGGCCAGTTCTGCATCGACCACCAGCTGGCCGCCGCGCTGAAGGGCGACCTGAAGACCGGCCTGTTCTTCCGCGGCCGCGGCAGCCTGCCTTTCGGCGACCAGATCCGCAGCGTGCGTGCGCTGTTCGACTACCTGCTTACGCCCGCGACCGCGTAAGCCACGCGTGCGCCGCCATGCCGGCGAGCATGGCGAGCACGAACACCCCGGCCGACGCCGAACCCATGCCCAGCGACACCAGCGCCGGGCCCGGGCAGTAGCCGGCCAGCCCCCAGCCGGCGCCGAAAGCCAGACTGCCCAGCACCAGCGGTGCATCGATCCGGTTCGCGGTCGGCAGCGTCAGCGCACAGCCGGCCCAGGCGCGACTGCGCTTCTTCGCCAGCGTGAAGGCCGGCAGCGCCACCGCGATCGCGCCGCCCATCACCAGCGCGAGCGACGGATCCCAGCGGCCGGCCAGATCGAGAAAGCCGGCCACCTTGGCCGGATTGGCCATGCCCGACAGCAGCAGGCCGACACCGAACACGAGTCCGGCCACGAGTGCGATCAATGCCTGCATGTTCAGCCTCCGATCAGGTGACGGACGACATAGACGGTGACGAAGCCGGCCGCCATGAAGGACAGCGTGGCCGCCAGCGAACGCGGCGACAGCCGTGACAGCCCGCAGACGCCATGACCGCTGGTGCAGCCGGCGCCATAGCGGGTACCGACGCCAACCAGCAGACCGGCCAGCACCAGCGTGCCGGTCCCGGCCACCGGCTGCGCCTCGGGTGGCGCCGCGAACAGCCCCCACACCAGCGGTGCGCCGATCAGGCCCGCCAGGAAGGCCAGCCGCCAGGGCAGTTCTCCGGTCGCCGGCTTCAACAGACCACCGACGATGCCGCTGATGCCGGCCACCCGGCCGCTGCCCAGTATCAGCAGCGCGGCCGACAGCCCGATCAGCGCGCCACCGGCCAGCGAGGCCCAGGGCGTGAAGGCGTCCCATGCGATATTCATTGCGTGTCTCCGTCGGAAGGGGGCTGCGCGCAGAAGCGCGCGTGCAGGGTCTGCATCAGCGCCAGCGCGTCTTCGCTGGCGATGCGGTAGTGGATGTACTTGCCGTCGCGCCGGGTATCGACCAGGCCTTCGCGACGCAGCACGCCGAGCTGCTGCGACAGCGTGGGCTGCACGATGCCGAGCGCGGCTTCCAGTTCGCCCACCGTATGTTCGCCCTGCGCCAGCCGGCACAGCAGCACCAGCCTGTCCTCGTGCGCCAGCACGCGCAGCAGCGCGCAGGCGCGCGAAGCGGAAGTACGCAGGTCGTCGAGGGTCGGGTCATCCATTTGAACAATATATCTGCAGATATATTGTTTTTCAAGCAGGTGTGACGCCGCCTCCGGTGAACGACTTATTGCCGCCGCCGCAGGCCGCGCCCAGCATGCGCGGACTCGACCTTCTCATCCGCACCGCCATGATCACGCTCCGCCAGCTCTATCGATATCCGGTCAAGGGCCTGTCGGCCGAACCGCTGGACCAGGTCACCCTGCGCGCCGGCGAAGGCCTGCCGCTCGACCGCATGTACGCGCTCACCAACGGCAGCTGGGACTTCGACGCCGGTCGCTACCAGCCGCGGCCGAAAACCGATTTCATCGCGCTGATGGACCACCCGGCGCTGGCCGCGCTCACCACGCACGTAGACGAGGAGGCCCGGCGCCTGACCGTGCGCACGCCGGACGGCGGCGCGCTGGACATCGACCTCGACGATGCCGCCGCCTGCGGCCGCTTCGCCGGTTTCGTCGCCCGCCATGTCGGCGCCCGCTTCGAGGGACCGCCGGCCTTCGTCGCCGGCGAAGGCTTCCGCTTCACCGACGTGAGCGTGCTGTCGCACGGCATGATGAATGCGGTATCGCTGATCAATCTGGCGACCGTGCGCCGGATCGGCGAAGAATGGGGTGTGGACATCGACCCGATGCGCTTCCGCGCCAACCTCTACATCGACGGCGCCGAACCGTGGAGCGAAGCCGGCTGGCTGGAGCGCGAACTGAGCATCGGCGAGGTGAAGCTGCGCGCGGTCATGCGCACGCCGCGCTGCGCAGCCACCGGCGTCAATCCGCTCACCGCGCAGCGCGACATGACGATTCCGGCCACCCTGATGGAGCGTTACGGCCACCGCGATCTCGGCATCTATCTGGAGGTGGTGGGCGATGGCGCGCTGCGGGTGGGCGATACGCTGCAGCTGGCCGGCTGAGCCGCTGCGGGTGCGCGTCAGCCCGCCTCGCGCCCGGCCACTTCGCGCACCACGGTGACCGTGCAGTCGGATTCCGCCACCACCCGCGCCGACACGCTGCCAAGGAAGCGGCGCACCGTCGAACTGCTGCGCGCCCCCATGACGATGTGGTCGATCGCGTTGCGGCGCGCGAAATCGACGATGGCTGACGCCGGGTCCGGCGCTTCCAGCACCTGGTAGGTGACGCCCGCACCGCGCGCCGGATTGTCCAGACCAAGCGACTGCACCAGCGGTCGCGCCCAGTGCTTGAGCTGCACCAGCCGTTTCACGTGGATGCTTTCGCCATCCTTGTCGGTCAGTTCGTCCATGCCCACCCGGCGGGTTTTCATGACGGTGACACAGGCCACCCTCACGGACTGTTCGGTGCGCAGCATGCGCTCCAGCGTATGGCGCATGGTCTGCATCAGACCGGGCGAGGCGCCGGACACATCGACCGCCACCATGATGATGCTGTGGCGGGTGACGTGCGTGCCGGCGCTGCCACGCTCCTTCGGCTCGTTGCCGACCGCGGCGAACCAGCGCTTGAAGGTGTCGAAGCGGCCGCCGGTCGAACTGCGCTCGGCGCGCGCGGTGAGCTTCACCTGATCCGGATGACCGAGGTCGAAGGCGAGCTGGGCCGCGGTGTCGTGCCGGTTGGCCGGATCGACCTCCAGGCTGCGCAGGATGATTTCCTGCAGCCAGGGCGGACAGTCCGGCCGCAGTGCGCGTGGCGGCACCGGCTCGCGGTACAGCCGCTCGCGCAGGCCGCGTACCGTATTGGGCTTGCCGAACGGCCGCTCGCCGGTGAGCAGGTGATAGAGCATGACACCCAGCGCAAACAGGTCGCTGCGCGGTTCGTCGCGCACGAACTGCACCTGTTCCGGCGACATGTAGGGCCCGGTGCCCATGGGCAGCGTGAATTCCTCATCCAGCAGGTCGGGCAGGTGATCGTGGCGCGACAGGCCGAAATCCACCATGACCGCGGCGCCATCCGGCCGGAACATGATGTTGCTCGGCTTCACATCGAGATGGATCACGTGCTGCAGGTGCAGGTCGTGCAGTGCCGCGGCCACCCGCGCGCCGACGCTGGCCACCTCCTCCACCGGCAGCGGCGCCTGGTCCAGACGCGGTCGCAGCGAGGGGCCGGCGATGTGCTCCATCACGATGTAGGGCTGCATCGTGAAATCGCCCTTGGCGATGAACTGGGGCACGTGCACGCCGCGCAGCACGGGCAGGATCATCTGCTCCACCTCGAAGCCGACGATGGTGGCCGGGTCTTCGCCGCCCTTGATGCGCGGAATCTTCATGATCATCGGGATCGCGTGATCCGGATGGCTGACCCGCCACAGATTGGCCATGCCGCCCTGGTGAAGATGCTCCTCCAGGCGGAAACCGTCGATCACCTGACCGACCGCGAGCGGCACCCGCGGTGCCGGACCGTCATGCTGCTGCGGCGTGTCGGCTGACTGCACTAGCTGCCCTCCTTCAGGCGTTCGCCAAGCCGCGCCGGCAGGCCGGCAGCGGAAATCTTGCGCGCGGCTTCATCATGGTGATAGGGCACGCGATGAAAGGTCAGTTCGCTGCGCACCGTATCGAACAGCGCCCAGCAGGCGGCCGGATTGCCGTCGCGCGGCTGGCCGGCCGACCCCGGCAGCACGAACCACTGGCGGTGCGGCGCAACCGGAATCGCCACGCCCGGCGTGGGCGTGAAGTCGGCGATCTTGCCGAGGCCCGACAGGTTGTACAGCTGCGGGTCGTGCACATGGCCGGCAAAGGTGTAGCGCGCATGCGTGGCATTCAGGCTGCGCACCGCCTCGGAGCGACCGGTCACGTATTCCCACTGTTCCGGCGCGTAGGCGTTGGCATGCACGAACAGGCAGCCGTGGCGCTCGACCGTGTAGGGCAGTTTCGCCAGAAATTCGATCTGGGCGGCATCGAGCTGACCGCGGGTCCATTCGATCGCGCGCTGCGCGTCGCTGTTCATGCTGTCTCGCGGCCCGTCGACCACCGCTTTGTCATGGTTGCCCTTGACCGCAATCGCGCCTGCGGCCACCAGCTCGCGCACGCGGTCCACTACCCAGGCGGGGTCGGCGCCATAGCCGACGAAATCGCCGAGCAAGGCATAGGCATCTGCGCCGTGACGTCCGGCTTCGTCCAGACAGGCTTCAAACGCTTCGCGGTTGGCGTGGATGTCGGTAATCAGGGCCAGTTTCATGTGCAGGGTGCTCCGTCGTCGGTGCAGCCGGGCAAGGGGTGCCGGCCACATGCTTTGGGGATGCCGGCCGACGCTTCAGCATGCGTCGTCCGGGTCGGGCACGTCTTGCGCCCGGTCAAGAAGGTGTGTGCATCGCGCGCGGCCGGCATGTCAGTAGCGCAGCTTCGCGAGGTCGGTGGCGCGGCTGGCCACCAGCACCTGATTCAGCGTACGCAGGCCGCGCGCTTCCAGCAGCGGCAGCAGATGCAGGAACACTTCGGCGGTGAGCAGCGCATCGCCGAGCGCGCTGTGGCGGCCGGTGGCGTCGAGGCCGAAACGCGCGGCGATGTCCTCCAGCCGGTGCGAGGGCTGTTCCGGCTGGGCCAGCGCCGACAGCAGCAGCGTGTCGAGTACCGGCTGTCCGAAATGCAGACCGCAGCGTGCCTGCTTCCGTTCGATGAAGCGCAGGTCGAAGGCGGCGTTGTGGGCGACCAGCACGCTGTCCTGCGCATAGGCATGAAAGGCGGGCAGCACCTCGTCGATGGCGGGCTGGCCGCGCAGGTCGTCCGCGCGCAGGCCGTGCACCGCGCTGCTGGCGGCCGGTACCGGCCGCTTCGGATCGATGCGCTGTTCAAAGCTCTCTTCGCGCAGCAGCTGGCCGCGCACGATGCGGGTAGCGCCGATCTGTACGATCTCGTCCCCGCTCGACGGGTCCAGCCCGGTGGTTTCGGTGTCGAACACGGTGCAGGTAAGCGCGGCCAGTGCGGTTTCGCCGGCATCGGCGTGGGCGACGTCGAGCAGCCCGAAATCATAGCTGCCGGCGCTGTCCGGCACCCGCTCCGCGGCCGGCGCCGGCGCGCAGGGCAGCACCAGCCGGAACAGCGTGCGATGGCTGGCGCGTTCGCGTTCGACCGCGAAGGCACCGCCGTGTCGTTCGATCACGTCGCGCACCGACAGCGGCGTGCGCCGATCGCCGCTGTCCATCGCCTCCATCTGCCAGGCCATCACGGTGTCGGTGCTCATGCTGCGGCCCTGCCAGATCAGGTCGAGCCGGGCGTAATCGCCTTCGGGCGCGGCGGACAGCGCCAGCGTGGCCACCCGCACGTCGTATTCGTCGGCCAGACGGCGGGCCAGCCAGTCCAGCGCCTGCAGCAGCGCAAAGCTGTCTGCGCGCAGCCACAGCCGGCCATCGACCTCGCCCGCCCGCAGCGAAGGTGCAACGATGCGGCGCAGCGCGGCATCGATCAGATCGGCGCCGCGGATGTCTTCCAGAGGCCAGCGGGTAACCGCCGCCCTTTGCGCCCGTTCGGCCACGCCGCGCAGCCGCGCCGCCATGTCGGCGCCGGCTTCGCGCATCTGGCCGAGCGCGCGTGCCTGCGCAGCCGGATCGGTCTGACGCGCCAGCGCGTCGGCCGCCGCCTGCATCTGCGCCAGCGTCGCGCGGCAGTCGGCATCGAGATCGAGCAGCAGCTGGTCGCGCGCGCAGTCGTCGGCGTACTCCCGGGTGATGTCGTCCAGCACGAGCACAAAGCCGGCCAGCACCGGCGTGGCGCCAGCGTCGCCAGCCGGCAGCGGCGCCAATCGTACGCGCAGCAGCGGGCCGCCGCGGAAAGGCACGACGAACTGCGCCGAGGCGGCTTCGTCGCCGGCGGCGCGGCGGGCCCGCACCGAATCGAGCGCGTGCTCGACCGGTGCGCGGTCCAGCAGGGTATGGATGGAGCGGCCCAGACTCAGCAGTTCGGTGCCGGCGAACGAGACCGGCGCGCCAGACAGCGAACGGGCGAGCGCACGCGCCCGCCGGTTGTACAGCACCACCCGGCCATCCAGTGCGCATACGACGACACTCTGCGCCAGTTCGGACATCAGCGCCGCCAGCCGCGCGCGCTCGCGTTCGAGCTGGCGGCCGCCCGCCTGCACCTGCTGTTCCACGCTGTCACGCAGCCGGCTGCGCTGGGCGGACAGTTCGGTGATGACCGCCGCCAGCGCACGGGTTTCGGCGCTGCCGCGGTCAACCGGCAGCGCCGCCTGAGCGCCTTCGGCCAGCGCCCTCGCAGCCGACGCCAGTTCGGCCGGTGCGGCGAACAGCCAGCGATGGGCGGCGCGCAGTGGCGGCAGTGCGAGCGCCAGCACCGCCGCCCACACGATGAAGGCAAGCGGGAGCCGGTCGCCGATCAGTTCGCCCAGCGTGGCGCGCTGGTGTGCGTCCAGCGTGGCGAAGATCAGCGCCGCGGCGGCCGCCATCGCGATCGCGGCCACCAGGCCGACGAATACGAGGGCGGCTGCGACGCGCAGATCGTGCGGTCGGCGGATCATCGCAGGAAGGTCGTGCCGGCCGGCAGCGGCACGGACAGAGCGCCCGTCATCGCGCGCAGTGGCGCCGCGGACGGAACGGGGTGGCACACGGAATGGCTCCTCCGGGGTATTGCCTGCAGGCGCGCCGCTTTCTGACGAGGGCTGCGCCACAAGGCCGAATAGTGCCGCACTGCGGCAAGGCTGGGCGAGACCCGGAAAGAAAATTTTTTGCACGGCCCCGCTCTTGCGCGCCGCACCATGAACACACCTGAAAAGCGTGAAGCAGTTCGCAATCCCTTGCCACGCCAGCAACGCAGCCATATTGCGTCGCAATATTCACTCACCACCCGCAAACCCTTGTGCGGCGCCCCGCCCAGGCTGACGGGTCAAGTAAGCGAGAAGTAAGTTTTCCGCTTCATCCTCCGCCCCGCATAGTGTCTGCGGACGCTATACACATACCGATCATAATCAGAGGAGGTGGTGTCAAGTGACCACAGCAAACATCGCAGCGGGAGCGGCCAAGGATCGCCCCATGACCGCGGAGGAGAAGAAAGTCATCTTCGCTTCTTCGCTCGGCACGGTCTTCGAGTGGTATGACTTTTACCTGTACGGTTCGCTGGCCGCGATCATCGCGAAACAGTTCTTCTCCGGCCTCGATCCTTCGGCGGCGTTCATCTTCGCGCTGCTCGCTTTTGCCGCAGGCTTCATCGTCCGCCCGTTCGGTGCGCTGGTGTTCGGTCGCCTCGGCGACATGATCGGCCGCAAGTACACCTTCCTGGTCACCATCCTGATCATGGGCCTCTCGACTTTCGTGGTCGGCGTGCTGCCCAACTACGCGTCGATCGGCGTGGCCGCTCCGGTCATCCTGATCGCGCTGCGCATGCTGCAGGGCCTGGCGCTCGGCGGCGAGTACGGCGGTGCGGCCACCTATGTGGCCGAGCACGCACCGCACGGCAAGCGCGGCGCCTACACGGCGTGGATCCAGACCACCGCAACGCTGGGCCTGTTCCTGTCGCTGATGGTGATTCTGGGCACCCGTACCGCCATCGGTGAGGAAGCGTTCGCCGACTGGGGCTGGCGCGTTCCGTTCATCGTGTCCATCCTGCTGCTGGCGATTTCAGTCTGGATTCGCCTGACGATGAACGAGTCGCCCGCCTTCAAGAAGATGAAGGAAGAGGGCAAGACCTCGAAGGCGCCGCTGACCGAATCCTTCGGCCAGTGGAAGAACCTGAAGATCGTCATCCTGGCGCTGGTCGGCCTGGTCGCCGGTCAGGCGGTGGTGTGGTACTCGGGTCAGTTCTACGCGCTGTTCTTCCTGAGCAACGTGCTCAAGGTCGATGGCCCGACCGCCAACATCCTGGTCGCGGTGTCGCTCATCATCGGCACGCCCTTCTTCGTGGTGTTCGGTACGCTGTCCGACCGGATCGGCCGCAAGCCCATCATCCTGGCCGGCCTGCTGCTCGCCGTGGTCACCTACTTCCCGCTGTTCAACGCGCTGACCGAAGCGGCCAACCCGAAGCTGGCTGCCGCCCAGGCCTCCGCCAAGATCACGGTGACGGTGGATCCGGCGCAGTGCTCGTTCCAGGGCAGCCCGATCGCACGCGACGTCGATTTCACCACCAGCTGCGACATCGCCAAGCGCGCACTGGCACAGGCTTCGGCAAGCTACGAAACGGTTGCTGCCGCAGGTCAGAATGCCAAGGTGCAGATCGGTGAAACCGTCATCGAAGCGCCGACCGCCACGCTGACCGCAGGCGGCCACAAGTTCGACGATGCCTCGAAGAAGGCGATCGACGAATTCAAGAAGGGTGTGAGCGAAGCGATGAAGGCCTCCGGCTATCCGGCCAAGGCTGACCCGATCAAGCCGCTGTCGGCGGGCTGGTGGAAGATCGTTGCCATCCTGTCCGTCCTGGTGATCTACGTCACCATGGTGTACGGCCCGATCGCGGCGACGCTGGTCGAAATGTTCCCGACCCGCATCCGCTACACTTCGATGAGTCTGCCGTATCACATCGGCAATGGCTGGTTCGGTGGCCTGATGCCCACGATCGCGTTCGCGATGGTGGCGCAGAACGGCAACATCTACTACGGCCTGTGGTATCCGATCACGATTGCAGCGATCACTTTCGTGATCGGCCTGCTGTTCGTGAAGGAAACCAAGGACGTGGATATCTTTGCTGAGGATTGAGAATTATGTGGAAGATAGTGGTTGGCTTCATCGCGTTTGCTGCACTGGCCCTGTTCATCCTGTCCCAGGGTGGCGACATCGACATGTCGGGTGAAAAGCACGGCGTCGAATCGCACTCCGAACCGGCAGCTCCCGCCGCCCCTGCGGCGCCCGCTGCCCCGGCTGACAAGCCGGCGGAAGCCAAGCAGTAAGCCGATGGTGAGCCGACCGCTGCTTCCGCAGCGTTCCCTCGCCAGGTGATGAACCCGTCCGGCTCACGAGGCCGGACAGGAGACAGGACGAAGCCCCGCACCCGCGGGGCTTTTTCTTTGCGTGTGCGGATCGCATCGAGCGCCACCCGCGCCTGACGGGATATGGACGAAACTTGATGCAGCTCAGGCACTCCCTGATGTGCATTGCAACAACCGTTTGCTAATCTCGGCCACCCGGAATCATTCTTCCTTTGACGACAACTGCCCGAACCCCGCTGCCATGTCCGATACCTCTCCCTCCCTTGCCGGCAAGAAAGGCCTCATCGTCGGCGTTGCCAACGAACACAGCATCGCCTGGGGCTGTGCCCGCGCCGCCCGCGATCAGGGCGCCGATCTGGTGCTGTCCTGCCTGAACGAAAAGGCGGTGCGCTACGTGTCGCCGCTGGCCGACCGGATCGATGCACCGCTGCACACCTGTGACGTCGAAAAGGCCGGCGAGCTCGAAACGCTGGTCAGCCGTGCCGCGGAACACCTCGGCCGCATCGATTTCGTCGTGCATTCGATCGCCTGGGCGCCGCTGGAAGACCTGCACGGCCAGGTGATCGACAGCTCCAGCACCGGCTTCGCCCGCGCGATGGAAGTGTCCTGCCACAGCTTTGCCACGCTGGCCAAGCTGTGCGCGCCGCACATGAGCGAAGGCGGCAGTCTGGTCACCATGTCCTATCTGGGCGCTGACGAGGCGGTGCCGCATTACGGCCTGATGGGCCCGGTCAAGGCCGCACTGGAATCGCTGGTGCGCTACATGGCGATGGAACTCGGCCCGCGCGGCATCCGCGTGCATGCGGTGTCGCCCGGTCCGATCATGACCCGCGCCGCGTCCGGTATCGCCGCCTTCGACGAACTGATGGACAACGCCATCCGCAAGGCGCCGCTGGGTCGCCTGGTGACGCTGGAAGAGATCGCGCAGCTGAGCACCTTCCTGTGCTCGGACGCCTCGTCCGGCATGACCGGCCAGACCATCTACGTCGATGGCGGCTGCCACGCCGTCGCCTGATCGAACATCTCGCCTGCCCAGGACCCGCATGGATACCGCACAGCACGACACGCCCACCCCCGAGTGGATAGAGAACATCACCTTCGATGAGCTGCAGATCGGCCAGAGCGCCCGTCTGCTGCGCACGCTGACCCTGGCTGACATCCAGGCCTTCGCCGCCGTGTCCGGAGACACCAATCCGGCCCACCTCAATCCGGAGTACGCGGAGGACACGCTGTTCCACGGCGTGATCGCGCACGGCATGTGGGGCGGTGCGCTCATTTCCGCCCTGCTCGGCACCCAGTTCCCGGGGCCGGGCACCATCTACCTCGACCAGGCGCTGCACTTCACCAAGCCGGTGCGCATCGGCGACACGCTGGCGGTGACCGCCACCGTCATCAGCAAGGACGAGGAAAAGAAGCGGGTCGAACTGGACTGCCAGGTGGTCAACCAGAAGGGCGACCGTGTGCTGCACGGCACCGCCCGGGTGCTGGCACCGACCCAGAAGCTGCGGCTCGAGCACATCCGCGCGCCGGAAATCCGTCTGTTCGATCCGGAAGCGCGCTTCCGTGAGCTGCTGGCGCTGGGCGAAGGCATTCCGCCGGTGCGCTGCGCGGTGGTGCATCCGTGCGACGTGGAATCGCTCAGCGGCGCGATGGATTCCGCCCGCTACGGCCTCATCGTGCCGGTGCTGGTCGGCCCCGAGGTACGCATCCGCCATCTCGCGGAGGAAGCCGGGCTCGACCTGAGCCACGCCGAAATCGTCGGCGTGGAACACAGCCACGCCGCCGCCGAGAAGGCAGCCGACATGGCGGCCGCCGGCGAGGTGCAGATGCTCATGAAGGGCAGCCTGCACACCGACGAAATGATCCACGCGGTGCTGGCCCGGCCGGCGCTGCGCACCGGTCGCCGCATGTCGCACGTATTCCGTTTCGACGTGCCGCTGTACGGCAAGCCACTGCTCATCACCGATGCCGCGCTGAACATCCGGCCATCGCTGCAGGACAAGGTGGACATCGTGCAGAACGCGATCGACTTCGCGCGCGTGCTCGGCGTCAGGCAGCCCAAGGTGGCGGTGCTGTCGGCGGTGGAAACGGTGAACCCGAACATTCCGTCCACGCTGGACGCCGCCGCGCTGTGCAAGATGGCCGACCGCGGTCAGATCACCGGCGGCATGCTGGACGGCCCGCTCGCCTTCGACAACGCGATTTCGGCGCGCGCGGCCCAGGTGAAGCACATCGAATCGCCGGTGGCCGGCGACGCCGACATCCTCGCCGTGCCCGACCTTGAAAGCGGCAACATGCTGGCCAAGCAGCTGGAATACCTCGGCGGCGCCACCGGTTCCGGCCTGGTGCTGGGCGCCCGTGTGCCGATCGCGCTGACCAGCCGCGCCGATGGCCCGATGACCCGGGTCGCCTCCGCGCTGCTCGGCCTGCTGGCCGCGCACAACGCGCGCCGCGACCGGCCGCGCGAATCGTGGGCACAGCGCTGACGCGGGGCCGATGACATGGCCATCCTGTCGGTCAACGCCGGTTCGTCCACGCTGAAGTTTTCCATCCATCCGCTGCAGGACGGCACGGTGCAGCCGGCCGTCATGACCGGCAACATCCAGGGGCTTGAACCGGGCGGCACGCCGGACATGCGCTGGACGCTGGACGGCTGCGCGCAGCAATGCACGCTGGCTGCCGGCAGCGACGCCTTCGCCGCCGCGCTGGACGGCCTGCGCAGCCTGCTGGCGGCGGAACCGGCGGTGCCGGACATCGATGCGGTCGCTCACCGCGTGGTGCATGGCGGCCGCAGTTTCCGCAGCAGCGTGGTGGTCGATGAAGAGGTACTGGCGCAGCTTGAACGGCTCAATTCGCTGGCACCGCTGCACCAGCCGCACAACATCGACGGCATACGCGCCTTCCGCGCCGCTTTCCCCGGCCTGCCGCAGATCGCCTGCTTCGACACCGCCTTCCACGCCGACCTGCCCGAAGTGGCCAGCCGCTTCGCGCTGCCGCGTGCGATGCACGATGAAGGCGTGCGCCGCTACGGTTTCCACGGCCTGTCCTACCAGTACATCATGGGCACGCTGCTCGAACGCTCGCCGCGCGCTCGCGGCCGCGTGCTGATGGCCCACCTCGGCAACGGCGCCAGCCTGTGCGCAGCACATGAGGGCCGGAGCCAGGCCACCACCATGGGCTTTTCCGCGCTCGACGGGCTGATGATGGGCACCCGCAGCGGCACGCTGGACGCCGGCGTGCTGCTCTACCTGATGGAGCGCGGCTGGGACCACGACCGCCTGCAGACGCTGCTGTACAAGCAGAGCGGCCTGCTCGGCGTGTCCGGCCTGTCGGCCGACATGCGCCGGCTGCGCGCCGACGGCAGCACGGCCGCACGCGAGGCAATCGAACTGTTCACCTGGCGCGTGGTGCGCGAAGCCGGCGCGATGGCAGCCTGCCTCGGCGGCGTCGACCTGATCGCTTTCAGCGGCGGCATCGGCGAGCACGACGCCGCGCTGCGTGCCGACGTGTGCGCAGCACTTGGCTGGATGGGCGTGCAGCTGGACGACGCGCTCAACGCACGGGCGGTCGGCGACGACATCGTCCGCATCGATGCCGCAGGCAGCGCGATCGAACTGTGGGTCGTCCCGACCGACGAAGGCCGGGTCGCCGCCCAGGCCGCAGCCGCGCTGCTGGCCACGCACTGAGCACGACCGGCAGCGGGATCAAGAACGCTGACGGAAGGTGAGGTAGTACACGCCGGCCACCAGGATGCTGCCACCGACGATATTGCCCAGCGTGGCGGCGAGCAGGTTGGCGAACAGCCCGGCCATGGTCAGTCCCGACAGATCCACGCCGGCCGGCGCCACGCCGCTGGCGTGCAGCAGCATGCCCATCGGGATGAAATACATGTTGGCAATGCAGTGCTCAAAGCCGGCCGCGACGAACGCGGACACCGGGAACACGATGGCCAGCACCTTGTCGGTCACGCTGCGGCCGGCGGTGGCCAGCCACACCGCAAGACAGACCAGCGCGTTGCACAGGATGCCCTTCACGAACACCACCTCGAATGAACTGGCGGTCTTGCCGGCCGCCACCTTCACATAGGCCTGGGCGACCGCGCCGCCGTTCATGTCGGTGTGGTGGGACAGGAAGACCAGCAGCACCATGCCGAGCGCGCCGATGGCGTTGGTGACGTAGACGATGGCCCAGTTGCGGGCGAGCTTGCCGAAACCGATGCGCCCTTCCGCCCAGGCCATGACCAGGAAGTTGTTGCCGGTGAACAGTTCTGCGCCGGCCACCGCCACCAGTATCAGCCCGAGCGAGAAGGCCAGCCCGCCCAGCACCCGGGTGAGCGCGAAGCCGAGCGAGGCGTCGCTGGCCACCAGCGTGAAATAGAGTGCGCCGAAGCTGATGAAGGCGCCGGCCAGTATGCCCAGCATGGCCATCGTGCGCAGCGGCAGATTGGCCTTCACGATGCCGATGTTTTCGACCTTTTCCGCGATCTCCTTGGGCGTGTAGAGATCGATACCGAGATTGCTGGCCATGCCTGGACTCCTCCGCTCTGTGCGTTGTTCTGTGTGACGCTCCCGTCTCGCGCGGGACGCCGACAGTGTAGGATGTGAGCCGTGCTGCCGGTAGTGCCGGCAGCCGCGGACAGCCCGACTGCTCCGCGAGCGGATCACCCACCCCCCGAAGCCGCATTGACGCACAGGCAGGCGGACATCCCCCGCCCTCCTGCGCACCGCCGGACCACCCGTCACGGCCCCGCGTCGCCGAGGAATCGTCTTACCGTGCGCGCACGCGCCGGGATTCCTCGTCAGCCCAAGAACCCTGACGGAGACAACGCATGAAAACCCGCCTCACCCTCACGCTCGACGATGCGAAGCAGATCGCTGCCGCCGCGGAAGCCGAAGCCCTGAAACGCAACTGGCCGGTCACCATCGCCATCGTCGATGACGGCGGCAACCTGATCTGGCTGCAGCGCCTGGATGGCGCACCGCCGATGAGCACCCAGATCGCACCGGAAAAGGCACGCACCTGCGCACTGGCGCGCAAGCCCAGCAAGGCGGTCGAGGACGTGGTGAACAGCGGCCGGCTGGCCGCGTTGCGCATGCCGGTACTGCCGCTGGAAGGCGGCGAAATGATCATCGTGCAGGGCGAGTGCGTGGGCGGGGTCGGCGTGTCCGGCGTGAAGTCCAGCGAAGACGCCATCGTGGCGCGCGCCGGCATTGCCGCCATCGGTGCCAGCTGGGACATGCCGCTGTAAGACGCCCCTCGCGGCAGCGGGCGAGCCAGAGGCCGGGGCACGCAGGCGCGTGCCCGCCGGCCGGGCTCAGCGGCCCAGCAGCCCCTTGAGCTTGTCGCCGACCTGCTGCTGCACCTTGTCCCTGGCCTTGTCCTGCAGCTTCTGGGTCTGCGCCTCGATCTGGCCGCGCGCGGCGTCCTTCAGCAGATCGCCGAACTCTATTCGGTAATCGAGGCTGGCGAAGGGTCCGTACAGACGCACCGGCACGGTGAGGCCCTTCAGGTCGGCCGCCGCCTTGCCGTCCTGGCCCTTGCTGGTGGCCGCCAGCGTCACCCTGGCCAGATAGTCCAGGCTCGACTTCGGAATGTCCACACTGCCTGCGCCCGCCAGCCGCAGGAAGGGCGAACTGGCCGACAGGTCGTCGTTGCGGGCAATGCCGTTCTGGATGCGGAAACTCGCGCTCATTTCGGAAAAATCGGTCTTTTCGGTGGCGCTGGCCTTCTGCACCGCCACCTCCCCGCCGCCGAACTTCGCCTTCGCCTCGCGCACGCTCTTGGCCAGATTGATGCCGCGCAACGCGCCGTCGCGCAGCTTCAGCGACGCACTGCCGTCCAGCGCCTTCTTCAGCGCACCCACGGTGCCGCCTGCGGTGCTCACATCAATGGCCACATTGCCGCGACCTTCCAGCACGTCCTTGCCGGCGGCGTCCTTGATCAGCGGATGAATGTCGATGTCGGACAGCGTCTGCTTCAGCGCAATGCGGTTGCCGTCCGCGTTCAGGTTCAGCGCACCGCTGGCGCTGCCCTTGTACAGCGCGGCGGAGAACGGTGCGACCTCGACCTTGCCGCCCGCCGCCTTCACCTCCAGCTTCACATTGTTCATCCTGATGCCGGACAGCTGCAGTTCGCCCACCTTCACGCTGCCGCGTGCGTCCAGACCTTTCAGGGCCGACAAGTCCACCGGCGTGTCGTCCGGATTGCCGGCCGGCTTGCCCGCGTCGTCCGGCTTCGGCAGATAGCGGTCTGCGTTCAGGCGGTCGATGTCCACATCAAACACCAGCGCCAGCGGGTCGAAGCGGGTCGCGCCGAGCCTGAGTCGTATCGTGCTGTCATCCAGCCGGGTATCGAGATCGAGGGCGGCGCTCTGCCTGCCCAGATCGCCCTTCAGGCTGCCCTTCACCGGCAGCTTCACGGTCTTCATCGGCAGCGATGGATGACTGGCTTCCAGGTTGCCGCTGAGTGCCGGCAACTCGAACGACGGCCCGTCCAGCCGCAGCGCCAGCGGCGTCTGCAGCGCGGCCTTGATCGATGCCTGGTCGATGCGACCGTTCAGATCCAGGCTGACACCGGCCGCCTTCACCGCGTCGGCCGCCCCTTCCAGCCCGGTGATCCTGAGCGCGACGTCGGCGCTGCGCGCCTTGGCATCCAGCTTCGCATTCACCGTGAGCTGTTCGCCGCTCAGGGCGCTGCCGTCCAGCAGCAGCGCAGGCGCGTCCAGTTTCAGCCCCAGGGTGTCGCCCGCGCGCGTGCCGCTGGCATCGAGCACCACCTTCTTCACCTCGATCCGGCCGCCATCGGTCACACCGATGTGCGACGCAGCCAGCGCGGCCTTCAGCGATTTCAGGTCCAGCGCGTCGCCATCGAACTTCAGGCTGACATCGTCCAGCGCGTAGCGCCGGGCCGGCAGATCGTAGTCGTAGGCTGCGGCCAGCGTGAAACGGCTGTCCACCGCAGGCGCGGAGGACTGCAGATGCGCCGACAGCGCCATGCGGCCGCGTGCCGCGTTGGCCAGCTTGCCCAGCGTCAGTTCGATGGCATCGAGCGCATGCGAGGCGCCCGACTGCTCGTCGCGGAAAGCCAGCGATGAGGAGCCCAGCTTCAGGCCCGCCACGTCGAACTTCACCGGCGAACTTTCATCGCTGTCATCCGACAGCAGATCGCTGAAATTGAAACGACCGTCCTTCAGGCGTACCACGGTGAGATGCGCACCCTCGATGCGGATTTCATCGACCACCAGCGCGCCGGACAGCAGCGGCATCACCGCCACCGATACGCGTGCCGAATCGAGCTGCGCGAAGCGGTCGGCCGACTTGAATTCGGACAGCGTGGTGCGGCCCAGCTTCAGACCGAGATTGGGATAGAAAGACAGATCGACATCACCCTCGATGTCCAGCGTGCGCTGCTTCTGCTCCTGTACGACACGCTTGAGCTCGCTCTTCATCTTGGCCGCGTCGAACGTGATCGCGACATAGAGCACCGCTGCCGCCAGCAGCGCGGCCAGACCGCCCAGTGCGAACGCGGCGAATTTCAGTACTTTCATGCCTTCTCCATGCGAATCGGACAGGCTGCCGGCACCGGTTCGTGACCTGGCGACAACCCGCCCCGGTGGGGCACTCGGTGAGTACGGGTGGTCCGCGAGCGTATCAGAGAAGGCGTCTCACGACCCGGTCGCGGCGCACGCATCCGGCTGTGCTATCTTCGCGCTCGCTTCGCCGCAGTCATGTGCCGGCCCCGGCGCCACCAACCCACAGCCAAAAGGAGAACCGCATGAGCTTCGTGTCCGAATTCAAGGCCTTTGCCATGAAGGGCAACGTGATCGACCTGGCGGTCGGCGTCATCATTGGCGCCGCCTTCGGCAAGATCGTCGATTCGGTGGTGGCCGACCTCATCATGCCGGTGGTCGGCGCGCTGTTCGGCGGGCTGGATTTCAGCCAGTTCTATCTGGTGCTGAAGGACATTCCGCCGGGCGTGCCGAACACGCTGGCCGATCTGAAGAAGGCCGGCATTCCGGTGTTCGCCTGGGGCAGCTTCATGACCGTAACGCTGAACTTCGTCATTCTCGCCTTCATCATTTTCATGATGGTGAAGCAGATCAACCGGCTGAAGCGCGAAGAGCCGGCCGCGGAACCGGCGGCCCCGGCCGAGCCGGCCGAAGACATCGTGCTGCTGCGCCAGATCCGCGACGCGCTGAACAAGTAAGCGCCTGCACCGGACAACAAAAAAGGAGCCTGAGGGCTCCTTTTCTGTTTGCGAGGCCTGTTCGCTCAGGCCGCCGGCTGCTCTTCCGCCCGCTTGCCGTCGTCGGCCACGCGTTCCAGCCGGTAACCGTAGTTGTAGGTGGAGGCCAGCCGGTAGCCATTCTCCGGGCGCAGCGCCAGCTTGGAGCGCACCCGCGACATGTGGGTATCGACCGTGCGGGTCGGCACATCGCCCTTGCGACCCCACAGCGACTCCAGCAGATGCCCGCGCGACACCAGGCGGCCGACGTTGCGGAACAGGAACACCGCCAGCTCGAATTCGCGCTCGGTCAGATCGATCGCCTCACCGTTCAGACGGGCGGTGTGCGAATTCAGATCGAACTGGTAGGGCGAGGCATCGATCAGCGGCTGGTCCGTCGGCGGCCGGCTGCGTCGCAGCACCGCTTCGATGCGGGTCAGCAGTTCCATGCGGCGGGCCGGTTTGACGATGTAATCGTCCGCCCCGGCGGCCAGCGCGGTCACGATGTCGTTCTCGTCCTGGCGGGCGGTGACGAAAATGACCGGCGTGTTCAGCGCACGTTCGGTGCGCAGCCAGCGCAGCACGTCCGACCCGGGCAGATCGGGCAATTCCCAGTCGATCAGCAGCAGGTCGTAACTTTCACGCACCGCCTCGCGCATCAGATCGCGCGAACGGAGGAAAGTGTGCACGTCATGGCCGGCTGCACGCAGCCAGGTGCCAAGAATTTCGACCTGTACCGGGTCGTCTTCGAGCAATGCTATTCGGGCGGTCTGCACGGCGGGTCTGTATCCGTAGGTAGTAACCGGTTCAGTGAGCGTTCACGGCAGCCGGAATGCAAACTGAAGGGCGACTGTGTCAATTCGTGACGTGCTTCGCTGTTACCCAGTATGCCCCAGCCGTCACGCCCACGCACCGGTCAGCGCACGAACAGCCCGGTCA
This sequence comes from Methyloversatilis sp., assembly GCA_041639545.1. Lineage (GTDB taxonomy): Bacteria > Pseudomonadota > Gammaproteobacteria > Burkholderiales > Rhodocyclaceae > Methyloversatilis. Next base: position 47,225 of record JBEQBZ010000013.1, on the reverse strand, counting down.
TCCAGGCCAGCCATCGCTGCGCCTCTGCTCCATCGACCGGCGCCCACGGCGCGAGTTCGGCTTCGGTCAGCGCGCGGTAAGGCCCGGCCTTGGCTTCGAACATGACCGAACCCGGCTCCAGCGCCACCAGACTGTGGAACTGGCCGTGGCCGATGTCGACGCCGAAGCAGTCGCCGCCCGGCGCCAGCACCCGGGTGTGCTGCACCGTACCGTCGTCGGCGAACAGGATGCAGCCCAGCCGGCCGCGCACGCACAGGATGGTTTCGTCCTTCAGCGGGTCCAGATGACGGTGCGGCCGCACATAGCTGCCGGGCTCGATCGCATTCAGCAGCCGGTGCGCCGGGTGATCGTCCGCCGGATGGAAATTGTGGTTCATGCGCAGGCGCGGGCTGGCCTGCGCCCGAGCAGCCACCGCGTCGATCAGCGCACTGTCCAGCCAGCGGGTCGCCGCACTCATGAGTAGGTCACCGACACCGCTTCGGCCGGCAGCCAGTCACGCAGGCCGTCGAACAGCGCGTCGTCCAGTCGCACCCGCCAGCCGTCACCGAAATCGAGTGGGCCGACCGCGTCGGCACTGCGGTAGTGCAGCCGCACCGCGCAGCCACCGTCGGCCCGGAAGGGTTCGAGCAGGCTCTTCAGACGGGCGCAGGCGGCGTGGGCACCGAGCTGGGCCACTTCGCCATTGAGCTTGAGCTCCAGCCGTCGCGCGAAGCGGGCACGCGCCTCGCCGGCGCTGAGCAGGCTGTCAGCGACGACGCGCATGGAGTTCGAGTATTCGTCGAACTGCGCCCGACCTTCGACCACCAGCACCTCGTCCTCGCGCAGCTTGCTGCGCGAGGCCTCGTACAGTTCGTTGAACACCGACACCTCGATCTGTGCCGTACCGTCGTCCAGTGCGACGAAAGCCATCTTGCCGCGGCGCGTCATCTGCACCCGCGAGCTGACGACCAGACCGGCGACCACGGTGGGGTCGCGCGACGACTCGAGCTGGGCCAGCTTGCGCCGCGCGAAGCGCGAGAACTCCTGCGCATAGCTGTTGTACGGGTGGCCGGACAGATAGAAGCCGAGCGCCTGCTTTTCGTTGGCCAGTTTCTCGCGCTCGCCCCACGGCTTGCAGACGACGTACTCGGGCGCGCGCGCACCGGTGCCGCTGGGCGCGTCGTCAAACAGCCCGCCCTGGTGGGCGTTGGCGGCCGCCTGTTCGGCCGCTTCCATCGCCAGCGCGACGCTGCTCATCAGCGTGTTGCGGTCGTGCGGCGTGCCGGCGATCGTCGCGTCGAAGGCGCCGGCGCGGATCAGCGCCTCGATGGTGCGGCGGTTCACCATGCGGCGATCCACCCGCAGGCAGAAATCGAAAATGTCCTTGAACGGCCCGCCGGAATTTCGCGCTTCGAGGATGCAGTTCACCGCCTGTTCGCCGGTGCCCTTCACGGCGCCCAGACCATAGCGGATTTCGCTGCGCGACACCGGCACGAAGCGGTATTCGGACTGGTTCACGTCCGGCGGCAGCACGGTGAGCCGGTTCTTCTTCGCGTCCAGATAGAAGATGTTCACCGTGTCGGTGTTGTCCATGTCGGACGACAGCGACGCGGCCATGAAGGCGGCGCAGTGGTGGGCCTTCAGCCAGGCGGTGTGATAGGTGACGACCGCATAGGCGGCGGTGTGCGACTTGTTGAAGCCGTACTCCGCGAACTTGGTCATCAGGTCGAACAGCTGTTCGGCCAGCTGCGGGTCGTAGCCCTTCTCCTTCGCACCGGCGGCGATGGTTTCGCGGTGCTTGGCCATTTCCTCGGGCTTCTTCTTGCCCATGGCCCGACGCAGCATGTCCGCACCACCGAGCGTGTAGCCACCGATGATCTGCGAAATCTGCATCACCTGTTCCTGGTACACGATGACGCCGTAGGTCGGCGACAGGCAGGCTTCCAGGTCGGGGTGGAAATAGTCGATCGCCTGCTGGCCCTTCTTGCGCAGGATGAAGTCATCCACCATGCCCGAGCCCAGCGGGCCCGGCCGGTAGAGCGCCAGCACGGCGATGATGTCTTCGAAGCGGTCGGGTGCCAGCTTGCCGAGCAGCTTCTTCATGCCCTCGGATTCGAGCTGGAAGATGGCTGTGGTATTGGCGTCCTTCAGCACCTGATAGGCCTGAGGATCGGTGAAGGGCAGGCTCAGCAGGTCGGGCCGCTCACCGGTCATGCGTTCGATGTAGTCGACCGCCAGCTCGATAATGGTCAGGTTGCGCAGACCGAGAAAGTCGAACTTCACCAGGCCGATGGATTCGACGTCGTCCTTGTCGAACTGGCTCACCGGAGAGGCGTCGTCGCCGTCCTGCTGGTAGAGCGGACAGAAGTCGGTGAGCTTGCCCGGCGCGATCAGCACGCCGCCGGCGTGCATGCCGACGCCGCGGGTGAGGCCTTCGAGCGGCTCGCACAGGCGCAGCAGTTCGGCCACTTCTTCTTCCGCCTGTTCGCGTTCGGCCAGCTGCGGCGCCTGTTCGCGCGCTTCGGCCAGCGACAGCGGCTTGTTCTGCACCACCGGGATCAGCTTGGACAGCTGGTCGCAGAAGTTGTAGCCCATGTCGAGCACGCGGCCGACGTCGCGGATGACCGCGCGCGAAGCCATGGTGCCGTAGGTGGCGATCTGGCTCACCGCGTCGGCGCCGTACTTCTGGCGCACGTACTCGATCACCTTCCAGCGGTTGTCCTGGCAGAAGTCCACGTCGAAGTCGGGCATGGACACCCGCTCCGGATTCAGGAAACGCTCGAACAGCAGTGCGTAGGCCAGCGGGTCGAGATCGGTGATGCCGAGCGAATACGCCACCAGCGAACCGGCACCGGAACCGCGGCCCGGGCCGACCGGCACGCCGTTGTTCTTGGCCCAGTTGATGAAGTCGGCCACGATGAGGAAGTAGCCGGGGAAACCCATCTGGATGATGGTGTCGCACTCGAACTTCAGCCGCGCCTCGTATTCCGGCCGCCTTTCCTCGCGCTGCGCCGGCTCCGGATAGAGCTGGGCGAGGCGCGTTTCCAGACCGTTCTTCGCCTCGGCGATCATGAACTCGTCGATGGTCATGCCGGGCGGCGTCGGGAACTGCGGCAGGTAGTTCTTGCCCAGCGTCAGCGTGAGGTTGCAGCGGCGCGCGATCTCGATCGTATTGGCCAGCGCTTCCGGAATGTCGGCGAACAGTTCGGCCATTTCGGCCGAGGTCTTGAAGTACTGCTGTTCGGTGAATTCGCGCGGACGGCGCTTGTCGGTCAGCACATAGCCCTGGGCGATGCACACCCGCACCTCGTGCGCCTTGAAGTCTTCCTGCGCCATGAACTGCACCGGATGCGTCGCCACCACCGGAATGTCCAGTTCGGACGCCAGCGCACAGGCGTCGGCAATATAGGTCTCGGTATTCGGATGCCCGGCGCGCTGCAGCTCGATGCAGTACTCGCCGTCGAACAGGCGCAGCCATTCGGCGGCGGCCTTGCGGGCCGCATCCATATTGCCGGCCAGCAGCGCCACGCCGACATCGCCCTGCATGCCGCCGGACAGCGCGATCAGCCCGGCCGTGCCCTCCGCATCCTGTTCGAACCACTCGCGACGCAGTTCGGCGCGGCCGCGGTACTTGTTCTCCAGATAGGCACGGGTGAGCAGCCGGCAGATCGTGCCGTAGCCCTCGCGGTTGCGCGCCAGCAGCAGCAGCCGGTGCGGCTTGTCGCGTTCGGCGTCGTTGGTGACGTAGACATCGACCGCGCAGATCGGCTTCACGCCCTTGCCGCGTGCGGTCTTGTACAGCTTGACCAGTGCGAACACATTGGCGAGATCGGACACCGCCAGCGCCGGCATGCCGTCCTTCGCCGCGGTCTTGACCGCGGCGTCGACCGTGACGATGCCGTCCACCACCGAATATTCGCTGTGGACGCGGAGATGAACGAAGGGAGGCGTGGCCGGTGCGGCCTGGAGGGTGGCGGTGCTTTCGGAGCTCATCCGCCGGATTTTACGTCGGGCACGCAATGCGTGCCTCAACGCGACAGGGCGAGCCTATCATCGCCGCTTTCGGTGCCCCGGAAACCGCCATGCGCCCCCTCCCGTTCGCCACGCTGTCCGTCACGCTGCTGTGCGCCCCGCTCGTTCATGCCGCCGACCGCGACTGGCCCACCTTCGGCCTGGACCACGCCAACACCCGGCTGGCCGACCTGCCGGGCATCACGCCGAAAAGCGTGAAGAAGCTGGTGCCGAAGTGGATCTACCAGAGCGGCATCGCCGCCACCTTCCAGGCCACGCCCATCGTGACCGGCGGCACCATGTATGTATCGCTGCCCGGCTCCCACGTGGTGGCACTCGATGCGCGCACCGGCGCCGAACGCTGGCGCTACACCCACAGCAAGCGCAACGACAAGCTGTGCTGCGGCCCGGCCAACCGCGGGGTTGCGGTGGACGACGGCCGCGTATTCGTCGCCACCGTGGATGCCCGGCTGGTGGCGCTCGATGCGGCCAGCGGCAAGCCGCTGTGGGACATCGAACTGGCCCGGCCGGACAACGCGATCACCGAAAGCGGCGCCGGCATCAAGGGCGAAGTGGGCGGCGGCTCGGGCGTGGGTGCTGCGGCCGCACCACTGGTGGTCGACGACAAGGTGATCGTCGGCATCAACGGCGTGGGCTACGGCCTGCACATCGACGCCCAGGGTCGCGCCGGCCAGCTTGCGGCGGTGGTGGGCATCGCAGGCAAATATGGCGGCATCGGCTTTCTGGCCGCCTTTGACGCGAAGACCGGCCAGCGGGTGTGGCAGTTCGACACCGTGCGCAAGCCGGCGGACGGCGGCTGGGAAGGCGATTTCGTCGAGCGCACCGGCGACGGCCTGCCGCTGAACCGGAACATTGCCGAAGAGCGCGCCAACGCGGCGCGCCACCGCGACGCCTGGGAATACGGCGGCGGCTCGGTGTGGAACGCGCCGGCCTATGACGCGAAAACCGGCCTGCTCTACTTCGGCACCGGCAACCCCAGCCCGCAGATCAACGACAGCACGCGTCCGGGCGACAATCTGTATACCGCGTCGCTGGTGGCGGTCGATGCGAAGACCGGCCGCTACGCCTGGCACTGGCAGCAGATTCCGCACGACAAGTGGGGCTATGACGTCGCCAGCCCGCCGGTGCTGTTCGACCACCGCGAGCCGGGCGGGCGCCTGGTGCCGGCGGTCGGTCAGGCGTCCAAGCTGGGCTGGTTCTACGTGCACGACCGCGCAACCGGCGCGCTGCTGTACCGCTCGGACGCCTTCGTCCCGCAGGACAACCTGTTCGCGGCGGCCAGCCGCGAAGGCACCCGCATCACGCCGGGCGTGGCGGGCGGCGTGAACTGGTCGCCGGCAGCGGTGGATGGCGGCCGCGGCCTGGCCTTCGTCGCGGCCATGCACATGCCGATGCGCTACTGGATCAAGGACAGCGCGGCCACCGCCGACCGCCCGGCCGGTCGCTACGACAGCATGGAGCCGGCGGACGAGGCCCGCTGGGGCGTGCTGGCGGCGATCGACCTGAAGCAGCGCGGCCGGCTGCGCTGGAGCGTGAAGACCGACCAGCCGCTGATCGGCGGCGTGCTGGCGCTGAAGTCCGGCGTGGTGTTCACCGGCGAAGGCAACGGCCATCTGTCCGCCTTCGAAAGCCTCTCCGGCAAGCGGCTATGGCGTTTCCAGACTGGCGCCGGCGTGAACGCGCCACCCATCGGCTATGTGCTGGACGGCAAGCACTACATTGCGGTGGCCGCCGGCGGCAGCGCGATCTGGGGCTACCGCCAGGGCGACGCGGTCATCGTGTTCGGGCTGCCGGACTGAGCGGCGCCCGGCCCTTCAACAGCCGGCGCAGCGCCGGCGGATCCAGCCGCATCACGTATTCCAGTCCATCGACATCGTCGATGAAGGAGGCGATGCGGAAGAAGCCGGTCGCCGCCAGCAGTGCGCACGAGGCAATGTTGTCCGGCTTCACCGAGGCGATGAAACGCGGCACGCCATGCTCGACATGGGCCCAACGCAACATCGCCTGCAAGGCCTCGCGCGCATATCCCTGCCGACGGAAGGGCGGATAGACCGCATAGCCGATTTCCACCCCGTCCCGCGCGTACGGCGCCAGATAGTCCGGTGCCGGTCGGGTGTGGAAGCCGGCATGGCCGACCATGTCGCCACTGTCACGCAGCACCAGCGCGCGCACCGACCATGGGGCGTAATCCGGATCGGCCATCAGGTCGGCCAGCCGCAACGCAGCCAGATCGCCCTCCGCGCACCAGTCTGACGCCACGCTCACGCCCAGCAGCCGCGACAGCAGGTCGACAGAGGCGCCCTCGGCCGACGCGCGCAGGAAATCCGCGCTCATCGGCATCAGCATCAGGCGGTGTGTCTGGATATTCACGGCGGAGCGGGCATGAACAGGACGGGTTGCCACGATAGCCGCTCCGATCAGCGGTTTCCAGTCCGTGACAATTTTTGTGCCCGGTGCACAAAAAGTTCTTTTAAAGAAACTTTATTGATCGCCGTCAATGCATATTCCTTTCCGCAAGAGGCTGCGATCATGACGCTCTCCTCCCTGAGTCTGCGCACCAAGCTGCTCGCTGCAACCGTCGTCACCGTACTGCTCTGTTTTTCGGTCACCCTGGGTGTGCTGGCCTGGCGCAGCCATCAGGCCGTGCTCGAGCAGGGTCTGGCCCGCGCCGAAGGCGTCGCCGCCGCCACCGCTCACGATGTCAGTGCCCGCCTTGACGGCGCCATGGCGGTGGCTTCCACGCTCGCGCTGTCGCTCGAAGGCCTGCGCGCCAAAGGCGTGCCGGAGCGCGAAGCGGTGAACCGCCAGCTGCGCCGCACGCTGGAGGGTCGGCCGGGTCTGCTGGGTGTCTACACGGGCTGGGAAGCGAACGCATTCGACGGTCGCGATGCAGATTTCGCGGGCAGCGCCGGCCACGACGCCAGCGGCCGCTTCGTGCCCTACTGGAGCCGGAACGGCAGCACGATGAATCTGGAAGCGCTGGTCGATTACGACAAACCGGGCGCAGGCGACTACTACCAGCAGCCGAAGAAGACCGGCCGCGCCTTTCTCGCCGAGCCCTACGAGTACGTAGTCGGTGGCCGCAAGATGCTGATCACTTCGCTGGTGGTGCCGCTGCAGGCAAGCGGCCGGTTTGCCGGCATCGCCGGCGTGGATATGGCGCTGGGCGCACTGGCCGAGGAACTGGGGCGCGTGCGCCCGTTCGATGTCGGCACGGTGGCGCTGTATGCGCCGTCCGGTCTGGTGGTCGCCCACCCGGACGCTGCCCGCATCGGCAAACCGGCCGAAGGCCTGCCGGAAGAAGCGCTGGCCGCGCTGCGCGAAGGCCGCGCGCTGCAATGGAAGGATGCCGCCGGCGTGCGCCACTTCCTGCAGCGCGTTTCGCTGGCTGACAGCGATGCCTGGTGGGGCAGCGTGGTGTCGGTGCCGGAAGCGGTGATCACCGCCTCGGCCGACGCGCTGCGCAACACCGCCATCGCGATGGGCATCATCAGCGTGCTGCTGACCGCCGGCGTGCTTTTCCTGCTGCTGCGCGCGCTCACCCGCCCGCTGCAGACCCTGGCCGACGCCATGCAGGCGCTGGCCGGCGGCGAGGGCGACCTCACCCGCCGCCTGCCGGATACCGGCAGCCAGGACGAACTGGGCCAGGTGTCGCGCTCGGTGAATGCCTTCCTGGCCAGCCTGCAGCGCATGTTCATCGAGGTGCGCGACCAGAGCCAGACGCTGGTGGGCGGCATCCGCGCGGTGTCCGACGCCACCGGCCGCATTGCCGACAGCTCACGCACGCTGGCCGGTACCACCGGCGACAACGCCGCCACGATCGAGGAAATCACGGTGTCCATCGGCCATATCGCCAGCCATGCCGGCGAAGCCAACGGCGTCATGCTCGATACCTGCGCCGCCTCGCAGCGCAGCGGCATGGTGGTGCAGGACATGCAGGCACACATGCGCGACATCGCCGGCAGCATGGAAAACCTGGCTGGCTCGCTGAACGGTCTGGCCGAACGCTCGCTGCAGATCAACGGCATCGTGCAGGTGATCCGCGAAATCGCCGACCAGACCAATCTGCTGGCGCTGAACGCCGCCATCGAGGCCGCCCGCGCCGGCGAACAGGGCCGCGGTTTCGCGGTGGTGGCCGACGAGGTGCGCAAGCTGGCCGAACGCACCAGCAGCGCAACCACCGAAATCCGCGACATGATCGACGCCATGCGCAGCGACACCGGCGAAGCGGTGAGCAGCATGCACACCACCCGCGAAGCGGTTGAATCCGGGGTCGAACGCGCCGCCCGCGTGGCAGAGGAAATCGCCGGCATCGAGGCCGGCATGCAGCGCGCCGCCGAACGGGTGCGCGAAATCGCCGAAGCCACTCAGGAACAGTCGGCCGCCACCACGGCGCTGGCGCAGTCGGCCGAACAGGCATCCGGCGTGGTGCAGAGCACCGACGACGCGATTCAGCACACCTCCGAAACCCTGGGCCAGATCGGTCGCGCCTCTGACCACCTTGGCGATCTGGTCGGGCGTTTCCGGCTGTAGATCGGTCGATCATCCACACCGGCCGGCACGGGGCCCGTGTGCCACAGACTGCACACCCCCGCGTTTGCGGGGCTTGACGGCGCAGATCGCCACGCCATCATGGACAGACAACACACTAAAGAGAGGTCAGTCCATGAAGCGCATACACGCCCTCGCCACGTCGCTGCTTCTTGCAGCCGGCGTCGCCCAGGCCGCTACGGTGCACGGCGAGGATTTCGAATCGGGCAGCACGTCGGCTGGCTGGAGCGGTGCCGGCACCGTTCAATCAGCAGGCAGTTTCGCCAGCCTGGGTTTCGGCCAGCAGCATCTGCGAGTCGAAGGTGACGGCGCCGCCGTGCTTACACTGAACAATCTGGGGGCGCACAGCGCCCTCACGCTGAGCTTCGATCTGGTGCTGTGGGACAGCATCGACGGCAATCCCGGCGGCTTCCCGTACGGCGACCTGTTCCAGCTGCGCGCCGACAACGCGACGCTGATCGAACAGCTGTTCGGCAACTACGGCACCAACGGCTCGCAGGGCCCGGGCAGCATGGTGGTCGAGAACACCGCCGACCGCGGCTACGGCTTCTGGGTAGACAGCGCCCGTCGGGTCACCCTCACCTTCGCCCACACCGCCGACACGGTGCGCTTCGAATTCCAGTATCCGAACAGCCAGGGTTCGTCCGACGAATCATTCGGCCTCGACAACCTGCAGGTCAGCATCACGCCGGTGCCGGAGCCCGGCAGCTGGGCGCTGCTTCTGGGCGGTCTCGGGCTGATCGGTCTGGCGTCCCGCCGCCGCGGCTGATCCGGCCCGCCACACATGAAAAGGGGCTGCCTGCGGGCAGCCCCTTTTCATGTGTGCATGCTCAGCGTGACAGCGCGGTCGCCAGAACCACGGCTACCACGACCAGCAGCCCGACGCCGGCCACCGCCAGCAGCCGGATGCGCAAACGCAGCCCGCCCACCTCTCGCACCAGCTGTGCATTCTGTTCGGCCAGCGCTCGAATGAGCTGCGAAGCGGCCTGCGCCTCCTTCTGCAGCTCGATCACCGCCTGCTCCAGCGCCACGACCCGGGCATCCCCGCCGCCCGCGGGCGGCACCGGTGTCGCATCGTCTTCCTTGCGTCGCCTGCCGGCCACCCTGTCCCACAGCGCGTTCGCGCCCTGTACCACGGTCGGTGCGGCCGCGATCACATCGCCCCACGGCACCGCCTTCACCGCGCCCAGCCAGCCTATTGCCATCGCTCAACCCCGTTGCGGAAACATCCGGAGACTACCTCAGACGCCCGCCTTACCAGCGGCCCAGGTCGATGCCGAAAGTGAACAGCACGCCGGCAGTACCGAGCAACGCCACCTGGGCGCTGTAGCGGTCGACCTGATAGCCCAGCGCCGGGATGACCGCAAATGCGGTGCCCTTGTGGTTGAACGGAATCTTGTCCTCGTAGCGCCCGGTATAGCCAAGCAGTGCGCCGGCGGTCACTTTCACGTAAAGCCCGGAATCGATGGCATCGAGGTTCCAGCGCCGGCCGGCGTAGTAGTACTCGGTCGGCTGATCGAAGGAATTGCGCAGAAAGGACGCACCGCCCAGCCATTTCGATGGCGCCATGTACTCCAGGCCGACCATGCCCGGCGTGTTGTTGTGCTGGGACTCGTGGTCCCAGTGGTGAACGTAGGGACCGAGCTGCAGGCTGAGCGTATGCCCCTCGTCGGCCTGTGCCGGCAGGGCACAGCTCATCCACGCCGCGCAGCAGACGGCCATCAGTGTCCTGGAATTCTTCAAGATGCGTTACCCGGGTTCAATGTCGATCGGGCACGCATCCTGCCCGTCATGTTCCCGGGAATGACGATGGCTGTGTTGCCGGATGTTTCATCGCCGCGAGGTCCGGGTGATGAGGTGGTCGGCCGACAGCGAACCGGGACCGAACACGAGCACCGCAAACAGGCCTGCGCCCCAGGCGATGTGTGAGTGCAGCGCGGCCGGGCAGTCGAAGCCGAACAGCGCCGGGTAAGACAGCACCGCCATGACATTGACCACCGTCAGCCCCAGTGCGGCAAAACGGCCGGCCAGTCCGAGCGCCAGCAAGGGCGGCAGCAGCAGTTCGCCCGCCGTACCCATGACAGCCGCCACGGCGGGAGACAGCAGCGGTACGGCATATTCGTCGGTGAACAGGGCCAGCGTGATCTCCCAGTCCGCGATCTTGGTCAGGCCGGCCTTGAAAAATACCGAAGCGATGTACAGGCGCAAGGCCAGCAGCAGCAGTGGGCGACCGAGATCGGCCAGACGGGCCAGCGGTGCGCCAAGGTCGTAAAGGCGGAAAACGGCATGCATGATTCAGGTCCTTTCGATGTGAAGGGCAAGCAGACAGCCCCGGTCGAGCGCATCCCCGATGGCCGCGCCCAGATCGAAGCCGGCGTCGCACTCGCCAGCCCGTGTCCAGGCTTCGCCCAGGCATGCTCCGCCCTGCAGGGCGGTCCATAGCACGCAGGTGGCCGCGTCGAGCGGCGCCACACGCACCCGCCAGCCCTCGCGCCACACCTGCGCATGCTGGCCGTGGTCGAGACGGATGTCGTCCAGAGCCCGCCCCTCGCCCTGATGGGCGAGCCAGATGTCGGCCACCGGCCAGGCGCTGGAGCACAGTGCGAAGCCGGGCGTGAAGCGCAACTGCGCGCCCGCCAGCGCATCGATGTCCAGCCCGGTGAACAGCGACGCATCGGCCGGCTGCGCATCGGCTGCGGTCGAGGCGGTGTGCACTGCCCACTCCAGCCGCGCCACGTCGGGCAGATAGGGCAGCGCGCGCACCGGTTCGAAACCGTCAAGGAAGTCGGCGAAAGAGGCACCGTAGCGGTTCAGATCGCCATCGCTGGAGGGCACCGCATCACGGTAGCGACGCGCCAGCGCGTCGAAATAATCGTCGCCGGTGATCTGCGCGCACACCGGATACGCAAGCCGCAGCGCGGCGATGACATTGGCCGCCGAGTTGCCCCGATAGACCGCGAGCAGGGCCCGCGCACGCGCCTCATCGCCGGCCAGCAGCGGCAGCATGGCCGCCTCGCCGGCAGCACTGTCGAGTGCGGCGGCGAAGCGCCGCTGAAACTCAGGCAACGCAGTCATGTGCAGGCGTCCGGCTGTCGCCGGCCCGCACCTCGGCGTGGATGCGGCCGGCGCGCGCCACCTCGTCCAGCAGCAGGTCCAGTGGCGGCAGATCGGTGTCCCACTCGATCAGTGCGGGTGCCTGGACGCCGCGCTGACGGACTGCGCGCAGCAGGCTCCACACCTCTTCGCAGACACGGCTGCCGTGGGTGTCGATGAGACCGTGTTCGGTCACCGCATGCCCGGCCAGATGGAGTTCGCCGACCGCGTGCATCGGCAGGCGGTCAAGCGCGTCGAACGCATCGTCGCCGAAATTGCAGGCATTGACGTACAGATTGTTCAGATCGAGCAGCAGACCGCAGCCGGTGAGGCACACCAGTTCGGCCAGGAAGTCGGCCTCGCTCATTTCGCTGTCGCGAAAGCGCACATAGGCCGACAGATTTTCGATCAGCAGCGGGCGCTTCAACCTGTCCTGCACCGCCGACACACGGGCAGCCACCCGGGACAGCGCCTCGCCGGTGTAGGGAAAAGGCAGCAGATCATTGTAGTGACGGCCATCGATGCGGCCCCAGCACAGATGTTCGGACACCAGCGCCGGCTCGATGCGGTCTGCCAGCGCAACCAGCCGTTCCAGATGGTCCGCGTCGTCATCCACCGAGGCAAGCGCAAGGCCGACGCCGTGCAGGCTCACCGGATAGAGCGCGCGCGCGCGTTCGAGCGCACCGATGGAGGCCCCACCCGCGTGGAAGAAGTTCTCGCTGTGCACCTCGACGAAACCCAGTGCAGGCCGGCGTTCGAACACAGCCGCGTAGTGCGGCTGACGCAGGCCGATGCCGGTGGCGGTGACATGAGCGCTCATGTTCATTCTTGCGCGGAGTCGGGCCGGCGCGCCGATGCACGCCGGCAGCGACAGTCCTTACCGGCCCGGCGCCGAGGTCTTGCCACCCATCTTTTCGCAGGTGCCGGCCGGCACCATCTTCCACTCATTCGGATCGTTGTCGGTCTTGGCCTGGCCGGCGCAGCTGTGGCTGCCATTGGCCGAGGCGCAGTCATTGGCGCCCTTCTTGGCCACGCCGAAGCACTTTTCCTTGTCGGCTGCGTAAGCCGGGCTGGCCGCCATGCCGATGGCGAGTACGGAAGCGAGCGCGGCGCTCAGGGCGATGGACTTGTTCATGTACTGACTCCTGTTTCAGGGTTTGCAGGCTGGTAGCCGCCTGCAGGCTTTGCGTGGCAGTAGACCGCGGTCGTGGCGATTCCTTACACGGCCCAGGCAAAAGGATAGCGATGTGCGCCTCACCACAGCCAGGCCGCCCCGCGCACGCCGGACGAATCGCCGTGAAGCGGCGGCCGCAGCCGGGTGGCGATGGCGTCGGAAAACACGTGCGGCACCCAGCGCAGCGGGACGTTGCGGTACAGACGGTCGAGCGATGACAGGCCGCCGCCGAGCACGATCACGTCCGGGTCGAGCAGATTGATGACGCCAGCCAGCGCGCGCGCCAGCCGGGCTTCGTAGCGCACCAGGGTCGCTTCGCAGGCAGCGTCGCCGGCCGCGGCGCGGGCAGCGATGGTTTCGGGCGGAATTGCCTCGCCCGCGATGCGCAGGTGGTCGGCCGCCAGCGCCGGACCGGACAGCCAGGTTTCGACGCAGCCGCGGCGGCCGCAGTAGCAGGCCGGCGCCACACCCGCGCTGTCCTCACCCGGTGGCAGCGGGTTGTGGCCCCACTCGCCGGCGATGCCATTCGCGCCGTTCAGAACCTGTCCATTCACCACCACGCCGCCGCCGACGCCGGTGCCGAGGATGACGCCGAACACCACCGCGCCACCCTGCCCGGCGCCGTCCACCGCTTCGGACAGCGCGAAGCAGTTGGCATCGTTGGCCATGCGGACTTCGCGGCCCAGTGCAGCTTCGAGATCCTGCTTCAGGGGCCGGCCGTTCAGGCAGGTGGAATTGGCGTTGCGCATCAGGCCGCTGACCGGCGACAGCGAACCGGGCGTGCCGATGCCGACCGAGGCACGCGTCCCCAGCTCCGCCTCCGCCTGCGCCACCATGGCCGCGATCCGCATCACCGTGGCCGGGTAGTCGCCGGCCGGCGTCGGCGTACGACGGCGCAGCCCTACCGTGCCGTCATCGGCCAGCGCGATCAGTTCGGTCTTGGTGCCGCCGAGATCCACGCCTATGCGCATGGCGCACCCCACCGCTTCCGCGCGACAATGTGCCGCATTCCCGTCCGTCTTCCGCACGCCATGATCGTCACCTTCAAGTCACGCGCCACCGCCGACACCCTGATGTTCGGCGACAACGCCCGCCAGCTGCTTGCGCTGATGGGCAAGCCTTTCGAGCCGCAGGGGATTATCACGCCTGAACAGCTGCCGGCTGCGCTCGACGCGCTCAAACGGGCGGCTGAAGACAGCCGGGCGGCGCAGCGTGCGCAACCGGACGACGACGACAGCACCGAAGACCGACCGCCGGCGATGGTGATGCCGGTGTCGCTGGCCCAGCGCGCGGTGCCGCTGATCGAACAGATGGAGCGCTCGCTGCGCGCCACCCAGCCGGTCACCTGGGAAAGCCAGGGCCGCTGACGCACTCGACCGGCAGGCGCCCGCTCAAGTGGCCGCCCGCCCGGTCGTAGACCCGGCTCATCAGCGTCTGTACGGCGCCTTCCGGGAATGCCATGACCGGCTCCACCACACCGCTCACGTCCGATTCCGCCGCAGCCTGCCCGGCTTTCGAGCCGGATCGGCTGGGCGAACTGCAGGCCGTGCTCGGACCGGCGCTGACGGACGTGCTGCGCGCCTGGCTGAGCGACGTGCCGAAGCTGATCGACGCACTGCAGCGCGCCTGCGACGGCCGTGACATGGCGCAGGCCCTCATCACCGCGCACGCACTGAAGGGCAGCTGCAGCAATGTGGGCGCACACCGCCTGCAGGTGCTGGCGCGCGACATAGAGCACCGGTTGCGCGATCAGCCCGCCGACTGCAGCGCAGCATCGATTGCACTGGCGCAGTTGCATGCCGAGTACGAAAATGCGGCCGATTTCATTCGCACACGACTGGATCGATGATCGAACTGCTGCTGGACGACCCGGCGCCCATTGCGCCCTGCATGCCCTCCGAATCCGAATGCTGCGAATCCGGCTGCGAACGCTGCGTCTGGACCGTGTATCAGGAAAGCAAGCTTGAATACGAGCGGCTGTATGCCGCCTGGCTGGAACGCCACCCGGACGCCCGGCCCGGGATCTGACGCCATGAAAAAGCCCCGCAGCCGCCCGGACGGGCGCGCTGCGGGGCTGCAGTGACGATCTGCCGCGGGCCTCAGCCGTGCGGCGAACCCACCGTCGTCTTGTTGATGAACACCGCCCGGTCCACCGGCACCACCCACACCAGACCGTCGCCGGTCTGGCCGGTGCAGGCCACATTGATGATGCGGCGGACGATTTCGTCCACCAGTTCGTCCGGCGACACGATTTCGATGCGCACCTTGGCCGAATAGTCGGTCAGCTCTTCCTTGATGTTGTGCGGCGCGTGACTGCTCGGGGCTCCGAAGCCCTCGACCTTGGCCACGCTCATGCCGGGGAAGCCCGGCATTTCGCGCAGCACGGTGCGCAGCTTGGGCAACTTGTTCGGCCGGATGATTGCGCGAATTTCCTTCATGACGTGATCTCCAGTAACTCTCGGGCGCTCAAGCCTCGAACGGCTTGTCGTCGAACCAGGTGTACAGCGCCGGTACCACCACCAGCGTCAGCAGCGTGCAGGTGATCAGACCGCCGATCACCACGATGGCCAGCGGCCGCTGCACTTCGGAGCCCGGGCCGGTCGCGAACAGGAAGGGCACCAGGCCCAGCAGCGCCACGGTGGCGGTCATCATGACCGGGCGGAAACGCATCTTTGCGCCCTGCACCACCGCCTGCATCAGCTCCATGCCCTCGTTGCGCAGGCCGCGGATGTAGGACACCAGCACCACCCCGTTCAGCGTGGCAATGCCCCACAGCGCGATGAAGCCCACCGACGCCGGCACCGACAGGTATTCGCCGCTGATGAACAGCCCGATCACGCCGCCGATGGACGCGAACGGCAGCACCGTGATGATGAGCGTGGCGAAACGCAGCGAGCCGAACAGCAGGAAGAGCAGGAAGAAGATGGCCGCGATGGTGATCGGCACGATGATGGACAGGTGGCCGAGTGCGCGCTCCATGTTCTGGAACTGGCCGCCCCACTCGAAGTAGTAGGCCTCGGGCAGCTGCACCTGCGCCTTCACCTTCTGCTGCAGTTCGGCCACGAAGCCGCCGAGGTCGCGATTGGCCACGTTGATGCCGATCACGATGCGGCGCTTGCCGGTTTCGCGCGAAATCTGCGCCGGGCCGTCGCGCACGTCGATGGTGGCCAGACTGGACAGCGGAATGCCCGCGCCATCCGGCGTCGGCACCAGCATGTTGCGGATGGACTCGATATTGTCGCGGAAACGCTCAGGCAGACGCACCACCGCGGCAAAGCGGCGCTCACCCTCGAACACGTCAGTCACCTGACGGCCACCGATGGCGGCTTCGATCAGGTCATTCACGTCGCCGACGTTCAGGCCGTAGCGGGCGATGGTCGGGCGATCGATCTCGACCGTCAGGTACTGCTGGCCGGTCACCCGCTCGATCTTGATTTCGCTCGCACCGGGCACCGCGCGCGCCACCCGCGCGATCTCGTCGGCCTTGGCTTTCAGCAGGTCGAGGTCGTCGCCGAAAATCTTCACCGCGACGTCAGCCCGCACCCCGGTCACCATTTCATCGACGCGGTCGGAAATCGGCTGCGCCATGATGATGTTCACGCCGGGCAGCGCCTTCAGCTTCTCGCGGATCGCCTCCTGGATGGTTTCCTGATTCCAGCCATCCGGCCATTCGTCGCGCGGCTTGAGCGACACGATGGGCGTGGACTCATTCTGCGACTGCGGATCGGCCGGCGACTCGCCGCGGCCGACGCCGGACACCGCCGACTTCACGCCCGGCACCTCCATCACCAGGCGCATCGCCTCGCGCTCCATGCGCAGCGATTCGGCCAGCGAAATGTTGGGCACCCGGTCCATCGCCGGCACCACCGAACCTTCCTTCATTTCCGGAATGAAGGCGGTACCCAGGAAGGGCAGCAGCAGGATGGCGCCAACGAAAGCCGCGACCGCCAGCATCACCGTCTTCCTGGTGTTCTTCACCGCCCACTCCAGCATCGGCACATAGGGCTTCTTCAGCATGCGGATGAGCCAGGTGTCGTGGTCGGCACCGCCCTTGAGCATGTAGGAGCACAGCACCGGCGTCAGCGTGAGCGACAGCACCAGCGACACGCCGAGCGCGATCGCGATGGTGTAGGCCAGCGGCGCGAACATCTTGCCTTCCATGCCCTGCAGCGTCATCAGCGGCAGGAACACCAGAATGATGATGCCGATGCCGAAGATGACCGGCGTCGCCACCTCCATCACCGCGGACAGGATGACGCGGATGCGGCTCGCCCCCTCTTCCTGCGCGTGACCGAGACGTTCGAAGGCGTTCTCGACCACCACCACCGAGCCATCCACCATCAGACCGATGGCGATCGCCAGACCGCCCAGCGACATCAGGTTGGCCGACAGCCCGATCTGGTTCATGAACATGAAGGTGACCAGCGGCGTGATCACCAGCGTGGCGATCACGATGACCGAGGATCGAAGGTCGCCGAGGAACAGGTAGAGCACGATGACGACGAAGATGACGCCTTCGATCAGCACCTTGATCACGGTGGCCAGCGCCGCATCGACCAGTTCCGAGCGGTCGTAGTAGGCCTCGATCTTCAGACCGCCGGGCAGCATGTTGTTGTCGTTGATTTCGGACACTTTCTTCTTGATGTCCGAAACCACCGCCTTGGCATTGCCGCCGGCCATCATCATGACCACGCCGCCCACCGCCTCGGTGCTGCCGTTCTTCACCACCGCACCCACGCGCACCGCATGGCCGAAGGCCACTTCGGCCACGTCGCGAATGAATACCGGCGTGCCGGCCACCTCCTTCACCACGATGAGGCGGATGTCGTCCAGATTCTTCACCAGACCGACACCGCGGATCAGGTACTGTTCAGCGTTCTGCGGCAGCACGCCGCCGCCTGCATTGGCGTTGTTGCGCGCCAGCGCCTCGTACACGTCCTTCACCGTCAGGTGGTAGTGGCGCAGGCGGTCCGGATTGACCAGCACCTTGTACTGCTTCTGGTAACCGCCCTGGGAATTGATTTCCGCAACGCCCTTGGTCGAACGGAGCAGCGGACGCACCACCCAGTCCTGCACGGTGCGGCGCTCGGTCAGCTCCTGCTGGGTCAGTTCACGCTCGCCGTCGTCCGGCTTGACCAGCGTGTACTGATAGACCTCGCCCAGACCGGTGGACACCGGCCCGAGCACCGGTACCACGCCCTGCGGCATGCGGTCGCGCACTTCGAGCAGACGCTCCATCACCAGCTGGCGCGCGAAATAGACGTCGGTCTTGTCGGTGAACACCAGCGTGATCAGCGACAGGCCGGGCTTGTTCAGCGAGCGCATCTCGACCAGACCCGGCAGGCCGGTCATGCCGATCTCGACCGGCACCGTAATGAAGCGCTCAACCTCTTCCGGCGAACGGCCGGTGGCGTCGGTGGCGATCTGCACCTGAACGTTGGTCACGTCGGGGAAGGCGTCCACCGACAGCTTGCGCGCCGCGTCCAGGCCAAAGGCCAGCAGACACAGCGCGACGACGACGAGGACGAGGCGCTGCTTGAGCGCCCCGCGCACGAGGGATTCAATCATGGCGTCTCCAGTTCATCCGTTGGGCAAGGGCAGCGGCACTCATTCGAGTTCCTTGCGCTTGCGCTCGTTGTTCAGATGAAAGGCGCCATCGACCACGACCTTCGCACCTTCGGCCACCCCGCCGTGCACCGGCCGCATGTCGCCGATCGCCGGGCCGACGGCGACTTCAGTCAGCTTGAACTGCTGCGCACCCACCTCGACGAACAGGTAATCCTTGTTGTTCTCGCGCACCACCGCAGGCGCCGGCACCGCCAGCCGCGCGGTCGGCCGGCCTTCGATCAGCACCGTGGCCAGCATGGCCGGCTTCAGCGAACGGTCGCTGTTGTCCAGTTCGCTGCGCACCATGACCGTGCGGGTGGCCGGATTCACGGTATCGGCGATGAAGATGAGCTTGGCGGTGAGCTGCTGGCCCAGCGCCGGGATTTCGACCTGGATGTTCTGGCCAGGCCGCACCGCCGCCGCCTGCTGTTCGGGCACCTCCGCCTCGACCCAGACGCGCGACAGATCGGCCACCGTGAACATGACCTCGCTGGGCTGCACCACCTGGCCCTGAGCGACCAGCCGTTCGACCACCGTGCCAGCCATGGTCGCAACCACCGGCGACACCGAGTTGATGGTGCCCGCGGTCGACAGTCTTTCCAGCGACTTCGACGACACGCCAAGCACGCGCAGCTGGTCGGCGGCCGCGCGCTGTTCCGCGCGCGAGATCGACAGCTCGCTCTCACGGCGCTGCAGTTCGGCGCTGCCGATCACGTCGGCCGCGAACAGCTGCTGCGCCCGCTCGACATTGCGCTCGTTCAGCTGTGCCTGCGCGCGCGCCTTCATGTAGGCGAGCTGGGCCGCGCCCAGCTCCGTGCTGTTGAGCACCGCCAGCGTATCGCCGACCTTCACCTGCTGGCCCAGCAGGGCGGTCAGCTCGGTCACGCGGCCGGTCACGGTGGCGCCGATGCGGGTCACCCGCTGTTCGTCGAAATCGACCTGACCGGCCACCCGCAGCGTGTCGGACAGATCCACCTTGGCGACCGTGCCCAGCTTGATGATGTTGCCGAGGTTGTCACCGGCATGGACCAGACTGGGGTCGGCGGGCGCTTCAGCCGCGGCGGTGGCGGACTTGTCGTCGGCGCTGTCGGAGCAGCCCGTCAGCACGAGGGCAGCGCCGAGCAGACCGGCGCAGAGCAGGGGACGTTGAATGAGGTTCATATGGTGGGCAGTCGGGAATGAGGGGATGTCTTGTCTCTTGGGCCGGCGTCAGCGCGTGGCTCCGAGTCGCTCGATTTCGGCGACCGCATTGATCAGTTCGTAGCGCGCGGTGATGAGTTCGTTGCGCGCCGCGCGAAATACGCGCTGTGCGTCCAGAAAGTCGAGAATGCCGCGCTCGCCGAACTTGTAGGCGGCCTCGGCCACCTTCAGCGCGGCCTCGGCTTCACGCAGGATGCCGCTTTCGAGCGCCACCACCTGGGTGCGCGACAGTTCGTACTGGCGATAGGCGGCATCCAGCTGCTGCTCCAGTTCGAAGGTACGACCTTCAAGCGCCATGCGATTGCGTTCGGACACGGCGCTGGCCTGGGCGATCGGCCCCTGACGGCGGTCAAACAGCGGCACGGTCACCGCCACACCGATTCGGGTGGCGTCGTATTCCGGATCGCGGTCATGGCCGAGGCGGAGCGACACGTCGGGCATGCGACGCAGCTTCTCCAGTTCGACCTGCTGACCGGCGCGGTCGATCTCGGCACGCAGGCGCGCGATGTCCGGATTGCGCGCCAGCATGTCCTCGCGCAGCTGCGTCAGCGGCGGCAGCGCAACGTCACTCGCCAGCGCGCCGTCGAGCTCGTACTCAGCCGGCAGCACCCCGCCGGTCAGTGCACGCAGCCGGGCCTTGGCCTGGGCGATCCTCAGTTGCGCGGAGTCGGCATTCTTCTGCGCATTGAGCAGCTCGGTATCCGCCTTGATCAGTTCGTAGCGCGGTGCCTCGCCGGTGCTCACCCGCACTTCCACCCGGTTGCGGATGGCGCGCGCCAGTTCGAGATCTTCGCGCGCGGCGCGCAGTTCACTCTGGTGACGGATGACCGCGTAGAACCCCTGCTTGAGCCGGGCCAGCAGATCGATTTCGTAAGAAAGCGCGCCGGACTGCGCGGACATCACGCCGGCCTCGGCCACACGCAGGCGGGCATCACGTTGCGACGGATAGTCGAAGCGCTGTGACAGCGTGATGGCACCGAGCGAACCCGGCGCGAGGTTGGGACCACGCGCATTGCGATCCCCCCCCATCACCTCGATTTCGGGATTGGGGTAGGCGCGGGCGGTCAGCGTGTCGGCACGACTGACGTCAATCTCGGCTCGGGCAGCGCCGAGCGAAGCATTGGACTGCAGAGCCAGCGCTCTGAGCTGGTCCAGGGTGTAGCGCTCCGCAGCCCCTGCTGCGTGCGTACACAGGCCGATAGCGGCCATGAGGGCAATGGCTGTTCTTTTCATGGATAAGGTGATGTGCCCTGACGGAATGGACGAAACATACACGCGCCCGCACCGGCTGCGAGACCGGTGAGGCGATGCTGCGTGCTTCTGCTGACGGCCGGCCCGGACGGACCGGCACGGAAATCAGGCCTGCCTGGGTGGCCTGAGCGGCACCCGGGCAGGTTCCGGCTCCAGCAATGACGGGCTGATGGAGGCGTGCTCCGGCCTCGCTTCGCGCCCGGCGGCGCGCATCACTTCGGCCACGAAAGAGTCCGGCGGATCGCCCGCCAGATCCAGCCGGTACATGAGCGCACCGTAGGCATCGGTCGGCACATCGTCCGGCGATTCGGCCACGGAACAGCGCACGCACTGTTCCGGTGCATGCGCGAGCGCATCTCCCCCGTCCCACAATGTGGTCAGGGCCAGCACCAGGGTGCCGATCAACAGGGCAATACGCGCAAGACTCATCGGGCGGTCGGAGGGCACACACAACAATTAAGTTCCCTTCAATGAAAACATCGAACCACGCTGCGCTGCAAGATGGAACGGTCCGGAGTCACGGTTCGATACATCCCGAAGCAGCTTCCATGCCGGCAGCCGGCCATGCTTTGCTAGACTGTCGCCCTGCGCGGTTTGCGCTGTCGCGCGGCCTGTGCCCTGTTTGCAGACCCTTTCCCGTTCGTCCGACCGAAGTCCCGAAATCCATGCTCAAGCTGTTGCGCTGCACCGCGCTTCTCGTGTCCGCCCTCCTCCCGCTGTCCGCCTCCGCCGAACTGATCCCGCCGCCGCAGCCCGATGCGCGGGCCTGGCTTGTGGTTGATCACGAATCCGGCGCAGTGCTGGCGCAATCGCGCCCGGACGAAAAGGTCGAACCGGCATCGCTGACCAAGCTGATGACCGCCTACCTCACCTTCAAGTCGCTGAAGAACGGCCAGCTCAAGCCCGACCAGACGGTGCCGGTCAGTGTCGCGGCCTGGAAGACCGGCGGCTCCAAGATGTTCATCGCGCCGGACAAGCCGGTCACCGTCGATGAACTGATCCGCGGCATGATCATCCAGTCCGGCAACGACGCCTGCGTGGCGCTGGCCGAAGCGATCGCCGGTTCGGAAGCCGCCTTCGCGCAGATGATGAATGCCGAGGCGAAGCGCCTGGGCATGGCCGGCACGCAGTACCGCAATTCGACCGGCCTGACCGAGGACGGTCACCACACGACCGCGCGCGACCTCGCCATTCTGGCGCGCGCGATGATTCACGACTTCCCCGAGTACTACCCGCTGTACTCGACGCTGGATTACACCTACAACGGGATCAAGCAGGGCAACCGCAACCGGCTGCTCACGATGGACCGCAGCGTGGACGGCATGAAGACCGGCCACACCGACGCCGCCGGCTGGTGCCTGGTGTCTTCCGCGAAGCGCGACGGCCGCCGCGTCGTGTCGGTGCTGCTGGGCGCACCGAACGAGAAGGGCCGCATCGAGTCATCGGCCACGCTGCTGAACTACGGCTACAACGCCTGGGAAAACGCCCGCCTCGCGCTGGCCGAAGAAGTGCTGGAAACGCCGGCGGTGTACAAGGGCGCGGCGGCCAGCGTGCAGGTCGGCCCCGCCGCCGACGCCGTGGTGACGGTGCCGCGCGGCCAGGCCGGCAAGATCACCCGCGAGATCATCGTCGACAAGCCGGTCATCGCGCCGGTCGTCGCCGGTCAGAAACTGGGCACGCTCAAGGTGGCCATCGACGGCAAGCCGGCGGGCGAGTACCCGCTGGTGGCCAAGGTGGCGGTCGAGGAAGGCGGCTTCTTCCGCCGCATCTGGGACACGATCCGGCTCTGGTTCGGCATTTGAGGGCGACAGATATGACCGATGCACCATCCGGAACGCCGCCCGCGTCACGCGCGGACACCCTGCTCGAATTCCCGACCGACTTTCCGCTCAAGATCATGGGCGAGCGGCATGACGATTTCGCCCAGTTGGTGGTCGAGGTGGTGCTGCGCCACGCGCCGGATTTCGATCCGGCCACGCTGGGCATGCGCCCCTCATCCGGCGGCCGCTACATCGGCCTCACCGCCACCATACGCGCGACGTCGAAGGCGCAGCTGGATGCGCTCTACACGGAACTGAGCGCCCACCCGATGGTGAAGGTCGTCCTGTGACCGCCGTCGTCCGCACGCTGGGCCGGGTGGACTACACGCCGGTGTGGCAGGACATGCAGGCCTTCACCGCGGCACGCAGCGCCGGCACGCCGGACGAGTTCTGGCAGGTGGAGCACCCGCCGGTGTTCACGCTCGGGCTGGCCGGCAAGCGCGAACACCTGCTGCGCGAGGTCGGCGTGCCGGTGGTCGACAGCGACCGCGGCGGCCAGGTGACCTATCACGGCCCGGGCCAGGTGGTCATCTACACGCTGGTGGATCTCAAGCGCGCCGGCCTCGGCGTGCGCGAAATGGTCAGCAGCATCGAACAGGCGGTGATCGACCTGCTCGCCGCACACGGCGTCGCGTCGCAGCGGCGCGCCGGCGCCCCCGGCGTCTATGTCGGCAAGGGCGACGACGAAGCCAAGATTTCCGCACTCGGCCTGCGCATCCGCAACGGCCGCACCTACCACGGCGTGTCGCTGAACGTCGATATGGACCTGACACCGTTTACCGCGATCAACCCCTGCGGTTACAGTGGGCTGCGCGTCACACAGACGCGCGATCTCGGCATCGACCTCCCACCGGAGGCGATCTGCCGGCAACTGACCGACGCGCTACAGCGCGCCCTCTACGAATAGGTAATCCACCGCCATGAGCGACACCGCCTACGACCCGACCGAAAAGCAGAAAGGCTCGCTGAAGACCGCCCGCATCCCGATCAAGGTGGTGCCGGCCGAAACGCTGCGCAAGCCGGACTGGATACGGGTGCGCGCCGCGCGCCACGACAGCCGCTTCGGCGAGATCAAGCAGATCCTGCGCGACAGCGGCCTGCACACCGTGTGCGAGGAAGCGAGCTGTCCGAACATCGGCGAGTGCTTCGGCGGTGGCACCGCCACCTTCATGATCATGGGTGACAAGTGCACCCGCCGCTGCCCCTTCTGCGACGTGGGCCATGGCCGCCCTGACCCGCTGGACACCGAAGAGCCGCTGAAGCTGGCGAAAACCATCGCCGCGCTGAAGCTGAACTATGTGGTGATCACCAGCGTGGACCGTGACGACCTGCGCGACGGCGGTGCCCAGCACTTCGTCGACTGCATCCGTGCGGTGCGCGAACATTCGCCGCGCACGCAGATCGAGGTGCTGGTGCCGGACTTCCGCGGCCGGCTCGACATCGCGCTGTCCATCCTGGACGCCGCGCCGCCCGACGTGATGAACCACAATCTGGAAACCGTGCCACGGCTGTACAGGATGGCGCGCCCGGGCTCCGATTACGCGCATTCGCTGGAACTGCTGCGCCAGTTCGGCGCCCGCCACCCGGAAGTACCGACCAAGAGCGGCCTGATGCTGGGGCTGGGCGAAACCGACGAGGAAATCCTCGAGGTGATGCGCGACATGCGTGCGCACAATGTGCAGATGCTGACGCTGGGCCAGTACCTGCAGCCCTCCGGCGGCCATCTGCCGGTGCTGCGCTACGTGCACCCGGACACCTTCGCGATGTTCGAGCGCGAGGCAATGGCGATGGGGTTCAGCCACGCCGCCTGCGGCCCGCTGGTGCGCTCCAGCTACCACGCCGACCGGCAGGCACACGCCGCCGGCGTGGCCACCGACTGAGCCGAACGCTAGACCGAACGCTTGCGCACCGCCTCCAGGCGGCGCAGCGCACTTTCGAAGTCAAACTGGGCGATCGCGCTTTCGATCACCGGCAGGTGAGCGCCGAGCGCGGCCGACAGGGCGCGCTGCTGTTCGGTAACCAGTCGGGTGACCGAGAAATCGCCGTGTTCAAGCAGGCTGGCGAGGCGATCGAGCAGGGCGTCGTCCTGCACCGGGGGCGCCATCGCCAACGCCGCATCGGCGCTGTCACCCGTCATCACCGGCGGTTCGTTGTCCAGCGGCGGCAAGGCCTGCTTCAGTCCCTCGACCAGCGGTCCCATCTGATCACGCACGCGGTCGAGCAGTACGGTCAGTTCGTCCGCCGGACGCCGTGTGCGCAATGCGGATTCGAGCAGTGCAGCCGCCTGCTGCAGCCCGTCCGCGCCAATGTTGCCGGCCACGCTCTTGAGCGAATGAACCTGGCGCTCGACGCTGGCCAGATCGTTCGCCTGGAGTGCGGCGCACATCATGTCCAGATGCTGTTCGCCGGCGATGAAACGACGCAGCAGGCCCAGGTAGACCGCCGGCTTGCCGAGCACCCTTTTCAGGCCGACCTCGGTGTTGAGCCCTTCGATGTGCGGCAGATCGAGCTGCGCCTGTACCCGTGACGGCAGCACCGGTGACTCGTCGCGGTTGCGTTCGAGTACCGGATTGCGCGGCCGTATCCAGCGCACGAGCTTGGCCCACAGATCCTGCGGGTCGATGGGCTTGGCAATGTGGTCATTCATGCCGGCGCTCAGGCAGGCTTCGACATCCTCCCGCATCGCATTGGCGGTCATCGCAACGATGGGCAGGCCGGACAGCGCGGGCAGTTCGCGCATGCGCCGGGTCGCGGTCAGGCCATCCATCACCGGCATCTGCATGTCCATCAGCACGATGTCGTAATGCGCCTCCTGCACCTGCGACAACGCGATGGCACCGTCCTCGGCGACATCGATCACCATGCCGGACTCGCTCAGCAGTTCGCGTGCAACCTCCCGATTGAGCTCGTTGTCCTCGACCAGCAGCACGCGCGCCCCCGCCAGCGCCGCAACACCGTCCGGCAGGTCGGCGCCCGACGGCGACGACGGGCGTTCATCGCCCGCCAGCACCCGCATCATGGTGTCGAACAGCACCGATGCATTCACCGGCTTGATCAACACGTCGTCGATGCCGGCGGCCCTGGCCTGCAACAGCAGATCCTCACGGCCGAAGGCGGTCACCATCACGAGCCGGGGCGCCTGCACCAACCCGAGGGCGCGGATCTGCCGCGCTGCCTCGATGCCGTCCATGATGGGCATCTGCCAGTCCAGGAACACCACGTCATACGGCCGCCCCCCGGTCGCTGCCCGCCGGACTTCCTCGACCGCGCTCCAGGCGTTGCGCCGGTCCTCGGTGAAGAAGGACATGCTGCGCAGCAGATTGCCGACCACCTCGCGCGCGTAGTCGTTGTCATCGACGATGAGCACGCGGCGACCGCGCAGGTCGGGATGCGGCAGCAGTTCTCGCTTGAGCCGCACACTGCGACCGGTACGGGCGGTGAACCAGAAGGTCGATCCCTCCCCCGGCACGCTGTCTACGCCCACCTCGCCCTGCATCAGTTCGGCCAGCTTGCGGCAGATGGCCAGCCCGAGCCCGGTACCGCCGTACTTGCGGGTGGTCGAACTGTCCGCCTGCTGGAAGCTTTCGAACAGGCGGGCACGCTGTTCCGGCGTCAGACCGATACCGGTATCGCGCACCTCGAAGCGCAGCAGTACCGAGTCGGCCATCTCCTCGGCAATCCTCAGTTTCAGAACGATTTCGCCGCGCTCGGTGAACTTGACCGCGTTGTTGGTGTAGTTGATCAGTATCTGGCCGAGGCGCACCGGATCGCCGATCAGGAAATCCGGCACCGCGGGGTCGATGTCGAACATCAGTTCCAGGCCCTTGGCGGCGCTCTTCTCGATCACCAGCGCAGCCACGTTGTCGAGCACCTTTTCCAGTTCGAACTCGATGTGCTCGACCGTCATCTTGCCGGCCTCGATCTTGGAAAAATCGAGAATGTCGTTGATCACGCCGAGCAGGTGCTGGCTGGACAGTTGTATCTTCTTCATGAAGTCGCGCTGACGGGGTGTCAGTTCGGTCTTCATCACCAGATGCGACATGCCGATGATGGCGTTCATCGGCGTGCGGATTTCGTGGCTCATGTTGGCCAGGAAGTCCGACTTCATGCGCGTGGCCTCTTCCGCCAGTTCCTTCGCGCGCTTCAGCGCCGCCTCGGCCTCGCGCTCGGCGGAAATGTCGTCCACCATCCAGACGGAACCCTTTACAGGGTCTGCCGGGTCGATCGCATGGCCGGTGATGCGCGCCCAGAACAGATGGCCGTCCCGCCTGACCAGCTGCAACTCGTGCCGCATCGTTTCGCCGCGCCAGATCGGACCGTAGGCGAGACGACCGGTGAGCGCCCAGCTCTCTTCGTCCGGATACCAGATGCGCGTCGGCATGCCGATCAGCTCGCCATCGTCATAGCCGAAGATTTCGTGCAGCCTGCGATTGCAGCGCTGCTGTATGCGCTCACGCAGCAGCACGATGCCCGAGGTGGCTGAGTCGAGAATGGCCCGCTGCTCTTCATGCGCCACGCGCAGCGTCTCCTGCGCCAGCTTCTGAAGCTCAAGCTGCGTCGCCAGCGCCTTCTGCGCCTCGATGCGATCGGTGATGTCGCGCAGTGCGCTGGCGATCAGGATGCCGCCTTCGGTGTGTATCGGACTGAGGCTGATTTCCACCGGCACCTCGCGACCGTCGGCGGTGAGTGCGTACAGCACGCCGGTGCCATCGCCCATGAAGCGGGTGCCGAGGTTGCGCATGAAGCCATCGCGCATCGCCGGGTGGCCGTCACGAAAGCGGCGTGGAATGAGCGTTTCGACCGGCTGCCCCGGCAGTTCGCTGCGCACGTGCCCGAAAAATCGCTCAGCCTGGAGATTCACCATGACGATGATCCCCTTGGCATCGGTGATCACCATCGGATCAGGCGTCGAATCAAGCAAGGCATGAAACTGCTGTTCCCGCGCCCGCAGCGCGCTCTCCGCCGCCACCCGGGGGGTGATGTCGGAAAGAAGCGCAAAGGTGGTCGTGGCGCCGTCGCGGGTTTCCACGCTGCCATCGACCAGACAGGGCACCTTGCTGCCATCCGGGCGCATCAGGGTTACCTCGGCACTGAAGGCGCCCTGCAGCGGCAGACTGCCCGCAGTGATCAGATCGCGCAGCGCGCACCCGACCAGCGCCGTGCGCTCCAGCCCGGCCAGCCGGCTCATCGCGTCGTTGCAGTCAAGCACCCGTCCGCTCTCGTCGAGCACCACGAACCCGAGACGGGCGGTGCCGAGAATGACATCGGCGCGGCGCCGCTCCCGGGCAACGCGCTCGCCTGAACGCATCACCAGCAGGGCGCCGGCAATGATGAGTACCGTCACGAAGCCCACACTCAGCGCCAGCGTGGTCGGACTGACCACGTCCGGCGTGGCGGCGCTTCCGGCTGGCAGGAAGACCGCCGCCTCGATCGCGATGTAGTGCATGCTTGAAATGGCCAGCCCGAGCACGCCGCCGCCCAGCAGCGACGACAGCCATCCGTATCGCGCATGCGGCACGCTGCGCGCGATGAAGGCGCGCAACTGCAGAGCCGCCACCGCAAGCACGACAGCGGCCAGCAGCGACATCGCGAACAGCGAAGGGTCGTAGTACAGCACGCCGGGCAAACGGATGGCGGCCATGCCGCTGTAGTGCATGAGACCGATGCCGCCGCCCAGCACGACGCCGCCAAACAGCAGCCCGCCGGCACGCGGCGTTGCGCGGGCGCTGACATGAAGCGCCACCGCTGCCGCCACGATGGCCGGCAGCATGGACAGGCCGGTCAGCCACGGTTCGTAGCCCACCGCGCATTCGAGCCTGAAAGCCAGCATGCCGATGAAATGCATGGCCCATACACCCAGCCCGAACATCACGGCCGCCAGTGTCGTCCATGCACGGCGATGTTCCGAACCGGGCGTACGGCGCAGCATTTCCAGCGCGGCGAACGACGCAAACACCGCGATCAGCAGAGACAGAGCCACGAGCCGGTAGTCATAGCTGCTGTGAAAGGCGCGCTCAAGCAGGTCGGGAGCGCCGATGAAGTTCACCTCGACGCCAGGAAGAAGCCGCATTTCAGAGATCCTTCAGTTCAGGATGAGCAGCCACCAGGGCACGCAGCACAACCAGCGCCTCCGGAAAGTCGAAGGACTCGATAAGACGGGCGAGCGGATGCACCGCCCGCTCACCCAGACGGGCTTCCAGCGCCGGTTTCAGCGCTCGCCACACCGAACCGGATTTCATGTCGTCGTGATCGAGCAGCCGTTCGAGCCGGACAATCAGTTCCGCCACCGCTGCGGCCGGCAGGGCGGCCACTCCGGCGGTGGCGGTCGGCAGCGCCCGTATCTCATCGCACGCCGCCCGCATGAGGTTCTCGCAGGCCTCCAGCCGGGCTGTCACGTCTCCGGCGTGACCGTCACGCAATGCGTGCTCGATGTCGGCCGCGCACTCGTGCAGCGGGAATGCGCCCACCGTTGCGGCCACACCCTTGAGCGTGTGGGCGATACGTTCGCCCATCCGAAGGTCGCCATCCGCGACCGCCTGACGCAGACGATCAACGTCGTGCGAATGATGGTCGACGAACATGGAAAGTACGTGGCGATAGCTCTCCGCGTCGCCATCCAGTGCCCGCAGGCCCGCCTGCTGGTCGATCAGCACACCCGACCGTGCAGACGGCGTGCGCATGGATTCAGCGGGAACGACGGTCGGGCCGGCAGCGGCCTCCGCGTCCTCATCAGGGGCCGGAATCCACTGAGCAAGCGCGGAAAACAGGCGATCCGGATCGACCGGCTTCACCAGATGTCCGTTCATGCCCGCCTCTTCGCAGCGGCGGCGGTCCTCCTCGAAGGCATTGGCGGTCATCGCCAGTACCGGCAGGGCCTCGCCATCGTACAGCGCGCGGATGCGTCGGGTGGCCTCCACGCCGTCCATGACCGGCATCTGCATGTCCATCAGCACGAGATCGAAACGGCCATCCATCACCTTCTGCACCGCATCCGCTCCGTTGGCCGCAACGTCGACCACCAGACCGGCACGCTCCAGCAGCTCGCGAGCGACTTCCTGGTTGATCGGATTGTCCTCGGCCAGCAGCACGCGCGCACCCGCGCGCAGATGCCGGACCGACCTTTCCGGCGCCGGCAGCAGGCCGGCCTCACCGCGCGCGAAGCGGGCGGAGAACCAGAAGGTGCTGCCCGCGCCCGGCGTGCTCTGCACGCCGACCTCGCCGCCCATCAGACGGGCGAGGCGACGGCTGATCACCAGCCCCAGCCCGGTGCCCCCATACTTGCGCGTGGTCGCCGCCTCGGCCTGTTCGAAGGCCTCGAACAGACGCGCCTGCTTGTCCGGCGCGATGCCGATGCCGGTATCGCTGACCTCGAAGCGAAGGGTGACCGCGGCGTCCTGTTCCAGCAGGATGCGCGCGCGCATCGTGATATGGCCGTGATCGGTGAATTTCACCGCATTGCTCAGGTAGTTGATCAGGATCTGACCGACCCGCAGCGGATCGCCGATCAAGGTCAGCCGGGCCAGCCGCGGATCGATCTCCTCCCGCAGTTCAAGATGGCTGGCGGCGATGCGGTCGGCCATCATGCTGCGCACATGATCCAGGGTCGTGATGACGCTGAACGGCACTTCTTCCAGCTGCAGGCGGTTGGCCTCGATCTTGGACAGGTCGAGCACGTCGTTGATGATGCCCAGCAGATGCTTGGCCGAGCCGGTGATCTTGTCCAGCTTGTCCACCTGGGCCGGCAGTTCGAGTTCGCGCCGGAGCAGATGGGTAAAACCGATGATGGCGTTCATCGGGGTACGGATTTCGTGGCTCATGTTGGCCAGGAAGGTGCTCTTCGAGCGGCTGGCCGCCTCGGCGTCGATGCGCGCACGCTCCAGTTCGGCGGTGCGGCTGCGCACCAGTTCTTCCAGATGATAGCGGTGGGCATCCAGTTCCTCGGCCGCCGCCTTACGGTCGGAAATGTCTTCCTCGATCACGATGTAGTGGGTGATCCGGCCATCCGGCTGGCGCACCGGCGCGATCTGTGTGGCCTCCGTGTAGAGCGTTCCGTCCTTGCGACGGTTCACCAGTTCGCCGGACCAGGCCTCGCCCCGCCAGAGCGCTTGCCACATCGAATCGTAGATGCCGATGTCGGTCAGTTCGGAACGCAGCCCGCGCAGATTCTGGCCCAGCGCCTCTTCGCGGGTGTAGCCGGTGATGCCACTGAAGCGCTGATTGACGTACTCGATCTCGGCATCGGTATTGGTGATGACGATGCTGTTCGGACTTTGCTCCACCGCCAGCCAGAGCTTGCGCAGGTCGACTTCGACACGCTTGCGCTCACTGATGTCGCGCGTCACGCCCTGCAGATGACTGACCCGGCCGTGCGCGTCGGTGCGCAGCGTGGTGGTCACCTCGGTATCGAGCAACCGGCCGTCGCGACAGGCCTGCTGTATTTCCACCGTGCGCGTACGCATGCGTTCGTCGCCACCCCTGAAAGCCGCAATGCGCTCGACGAGTGCGCCATGCAGCCGCGTGTAGCTCTCCGGCGTCATCACCTCCTGCAGCGTTCGACCGATGACCTCTTCTACCGGGTAGCCGAATATCCGCTCCACCGCCTGACTGACGAACACCACGCGCTCGGCTCTCAGGTCATACAGCCAGATCACGTCGCTCGCGTTCTCGGACAGCATGCGGTGCTGTTCCTCGCTTTCGCGCAGACGTTCCTCGGCCTGCCGTCGCTCGGTCATGTCGATATGGGTGCCGCTGACGATGAGCGGACGACCGTCCGGCGTGCGGCGGGTGACCCGCCCACGGTCGGCGATCCACACCCAGTGACCGTTCTTGTGACGCATCCGCACGTCGCATTCGTAGTATTCGGTCTCGCCATCGAGATGGCGCTGCAGCGCCGCGTTGGCGCGGCGAAGGTCGTCCTCGTGGACAAAACGCTGCCAGGTGTCGGTGGTGAACGGCTGCAGTTCCTCCAGCCGGTAGCCGAACATGTCGGCCCAGCGCTCGTTGAACACCGCCTCGCCCGTCTGCAGATTCCATTCCCAGGTGCCGGCACGGGTGCCGTCGATGATGTCCTGCAGGCGCTGACGCTCGCGGTCGAGCTGGGCCTGCATCTTGGAGCGGTCGGTGATG
Source organism: Methyloversatilis sp. (assembly GCA_041639545.1). GTDB lineage: Bacteria > Pseudomonadota > Gammaproteobacteria > Burkholderiales > Rhodocyclaceae > Methyloversatilis. The sequence goes on along the minus strand of JBEQBZ010000013.1, from coordinate 15,392 downwards.
TCCCACCAGATGTTTGACACATAGACGCGGCCCTGCAGATGAATGGGTTTGGCGCTGACCCGCACGTCGGTCACGCTGCCATCCTTGCGCCGGCGCCGGGTGTCGAACTGCAGTCCGCCGCGCTCGATGATTTCGCGCATGCGCTGCGACACGGCGGGCCGGTCGAACTCGGGATTGATGTCAGGCAGCGTGAGCCGGGCAAACTCATCGCGCGAGTACCCCAGCCCGGAACAGGCCGCATCGTTGAATTCGACGAATGCCAGGGTTTCGGCGTCGATCAGGGTGATCGAATCCGATGCCTGCGACACGATGGCCCGGCTGACTTCCTCCCGCTGATCGGCGCGCACCTCGTCCTCGCGCCGCTGTATCGTCCCCGACAGCCGGTCGGCGACGGTTTCCAGCAACTGGCTTTCCTCAAGCAGAAAGGGGCTGCCGCCCCGATCCGGCATCGCCTTCAGATAGCCCACCACCACCTGTCCGCGCGTCGAACCTTTCACCCGCAGCGGTTCGGCCATGCACTGCACCGCGCGATCAAAACCCGGCGTCGCGTACAGCCGGCCATCCAGTTCGATACCCGCCACGGCCTGATGCAGATGCATCCAGCCGGAAGGCAGCAACTCAGCCACCTCCTGCAGAATCCGGTCGAGCGGGCGATGCAGATCCTCGGTCGAGCGGAACACCGAATACAGGCAACGCAGTTCCTTCACCCGCTCGGCCAGCGCGGATTCAGCCTCGCGCATCGACGTCACGTCACGCGCCAGACCGAGCACGCCGACGAGCTGTCCGGTCGCATCGGTGACCGGCGTCTTGGTCGTCTGGAACAGGCCGCGATAACCATCGGCCTTGAAGGTCAGCCACTCTTCGTTGGTCAGCGAAGTGCCTGCGGCCACCGCAGCACGGTCATGCCCGCGGAAGAAATCCGCCAGTTCACGATCGACGAATTCGTAGTCCGAGTGGCCGATCAGCTCACCCTCTGCCCGCCCGTACAGTCTTTCGAAACGCGGATTGCAGAAGCGGAAAAGACCATCGCTGTCTTTCAGCCACACCAGGTCCGGCATCGCGTTGAGCAGCATGCGCAGACGCGTGCGCTCCTGATCGAGAGCAGCCGCCTGCTCGTCGGCCAGGGCGCGCGCCCGCCGCAGCCGCCGTGTGTAGATGAACTGAACGACCACCAGAACGACCACCAGCAGCAGGCTGCCGCCCAGACCCATCATCACCCCGGCGTGATCCGCCCACAGACTGCCGGTTTCGCCGGCGCGCAGGGTCTGAGCCGGCAGCGCGGCAGCGTAAGCGGCCAGTCCGAAGGCACACAGGCAGCGCACGACGCGGGAGGGAAGCGTCAGAAACACGGGCAGGGTCGTCACGGTTCAGGCGGTACCCGGGCCCTCCGCAGCGGTCCGCTGTTCCGCCAGGTCGGCGTGACGCGCTGCGATCGCGGCGAACTCGTCGATGTTCGCCAGATAGGCATCCACCACCTCCGGATCGAAATGCCGGCCACGCCCCTCTTCGATGATGGCGGTCGCCTTCTCGATCGGAAAGGCCGGCTTGTAGGCGCGCTTGCTGATCAGCGCATCGAACACGTCGGCCAGCGCCATCAGCCGGGCTGGCAGCGGGATGGCCTCTGCGGCCAGGCCTTCGGGGTAGCCGCTGCCATCCCACTTCTCGTGGTGATAGCGGGCGATGTCCATGGCGATGTAGAGGAAGTCCAGCGCCTCGCGCTCCTCGTTCTGATCGCAGATCGCCCGCCAGATGGCGTCCGCACCCTGTTGCGCGTGGGTCTTCATCACCACCCACTCTTCCGGCGTGTGCTTGCCCGGCTTGTGCAGGATGTGGTCAGGAATCGCCACCTTGCCGATGTCGTGCAGCGGGGCCGCCTTGGTGTAGGTGGCTATCCGCTCGGGCGTAAGTTCCGCGGCATGATGCGGCAGGGCCGACAGCGCGCGCGCGAGCACATTCACGTAGGACTGGGTACGCAGGATGTGATTGCCGGTCTCATCGTCGCGCGCCTCGGCCAGGCTGGCGAGGGCGCGCATGCTCACGTCCTGCATCACCTGGTTCTGGCGCATGCGCCTGGCGATCTCGCCTTCCAGCCAGAGATTCTGGTCGCGCATGCGGTCGCGCGCTTCCTTCAGATCGAGCTGGCCGCGCACACGCGCCAGCACGATGGCCGGACGCACCGGCTTGGTGATGTAATCCACCGCCCCCAGTTCCAGCCCGTGCGCCTCGTCCTCGGTGCTGTCGAGCGCGGTCACGAAAATGACCGGCAGTTCGCGGGTGACCGGGCTTTCCCTGAGACGGCGCATCACTTCATAGCCATCCATCTCCGGCATCATCACGTCGAGCAGCACCAGATCCGGCCGCGGCTCGGACAGCACCGCCGCCAGGGCGCGCATGCCGGAACTGGCGACGCGGACACGATAGTGCGGCATCAGTATCTCGCCCAGAACCGTCAGGTTCTCGGGGGTGTCATCAACCAGAAGCAAGGTTTTCTGCGGGGTCTCGGCATCGCCTTGCGGGGCATTCACAGTCGGTCTTCTCCAGGTCGGTCCGGGATGTGTGCACGTGTACTGAACATTACGCGCCATCTTACTCCGGCGACCTGTCGCCAATGTATAAACAATGTGCTCACCGGCCGTCGCGACGCCGTTTCGGGGGTATCGTCCGGTGTCGGAACAGCCCTGCGTCCGGATTGAGGATGATCGATGAAAGCTCTGCTGACAGGACATACCCACGGCCTCGGCGCCGCCCTGACCGACCTGCTGCTGCAGCGGGGCATCCAGGTGCTTGCGCTGGCGCGCGGGCAGCAGGCCGAACGAGCCGGACTGCTGCAGGTTGCGCTCGATCTGGCGGACAGCCGGGCGCTGGCAGACTGGCTGGAGGGTGATGTGCTGTCCCGGTTTCTCGACGACGCACCGCAGGTGCTGCTGATCAACAACGCCGGTACGCTGGCGCCGGTCAGGCCACCGGGCAGACAATCCGCGCGGGCACTGGCGCAGGCCGTGTCCCTGAACGTGGCAGCCCCGCTGATGCTGACCGACGCGCTCATCGCTGCCAGCCCGCACGCCCGCGAACGGCGCATCGCCCATGTGTCCAGCGGTGCCGCCCGCAGCCCTTACGCCGGCTGGTCGGCGTACTGCGCGACCAAGGCCGCACTCGACCAGCATGCGCGCGCAGCCGCGCTTGATGCGCCAGACGGCACACGCATCGCCAGCATCGCCCCCGGCGTGATCGATACCGCGATGCAGGCGCGCATACGCGCCACCCCGCTCAGCGATTTCCCGACCCGCGCCCGCTTCGAAGCCCTGCAGCGGGACGGCGCACTGTGGACTCCGGCCGACGCGGCGGCACGCTTCGTCGATCACCTGCTGTCAGCGCAGTTCGGCGACGAAGCGGTGGTGGACCTGCGCACGCTGCAGGCCGGACGCTAGACGGCACCCGGCCGCTCAGCTGCGGGTAGCGAGGAACTGGCGGAACTCGCCGGCATCCATCGGCCGCGCGTACAGATAGCCCTGCGCAACCTCGACCCCCTGTTCGCGCAGGTAGCTGGCCTGCTGTTCCGTCTCCACGCCTTCGGCCACCATGTGCAGCTGGCGGCTGCGGGCAATCTCGACGATGTGCGGCACCAGCGGTGCATGCGGCGTATTGGCCCCTATGGTGCCGACGAAGGCCCGGTCTATCTTCAGCGCATCGACCGGCAGGTCGTGCAGATAGGACAGGCTGGAATAGCCGGTACCGAAGTCGTCCAGCAGCACCGTGTGGCCGGCTTCGCGCAGCTGCGCCAGCGCATCGGCAGCCGGACCGGCCTGTATCAGGTTGCGCTCGGTCAGTTCCAGTTCGATCTGGCTGCGCCGGATGCCGCTGCCTTCGATCACCTCGGTCAGCAGGCCGACGATGTCGCCGCGCTCCAGGTCATGCGACGCCAGATTGAGCGACACCGTCAGCTCCGGCCGTCGCAGCAGCAGATCGCCGATCTCGGCGATGGCGGTGCGCAGCACGCGGGCGGTGATTTCGTGTTCGAAGCCGGAGTGCTCCGCCAGATGCACCAGATCATCGGTGCTCATGACCGGCTCGTTCTGGTCGGGCCAGCGCACCAGCAGTTCGGCACCGACGCAGCGGCCATCGCTCAACCGTATCTGCGGGTGGTAAGCCACGCGCAGCTCGCCACGGCGGATGGCCGCCAGCAGGGCGGTGGCCGGAGAGAAGTAATCGCGCGCGAAGCGGCGCACCGCCCACATCAGCAGCGTACTCAGCAGTACGCCAAGCAGGGTCATCATGACCAGCGGTTCGGTCCAGGCGGCCATCAGCTGGGCCCGGGTCTGCGCACCGACCGCGACGATGGGCAGCCGCCCGGACTGCGCCACTGCGTACAGCCGGTCGCCCTGTATGCGCTCGCGTCCAGTGACCGCGGTATCGATCATGCTCGGCAGCAGGGGTTCATCGACATGGGCCAGCGGCAGCCAGTCGGTCGTGCTCAGCACCGCCAGCCGGGTATCGCCCACCGGCCGCGCCTGGAAATGGCTGGCATGGATGAGGGCGATGTGCTCGCCGCGGCCGATCGCCACCGACGGCCGAAGGTCGTCCAGCGTATGGGTAACGCGGAACCAGATCTGCCGCCCCTGCCCATCCGACCAGTCGGCAGACGGCAGAATCCGCCCCCGATCGGCTTCACCCATGCTGCTGCAGGCGATGCGGCCGTTCTCGACATAGGCGATCTCGCGCACGAAAGGCGTGCAGTAGGCGATCTGGCGCAGGCGTTCGATATGGGCGGGCGAACAGGCGGGCAGCGGCACGGCGTCCAGACCGCCCAGTTCGGACTGCGCGTCGTCGAACACCTGCTCGGCACGTGCCAGCGCCTGCTGGGCGAGCGCATCGAGATGCTGGGTTTCGACCCGCAGCGTGTACACCCATGAAAAATAGAGGCCGGCCGCAACCGGCAAAAGGCCGACCAGCAGCGCTGCCAGGGTGAGCAGCGAGGTCAATGCGCGACGTCGCATCAGAGCTGTTCTTCGTTCGTAACGACCGTTCTTGCGGTCTTGTTATCGGAGTGCACGAAGTGCGAAGTGTAAGCGCTCCGGCCGAGGTCGCGGCGTGCCGGCCGCGGGTCTTTCTGTCACACCCCCTGCTGCTGCAGCTTCAGCATCAGTTCAACCCGTGCCTGCACCGGGGTGAGCGCGCCCGCCGACGGCAGTGCCGGCACCGCGCCATCCGCCTCGACCAGCGACCCGCGACCGATGCGGCCGGCGCGCAGCACCGCAACACCCGCGGCCTGCGCCTTCAGCAGCGCCGCTTCGAGCGGTGCGGACAGCGTGCCGTTGCCGGTGCAGGCGGCGACGATGCCGCGCGCGCCCAGCGCGCACAGGGCCTCCACCAGCGCACCGTCGGCACCGGCGGCGCTGGTCACGATGTCCACCCGCGGCCAGTCCTCGCGCAGCACCGGCGCCAGACCGATGGCCTCGCCGGCCGGCCAGTCGCGCAGCGGGCGCAGACGCCCTTCCTCGATGTAGCCGAGCGGCCCGGCATCGCCGGAATCGAAGGCGTCGAGCCGATACGGATGGACCTTGCGCACCTGATCGCCGGCATGCACGGTACCGGCGATGCAGGCCAGCACGCCGCGCGCCTCCGGCAGGGCAGCAATACGCACTGCGTCGAGCAGGTTCTGCGGGCCGTCAGCCGAAGGCGCGGTGGCCGGCCGCATCGCTGCGGTCAGCACCACCGGCTTGGCCGGCGCCAGCGCCCGCTGCAGAAAATAGGCGGTCTCCTCCAGCGTATCGGTGCCGTGGGTGATCACCACACCCGCCACCTCGTCGCGCGCGACGTGATGGGCGACGCGCGCAGCCAGCGCCCGCCAGATGGCGAAGGACATGTCCTTGCTGTCGACCTGGGCCACCTGTTCCGCCTCCAGCGGCAGGCCGGCCAGCGCCGGCACGCCGGCCACCAGGTCATCGACCGGAATCTGCGCCGCGGTGTAGCCGACGTGGCTGTCGCTGCGGCGGGCCTGACCGGCGATGGTGCCGCCGGTGCCGAGAATGACGATGCGCTTCATGGCATACCTTGCTGTGGGCTCGCCGCATTCTCGCGGAGCGCGTGATCGGGGCGCAAGCGCGGCGCCGCTTCACAGCGGACCGCGCGTTCGGACACAATGCGGGCCGACCGCCGATGTTCACCGGATACCCACCATGCGCCTGCTGTTCTTCTTCGCCGCCCTCGGCTTCGCCATCCTCGGCATGTCCGGCGTCACGCTGAGCCTGCTCAACCTGATCGACGACACCCAGACCGGCGGCTGGCCGCTGTGGCAGTCGCTGCCGATGGCCGCGGTCGGCGCCGGCGGCTTCCTGTTCTGCCTGATCCGGGTCATCCGCGGCGTGCACGCGGCCGGCACCGCACAGCAGGACTGAGCCCCCTCCAGGCCGCCGCCCATGGCCCCCGACGTGATGGCGGTGGTGCTGTGCGCAGCGCTGCTGCACGCCGGCTGGAACGCGCTGGTACGCAGTTCGCAGGACACGCTGCGCGACACCGTGCTCATCGTCGCCGGTGCGGCGCTGTGGGCGCTCTGCCTGCTGCCCGCGCTGGCGGCACCTGCTGCCGCCAGCCTGCCCTGGCTGGCCGCGTCGATCGCGATCCACGTCGCCTACTTCCTGCTCGTGGCGCACGCCTACCGGCACGGCGAACTGGCACTGGCCTATCCGCTGATGCGCGGTTCCGCGCCGCTGCTCACCGCACTGGCCGCCAGCGCGCTGCTGGGTGAAACGCTGGCGCCCGGCGGCTGGCTGGCCACGCTGCTGATCGCCGCCGGCATCCTGCTGCTCGGCCTGGAAGCGCGCCAGCGCGGGCTCGCCGCACCCGGCGTGCTGCGCACCGCGCTGTGCAACGGCGGCGTGGTCGCGCTGTACACGCTGGTCGACGGTCAGGGCGTGCGGCTGTCCGGCAGCGCCTTCGCCTACACCGGCTGGATGTTCGTCGGCACCGCCACGCTGCTCACCGCGCTGCTGTGGCGGCTGCGCCGGCCGGCCCTGCCTGCGCTGCTGCGTTCGGGCGGCCGCCGCCTGCTGCTCGGCGGTGCCGGCACGCTGGCGTCCTATGCGCTGGCGCTGTGGGCGATGACGCGCGCACCGGTGGCGCTGGTCGCCGCGCTGCGCGAAACGTCGGTGGTGTTCGGCCTGCTGATCGCCACCTGCGTGCTGAAGGAACCGGTCACCCGGGTGCGCGTCGCCGCCATCCTGACCGTGGCCGCCGGTGCGGTCGCGCTGCGGCTGGCACCCGCCTGAGCGCTCAGGGCCGCTCGCGCCGGCTGCCACGCAGCCGGGCCGGCGTGACGCCGAGCCGGGCGCGCAGCACGCGGGTCATGTGGGCCTGATCGGAAAAGCCGCAGCTGGCCGCCACTTCCTTCACCGCCTGATCGCCGGCCACCAGCAGCTGCTGGGCGCGCTTGACCCGCTGATCGATCACGAAGGCGTGCGGCGCGCGGCCCTGGGTGGCGCGGAAGCGGCGGTGGAAGGTGCACACGCCGAGGCCGGCCGCTTCGGCCATGTCTTCCAGGCTCAGCGATTCATGCATGCGGGCCTCGATCAGGTCCAGCACCCGGCGCATCTGCGCCGGCGACAGCCGGCCATCGGCGATCGGCGTGCTGAAGGCCACTTCGGCGTACCTGCGCAGCAGGTGCACCGCGAGCTGGGTAGCGAGCGACTCGGCATACAGCGCGCCGCCCAGTTCCGGCTGCACCGCCTCGCCGGTGATGGCATCGGTAATCGCCAGCAGCGTCGGATCGCGGGTGCACAGCACATCGTGCAGCCTGACTTCGGACACCGGTCTTTCCATCAACTCGCCGGCCACCCTGGACATGAGCCCGTTCGACAGATAGACGTGTGACACGTCGATCTGCCGCGTCCAGTGCCAGTGCGAAGGTTCGGACATCGACAGCAGCGAGGCGTCGCCCGGCCGGCAGTCGGCGCGCGACCAGCGCGCATCGAAACAGCGGTCCATCGGCGTGCTGCCGGCGCTGTAGCGCACCACCATGAAATGGTCGAGCGGCGGAATCGGCACGTCGAGACCGGCGTAGCGGTAGGAGCGGTGGGCCACGCCTTTCCAGCCCAGTCCGTCGCTGGACGACAGCACCCTGCCCGGCACCCACTGCGGCAACTCTTTCGGCGTGATGATGTTCGGCATGTCGTGCTCCCGGCGGAACGGCCCTCCGCAGCGTAGCAGAGCGCACGCGCGCCGGTTTTTGCGGCGCAGCGTGCACCGGCCGTGCCGCCGGCTCAGTCCACCGGGGCGGCGAGCAGCGCCTTCAGATGCTCATCAACCTGCGCCACCATCGCCGGGTCGGTGCCGAGCAGCGCGAAGTGACCGTCGATGCTGTCCAGCACGCGCAGTTCGCTGCCGGCCACCAGCCGCTGTTCGCGGCGGCAGTCCTCGGGCGGGAAGAACATGTCGTGGCTGATCGGCATCACGTACATCTTCGCGCGCACGCGGGCCAGTGCGGCCGCGAGGTCGCCGCCGGCGTGGCGGCTGACGTCGCCGCGCTGCCACTTCCACGCCATGCACAGCAGGTCGTTGGCGTCCATCGGGCCGAAGTAGCCGACCATGAAGCGATCGACGAAATCGGCCACCGACTCGAAACCGAGCGCGCGATGCCGCCCTTCACGGAAGAAATCCACGCTCCAGCCCATCACCGTCCACAGCCTGGCGTGCCGGCGCAGGCCGTCGATCACGTCGTACGAGGCGGCGTAGCGGCCACCCTTGAAGTTCGGGTCGGTGACGATGGCCTCGATCAGCGTTTCGGCGAACAGGTAGTCGTGCTCGGTGTTCTTCGCCGTGCCGGCCAGCGGCGCCGCGCGCAGCACGCGGTCGGGAAAGCGCACCGCCCATTCCCAGGTCTGCTGCGCGCCCATCGAGCCGCCGACCACCAGGGCCAGCTTCTCGATGCCGAAATGCTGCGACAGCAGGCGCTGCTGCGCCCTCACGTCGTCGCCGATGCGCACGTGCGGAAAGCGTTCCATCGCGATCGCACCTTCGCTGTTGTGCGGCGAGCTCGACAGCCCGCTGCCGATCTGGTTGATCTGGACGATGAAATACCTGTCCGGGTCGAGCGCATGGCCCTTGCCGATGTACACCTGCTCGATGATTTTGCTGGTGCCCGAGTACCAGGTGGGCACCAGGATGGCGTTGTCCTTGCGCGCGTTCAGCGTGCCGTGCGTGACCACGGCCAGCCGGCAGTCGGGAATCGTGCCGCCCTCTTCCAGCTCCAGCGCACCGATGCTGATGAGCTCGTAAGGGCCGTGCATGTCCTGGCTGTAATAGTCGTTCTGGATCATCTTCCTGCTCCTCCGTCGTCGCCGTCACCGGGCGGTGCGGCGCTGTGTCCGGGTCCGGCCGGCGATGCCGGCCGGGTGCATCGCCGATCAGGCGAAGGTGAAGCCGCGATAGCCGCTGGCCGCGACCTCGTCGCACTTTTGGCGGTAGGTGCCGACGCCACCGATATAGGACAGCAGACGGCGCGGCTTGCCCGCGACGTTGGTGCCCATGTACCAGGAGTCGGTCTTCACCACGAGCGTCCTGTTCGCCGTCTCGTCGTGGTGGGCAACCCACTGGTCCTGCAGCGCCTTCGACGGCTCGATCACCTGCTGGCCCTTGTCGCGCATCGAGCGGATGCAGGCGGTGATCCAGTCGACCTGCTGCTGCAGGCAGGTGGTCATGTTGCACAGCGCGGCTGACGGCGCCAGCGGCGCGCCGGTGGTGAACATATTGGGATAGCCGTGCACCTGCAGGCCCATCGTGGTGCGGATCTCCTGCCCCCACTCTTCCTTCAGCGAACGGCCTTCGCGGCCGCGGATGTCGATGCGGGTGAGCGCGCCGGAGCCGGCGTCGAAGCCGGTGGCGAGCACCAGGATGTCGAGCTCATGCACGGTGCCGTCGGCGGTCATGACGCCCTCGGGCACGATGCGCGCTATCGGTGTCTGCTTCACGTCGACGATGTCGACATTGGGCTGCAGGTAGGCCTCCAGGTAGTTGCTCTCCAGCGGCACGCGATGGGTGCCGAAGCCGTAGGTGGTCGGGATGAGCTTGTCGCACAGCGCCGGGTCCTTGATGCGTTCGCGCATCTTCTGCCGGACGAAGTCGGACACCCCCTCGTTCACCTTCTCGTCGAAGAACATTTCGGCGAAGGAAGCCAGCCACAGCGACAGCGAGCCGTCGGCCCACAGGCGCTCCAGCACTTCGGTGCGCTGGGCCGGCGTCAGGTCGGCCCAGGCGCCGTTGTCGAAGTCGTACTCGAAACCGGAAAAGGTGTGCGCCACCCGGTCCCTGATCTCGGCGAAGCGCGCGCCCTGCTTCGCCCAGTCGGCCGGGCTGTACTTCGGATTACGCATCGGGATGATGTACTGCGGCGTACGCAGGAACACCTTCAGGTGGCCGACCTGCGGCGCGATGGTCTGGATCACCTGGATGCCGGTGGCACCGGTACCGACCACGCCGACGCGCTTGCCGACGAATTCGACCCGCTCCTTCGGCCAGCGCGCGGTGTGGTGGATTTCGCCGCGGAAGCTCTCCTGTCCGGGGAACACCGAGGTCAGCGGCGCCGACAGCATGCCGGTGCAGCAGATCAGGAAGCGCGCATGCACGGTCTCGCCGTGGTCGGTGGTGATCGCCCACTGACGCCGCGCCTCGTCGTAGTGCGCCGCGGTGACGCGGGTGTCGAAGCGGAAGTGCTTGCGCAGGTCGGCGCGGTCGGCGACGTAGTTCAGCCAGCGCTCGGTTTCCGGCTGCGCCGGGAAGCGTTCGCTCGGCTGCCAGTTCTTGAACATGGCTTCGTCAAACCAGTACTGGTAGATCTCCGCCTCGGAATCGAAACGTGCGCCCGGATAGCGGTTCCAGTACCAGGTGCCGCCGACGCCGGAGCCGGCCTCGAAGCCCTGCACCGACATGCCCATCTCGCGCAGCCGGTACACCTGGTAAAGCCCGGCCACGCCCGCCCCGATCACGACGGCGTCGAACGCCTTCGTGCCGTCACCCGTCCCGGCCGCCCGTGCGGCCGCTCTTGCTTCGCCCATGTTCCCCTCCGTTCTTGTGGACTCTGAAACGTCCCTGCGGGGGAAAGACAGCCCGGACCGCCCGACAGGAACTTGTGGGTCCGACTTTAGGAAGGGATGGATGGCAGGGCTTGAACGATCCGGGCGATCTTTTGAATGAAACCGGATCGGGCTATTCGGGCTATGCGGACTATTCGGGCCGTGGAGGCGCGGTACCCGCGCGACGTTCGAGCACCGCGCGATTGATCAGGTCGATCTCGATGTCGATGCGCTGTGCCAGCCCGGCCGGGCGCAGCAGTGCCTTGGTGCGGGCCCAGGCGTCCGGGTCGCGGGCGGCCAGCTGTCGGGCGCGTTCGCGCGCGGCGTCGTGCAGTGCGTCGCCGCTGACGAGTTCGCTCACCAGCCCCCACTCGTGCGCGACCGCGCCGGTCAGCGCCTCGCCGGCCAGCAGCAGGCGCTTGGCCCGGTTCAGGCCGACCGCCATCGTCAGCAGTTGCGTGCTGCCCGCTTCCGGCGCGATGCCCAGTTCGACGAAAGGAAAGCGGATTTTTGCATCGGCGGTACAGCACACCCAGTCGGCGTGCAGCAGGCTGGTGGCGCCGATGCCGACCGCCGCGCCCTGCACTGCGATCACCAGCGGCCTGTCGACCCCGGCCAGTGCATGCAGGAAACGTGGAATCGGGTCATCCGGCCCCTGCGGCCAGTGGGCGAAGGCCGCCAGATCGTGACCGGCGGTGTAGTCGCCGGCGGCGCCGGTCAGCAGCAGCGCGCGCACCGCCGGGTTCGCCTGCCCGGCACGCAGCGCCTCGCCCAGCGCGGCGAACATGGGCAGCGTGAGCGCGTTGCGCTTGTGCGGACGGTTCAGGCGGATGTGCCACAGCCCGTCCTCCAGCGTGACATCGACCGATTCGGCGGGGGTGCTGTCCATGAGCGATCTCCGGGGCTCAGTTGCGCAAGGGCTTTCCGGTCGACAGCATATGGTCGATCCGGGCCGCGGTCTCCGCCGTGGCCACCAGCCCGATGAAGGCGTGACGCTCGGCCGCCAGCAGCTGCGCCGCATCGGCCAGCGAGCCGGGCGCGACATCGCCGCCGCACAGCGCCCAGGCCAGCGCATTGCCCACCCGCTCGTCGTGTGCCGACAGTTCGCCGGCGGCGCGCCGCTGCGCCAGCCGCGTGCCGAAGGCGTCGATGCCGGCGCGACCGGCCACCGCCACCGGCAGCGCCGGCCGCGCGGGGCCACCGGTGCGCGCCAGCGCGCGCACCTTCTGCTGCGCCACCCACAGCAGCTCCCGCGGATGAAATACCACGCTGTCGCCCTCGCGCGCGAAGCCCAATGCCAGCGCCTGCTGCGCGTTGGGCGCGGTCTGGCCGGCGGCCAGCAGGTCGAACGGACGGCTCAGCGCGTCGATCAGGCCATCGACGCCCGGCCGGCCCCATCGCGCGGCCTGCTGCGCGGCGCGCCGGGCGAATACGGTGCAACCGCCGGCGCCCGGAATCACGCCCACCCGGCTTTCGACCAGACCGACCGTGCTTTCCAGCGCCAGCGCCGCCGCCGTGCAATGCATCATGATTTCGCAGCCGCCACCCAGCGCCATGCCGGACACCGCGGCCATCACCGGCACCTGCGCCTGCGCCAGCCGCGAGGTCAGGGTCTGGAAGCGGATCAGGAAGTGATCGACCGCGGCCAGATCGCCCTGCCGCATCAGTTCGCTCACATGGCGCAGATTGGCGCCGACGCTGAACGGCCCCTGCGGCTGCCATAGCACCAGCGCATCGAATTCGTGTTCGGCGCGGTCGATCGCGTCGAGCAGGCCATCGATGGCGCCCGGGCCGATGGCGCCCATCTTCGTACGCAGTGACAGCACCGGTACCGCGCCGTGTTCGGCCTCGCCCTCGGGCAGCCACAGCGACACGTCGTCGGTTTCGGCCAGCACGGTTCGACCGGGCGCGTGTTCGCCCAGCAGGGTGTCCGGGAACAGCTGCCGCGCATGTACCGGCAAGGCCGCCCGCGGCAGCGCGGCAGCGCGCGCCGCCGACCACGAAGCCGTGCCCTCGTGAACCGCCCGGCGCGGCTGCAGCGCGTCGGCGAACACCCAGTCGGGCAGCGGGCAGGTGGCCATCGCCGCACCGCGTTCGATGTCCGCGGCGATGGCGCCGGCGGTTTCCTGCCAGCCGGCTGCCTGCCACTGTTCGAACGGCCCGCGCTGCCAGCCATAGCCCCAGCGCAGCGCGAAGTCGATGTCGCGCGCGGTCGGTGCGATGTCCTTCAGATGGCGGGCGCAGTAGTGGAACAGGTCGCGCTGCACCGACCACAGCAGCTGCGCCTGCGGATGTGCCGAGGCGCGCAGCCGGCGCATGCGCTCGCCCTCGTCGCGCAGCGCGATCAGGTCGGCCACTTCGGGCGCGATCTGTCCGTCGGCGGCGCGGTAGGCGCCGCTCGCCGGATCGAACACCTCGTGCCCGGCCGCGCCCTTGCGGTAGAGCCCGCCACGGGTTTTCTGGCCGAGGGCCCCGGCGGCGACGCGCTCGCTCATCCAGGCCGGCACCCGGTAGTGCGCGTGCCACGGGTCGTCGGCCAGCGTGCCCTCGAAGGTGCGCAGGATGTTGGCCATGGTGTCCAGCCCGATCAGGTCCATCAGGCGGAAGGTGCCGCTGCGCGGATGACCCAGCGGCGGGCCGGTCAGCGCGTCGACCACGTCGAAGCCCAGACCGAGCCGCGCTGCGTGATGCACGGTGGCCAGCAGCGCGAAGATGCCGACCCGGTTGGCGATGAAGTTGGGCGTGTCGAGCGCGCGCACCACGCTCTTGCCCAGCGTCGAGGTGAGGAAGGCATCCAGCGCGTCGAGCACCGCCGGCTGCGTGCCCGGACCGGCGATCAGTTCGACCAGCGGCATGTAGCGCGGCGGGTTGAAGAAGTGCACGCCGCAGAAGCGCGGCTGCAGCGCGGCCGGCAGCGCCGCCGCCAGATCGGCGATCGGGATGCCCGAGGTGTTGCTGGCGAACACCGCGTGCGCGGCCAGATGCGGCGCCACGCGGTCATAGACGCTGCGCTTGATGTCCATGCGCTCGGCCACCGCCTCGATCACCAGATCGCAGTCGGCCAGCAGCGGTGCATCGTCGTCGAAACTGGCTGGCTCGATCAGCGCGGCGCGCGCGGCCTCGACCAGCGGCGCCGGTTCGATCGCCAGCAGGCGCTGCACCGCGGCGCGGGCGACGCCGCGGCGATCGTCCTCGCTGCCCGGCAGGTCGTACAGCCGCACCGGAATGCCGGCGTTGGCGAAATGGGCGGCGATCTGCGCGCCCATCACGCCGGCGCCGAGCACCGCCACCTTGCGTGCAATCAGTCGTTTCACGATGTTCTCCGGAAAGGTCAGGCGCCGGCCAGCGGGCGGAAGGTGTCGTCGAAGCGGTCGAGCGAGGGCATGGGCAGGGTCGGGCGCGCATCCAGCGCACCCAGCGCGGCGCGCCAGCGCTCGAGCACGGCGGCCCGCTCCGCCTCCGGCAGATAGGGCACGTGGTGGGCGTAGAAGGGTTCGAGCACGTCGAAGCCGACATAGCCGAGCGAGCCCTGCAGTACGGGCCGCAGCATGCCGTTCAGTTCGCCATGAAGGGCCTGCGGCCCGAACATGTGTTCGCGCCCGCCAAGCGAAGCGGCCACCAGCGCACGCCGGCCGCGCAGGCCGCCGCGGTCGTAGATGCGCTTGCCGCCGTAGAACACGCCGGACACGAACACGCGGTCTATCCAGCCCTTGAGCATGGCCGGCACCGAGAACCAGTAGATCGGGAAGTTCAGGATCAGCAGGTCGCAGGCCAGCACCTTGTCCACCTCGGCGCGGATGTCCGGCGCCAGCGTGCCGCCCTCCTGCGCGTGGCGCTGTTCGAGCGCGTAGTTCAGGTAGTCCGGGTTGCGCCGCTCCGCGAAGTCGGCGGCGGACGCCACCGGGTTGAAGCGCTGGGCGTAGAGGTCGGACACGGTGACCGTGTGGCCCTGCGCAGCCAGCGTGCCGACCGCGGTGCGGCACATCGCCGCGCTGAAGGACTGCGGCTCCGGATGGGCGTGGACGATGAGTACCTTCATCGCGGGCACTCGGCGGCGATACGGAAAGGGTGGGCGTGCAGGGTCATCGGACTCTCCGTGAGCGGATGGATGCGGCAGCGGGGCCGGCGGAATAAAAAGGGCCGGGCGGAAGACGGATGACTCCGCCCGGCACAACACCTCCAGGCCCGTCGCAGCGGGATGTGCGCAGGAACCGGAGGAGGAGCTGATCGGTGAGGCCGGCGCCGCGCGACGCCGGCCGGTGGTTCAGGCGGCGCGTGCCTGCGGCAGCGGGTCGGCGCCTGCGGCCTGCGTGGCCGGCGCCGGCCGCA
>JBEQBZ010000012.1:0-101220 GCA_041639545.1 Methyloversatilis sp. | reverse complement strand
CATCGCCCTGGGCGAATGCGCCCAGAACGGGCCGCTGTACGCCAGGGCTCCGATCGCTGGCAGTGCGGACCATTCCCCGACTGCATTCAACCGTGCTTCCTTAGCACACAGATCGTGCCCGGGCTCACATGGCGTGGGCAGCAGCGCCGTCATCTCATGACCTGATTCTCGCCAGATCCGCCGCCTGATGACCGGTACGCTCGAACAACAACGCCAGCACCTGTTCCGCATCCCCCGTACCAGCCGCGCGCAAGATGCTTGAATCGCCCCGCCGGACCACCGGCGCATCCGGCTGCCGCTCTTGACTGAGTGCAATCAGCGCCGTTGGGCCATGCGCTCCGTCGCCATTCGAAATCGCCAAAAAGCAACGGGGGCCTCAAGCCCCCGTATGGTCAAACCACTGTCTCGCGCTACGCTGCTCGCGCAATCCAAACACGCTGACTCAAGCGGATGATTGCCTCAGCGAAGTCTACTTTGCGCGTGTGCGCAAGCGCTCAGACGTTGAACAGGAAGTTCAGCACGTCGCCGTCCTTGACCACGTATTCCTTGCCTTCGGCGCGCATCTTGCCGGCTTCCTTGGCGCCCTGTTCGCCCTTGTAGGCGATGAAGTCCTCGAACGCGATGGTCTGGGCGCGGATGAAGCCGCGCTCGAAGTCGGTGTGGATGACACCGGCCGCCTGCGGCGCGGTGTCGCCCTTGTGTATGGTCCAGGCGCGCACTTCCTTCACGCCGGCGGTGAAGTAGGTCTGCAGGCCGAGCAGGTCGTAACCGGCGCGGATCAGCCGGTTCAGGCCCGGCTCATCGAGGCCGAGGTCGGCCAGGAAGGCCTTCTTGTCCTCGTCCTCGAGGTCGGCCAGTTCAGCTTCGATCTTCGCGCACACCGACACCACCGGCGCGCCTTCCTTCGCCGCGAACTCGCGCAGGCGGTCGAGGTAGGGATTGTTCTCGAAACCGTCTTCCAGCACGTTGCCGACATACATGGCGGGCTTGATGGTGAGCAGGCACAGCGGCTTGATGATGACCTTGTCGTCATCCGACAGGTTCAGCGTGCGGGCCGGCTTGCCCTCGTTCAGGTGGGGCAGCAGCTTTTCAAGCACCGCAACCAGCTTCTGCGCATCCTTGTCGCCGGACTTGGCCTTCTTGCCGTCGCGCGCGATGGTGCGCTCGACCGCGGCCAGATCGGCCAGCGCCAGTTCGGTCACGATGGTTTCGATGTCGGCGATCGGATCGACGCGGCCATTCACGTGCACCACGTTCTCGTCGTCGAAACAGCGCACCACATTCACGATGGCGTCGGTTTCGCGGATATTGGCCAGGAACTGGTTGCCCAGGCCTTCACCCTTGCTGGCCCCGGCCACCAGACCTGCGATGTCGACGAACTCGACGATGGCCGGCTGTATCTTCTGCGGCTTCACGATGTCCGACAGCTGGGCGAGACGCGGGTCCGGCACCTCGACGATGCCGACATTCGGCTCGATGGTGCAGAACGGATAGTTCTCGGCCGCGATGCCGGCCTTGGTGAGCGCATTGAACAGCGTGGATTTGCCGACGTTGGGCAGGCCGACGATGCCGCACTTGAGACTCATGACTGTTTTCCCTGGGTGGATGCCTGACCGGGCAATTTCGGCGCCTTGCCGGCACCCGGCTTGGCATTGAGCAGCGTGGACACGCGCGTCCAGTCGCCAGCCGCGATCATCGGCCAGGCGTCGAGCGCACGCCCGATGGCGGCGTCGATGTCCTGCTGTTCCTCGATGCGCGGGCGATGCAGCACGTAGTCGGCCACTTCGGTACCCGGCGCGCGGTCGCGCGGGTGGCCGATGCCGATGCGCAGCCGCCAGTAATCGTGTGTGGACAGATGGGCGCTGATGTCCTTCAGCCCGTTGTGGCCGCCAAGGCCACCCCCGAACTTCAGGCGCAGTTCGCCCGGCGCGATGTCCAGTTCATCATGCACCACCAGTATTTCGGCCGGTGCGATGCGGAAGAAACGCGCCAGAGCCCCGACCGACTGGCCGGAGCGGTTCATGAAGGTCTGTGGCAACAGTATCGTGACGCCGTCGGCTCGCGACGAACCGGTGAAGCCGTTGAAACGCGCTTCACGGTTGAGCGTGACGCCCAGCTTGCGTGCCAGCCCCTCACAAAACCAAAACCCGGCGTTGTGCCGGGTTTCGGAATAGTCCGGGCCGGGATTCCCCAGCCCGACGACGAGCCGGGGCACGGCCTTGGAACCGTTCCCGGACATCGCGGAGACTTACTTGGCTTCGCCGTCGGCAGCCGCAGCTTCGTCCGACTTGGCGCCGCGCGGCAGCGTCAGCGTGGCGATCACCGGATCGGTGCCGTGGGTCAGCGCTTCCACGCCGGCCGGCAGCTTGATCTGGGACACGTGGATCGACTGACCGACCGACAGGCCGGACAGGTCGACTTCGATGAATTCCGGCAGCTGGCTGGGCAGGCACTGGACATCGATTTCGTTCATCACGTGCGACACGATGCCGCCCTGCAGCTTCACGCCCGGGGCTGCGTCGGCGTTCACGAAGTGGAACGGCACCTTGGTGTGCAGCTTGTGGGTGGCGTCAACGCGCTGGAAATCGACGTGCAGCACCTGCAGCTTGTAGGCGTGCATCTGGGTGTCGCGCAGCAGCACGGTTTCCTTTTCGCCTTCGACGTTCAGCGTCAGCACGGACGAATGGAAAGCTTCCTTGCGCAGGGCGTGGAAGATTTCGTTGTGGTCGAGGGTGATCGGCGTGGCGGCCTTGTCGCCGCCGTAGATGATGGCCGGGACTTGGGCGGTACGACGCAGGCGGCGGCTCGCTCCGGTGCCCTGCGCAACGCGCTTCTTGACGTTCATTTCGATGGACATGATGACTCCTGGTGATTGAAGGGCCGCCCGCGACCAGGCGACCCCGGGGTGTCCCGCTTCGCTTATTCCATGAAGAGGGACGAAACCGATTCCTCGTTGCTGATGCGCAGCAGCGTTTCGGCCAGCAGCTCGGCGATGGACACGACACGGATGCGGTCACAGGCCTGAGCGGCGGGCGACAGCGGAATGGTGTCGGTCACGACCAGCTGGTCGAGATCGGAACTCTGGATGCGGTTGAGCGCTTCGCCCGACAGCACTGCATGGGTACAGTAGGCCAGCACGCGCTCGGCGCCGTGTTCCTTCAGCGCCTGCGCCGCCTTGCACAGCGTGCCGGCGGTATCGACCATGTCATCCATGATGACGCAGGTACGGCCGGTCACGTCGCCGATGATGTTCATCACTTCCGACACGTTCGCCTTCGGGCGACGCTTGTCGATGATGGCCAGATCGCACTCGAGGCGCTTGGCGAAGGCACGTGCACGCACCACGCCGCCGACGTCCGGCGACACCGCCATCAGGTTCGGGTATTCCTGCTTCCAGATGTCGCCGAGCAGGATGGGCGTGGCGTAGATGTTGTCGACCGGAATGTCGAAGAAGCCCTGGATCTGATCTGCGTGCAGATCGACCGTCAGCAGGCGCTGTACGCCGGCGGCCTGCAGCATGTTGGCCACCACCTTGGCGGTGATGGGCACACGGGCGCTGCGCGGGCGACGGTCCTGGCGGGCGTAGCCGAAATACGGCATCGCTGCGGTGATCCGGCCGGCCGAGGCGCGCTTCAGCGCGTCGACCAGGATCATCAGTTCCATCAGGCTGTCGTTGGTCGGCGCACAGGTCGATTGCAGCACGAACACGTCCTTGCCGCGGACGTTCTCGAGAATTTCGACGTTGACTTCGCCGTCGGAGAAACGGCCGACCTGGGCACGGCCCAGCGACATGTTGAGCCGCTTGGCAACGTCCGCCGCCAGTTTGGGATTGGCGTTGCCGGTAAAGATCATCAGGCTGTCGTAAGCCATGCTGCCTCGCGAAACTCGGTAGTTGCTGAATTCAAACCGGCTTGCGCCGGACCTGCTGTACGGCCGCCCTGTTCCGCCCGGCCTGTCTTTCCCGATCGGCGGATACCGCGACGTCCTGTTCCAGTTCGGAACTTGTTCAGGCAGATGACCGGTCTCGACCCGTCGGCATGCCTGCTGCCCTGAAAACACATCGGGCAGGCCCACACTGGCTGCGAGCCCGCCCGATCATATTTGGCTGAGGAGGAAGGATTCGAACCTTCGAATGCCGGAATCAAAATCCGGTGCCTTGACCAACTTGGCGACTCCCCAAACTCTGCATCGACCCCGTCGCACGTTTCCGTTGCGCCGCGGTTTCAAACCTTCAGCTTCCTTCAGGACTGCTGCCGTAAAGCGGGTGCTCATCGAGCCCCTGTGCAGCAAACCCCTGCCAGCCTGCCGGCCACTGCGCCGACATTCTGCCCTGCAACTGCCTTGCCGCCTCGATATCCGCGCACTGCACGAACACGCATGCACCCGAACCGCTCATTCTGACCACCGCTTCACCCGCCTGAGCCGCCAGCAGCGAAATCGCCTGACTGACTTCCGGGTAAAGCCTTGCGGCCACCGGCTGCAGATCATTACAACCAAAAAGCCGGTCGATCGATGGTGCTGCAGCAAAGTCCGCTATTTTGCAGGCTTCGGTATCGCGTGTCAAATCCGGATCGGCAAAAATCCGTGGCGTCGGTACTGAAACGCCTGGCGCCACCACCAGATAGGCGGCCGGCGGCAGCCGCAGCGGCTGCAGACGCTCGCCGACACCTTCGGCGAAGGCCGAGCGGCCGAACACGAATACCGGTACATCCGCCCCGAGCGTGAGGCCGATCGCCTGCAGCCGATCGCGCGGCAGATCGAGCTGCCACAGCCGGTTCAGCGCGATCAGTACAGTGGCGGCATCGGAACTGCCGCCGCCCAGCCCGCCGCCCATGGGCAGGCGTTTGTCGATCTCGATCGTCACGCCCCGCGTGCAGCCGGTTTCCCGCTGCAACAGCCGGGCGGCGCGCACCACCAGATCGTCGTCCTCGGGCACGCCCGGCACGTCATTCAGCCGGCGCACCCGGCCATCGTCGCGCGGCGTGAAGCGCAGCCGGTCGCCATGATCCAGGAAACGGAAGGCGGTCTGCAGCAGGTGATAGCCATCCGCGCGTCGGCCCACCACGTGGAGGAACAGATTGATCTTGGCCGGCGCCGGCAGCCATGCGCCCCACGCCACCGCCAGCGGATCGCTCATGGCAGCGGATACCATTCGTCGATGCGCAGCCGGAAGCTGTATTCGCCGTCACTGGCGTCGATCTGGCGCGGCAGCGCTTCCGTGCCTTCGCCGTCGTACTCGGTGAACTCGACCCGCCAGTTGCGTTCGGACAGCACCGCAATGCGCCCGGCTGCGTCGCGCGCCCGGACATCGGCGCTGCCGGGGCGGCCGGTCACCCACACTGCGGCACGCGACAGCGGCAGCTCCATGCCGAATACCGCGCGCGACAGTGCGTCCAGCGACGCCGCCTCGGTTACCCGCTGACGGTCATCGATCAGCCGCACGCCGCGCTCGTCGCGCACCAGCTGCGCCAGCACCTTGCCCAGCGGACCGTTGACCTGCAACTCATCGTGCCGGGTTGTATGCGTCCAGTCCAGCGCTGCCGACCCGCTCTGGTCCGGCCCTTTCACCACGAAACGGCCGGACAGCGAAAAGGCCGGATCAAGCGCATTGCGGGCACGCAGCGCGACCGGTGAAGCCGGTTCGTCGACCTGCGGCGGCACGGCCGCACAGCCGGCGAGCGCGAGCGCGCCGGCACAGATGAAAGCGCGCATCACGGAATGAAACGCTTGATGGTCTGTTCGAGCGCTGCGTTGTCCGGGTGCTGGGCCGCGACGGTGCGCCACAGCTTTTCGGCGTCTTCGCGGCGGCCGAGCAGCCACTGCACCTCGCCCAGATGGGCGGCGATCTCCGGATCCGGCCGGATGGCGAAGGCGCGCTCGAGATAGCCCAGCGCGCCATTCAGGTCACCGCGACGGAACAGCACCCAGCCCATGCTGTCGAGGATGAACGGATCTTCCGGCGCCAGTTCCAGCCCCTTGGCAATCAGGGCCTGCGCCTCGTCCAGCCGGATGTTGCGTTCGGCCAGCGAATAGCCCAGCGCGTTGTAGGCGTGCGCGTGATCCGGCTTCAGCGCGATCAGCCGGCGCAGCCGCTGCTCGGCCACGTCGATCTTCTGCTGCCGTTCGGCGATCATCGCGGTTTCGTACAACAGATCCGGGCTGTCCGGCTGAGCGGCCAGCGCCTCTTCGAGCACTGCGGTGCCTTCGTCGGCACGACCGGCATCGCGCAGCAGCTGGAATTCCATCAGCGCCGAACGCGCCCGGTCGCCACCCGGCTGGGCCGCCAGCGCATGCAGGTGGGCGCGCGCTTCGTCCAGCCTGCCGCTGCGGCTGAGCAGCAGCACATAGCGCCCCTGCGCGCCCATGTAGTGATCGCCCTGACCGACCTGGCGATACCAGTCCAGCGCTTCGTCCGTCTGCTTCAGTTCCTCGGCCAGCTGACCCAGATAGAGGCGGAGCAGATTGGGATCGGCCGGCCGCTGCGCGAGCAGTTGCTTGAAATAGCCCTGGGCACCGGCATAGTCCTGCATCTGCATGGCCAGTACGCCGACCGCGAACAGCACGTCCGGATTGTTCGGCGCACCGCCCAGCAGCGTTTCGAACTGCTTGCGCGCGGCCGGGAAATTGCGCTCGGACACCAGTGCGCGGGCGTACTGCATGCGCACGTCGCGTGCCTGCGGATAGCGCTTCAGATAGTCGCCCATCAGCCGCGTGGCCGCAGGCGGGTCCGTTTCAGCGGTAGTCTGGGCTTTCAGCAGCAGGCCCAGTTCCCATTCGGGACGCATCGTATGCGCCTTGGCCGCGTCCTCCCGCGCACGCTTGGGCTCGCGCGCCTGCAGCGCCGCCTGGGCGCGGGCGAACCATGCTTCGGGGTACTGCAGATAGGGTTCGGTCAGACGGTCGACGATGCCCAGCACCTCGGTCTTGTCGGTCAGCCGGGCCAGCACACGGTTGAGCCGCATCAGGCTTTCGCCGATCTGCACGCCCTCCTGCGCCAGCAGGGCGGCCAGCTGCGGCTCCAGCTCCTGCGGCCGGTTGGCACTGACCAGCAGGCCGGACAGCATCTGCCGCGCCTGTATCGACTCCGGGTCCAATTCAAGCCAGAGCTGGGTCGCCTGCAGCGCGATGTCGTTCTGCCGGCTGAAGGCGGCGATTTCAGACGCCCGTTTGGCGATGCGCGGATCGCGGGTCGATTGCGCCAGATCCAGATAGGCCGCGGCCGACACGCCCAGTTCGCCGCGCTGCGCGGCCACCTCGCCCAGCAGCAGCTGGTAGGTGATCTGGCGGGTCAGTTCGAGTTCGGGCAGCGGCGGCGTACGCGGCGCCGGTTCGCTGCGCTCTTCGGCGGGTGCGGCTGCAACCGGCGGCTTGCCGGGGGTCTGGGCGCAAGCGCCCAGCAGCAGCGGAAGGAGGGCGGCGAACAGCAGGGGACGGGATTTCATGGGCATGATCGCCTGGAGCCTGTAGAAGTGCCGAAAGGGATGTGCAGGGATGAGATGTGCGCGCTTACCGGCTTTGAGTGGGGCCGCTAGAATTCGTTGCAGCAACTCGCCGCTCCGCTGCGGCCTGCAATGATGCAGGCGGTCGGCGCGATGTTAGTCCAAATATGTCCTGCCTGATGTGCGGGACGCGCGCGCAAGGCGTCTCGCCGGCCCCGCTTTTTTCCCGCCCCACGTCCGCCGCTCCAGCCACCCATGCCCGAACTGCCCGAAGTCGAAGTGACCCGCCGCGGCATCGCCGCGCCGCTGACCGGCCTCACCGTGAGCACGGTCACCGTGCGCGAACCGCGGCTGCGCTGGCCGGTGCCCGCCGGGCTGAGCACGACCCTGCCCGGCCAGACACTGCGCGACATCGACCGGCGCGCGAAATACCTGCTGCTGCGCTTCGACCACGGCACCCTCATCCTGCACCTGGGCATGTCCGGCAGCCTGCGCGTGCTGGACCCGCTGGTGCCGCCGGAAAAGCACGATCACCTGGACATCGTGCTCGGCGACCGGCTGCTGCGCCTGCGCGACCCGCGCCGCTTCGGCGCGGCACTGTGGCACGAGGGGCCGGACGACGCGCACGCGCTGCTGGCCGGCCTCGGGCCGGAACCGCTGGGTGCGGATTTCACCGCTGCCGGACTGCAGGTGGCATTCGCCCGTCGCAGCTGCGCGATCAAGCTGGCCATCATGGACAGCGCGGTGGTGGTCGGCGTCGGCAACATCTATGCGTCGGAAAGCCTGTTCCGCGCGCGCATCCGGCCGGGCACCGCGGCGCGGCGGCTGACCGGCCCGCAATGCGCCCGCCTGCGCGACGAGATACGCGCCACGCTGAACGACGCGCTGGCGGCCGGCGGCAGCACGCTGCGCGACTTCCTGCACGCAGACGGCGAACCCGGCTATTTCCAGCAGTCCTATTTCGTCTATGGCCGCGACGGCCAGCCCTGCCGCGTCTGCGGCACGGCGATACGGCAACGCCGCATGGGCGCGCGTTCCACCTTCTTCTGTCCGTCCTGCCAGCGTTAGCCGCCGGGGCCTGTGCTAGATTGACAGATGGGTGAAGGAGACGGCGATGGGCATGCAGGAGGAATTGTCGGCGTATGGCGCGTGGCGCACGCGGGTCGAACAGACGGTCGCCCGTCTGCGCGGCTGGCTGTTCGAAGCCAATCTGAGCGATACGCACAACGACCAGTGCATAGACCAGCTTCTGCAGAAGCTGCGTGACGACCGGCTGGTCGTCGCCTTCGTCGCCGAGTTCTCACGCGGCAAGTCTGAACTGATCAACGCCATCTTCTTCGGCGACCAGGGCACGCGGGTGCTGCCCTCAAGCACCGGCCGCACCACCATGTGTCCGACCGAACTGATGTACGACCCGGCCCGCCCTGCCTGCATCGACCTGCTGCCGATCGACACCCGGCGCGGCAACACGCCGGTGGCCGACTACAAGAATCAGCCCGCGGCCTGGACCCGCATCCCGCTCGACACCGGATCGACGCCGGCCATGCAGCAGGCGCTGACCCGGGTCAGCGAACAGCGGCGGGCCACCATCTCCGATGCCGAAGCGATGGGTTTCCGCATCGACCTGAGCGGCGAAACCGGCCTGCAGCCGGATGCGCAGGGCGGCGTGCAGGTGCCGGCCTGGCGCCATGCGGTGATCAATCTGCCGCACCCGCTGCTGCGCCAGGGCCTGGTCATTCTCGACACCCCGGGCCTGAATGCGATCGGTGCCGAGCCGGAGCTGACGCTGTCGCTGCTGCCGGCCGCGCACGCGGTGCTGTTCGTGCTGGGCATGGACACCGGCGTCACCCAGAGCGACCTCGGCGTCTGGAAGACGCACGTGACCGCCGCCGGCGGTTCGCGTCAGGGCCGCATCGCGGTGCTGAACAAGATGGACAGTCTGTGGGACGGGCTGCGCAGCGAAGCCCAGATCGAGGCGGAAATACAGCGCCAGATCGAATCCTGTGCGCTCACGCTGGACATTCCGGCTTCGCGCGTCTTCCCGGTATCGGCGCAGAAAGGCCTGCTGGCGCGCATCCAGCATGACGACGCGCTGCTGGCGCGCAGCCGCCTGCCACAGCTGGAACGGGCGCTGGTCGAGGACCTGCTGCCCGCCAAGCGCGACATCGTCGCGGCGGCGGTCGAGCACGACGCCGGTGAACTGATCACGCGCATGCAGGAACTTTTGGCTGGTCGGCGGCGCGGTCTGGAAGAGCAGCAGGCGGAATTTTCCGACCTGCGCGGCAAGAACCGCGGCGTCATCCAGTACATGCTGAAGCGGGTAAAAGCCGAGAAAGAGGAATTCGAACGCGGCCTGGAACGCTTCTACGCCACCCGCAACGTGTTTTCGTCGCAGACCAATGCGCTGTTCGCCCATCTGGGCATGGACGCACTGCGCACCCGCACCCACCACACCCGCGAAGTGATGGAAGCGGCCAACTTCTCGCTGCAGCTGCGCGACGCGATGAATGCCTTCTTCGAAGGCGTACGTGAAAGCCTGCGCCAGTCCGCCACCAGCGTGGACGAAATCTTCCACATGATGGAAGCGATGTACCAGCGCTTCTCGACCGAACATGACCTCCGGCTGGGCGTACCGGTGCCGTTCTCGGTACAGCGCTACGAAAAGGACATCAACCGGCTGGAAACCGCCTTCCACCAGCAGTTCAACACCTGGCTCAATCTGCTCACCACCGAAAAACGCCTGCTCACCCAGCGCTTCTTCGAAACCGTGGCGGTGCAGGTACGCAAGCACATGGAAGTGGTGAACCGCGACGTCGAGCACTGGCTGCGCGCCATCATGGCGCCGCTGGAAAACCAGGTGCGGGAACACCAGAAACAGCTGAAGCGCCGGCTGGAGAGCGTGAAGCGCATCCACGAGGCAACCGACACGCTGGAAGAACGGATAGAGGATCTGCGCCAGACCGGCGCTGCCATCGATCAGCAGCTGGAAGAACTGGGGCGCCTGCAGGGGGCGCTGGACTCGGCGCTGCGCGCGCCGGTGCTGAGGGTGGTATCGGCGGCGGCCTGACGCCGGCCGCCGGGACGCCGGGACGCCGGGTCAGACCTTGCCGGTCAGCCGGTTGTAGCGCTGCATCAGCGTCTCTTTCGACTCCTTGCGGTTCGGGTCGTGCGGAATGCAGTCGACCGGGCACACCTGCTGGCACTGCGGCTCGTCGAAATGGCCGACACACTCGGTGCACTTGTCGGGGTCGATTTCATAGATCTCCGCCCCCTGCGAGATTGCACCGTTCGGACATTCCGGTTCGCAGACGTCGCAGTTGATGCATTCGTCCGTAATGATCAAAGACACTTCACTTGCCTCCACGCATTGCTTCAACCTTGTCGCCTATCCGCGCCAGCACTGACGGCTGCACGAACTTGCTGACGTCGCCGTCCAGCGAGGCGATTTCCCGGACCATGGTGGCCGAGATGAACATGTACTGATCGGCCGGCGTCAGGAACACCGTTTCGACATCCGGGCGCAGCACCCGGTTCATGCCGGCCATCTGGAATTCGTATTCAAAGTCCGACACCGCGCGCAGGCCACGCACGATGATGCGCGCATTGCACTGGTTCAGGAAATCCATCAACAGACAGGAAAAACCTCGCACTTCGACATTAGGGTAGGCGGACAGTATTTCCCGCGCCATGTCGACCCGCTCGTCGGTGGTGAAGAAGGGCCGTTTCGACCGGCTTTCGGCGACGCCGACGATGACGCGGTCGAACAGTGCCGAAGCGCGCCGCACGAGGTCTTCGTGGCCGCGCGTGATCGGGTCGAAAGTGCCCGGGTAGACCGCGATGGTGCCGTTCATGATCGTTCCAGCAGCTGGTAATGGACTTGCCCCGCCCGCCCTTCGCGCGTCGCCCGGAAATCACCGAGTTCGGCCACCGGCTGTTCCGCTTCGCAATAGATCACCGCATCGTCGGTCAGCAGACCGGACAGATGCGGCTGCACGCGTTCGAGCAGCCCCTTGCCGTAGGGCGGGTCGAGAAAGAGTACATCGAAGCGCTGCGGCGGATGGGCGGCGAATTCTAGCGCATCGCCCCGTACCAGCCTGACCTGGGGCGCCGGCAGCAGCTCGACCGCCTCGCGCAACCGGCCGAAGGCGCGCGCGTCGCGTTCGACCAGCGTGACCGAGGCGGCACCGCGCGACGCGGCTTCGAAGCCGAGCACGCCGGTGCCGGCGAACAGATCGAGACAATGCAGGCCGTCCAGATCCTGGCCCAGCCAGTTGAACAGCCGCTCGCGCACCGAATCGGGCGTCGGGCGCAGGCCGGGCACGGCGGCGACCGGGAGAAGACGGCTGCGCCACTGGCCGCCGATGATGCGTATGCGGGACATGGCGCGGATTCTACCTGCGCACCTGCCCGCACACGTGGCGGCACCGGCGAACGCCGGCCCGCGACCGATCGTTCAGTCGCCGGCGACGATCACCCGCACCATGTGCTCGGCCGACAGACGGCGGCGGAAGGCGTCCTTCACCTGGGCGGCAGTCACCGCCTCCACCCGCTCCGGGAATTTGCTGAGCCAGTCCAGCGGCAGGCCGTAGAAGCCGATCACGGCCAGGCTTTCCAGCAGCTTGCGGTTGCTGTCCAGGCGCAGCGAATAGCCATCGACCAGATTGCGCTTGGCCGCCTTCAGTTCGTCGTCGGTCGGACCGTCGGCGATGAATTTCGCCAGCGTTTCATCGACCACCTTGAGCGCGTCGGCCGCCTGCGCGCGCTGGGTCTGCAGGCCGATCTGGAACGGCCCCGGCTCGCGCTGCGGGTTGAAATAGCTGTACACGCTGTAGGCGTAGCCGCGCTTCTCGCGTACTTCCTTGGTCAGCCGTGACACGAAACCGCCGCCGCCGAGGATGTAGTTGCCGACCTGCAGCGGGAAGAAATCCGGGTCACCGCGGCGGGTGACCGGCTCGCCGACGAAAATGTGACTCTGGTTGGCCGGATGCGCGATGCGCTGGGTCACCGCCTTCGGCATGGTGACCGCCGGAATCGGCGCCAGCGGCTCGCCGGCCGGCAGATCACCGGTCAGCTGCAGCGCAATGGCCTCGGCCTGTTCGCGGGTCACGTCGCCGACGATGGACACCACCGCGCGCGACGCGACGAAATGGCGTCGATAGTGGGCCAGCAGGTCGTCCCGGGTGATGGCGGCCACCGATTCGACGGTGGCGCTGCGGCCGTACGGATGGTCGCCGTACAGCGCGCGGGCGAAGGCCTTGCTGCCGATCTGGTCCGGCTTGGTGCCGGCTTCGCGCAGGCTGGCGATGGCGCGTGCCTTCTCGCGCTCCAGCACCGCAGCGGGGAATTCAGGCCGGGTGAGCACGGTACGTGTCAGCGCGAGCGCGCCGTCGCGCTCGCGGGCGCTGGACAGCGTTCTCAGTGCAACACCGGCACGATCGTTGTCGGCAAAGCCGGACAGGCGGGCGCCCAGATCACTCAGCTTCTCGGCCAGCGCGTCTTCGTCCAGACCGCCGGCACCAGCGTCGAGCATGCCCTGGGTCAGGGACGCAAGTCCGCTCTTGCCAGCCGGATCGCGCACTGCACCGGCGTCGAAATCGACCTCAAGGTCGAGGATGGGCAGCACATGGCTTTCGACGAAATACACCCGGGCGCCGTTGGCGGCCACCCAGTGCTGGATGTTCACATTCGCCCACGCCGGAACGGACAGCGCGAACAGCGCGGCAGCCTGCAGCAGCAGACGTCGGAAGAATCGGTTCATCGGATTCACCTGAGGAAGATCGTTGCGGAGGCGCATCAGTGGCGCAGGCCGGCCGGCTTGGCGCGCGGCTTGGCATTCGGATCGAGCGGCTGCGGGTCGAGCACCGCCACGGTCAGCGTGTCACTGCCGAAATACTTGCTGGCCACCGCCTGCACTTCGGCCGCAGTCACCGATTTCAGCTTTTCCAGCATGAGATCGGCGTCCTGCCAGCGGTAGCCGGACGCTTCAATGCGGCCGATTTCCATCGCCTGCACATAGGTGGAATCGAGCTTGTAGACCTGAGCCGCCACGGTAAGCGTCTTGATCCGCTCCAGTTCCGCCTCGGACACGCCTTCGTCGGCAATGCGCTTCACCTCGGCACGCAGCGCAGCCTCCAGTTCGGCCACGGTATGGCCCCTGGCCGGCGTGCCGCCGAGCATGAAGGTGGTTTCGCCGCGCGCGGTGGCGTCGTAATAGGCGCCCACTTCGACCGCGACCTGACTGCCGCGGACCAGCGCCTTGGGCAGGCGCGACGCCGCGTGGCCGTCCAGGATGCCGGCCAGCACCTCCAGCGCATAGGGTTCGCGGTCGTTCGCCACATCAACCAGCTTGGGCACCTTCCAGCTCATGGCCAGCTGGGGCAGTTCGGCCGGCGCCTTCACGGTGATGCGCCGCTCGCCGGTCTGCACCGGCTCGGCGGTCACCTTGCGCACCGGCAACGGGGCAGGCTTCATGTGGCCGTAGGCCTTCTTCACCAGTTCGAATACCTTTTTATGGTCGACGTCGCCGACCACCACCACATAGGCGTTGTTCGGCGCGTACCACCTGCGGTACCAGTCACGCGCATCATCCGGCCGCATGTTCTCGAGGTCATTCATCCAGCCGATCACCGGCCGGCGGTAGGGGTGGGCGATGAAGGCGGTGGCCATCAGCTGTTCGTGCAGCTGCGACTGCGGCTGGTCATCGGTGCGCAGCCGGCGCTCTTCCATGACCACCTTCAGTTCACGCGCGAATTCGTCGTCCGAAATGACCAGATTGCGCATGCGGTCGGCTTCCAGCTCGATCATCTTCGGCAGTGCGGCCGCCGGCACCCTCTGGAAATAGGCGGTGTAGTCGTGGCTGGTGAAGGCGTTGTCACTGCCCCCCTGGCGAGCGACGATTTCGTTGAACTCGCCCGGCTTCAGGGTTTTCGTGCCCTTGAACATCATGTGCTCGAGCAGGTGGGCAATGCCGGTCGTGCCGTCATGCTCGTCCATCGCGCCCGCCCGGTACCACACCATGTGCATGGCCACCGGTGCCCGGTGGTCTTCCTTCACGATCACGCGCAGGCCGTTGTCGAGCCGGGTTTCGTAAGGGTTCGCGCGAGCCGGCGAAATCGGTGCCAGCAATGCGGCCAGCGCGCTGCACAGCGCGAAGCCACGGGAAAAACGGCGCAATTCCATCTGATACACTCTCCGCCAAAGTTCGCGACCAGGGCCAAATCCTTGATCGCGCCTGAATTTTCCAGCCGTGCGGCCACAGAAGTCCGGCCACTGCACGGTGCTCCACAGACCGTCTTCCCACATGTTTGGTTTCTTCAAGAAGGACAAGCCGGCCGCACCCGAAGCGGTCGCGCAGCCGGAAATCGCGCCGGCCGCGGTCGCGCAGGATAGCGCGCCGGAGGCAGCCGCACCGAAAATGTCCTGGGCGCAGCGCCTGCGCGCCGGGCTGTCCAAGACCCGGGCGCAGATCGGCGGCCAGCTCAGCGCGCTGTTCTCGCGCACCAAGGTCGATGACGAACTGCTGGAAGAGCTGGAAACCCTGCTCATCACCTCCGACGTCGGTCTGGACGCCACCACTCACCTGCTGGACGTACTGCGCGAGCGGGTGCGCCGCGAGCGGATCGAAGACCCGGCCAGGCTGCGCGACGTGCTGAAGGAGGAATTGACGAAGCTGATCGCGCCGCTGGAAAAGCCGCTCGACCTCGACGCCCACAAGCCTTTCATCATCATGATCGCCGGCGTGAATGGCGCCGGGAAGACCACGTCGATCGGCAAGCTGGCCAAGCATTTCCAGGCCCAGGGCAAGAGCGTGCTGCTGGCCGCCGGCGACACCTTCCGCGCCGCTGCACGCGAACAGCTGGAAACCTGGGGCGCCCGCAACAACGTGGCAGTGATCGCTCAGGATTCGGGCGACCCGGCCGCGGTGGTGTTCGACGCGGTGAGCGCCGCGCGCGCCCGCAATATAGATGTGGTGCTGGCCGACACGGCCGGCCGCCTGCCCACGCAACTGCACCTGATGGAAGAAATCGCCAAGGTGAAGCGGGTGATCGCCAAGGCCGATCCGACCGGCCCGCACGAAGTGCTGCTGGTGCTGGACGGCAATATCGGCCAGAACGCGCTGGCCCAGGTGAAGGCCTTCGATGCCGCCATCGGCGTGACCGGCCTGGTCATGACCAAGCTGGACGGTACCGCGCGCGGTGGCGTGATCGCCGCCATCGCCAAGCAGCACGCGCCGTCGCGTCCGATCGCGCTGCGCTACATCGGCGTCGGCGAAGGCGTGGATGACCTGCAGCCCTTCCGCGCCGCCGAATTCGTCGACGCGCTGTTCGACAGCCCGCAGGCGGGTTGAGCGGCGCATGATCCGCTTCGAACAGGTTACCAAGCGCTACACCGGCGGCCACACCGCCCTCGAACGCGTCGATATCGACATCGCGCGCGGCGAAATGGTGGTGGTGACCGGCCACTCGGGTGCCGGCAAGAGCACGCTGCTCAAGCTGCTGGCGGTACTCGAACGCCCGACCGAAGGGCGCGTGCTGGTCGGCGGCGAGAACGTGTCGGCGCTCAAGCGCGCCGCACTGCCCTACTGGCGCCGCTCGATCGGGCTCATCATGCAGGACCAGCGCCTGCTGTTCGACCGCAGCGCCTTCGACAACGTGATGCTGCCGCTGGCCATCAGCAGCCACCCGCCGCGCGAAGCGGCGAAGCGGGTCAGCGCCGCGCTGGAGCGGGTCGGTCTGGCCGGGCGAGACAAGGCGATGCCGGTCGAACTGTCCGGCGGCGAACAGCAGCGGCTCACCATCGCGCGCGCCATCGTGAACCGGCCGCAGATCCTGCTCGCGGATGAACCGACCGCTCACCTCGACGACGCCTACGCGCGCGACATCGCCGACCTGTTCCGTTCGTTCAACGAAGCCGGCGTGACCATGCTGCTCACCACCCACGACGGCGGACTGTTCGAGCGCTACGCGCCGCGCCGGCTGTCGCTCGCGCACGGGAAACTGCAATGAATTGGCTGCGTCTTCAGATGCGCGCAGGCCTGCGCGCCGCCCGGCAGATGCTGCGCCAGCCTTTCAATACGCTGCTGGCCGCGCTGGTGGTGGGCATTGCCGCCGCACTGCCGGCCACCGGCTACATGCTCCTGGGCAATCTGCAGCGGCTGGCCGGCACGGTCAGCGCGGCGCCGGAAATTTCGGTGTTCATGCAGCCGGCCGCCAGCCCCGACACGGTGAAGGACACCGAGAAGAAGATACGCGCGCTGCTGGCGAAGGACGGCCGGGTCGAACTCATTTCGCGCGACGCCGCGCTGAAGCGCTTCCGCGACAACGACGGACTGTCGGAAATTCTCGATGCGCTGCCGGAAAACCCGTTCGCCGACGCCTTCGTCGTGCGGCTCAAGGACGCGGACGCGCAGCACCTGGAAGCGCTGCGCAGCGACCTCGCGAAGCTGCCCGAGGTCGAGCACGTGCAGCTCGATTCCGACTGGGCCAAGCGGCTGGACGCCATGATTGCGCTCGGCCGGCAGGCACTCACCATGCTGGCCGGCGTACTCGGCCTCGGGCTGGTGGCGGTCACCTTCAACACGATACGGCTGCAGCTGCTGACCCAGCGCGACGAGATCGAGGTGAGCCGCCTGCTCGGCGCCACCGACGCCTGGATACGCCGGCCCTTTCACTGGTTCGGCGCGCTGCAGGGCCTGCTCGGCGGTGCGCTGGCCGGCCTGCTGGCGCTGGTCGCCACCCGCATGCTGGCCCAGCCGATGGGCGAGCTGGCCGGTCTGTACAGTCTGGAATTCGTGCTGCGCCCGCTGGCCGCGCTCGACTGGGCAGTGCTGCTGGCGCTGTGCGCGCTGCTTGGCTGGCTGGGCGCCAGCGCTTCGGTGCGCCGTCACCTGTCACGCATCGCCTGATGCGGGTTCTGTTTCTCGCTGCACTGGTCTCGCTGTCCACCGCTGCGCAGGCAGTGCTGCCGGCACCGGTGCTGCAGGCGCTGAAAGCCGCTGAAATCCCGCCCTCTGCGGTATCGGTGGTGGTGCAGCCGGTCGAGGGCGGGCCGGCGCGCATCAGTCATCAGGCAAAGCTGGCGATGAATCCGGCGTCGGTGATGAAGCTGGTCACCACCTACGCCGCGCTCGACACGCTGGGCCCCGCCTTCAGCTGGCGCACCGAACTGCTGGTCACCCGACTGCCGCGCGACGGCATGCTGGATGGCCCGCTGTACATCCGCGGCGGCGGCGACCCGGCACTGGGCATGGAACAGCTCTGGCTGCTGCTGCGCGAACTGCGCAGCCGGGGCGTGCGCGACATCCGCGGCGACGTGATCGCCGACCGCAGCCGCTACGCCGCCGCGCCTTACGACCCGGGCGCCTTCGACAACGAACCGATGGCGCCGTACAACGTCGGCCCGGACGCGCTGCTGTTCGCCCACAACGCGCTGCGCATCCGGCTGCAGCCGGTCGAGGGCGGCAGCCCGGCACTGTCGGCCGAGCCGCCGCTGGAGGGCGTGCAGATCGACAACCGGGTGCAGCGGGTGGTGGGCGAATGCGGTGACTGGAAAGACACGCTGACCGCCACGGTGCAGCCGGCGGCCGACGGCCGGCTGACGCTGCAGATTGCCGGCCGCTATGCGCGCGACTGCGGCGAGCGCATCTGGAATGTGGCGCCGCTGCCGCACGCCGAATTCTTCTCCCGTGCGTTGCGCGCGATGTGGGGCGAGCTGGGCGGACGCATCGCCGGGCGCGTCCGCGACGGCGTGGTGCCACCAGAGGCCCTGACGCTCGGCGGCATCGATTCGCCGCCGCTGGCCGAGGTGGTGCGCGACATCAACAAGTACAGCAATAACGTGATGGCACGCCAGCTCTTCCTGACGCTGGCGCCGGCCGGAGCGCCCGCCGATACCGCGGCGGCGCAGGCCGGCCTCCGTGCCTGGGCAACGCGGCGCGGGCTGACGCTGAACAGCCTGGTGATGGACAACGGCTCGGGCCTGTCGCGCGCGGAACGCCTGTCCGCCGCGGATCTGGCCACGGTGCTGCGACATGCCTGGGCCAGCCCGGTCATGTCCGAATTCATGTCCTCGCTGCCGGTGTATGCGGTCGATGGCACCTTGCGCCGGCGGCAGAAGACCTCGCCGCTGGCCGGTCAGGCCCATCTGAAGACCGGTTCGCTGGCCGACGCCCGCTCGATCGCCGGCTACCTGCTGGACCGCAATGGCAAGCGTTTGCTGCTGGTCGCCTGGCTGAACCACCCCAATGCGAAACGCGCACAGCCGGTGCTGGATGCGTTGCTGGAATGGGTGTGGACCGGCAACCCGCAGGGGCTGCCGGTCACCGACTGATGCGATCCGCCCGGGGCCGGGCGGACGCGGATCAGAGGCCTTCCAGTTCCTTCTGCAGTTCGCCCGACTGGAACATCTCTTTCATGATGTCGCAGCCGCCGATGAATTCGCCGCGGATGTAGAGCTGCGGGATCGTCGGCCAGTTGGCGTAGTCCTTGATGCCCTGACGGATTTCGGCGTCTTCCAGCACGTTCACCGTGTGCAGCTGCTGCACGCCGAGGTGCTTCAGGATCTGCACCGCGGTGGACGAGAAGCCGCACTGCGGGAACTGCGGCGTGCCCTTCATGTAGAGCACGACCGGGTTGCTGGTGACGGTTTCCTTGATACGGTCCTGGGCGCTCATCTTCGTTTCCTTTGAGAGGTCGGTATTGCGAATATTGAAAAAACCGTCGGCACCGCGCCGCCGGGGTTAAAGGTATTCAGTCGCTGCCGCGACGGCGGCCGCCGCTGACCCGTTCGATGCCTGCAATATCGCGCCATGACGCGACATCGGCAAGCCCCGCGCAACGCATCAGCGCGCGCACCGCGGGCGCCTGATCGTAGCCGTGTTCGCACAGCAGCCAGCCGCCATCAGCCAGCCGTGGCGGCGCCTGCCGGCACAGGATGCGCAGATCGTCCAGCCCGTCTTCGCCGCTGGCCAGCGCCGACGGCGGTTCGAAGCGCAGATCGCCCTGGGCCAGATGCGGATCGCCGGTGCGGATGTAGGGCGGATTCGACACGATGCAGTCGAATTCCTCAGCCGCGACGGCTTCCAGCCAGTTGGAGGCGATCCAGCCGACTTCAAGCCCCAGCCGCTGCCCGTTGTCGCGGGCGATGGCCAGCGCCGCCTCGGAGCGATCCAGCGCCTGCACGCGGGCGCCGGGGCACTGCGCCTTGATCGCCAGCGCGATCGCGCCTGAGCCGGTGCCGGCGTCGAGCACGCGCGGTGCCGGCCGCCCGGCGATGCATTCCAGCGCCCGCTCGACCAGCACTTCGGTATCCGGCCGCGGAATCAGCACGCCCGGGCCGACCGCGATGTCCAGCCCGAAGAATTCGCGCCGGCCGACCAGATAGGCCACCGGTTCGCCGGCCGCGCGGCGCTCCAGCAGCGCATCGAGTGCGGCACGCGCCGGATCGGCCAGCGCATCGCGCCCGCGCGCGATCAATCCGGCGCGGTCGCAGCCCAGCGCGTGCGCCGCCAGCACCTGCGCGTCGCGGCTGTCGATGCGCGCGCGCGCGGCGCGCAGCCAGTCGTCCAGCGTCATGCGCCGGCGCCGCTCAGGCGCCTTCCTCCGCCAGCTGGGCAAGCTGTTCGGCCTGGTGCTCGTGCGCCAGCGCGTCCATCAGTTCGCCCAGATCGCCGTCCATGATGGCGTCCAGCTTGTACAGCGTCAGATTGATGCGGTGATCGGTCATCCGGCCCTGCGGAAAGTTGTAGGTGCGGATGCGCTCCGAGCGGTCGCCGCTGCCGACCAGGCTCTTTCGGGTGGAGGCGATCTGGCTGTCGCGCGCACGCACCTGGGCGTCGCGGATGCGCGCCGCCAGCACCGACATCGCCTGCGCCTTGTTGCGGTGCTGGCTGCGATCGTCCTGGCACTCGACCACGATGCCGGTCGGCAGGTGGGTGATGCGCACCGCCGAATCGGTCTTGTTGATGTGCTGACCGCCGGCACCGGACGCGCGGAAGGTGTCGATGCGCAGATCGGCCGGATTGATGTCGATCTCGGCCACCTCGTCGACTTCGGCCATCACCGCCACGGTGCACGCCGAGGTGTGGATGCGGCCCTGGGTTTCGGTCACCGGCACCCGCTGCACGCGATGGCCGCCGGATTCGAACTTGAGCCGCTGATAGACGCCGTCGCCGCTGACGCGGGCGATGATTTCGCGGTAACCGCCGAGGTCGGATTCGCTCGCCGACACCACCTCGACCTTCCAGCGGCTGCGCTCGGCGTAGCGCGAATACATGCGGAACAGGTCGGCCGCGAACAGCGCCGATTCATCGCCGCCGGTGCCGGCGCGGATTTCCAGGAACACGTTGCGGCCATCGTCCGGGTCCTTGGGCAGCAGCGCGCGCTGCAGTTCGCCTTCCAGCCGCTCCATGTCGGCGGCCGACTGTTCGATCTCGCCCTGGGCCAGTTCCTTCATGTCCGGGTCGGCCAGCAGTTCGCGGGCAGCTTCGCCGTCGTCCCGCGCCCTGCACCACGCCTGGTAAAGGGCGATGACCGGGGTCAGTTCGGCGTGTTCGCGGGTGAGCCTGCGGTAGTGGTCGATGTCGGCAGTCACGCCCGGATCGGCCAGCGCGGCGTCGAGGTCGGCCAGACGGGTCGACAGCTGTTCGAGTTTTTCGGCGATGCGCGGCTTCATGTCGGTGGAACGGGAAAAGGCGTGGAACGGTGCCGGGCCGGTGCCCGACACCGTGAGGGCGACGCTAGGCGTCGCCGCCGTGCTGCGGGAACAGCCGCTTGACCAGGCCTTCGATCTGTTCGCGCGCCTGCGGCGGCGCCTCGTTCAGCATGCGGGTCGGACCGTGCAGCAGCTTGTTGGTGAGGTTGCGCGACAGCGTGTCGAGCACCCGATCGGGCGATTCGCCGCGGGCGATCGCGCGCAGTGCGCGCTCCAGTTCGGCCGCGCGCATGTCCTCGGCGTGGCCGCGCAGCGCACGGATGGCCGGCACCGCCTCGCGCGCCTGCACCCACTGCAGGAAGTTGGCGACCCGCGCGTCGATGATGGCCTGCGCCTCGACCACGGCCGCCTGCCGGGCGTCCAGACCGGAATCGACGATCTGCGCCAGATCATCGACCGTATAGAGGAATACGTCGTCCAGCTTGTCCACTTCGCCTTCGATGTCGCGCGGCACCGCGAGATCGACCATCACCATCGGACGGTGGCGGCGCTGCTTCAGCGCGCGCTCGACCATGCCCAGGCCGATGATGGGCAGCGGACTGGCGGTACAGGACAGCACGATGTCGAACTCGGCCAGACGCTCGCCCAGTTCGTCCAGCCGGATGGCACCGACCTTGAGGTCGCTGCGCGCAAAGCGGTCGGCCAGCGCCTGCGCACGATCCAGCGTGCGGTTGGCGATCACCATTTCGCGCGGCGTACAGCCGGCGAAGTGGGCGGCGCACAGTTCCATCATTTCGCCGGCGCCGACACAGAGCACGCGCTGGCCGGACAGGCTGCCGAAGATGCGCTCCGACAGATGCACCGCTGCGGCCGCCATCGACACGATGTTGGCGCCGATCGCGGTGGTCGAACGCACCTCCTTGGCCACCGCGAAGCTGCGCTGGAACAGCGTGTGCAGCAGCGCACCCAGCGTGCCCGCACCTTCCGCCACGCGCACCGCCTGCTTCATCTGGCCGAGGATCTGCGGCTCGCCCAGCACCATGGAATCGAGCCCGCTGGCCACACGGAACACGTGGCGCACCGCCTGCTGGTGCTCCAGCCGGTAGATGTAGGGCGCCAGTTCCTGCGCACCGATGCGGTGGTACTGCGCCATCCAGTCCAGCGCGCTGTCCGGATCGTTGGTCGCGCAGTACAGCTCGGTGCGATTGCAGGTGGACAGGATGGCGGCCTCCTGCACCGGGCGTGCGCGGGTCAGTTCGCCCAGCGCATCGGGCAGCGATTCCGGCAGGAAGGTCATGCGCTCGCGCACCGCCAGCGGGGCGGTGTGGTGGTTGAGACCGAGCGCGAACAGGGACATGGTGGGGCGGGCTGAAGACGTGAATGTGGCGCGGAACGCCTGTCGGGGCCGGATTATAACAGCCGCCCCGGAGCGCTCCGGCGACGAGCGCGGCGCGTTCAGCGCACGGTGGCCTGCAGCGCCTTCAGATGAAGCACCGGAATTGCGTAACTGATGGCGCTGGGCTGGGCCAGCACGCTTTCCTTGCCACCCTTGACCAGCACCATGTTCAGGATGCCGATCACCTCGCCCGATTCCGGATCGAACAGCGGACTGCCGCTGTTGCCGGGGTAGGCGGTGGCGTCGAGCTGGAACACCATCAGACTGCCACGGGCAAGCCGGGCACGATTAGGGGTCCGCAGATGGGCAATGTTGTCGACCGGAATCACGATGGGCGTGAGGGCCGATACGATGCCGCGATGGGTAACCGGAATGAAACCCAGCGCACTGCCGATCGGAAAACCGGTGAAGGCTACGGACTGCCCTTCGCGCACCCTCGTCGAGTCGCCCAGCGGCAATGCCGGCAGCGGTGCCCCCTGCATGCGCAGAATGGCCAGATCGTGTTCTTCACTGACCGCAACGATGCGCGCTTCGCGCGTCTGCGGCCTGCCATCCACCTGAACGATGACGGCCAGCGTTTCGAAACGGTCGGCATCGAGCTGCACGCCGGCCACATGCGCATTGGTGGCCACCAGCGTGCCGTCGCCGATCACGAAGCCGGTGCCCTTCAGTTCGAAACCGGGTGCCCGCAGCCGCATGTGTGTGCCGACGATGGCGATGGACGGCTTGATGCGGGCGATGGTGTCGGGCAGATCGGCGTGCACGAACATCGGCGCCGCCAGCAGCGCCCCACACAGCAGGCGCCGGATCGGATCAGCCACGGCGCGACACGAGACGCAGTGCCGGCGAAGGCTGGGTCACGGTCTGGTCGTAACGGTGTTCGGTCTTGCCGAACAGGGTCTGGATGCGCTTCACGTACTCGCGGGTTTCACGGTAGGGCGGCACGCCGCGGTACCTGTCGACCGCACCCTCGCCCGCGTTGTAGCCGGCGGTAGCCAGCACCACGTCGCCTTCGAAATAGGCCAGCAGCCAGCGCAGATAGGCCATGCCGCCGCGGATGTTCTGCACCGGATCGTAGGAATCGCGCACATTGAAGCGCTGTGCGGTCTCCGGAATGAGCTGCATCAGCCCCTGCGCGTTCTTCGGCGAACGCGCCTTCGGATTGAAATTGGATTCAGTGCCGATCACTGCCAGCACCAGATGCGGGTCGATATCGAACTGGGGCGCCAGTTCACGCACGATTTCAATCACCCGGCGACGGTCTGCCGTGGTGCCGAAAGCCGCTTCCAGATCCGGACTGATAGGCTGCGCCACGA
Organism: Methyloversatilis sp.; assembly: GCA_041639545.1. GTDB lineage: Bacteria > Pseudomonadota > Gammaproteobacteria > Burkholderiales > Rhodocyclaceae > Methyloversatilis. Next base: position 77,419 of record JBEQBZ010000012.1, on the reverse strand, counting down.
TGACCGGCTCGGGCTCCGGCGGGTCCTGCATGCACAGCGGCAGATCGCGTGTCGGCGCGCCGGTAAAGCGCAGCATGCGCTGCGCATGTTCATGACCCTGGCGGGCGGCCAGATCGAAGAAGGTGGCGGCCAGCGCGTCGTCACGGTCCACGCCTCGGCCATTGGCGTACATCCAGGCCAGATCGAACTGCGCGTCGGCGTCACCCAGCTTGGCGGCCTGGCAGTACAGCGCCGCTGCACGCGCCGTATCACGGCGCACACCCTCGCCATGCTCGAAGGCTCTCGCCTCGGCCAGCAGCGAACGCGCCGCCGCCTCGGGTTCGAGCGCGTGCGCGGACGGCGCCAGCAGGCAGGCGGACAGCAGGACGACAGAGGACAGCAGGAATTTCATCGAGGATCAGGCGGCGCGAGCCGGCGCGAAACGCGCCACATACCAGTTCATCGCTTCCGCAAGCCCGCGTGACACGTCGTGCGTGGGTGCGTAACCCAGGCGCGTCTGCGCGCGGGTGATGTCGGCCAGCGAGTGGCGCACGTCGCCGGCCCTGAACTCGCGATACTGCGCCTGCGCACCCGCGATGTCCGGGAAACGTTTCACGAGTTCGTCGCGCATCGCTGCAAACAATTGATTCAGCGAGGTCTGCCGGTGAGCCGCCACGTTGTAGACCGTGTTCACCGCGTCCGGGCTGTCGGTGAGGCCGGCCAGCAGATTGGCCTGCACCGCGTTGTCGACGTAGCAGAAGTCGCGGCTGGTTTCGCCGTCACCGTTGATCTGCACGGTGTCGCCCAGCAGCAGCGCGCGCGCCCAGCGCGGAATCACCGCGGCGTAGGCGCCTTCCGGGTCCTGCCGCGCGCCGAACACGTTGAAGTAGCGCAGGCCGACACAGGGCAGGCCGTAACAGCGGCCGAACACATCCGCGTACAGCTCGTTCACATACTTGGTCACCGCATACGGCGACAGCGGCTTGCCGATCACGTCCTCGACCTTGGGCAGCGACGGCGAGTCGCCGTAGGTCGAACTGGACGCCGCATAGACGAAGCGCGATACCTTGGCGTCGCGCGCCGCCACCAGCATGTTCAGGAAGCCATTGACGTTGGAGTCGTGCGAGATGAGCGGATCGGCGATCGAGCGCGGCACCGAACCCAGCGCCGCCTGGTGCAGCACGACGTCGGTGCCGGCACAGACCCGGGCACAGGTCGCCAGATCACGGATATCGCCTTCGACGAAGGTGAAGCGGGCTTCGGCCCCGGCCGGCAGACCGGCCGTGACTTCGTCGAGATTGCGGCGGTGGCCGGTCGAGAAATTGTCCAGCCCGGTCACCGTCTGGCCGGCATGAAGCAGGGCCTCGACCAGATGGGAACCGATGAAACCGGCCGCGCCGGTCACCAGCCAGCGTCGCGGCGCGGCGGTCAGCGCGGCCTGCAGCGGCGCCGGAAGGGTGGTCGGAACGGTCATGCCGGTCTCACAGACGCCATACGCTGACGCCGTGCGCGGCCAGCGCATCGACGTCGAACTGGTACTTGATGTCGGCCACCACGCCACCGTCCTTCAGCTTGGCCACGTAGTCGGTGACCGGGCGCGCCTTGAATTCGGCGTGTGACACCGCGGCGACGATGGCATCCACCCTGGGCACGGCGTCCCAGTCGACCAGCGACACGCCGTACTCGTGCTCGGCTTCGGCCGACTCGGCCACCGGGTCGTGCACGATCACCTCGACGCCGTAGCTCTGCAGTTCGCGGATCACGTCGATCACGCGCGAATTGCGCAGGTCGGGGCAGTTCTCCTTGAAGGTGAGGCCGAGCACCAGCGCCTTGGCGCCCTTCACCGACGCACCGCTCTGGATGAGCTTCTTCACGGTCTGTTCGGCCACGTACTTGCCCATGCCGTCGTTGATGCGACGACCGGCCAGGATGACCTGCGGGTGATAGCCCAGCATGTCGGCCTTGTGCGTCAGGTAGTAGGGGTCGACGCCGATGCAGTGACCACCGACCAGGCCCGGACGGAAGGGCAGGAAATTCCACTTGGTGCCGGCGGCCTTCAGCACTTCCTCGGTGTCGATGCCGAGCTTGTTGAAGATGATGGCCAGTTCGTTCACGAACGCGATGTTCAGGTCGCGCTGGGTGTTCTCGATCACCTTGGCCGCTTCGGCCACCTTGATGCTGGACGCTTCATACACGCCGGCAGTGATGACCGCCTTGTACAGGTCGGACACCTTCGTCAGCGTGTCCGGCGTATCGCCCGAAACCACCTTCAGGATCTTGGTGACCGTGCGCTCCTTGTCGCCCGGGTTGATGCGCTCCGGCGAGTAGCCAACGTTGAAGTCCTGCTTCCACTTCAGGCCGGAAAACTTCTCGATCACCGGAATGCACACCTCTTCGGTCGCGCCCGGATAGACGGTCGATTCGAACACGACGATGGCGCCGCGCTTCATGTACCTGCCACAGGTTTCGGACGCGCCGACCAGCGGCGAGAAATCGGGCTGGTGCGCATCATCGACCGGCGTCGGCACGGCGACGATGATGTAGTCGGCTTCGGCCAGCGCTGCGCCGTCGGTGGTGACCGTCAGCTGGCTGGCGGCCCGCAGGTCCTCGCTGCTCACCTCACCGGTCGGATCGACGAATTCGCGGTAGGCGGCCACCTTGGCGGCCGACATGTCCACACCGATGGTGGGCATCTTCTTGCCGAATTCGACAGCGAGAGGCAGGCCGACGTAGCCAAGGCCGATCACAGCAACTTTGGTCATGGTGTTGTATCCGGATTCAGTTCAAAGGGTTTTCATCAGCGCAGCCACTTCGGCCGCCCGCTCATACTTGCTGCCCAGCGCGGACAGCGGTTCCAGTTCCTTGCGCGCGTCGTCCTTGCGACCGGCGCGTGCCAGCGCGGAAGCCAGCGACAGACGGAGGTCTTTCGACTGCGATGCGATCGCCACGCCTTCGCGCATCAGCTTGAGGCCGCGATCCACCTCACCCGCATCGACCAGAATGGCGCCCAGCGTATCGAGCACCGCCGGGTTGGACGGTGAGATCGAATACGCTTTCTCGGCATACTCGCGTGCCTTCGGGTCGCCCGCCTGCGCTGCAATCCAGGCGAGATTGTTCAGCGCGGCCACTTCGGACGGCGAACGTGCCAGCACGGTCTGGTAATGGCCTTTCGCCTCGTCGAGCTTCTTCTGGGCGAGTGCGACATCACCCAGATAGAGTGGCACCACGACATCCTTCGGTTGTTCCTTCATCCAGCCATCGACCAGGGTCTGTGCGTCGCGGGCGGCGCCAGCGCGGATGAGAGCCGCATGCAACCGGGTCAGGTTGGCACCGATGCGCTCGCGCGAGTACGCCTCGCGGAAGCTGCGCGCAGCCGCGTCCGGCTTGGACGAAGCCAGCATCAGTTCGCCTTCCATCACGAAACCCACGGCCTGCTTCGGACGCTGACGCTGGACATCCCGGGCAACGCGCAACGCATCGTCCAGCGCACCTCGGGCACGATGGATGGCGATCAGCATGTTGTGCGCTTCGAGGGAATCCGGCGAAATCACGAGCGCCTTTTTCACCGACTGGATGGCTTCCGATTCGCGTTTGCCGCTCATCTGGGTGGCCGCCAGCATCAGCAGCGGGGCGAACGCATTCGGATCGCGGTCGGCGATGCGTTTGCGGGTTGCGATCGCAGCGTCAAAATCACCGGCCTGTCCCTGCGCCATCGCCAGCGCCTGCAGAACCAGCGGGTCATCAGGCAATGCGGTGGCCGCGTCGGTCGCCGCCTTCAGGGCGGCGCGGTTGTCACCGGTCGCCAGATAGAGGTCTACCAGCGATGCGCGCGGCGCGGCCAGCTTGGGATTGCCTTCGATGGCCTCGCCCAGCAGCCTGGCCGCCTCGGGCATGCCTGACCGGTTACGTGCCTTAAGACCGGCCAGCGCCATCAGGGCATCGGGATGTTTCGGATTCCTCGCCAGAACCTTGCGGAAACGGCCTTCGGCGTCATCAACCTTTCCATCCAGCATGTCTAGGCGGGCCAGATTTGCGACCGACGGAAAATATGCGTCATTCAGTTCCAGCGCACGGGTGAAGGCCGCACGAGCGGCTCGCGGATCGCTCTTGAGCAGATGCGCCGTACCGCGCAGGTTCTGCACGGCCGGATCCTGCGGCAGCTTGCGTTCGAGCACGTCGATGGCCGCCAGTGCCCGATCGGGTTCGCGGTTGCGCAGATGGGTGACCACCAGCACGAGATCCGTGCGCGTATCCTTTTCGCCCAGATTCACCGCGCCTTCGAGCGCGCGCACACCACCGCTCCGGTCGCCTGCTGCAATGCGGCTGAGGCCGAGCCGGGTCTGGGCGACCGGGTCATCCGGCAACTGCTTCGCGGCCGCGGCGAACGCTTTCTCGGCGCTTTTCGCGTCACCCGAGGTGAGATAGATCTGTCCGGCCAGCGCCTGAACCTCCGGATTCGATTCGTCCGCCCTGAGCAGCGGCGCGAGTGCCTGCTTCGCCTTGTCGACACGCCCGTTCCGCAGATAGCTGCCGATCAGCAGCTTGCGGATGAAAAGCGTGTCCGCACCCCGGGCAATCGCCTTTTCGGCGTACTGTTCAGCCAGCGCGTAAGACTGCAGTTCGAATTCGGTGGCCGCAGCCAGTCCGAGCGCCGGCACGAAGTCCGGTGCCACGGCCAGCACCTTGCTCAGACGGTCGCGTGCATCGACGAACTTCTTCTCCTTCACGAAGAGCACACCGTCAAGATAGTTGACGTCCGGAGAACGGGGCGACACCTTGCGCAGACCTTCGAGCTCCGTGCGTGCCTCCTCGATGCGCCCCTCGTTCGCCAGAGCGGAAATGACGATGGAACGCGAGCGGACGTGTTCCGGCGACACTTCGTACACCTTCCGGTAGGACGCGAGCGATTGCGCACCCTGCCCCTGGAAAGCCTTGATTTCGGCATCAAGGAACCAGGCGTCCGCGGTCGGACTCGGTGAGGAAATCACCTTGTCAAGCAGCGCCTGTGCCCCCTTGAAATCCTTGCGTGTCGCGAGAAGTCGGGCTTTGCCCACCAGCGCGTCGGGCTGCGCGGCGTCCATGCCCATGGCCTCGTCAAACGCAGCCAGAGCGCCGTCCGCATTGCCCGCGGCAAGCAGCGCCCTGCCGACCAGCGCCTTCAGTTCCGCCTGAGCGGCCGGCGGCTCGATGCGCAGGGCATTGAAACGCGAAGCCACGTCCGAAAACTGCCCCGATTCGAGCAGGGCACGGGCCAGCGCGGGCGCAACCTGAGCCTCCGGATGCTTGAGCTCGGCAGCCCGGTTCAGTTCCTTGACCGCCGACACCGCATCGCCGGCGCGCAGATGCAGACGCCCCAGCTCGAACCGCGCCGCAGCATTGGCGCCGTCCTGCTGCAAGGCGTTCTTCAGCTGGATGGACGCCGCCTGAAAATCCTTGCGCTCGATCGCTGCCCGCGCGGCGGCGAGCAGTTCATCCGGAGACTGGGTTCGACTGCATGCAGTCAGCGCAGCCGCGCACAGCAGCGCCGCAAGCAATCTAGAGGTGACGGAACGGGACATGTTGGGGGCAGAACTCCGGTTCGATTTCAGCGCAGGCCGAAACGGTTCATCAGGTCATACAGGGTCGGGCGACTGACGCCCAGCATTTCTGCGGCTTTCACCATATTGCCGTCCACCCGCGCCAGCACGCTGACCACTGCCTTGCGTTCAGCTTCGTCGCGGATCTGGCGAAGATTGAAGAAGCTGGCGTTCTCTTCGGCCGGCTTGAGACCGAGGTCGGGCACCATGATCTGGTTGCCGTCGGCCATGATGGTGGCGCGCTTGATGCAGTTCTCGAGTTCGCGGACATTGCCCGGCCACTTGTGCGCCTCGATCGCGGCCACCGCCTCGCGCGACAGCGACATCGAACTGCGCCCCTGCTCGCCGGCAAAGCGCTTCACGAAGGAGTGGGCCAGCAGCGCGGCATCACCTTCGCGCTCGCGCAGCGGCGGAATGGTGACCACGATCTCGGCCAGCCGGTAATACAGATCCTCGCGGAAACGGCCTTCGGCGATCAGGTTCTGCAGGTTCTGGTGGGTGGCACACACCACGCGCACATCGATCGGAATCTCGTCACGCCCACCCAGGCGTTCGATCACGCGCTCCTGCAGGAAGCGCAGCAGCTTGGCCTGCAGCGGTCCGGGCAGATCGCCGATCTCGTCGAGGAACAGCGTGCCCTTGTGGGCCACCTCGATCTTGCCCGGGGTCTGTTTGGTGGCACCGGTGAAGGCGCCCTTCTCGTAACCGAACAGTTCGCTTTCCAGCAGGTTGTCCGGAATGGCGGCACAGTTGATGGCGACAAAGCGCTCACCTGCCCGCTCCGAGCGGTCGTGCAGGGTCTTGGCCAGCACTTCCTTGCCGGTGCCGCTTTCGCCCAGCAGCAGCACGGTGGCACGGGTGGCCGACACCTTCTCGATGGTGCGCAGCACGCGCAGCATGTTGGCGTCACGGGTGATGAAGCGGCCCTCGGTGCCCAAAGTCTGGTTGGCCAGACGGGCGTTCTCCATCTGCAGGTCGTGCAGCCGGAAAGCGCGTTCGATCAGCAGCGACAGCAGCTCGGGCTCGAAGGGCTTGGCGTAGAAATCGTAGGCACCCATGCCGATCGCGCGCAAGGCGTTGGCGCGGTCGTTCTGACCGGTCAGCACGATCACCTTGGATTGCGGGGCCAGCGCCACGATCTCACCCAGCAGGGCCATGCCTTCGGTCACGTCATCAGGTGCCGGCGGCAGCCCGAGATCCATCGTGATCACCGCAGGTTCATGGCGCCGGATCTGCGCCAGCGCCGATTCGCGATCGCTCGCCAGCACCACTTCGTAATCGTCAAAGCTCCAGCGCATCTGCTTCTGCAGCGCAGGATCGTCCTCCACGATCAACAGCGTACGACCCTTGTCAGCCATGTCACTCCCGGTCAGGCGACGGCCGCCACTGCCGCCGTCTGCTGAGGAAACACGAGCCGGAACAGGCTGCCCCGGCCCGGCTCGCTGGTTACTTCGATACGCCCACCCAGATCCTGGATGTAGCGGAAACTTTCGTAGGCACCGATGCCCATTCCATTCGCCTTCGTCGACTGGAAGGGCTTGAACAGCCGTTCGCGGATGAACTCCTCGGTCATGCCACAGCCGTTGTCCTGAACCTCGACTACGACACCCGCCGCTTCGGCTCGCGCCCTGATGCTGACTTTACCGGTTTGCGGCGTCGCATCCAGTGCATTCTGCACAAGATGCCCCACAACCCTTTCTATCCGGTCTTCATGCGCCCGGATGACCAGCCCGCTCTCCGCCTCCAGCTCGACGGCACAAGCGCCGCGCGCGCGCGCGCGGTGCAACCGCTCCAGCAGTGGCGTCAGCGCCACCGGCGCCGCCTGTTCGATCGGCTGGGTGCCCGAGCGCAGTTGCAGCAGCATGCTGTTCATGCGGCCGACCGCATGTTCGATGGTTTCCAGCATGTCCTGCTGGAACTCCGGATTGTCCTTGTGCTTCTGGGCGTTGCGCAGCAGCAGCGTGAGCTGCGCGATCAGGTTCTTCAGGTCATGCACGACGAAGGCGCTCATCTTGGAGAAGGCCTCGAACTTCTTCGCCTCGATCAGCGCCTCCATCGCCTGGGTCTGGCCCAGCACGCCGGCCACCTGGCGACCCGCGGTCTTGAGCAGGTCGCGCACCTCCCAGTTCAGATCCAGCAAGGCACGCGGCCGGCACAGCACGACGAAACCAAGCGGCATGTCCTCGCTGCCCAGCGGACAGATGAGCCAGGCCTCCGGAATGGCCGCCACCCATTCGGGCAGGCGCATGTTTCCGTAAATGCCGGGGCGCGAGCGGTGCTCCTCGACGTTCACCACCCACATGCGTCCCAGCAGCAGTGCCACCAGCGGACTGTCAGCCGGTTCGCGCGCATCAAGGTCCGGCACGTTGAGCCGGGCTGCCGGCACGTAGTCACCCTGCTCGTTGCGCAGCCACAGCAGGCCACCCGGGCTTTCGACCAGGTCGGCCATCACCTGTATGGACGCCTCGCGCAGCTTGTCCACGCTGGACGCGCGGTAGAGCGTGTCGGCCAGTTTCAGCCATTCGGCGCGATAGTCGTAGCGCAGGCTGAAGAAGTGCTTGTTGATGAACACCCGCAGCCAGGCACGCACGCTGCCTGAAGCGATCGACGCCACCAGACCCAGCGCACCGGCCGCCAGCACCACGGTCTGCAGTGCCGCCCCCCACTCGCCACCGAAGAAACGCACGTAATAGCCGGCCAGCGCGATGATGAGCAGCGCGGCCCCGGCAATCACCAGCGCGGAGGTATGGAACACCGCTTCGCGCGACACATTGAGCCGGATCGACCATTCGCGCACCCGGGCCGACGAGGCGGCGAACAGCGGCAGCGCCAGCGCATGCACGACGCCGCGCACCGCCCACACGGTGGCATCGATCTCGCGGAACATCAGCGCTTCGGCGAAGTAATACAGGTCGAATACCAGCGTGAACGCCAGGCCGAGGGTCATCGGCTTGATGCCCCAGCGCCACTGCTGTGGCGTGTTGCGGTAGAACTGTTCGGTCATCACCGCACCCAGCAGGCTGAGCGCCAGACCGCTCCCCATCATCACCGGCAGCACAGCCTGATCGCGCGGCAGGAAAAAGGCGGCGACGCCGTAGAGCAGTGCGCAGGGCAGCACCGCCAGCAGCACCAGACGCATCAGCCAGGACGGCCGAGCCAGCAGTCGGCGCAGAGGCCGGTGGCCGTCGGGGTCAACCACGCAGGCGGCGAGGAAACCGAGGAATATCAGGTAGTGCGCTGCGTCAGCCGCGTGCGCGAGCGCCCAGAGAGCCGTATTCGGCAGCTTGACGAAAGCGGCCAGCGCCGCACACCAGAGAACGCCGGCCGCCATGCAGCCGCCCAGCAGCCGCGCCCGCGGCGCGTTGCCCGGCCCGAGCAGCAACTGCAGACAAAGCGCCAGAAAGCCCACCGCCGCCGCCAGGTAGGCGTACAGCGCAAAGGCGGCAGGGAGCGAATCCATCGACATGCGGCAACGTCCTGTTCAGCGGAACCGCATTGTGCCCGCGGGGACGTCGCCCCGGGGCGGACTCAGCGTGCGCCGTCGCCGGTCAGCACGACACGCACGGTCTGCAGCAGCACCAGGATGTCGAGGAAGAGCGTGTGGTTCTTCACGTAGTACAGGTCGTACTGCAGCTTCTGCACCGCATCGTCGACCGATGCACCGTAGCTGTAACGCACCTGGGCCCAGCCGGTGATGCCCGGCTTGACGCTGTGACGGGCGGCATAGAACGGGATCTGGTCGGTCAGCTGATCGACGAAGAAGGGGCGTTCCGGGCGCGGGCCGACGAAACTCATGTCGCCGTGCAGCACATTGAAAATCTGCGGCAGTTCGTCGATGCGGGTCTTGCGGATGAAGTGGCCGACGCGGGTGATGCGGTCATCGTTGCTGCCGGCCCAGCGCGGCTTGCCATCCGCTTCGGCGTCCAGACGCATGCTGCGGAACTTCAGCACCTTGAAGGTGCGGCCGCCCTGCCCCACGCGCTCCTGCCGGTAGATGACCGGGAAACCGCTCTCGATCGCGATGGCCAGCGCGGCCAGCAGCATGATGGGCGCGGTCAGCACCAGCAGCACGCTGGAGGCAACGATGTCGAACACCCGCTTGACCGCGGCCCGGGCAAAGCCCTGCCGGAAACCGTCGCCATAAATAAGCCAGCTGGCACGCAGCGTATCCAGCCTCACCTGGCCGCGCATGCGTTCGAAAAAGCTGGACAGGTCATTGACGGTTACGCCGGCCAGCTTGCAGTCCAGCAGCTCACGCAGCGGCAGCACGCCGCCACGACGCTCACGAACCGCGACCACGATTTCGTTGGCGCGATGATCGCGTGCCAGCTGCATCACGCAGCTGCCTTCCGGCATCACCATGGTCGAAGGCACTTCGACGCCGTCTTCCGAGCCGACCGGTACGAAACCGACGATGGTGTGGGTGCTGCTGGCCGAAGTGGACACCGCCGCCCACACCGAAGCCGCTTCCGATCCGGTGCCGACCACCAGGATGCGGCGGGTGAACATGCCCGCACCGTCTGCCTGCAGGAAGGAGGCCGCACGCAGCAGCAGGATGCCGCCAAACCCGAGACAGAGCGAAACGTCCAGCGCCGGCATCGCGACACTGCCCTGGGGCAGCAGCCGGAACACCATGTAGGCCACCGGCAGACCGAGCAGGAAGGCAAAGAGCACCCGGCCGACCAGTTCCGACAGATTGCGCGGCTGTTCCCGCTGATACAGACCGAGCGCGCTCATCAGCAGGGTCATCAGGATGGCGAACACCGATGCCGGCAGCAAGGCAGGCAACAGGGTGTCCAGACTGGCCGGCGCACTGATCCAGGCGGCGCCGAAACCGGCGATCAGCAGCACGATCGCTTCGGCAATCAATCTCATGAGCGTGACGGACGGTACGTAGTGACTGAAAAGTCTGACCACAATCAACCCCTTCTGGCATCTCCGGCGGACATGCAGGCCACCGGCAATATTCTTTCCGGCGCGGGTCGGCCGGCTTGTTGAGGGCGAAAGATAGGGGCAGCATCCGCTGGAGCGCGTGAATCCGGTCACATGACGACGCTGCCCGTGCGGCCAGTGATAACTAACGCACGTTGCGACGCCGTTTCAGAGGGGTTTCACCGCCCCGGCGACACAAATTTCCACATTAAGAAAAGGGGAATACAGCCCGCGTCAGCGCCAGCAGCGTGAGTGCCGCCAGGGCCGCGGCGACTTTTCGACGGCGGCCGGACACCAGTACGCGCGCCACCAGCGCCTGCAGCCGGACAACTGGCCGGCAATCGATCAGCCCGTTCCGGCCAGCGTAGGCGTCGGCCAGCGCCTCCACCGACAGGAAGCGGATATCCGGAAAGCCCTGCTTCGCCGCCGCCAGCAGCCGATCCAGCGCAGCCAGACTTTCGGGGTGTCGGGCATGCCGCCCCACGAAATTCGAGCGGTGGGTTTCCAGCAGCAGCGGGCGGCGCTGCCGCCATTTGCGGGACAGCGCCTCCAGCCCGTGCGCTGCGCCATGGCCCCGCACCGGCTCGTAATAGTCGTTGCGCACCATCGCCATCAGGCCCGAAGCACAGCGCTGGCCGTTGCGGTACAGATGGCCACTGTCCATCGGCAGACCGTCGCCGCCGCGCGCCTCGTAGCGCTCACCCGGCGTCACGATCACCCGCACGCCGGCCGCCGCCCAGGCGGACTCCACCCGGTCGTTCCAGACAAAGGTGGGCGGAACGGCCACCGCCGGCGTCCGGCCGAACACGCGGGCGAACTCGGCCACTTCGGCCGCAACACGCTGCCGGATGTCCGTCGCTTCCAGCGGTCGCGACGGCAGCACCGAAGCGTCGGTCCAGCGCGACTGCAGCGGAGAGGGCAGATCCTCGGTCGCCGGCAGCGGCTGCCGGCGCCAGGCGGCCAGCCCGGGATCTGCGCGGCACGCGCGATCAAGCACCGCCGGGTGGTAATGCTGCATGCCGTGAAGCTGCAGCGAGAACACGCGGTCGCGCGCGCCCTCGATCATGCTGTCCAGCACCGGTCGCATCGGCGGATCATCAAGCCGGAGGCCGATCTCCGGCTCATCCGGGCGCTCCGGATCAGGACCGGACAGCACCACCCCCAGCGTCATGACCGGGAGCCGCCCATCGACATCGACATGCCGCCGCAGCACAGCGGCGATGTCGCGCAAGGCATCGGCCTGGGCGGCCGGACCGAAGCCCCAGTCATCGCCCTCGAAAATGAGTACCGGCGCGCGCAGGCACGGTTCGGCCCAGGCGCTCGCCAGCTCGCGCCGCAACAGAAAGACAAAGGCTGCCCACAGCAGCCCGATTACGATCAGCCCGTACATCCGGTCCATCCTCCGAGCGCGGACTTTCGCACAGCCCGCCAGCGGGTGGAACCGCAGTATCGTCGGCTTCGTGACGCGCACCACTCGCGCGACCACGCAACACGGGCATGCTGTCGGCCGCGCCGGCCACTGCACCGGCCCCGGCCATTCACCGCCCGCGCCTCCCGCCACAGGACACGATGCACCCCGAACAGAATCGTCACGCCCTGCCGCTGCTTGCCGCCTGTGTGGCCCTGATCGTCTATGGAAGCCTGTTTCCGTTCAGCGACTGGCAGACCGGGGCGGACACCTGGGCTTTCCTCGACCCGGACCTCACCCACCGCGCACTCTCCCTGCCGGACCTGGTGGTGAACGCGCTCATCTATCTGCCGGTGGGCGTGTGCATTCGCCTGACGATGAAGCGGCGCAGTACGGCAGCAGCGGCCCTGGTCGCAGCCGTGTTCGGCGGACTGCTGAGCCTGTCGGTCGAGGCCGCCCAGTCTCATCTGCCGCAGCGGGTGGCCGCGCTGTCCGATCTGCTGCTGAATACCGGAGGCGCACTGGCCGGTGCGCTGCTGGCCGGCCTGCTGGCACCGGAGAGCCGCGTGGCGGGTCGCTTCAGCGCCTGGCGCCATCGGCACCTGCAACCGGGGCCGGAAACCGATATCGCGCTGCTCGCAGCAGGGCTCTGGGCGCTGGCTCAACTGGCGCCCTTCGTACCGTCACTGGACATCGGTCTGCTGCGCAGCGGTCTCAAGCCACTCGCCCAGGTGCTGGACGACCCGACGCGCTTTGAGCCGATGAAGGCGTTCATCTATGCGCTGGAGATCGGCGCACTGGCGCTGCTCATCCGCGACGCCCGACTGCGGCCGGCATCGGTGACGCGCGCACTCTGGTTCTTCTTCTTCGCGGTACTGATCGGCAAGACCTTCGTGGTCAGCCGCCAGATATCGGCCGAAGCGCTGATCGGCGCGCTCGCCGGGCTGTCGCTGGCGCTCGGATCGCCGCGTGCAATCAAGCCCTGGCGCCCCGCCCTTGCAGCCCTGATGCTCACGGTCGCGCTCACTGCGGGAGAACTGGCACCGGAACCCGGCCCGCTGCGGGTGCTGAACAGGGTGCCTTTCATGGCACACATGACCAACCCGATGCAGGGCCTGAGCGTGCTGCTGGACAGCGCCTGGCCGTATCTGGCGCTCGCGCTGGCGCTGTACCGCAGCTCGTCGCGCAGCCGCAGCGCCAGCCTGATCATCGTGTTTGCCTGCGGCGGTCTCGCCCTCGCGCTCGAATGGCTGCAGCAGTACGTACCCGGACGCACACCCGACCTCACCACCGTCTTCGTCGCACTGGTGGCGGCCGCGCTGGCGGCCCGTCACCTGCCCAGGTCAAACGCACGCCCGGCCCGGGCTGCGGGGCTGAGCGGCACCCTTGCCGCCGTGTGCGTATTCAGCACGCTGGCCGGCACCTGGTCGATCACGCGCATGCCGCCAGCAATCGCCGCTACGTCGGCCAGCAAGACCATGCTGCCCGAACCGGCAGAGCTGCGCGTACCCCCCATGCCCGGGTTCCGTACCGCACACCCGAGGCTGCCGCACCCGGACCTGCGCGAGCGCGAGCGGATCGAGCTTGAGAACCCCGACTATGTCAGCCAGCTGCTCAATCGCGCCAAAGGCGGGCAGGGCGACCTGAACGCCGCCATCGAAGCGGAATTCCTGCGACCGGGCAGCCAGGACATGCGGGCGCTGACCGAGCGCCTGATCCGGCTGAAGCCGAACTGGCGCGGCCACGAGCAGACCAAACCGATCGCACTGGCTTACGACTGGCTGAATGACCGCATTCCACCCGACCTGATGCCCGGGCTCAGGGACAAGGTGATCGAGGCCTGCGAATACCAGATCAAGGTCATCCGCACCGAGCGGCTCTCTCCCTACAACGTCTATCTGTACAACTCGCCGCTGCAGGCGCTGATGGCGTGCGCGCTGGCCATCCATCGCGACGATCCGCGCGCCGATCCGGTCATGGCCTTCACCCATGACTACTGGCTGAACCGCGTGCTGCCGGTCTGGCGGCAGATCGGCGGGCAGAACGGCGGTTGGCACGAGGGTGGCGAATACGTGGGCATCGGCATCGGCCAGGCGATCTACCAGCTGCCGGCCATGTGGCGTGCCGCCACCGGCGAGGACCTGTTCGCCCGCGAACCGGCGATCCGCGGCTTCCTCTCCTTCGTCGTCCACCGGATGCTGCCGGACGGCGCCATACAGCGCTGGGGCGACGTCGCCTTTCCGCGCCGCAAGGTGGATGACGCGCTGGCGCTGGCACTCGAATTCCGCGACCGCCATGCCTACTCCGTACTCGGCTCGGCGAAGGCGAAGCCGGTGCCGACCTCCTGGCCCTGGGGCCCGCTGCCCGACGCGACCCTGCACTCCGAGCCGGAACAGCTGACTGGCCGCCCGCTTGCCCACTTTGCCGACGGACTGGGTCTGGTGACCGCACGCAGCGGCTGGGACCGCAACGCGACCATCGTGAGCTTCAAGGCCGGTGACAACTACTGGTCGCACAGCCACCTGGACCAGGGCGCCTTCACCCTCTACGCCGGCGTGCCGATGGCGCTGGACAGCGGCTGCTATTGCGGTGGCTACGGCAGCGACCACTATCTGAACTATTACTACCAGACCATCGCGCACAACACGGTCACGGTCACCGACCCGGCCGACAGTGCCCCCAAGCCGGCGCGCAAGGATAAGGAGCCTCGGCCGATCGCGAACGACGGCGGCCAGAGAAGAGTGGGCTCCGGCTGGGATCTGCACGCCGCGCCACTTGATCTTGACGACTGGCGGCGTCAGTACGACGACTTCCACACCGGCCGCCTGCACACCCTGTTCGACGAAGAAGGCCTGCTGGTCGCGCTGGCCGACATCACGCCGGCCTATACCAACAGCCAGAGCGGCCCGGGCAGCTTCCACCACCGTACGCGGCGGGTGGAGAAGGCCTGGCGGATATTCATCTACGACCGGCCCAGCGGCACCGTGGTGGTGTACGACGACATCGAAGCCGCACGGCCGGATCTGGTCAAACGCTGGCTGTTGCACGGCACGCTGGCGCCCGCGGTCAGCGGCAACCGCTTCATGTTCGAACGCCCGCTGGGCGGCAACCTGACCGGCACCGCAAGGCTGGAAGGCACAGTGCTGTTCCCGACCGACGCGCGGCTGACGCCGATCGGCGGCCGCGGCTTCGAATTCTTTGCCGACGGACAGAACTACGACGAAAACGGTGCCATCTGGGGCGAAATATCCCGCCACGCCGCAGATTTCGAAGCCGGCGCCTGGCGCATCGAAGTGTCGCCGGCCGTGGAATCCCGCCAGGACCGTTTCCTGATCGTGATGCACACCGGTATCGACGTGGCGGTCGCGCCCCAGACCATCGAACGGCTGACACCGGGCGACGGCCGCATCGGCGCCCGGATAGACGCAGGCGGCCGCACGCTGGAACTGCTGTTCCCGCCGGACCGTCTGGCGGTCGAGGTGACACTGCGCGACCCGGCGCGACCCGAACTGCGCCGCAGCCTGGACGCCTCGGCTGCGCGCGCGCCGGCACGCAGCTGGATGCAGACGCTGCGCGAATGGATGCACCCCTGATGCGCGCCCTGGTCCGCCACATCGGCCCGGCCGCGGCCTGGGCACTGCTGCTGCTGCTGGCCTTCGAAGCCGCCCTGCACTGCGACGTCTGGCTGTACCGCTATCGCTCGGTGTTCGCGGCCGGACGGGCGCAGGACAAGATCCTGCACGCGGCCAGCCAGCAGCCGGCCGCACTGTTCATCGGCAACAGCCGCACCGACAACGGTCTGTCGCCGACCGCCTTTCGCGCGGGCGCCGGCCTGGCGGATGGCGAACGCGTCTTCAACCTGGGCCTGCCCGGCGCCAACACGCTGGTGCTGCGCGGCGTGGCAGAGCGGCTGTTCGAGCGCGGCATGAAGCCGCCGGCTGACGTATTCGTCGCCCTCGACGAAACCCTGTTCCAGGACGAGGACTCACTCGGCTACTACGGCTTCTTCGCGCGCCGCGACGACCTGTGGGGCGACGGTCTGCACGCGGCGCTGTTCGGTTCCTGGGTGCGCAGCTGGTACTACAGCGGCAATCTGCGCCAGTTGCGCGAGCCCGAAAAGCTCGGGCGCTTCGTCGAAGCCACCTTCCGTGAGGTCGAACCGGTCGGCGGCAGCGCCGCCCGTACCGCAGGCTATCGCCAGGGTCGCAGCGGCGGCTTCCAGACCGCCGAACAGCTGCGCGCCCAGGAAGCCGGCACGCGCGCACCGCCCGACCCGCGCATGACCCGCCATCTGCTGGATCTGGTCGAGCGCCTGACCCGGGCCGGCAGCCGGGTGCACCTGATCGCGGTACCGATGTTCGAACGCCCGTCCGCCTTCGCGCCGGACGCACCGGCCAGCGCCTATGCGGACATCGTGCCGGCACTGCAGGCGCGCGGCGCGCGCTGGCTCGACGCGCCGCTCTCGCGGGCGCTGGAGGCCCGCGATTTCGCCGACCCAGGCCATCTCAATGACAGCGGCGCCCGCGTCTTCAGCAGCTCGCTTGGACAGGCCTTCGCCCGCACCCGCACCGCCCGGCCATGATATTCAGCCAGCCCGTTTTCTTCGTCTTCCTGGCGGTCCTGCTGCTGCTCTACAGCCTGTGCCGCTCGCAAAGTGAGCGTGCCGCCACGCTGCTGGCCGGCAGCCTGCTGTTCTACGCATCGTGGAAGCCGGCCTACCTCATCCTGCTGGTGCTGTCGGTCAGTGCGAACTACCTGTTCTACAGCGCACTGTCGCGGAGCCGCAGCCGCCGCATGCTGGTGGTCGCGCTGACGCTGAACCTCACACTGCTCGGCGTGATCAAGTATCTGGGCATGCTGCTGGACACCGCGATCGCCGCCGCCGGACTGGCCGGTGCGGACGTGAGCGGCATCGACACCCACTGGACGCACTGGGCACTGCCGCTTGGCATCAGCTTCTACACCTTCCACATGCTGTCGGTGATGATCGATGTCTATCGCGGCGAATGGACCACGCGCATCAGTTTCCGCGCCTGGTGGCTGTATGTGAGCTTCTTCCCGCACATGGTGGCCGGCCCCATCCTGCGCGCATCCGAACTGGTCGAACAGCTGGAGCGCCTGCAGCCGCTGCAGGCGCGCGATCTCAGGCTGGGCGCCCTCATCTTCATGGGCGGCCTGATCAAGAAGGTGCTGTTCGCCGACAACCTCGCCGGCGTGGCGGACGATCTGCTGGCCGCTCCGGAGCGGCTGGACATTGCCACCGCCTGGCTGGGCGTGACCGCGTTCGCGCTGCAGATCTATTTCGACTTTTCCGGCTACAGCGAAATGGCGATCGGCCTGGCCCGGGTATTCGGCGTCACGCTGCCGCGCAACTTTCTCTATCCCTATGTGAGCCGCAATCCGCAGGAGTTCTGGCAGCGCTGGCACATCACGCTGTCGCGCTGGCTGCGCGACTACCTCTATGTGTCGCTGGGCGGCAACCGCGCCGGCCACGCACGCACGCTGGTCAATCTGATGATCACCATGGTGCTGGGCGGTCTGTGGCACGGCGCAGCCTGGACCTTCGTCATCTGGGGTGCGCTGCACGGTGGGTGGCTGGTGCTGCACCGGCTGCTCAAACCCTGGCTGCCGGCGCCCGGTGCAGCGCTTCCGGCAGCGCTCTACGCGGCCTGCAGCTGGGCCGTCAGCATGGTCATCGTGTGGCTGACCTGGGTGTTCTTCCGTGCCCCCGGGCTGGACCCCGCGCTGACCCTGTGCAGCCGCATGTTCGGCCTGTCGGCGGCCGGCGGCACCGCGCCCGAAGTACGCAGCTTCGTATGGGGTCTGACCGCGCTGTCGATGGGGCTGGTGCTGCTGGAGCCGCGACTGGTCGGCCTCGCCGCCCGCGGCATCGAGCGCTGGGCGCGCACGCCGCCCCTGCTGCGCGGCTCGGTCTATGCGACCTGCGTGCTGGCGCTGGTGGTGTTCGGTGGCAGCACCCAGCGCTTCATCTACTTCGACTTCTGAGGCCTGGTTCAGCCCGCACTTGCGCCCAGTTCCTTCAGTCGCAGCAGAATCTTCTTGTGCTCGCCCAGCTTTTCCCGGGCGTCCTGCAGCACCTTGATGGCCTCCTGCTTGCGCCCCTGCGCGACATGGATGTCGCTGAGGAAGGCCCAGGCATCGACCAGATTGGGATCGATCGCCAGCGCCGCCTCGAAACGCTCCCGTGCGTCGTCCGGCTGCTCGGCGAGCACGAAGCCCCGCCCCTGGGTGACCAGCACCTCCGCCCGCAGCGGACTTTCCTCCGGTGCGTGCTCAAGAAAATAGGCGGTCTCCGAAACAACGGCGTTGGCGAAGAAACGGCGCCGGTTCTTGTCCGAGTAATAGGTATAGGCAAGCGCCACCGCCTTCATGCCGAAGCAGTAGTGATGCACGTGCAGGAAGGACGGCTGACCCAGCCTCTTCTCCCAGACCGGAATCATGTGCTTGCTCTTGCTCTCGAGACGGGCCCGACAGTACTGCGGGTAGAGCACGTAATCGCTTTCGGTCCACTTGGTCGACTCCGACGCCCAGGCGCCACCAGCCATCAGACAACCCGCCAGAACCATCTTCCAACGAAAAACCATCACCGGTCCCCGAAAACACAAGAATTCATGCCGCCGGATCATACTCGCCCCCTTGCCCCTGCCTTGTGACCCCTGCAACGGACAGCCGGCGCCTGGTCGGCTACTGTCCGCACGCTATGGAAAACCCCACCCAATGAGTTCTGCCCAGTCGTTCAGATCCAGCGTGCGCTGGCTCTTCGTCGGAAGCACCGGCAACCAGATACTGGGTTTCCTGTTCGGCATCGTGCTCACACGGCTGCTGGCCCCGGAACACTTCGGCGTACTGCTCACGACCCAGGTATTCACCGGCTTCGCAGGCTTCCTGGCTGGCGGGGGCATGGGACAGGCACTGATACGCGCCAAGGAAGCCACGCCGGCGGACTACCGCAGCGTGTTCACGCTGCAACTGGCGATAGGCACCGCCATCTATGCCTTCTTCTTCGCACTCGCCCCGGCATTCTCCGCCTGGTACGAAAACCCGATCTATACCGACCTGCTCCGGGTGTCGGCGCTGTCCTTCATCATCCGCCCCTTCGTGAATCTGCCAACCACGCTGCTCCACCGTGGCATGAAGTTCAACACCATTGCGCTGTTCAACCTCGGCATTCTGATCGTGACCAATGTGCTGAGCGTCATCATGGCCTTCGCCGGCATGGGGGTGTGGGCGCTGGTGCTGGGTGGCCTGATCGGCTCGCTGGTGTCGGTCGTGGTGCTGCAGATGATCACCGGCTGGCGGCCCGGCTTCACGCGCGACTTCAGCCGCGCCAAGCATCTGGCACAGTACGGCGCGCTCACCTCGGCCACCGACATCATCTTCTACCTGCGTCAGCAGGCCAGCACCGCCATCCTGTCCTCCACGCTGGGCGCAGCCGCGGTCGGTCTCTACAACAAGGGCGAAAGCCTGGCCAAGATGCCGCACGGCTTCGTGACCGGCTCGGTCTATCACGTCCTGTTCCGGGCGATCGCCGCCGAGCAGGACAATCCGGACCGCTGTCGCTACCTGCTGTTTCGCAGCATCAGCCTGCTGGCGACCTACCTGACCCCGGTCTACATCATGCTGTTCTGGCTGGCCGAGCCGCTGGTCGGATTCGTGTACGGAGAACGCTGGCTGGAGTCGGCCCGCGTCATCGCCATCATCTGCCTTGCCTGGCCCGCGCTTCTGATCGACAACATGGCCGGCGCGGTACTGGGCGCGAAGAACTGGCTGCATTACGAACTTCCGGTCCAGCTGGGTGCGCTCGGCCTGACCGCCGCCGCGGTCTACTTCGGTCACGCATATGGCATCGCGGGCGTCGCGGCCGCCATCGTGATCGTGTTCTACCTGAGCGCGGCCGTCATGTTCTGGCTGGCCGTCCGATGCCTGGACGCCCGCCTGAAGGAACTGGCGCACGCGCTCAAGCCGGCGGCGCTGCTCAACCTGCCGCTGCTGCTGGTGAGCGGGGGTCTTTACCACCTGCTGTCCGGCGCACAGGACGCCCTCACGCTGGCGGGAGCCCTCGTGCTCGGAACACTGTCATCGGCGTTCTACGCCGGGTGCTTCCTGCTCGCCCCGATCGACGCGCTGGCGTCCGAGCGGACCCGCTATCGCGAGTGGGCACTCAACTTCATGCGCAGGGGCTCCCGTGGTTGACCCGCTTTCCCGTTCACTGGCAAGGCGTGCCGGCAACCACGGCCCGCTCATGCTCATGTACCACTCCATCTCCCGCACGGCCTCGCCAGAGTGGCCATGGGCGGTTTCACTCGCGAACTTCGAGAGGCAGCTGGATCTGCTCGCGGCACTGGGCTACCGGACTGCGACGATGGCCGCTGTCGCTTCCGCGAACAACGCGGATACCTCGCGCACTGCGGTCATCACCTTCGATGACGGCTACGAGGACAATCTGCTCGCGGTCGATGCACTCGTCCGCCGCGGCATGACCGCAACCTGGTTCATCGTGACCGGTGCCATCGGCGCCCCTCCCGACTGGCCCTATGACGGCCGGCCGGACGGACGCATGCTCAACGCCGCAGAACTTCGCGCCATGCAGGCATCCGGCATGGAGATCGGTTCGCACACCACCTCGCACTGCCGTCTGACCCGGACCGATGACAGCCGGCTGGATTTCGAGCTGACCGCATCAAAGGCCGCTCTCGAACAGATACTGGGCAACGAGGTAGGCAGCTTTGCCTATCCCTATGGCGACTGGGACGAGCGCTGCGCGCGCGCGGTGGCACGGGCCGGTTACCGCCAGGCCTGCACCACCCGCACCGGCTGGGCGCTGCGCGACGGCAACCCCTACACACTGCGACGGCTGACCGTGTTCAACCACGACAGCGCATCCACCCTGTGCCGCAAGCTGGTGCTCGCGCACAACGACGGCA
Organism: Methyloversatilis sp.; assembly: GCA_041639545.1. Classification (GTDB taxonomy): domain Bacteria; phylum Pseudomonadota; class Gammaproteobacteria; order Burkholderiales; family Rhodocyclaceae; genus Methyloversatilis. The sequence goes on along the minus strand of JBEQBZ010000012.1, from coordinate 56,579 downwards.
GTTTCAGGGCGCTGGCCGGCTACCTGGGCAGCAGGCTTTCCGCCCGCCTGAAGGGCCGCACCGGACAGGCGGGCGGATGAAGCGCCGCGCGGCATCCAGCTTCGGACATTGCGAAGGAGCAAGGCCATGAAATGGTTTCGCGTTCAGCCCCAGCCGGATTTCCCGCGCGCGCGCCGCCGGACCGATCTGGTGGTGATCTCCGCCGTGTCCGATGGCGAATGGTCCGGCGTAGAAGATCTGCTGGACAGTCTTCGCACCTATATCGACTGCAGCTATGAAGTGGTGTTCGCCGACGATGCGAGTTCGGATGGCACACACGAACGCCTGCTCGACAGCGGGTGCTGGGTCGTCCGTAACCCGTCCAAGCTGCGCCTGGCCGGCCTGAACCTGAGCCTGCGTCGCGCCATGCTTGAAGGCTATCGCCTGTTCGACGCGCCGCTTTTCCTGAAGATCGACCCGGACGCCCTCATCATCGGTCCGGGCATCATGTCGGCAGTGCGCGAGCACTTCGATGCTTCGCCAGCCACCGGCCTGCTCGGCACCTACAAGATCGACTGGAACGGTGCCCCCCGCGACCTCAGCTACTGGCGCGACCAGATGCTGAGGCGAAGCGCCGACTTTCAGGAAGTCCTCGATCTCGCCATGCACGCAGGTTACGAGCCTGGCGATGGCGTACAGGGCGGCGCCTACTTTTTCACCCGGACGTGCCTGAGCCGCATGATCGCCGCGGGCTGGCTCGAAGGTCGGGGCGGATACCAGCCTTCGATCGAACACGCTTACCGCATTTCCGAGGACACTCTTTTCACGATGCTGGTGTACGCGTCCGGCCACATCGCCAAGGACATCGGCGGCCCGGGCCAGCCCTTTGGCCTGTGGGACAAGGGGCTGCCCATGGCTCCGGAAGAACTGGTCCGCCAGGGGCGACTGGTGACCCATGCGATCAAGTACGCCGACGAAACATCGCTCGCCGCCCGTCACTATTTCAGGCTGCTTCGGCAGCAGCACGCGCTTCGCGCTGGCGCGTGAGCGCGAATGCGCCCCAGCGCACGATGGCCGCGCTTTAGCACTTGATATGCCTGCGCGCGCGCTCCAGTATGGGGTCTCCGAAGCCGACAGCAACGCATGAGTCCCCACACCGTCTCGATCATCATGCCCTGCTACAACGCAGCCAGCCATCTGCTGCGCAGCGTGGGCAGCGTTCAGGCACAGACCTTTTCCGACTGGGAACTGGTGGTGGTCGATGACGGCTCGACCGATCGCAGCCGCGAAGTGCTGGAAGATTGCGCCCGGAACGACGCGCGCATCCGCATCATCAGCCAGCCGAACGGGGGCGTCAGCCGGGCGCGCAACCGCGGCCTGGAGTCGGCTCGCGGCGGGCTGATCGCTTTCCTCGACGCCGACGACGACTGGAGCCCGGACTTCCTCGCACGCATGACGGCCGCGCTGCAGGCACAGCCGGACGCTGTCCTGGCCTACTGCGGCTGGCAGAACATCGGCCTGAGCGGCGGCCGTGGCCAGCCCTTCGTTCCGCCCGACTACGAAACCGCGGACAAGCGCGAAAAGCTGTTCGCCGGCTGTCGCTGGCCTATCCACGCCACGCTGACCCGGCGCGAGGCGGTGACGGCGGCCGGCGGATTCGACACCGCCCTGAAGAATGCCGAAGACTACGCGATGTGGCTGCGCATCGCCGGCTGCGCCCCGATCACGCGGGTAGCCGAAGTGCTGGCCTTCTACCACTTCCATTCCGACACCCAGGCCTCGAGCGCGCATGCACGTGCGGCCCTCGATTTCTCCGATGCCCAGCTCGACTATCTGGCCGACCACCCGGATTTCCCGGCCACACTGGGAAACGGGCGGGTGCGGCACATGGTGTTCGGCACCCTGCTGACGCGGGGCAACGAGTGCTTCTGGAAGCGCAACCTGACGGATGCGCGCCTCATCTTCAGGCGCGTGATGGCCGCCCGCTATGGCCGAGCAACCGACTGGCTGCGCATGCTGCCCGCACTGCTGCCCGAACGCGCCTACTGCCGGCTGATCGGCACGCTGGACCGGCTCGGATCGATGCGCCCCGCCCGATGAAGATCACCTACGCCTTCTGCACCTACAACCGCAGCGCCCGGCTGCCGACGCTGGTCGCCGCGCTGCGCGCGCAGCACTTTCCGGCGCCGGCCGAACTGCTGGCGATCGACAACAACAGCAGCGACGACACGCCGGCGGTGCTGGCCGCGCTGGCTGACGCACCCGGCATTCCGCTGCGTGCGATATGCGAGAAGGCGCAGGGCATCGTGCATGCCCGCAACCGCGCGCTGCAGGAAGCGCTGGACAGCGACATCCTCATTTTCATCGACGACGACGAACTGCCGGACCCGGGCCTGGTGGCTGCGGTGCATCACGCCATCACGGTCGAGGGCGCACGCTGCGTCGGCGGGCACATCGGCGTCGACTACACGCCGGCCACCCGGCCGGACTGGATGAGCGACGAACTGCAGGCCTTCCTCGGCGAAGTCGATTACGGCCGCGAGGCCTTCTGGGTGACCGACGACAGCCACCCGCTGTGGTCCGGCAACATCGCCTACGACATGTCGCTGTTCCGCGACGACCCGGCGCTGCGTTTCGACCTGCGCTACAACCGCGCCGGCCTCGGCGTGGGTGGCGGCGAGGACGCGATGATGTTCCGCGAACTGCTGCGCCGGGGCACACCCATCCGCTACCGGCCTGACATGTCCATCCGCCACCTGGTGGACGACTGGAAGCGCGAACGGCGCTATTTCCTGCGCCTGCACTACGCTGCCGGCAAACGCTACGGTGCGCACCGGCTCGAACACGCCGGTGGCCACCTGCTCGGCATGCCGCCCTGGCTGCTGCGCCAGCTGTTCGGTCATGCCGGTCGCTGGCTGGGCATGGTGGCCGGCGCCCGTCCGGGCCGCCTGCGCCAGGCCATGAATGTCGCGCACACGCTGGGCATGCTCAAAGGCTACCGCGTGCGCGCAGCCGCTTCCTCCGATCCGTCGCGCTCCGGCGCCTGAGCTGTCCGATGCCCACGCTCACCGTACTCATCTGCACCCATGATCGCAGGCCACTGCTGGAGAAAGCGCTGGCGTCGCTCGACCGCTGCCGGCCACCGGCCGGCTGGACCGTGCGCATCCACGTGATGGCCAATGCCTGCAGCGACGACACGCTGGACTGGCTGGCCCGCCGCAGCGGCCGGCTGCCGCTCAGCGTCGACCACGAACCGCGGCCAGGCAAGTCGAACGCGCTGAACCGCGCGCTGCCGACCGTCAGCGACGACTGCATCGCCTTCGTCGACGACGACCACCGGGTGGATGAAGGCTATATCGACGCGGTATGCCGGGCTTTCGACGCACGCCCGGACGCCGACCTGCTGTGCGGCCGCATCCTGCCCGACTGGGACGGCAGCGAGCCGGCCTGGGCGCACGACACCGGCCCTTTCCGCATCTACCCGCTGCCGGTGCCGCGCTTCGATCTCGGCGACGCGATGACCGAGGTGTCGCCGGATCGCGCCATTCCGGGCGGCGGCAATCTGGCGATACGCACACCGTGGTGCGCGCGCATCGGCGACTTCTCCACCGAACTGGGTCCGCAGGGCCACAATCTCGGCGGTGCCGAAGACATCGAGTGGGTGAAGCGCGGGCTGGCCCAGGGCGCACGTCTGGTCTATGCGCCGGACATGATCCAGTACCACTACGTCGATGGCGCGCGGATGACCACCGGCTACGTGGTGCGCAAGGCCTTCATGCGTTCGTCCTCGGTCGCCCGCATCGAAGGCATCCGCCCGGCACCCTACATGCTGCGCAAGGCGGCCGGCTATCTGGGCTCGGCCGCGCTGTCGCTGGCCGGCCACCGTCGCCGGCACTATCTGGTACGTCTTGCCGCCGCGCTCGGCGAACTGCACGGCGCCCTCAAGAACCGCTGAACCGACACTTCCCCGCACACCGATGCTGAGCAAACTGGCCAAACTGCGTGACCGCGAAATCCTCATCAAGAACCTGGTCGAACTGAAGCGCGACGCGCGCGGACTGTGGTGGGATCTCACCCGCCCTGCCGCGAAGCCGCCGGTATTCCTGGTCGGCTGCTCACGCTCCGGCACCACGGTCACCTTCGAAACCATCGGCGCCTCGACCGAACTGGTCAATCTCGGCTTCGAGATCCCGCAGTTCTGGAATGACCTGTACGGCCCGCTGAACAACGGATGGCACTCGGAGGCGGCCGGCGCCGAACATGCGAAGCCGGAACATCGCGACGCGGCGCTGCGCTTCTTCTACCGCCGGCTCGGCGGCGGCCGCATTCTGGACAAGACCTGCATCAACGTGATGCGCATCGGCTATCTGCACGCACTGTTCCCGGAAGCGAAATTCGTCTTCATCCAGCGCGATGGCCGCGACAACATCAGTTCGATGATCGACGGCTGGCGCCATGGTCGTACCGACGGCGACTTCCACCTGTCGCAGTTCCTCGGCCAGTTCCCTGAGCCGGTGGCGATCAATCACGGCGAATACACCGACTGGGCCTTCTTCCTCGCGCCCGGCTGGCAGGCCTGCAACCACGCGCCGATCGAGGAGGTATGCGCCTTCCAGTGGATCAGCGCCAACCAGCTCGCACTCGACGCCGCGGCGGCGCTGCCGGCTGACCGCTGGATACACCTGCGCTATGAAGACCTGTTCGAACGCCCGGTCGACATGTTCCGCGACGTCTATGCCCGGCTCGACCTCGAATTCACCGCCGACATCGAACAGCGCTGCCGCACGCTGGATCAGCGTCCGACCAGCATCGTGAAGGGCAAGCCAGCCAAGGCGAAGTGGAAGCAGCAGAATCCGGAACTGATCGAGCGCATCCTCGACCGCATCGCGCCGATGCAGGCCCGGCTCGGCTACGACAACCGGTCATGAGCGCACCGACCGTCAGCGTCGTCATCCCGGCCTACAACGCCGCCTGGTGCGTGGCGCGGGCGATCGATTCGGTGCTCGCGCAGACCCGTTCAGCGGACGACATCATCGTCGTGAACGACGGCTCCACCGATGACACCGCAGACGTGCTGGCGCGCTATGGCGACGCGATCCGCGTCGTCAGTCAGTCAAACGCCGGGCTGTCGGCCGCGCGCAACGCAGGCATCGCCGCCGCCCGCGGCGACTGGGTCGCCTTCCTCGACGCCGACGACTGGTGGCTGCCGGGCAAGCTGGCCGCGCAGTGCGCACTGATCGAAGCCGATCCAACCCTCGGCTTCTGCGGCGGCGCTGCGCAGACCGTGGACGACGCAGGCCGCACGCTGGGCAGCTGGGACCCGCCGGCCAGCCGCGGCGACATCCTGGCCGACATCTTCACCGTCCATGCCACCGTGGCCGGCAGCGGCTCGGCGGTGATCGCGCGGCGCGCACTGTTCGATCGCACCGGCGGTTTCGACACCACGCTGCGCAGCCTCGAAGACATCGACATGTGGATGCGGCTGGCTGCGGTCGCCCGCTACGACTGCGTGCGCGAGCGTCTGGTCTGCATCCTGCGCACGCCGGGCAGCATGAGCCGCAACCGCGAGGTAATGCGCAGCAGTGCGCTGCAGGTGATGAACAAGAACCGCGCACTGCTGCCGGCCGCGGCGCGCGGTGCCTTCTGGCGCAACGCGATGGCCGGCGTGCTGGCCGACTACGCCAAATGGCGCTATCGCGACGGCGAACGGCTGGCCGGTCTGCGCGATCTGGCGCACGCCTTCGCGCTGGCACCGCTGGCGCGCGGTCGCCTGCTCGCCTCGCTGGCGCTGGCCATGCTGACCGGCCGCACGGTCTGATCGCCGGCATGCTGAGCGTCGTCATTCCGGCTCATGACGCGGCGCGCTGGATAGGCGACGCACTCGCCAGCGTGCGCGCGCAGTCGCTGGACCGACTGGTCGAGGTGGTGGTGGTGACCGACCGCTGCCGCGACAACACCGCGGCCATCGCGCACGCCGCCGGCGCCCGTGTGATCGACAGCCCGGCACCCGGCGCAGCGGCCGCGCGCAACGCCGGTGTCGATGCCAGCCGCGGCGCCTTCATCGCCTTTCTCGACGCCGACGACCTGTGGCCTGAGAACAACAGTCTGAGCGCCCGGCTCGCCCTGCTGGAATCGATGCCGGAGGCCGCGCTGGTGTTCGGCGACTGCCGGCAGTTCGACGACGACGGTCTTGGTGAGCACCGGCCGCACCGGCACACGCTGTTCGAAAGCGGCGGGCTGGACGCCGGCTTCTTCGGTCATCCGCAGCACGTACAGGATCCGCTGACGCGGCTGCTCGACGCCGGTTTCATCACCACCGGCAGCGTCATCATGCGGCGCGGAGCCTTCCTCGCGCTGGGCGGCTTCGATCCGTCACTCGCGCTGGTCGAGGACCTCGACCTGTGGCTGCGGGCAGCGCTGCGCCACACGGTGCTGTGGCATCCCGCGCTCGCGCTGCTGCGTCGCCGGCACGGCGCCAATCTGTCGCGTGACGCGCACGCGATGGCGCACGCGCACATCGCGGTCCTCGAAAGTCTGGCGCGCCAGCCGGATGCCGCCGCTCACCGCGCGCGCATCGCCGCGCTGCGCGGCAGGGCGCTGCGCGGACTGGCGCGTCAGGAAGCGGCGGCCCACCCGCTGCAGGCGCTCGGCCTCCTGCTGCAGTCCCTGCGGTCATGAACGTGCGCGCCACCGCGGTCGGCCTGTTCGACCCCACCCGCAACACCCTGTCGCTGGATGCCGCGTGGGTTACCGATGGCCGGACCTGGATCGCCGGCGAACGCTTCCCGGGCGAAGCGGCGGACGATCCGCTGCATAGCGGTCATGCGCCGGGCGCCGATGGCCGCTACGCGCTGGCCGCCCACGACGTGGCGGCGTCCGCGCTGGTGCTGGCGCGCGATCCGGCAGGATCGGTCGCGCTGTTCTGGCAGCGCGGGCGCGATGGCTGCATCCGTTTCGCCACCGACCTCGACGCGCTGCTGCACAGTCTTCCGGAAGCCCCGGCGATCTCCCGGCAGGGGCTGGACGAATTCCTGCGCTTTCTCGACATCGCACCGCCGAACACGATCTACGACCGGGTGTACGCGCTGGAAGCAGGCCAGGCGCTGCGGCTGACCGCTGCCGGCGAACAGCCGCTGCCGGCGGCGTCCGCGCCAGCCCTGCCCGACAGCCATGCCGCCGCCTGCGACGCGGTCGAGTCGGCGCTGTCGGCCGCCATCGCGCGCCGTCTCGGCGACGCCCGCTCGCCGGCGGGCTTCCTGTCCGGCGGCATCGACTCGGCACTGCTGTGCGCCCTCGCCGTGCGCGCCGGCATTCCGGTCACCGCCTGGTCGGCCGGCTTCGACGACCCCGCACTGGATGAATCGGCCACCGCCGCGCGCATCGCATCGCATCTGGGCTGCCGCCACGAAGTCATCCGCCCGGATGCCACCGCCCTGGCAGCCGCCTTCGAACGGGTGCATGCACGGGCCGAGCAGCCGTTCTGCGATCCGGCAGGGCTGCCCACCCGGCTGCTGTACGAGGCCTGTGCCCTGCAGGCTGATCGCGCACTCGACGGCACCGGTGCCGAAGCGCTGGCCGGACAGATGCCCGCACGCTGGCGGCGCCTCGCGCACGACCATGCCGCACGACTGCCGCATGCGCTGCGGCGCGCGCTGGCCGGCGGGCTGCGCGCGCTGCCCGGCGTGGGTGGGTATGCCCGGCTGTTCGAATTCGACGTTGCGCAGGATCTGTACATCCGCTGGCAGGGCTTTCGCAGCGAAGACATCGGCCGGCTCACCGGCCGCCCGGCCGACCTCTCCGGCACCCGCTTCTATCGCGAACACGCCGCCCTGACCACGGCCGGTCATCTGAAAAGACAGTCGGTGCTTCAGGGTGAGGCACTGCCGGATGACCGCATCCGGCAGGCCGCACGCGCCACCGGGCTGCGGGTGGAGCACCCCTTCGGCGCACCACAGGTCAGCGGCCTGCTGCGCGCGCTGCCCGAGGACTGGGCCTGGCAACCCGGACGGGAAAAGCGTCTTCTGCGCGACCTGCTCGCACGCCATGTTCCAGAGCCGCTCTGGGACGCGCCCAAGCGCGGCTTCAACATCGATCTGCCGCAGCTGATGCGAAGGGCGGATGCGGCACTGGTCCGTACCTGGCTGGATTCACCGTCCGGGCTGGACAGCGCCGGTCTGGACACCCGCGAAGTGGTGCGCTGGCGCGATCGCTTCCTCGCTGGCGACGACGGTGCGACCCACCGCGTGTGGGCGCTGGTATCACTGTCCGCCTGGCTCGCGCAGCGCCACAGTGCGGCATCTGCCCGCGCCGGCGACCCGCGGCCTCGGCTACAGTGAGCGCCCGTCAAGCATTCCACCGTTTCCGGCCGGCATGAGTCTGCACTCCGCATCGAGCACCCGCCCTCCGGCAACGCACGCCTCAACCGAGGCGGCGTCGCCGCGACTGCCGCGCGTGCTGATGTACTCGACCTACTTTCCGCCCGAGTTCAGCGGCGCGGCGCAGCAGGCACTGGTGCTGGCGCGGCAGCTGCGCGAGCTCGGCCACCAGGTCGAGTTCGTCACCGTGCGCTGGCGCAATCTGCCGGAACGCGACGTGGTGGACGGCTTTCCGGTCACCCGGCTCTACGCCGGACGCGGCAGCAAGCACCGCGAACTGCGACTGTGGGCCAATCTGTGTGCCTATGTCTGGAAGCGGCGGCACGACTTCGACATCCTGCACAGCCACGGCGCCTACTACACGAATGCCATCGTCGGTCCGCTGGCCCGCGCGGCCGGGCTCAAGTCCATCGTCAAGGCCAGCCTGTCGAACGACGATCTGCACGATATCGGACGCCGGCTGAGCGGCCGGCTGCACCGCGCCCTGCTCAGCCGGGTCGACGCCTATGTGGCGATCAGCCGCGACCTGATGCGTGAGTTCAGCGACTGCGGCCTGCCCCCTGAGCGCATTCATTACCTGCCGAACGGCGTGGATACCGCGCAGTTCACCCCCACCGACGAAGCGCGCCGGCAGTCGCTGCGCAGCGCGCTCGGTCTGCCGGCCAACGTACCTCTGGCGCTCTATGCCGGCGTGATGGACGGGCGCAAGAACATCGAATGGCTGGCCCGTCAGTGGGTGGAACAGGAGGGTTTCGGCACCGGTGCCCGCCTGCTCGCCGTCGGTCCGCAGAGCCGCGAAGACCCGGACGGCGCGGTGATTTCCAGATTGCAGGCGCTGGCCGCCCATGCACCTCATCTGTTCATGCTCAAGCCGCACAGTAGCGGCATGGAGAGCTATCTGCGCGCGGCCGATCTGCTGGTGCTGCCGTCGCATCGCGAAGGTCTGCCCAATGTGGTGCTCGAAGCCATGGCCTGCGGCCTGCCCTGCGTCGCGGCCGACGTGAGCGGCACGCGCGATCTGGTCCAGCATGGGCGCACCGGCTACACCTATGCACCGGACGACGCCCATTCGCTCGGCCAGGCCGTGCGCGAGGCGCTGTCGCCGGCAGGTCGTGCGCTGGGCGACAGCGGCCGGCAGCTGGTGGAGGCGTCCTATGCGCTCACCCAGGTGGCCGACGGCTACAGCACGCTGTACCGGCAGATGATCGGAATGAATGACGTGCGCCGCCACATGAACGCGGCGCACCGCATCGAAAAGGACGAAGGATGAACAAGATCTGCGGATGGCTGGACGGCGGCAACGCATCGACGGTCGCGGCGCCCGACCGTGACCGGGTGATCGAACGGATGGCGCAGCGCCTCGGCGGCCTGTCCGGCAGCACCGTCCAGTCCCGCGTCGGCCAGACCGGTGCGGTGGGGGTGCGCAGCCTGCCCGGCCACATCGAACTGGGCAAGGACGGCGATCTGCTGATCGCCCTTGCCGGCCAGCCGCGCTGGCACGACGCTGATCTGTCAGCGCGCGCTGCACACACCGGTTTTGCCCAGTCGCTGGCCCACGCCTGGCGCGAGCGCGGCAGCGCATTGCTGTCCGCACTGCACGGCCGCTTTTCGCTTGCGGTGCTCGACTGCGCGCGCGGCGAAGCGCTGCTGGCCATCGATCGCGTCGGTGCGGAAGAACTGTGCTTCGCGCAGCGGGGCGGCAGCCTGGTGTTCGGTGCCACTGCCGATTCCGTGACAGCCCACCCGGCGGTGCAGCCGGACATCGATCCCCAGTCGCTGCACGACTATCTTTACTGCCACATGGTGCCGGCGCCCGCCACCATCTACCGCGGCGTGTCCAAGCTGCTGCCGGCGCAGTTCGTTCATCTGCGCAAGGGCGCGCTGGAAACCGGTTTCTACTGGAGCATGCCCTATGCCGACGACAGCGCCGATGACTACCCGCGTTACGCCGCGGAGTTCCGCCGCCTGCTCGAAGAGTCGGTGCGCGACGCCAGCGCCGGCAGCCAGGTCGGCGCCTTCCTGAGCGGCGGCACCGACAGTTCGACCGTGGCCGGCATGCTGGCCAGAACAGGTGGCGCCAGCCCGCACACCTACTCCATCGGTTTCGATGCCGAAGGCTTCGACGAGATGGAATTCGCCCGCATCGCGGCCAGCCACTTCGGCTGCACTGCCCACGAGTACTACGTCACCCCGGCGGACGTGGCGGCGGCGATTCCGAAGATCGCCGCCATCTACGACGAGCCCTTCGGCAATGCGTCGGCCGTGCCCACCTATCTGTGCGCGCGCATGGCCCGCGCCGACGGGCGCACCCGCATGCTGGCCGGTGACGGCGGCGATGAAATCTTCGGCGGCAACGCACGCTACGCCGACCAGGAAGTGTTCGAGCGCTACGGCCGCGTGCCGGCGCCGCTGCGCATGCTGCTCGACGGCGTGTTCAACCACCTGCCGGACGCGCTGGCGGTGGGCGTGCTGCGCAAGGGCCGCAACTACGTGCAGCGTGCCAACATTCCGCTGCCCGACCGCATGGAAGTGTTCAACCACGTCGAGCGCGAGGGGGCCGCCAGCATGCTGACGCCGCGCGTCATGTCAGGCGTGGACACCGACCGGCCGCGCGCCATCGCGCGGGAGGTGTACGGGCGCACCCGCTCGTCAGCCATGGTCAACCGCATGATGCATCTGGATCTGAAGCAGACGCTCGCTGACAGCGACCTGCGCAAGGTGTCGCGCATGTGCGAACTGGCGGATATCGAGGTGCAGTACCCCTTGCTCGACGAACGACTGATGGATTTCTCGGCCATGCTGCCGGCCGACTACAAGGTGCGTGACGGCCAGCTGCGCTGGTTCTTCAAGGACGCGCTGAAGGACTTCCTGCCGCAGGCCACCATCACCAAGTCCAAGCACGGTTTCGGTCTGCCCTTCGGGCTGTGGATGCAGCAGGATGCCGCACTGGGCAGGCTGGCGACCGGCTCGCTCGACGCGCTGGTGCAGCGCGGCGTGGTGCAGCCCGCCTTCGTCCGCCAGCTGCTGGAACGTCATCGCAACGAACACGCCTCTTACTACGGGGTCATGATCTGGGTGCTCATGATGCTGGAGCAGTGGCTGCAGGCCCACCCGGATGCCCGTCTGGAAAGCTGACCCATGAGCACGCATCTCGCCGCGGCGGGCGATCGCCGCTACCTGGTCATCACCGAACTGTTCCAGCCCACCAAGGGTGGCACGGCCGTATGGTTTGACGAGGTCTATCGCCGGCTTGGCGGCGCTGGCACGCACATCCTGACCGCCGACGTGCCGGGCGCGGAAGAACACGACCGCGCCAGCCCGAACACCGTGCACCGGCTGGGCCTGAAACGCTATCCGTGGATACGGCCGGAGTCACTGCCGGTCTATGTCGAATTCTTCCTGAAGGCGCTGTCGGTCGGGCTGCGTCACCCGATCGAGCAGATACATGCCGGCCGCGTGCTGCCGGAAGGTCTGGTGGCAGTACGCGCAGCGCGCGTGCTGCGAAAGCCGGTGGTGATCTATGCCCACGGCGAGGAAATCACCACCTGGCGCCAGCCCCGACGCATCAAGGGCATGCGCGAGGCGTACTGCAGCGCCGATCTGGTGATCGCCAACAGCACCTTTACCCGCGATCTGCTGCTGGAACTGGGCGTGCAGCCCGGGCGCATCGCCATCATCAATCCGGGTGTGGACACCGAACGCTTCCGCCCCGGCCTCGACGGTACGCACCTGCGCGCCTCGCTGGGCCTGGGCCCGCAATCGAAACTGGTGCTGTCGGTGGGCCGGCTGTCGCGTCGCAAGAGCTTCGATCACGTGATCCAGGCCATTCCGGAACTCGTGAAGCGCGGGCTGGACGTGCACCACGCGATCATCGGCAAGGGCGAGGACGCCGAATATCTGGCCGGCCTGCGCGCAGCGTCACCGACGCCCGAGCGCATCCATCTGCTCGGCGGCATCGGCGCCGACGACCTGCCGCTGTGGTACGCGGCCAGCGATCTGTTCGCCATGCCCAACCGCGACATCGGCGCCGACACCGAAGGTTTCGGCATGGTCTATATCGAGGCAGCCGCCTGCGGTCGCGCATCGCTGGCCGGCAATACCGGCGGCACAGGCTCGGCGGTACTGGATGGCGTGACCGGCCTGCGCTGCGAGGGTGATTCGGTGCCGGCCATCGCCGACGCACTGTTCCGCCTGCTCGACCCGGCCAGCCCGTTTGGCGCCGAATGCGCAGCCCGGGCACAGACTCGCGCGCACGACGAGTTCTCGTGGCACGCGGTCATGCGCAAGACGCTGGAACACTGCGCCCGGCTGGGGCGCTGAGCCTCAGTCCGGGCGCCGGGCGCGCCCCGCGACGCTCAGCCGTGCGGCATCGCGCCCGCCGGGCGCTTCTTCTTAAGCCAGGGAATCACCAGTCGACCGTTCTCCAGCAGGCCAGCCGGCTGGGTACGCGCCCACTCGTCATCAGACATGCCGGCCAGCCGCTTTCGGATGATCCAGCTGGTCGAGGCAACCGACACCACCAGCATGTAGTAGTAGTCGAAGTAGGCCAGGCCGAGGAACTGGCCGGCCACCGCATAGGCAATCAGGCTCACCTGCACCATGCGCATCATGTCGGCCACCCAGAGGATGTCCGGCATCCTGCGCGCCTGACGCGCCGCCCATCCGGCGCTGAGCCAGGTCATGACACCCAGCGTGAAGAACAGGATGAGCCCGATGAAACCGTGCTCTCCCAGCACCTCGAAGGTGATGCTGTGCACGTCGCGCACATTGTTCGGATCGGGTGCGTACAGCGCGAAGGTCAGGGACTGCCAGCAATCGAAGCCTCCACCAAACACGCGGTCCTTCGCCATGTTGAAACTGGTCCACCAGGCATTAACGCGACCAATGGCCGAGGCGTCCTCGTCGTGGGTCTTGATCGTGCCCATGCGCTCGTACCACGCCTCGGGCATCAGCGCGGCAATGCAGGCGCCGGTCACCACCACGATGATGCCGCTCATGAATTTGCGACGGCTGTTGATCCACACGAAAAACGCCATGGCCGACATGCCCAGCAGCGCGCCGCGCGACTGCGTGCCGATGGCGGCAAAGGCGGTCAGTACGGTCCAGGTGGTCATCAAGAGCTTGAGCGTCGGATTGGCCACCCGTGAACGCACGAAGAACAGCAACGGCACGGTCATGGCCATGGCCAGCCCCAGTTCGTTATTGCCTTCGATGAAGGTGCCCGGCGGACCCTGCACCCGGTGCACGCCCCCCTTCGATATGGTGAAGATGCCGCCCTTCAGGCCGTAGAAGCCGATCGATGCCGCGCAGGTACAGATCAGGGCCTCGATGCGGTCGAAACTGCGCATCAGGATGAGCGCGACGAAAATCATCAGCTGGATCTTCAGCACCTTGTCGAGCTGCGTGACCGCGAACTGTGGATAGATCGCGAACACGGTGGTGATGCACATCCAGATCACGAACAGCAGCAGGGTGACGGTTTCTCTCGTCCAGATGATCTTCTTGATCTCCTTCGAGAACAGCAGCGCGGTAAGCGTGCTGAGGGCGACGATCATCGCGAACGGGAAACTGAGCGAAAAGCCGTAGGCCAGCCGGTGGGGGTTCATCAGGCTGAGCCAGGTGAACAGGATGATGCCGAACCACGGAAAGCGGAATACGAAGGGCAAGGCGCCAAAGATGATCGCGGAAACCAGGATGTCGCGCATGCTCGCTGTCTTCCTCAGGCCGCGACGCGGCTGACCACGTAGCGGAACTTGCCGGAGCCTTCGGCCGGGATGGCCTCCACGTGGTCGACCGTGATGTCCACCGTCCGGCCGAGCCGCGCCCGGAAACCCTGCCGCACCCGCTCGTCGCCGTCGGACGGATAGGCCGGGCCGGCGACCACGGCCACCTTCGTGTGATCGGTGGTGAGCTGTTCGATCCGGAAGGCTTCCACCCCCGGCAGGTCGCGCAGGATGTAGATGAGCGCCAGGCCGTGCATGACGGTGCCGTCCTGCGCCACGATGAAATCGGTGCTGCGCCCCTGGATGTCCTGCAGCACCGGCAGGCCGCGTCCACAGCTGCAGGCTGCGGTGGCCAGCGTGCCGATGTCACCGGTGCGATAGCGGATGAAGGGGTAGTCGCGCGTGGCCAGATGGGTCACCACGATTTCGCCGGATTCTCCGTCGGGCAGCACACGGCCGTCACGATCGACGATTTCGACGATGATGTCTTCCGCAGTCAGATGCATCGAACCCTGCGGACACTGGTGGGCGATGAATCCGGCATCCCGGCCACCATAGCCATTGGCCACCGGCGCACCGAACACCGCCTCGATCAGCGTGCGCTGATGATCGTACAGACGCTCGGAGGTGACGAACACGGTGCGTACCCCGATGTCGTCAAGCCGCACGCCGGTGTTGCGGGCACGGGTCGCGATGTGCGCGAAGGCAGACGGGTAGCCGAACAGCATGCGTGGCCGCACCGCGCGCATTTCACGGATGAAGCCATCCACCCGGGCGTCCGACATTTCGAACGCGGGCAGCAGCCGGGTGCGCATCAGCCCGTCGCGCAGACGGCGCACGCGGTCCTGGGCACCCAGTTCGATCGGGCTGCCCCACAGCACGATTTCCGGATCGCCGATATCGACGCCCCACCAGCGGGTGGCGCGCCACTTTGCGGCGACATCGCGGCTCACCCGCTCGTTGCCGATGTAGAAAATGAGCGGAACGCCGCTCGAACCACCGGTGTTGAAGCGCGCCAGACCACGCGCATCGTCCGCTTTCAGTGCATCGGTGTTGGCGCGGATCAGCGGCTTGTCGAGAAAGGGCAGGCGCTGCAGGTCGGTCACCGCGCTCACCGAGCGGGGATCGAAATCCAGGCTTCGGAACAGGTCGCGATAGTAGGGAACATGGGTGGCAGCATGGCCGAGCAGCGCGCGCAGGCGTTCGACCCGCAGCGCTTCCAGCCGCTCGCGCGGCCACCACTGGGACTGTTCCATCGCCCGCCGGTCGGCCACCGTGAAATGCCCCTTCAGGCGCTCCTGCAAAGGAAACACGACGGATGAAATCAGCAGGGACTGCAGACGATCGAAAACCATGGGAGGGATGCGGGCGGCGCTCGGCGGCAACGGAAGGACCGCGCCAGCTTAACCGCTGGCGCCGCCGGCTTGTGTGGCCGGGAGCACGCTGCGGTAAGCATTCTCGATCCGCTGCCGGACTGCCGGCCAGGCGAACTGCGCGACATGGGTCAGACCTTCGGCCCGCAGCTTCGCCGCGGTATCCGGATGGTCGAGCAGGTGCAGCAGTGCCTGCGCCATCGCGTCCGGGTCGGCCGGCGGCACCATCAGCGCGGTACGGCCGTCCTCAACCAGGAAGGGCACGCCGCCCACCCGGGTGCTCACCACCGGCACACCACAGGCCAGCGACTCGAGTACCGAATTGGGTGTGTTGTCGACCCGCGACGGATTGATCATCACGTCGGCATCGGCATAGAGCGCTGCCACCTGTTCGCGACCCAGCCGCCCGGCAAAGCGCACCGACGAGGCGATACCCAGCACGGTGGACAGCGCCTGCAGGCGCGCCAGTTCAGGCCCTTCGCCGGCCAGCGTGAGCCGGGCATCCGGACGCTGCGCACGTACCAGTGCGAAAGCGCGCAGTGCTGTTTCGTTGTCGTAGATCGCTTCCAGATTGCGGGTGACGATGAAGTGCGGGGCATCCGGACGAAAGGCCGCGCTGCGCGGCACGAAGCGCTCGACATCCACCGCGTTCGGCAGCACTTCGGCGCGCATCCCGAAACCTGCGAACACGCCCTGCAGGAAGCCGGAGGGCACCGCCAGCAGCGCGGCCCGGCGCATCGTGAAGCGGACGATGCTCGCCTGCCGTTCGAGAAAGGGCGCCGCCTCACCGCCGCGGTAATTGACGATGACCGGGCAGCCGCGCAGATGCGCGATCCAGATCGCGGGCGCGGCGAACAGATGCCAGGACCAGCCGGAATTGGCCATCACGTGCATCAGGTCGTTGCGGCCCGCCGCGCGCCACAGCGCGCAGAGGAAGGGCAGCAGCCGGCCGGCCGCGCGCAGCCCGCGCACCGACGCCAGCCAGGCCGGGCGGTAGGGCGCATTGGTCTGCACCAGTTCAACGCGCACACCTTCCGCAGTGAGCTTGTCCGCCAGCTGGCGGGTCTGGTTGGCCATGCCGCCGGCCGGCGGCGGCAGCGGCCCGACCAGTGCGAGCCGGACGCCGCCCAGACTCATGCAGCCGCCTCTCCGAGCAGCGATCCATAGACGCCGCGATAGCGCGCAACCGAATTCGTCCAGTTGCGCTCGGTTTCGACATAGCGCCGCCCGGCTTCGCGCATCTGCGGCCAGCGCGCCTGCATGGACATGAGCTGCAGCACGCTGCGCGCGAGGTCGTCGGCGTCGCCGGCGCGGAACAGCATGCCGGTTTCACCGTCGCGGATCAGTTCCTTGTGGCCGCCGACGTCGGAGGCCACCAGCAGCAGACCCTGCGCCATCGCCTCCAGCGGCTTGAGCGGCGTCACCAGATCGGTCAGCCGCATCGAATGGCGCGGATAGACCAGCACATCGACCAGACTGTAATAGCGCTGCACCTGCGCGTGCGGCACGCGGCCGGTGAATTTCACGTGGTCCTGCAGCCCCAGTTCCTGCACCAGTGCCTTCAGGTTCTGTTCCTGCGGCCCGCCGCCGGTCAGCAGCAGCGCCACGTCCGGTGCCTTCTGCAGGATGGCCGGCAGCGCACGCAGCAGCAGATCCAGCCCCTCGTAGGCGTAGAAGGAGCCGATGAAGCCGAGCACCCGTTTTCCGCTCAGCCCCAGTTCGGCGCGCAGCGCCTCGTCGGCCGGAACACGGTAGGCGAAGTTGTCGATGTCCACCGCGTTCGGAATCACGGTGATCTTGGATTCCGGTACGCCCCGCTCCACCAGGTCGCGACGCAGCCCTTCGCAGATGGTGGTCACCGCATCGACCGTGAACACCGCCCGCGTTTCCATCGCCCGGGTGGCGCGGTAGCGCAGGCTGCCTTCGGTGGTGGTGCCGTGGTCGACCGCGGCGTCCTCCCAGAAGGCACGGATTTCATAGACAACCGGAATATCGAGGCGACGCGCGACCAGCAATGCCGGAAAGGCGTTCAGCACCGGCGAATGCGCATGGATCACGTCCGGCTTCAGTTCGGTCGCGACTTCGAGCAGGCGCTTCTCCAGCGCACGCATCTGCGCACGTTCGCGCAGCAGCGGCACGCGATCTATCGGGCCGGGCGTCCAGGGGGTACGGTGAAAGGTGAGGCCGTCGACCTCCTCGACCAGCGGGCCGGGCGCGGTGTGCTTGACGCTGGTGACATGGTGGGTGTCCCAGCCCAGCTTGCGCTGTTCGCGCAGGATGGCGGCGGTGCGGAAGGTGTAGCCGCTGTGCAGCGGAATCGAGTGGTCAAGTACGTGCAGGATGCGCATCGGGGTCTGTGTTCCTCAGGCTGCGGCGCGGAAAGCCGCAGCGTCCTGGTTGCGCAGGAAGGCGTCGAACATGAGCAGGGTCCACAGCGAAGCGCTGTAATCGCGCCGGCCGCTCTGGTGCGCGTCGACCAGATGTTCGAGATAGGGGCGGTTGAACCAGCCGGTGTCGGCCAGCCGGCTGCCCAGCACCGCATCGCGCACCCGCTGCTTCAGCGGGCCGCGGAACCAGCGGGCCAGCGGCACCGCGAAGCCCATCTTGGGCCGGTACATGATGTCGTGCGGCAGATGCGGTTCGAGCGACTTCTTCAGCAGGTACTTGCCTTCCTGCCCGCGTATCTTCAGGGATGCCGGCAGCGTCGCCAGCCACTCGACCAGCGGATGGTCCATCAGCGGTTCGCGCACTTCCAGCGAGTGCGCCATGCTGGCGCGGTCCACCTTGGTATTGATGTCGCCGACCAGATAGGTGTTCAGATCCAGGTACTGCACCAGCGACAGCGGTTCGTCCGATGTATGGCGTGCGGCGTGACGGTGGAACACCTCGACCGCGTTGTAGCCACCGAGCGCCGACTTCATCTTCGGGCTGAACAGCTGGCGGCGCATCGGGTCGCGCAGGATGGACACCGAATGGAAATAGGCTTCGACCGACGAGCGTGCCAGCGATTCGAAGGTGCTCTTGGCGCGGAACACGCGCGGCGCCCAGTCCGCCTTCGGGTAGATCTGGCCCAGCGTGCCGAACAGCGGCTTGCGCACGCCCAGCGGCAGACGCGCGCGCAGGCGCTCTTCCATCAGGTGCATGCGGTAGCGACGGTAGCCGCCGAAGCTTTCGTCGCCGCCATCGCCGGACAGCGCCACGGTCACGTGCTTGCGCGCCAGCTGGCACACCCGGTAGGTGGGCAGCGCCGAACTGTCGGCATAGGGTTCGTCGTACAGCCAGGCCAGCGTGTCGATCAGGTCGAAGTCGTCCGAGGCGACCATTTCGACCCGGTGATTGGTGTGGTAGCGGTCGGCCACCTGCTGCGCGAACTTCGATTCGTCGAAGGCCGGGTCATCGAAGGCGATGGCACAGGTATTGACCGGCGTGTCGGAGGACTGCGCCATCATCGCCACCACCGCCGACGAATCGACGCCGCCGGACAGGAAAGCACCCAGCGGCACTTCGGAAATCATGCGCAGATCGACCGACTCGCGCAGCCGGCGGATCAGTTCTTCCTCGGCCTGTACCGCGTCGATCTGCTCGACATGGCCGAAATCGACGTCCCAGTAGCGGCGCGGCGCCGGCGGCGTTTCGCCGCGGCGGATGCGCAGGCTGTGCGCCGGCTCCAGCTTGAATGCGTGGCGGTAGATGGTGCGCGGATCGGCGACGTAGCCGAGCGCGAAATACTCTTCGACCGCAAGCGGGTCCATGTCCAGGTTCAGGCCGCCGTGCGCGGTGAGCGCCTTCAGCTCCGAGCCGAAAATGAGCTGGCCGTCGGGCAGCAGCGCGTAGAACAGCGGCTTCACGCCGAGGCGGTCGCGCGCGAGGAAAAGCACGTCCTGATTGCGGTCGAACAGCGCGAACGCGAACATGCCGCGGAAGCGCTCGACGCAGGCTTCGCCCCACTGCTCCCAGGCATGCACGATCACCTCGGTGTCGCTGCGGGTGCGGAAGGTGTGACCCAGTGCAGTCAGTTCGGGAATCAGCGACTGGAAGTTGTAGATCTCGCCGTTGAACACGACGATGACCGAGCCGTCCTCGTTCGCCAGCGGCTGCTGCCCGCTCGCCACGTCGATGATGGACAGGCGGCGGTGGCCCAGACCGACGCCGGGCTCCAGATGCAGATCGCCTTCGTCCGGACCGCGGTGATGCTGCGCCTCGTTCATACGGTGCAGCACATCACGACCTACATCACGCCGGTTGCGCGTGTCGAAAATGCCTACGAAACCGCACATGCGGGAAATCCTGTCAGAGGTGGCGCCGTCCGGGCGTCACCGCTGGCCGGACAGGTCGAGATAGGTGTCGCGATAGGCTGCGACCATGGCTTCGATGCTAAAGGAGGCCTCGATCTTTTGCCGTGAAGCACTACCGTGAGCGTCCCGCAGCACGCGGTCGGATGCGTACTGCAGCACACGTGCGGCCAGCGCCGCAACATCGCCCGGCAGGAACAGCTGGCCGTTCACGCCCTCTTCGACCAGTTCGGGGGTGCCCCCGACCGCGGTCGCGACAACCGGCAGTCCGCAGGACATCGCTTCCAGGATGGTGTTGGAAATGCCTTCGCCCAGCGACGGCAGCACGAACAGGTCGAAGCTGCGCATCAGATCCGGAATGTCCTTGCGCTCTCCGGTCAGCCAGGCGCGATCCGCAACGCCGGCTTCGTCAAGCAGACGCTGGCACTCGTCACGGCTGCCGCCATCGCCAACGATGACCAGCCGCAGCCGCTCGCCGCCCGGCTTCCGTGCCGCCTCGATGAAGGCGCGCACCAGGGTCGGATAGTCCTTCACGCCCACCATGCGACCCACGCTGCCGACCACGAAACCGTCGGCGGGAAAGTGCTCGGGCAACAGCTCACGCCGGGCGTCGGTGCGCGGGTGGAAACGCTGCTTGTCCACGCCGTTGTAGATCTGACGGATGCGTCCAGGCTCGACACCGACGGTGGCCGACAGCCAGTGCTGCAGGTCACGGCTCACCGTCAGGTAGCGATGAACGAAGGGCCTGACCAGGCGGCGCAGGCGGTTGTAGCGCGCATTGCTGCCGTCGAGGTCAAACACGTCGCGGCCATGTTCGCCATGCACCCGCGCCGGCACGCCGGCCAGCCAGCCGACGATGACCGCCTCCAGCGCCGACAGGTTGCGGGTGTGCAGCACGTCCGGGCGCAGCGCACGCAGCATGCGCCAGAGCCGGAAGTAGTGGGCCGGATCCTTGCCCGGCCGCTTCTTCACGTCGTGGAAGGTGACGCGCCCCGGACCGATGCGTTCGACGAAATGCGAATGCCCCTGCAGACAGACCACGTGGTGATCGAACTCGCCCGGCGGAAAATTGTTGAACAGATTCACCATGCCGTTCTCGATGCCACCGGTGCCGAAATGGTGGATCACATGGACCACCTTCTTCATGGCTGCACGGCCTGCCGCAGTTGCGCATCGAGTGCGTTCGAAAAAGACTGCAGACGCGCACGCGCAGCCGGGTCCTCTCCCTGCTGCGGCGTCCACAGCACCACCGCGTAACCGCTGTCTTCGCCGTCGAGCAGCTGCGAACGTGCGAACAGCAGCTTTGCACGCACGCTGCTGACGGTCGGCACGGTGCCGACCACGAACCAGTCATGAATGAGCAGCCGCAGCGACGACGAGCGCAGACGCGTTTCGCGCACCGGGTGCTGCGCCATGCCGACCACCTGCTCGCCAACGTTGGACCACACCTCATGCTCCTGCTCGATCATGAAGTTGCGGGAGTTGATCAGTTCGGCGTCCTGCCTCTGGCGCCCGTACCAGGCCAGATGCACAACCACGATTTCGCCCCCGCGCCGGTACTGCAGCGTGGCCTGGCGGTCCGGGTTCTGGAAGGTCGGCCGCCAGTCGCTCAGCGTCACCGCATCGTCGCGCTGCCAGCCGCCCTCCAGCGTGACGGGCAGCGCAAGCGACGGCTGCGGCGGCAGGGGCCGCTGCGCCAGATGCGCGGCATACAGCAGAGGCAGCCCGAGCAGGCCAGCGGCAAACAGACCGGTTACGACCATACGCGGCAGCGACGCACCGCGGAGGGCGCCGGCGCCCTCCGCGGGCGGAATATCCGGCGCTTCGCTTTCCTGCCAGAAGGAACCGACCCAGAACAGCAGCAGCATGATGATGCCGAAGAACACCCAGCCGTAGATGATGTGATCGACGCCAGTGGCGAGCTTCATGTCCGAGTAGTGCGCCAGCAGCACGATCATCAGCGCACGAAAGCCGTTGGCCACCACCGGCACCGCGACCGAGGCGACGATGAAGGCCGCACGCCGCCACAGCGAGCGGTAGCTCAGATAGGCGTAGAGCGCGCCGACGGTGAGCGATGCGATCAGATAGCGCAGGCCGCTGCAGGCTTCGATCACCGACCAGCTGCCGGACGGCAGTTCGAAGAAGGTGCCTTCGCGATAGACCGGAAAACCCAGCAGCTGCAGCGACGCCACCGTGAAGTCGGCGGTGTAGTTCATCAGCGGCAGCATCAGGCCCTCGCCCATCGGCACGCCGAGGAAAAGGAAGGCCAGCGGATAGGCAACCACCCAGGCGATGCGCCAGCCCAGCACCGCCACGACCAGGGACGGGATCGCCGCGACAAAGGCGAGCTGACGCACCACCTGCACACCGGCCATGTCGGCCACCAGCCAGCCCGCCAGAGAAAGCGTCAGCGCCAGCAGCCCGAGTGCGCTGGGCCGCGGCCGGTGCGCGGCCAGCGCGCTGCGCTTGCGCCACACCAGCCACAGGAAGATGGGCGGCACGATGAGGCCGTGGGCAAAGGTTTCCGAACGCCACCAGATATCGGCCATCGACATCGCGGTATCGCGGTAGAGCAGCAGCAGAAGCGCGAACAGCAGCAGGAAGGCGGCGCCGGCGACACGCCATGCGGCAGCCATCGGTCGCGGTTCAGCCGCGGGCATGGCGGAGGTCGGGGTGTGCATCGTCGGTCGTTCCATATTCGGTCGTCGCTTTCACCGGCGTACCCAGCCAGGCATCAATGCCGGCCAGCGCAGCGTCCCAGCGGTAGGTCTGTTCAATGCGTGCACGCGCCGCGCGGCCGGCCTCGTCGGCGATCACGCGATCGAACAGGCGCAGCACCTCGCGGGCGTAGCCCTGCGCGTCGCCCGCGGTGAAGAATTCGCGGCCCGGCGCGGCATCGAGACTGGCCGCCAGGGTGTCCCACACCACGACCGGACGGGCCATCGCCATCGCTTCGAGCACCTTGTTCTGGATGCCGCGCGCTACACGCAGCGGCGCCACCGCGCAGGCAGCGTGCGCTACCCAGGGCCGCACGTCGTCCACCCGGCCGGTCACCGTGACCCAACCGAGCTTTTCCAGTTCGCGCACTGCCGGCGCCGGATTCATGCCCACCACGTAGAAGCGGGCAGCCGGTTCGACTGCACGAATGAGCGGCATCACTTCATGGGCGAACCAGCCGGCGGCGTCGACATTCGGCCAGTAATCCATCGCGCCGGTAAACACCACCGGCCGCACGTCCGGCCCGTAGGGCGAAACGCCGGCGTGCGACGGATGAAAGAAGGCAGTATCCACGCCATTGGGCACCGCGCTGACCCGGCCCTTCTGGGCCGGCGCCAGCGCATCAAACAGAGCCACTTCGGCCGGCGTCACCAGATAGGCGGCGTCAGCCGCGGCGACGGCGCGTGCCTCGAAATCGAGCAGCGTGCGCGCCTCGCGCCGGTACAGCCAGGACATCGGCCAGCGATGGCGCGGCGCGTACTCGGACCACTTGGCCGAATCGACATCGACCAGATCGACCACGCGGCGTACCTGCGGATGGCGGTCGAGATACTGCGCCATGGTGGAACAGAACACGACCGCGCGCGTGATGCGGTGGCGGGCGATGGTGTCATCGACCCAGCGCTGCATCGCCGTCGAACGGTAGTAGGCCACGCTCAGCGCCTCGCCGGTGGCCAGCGCGCGCAGCGACCACAGCTTGCGGCTGCGCGGCGCGATCACCTCGGTGTGCAGCTGCGCGCACTGCGCCGCCAGCGTCGGCACATGAGGCAGGTCGGCCGCATCGTCGACGAAGGTGCCGACGTGCAGCGCATGCGTACGCGCCAGATGCTTCAGCAGGTGATAGGAACGGATCTTGTCGCCCTTGTTGGGCGGAAACGGCAGGCGATGCGCGAGGAAGAGCAGCGGCTCCACGCGCTCAGCCCAGGTTGCGGACGATGAAGGGCCCGATCGTATTCGCGAAGCTGCGCGGCATGCGGCGCCACACTTCGATCATCAGCTTGTACTTCGGGTTCGACGGGTTGTTGCGCGGCAGGCTGTCGCGCTTGTACAGGCAGTACTCGTAGTGCAGCGGTGCCGGCTCGAAACCCCAGTTCTTCTTGAACGAGTAGGAGCCGGTGCCCTGCTTGCTGCGGCCGTAGTCGAACACGCGGATGCCGCGTTCGCAGGCGTGACGCATCAACTCCCAGTACTTGAAGTCGTTCGCCGCGAGGTCGCGGGCCGCGACCGCATCGCCGGCGTAATAGGGCAGGATTTCGTCGCGAAAATAGAAGCTCATGACGGTGCTGAGCAGCGCGCCGTCCGGGCCTTCGACCGTCATCACCGAACAGCGCTCGCCGAAGGTGGCGCGCAGCGCGTCGAAGTAGCGCCGCGACAGGGCCGGCGTGCCGTGGCGATGCACGTTGTCGGAATACAGTTCGAAAAAGCGCGCGTTGTCGGCGTCGAAGGTCGCCTTCAGGCCGTTGCCGATGCCCTTGCGCACCATCGCGCGCTGCTTGCGCGGAATGGCCTTCATGTTCTCTTCGACGTCCGGCGACAGCACCTTGCGGAAGGTGACGTACAGGTCTTCGGTCGGCCAGTCGGTACGGCGCGCGGCCACGTTGCGGAATTCGAGATGTGCCACGCCCAGCGACTGCGCGATGCGCTGCGCTTCGGCTTCAAGCGCCTGCGCGGCCGCTTCGTCCTCGGCGGCGACGCCGGCATAGACCGCGAACGGCAGCGACACCAGCGAGTGGCCGAACAGCCGGCTTTTCACTTCGGCCAGCGGCAGCACGCCGCAGATTCGGCCGCCCCGCTCGGCGAGCAGGTAATGAGTGCGATGGCGGAACACGTCGCGCATCAGGTCGCGCCACTCGAACAGATGAAAGAAGGTCGCCGGCGGGCAGCTGTCGACGAAGGCATTCCAGCCGGCGCGGTCAGCGTCGGTGGCCGCACGCACGGTGACCGCAGTCACGAATTCCGCCTCAGGCCGCACGGGCGATCTCCGGAAACACCTCGTCCATCCGGCCCCAGCGGAAATCGCGCATCAGGCGCGCCAGCCGGCCTTCGGTACGGTGCAGGTTGATGTAGTGGCGGAAGCGCGACTTCGGGTCCACACCGGGCACGCGCGGCTGATCGGCATCGATCTCCCACGGATGGCAGTAGAACATCGCCGGCTTGCGGTCCCGCTTGTTCACCTGGCTCAGCAACCAGCGCGAGGTGGCATACGGCAGCAGACGGAAGTAGCCGCCGCCACCGGCCGGCAGATTGCGGCTGCCGACGCGCACGGTGGTGACCGGCACTTCCATCAGGCCATCACGCGACGCGAACGGAAAGCGCGGTGCGTCCGGCATGCCGTAATGGTCGTGCTTGACCGGATAGATGCTCGAACTGTAGCGATAACCGGCCTGCGCCACGCAGTCCAGTGCCCACGGGTTGGTGTGGCCGATCGAAAAGCTGGGTGCGCGGTAGCCGCGCACCTCGACCCCGGTGATGTCTTCCAGCACCTTCTTGGCGCGCGTGATGTCGTCGAGGAACTCGGCCGGCGTCTGGTCGGTGGCGCGCAGATGGGCGGTGCCGTGACTGGCGATCTCATGCCCGGCGGCGGCGATGCGACGCACCATGTCCGGATGGCGCACGGCGATCCAGCCCAGCGTGAAGAAGGTAGCGCGGTTGCCGCTGCCGGCCAGTAAGGCAAGTATGCGGTCGACATTGCGCTCGACCCGGCATTCGATCGAATCCCAGCGGCTGCGCTCGATATAGGGCGCCAGCGCGGACACCTGAAAGTAGTCTTCGACGTCGACGGTGAAGGCGTTGCGGATATCGGCCGGTGCATTCATGTCAGGCACTCCGTTGCAGCAGCCAGCCCTGCAGGTCGGCCGCGATGCGCTCGGCTGCATGGCCGTCCCAGTACTCGGGCACACGGCCACGCTTGCCACCGGTAGCCAGGATGTCGTCCAGGCTGCGGGCGAACAGCGCGTCGTCGATGCCGATCACGGTATTGGTGCCCTGTTCCACCGTGATCGGGCGTTCGGTGTTTTCACGCAGCGTCAGGCAGGGCACCGACAGGGCGGTGGTTTCTTCCTGCAGACCGCCTGAGTCGGTGATCATGACCGTGGCAGCGCTCATCAACCCCAGCATTTCGAGATAGCCCAGCGGCGGCAGCAGCGCGATGCGCGGATTGTCCAGCAGCGCGCCCAGGCCGAATTTTTCCAGATTGCCGCGGGTGCGCGGATGAATGGCAAACACCAGCGGCAGTCGCTCGGCCGCCCGGGTCAGCATGGCGGCCAGACGTTTCAGCTGTTCGGGGTCATCCACATTGCTCGGCCGGTGCAGGGTCACCACACCGTAACGGCCCTCGCCGATCAGCGCCGGGTCGATGCCGTGATCAGCCAGCGTCTTTGCCGGCGGCACCGCCAGCGGCTGGCTGGACAGCAGCGAATCGATCATCACGTTGCCGGCGAAATGCACCCAGTCCGGCGCCACGCCTTCACTCACCAGATTGTCGAGCGCACTGCGCTCGGTGGTGTAGAGACGGTCGGAAATGCGGTCGACCAGGATGCGGTTGATCTCTTCCGGCATGGCACGATCGCCGCTGCGCAGGCCGGCTTCGACATGCACCACCGGCACGTGCTTCTTCACCGCCACCAGCGCACAGGCCAGCGTGGAATTGACGTCGCCGACCACGAGCACGCAGGACGGCCTGAGTTCATCGACCAGCGGCTCGAAGCGCTTCATGATTTCGGCGGTCTGCACCGCGTGCGTACCCGAGCCGACCTCAAGGTTGTGGTGCGGCGTCGGCAGGCGCAGGCCGCTGAACAGACGCTCGTTCATCGCGTGGTCATAGTGCTGACCGGTATGCACCAGCACCCACGGAATCGCCGGCACATGCTGATCGAAGGCAC
Source organism: Methyloversatilis sp. (assembly GCA_041639545.1). Lineage (GTDB taxonomy): Bacteria > Pseudomonadota > Gammaproteobacteria > Burkholderiales > Rhodocyclaceae > Methyloversatilis. Next base: position 29,959 of record JBEQBZ010000012.1, on the reverse strand, counting down.
GCAGGATGGGCGCCATCTTCATGTAATTGGGGCGGGCACCGACTACACACAGCACCGGTGCCCTCATGCGGCTCTCGCTCATTCGGACTCCCTGCCGGCGGTCGAACGCTCGGCAATCTCGTACAGCAGCGCCATGGTCTGTTCGAGCGCACGCTCCATGCGCGACAGCCGCTCTTCCAGATTGCCGGCCTGAAAGGCATTGACATAGTCGCGTACGCGCTGTGCGGACTCCGCATCCAGCTTGAACTGCGAAAGATCCATGTCGAACAGCGGCGGCGCAGGAAGAAGACCTCCGCCGCTGAAGGCCGCACGCCCGGGTGCATCACCCGGCATCGGACCGTCCGGGCGCCGTGCAACTGCAGCGGCCGCGGCGGCGTCACCGGCTTCGTCCTTGATCTCGCTGACCACGCCCGCCACATCCTGCGTCGTGAAAGCCGTCGCACCGCTCAGGAAGCCCGCGAGCAGAAGCCGGTCACACAGGGTATTGATGCGGCGGGGCACGCCCTCGGTGGCACCGAAGATGGCTTCGTGCGCGCCACTCTCGAACGACGGCTTGCCGCGCCAGCCGACATGCTTGAGCCGGTGTTCGATATAGGCCTCGGTCTCGGCCGCATCCATCGGACCGAGGTGGTAAGAGGCGATCACCCGCTGGCGCAGCTGCTCCATGTGCGGGCTCTGCATGGTTTCGCGGAACTCCGGCTGCCCGACCAGAAAGCTCTGCAGCAGCGCATGTTCGCCGAGCTGGAAGTTGGACAGCATGCGCAGTTCCTCGACCGCCCGAGGCGTCAGGTTCTGCGCTTCATCGACGATGAGCAGCGCACGCTTGCCGGCCGCGGTCAGCGACAGCAGGAACATTTCGATCGACAGCAGCAGATCGGCCTTCTTCAGCTGCTTGTTCGGCAGGCCGAAAGCAGCCGCTACCAGACGCAGCGTGTCCTCGGCATCAAGGTGGGTGCTGACCAGCTGGGCAGCCACCACCTTCTTCGCATCGAGCTTCTGCAGCAGGCTGCGCACCAGCGTGGTCTTGCCGGCACCGATCTCGCCGGTGATGACAATAAAGCCTTCGCTCTGGTGGAGACCGTACTCGAGATAGGCCAGCGCTCGACGATGGCCCTTGCTGCCGAAGAAGAAGGACGGATCGGGATTGAGCTGGAAGGGCTTGCCGGAAAGACCGTAGAACGACTCGTACATTGGGGCGCAGGCGTGGTTGGCGACATCCCCGGCCGGAGACGCAACCGGCCGGAATCAGTTGAACATTGTCGAGAGCGTCGCAATCACTGCATTCTCGTCCACATCCCCCGCGGTGACTGTGGCACGCGTCATGCGCAGTCCTATCGAACCGCTGGTACGCGGGCTGAATTGCGTCGACCACGTGGCATTCAGCACATCACGGTCGGACGAAAGCGTCTGCGTGCGCCCGTTCGACTTGGAAGATGTGAGCGACAGGCTGAGCGAGGACACGGATCCCAGTCGGTGCGAGTAGGTGGCGCTCCAGCCGCGCTGGCGAATGACACTTGAGGCGGCGAAATCGTCGCCAACCGCCGGCCCGATGGCACCGATCCCGCCATCGCTCTCGGTCTGGAAAACACTCAGCGAGAGCGTGTTGCGCGGGCCGGTCCGGGTGGCCGACAGCTGCCAGCGGGTCTGCAGATACTGACGGTCGGACAGGATGGGGCTGAGACCCACGACATAGCGCGAAAGACCGTTGATGCGCAGATAGGCTTCGATCATCTGCTGGCGCAGCACCGGATCAGGCTCGCTCGCGAACGGTTCGATCAGCGACAGTGTCTGCACCAGATCGGTAGTACCGGTCGGCGACAGCAGCTGCTCGGCACGATTGGTCAGATTGCGCGAATACGAGGCGGTGAGCGAGGAACGCGGCAAGCGGTGGGTCAGATTGACGTTGTTGGTCCGCGCATAGGGGCGCTGATCATAATCAGCCCGGAAGGTGGTGCGCTCCGACGGATTCCAGCCCATGCCCAGACCGTAGGTGGAGCCACTGCGCTGGCTGGAGAAATTGGTGTCCTCATAGCCATAGCGCACGGTGAAATCAGCCGTCACGTCCGGACGGTAGATCAGCGACCCGACGATGCTCTTGCGGTCGACCGCAGCCGCACGATCCGACTCGGTACGGTTGGACATCACATCCACCTTCCAGCCGATTCGAGCCGGATAGCCGGTCAGCGACCCGTTGAAGGTTTCACTGGTCAGCGTGTTGGCCGCCAGGCCGGATGTTTCACTGCGCACCACGTTGTAGTTCGAACGCCAGGTCGCGACATCGCCCAGTCTCACCGTGCCGACGAAGGACGGCGTGAACGAGTAGGTGCGGGTACGGGAAAGCTGATTTGAAGCCAGCGTGGTATCCGTAGGCACCGCATTGAATACCGACTGGTTGCGCTGGGCGGAAACCGCACGGGCATCGATGAACATGAAATCATCGACAACCTCGAAACGACCGCTGCCGCTGAAGTCCTGGGACAGCCGGGAATCGTAGGTATCGTCGGTGTAGTACAGATAGCGCGGTGTGTAGGCCGCGTCCAGCATCAGGCGGGGACTTTTGCGCGTGACCCGCACGGTCGGATTGAGTTCGAGCAGCGTGTCCGACGACGGCGCAGTCGGCGAAAAATTGATGTTGTCGCTTGCGATCGCCCGGGTGGTCACGCCGGTCTGCACCCGCCATCCCTCGGCCAGCACATCAGCGGGAAACACCCCGGCCGTGCCCACCATGGCCACGGCCAGCGAAGTCATCCGTAAGTTCAGCACGCGCATCAGCGGTTCTCGGCACTTTCTCGGAAACCGGTTTCGGCCCCATAGCCATAACCGTAGCCATAGTAACCGTAGTAGCCATCGGTACGGGCGTAACGGGCCTTGTTGAGCACCAGCATCTTGACCGGGCAGCCCTGCACCTTGGCCAGTGCCTGCTTGACCATGGTGTGCGTGGTACGACCGGCTTCCACCACCATCACCAGTTGCCCCATCGACTGCGCCAGCGTCGGCGCTTCGGTGGTCACCATCAGCGGCGGCGAATCGAAAATGATGATGCGGTCCGCGTAGCGGTGCGCCAGTTCCACCAGCAGTGCGCGCATCGCGCCACTGGCCAGCAGTTCGGTCGCGTTCTTGTGCGGCATGCCGGCCGGCAGCAGGGTCAGCTTTTCGACATTGGTGCGCAGCATCACGTCCTGCAGACGCACGTCCTCGTCGAGCAGCACGTCCATCAGGCCCTTGGCGGGCGGCAGGCCGAGCAGATTCAGGATGGACGGACGGGCCACGTCGGCGTCAACCAGCAGCACCCGGTTATCCAGTTCCATCGCGATGCTCATCGCGAGGTTGATCGAATTGAAGCTCTTGCCCTCGCCCGGCACCGAACTGGTGACCATGATGAGGTTGCCGTTATCGACCGGCGCCGCACCCTTGCCATGAGCGTTGGCAAGAATGGGGCGCTTGATGACGCGGAACTCCTCGGCAATCTGTGACCTGGGCGCAGAGGGCACGACCAGCCCCATGGAATCGAGCCGTGCCAGATCGAGTTCGACCGTACGGGACGTTTCCACGGCAGCAGACCGCAGATCCGCAGCCGCGCCCTGAACGTGCTGTGCCGGCGAAACCTCGCCCGCCACCGCGTCGGGCGGCACGACCGCCGCAACGGGCACGGGCGCCGCCTCGGCGGCCGGCGCGGAGGTCGGCGCGGAGGTCGGCGCATCCTCTCCGATCTCGACACCGGCACGCTTCAGATGTGCCATCCGTTCGATGGCCTGTTCGATGATGCTCATGATTGATCCTCAGGCACTGCGCATCACGAGAGACACGAATGCAAGCATGGCGACGTATGCAGCCACCAGACCACCCAGGCCACCGAAGAACACGAAGGTGCGACGACGTTCGTAGCGCTTGCGTTCATTGGCAAGCAGCATCGACACGGAACCGAGAACCGGTACGCCAGCCACCTCCGCCAGTGCGCGACCATCGTGGAAAACCGGGCGCAGCTGGGAAACGACGAAGGATGCGGCAACCCCCACCGCCATCGACGCTGCAAGAACGATGGTGAGCAGGATGAGGCGGTTGGGCGCGACCGGTTCGGGCGCGACGCGGGGCGGCTCGATGAGACGGAACTCGGCCACACCGGTGGCATCCATTTCTTCGGATATCGATGCGGATTCACGACGTGAGACCAGATTGTTGTAGTTCGTCCGGTGCACTTCGTAATCCCGGTTCAGCTGACTGAACTCGGCTTCGAGCTCGGGCACCAGTCGCGAAGATTGCTTGAGTGCGGTAAGTCGCCCCTGGTATTCGCCCACGCGCGCACCGAGCGATGCAACGGAGGCTTCCGCCGAAGCCAGCGCAACCTTGATCTGCTGATACACCGGGTTGGGAATCTGCGCACCGCTGAGCTGGGAACCGGGCGCCGGCTTCGCGTCTGCCGTCTTCGCCGCCTCGGCGGCGTGCTTCTCGATAACCTGCTTGCGCTCGTCCTCCAGGCTGCGGATCCGTGCGCGCAGCTGCTGGATGTCAGGGTGCTTCTCGGTATAGCGCTGCAGCATGCCCTCCGCCTCGTTACGCAGCGTCGAAATACGGGAATCGAGTTCAGCCGTCGACGGCCCCCCGGGACCGCCAGACGACATACCGAACGAGGACGCATCCGCATTCAGGGTCGGTTCCTCTCCGGCCAGCTGACGCTTCAGTGCGTCACGGGAATTGGTTGCCTCGCGCAGATCGAGCTGCGCCTGGTTGAGCTGAGCCTGCACCTCGCCCAGCGTACCGAAATAGTCTTTCTGTCCGCCCCCGGGACGCTCGAGATTCTTGAGCTTGAACTCCTTGAGCCGGTTCTCCGCTTCCAGCAGCTTTGCCTCGTAGGCTTTGATCTGTTCCTCGATGAACTTGCGTGCCTGGTCGGCATCCTGACGCTTGCTGCCCAGCCCGGATTCGACGAACAGGGTCACCATCGCCTGCACCACCTTCTGCGCACGCGCCGGCTTCTTGTCGCGGTAGGACACGATGTAGAGGTTGTCGCGCCCGGAGCTGGTGAGTTTCACGCTCTCCATCAGCTCGTCGATCAGCTTGTCCCGCTCGACCTTGGTCTTCGCTTCAAGATCAAGATCGGCCATGCGGATGAGCTTCTCGATGTTGGGGCGGCTGATCAGCGTGCGGCTCAGCATGTTGATCTGCTGATCGAGATTGGGCGTCACGGTGAGACCCGACATCAGGGGCCTCAGGATGGACTGGGTGTCGACGTATATCTTGGCCGAGGCCTGATACTGATCGGGCAGCACGAGCACGACACCCATGCCGACCAGTCCCACCACCCAGGCCGCGATGAGCCCTACCCAGCGGTAACCCCACGCGGATCTGAGGTAACCGGAAAACTGGCGGAGAAAATCATCCACGGCTACTGAATCCTTCCGGCTGAAGCACGTTGGTCTGACACGTTCAGAACCAGCTCTGCGGAATGACCAGGATGTCGCCCGGCTTCACATCAACGTTGGCACTGACGTCGCCACGACGAATGAGATCCTTCAGGCGGACGTTGTACTGCTTGTCCCCCTCCGACGTACGCAGGATGGAGGCCGCGTTGCCGTCGGCGAAATCGGTGATGCCGCCGACTGCGATCATCACGTCGAGCAGGGTCATCTTCTGCTTGTAGGCCAGCGCCTGGGGCTTGGCCGCTTCGCCGATCACGCGGATCTGCTCGCTGTAGGGGCCGATGCCGCCTGCGACGATGACGGTGACGATGGGATCACGGATGTACTTGCCCAGCACCTGTTCGATCTCGCGGGCCAGGGTCGAAGGATCACGACCGGCAGCCGGCAGGTCCTCGAACAGGGTGCCGGTGATCTTGCCATCCGGGCGGATGGTGACGGTGGAAGAAATCTCCGGATTGCGCCAGACAACGATGCTCACCGAGTCACCCGGACCCAGAATGTAGTTGTAATCGTCGCTGTAGGCCTGGGTCGGGGCCGGCGGATAGGGCGAGGAGGCACAGCCTGCGAAGGCGAGCGGCACCACCAGCAGCGCCAGCAGGCGCAGCGTGGACATCAGACGGTCAGAAGTGAACATTGCATCCTCCAAAGGACAGCGGCCAGACAAGCCGCGAATCATAGCCAAGGCGCCGGTTCGCGCGCTCTAATGCGTCACGGCCGGTCAGATGTTGTAGCGCAAGGCGTCGACGATGGGCGTGCGCGACACCTTTCTTGCAGGCAGCAGTGCCGCCGCGACGGTAGCCCCGACACCGACCATGAAAGCCAGCATCACGTTTTCAGGCATCACCCGTATGGATGCGGTGTAGCCCACGTTCGAATTCGGCGGCGGCGGCATCGGAATCCCGACCTCGCTGATCGCAAGCGCAACGAGCACCCCGACCAGCACGCCACAGAGCGCGCCGCTCAACCCCAGAACCGCGTTCTCCGCCAGCACCAGACGGAACACGTATCCTCGCGAATTGCCCAGCGCCATGAGCGTTCCGAATTCACCGACACGCTCGAAGACACTCATGTTTACAGTATTGAACACGCTCAGCAGCACCATCATCAGCACGATCCACTGCAGCACGCCGAACTGCGTGCGATAGAGCTCTACGGTCTTCGAATAGAAGTCCGACAGTTGCACCCAGTCCCGGATATCGAAACCCAGGCTTTCCAGCTTGGGCACCAGCAACTCCTTGACCCTGGCCGTATCAACCGTGCGATGCAACAGCAGCACGATGGAGTTCGAACCCTCGCGGGCGACCAGATTGCGGGCGGCCGCTACCGGAATTCTTACGGCACGCGCGTCGAAATCCTTTGAAAAACTCTGGAACACGCCAACCACCGAAAACTCGGTGGTGTTCAGCGCACCGTCTGCGGTGTTCATGATGAGCGTCACCGCATCGCCCGGCTTGAGGGCCAGCGCCTTGGCCACGCCGTCGCCGATCAGGATGCCGCCACTGTCGCTGTCCTTGAGGGCACGCCCGGCCGTGATGCGGACAAAGGTGCCGAGATGACTTTCCTTGTCCGGCTCCACGCCCTCGCCCATCACCGCCCAGTCCGCCTTACCGTTGTTGAGCAGACCGGTAAAGCTCACCCGCTGCAGGACTGCGTCCGCCTCGGGCATGCGCGCCGCGAACTCCGCGATCTTTTCCGCATCGTCAATCATGAACTTCTCGGGCGATCGCGACCCCTGCTCGTAGAAGCCCTTGCGAAACACCTGCACGTGGCCGAGCTGACTGTGTATGGTCGCCTCGCCCAGCTGGGTGAGCACGTCGGCCACGAAACCGCCGCTGAGGATGAGACCGGCCACACCGAAGATGATGGCCGCCAGCGTCATCGCGGTACGCGATTTCTGGCGAAGGATGTTGCGCAGGGCGAGCTTGAACATGGCGGTCAGCGGCTCTGCCTGAGTGCGTCAACAATGTTCATGCGCGAAGCGCGCCAGGCCGGATAGAGACTGGACACGAAAGCGCTGGCCACCGCGATTCCCAGCGCCCTGGCGACAATGCCGAAAGTGAGGCGGATCTCTCCGCTGAACCCCTGTTCCATGCCCGGTGGTGGTGGCAGCGGAATGCCCACCGCGGAAATGGCCAGCGCCAGCACGCAGCCGATCACCACGCCCAGCCCGCCGCCCACCACGCCCAGCATCACACCCTCCGACATGAAGATGCGGCGTATGCGTGCCCGGCTCAGTCCGAGCGCCATGCAGGTGCCGATTTCGCTCACTCGCTCCATCACGCTCATCGACAGCGTGTTGGAAATGCTCAGCACGATGATCATCAGGATGATGAACTGCACCACGTTGACCTGGCTGGCGAAAAGATCGCGCGTCTTGTTGTAAAAGTCGGACAGCTGATACCAGGGCACCAGATCAAACTTGCCGGCGGGCATCACGCCTTTCAGTTCGGACAGTTTGGCGTCGGTCTGCGCGGTATCGTCGAGCAGCACCAGCCACTGCTGGGCGCCATTGACCCGAACCAGCTGCTGGGCCAGCGCAAGCGGCATGCGCAGCGCCGAATCGTCGTACTCCTTGCTGACCGAATTGAACAGACCGACCACCGGCGCCTCAACCGCGTTAACGTTGCCGGCGGCGGTGGTGGTCATCAGCACCACCATGTCGCCGACCTGCACGCCGAGATTGGCAGCCAGGCCACGGCCCATGATCATTTCGCTCACGCCGTCGGCCGACAGATTGCGGCCGCGGGTTATGGTGACCGAACTGGACAGTACCGACTCGGCCTTCGCGGACACACCCTGCCCGAGGAAGGCCAGCGTGTTGTCGCCTTTGCTGGCGAGCCCGTTGAAGCTCAGCCGTGGAGCCACGACCTTCACGTCAGGACCGGCTTCGATCTTCTGCCGGAGCGCGTCCTCTCCGTCGATCACGAAACCGTAGGGATCCGACGTACCGCGCTCGACATAGCCCGGGCGCACCACCTGCACGTGGCCGAGCTGAGACTTGATGGTCGACTCCCGCATACCCTCCATCAGCCATTCGATGAAGCCGGCCGACAGGATCATCGCGATCACGCCGAAACTGACCGCGCCGATGGCAATGAGCGTGCGGCGTCCCTGACGGAGGACGCTGCGCATCGCCAGCCACAGGTCAAGCAGCCAAAACTTCATCCGGATTCAAGACTTCAGGTGCTAAGGTATTGCCAGCATAACAGTTTTCCCCTCACCATCCTCAGCTGTTGAAGCATGCGTCGGAGATGGACGGGACACCGGGCGGAACGATGACAACACAGTTCAGTTACGAAGATGCATTCAGTCGCAATCTTGGCTGGTTTACCGAAGCCGAACAGGCCAGACTGCGCCGGAGCACGATCGCCATCGCCGGGCTTGGCGGCGTCGGCGGCATTCACCTGCTCACGCTGGCCCGACTGGGCATAGGCCGCTTCCGGATCGCCGATTTCGACACCTTCGGCGTACACAACTTCAATCGCCAGGTCGGCGCGACCATGAGCACGCTTGACCACCCCAAGATAGAGGTGCTGGCGGAACAGGCGCGCGACATCAATCCGGACATCGAGATCGAGTGCTTTCCGCAAGGCGTATCGCCAGACAACCCGGACAGTTTTCTGAAGGGCGCCGACGTCTATGTCGACGGCCTTGATTTTTTTGCCTTTTCCGCTCGCCGCGCCACTTTCGCCGCCTGCCACCGACTGGGCATTCCTGCGGTAACCGCAGCACCGCTCGGCATGGGCACCGGCCTTCTGGTGTTCTCACCTCAGGGCATGAGCTTCGAGCAGTACTTCAGGCTGGAGGGCTGCGACGAAACCGAACAGGCCCTGCGTTTCCTGGTCGGCCTGGCGCCTGCCGGACTGCACCGCCCCTATCTGGTCGAGCCGTCCCGCATCGATCTGGCGAACAAGCGCGGCCCGTCTACGATGATTGCCTGCAACCTTTGCGCAGGCGTGGCTGCAGCCGAAACGGTCAAGCTGCTGCTCGGCCGCGGCGACGTAAGACCCGCCCCGTGGGCCTTGCAGTTCGACGCTTTCCGCAATCGGATGGTCCGCACCTGGCGTCCGGGCGGCAACGGCAACCCGATCCAGCGCCTGATCATCGCCCTTGGCCGGCGGCAACTGCTCAAGCAGATTACCCGCGCCTGATTAACGGAGCTTCCCATGCGCACGATAGAAAAAATCCTCGACCAGGCCCGCTGGGCGCCCAGCGGCGACAACACCCAGACCTGGCGCTTCGAGATTCTGGCTGACGACCACGTGGTCATTCATGGTCTGGACACCCGCGACTGGTGCGTCTACGACCTGGACGGTCACGCCAGCCAACTCGCGGTCGGCGCCCTGCTGGAAACGCTGTCCATCGCGGCCAGCGACCACGGCCTGAGGGCCGACATCACGCGCCGTCCGGACACGCCGGACACCCACCTGCTGTTCGATGTGCGGCTGGCACCCGATTCATCGGTCCAGCCCAGCCCGCTCATCCCCTGCATCGAAACCCGCACCGTGCAGCGCCGCGCCATGGGCAGCCGGGCGCTGACGCTGGACGAGCGCAAGGCGCTGGAAGCCGCGGTCGCGCCTTACCGCATCGTATGGTTCGAAACGCTGGGAGAGCGGGCACGCATCGCCAAACTGAATTTCGACAGCGCGGAAATCAGGCTCACCATCCCCGAAGCCTTCCGCACTCACTCGACCATCATCGAGTGGGGCGCCCGCTTCAGCGAGGATCGCATTCCGGAAGTGGCGGTAGGCGTGGACCCGATGACCGCCCGACTCATGAAATTCGTCATGAAAAGCTGGGGTCGCGTCGATTTCTTTAACAGGTGGATGTTCGGCACCCTGGCACCGCGCATACAGCTCGACTTCATCCCGGGCATCGCCTGCTCGGCCCACGCCTTCATGGTCGCCCCTACTGCACCCGCCTCGATAGACGACCACATCGCCGCCGGTCGCACCATGCAGCGGCTGTGGCTGACGGCGGAAAAGCTGGGGCTGCAGTCTCAGCCGGAAATGACGCCGCTCATCTTCAATCAGTACGCTCGCGAAGGTAAGCGCTTCACCGAAAAGGGCTCCGCACGCCATCGCGCTGAGGATCTTGCGGCCCGCCTGGGTGCGCTGCTTTCACCGGAGAACGTGAATCGCACGGTCTGGGTGTGCCGGCTCGGCCGGAAACGTCCGATACCGGGTCGATCCATCCGCCTGCCGCTGCCTCGACTGAGCGCATTTCAGGCGCGCTGAGGCGATTGTCGGTAAACCTTACAGAACCGGGAATACCGCAGACAGAACCGCCGCCGAACGAACAAACCTCAAAAAAAACATCATTATTTTCAATGCGATAAAAACAAATTTAAAAACTGGCCCGCCGATTGCTTATAGGCAACCGTGGTTCTCCCAAGCTAACAAACGGAGTAATTCAAATGATCAAGTTCAAGCAAATCGCCGTTGCCGCAGCGCTGGCAAGCGCCTTCGCCGCTGCACACGCAGCGCCGATCAGCGTGTTCACCCCCAACGGCCAGGTCGGCGGCATCGCTGCATTCGACTGGGCCCCGTCGCCGGTGCTGGCGCAAGGCGGCAATGAAGCGTTTGTCAAGCTGGCAAACGGCATCAATGACGGCGTCGCTGGCGTCACCAACACCACCGGCGGCTTCCCGCTGACCGGCAACGCCTTCACGGTCTACTCGCAAGGTCGTCTGAACCTGTTCCAGAATGGCGTCGGCGCAACTGCCGGCCTCTGGACCGGTGCGGGCGGCACCGCCAACAAGTACGAAATCACCTTTGAACTGGCTTACACCGAGATCGTCGGCTTCGCGCAGACCTTCCCGACCAACCAGGCCACTTTCGATTTCGCGGCTACCCAGACGATCAACTACTTCCGTGTGTATGTTCAGGATCTGGACGACACCGGTGCGGTTGCCTCCAACTACGCTTCGGGCGCCGGCTTCAACGACGGCACCCTGGTGTTCGAAGGCAAGGTCACTCCGGCTGCTTCGCAAGCCGGCGTGTTCTCGAACTTCTCGGTTGGTGCGACCACCAGCGCCCTGGGCGGTGACGGTGACGATTCGAACGGCACCTCGTCCCTGTCGTCGGTGCAGAGCGTGAATGGCAGCGGCAGCACCCCGATCATCGATCTGCTGTCGGTTGTGCCGACCACCTACGATCTGAGCTTCTGGAACGGTACCCTGACCGAGTTCCTGATCTCGAACATCAACCAGAACCTGCCCTTCACCTCGGTCGACCCGTCTGAGGAGTTCCACGGCTCGATCACGCCGAATGTTGGCACGACGAACGGTGGCACCTCCGGCGTACCCATCCAGTTTGGCGGCAACGGCCTGGTGGCCTCCGGTCCGGACATTCTGTTCCAGACCGACCCGAACGGCCCGCTGCAGGCCGTGCCGGAACCCGGCACCCTGGCGCTGGCTGGTCTGGCGCTCGGCGGTCTGGCCCTGGCCCGTCGCCGCAAGGCCTGATAGGTCGAGTCAAGGCATCAACAAAAACGGGAGCTTCGGCTCCCGTTTTTGTTTTCTGGTGGTCCAGTTTTACAGCGCTGCAGGAAATGCAGATTTCGGGAAGCGACAGCTTTTCCGACACGGGGCATACCGTCACCCGGATCGCGCCGCACGCCCTTACAGCGCGGCAACCTGCCTGCGTATTTCTTCTCCGGCATCGTGCCTGCGGAAATCCGCCTGGACAGCCCGCGCCGCATCCCGGAAAACGGCCCCGGACGGGCCGCACATCTGGCGGATGGCCGCACTCAGATCGCCATAGCCAGCGGTGCCCGCGCGCAGCGCGATGCCCGCCCCCGCATCGACCACACGGGCCATGGTCAGAAACTGATCCATGTTCGAACAGACGCCGATCACCGGCCGGCCTTGCGACAGCGTCTGGTACACGGTTGCGCTGCCGCCGTTGCAGATGACGAAATCCGCCCGTGCTGCGGCTTCGAGTCCTGGCAGGTAATCCGCAACGAAGCAGTGCGGGCCAGGTGAAGCCACATCGGAACGTCCTGCAGTCGCGGTCATCGCGTTAACACCGCAATCTTCAAGCGCGCGGAACAGGTCAGGCAGCAGATCAACTCGCCCGGTCGAACCCAGGGTCACGTAGGCGAGCGGCCCTTTCGGCAGCGCATTCCACCACTCCGGCAGATCCATGGATGGGGACCAGACGATGGGGCCGATATAGTGATGGTGGGCCGGGCAATCCGGTCCTACCGGCACCAATGACGGGGTATCCGCGTACAGCGTACGGTCGCCATCGGTGTAGGCATGACGAACATCGGGAAACGTCGATAGGCCGTGCTTGCGGCGCACCGCATTGAGCGGCCCTGCATGCAGCCGGAAAGCGATCGGCTGGCCCAGCCTGAAAAGCGGTTCGGCCAGCTTCGGCCCCAGCACCCGGGTCAGCGTGATGTCCGGCAGCGGAAAGCGGTCGTGGAGCGCCCACGGACTCCAGTGCGCATTGCACAGTGCGAAATACGGAATGCCGGCCACGCGCGCGGAAACGCTGAGCGATAACCTGAAGTCACCGATGACCACGTCCGGGCGCAATCGGCGCAGAAGCGCCACGTCCTCGTCGACATAGCGTTCAAGTTCGGCCCGGGTATACAGCGGGGCGCCCGCGGCAAGACGTTCGAGAAAGGTGGCGGCCGGGATGCTTTCCAGCGATTCACGCGCCAGACCGGTGCCGCGAAAACAGAGATCGAACACCGGCGCCGAAGCAACGGTCACGTCGTGATCGTCTGCCAGCGCACCGGCCAGCACCACCGGCCGTGCAACGTGGGCCAGCGATACCGCTTCCGCCACCAGCAGCACGCGGCGGCGCGCGGCCATCAGGGTGCCTTTGCGCGACCGAACAGACCGAAGCGGCTCAGTTCGGCCACAGTCTGCTGATAGCGGTCCTCGGACGGCTGGCCGCTTGCCCAGGCCGCGAACTCGGCCATGCCCTGATCCAGCGAACAGGCTGGCGCATAGCCAAGTTCGGCGCGGGATCGTGTCAGATCAGCGACGCAGCCAAAGATGTCGCCGACGCGGAACTCACCCCGGTCTTCCATCGTGACCGGCTTGCCGACCGCCCGGGCCAGTGCGTTCGCAATGTCGCCTATGGTGCTCGCCACACCGGCACCGACATTGAAGGTGGAACCCGACGGCACGTCAGCCAACAGCGCACGCATGTTGGCGGCTACGACATCGGACACATGCACGAAGTCGCGCACCGGCAGGCCGCCCTCATAGACCGAGATCGGCTGACCAGCGCAGATGCGCGAGTAGAAGATGGACACCACGCCGGTGTAGGGATTCTTCAGCGACTGGCGCGAACCGAACACGTTGAAGTAACGCAGGATGACCGCCGGCAGGCCAAAGGTTTCGGCCGCATAGCGGACGAAATCTTCCTGGTGCTTCTTGGTGATCGCGTAAACCGAAAAGGGCTCGGAGCGCTTGTGTTCAGGCGTGGGCAACGCGTCGAGATCGCCCGCGCACACCGGGCAGGGCATCGTGAAACGGCCGGACTCGAGCCGCTCTCGGGTCCGCGGCGCGGGGAACTGTTCTCCGTGCGCCGGGCAGACATAGGCGCCCTCGCCATAGATGGCCCGCGATGAAGACAGTACCAGGCGCTTCAGCGCATGACCGCCCTTCACGATGCCTTCGATCAGCGTGGTCGTACCGATCGCATTGACGCGGGCGTAGTGGGTCATGTCGTACATGCTCTGCCCGACACCGGTCAGCGCAGCGAAGTGATAGACCGCATCCACACCGTCGAGCGCGCGCGCCACATCGTCCGGATTGCAGACATCGCCCACCTGAAGCTCAACCTCGGGGGCGAGGTAGGCCGGGCGCTGACGCGCCTCGCCGTGGATCTGGGGATCCAGGATGTCCAGCGCACGCACGCTGTGGCCTGCAGCCAGCAGCGCATCGGCGGTATGCGAGCCGATGAAGCCGGCTCCGCCCGTGATCAGCACCTTCATGGGAAGCCTCCGGTGAGGGTCAGAAGGAGTAGCGCAGTTCGCCGTAGTAACGATCGGAATTTCCGAAACGACCGAAGTAGCCATTCGAATTGCCACCGAACAGGTCGGCACCGAACTGGGCACGCCAGTTGGACTGCACTCGCCAGATGAGCTTGGGGCGGAACATGTAGTCGTTGCGCACCAGCGACTGAACCCACAGCATTTCGCCCTCCAGACGCTCCGCGAACTTGTGGTTGTACATCAGCGCCATGCCGTTCTCCCGCCTGTCCGCCAGCAGGTCCTGGGCCCGATCGAGGTGAGCACGCTCGAAGTACTGCAGGTTCAGACGCGACTCCGACATGAAAGGAATGTCGATGCCGATCGCGTAATCAACCATGTCCTGCCGGACAAGACCATCCGGGCGAGCCGACAGGGGTGATACCGGCAGGAAGCGATCCTGCGTAAACACGGCCTCCGCCTTGAGCAGGAAAGAGCCGAAATCCTTGGTGAGGGTGGCGCCGTACTGGTGTATCCAGTCATGCCGCGGTGAGTAGACAACCGTGGTCGGGCTCGCGAATCTGCGGGCGAATGTAGGATTGACGTCCAGACTGCGGTAATAGAAGGCCGACAGATCCCACCCCTGCACCAGGGTCCCCACGCGAAGGCCGTAGTTCGAGTTGCTCAGTTTCTGGTCAGGGCGCACCTGTGCGTCGTAGCGAGCGGCAACGCCAGGAATGTCGGGCTGGGTCAGATAGAAATCCCCGCCGAAGCGGCCGATGTTGTCCACGCTCACATAAGGCACCCAGATCATTTCGGCGCGCCAGTCATTGCGGAAGTATTCGGCACGCGCGGCCCATTGCGGAATGCGCTGCTGATCGAATTCCTGAGTGAAGAACTCGCGCATGTCCCGAGCCGAAACGACGTCGGCGAAGAACAGACCGACCATCTCCCCCCACACGATGTGCTGACGCCCAAGCCGCAGTTCCACGTCGCCGACCGGCACATCCAGATACACCTCGCGCCAGGCGAATTCGCTGCGACGATCATCGCGCACCGCCGACGGATAGAAATCGTTCTCCCAGCCATAGGCGAAGTCGTAATCGATGCGGCCGACCGCCTTCCACTTGATGCCCTGGCCAAAGCTGCCGCTGCGGCCCAGTTCGTTTCTCCAGCGCGCCTTGGACCAGTGGCTGTTGCCGGACACGGTACGCGCAAGCTCGAACTGACTGAAACCGCGCCAACCGGACGAACTGTCGCTTGCACTCACCGCACCGTCCGCCAGCTTTACCTTGCCATCCGCCTCGGCCGGCGGATCCGCGAACAGATCGTCCATCGAATCGGCCGCATGCACCGGTGACAGCGCACAGGCGGCGGCGAAGGTCAGTGCGACCAGCGGGCCACGGCGGAAGGACGGGAAAGAAGGACGCATCATGAAGCAGCAGCCTGAAGTGAAGCGGATTTCGGAGGTTTGACGTAAGCCCATTCACCCGGCGACTTCTGCACGCCCAGCGCGGTCAGCTCACCATCCTCGATACGCACCAGACGGTCTGCCATCGACATCACCCGCTTGTCGTGCGTCGAGAAGATGAAGGTCGTTTTCATCGTGCGGTTGATTTCGCGCATCAGTTCAAGGATAGCGTCACCGGTCTTGCGATCGAGGTTGGCAGTCGGTTCGTCAGCCAGCACGATGGCCGGCTGCACCGCCAGCGCCCGGGCAATCGCCACGCGCTGGCGCTGGCCACCGGACAACTGGTTCGGGCGATGACTCATCTTCTGGCCCAGACCGACGATTTCGAGAAAGTAGCGCACCCGGCGGTCACGCTCTTCCTTGCCAATTTCGGGCAGTTGCAGCAGTGGATACTCGACGTTCTCGTAGGCCGACAGCACTGGCAGCAGATTGAAGGTCTGGAAGATGAAACCGATGGTGCGGGCACGCAGACTGGCCAGTTCGTCCGGCGTCTTGCCGGACACGTCCTGACCGTTGATCAGAATCTGGCCGGACGTGGGCGTATCGATGCACCCGATGAGGTTCAGCAGTGTCGATTTGCCGCTGCCGGACGGGCCGGCAATGGCTATGAACACGCCGTCCTCAATATCCAGCGTGATATTCTTCAACGCATTGACCTGCTGGCCGCCAAGCATGTAGCTGCGGCTCACATTCCGGATCTGGACGACGTTGTTCATCTGGAAGCCCGGTTCAGAAAACGGGTCATGCGCCCGGTGCTGGAGACAAGAACATGAATCATCCGAACACCCCTTGCGCACAGCGGGCAACCCTTGCGTCCGCCGCATGCGCCCGACGCGCTCGCCATGCCCTGCTGCGCATTCTGGCAGCGGCTGCGGTCTGTACTGCACCGCTGTGGGCCGCTTCACAGGCATACGCCCAAGATGCCGCGAGTATACTGGAAAAGGCTGACACGATCCGGTTCCCGCGCGAACCCTTCCAGGTGGAAGTCAGCGTCACCTCGACCACGGCAAGCGGAGAGGAATTCCGCAAGTACCGCATCCTGTCCAAGGGCAACGAGAACACCATCGTGCAGACGACCGAGCCGGCATCCGAGCGCGGCCAGATTCTGCTGATGAAGGCGCGCGACCTGTGGGTGTTCCTGCCCACCGTATCGCAGCCGGTACGCCTGTCGCTGGCGCAACGACTGACCGGTCAGGTGGCCAACGGTGATCTGGCGCGCGCCAACTTCTCCGGTGACTACACCCCGAAGCTGCTCCGCACCGAAAAGGTGGACGGTCAGGACCATCATGTGCTCGAACTGAGCGCAGTCGACCGCGGGGTGACCTATGCGCGCGTACTGCTGTGGGTGCGTGCATCCAACAACGCGCCGCACAAGGCTGAGTTCTATTCGCTGTCCGACAAGCTGCTGAAAACCTGCGTCTATGACGAATACAAGACGCTGGGCGGCAAGCTGCGCCCCACCCGGCTTACCATGCAGGATGCGCTGAAGGCGGGCGAGCAGTCGGTGCTGGAGTACGGGGCCATGCAGATCCGCGACATTCCGGACAAGGTGTTCGACAAGGAATACCTGAAGAAACTACAGTAAGAAGAACAGCCCAGCGCACGCGGGACGCATACCCGCGGCTCAACCGGTCAGGTCATCATGTTTCTGCTCGAAGTCGGAAGCCTCAAGGAAAACTTCGCCAAGTACTTCGCGGTGGAAGCAGCCGTGGACGAAGCGATCAAGCGCGAGATCTATCGCGTCCGGCACCAGGTGTACTGCGAGGAACTGGGCTACGAGGAAGTCAATCAGGAGCACGAGGAAACCGATCAGTACGACGACCAGTCGCTGCTGATCGCGCTGCGCGCACAGAACAGCGGTCGCATCGTCGGCTGCGTGCGGCTGGTTCAGGTCGATCCGGCCGATCCGGCCGCCGAACTTCCGTTCGAACACCTGTGCAGCGACGCGATAGACCGCACCATCATCGACCCTGCCCGCATAGACCGCCGGCACATGGTCGAGATTTCGCGGCTTGCCGTGCTGTCGGACTACCGCAAGCGGAAAGGCGACAGCAGCGGCCCGATCGCGATCTCGGAAGAGGATCTGGGCACCCGCGATCAGCCCCGCTTCCCCTACATACCGGTCGGCCTGTATCTGGGCCTGCTCGCCGCCGCCGAACTGCATGGCGTGGAACATCTGTTCACGCTGACCGAAGCACGACTGGCGCGCCACCTGACCGCACTCGGATTCCGCATCCACCTGATCGGGCAGGCGGTCGAACACCGCGGCAAGCGCGTGCCCTCGGTCATCTACCGCAGGGAACTGATGGAGCACCTGCCGCCCTTCATGCGGCCGCTGTACGACCAGCTGCTCGAAGAGATGTCGGCACGTTACGCGTTGCCGGCCTGAGCCGCACGACTCATCCAACATCGCACCGGGCAGGTCCGCGGCAGCGCTGAGTCGCGGGCCCCGCAGACGACCACTGCCGCCCTTCCTCTGCCGTTTCCCTTCATTCCATCCGCATCGATCCCGGCGCTGCGCCCATCCGGACGCGTAAACGAAAACGGCCCGCCATGAAGGCGGGCCGTCCGGAAATCTGGTGGCCTGGGGCGGAATCGAACCACCGACACGCGGATTTTCAATCCTTTCGTCGCTGAGCGCCTCGAACGACGGCGGTCGATCAATCGAATTTGTCGATAACCCGACGCACTTCATTATCGACTGCCACAGCGTGCGCCCGGTGCGCGCCGGGCTGCAAATGCGCGTACCGGCGAACCATGATGCGCGTTTTCCAGCCCCCCAAGTCCTGCACTACATCCAACGGAGTGCCCGCTAGTACGTGCCAGGTCGCCCAAGTGTGCCGAAGATCGTGCCACCGGACATGCTGTAAGCCCGCCCTCCTCTTTGCCCGATACCAGGCTGACGTCGACGCCCGCTGCATCGGGTTCCCCCTGTAAGTAAAGACATACTCACCATGCCGGCCGCGCTGCGCCCGGAGTATCTCAAGCGCCGATTCCGACAACGCCGGCGCGAAAGGGTCGCCGGCCTTCATGCGATTCCCTTCAAACAGCAGAAAAGACCGGTGCTGATGCACTTCCGTCCAACGCAGTCGGATGACGTTGGCCATGCGCAAACCCGTCGAGAGCGAAAAGACGAAAGGCGCGCGGAGATGGTCCGGCAGCTCGGCGAAAAGTCGCCTGGCCTGCTCGGGCTCTAACCACGTCGTACGGCCGCGCGGCTCGCTGAACATTGGCACATGAGGTGCCTTGTCCAACCATTCCCAGACACGAACGGCGCGACGAAGAATAGCGCGCACCAAGGCCATGTAGCGATTGACTGTGGTCCGACTGGAGCCCTCAGCGAGACGAGCCCGAATCACACTCCGAAGCACATCACCGTTGATGTCGGGTAAGGCGTACATCGAAAGACGGCCAGCGAGCCACTCGAGCTTTCTGCGGTCTTGCTCAATGGTCGCCTTGTCGAGGCGATCTTCTAGCCAACGCTCGGCTGCTGCAGTCCACGTTCTCATGAGGAGAACTCCCGGGAGAGCTCATCGCGGAATCTCCACGCAGTCGTACTGAGAAAAGATACGAGGCGGCTTTGCACCCTCCGCCTTGCGAAGCAGCGGGCTCGAAGGAAACTTCGATGAAATGGCTGCAGCGGCTTCGCGGCAGGTCTTGACGCTGGAAAACGTGGGGCCGAATGACGGGGTGACGGACAGTTCTTCATTTCCGTCACCCGCGTAGGCCGTCACAAGCACAACCAATATCCACTGACTCATGGCTTTCTCCGGGAACATCAAGACGTTGGAGATATGCCATCGGCAGATGCCTAGAAGGACTTGAGCACATCGGCAATCTGGCCGATGTGCTCATCTCGGGCAAAAGGCCCGGTCGTGCTGCGCACCACCGGAAGTCAAAGGCGACGAAGTGCGCCTGGTGCGCACCTCGTCCAGCTCGAGGCCGTACCCCGGCCGATGGCCGGCAGGGGTTTGCGGGCTTTGCCCGGAGCCCGCTTCGCGGGGTTTCGGGTTGTCTCATTGCGACCAGCAGTGCCCGCCGTTCCATCCGCTTCCTTCCTCGCATATCGCTCCCAAGATTTGAAAGCAGGCAAGAAATCACGCCAGCGATGAAGCCGCTGGCATGCCTTCTTGCAAGCTTTTTGGGTGGAGGACGCTTCGCGTGCTGTCCGCGACCCTTTGGGGCGAGGAACTCAGCGGATGGGACGGCAGGCGACGCCGCAGCCTGCCTCACGGAGAAAACCCGAAACAACGTGGGGGGCTCCGAATCTAGCGGCTAGGTCGGCTTACAAGCGAAAGGACAGGGACATGCGCTACACACTCTCAGCGAATTATAGCGGCGGCGATGACGGCGGCTCGGACGAGTTCGACAGCCTGGCGGACGCGATGACGATGCTGGAACTGCATCTGAAGGATCGGCACCGCTCTTCTCACAAGCAGGTGGTGCTCACGCGGCAATTCGACGGCTACGACATGGTGATGGCGGCGGAGACAGTGCCAGCGCTGTTGGTTCTCGACCAGGTGGAGGGCTGAGCCATGACGACGAACGCTTCGAAGCAAATGCCTTTCGACCTGCACGTGCTTCAGTACGGGTGCCGATACACCACGATCAAGGAGATCGTCCAACGGCTGGCGCTCGAGGGCAACGATTGCGCGTACGTGGTCGGGGATCCGGAAAACGCATCGTACGAATACGTGATCGTGCGCGGTCAAGACGTGACCGCGCATTCCAACAGCTGCTACGGCATTCCGAACACGGCACTTCGGGATGCGCTGATCACCTACTACGGCACGGGAGCTTGAGCCATGACGACGACTACCGAGAAGAAGGCGACGCCGGCCAAGGCGGTGAAGAAGGCACCGGCGAAGGCCAAGCGGCCGGAGCTGGCCAGCGTGGCGAATGTGGTGCTGGTGCCGCTGGATGATCTGCTGACGGATCAGAACATCAGGGAGACGATGGACGAAGAGGGGCTGAGGGAGCTGGCGCGGGATATCGAGGCGCGCGGGCTGCTGCAGCCCATCGTGGTGACGCCGGCCAAGGGCAACAAGTACCAGGTCGTGGCCGGGCATCGCCGCGCTGCGGCGATCCGGCTTACGGCCGCCACCGCGGCGCCGGCGGTGGTGACGAAGTTCAGCCCGGCGGAGGCGAAGAAGGCGCAGCTGGCCGAGAACATCCAGCGCGCGGACCTCTCGCTGCTGGAGGAAGGCCGGGCACTGCTGGCGCTGCGCAATGAGGGCATGAGCCTGGCGGAGCTGGGCGAGCTGGTGAACAAGTCGCGCGCCTGGGTGTGCAAGCGGATCGCTTGCGTGGATGATCTGCCGCACTTCGTCGCGGATCTGGTTGAAGACGGGGTGACCGAAGATCCCGAAATCATCCTGGCGATGAAGGAGCTGTTCACGCTGGACTGGTGGCAGGCGAAGCAGGCGACGGATCGGCTGCGGGCCGGTGAAGAGAGCCGGGAATCGCTGCGCGAGCTGGTGAAGAAGGCGAAGGCGCTGGCGGCAGATCGGCTGCAGGCGGCCGTGTCGAACACCGGAGGCGAGGAAGGTGCGGACACAAGCGGCGCCGGTGAAGTCACGCTGAAGACGGTGCAGGAGGACCGTGAGCGCATCCAGGCGGAGCAACTGGAGATTGCGCGCAAGGTGCAGGCTCAGCAGCAGTGCTACGCGTGGCGGCTGATCGAGGAGGCGAAGAGCGCGGAAACCACCACGGCCTACCAGCCGTTCAGGGCGGCGCTTGAACCGGAGGCGCGGGCCTACTGGAAGGATGTGCTGGGCGACGCCTCGACGCCGAACGGCTTTGAAATGATGGTGCGGCGCGCGGCGAAGGACTGCTACGCCAACACGGAGGACTCTGACCTGCTGGTAGTGATGGCCTGGGCGGGGATGAAGCGGCAGCAGAACCTGCTGGCGTACCCGACCGAGGAGGAGGTGGACGGGGTGCTACGGCAGTTTGTGGAGGAGTTCAGGGGGATGGTCGTTTCGCATGCGAAACGGGAGGCATAAAAGAGGAAGCCGGCGAAAGCCGGTTTTTCGTCCAGTCAGAATTGTTTCGGCAACCCAGCCTGCTTAAGCACCTGATTCGCAGTGTGCCGTGACTTGATCGTGTGATCGACAGGAAAGCGCATACCGCTATGTGGGCTCTCCCAAATTTCGTGATCGCCCTTGCCTGGCCGCACGTAATAACAGCCTGCGTCTCGAAGAATTTCCTTCAATTTTGTTGTGTAACCGCTGCCCATGCATCAGGCCGCGCAGCGATGCACGACCCGATGGGCCAACGATGTGATTTCAAGAGGAACTTCACAACCGTCTTCGATCTGGTTTTCGTCGAGCAGCTCAGGAACACGCTTCTCAAGCAAAGACACCAAAGCCTCAATTGAACCGGCTTCGGCCGCCAAGCCAGGCACGTCAGACTCTTCAACGTACCAAACCTTGGCTTCCTCATCCCACTCGCAATGGACGTGGTAGGTAGCTTTCATCGCGGACTCCAAGTGGTGACAGATAAAACAACAGACAGCCTGTCACTGACATTTACGACCGATCTGCGTCTGACTGTACAAATTGCGCAAGACCGAGGAACTACAAGCACAACTCATACCGCTATTTCGTAAGCCATTGATTCAATGGCCGCTTGCAGCCCAAGGGCGCGAGAATAAATCACGTCAAGCCCAGCGCTGTCAAGTTTTTCGACTCAACGGTTTGCCCAATGTTCCACGAAGCATACGCTTAACGACCAAGGACACCAGTTGCAAGGGCGATAAACAACAGGTGTGCCCCGTAGAACCAAAGCGACCACCTGCCCAAGTGAATCCTAGACAGCATGAGGCAGCGCAAGCCAGCGACAGCACCTACTACGCAAAGTACGATGGCCAAGAGCATGCTGGCCGCGGCCGTGAGCCCCGGATTCAGGAAAAGGAAGCTGATGACCGTCAAACCAGCCCAGAAAACCACGGATCGCGGCTCCTTGTGAAATACGTAATGCAGCGACAACACGACGAAGAGGCCGGCGGCTCCGAAGGACGACGGAGCCTGGATGATCGAGGCGACCACGAACACCGCTAGCCCCTTTGCGACGTTCGCCGGTGACGGCGCTTGAGCGAGCGCGACCAGGTAGGCCACTGTCGCGAAGCTGAACAGGATGTTGCCGGCCCACCAGGGACTGAAGCCGGTGTTGGCAAAGGCGAGCGCATAGACGGGCTGGGTGCAGGTGGCCCAGATCAGCAGGCGCTTGGCGGTGGCCATGGCCTTGTGCGGCTTCAGGGTCAGAACGAAGGTGAGCCCGAAGAGCGGGAAGGCCAGGCGGCCGATCAGCCAGGCCCAGACCGAGGCGCGATCAAACAGACAGGTGTTGATGTGATCGATCAGCATGCAGAAGCATGCGATCAGCTTCAGCACGTCGATCTGCAGCGGATGGATCGGGAGGACGGTGGCGCGTGCAGCCTCTACCGCCTTGACCGGCAGTTCGGCCAGCCTGGCGATCAGGGGGCGCGCCATGGCGAGGTGGCCGGCACGCGCGGTTGATACGGTTGCTGTTCCGGCTGTTTCTGCGTGCTGCCGCTGAGCCCTTCACGCGGTGGCGGTGCTTCGATGGCGATGCCGGACGGCGTCACGGTGGCGGCGCTGGCCACCAGTGGGGCGTTCTGACGGGTGTCGTTCCGGCGTTCCTTCTGTTCCGGTGTACGGGTATCCCAGGCCATGAAGAAACCGTCCTTCACGACGGCCTGACAGAGGTGCTCGGGCATGGGCAAGCGGGTGGCCTGCTGGCTGTAGCAGCGGCAGCTGCCTTTCAGCTCCACACACGCGGCGGGATAAGGTGCCTGGGTGGGCTTGGTGACTTCGTCGTACATCGGCGCGCTGTACTCCAGGCCGTCGACGCGCGGTTGTCTGTCCTGCAGGTACTGGGCGGTGGTGATGCGGCCTTCACGGGTGCGGCCGGGGCTGGTGCCTGCGGGCTGCTGCGCAGGCCCCTGATGCGGCCTTTGTTCGATGCGCGAGCCTTCGGAGAGCGGTTCGCCCTGGGTGCGGCCGTAGAACCATGAGACGGCATAGGCCACCACGGCAATGAAGAGCGGCGGCAGGATGAAGAGCAGGTAGTAGCGCAGCGGCCGTTTGGTCTTGTGCGTATGGACTTCGGCGGAGCGGTACCAGGCAAAGGCTTCCGGCGGGTACTTGAAGCTGTGTTCGAGTGCGGTGGAACGCGCGGACAGCGGATTGTCCTTCACCGACTCGAATTCGAGCACCTTGGCTTTCTGCTGGCCGAACTGGCGGACTGAATGGAAGTGTTTGCCGCAGAGCCGGCGGACGTTGCTGTCGATCAGCATCGGATGCTGCGTGATCAACACCAGATCGATGCCCAGGTGACGGTGCGTTTCGAGCTTGGCGACGTGCTCCGGTACGTTGGCACCGTTGCCCCGTGGCCGGAAGACGCGCTGCGCTTCATCGATGATGATGATGGCGTTCGCTTCGCACTCGTACCACTTGGTTGCGTCTTCCAGCTCGATCCAGGGCAGCTTCAGCTCCGGGATACCCGAGTAATACACAGGGCGTCCTTCGGCTTCGGCCTTCGCCTTGATGCGGGCCAGCGTGTGCAGCGTCTTGCCGGCACCGGGCAGGCCGGTCTGCAGCTCGATCACTTCACCACCCAGCGTTTGATGACGCCCTGGAAGCCGGACATGAAGAGCTTGGTGGCCAGTGCAGCGAAGATGATCTGCACCGCTTCACCGATCTTGAGCATGCCGACGAAGCCGGCGAGATCCGCCGGCAGGCCGGACATCTGGCTGAAGTAGTTCGCCTGGAACTGCTCGAGCAGCGGGTCGAGTGCGTTGTAGGTCACCAGTCCGAGGCCGAGCGCCATGAGGACGCGCCCGACCAGGGACGTGGCGATGCTCATCAGGATGCCGCCGAGCGAGGCACCGGCGATGACGGGGATCAGGGGAAGCGCCATGGTCAGACCTCACGCGGACGGGTTGCGCAGCACGATCAGTGCGGCGAAGAGATAGGCGAACGCTTGGACGAAGTTGCCGAGCCAGCCCGCGGCTTCGCACGGTTTCTCGAACGAGATCTCGAAGCTGTTGCCGCCGGGCAGCGGCACCGAGCGCGGTGAGGGGCAGGCCGCGGCGATGGGCGAGGCGTCCAGGCTGGACGAGAACTTGCCGGTCACATCGAGCGGCGTGCCGTCCTTCTGTCCCTGGATGTAGGTCGATCCGGTGTCGCTGCCGGCCTGGGCGGCGTCAACCATGTCCGTATAGACGTTGGACGCCACCGCTTCGCAGTTGCGCTGATGGATCTCGCGTGCAACTGCGCACTGCACGGCGTCACCTTCGCAGGTAAAGGAGCCGCAGGAGCCCCCGAAGCGACCTTCCTTGCAGAAGGCCGAGCTGGGGTTCTCCTTGCAGAAGGATTCCTTCGGCTCCTTCGTTTCCTTGCTTTCGGTGCTGGTGGTCGTGCCGTTCGGGCCGGTCGTCGTGGTCGTGGTGCTGGTCGTGCTGGTGACCGTGCCGGTGCCGTTGTGCGTCGACCGCGTATCCGTGGTGGTGGTCGTGGTCGACTGATTCGGCGGCGTACCGGTGGTGGTGGTTTCGTTCTTACGGTCGTAAGTCGTGACGGGCTTGTTCTCGGAAGCCATCTCCGAGCAGGCCACGCACACGTATGTTCCGTTCACGTAGCCGGGGCACTTGCCCGTACCGCAGCGAGGCGGATCCTCCGGAGGCGTGACCGTTGCCGGCTCGGGATCGCTCGAACTGTTATGAGACGGAACGGGCGTGGTTTCCGGCGTCTGGCCAGAGCCACAAAACTGTCCGGTGCTAACCAGGCCGGATACACCGTAGATGCCACCACCTGTCCCAGGGATGTGATAAGCGCTGCCGACGGTATAGGAGCATCCCGTGCGACAGATGCTGCTGGGCTGAATCGTAAACGGCGATACATACGCACCACCTCCCGCTGTACCGGAGGATGGGCACGGCATCTGACACTGGTTTGTCGCCGTGTTCTTTACCTGATCAGACGGGCAAGGTGCTACTGCACATGTGCCAGTCTGTGCGTCATGGACTTCACCTGCTGGACATGCACCGCATTGATAGGAGGTGGAACTGGGCTCCTGGCCTGCAGCGCAAAACCCACGGCGAAAAACAATGCTGGACTTGCAGATCGTGCCAAGCGACGGGTCATCACCTAAAACTTGATAGTTGCCCCATCCGCTCGGAGTAGCCGGATACACACAGCTCATCGCATAGTCGCTGTAGACGTACTGCAGACGCAGATAGTAGTGACCGTTCTGGCTCAACACCGTGTTCAACGGCATCTGATTCGGCGGAGTGCTTGGATCAGCCAGTGCCAGGATCGAGAAAGATGCGGCGAAAAGGCCGACGAAGAAAGCGGCAAGCGCGCGCACTGCGCGGCGTGCGCTCAGTAGCGGAAGATGATCCATGCGGCCCCCAGCAGCGCGATCATGACGTATGCGCCCATGATGTGATTCCCCCAGGTGAATGCCGGGACCGACCGCAGCCCCCCGGGTTACTACTGAAACGACAACTGCAGAACTGCGCCTACAGCGGAGTTACATCGCGCGTGCGATCCACTTGTAGACCTTGATGCCCACCAGCACGACCAGGACGGCCGCACCGATGGCCGCGATCGGGGTGCTGGCGCCGCCGATGGCCGAGGTCACGGACGACACATCGACGCCACCGCCGGAGGCGTGAGAAGCGGCCGACACGACAGCCAGCGGAGCAGCGAGGGCGAGCGCGCGGACGCGGGCCGCGGGGTTACGCAGGGACTTGAACATCTTCACTTCCTTTCACGAACAGGGTTTGGATTGCGGCGCGGATGCCAAAAGCGACAGCCCATACGCCAATGATCGCGACCGCGATGGTCGCGCCTGCTTCCGTGCTCAGAGCGAAGGGGTTGCCCATCGCTTCCGAACCCGAAAGCACCACCATTTCGCAGGCCGAGAGGTCTGCGGGCTGGGGGTTCTGAACGACGAGGGCACCGCCCTCGCCAATGGTTACGCACTGCATGTCTGATCCTTTCTGCTGCGGATAGTCGGGCAACGAACCCAGACCGTTGGAGCCGCCCTTGATCGAGGCGACCTTGGCGCCGGTGTAGGCCGGGCCGGACGTGCCGTCCACCAGGTGGAAGGCGTAAGTCTCGAAGGGGCCGTTGCCACTTTCTGTGTCAAAGCAGAAATACCGAAAAGTGCCGCCCTCCTCGAAATGCACCGTTACGCAATTGCTGGTGGAAGGCTGCATATAGCCAGACAGAACGAGTGCTTCACTGACGGTGTCGACATAGCTGGCGTAGCACCCGGTGAAGTAGGTGTCGCCGCCGATCTCTTCGCCGTACTCGTTGTACTGCGGCACATAGATGTCCGACTGGTAGCAGCTCATGGTCAGCTCTTCCGTTCGGCGCGCATGGCACGCGGGTAGAGGCGGCCCATCTGCAGGCCCACGGTGACCGCCAGTTGAGCCGGGTCGCCGGGCTTCAGACCTTCGACGGCGGGCAGCTCACCGAAGGTGCCGTCAGGCAATTCCACGGTGGCGATGCGCATGCCGTTGCCGGAGCGCTTCACCCGACGCACGGTGCATTCGGTCGTGAGATTCATGCGTGCAGTCTCCGCAGGCGAAGCCGCGCTTCGATGCGACCGTTACGGACCTGGATCGTGCTGTACAGGCCCACCGTGTCCGCCTTCGTCACGTCCGGATCGCAGGGCACGTCACCGAAGCGGCCGTTGTCCAGCTCAACGTGAGCGACATGGAAGGCGCCCTTGATCTGGGTGACCGACAGGACCCGCACGGTGCGGGACAGAAAGTGCTCGCCGTTGCCAGTCATCGGCGGGGGCACCAGGTGAGGATGAGACATCATCGAAATCCCTTTCGGCGGGGCTATCCCGCGTTACGGTTTATGACTTGGTACTAAGAACTCAGAACTGCCTACGCTTCACAAACTTGGGCACCATGGAGAGATCGACTGTCCAGAGTTCAACCAGCTCGGTGTAGTGCAGCAATTCGCCATCCACCGACGTTTGAATATCCTCGTAGAAGTTCAGTCTGTCCCGAAGATGGCGCGAGGCCGTTTCTTCCCGGTCAAAATGTGCTTCTTCGAGCAACTCCTTACCGATGGCGTCGTAAATCACGACACGAAACGGCGGGAAGTACTCTGTTACAGTCACCCGAACTTCAACGGTGACAATGTGCTTACCGATACGACGTACTTTTTTGTAATCCATGACTGTTCCTTTCAAGCGGGTTAGCCCCGTCGAAAGGAATTTCGGGGCCGCACAAGCGGCCTCTTTTTTTACCGGTTCAAGTAATGCACTTTGACTACCTCGAAGTGCGGACGCCGGAGGTGAGGAAAATCCACCTTGTAAGCGCGCTCCAGGACCTCGATGCGTTCAACGGGTGCTCCGGCCGGAAGCCATCTCACAGTCTTGGTCGGGTAGCGCAGCTGGAGCAGCGCACCGCCGATCTCGGGCAGGCCGGCACGGCCAAGGGTGTTGCAGAACCACATGCCGAACTTGCCGGGTGCGTTCAGCACCGCATCGGCCAGCAGAAAGAGGAACAGGAACGGGGCGGCGAGCAGCGCAAGCGCTGTCTGCCACCACTTCGCGCGCTGGCCATTCACGGTCAGGCCATTGCCTTTCAGTTCAATCTTCATGTCTTACTCCCTGTGAGATGAGTGGAGCGTTTCGCATGCGAAACGCTTGAAGTTCAGATTAGCCCTTCGGCGGCTGGGCTGCCGGTGCCTGCTTGTTCTGGCCAAGCAGGTGCAAGGGCTTTACCGAGACGATCTCCTTCCTCACGTCCTTGCCGGCCTGGAACTCGCGGATCTGGATTTCGGCCATGTAGGCATCGGCTTCCTTGATGGCCATGGCGTTCTTGCTGCCGGGCATCTTCAGCACTTCGAGGCCCAGGCCCCAGCTCATCGGGTTCGGGTCATCCGGGCGCGACAGCGGCACAGTCAGGAAGACTTCGGTGTAGTCGAAGTGAGTGCCGTTATCGAGCGTGAATTCACGCCCACGGGCACCCAGCACGACACGGCGTTCGGTGCGGATCTGGTCTTCGGCAAGATCAAACAGAATGGACATCGTCATTTCCCTTCAGCGGTAGGCGGCCTGATACGTCGTGATCCGATTCGGCCTGATCGGCGACGGCATAGGTGGGCATGTCAAGCGAGCGCTTGACCATCTGGCGGTACATCTCGTCGGTGGTGACGTCGGCGACCAGGTCCTGCACGAACTGCTGTCCGTTGATGGCGACGGCAACCGCCAGGGCGGCACCGGCCGCACGGCGTACGTAACGCACCATGGCTTCGTATCCCTTCTTGGCGGCGTGGCGGACCGTTGCAATGCGGGACTGTCGTTCGTTGAGCCATTCGAGCGCCGGATAGGCGCCAGCGAGGTAGTGGCCGGGCTTGAGCAGGGTGTCGAAGGGGATGACGCGGTCTTCGGCCTTGAGCTCCAGTTCGATCCGGGTCCAGGGCGATTCACGGTCGCCCATCTGCTTGCCCTTCTCATAGACGCGCAGGAACTTGCCGGACTGGCGACGCCCGACGTAGAGGGTTCGGCCCCGACCGTCCGGGCGTGCCCAGTTGCCGACCTGGTTCATGGCGGGCGACTGCGGGGCTTGCGGGAGCCTGAAGCGATCATTGCTCCAGTCGTCGAAGGCGCGGTCGACGTCGTAGCTGCCTTCGTGATCGTCGTGCGTGATGTCGATGCGAGTGATCTTCGCGCCGGTCAGCTCACCGGCGGTCAGGGCACCGGAGGTGAGGAAGGCGTGCATCTCGGCTTCCCATCCGGGCGTGGCATGCATGCAGCCTTCGCCGGTCAGCTCGAAAAGCATCGTTGCGCGCTGGCCGCCTACTGCGATGAAGCCGTAGCGGCCGTCCTCGCCAAGTGACCAGGAGTGACGGTAGAAGCGGTGGCCCTTCTCGCGCTTGGCGTAGATGCCGAAGCCGAGGATCTTTTCCAGCCGCAGTGAGAGGTAGAGGGCAGCATCTTCAGTGCCTACGAACTCTGTGGTGGTCTAATTTCCCCGGACACCTCGATAGGTGGTCTCCACTTGGACGAGGCACATGAGCAATAGAGAACGAAGGACATTCACGGCGGAATTCAAACTGCAAGTCGTGCAGATGATTCGGGA
>JBEQBZ010000011.1:0-111989 GCA_041639545.1 Methyloversatilis sp. | reverse complement strand
TGGCGAGCAGCCGGACGCGAGGGTGAGAGAACCCCGAATCAGACGCCACGGCGCACTTCCGGTGCCGGAAAAAACGAACGGAAGGACATGATCCAGAAGGATTCAAGGGTTTCTCACCAGCCTGCTAAGTATCGGTAACAAACGCCCTTCAAGCTCCGCCGATCCCGCCAAGATTTCGTCAAGCATGGTGTCTAGGGCGCAATTTAACGACGCTGTAGAAAAACCCCATCTCGGGGCAAGCGATTGCTGCCGGCCTTGGCCGGTCCGAAGTGGTTCATCCTCATTTCAGCTCCGCAATCTTCGTTTCATCGTCGTCTCCTGACGTCAGCCGTGGCCCGTGACCGGCGCGATGCCGGCGTCGTGGCCCGCCCGCGAGCTTACCTAATTTGCGTAGCCGTGGTGCCCGAGCTTTTCGATGTTGTGCACCAGGCAGTAAAGCTTCCATTGCCCATCCACCTTCTCCCGACCGCGCAGCGTGAAGCGGGCGAGCCGCTTGTTGTGCCGCAGGTTGCCGAACACGGGTTCTACGGTGGCAAACCGCGCGGCGACCATCTGCTTGCCCTCGCTGGAATCGATGCGCCGCTTCATCCGCTCGGTGTGTGATTCGGCCCCGTCGCGCTTGCCGCGGAAGAAGGCGACCTGTCGCACCTTGGTCTTCTCCGGCGTGCGCAGGCAGCGGCTGCGCTGCTCGCACGGCATGCAGTCGCGTGCGGCATGGCGTACGTGGTCGCGGCGTAGCCGTTGATCGTGCATTCGCCGCCGTTGCGATAGAGGCGCTTGCCCGCAGGGCAGAGGCAGTGGCTGCGGTCCGGCGCTTCGGTGAAGTCGGTGTTGGCGTAGCGCGTGTTCCTGCTGGCCGTGCGCGCCTGTTTCGCCTTCTCGCTCTTGTCCTGCAGCGCGTCGGGTTTCGCCCTGTTTCTGGCCTGATCGGCGTATCTGGGGTCGCGCTGCCGGTAGCCGTTGTCGCACACCCAGGCGCGAGGATGCGGGTGAGGCCGTCGAGCGCGCGCGGGTAGTTGCCGAAAATTAATGGGGTCTGCCCGCATTAATAACGGGCGGGTCATTCTGCAATATATGCGCGCATGACAGGACGGAAATCGCCGTCATAATGGATGCAGCGGGCAGCCATCTAACGGAATGCCCCATACCATTCGAAGGGGCTTCCGCTTGGCGACTTCACTCCCGCATTCCGTTTTGCGCCTTGTGCGTGCTTTGAGGGGCTGCTTGTCTGGACTTTGGGTCGTCGGCGTCGCGATGCTGTCGCCCGTCGTCACGCATGCCCAGACGCCGGATGCCGGTGCCTGGCCCGGCCGGCCTGCTTTCGAGAACATGCCGTGCGGCCAGCGACGCGAGCAGGTGCTGCAGTTCTGGGGAAATCTGCCACGCCAGCCCGATGCCTGCGCACGCGCGCGCAAGACGCTCGCGGTGGCGCAGGATCTCGTCGCTACCAAGCGCGCCTGTGGCGAGACGGCCGACTGGCGCACGGTCGAGACGGATCAGAGCGTGACGGAGCATGCCGCCGCAGCTCGTGCCGCCTGCGGGAACGGCGGCAGCTCGTTGCGCAGACAGGCGGCCGGTGACGCGGGCCGCGCGGCCGGATGTCCGATGGACATCACAGTGAATGGGCAGCGCGTATCGATCATCGATTCGATCGACGCCCAAGGTGGCGCAGCCAACGCGCTGAACGCGGCGCGCCAGACGCTGGCAAGCATCACCAGCCAGGGCTCATGCAGCGACTTCGGCAGCGATCGTCAAACCTGTGAAGAGAATCTGCGCGTGTGGCAGGACACGGTCCGCGCGCTGGAATGTCATGCCGCCGCGGAACAGAAGCAGCCCAGTTCTCAGCCGGGTAGCGCAGGCGGCGCGAGTGGTGATCGACTTGGCGTGCCGCCCGCTGCGGCCGCAAAGGATGCCAACGCTTTTCTCGGTTTTGGCGACAAGGCGGGGGGGAGGGGCGACGGCGGCGCTGGTGCGTCCGGTGGCAAGGGCGCCGCCGCAGGGCGCGGAGCGGCCGCCTTTCTGCCTTTCGCCGATGGCAGCGGCAGTACGACCGGGACCGAAAGTGCCTTCCCCACGCCGTTCTGTCGCTTCGTCAGCGACGAGAAGGAGCGCCACGATCCGGAAACCCAGGTGTGTGTCGGCAAGACCGTCTATATCTGCCTCGGTCGCAGCAGCCCGCGCGGTTCCGATGCCTGGCATGTGGTGGGCACCAGCGGCTGCGGCACGGTGCGATCCATACGCGCCGTGGAAGATGCGCGACGGGCCGATCGCCAGCGGACAAAGATTTACGAGGACTGACTGATGATATCGATCGCGCAGCGCACGAAACGCTTCTGGCTGGTTCTTGCGGTCACCTGCGTTGCCGCCACGCCCGCTGCCTGGGCCAACGATGCGGCGGCCTGGGGGCGCGCAATGCAGGGCGTGAACCAGTGGATGCAGCAACAGGAGGCACGCGAGCGACGGGTCGAGGCGGCACAACAGCGGCAGCAGGCGGAGGCGCAGCGGCGCCAGGCGCAGGATGCCGCGCAACAGTCTGCCGAGATGGAGCGGCGTCAGGCGCAGCAGCAGCTTGCCGCCGATGCCGCCCGCGCCAGCGAAGCCGCCCGCATGGAGGCCTTGCGCGCGCCGGGCCGCTACGCCGGCCGTCTGGTGCTGCACCGCGCATTGTTGCAGTCATCGGCCGACACGCCTCCCGGGCTCACCCTGGTCGGACGCTCCGCGGTCGCCATATCGCCCGACGGAAAGCACCTGGCATGGGTTGCGCGCAACGGCGATGTCGTCGTCTGGCCCGAGGGCAAGGTGCTGCGCGCGCAATCGGCCTTCAATCAGGTGTGGTTCTTGGGCACAGCGCGGCTGATCGCGCGCGACATGCGCTACGGTGGCCCCGCCGAACTGCTGGATCTGCAGGGTACCAGCGTCCAGCGCTGGGCCGCGATCAGGCAGGTGCAGTCGGGCGCGCAGGGTCAGCCCCTGGTGGTCATCGAGGGCGACGCCAAGCGCTGCACGCGGGTGGTCGCCTACGACAGCTCGGGCGCCGTGCTCGCGCACACCGACCTCAGCGCGAGCGCACCGCCGGATTGCACGGCACGCTACGCGAACGGTGCGCTGGAAGTGCTCGCGACTACGCCGGACGCGGTGACCTACTACCGCGGGAACGAGGCGTTGCGCCGCACCCAGCACGCGGATGGCGGTGGCGAACAGGCGCCGGGCGTTACCTGGGTCGGGGCGACGCCCTATGCACTGAGCACGCGCTGGAACTCCAATCTGGGCGGCGGCGAAAGCGGGACCACGGCGGTGCTCTGGGTGCCACAGAGTGGCGCGAGCGTGTGCCGTTTCACGGGCGACGTCCTGCATATGCGCGCGGTCGGCGAACGGCTTTACCGCTTCACGCCGGCGGGCGAACTGACTCTGTCGTCGTGTACCTTCAGGCCGCTGGGTGGCCCCGCATCCCATCTGATCGTTGCCGGTGAGCGGGCGGTCGTGACCGATGCGCGCAGTGGCGAAGTCTTTGTGCTGGATGCGGCGGGCAAGCCGGCCCTGACGGTGAACACCGGGCTCGGCCGTCCGCCGAAATCCGATGGATACGACAGCTACATCATCCTGGCGCAGGTCAATCCGGAATCGAACACACTGACGGTGTTTTCCTCGGGCCAGGGTGAAGGGCCGATATCCGTGTTCGATATCCGTAGCGGCGCCCGGCTGGCGGAACTGCCGGCGCCCGCCGCGCTCGGCGGCTGGGGGCAGAGACTGGACTACGATGCCGCGACGCAGCTCTGGACGTCCCGGCTGTGGCAGCCCGACCTCATGCGCAATCCCGCGCTGGACGACATGCTGGCGCGGGCGGTCAAGGGCAGCTATGAAACCACGGAAGCCTTCCACAAACGACTGGAAAAGACGACGCTCCCGCATGTGCTGCAGGTCGAACTGATCGCGTACGACGCCGACCGCAGCAAGCTCGATGTGCGCTATCGCGGCATGAAGTTCGGTCTGCTTGTGCCGCCCGAACAGGCGCAGCAGCTTGAAGGCCGGACGGCGACCGCGCTCAGCGGCCAGTTGCGGGTGGTCGAGCCCGACTTCCTCGAACTGACCCGGCCGGTGCTCGATCTTGGCGAAGGACGCAGCGTCGCGCTCCAGATGGTGAGCTGCCCGGCATCGCTGGCGTCACTGTCGAGCCGCATGCCTGCTTACCAGGCTGCACGCCTGTCGCGACTGCGCACGCAGATTCTCGGCACATCGATCGACGACACGGTGACGCGCGCCCGGCGAGCTGGGTTTGATCGTGTTGCAGCCATCCGGGCCAGCTACGAACAGGCCGAACTGTCCGACCGCGACGCGGAGAGCGTGCTCGCCAGTCCGGACGCCACGCTGCAGCGTGATATCCGGCGCGCGGCGACTGGCGAACTGCCGCTGCGCTACGACTGCGCCGGTACGCGTGGCGAGGCGGTATGCCAGTACGTGGAACAGCGATGGCGCGCCCTGGCTGCACGCGAAGTGGCGAAAGCCATGGAGTGCAGAGACGATTGAAGTCTCGCGGGAGCGGGTGGGAACGCCGATGCGCGCTTGCGGTATGCGGTGTCGAGGTTCGGCCAGTACATAAGATCTGGCGCAGGTCGCTCCTCCTGGCACGGATTGGCGGCCACATCGCGCCGAGCCGCGCCGTCAGCGCGCAACCTTCGACGGGTCGTGCGCCTCCAGCCAATCCTGCAATGCCACGTCCACGCGCGTCTGCCATCCGGCTCCGGTCGCCTTGAAGCGTCGGACGACGTCGGGAGACAGGCGGATGGTGACGCGCTCCTTGGTGGGGGCTTTCTGTGGGCCGCGCACGCCGAGTTTGCGCTGCAGTGATGGGGGGAGCGCTTCGTTCGCCGGCTTGAAGGTGTTCAGGTCGGACTTCCGGATTTCGCGCACCTCGCCTTGTGCGTCAGTCAGTGGCCTGGACTTTGGCATAGCGTGCGACCTCTCTTGAATTGGCCTTGCGGAAACTGATGACCCGGATGCCATCGGTGATTTCCGTGAAGCACAGGACATGCAGGCGTTCGCCCAGCATGCCCAGTGCCACGTAGCGCACTTCTCCGTATTCCTTCCTGTCGTCTACCGCGATGAGCGCGGACGAAAAGTCGAACGCCGCGGCCTGCTCGAACGACAGTCCGCGCTCGCGGTGATTACGCGCTCTTGGCAGCGTCGAAGTCGATGCGCACGAGTCCGATTGTGTGCACAAAAAGACTCGTGCGCGGCGCCCTTTCCGGAGTTGTCGGGAAACCCGTCAGCCGCAACTCCCCACCGCCCCGCAGGCGGTGCAGAAATCGCAGCCGTCCTTGCGGATCACCGACTGGTTGCCGCATTCGTTGCACAGCGCGCCCTGCATGAGCTTGGGTTCGTCGTCGCCGCGCGGGGCTTCGAGGATGCCCATTTCGCGGGTGGGGTAGCCGTCCTCGTCGAGGATGCCCAGCATGGCGTAGCGGTGGATGATGAGGCGGGCGACGTAGGCGACGGTCGACGGCCAGTTCTGCTGGCGGCGGGTGCCGGGCACGAAGGCCATGAAGTCGCCCAGCGGTTCAGGGTAGCTGATGAGCTTGCGCAGCTTCATGCCTATCCAGGCCGGGTCCATCACGCGCATGTCGAGCGCGAGGATGCGGGTGAGGCCGTCGAGCGCGCGCGGGTAGTTGCCGGACAGCCACACCGAGTAGGGGCGCGTTTCGCCGCCAGGCAGGGTGATTTCCTTCAGGCCGAGCACGAAGTCTTCGCTGGTGGCCGGATTGCTGATGTCCACTGTCCAGCTCAACGTGCCGTCGGTGCCGGTCTTCGGCTCCTGCACCGCAAACAGGGTGTCGAGCACCGGCGTCGGCGCTTCGCGCTCGAGCGCGCCCAGCTTGTCGCAGCGGTAGCGGATGACGTTGGCGAAGGCGGCGACCACGCCGGGCATGCGGCGGTGTTCGCCGGTCGGCGGCATCGGCAGGTCGAAGCTGGCGTCGCCGACGGTCTTGGCGAGCACGTCGAGCTTGAGCTTGAGCCAGCCCGGATCGTTGGCGCGCATGTCCATCGACAGCGTCTTGGCGACCGCGCCGAGGCCGCGCGGCTGGTTGGCACCGTTGACCCACACTTCGAAAGGCAGCGGCTGGATGCGGCCGTCCGGGCCTTCGTTTTCGGTGTGGCCGACGAACAGCGCGAATTCGCCGCCCGGCGTTTTCAGCATATAGGTCCAGCTCGGGTTGCCGTCGCTCATGTCCGGCCGGCCGGGCCAGCGCAGGCTGGCCAGCACCGGCGCCGGCAGCGCGCCGATGGACAGGCGCTGGTTGGCGCCGACCGCCGACAGTTCAACGTCGTGCGGCTGCTTCTTCTCTTCGGTCTTCGGCGTGTCGACCGACAGCACGCTGCCGAGCACGCTGTTCGGGCGGTAGGTAGCCAGGCCCTTGAGACCGGCCTTCCAGGCCGCGAGGTAGAGGTCCTCGAAGTCGGCGTAGGGGTAGTCGGCCGGCACGTTCACCGTCTTGGAAATCGAGGTGTCGATGTAGGGCGCGACCGCGGCCACCATGTCCTTGTGGGCTGCGGCGGAAATTTCCAGCGCGGTCACGAACCAGGACGGCAGCTTTTCGGTGTCGCCGCCCAGGTGCTTGTACAGGCGCCAGGCGTAGTCCTCGACCGCGTATTCCTTGAAGGTGCCGTCGGCCATGCGCTTCTTGCGCGTGTAGGTCCAGGAGAAGGGCGGTTCGATGCCGTTGCTGGCGTTGTCGGCGAAGGCCAGCGAAATGGTGCCGGTGGGCGCGATCGAAAGCAGGTGCGAGTTGCGCAGGCCGTGCTTGCGGATCTGTTCCTTCACCTCGGCCGGCAGACGCGACGCGAAATTGCCGCCGGACAGATACAGGTCGGCGTTGAACAGCGGGAAGCTGCCGCGCTCCCTGGCCAGATCGACCGAGGCGAGGTAGGCGGCGTCGCGCATGACTTCGGAAATGCGCGAAGCCATGAGCCGCGCTTCCTGCGAGTCGTAGCGCTGGCGCAGCATGATGAGGGTGTCGCCCAGGCCGGTGAAGCCGAGGCCGACGCGGCGCTTGGCCATCGCTTCGTCATGCTGCTGCTTGAGCGGCCAGTGGGTCACGTCGAGCACGTTGTCCAGCATGCGGATGGCGATCGCCACCACTTCGCGGAAGCCGTCGAAGTCGAATTCGGCCGCTTCCGAGAAGGGCTTCTTCACGAAGCGCACCAGATTGATCGAACCCAGATCGCAGCAGCCGTAGGGCGGCAGCGGCTGTTCGGCGCAGGGGTTGGTCGCCTCGATGCGCTCGCAGTAATACAGGTTGTTGTCGCGGTTGATGCGGTCGAGGAAGAGGATGCCCGGCTCGGCGTGGTCGTAGGTCGAGCGCATGATCTGGTCCCACAGATCGCGGGCGCGCGGCTTGGCGTACACCCACAGGCCGTCCTCGCGCTGGTAGGCGCCGGCCGCCTTCAGGTCGGGCGCCGGTTCGGCCTTGTGCACCAGATCGACCGTGGTGTCGGCCTCGACCGCCTTCATGAACACGTCGGTCACGCCGACCGACACGTTGAAGTTGGTCAGGTCGCCGCCGTCCTTGGCGTGGATGAACTGTTCGATGTCCGGGTGATCGCAGCGCAGCACGCCCATCTGGGCGCCGCGGCGGCTGCCGGCGGATTCCACCGTTTCGCACGAGCGGTCGAACACGCGCATGTAGCTGACCGGGCCGGAGGCGCGCGACTGCGTGCCGCGCACGCGGGCGCCGACCGGGCGGATGCTGGAGAAGTCGTAACCCACGCCGCCACCGCGGCGCATGGTTTCGGCGGCCTGGGCGAGCGCGGTGTAGATGCCCGGGCGCTCGTCCTCGATTTCGGTGATCGAGTCACCGACCGGCTGCACGAAGCAGTTGATCAGCGTGGCGGTGAGATTGGTGCCGGCGGCCGAACTGATGCGGCCGGCGGGCACGAAGCCGCGGTCCTGCGCTTCGAGGAACTTTGCTTCCCAGTGTGCGCGGCGGTCTTCGGATTCGGCCTGGGCCAGTGCCTTGGCCACCCGGCGGCGCACTTCGGCCACCGATGTTTCGCCGCCCTTGGCGTACTTCTCGACCAGTACCTCGCCGGAAATTTCCTGGTCCGGCAGGCAGGCGATTTTTTCCTCTTCGGTCAGCGGGACAAGATCGATCTGTTGCATGTTTGGGCTCCTCCCTGACGTGAATCGGCAGGATTCTAGGCAGGTCCGATCCAGTGTGACAGCCTTGACATGCGGGCGTTCCGGCGGTCGCCCGCGCCGCTGCTGGCGTTGGCCGCGATCATGACGGCCGGTCGGGCGATTGCGGTGCAGCATGCCGGTGGAACAGGCGCCGGGCGGGCGCTGCGCGGTTCTGCACAAGGCCTGCCGGCCGCTGTGCTGCACAGCGGAAAGTGACGCCGAGCGGCCGGCTCTGTCATGATGCCGGCACGCCGCCGGAGGTCATGCGCGGCGAACGCCTTCCTCCCCGAGCCTGCCATGCATCCCCTGTCACGACTGTTCTCGCACGCGCGCAACTACCGGCGCGAGGTGCGCATCGCGTCCCTCTATTCGGTCCTGAACAAGTTTTTCGACGTGCTGCCCGAAGTGCTGATCGGGGTCGCGGTCGACGTGGTGGTGAACCAGAAAGCCAGCTTCCTCGCGCGCTTCGGCATCGCGGAGCCGAAGGACCAGCTCATGCTGCTGGCGCTCATCACCGTATTCGTGTGGGTGGGCGAATCGCTGTTCCAGTACCTGTACGACGTGCGCTGGCGCGACCTCGCGCAGAACCTGCAGCACGACCTGCGCATGGAGGCTTACCGCCACGTGCAGAAGCTGGACATGGCCTATTTCGAGCGCAACCGCAGCGGCAATCTGCTGGCGGTGCTGAACGAGGACATCAACCAGATGGAGCGCTTCCTGAACGGCGGCGCCAACGATCTGATCCAGGTGTTCGTCGGTTCGCTGATGGTGGGCGGCGTGTTTTTCGTGCTCACGCACGAACTGGCCTTCCTCGCGCTGGTGCCGGTGCCGCTCATCCTGTACGGCGCCTTCTGGTTCCAGCGCCGGCTGGCGCCGCGCTATGGCGCGGTGCGCGAAGCGGCCGGCGCGCTGGCCGCGCGGCTGAACAACAACATTCAGGGCATCGCCACGGTAAAGGCCTACGCCGCCGAAGACTACGAAGCGGGCCACATCGAACAGGGCTCGGACGACTACCGCGCGCGCAACGGCGAGGCGATCCGGCTGTCGGCGGCGATCACGCCGGTCATCCGCATGGCCATCCTGGCCGGCTTCACGGTCACGCTGCTGTACGGCGGCTTCATGGCGCTGAATGGCGACATCGGCGTCGGCAGCTATTCGGTGCTGGTGTATCTGACCCAGCGCCTGCTGTGGCCGCTGACCCGGCTGGCCGACCTGACCGACCTCTACCAGCGCTCGATGTCGTCGATCGAACGGGTGATGAACCTGCTGCAGACGCCGGTGAACATCCGCTACGACGGCCGTGCGCTGCCGAAGGCCGAGGTGCGCGGCGAGCTGGCGTTCGAAGGCATCACCTTCGCCTACGAAGGCACGTCACGCCCGGCGCTGGACGGCGTGGACCTGCGCATCGGCGCCGGCCGCAGCGCGGCTTTCGTCGGCAGCACCGGCGGCGGCAAGAGCACGCTGATCAAGCTGCTGCTGCGCTTCTACGAGCCGCAGCAGGGCAGGGTGACGCTCGACGACCTGCCGGTGAATGAACTGAACCTGCAGGACCTGCGGCGTGCCATCGGCTATGTCGCGCAGGACACCTTTCTCGCCGATGCTTCGGTGGCGCAGAACATCGCCTACGGCATGCCGGACGCCACCCGAGAAGCGGTGATCGAAGCGGCCAGGTCGGCCGAGGCGCACGACTTCATCGTTGCACTCCCCCAGGGCTACGACACGCCGGTGGGCGAGCGTGGCCTGCGGCTGTCCGGCGGCCAGCGGCAGCGGCTGGCGCTGGCCCGCGCGATACTCAAGAACCCGCCGATCCTGGTGCTGGACGAAGCCACCTCGGCGGTGGACAACGAAACCGAAGCCGCCATCCAGCGTTCGCTGGACCGCCTGGTGGTCGGCCGCACCACGCTCATCGTGGCGCACCGGCTGTCCACCGTGCGCCACGCCAACACCATTCACGTGATCGACGGCGGCCGCATCGCCGAGTCCGGCACCCACGACGAGCTGCTGGCGCTCGACGGCCTGTACGCCTCGCTGTGGCGGCTGCAGACCGGCGAACGGCGAGTACCGTCGCGCGCGTGAGCGCAGGCGCTCTTCTCTTTCGAGCGAAATTCTTCTGTCCTGCGCAGACCGGGGCAGGCAGTGAAGGCAGACAGACGGGGGGCTGATGCGGCGCGCCGTCGCTGTTGTCAGCGGGGGCCGAACTCTCCGCTGCCCACTTGTGTGGCCAGCGGCCAGTG
The DNA here is from genome assembly GCA_041639545.1 of Methyloversatilis sp. Lineage (GTDB taxonomy): Bacteria > Pseudomonadota > Gammaproteobacteria > Burkholderiales > Rhodocyclaceae > Methyloversatilis. The sequence continues at coordinate 101,582 of JBEQBZ010000011.1, read as the reverse complement.
CGCGCAGGCTTCGGTGCGGGCGCAGCCCAGCACTTCATTCAGCGGTCGCCGGTCGTCCAGCATGCGGAACAGGCCGGGTGCGGCCCAGGGTGCGTGGCCGTCGATGTTCGGCGCGCCACGCCCGGCCAGCAGATCGTCCAGCCAAACGGTGCGGGTTTCGAACGAAATGCGGGTGAGGCCGGTGTGGTTGCCGACACCGGTGTGGGCGTGGGCACCGGAAAAGGCGATCAGCGTGCCCGGCGGCACGAGCACCGGCTGCGCCTCGGCCGCATCGACCGCTTCCTGCAGATGCGGAATCGCCTCGTCGGCGCCGACCGCGGTGCGTCCGCCGGCGGACGAGCGCTCGAGCAGCGCTCGCATGTCGAAGCGGGCGCTGCTGTTCTTCAGCGGGCGCGACCACAGCGCCGGGTAGAGCGCCATCGTGCGGCCGGCGCTGACCGGGTAGATCGGCGCCCACCAGTTGGTCTGCGCATACAGATTGGAGCCCCAGGTGTCGCGATGAAAGGCGACGGTGGCGGTACTGGCGTGGCGGGCGCACACGCTGTCCGGCGCGCGGTGCGGCTGGAAGCGCAGGTGCAGCCGGTCACAGGCGATGCGCGCCGGGTCCACGCCCAGCGATTCCAGCAGCGTGCGCCAGATGCGCCGGGTGTCGGCCGACGCGGTGAAGGCGCGCTGCAGCGCGGTCAGCGTGTCGATCTGCTGCGCCGGCGTCAGGTGTTCGTGCAGCCGCTGCGGGTCGTGCGGCCGCAGCGCCTCTTCCACCAGCCCGCGCGCATGCGCCACCAGGTCTGCCATCGCCGCGTTGCCGGCGACCTCGACGATGTCGCCGCGGTAGATGCGGTCGTGGAAGGTGCGCGCGGGTGCGGCCGGCTGAGAGCTGGGCGGGGCGTACATCGGGGGCAGCACAGTGGCGCTGATATCGAGACGCCGAATATAGCGGGTCGGAAAGGCGGCGGACCGTTCTGCGCGGTGCGCCGGATCGGTCCGCGACGGTCAGTTGCCGTCCACCCGTGCTTTCCTTTCGTTCCGACGTCGCCTTGATGCCGCATCGATCAGCCCCGGCGACGACGACGCTCCGCTGCCCTGGAGGAACAGGATGGACATTCGGTCGGGCTCCGCGCTCAGCGCACGCTGATCTGGTCGAACACGCCGCCGTCGGCGAAGTGGGCCTTCTGGGCCTTCTGCCAGCCGCCGAACTCGGCGTCGATGGTGAAGAGCTTCACCGGTGCGAAGGTCTTGGCGTACTTGGCGGCGACCTTGGGGTCGATCGGGCGGTAGTAGTTCCGGGCCGCGATTTCCTGACCTTCCGGGCTGTACAGGTATTCCAGGTAGGCGGTGGCCACGGCACGGGTGCCGCGCTTGTCGACCACCTTGTCTACCACGCTGACCGGCGGTTCGGCCAGGATGGACAGCGAGGGGGTGACGATTTCGAACTTGTCCGGCCCCAGCTCCTTCACCGCCAGATAGGCCTCGTTCTCCCAGGCGATGAGCACATCACCGATGCCGCGCTCGACGAAGGTGGTGGTCGAGCCGCGGGCGCCGGAATCGAGCACCTTCACGTTGGCGAACAGCTTTTTGACGAACTCTTGCGCGGTGGCGTCCGAGCCGCCCGGCTGCTTGGCCGCGTAGGCCCAGGCGGCGAGGTAGTTCCAGCGGGCGCCGCCCGAGGTCTTGGGGTTGGGGGTGATCACCTCGATGCCGGGCCTGACCAGATCGTTCCAGTCCTTCAGGTGCTTGGGGTTGCCCTTGCGCACCAGGAACACGATGGTGGAGGTGTAGGGTGAGGCGTTGTGGGGCAGGCGCTTCTGCCAGTCTGCGGGGATGAGCTTGCCGTTGTCGTGCAGGGCATCGACGTCGTAGGCCAGTGCGAGGGTGACCACGTCGGCTTCGAGGCCGTCGATGACCGAGCGGGCCTGCTTGCCGGAGCCGCCGTGGGACTGCTTGATGGTGACGTTGTTGCCGGATTTTGCCTTCCAGTGCTTGGCGAAGGCGGCGTTGAAGTCCTGATAGAGCTCGCGGGTCGGGTCGTAGGACACGTTGAGCAGGGTGATGTCGGCGGCCAGGGCGTTGCCGGCGAGAGCGGTGCCGAGCAGCAGGCTGGCGGCGAGGGTACGCAGGGCGGTTTTCATGGTGGGGCTCCGTGTGCGGTCAGTCGATGCGATGGATTGCACTGTAGGGAGCCGCCCGGGCGGTGCGAACCAATTAAAACTGCGCTGCTTTGCACCGCTTTCCTGCAAAGCTTGTGAATTCCGGTGAGAAGGGCGGTGGCGCTCCCGGAATCTTTCGCCGCCGGATACGGTCTGTCGCGGCGGACGCCCCTGTTCCGGAACCCGCCATGAACGACCTGTTCGCACCCGCGTCGCACGACACCTTCGAGCCCACGCTCGCGGCGGCCCACGCCCGCATCGACGCGCTGGATCCTGCACGCTACGCGCGCACCCGTAATCATCTCGATGGCGCGGTAAGCCGCCTGTCTCCCTACCTGACCCACGGCTTCACGGACGTGCCCGCGGTGATCGCCCGCCTCGGGCAGCGCCTTACGCTGACGCCGGCGGACAAGATCGTGTTCGAGCTCGCCTGGCGCGAGTACTTCCATCACCTGTGGCGGCACTGGGGCGACGGCATTCTGAGCGCCCGCCGACCGGCGCCGGCCGCGCACTACGCGGCCGAACTGCCGGCCGACGTGCGCGAAGGCCGCACCGGCGTGCCGGTGATCGACGCTTCGTTGCGCACGCTGTACGACACCGGCTATCTGCACAACCACGCCCGCATGTGGCTGGCGAGCTATCTGGTGCATCTGCGCAAGACCGGCTGGCTGGCCGGCGCGAGCTGGATGTACCGCCATCTGCTGGACGGCGATCTGGCGTCCAACATGCTGTCCTGGCAATGGGTGGCCGGCACGCTGACCGGCAAGCCCTATCTGTTCAATGCCGAGAACGTGGCGCGTTACGCGCCGGCGCTGGCCAGCCCGGGCAGTGCGGTCGACGACAGTTACGAATCGCTCGACCGCAGGGCGCGCCACGCGCCGGACTGCGGACCCGAACCGGGTGTGCATGCGGCGGTGGCGGAGCCGGACACCGGTGCGCCGCCCGCGGAATCCGCCGCGCTGCCGACCGGCGCCGACCCGGTGTGGCTGGTGCATCCGTGGTCGCTGGGTGAGGTGCCGCCGGGCCATGTCGCGGTCGGCTGGATCGAACCGGGATTCCACGCGCGCTTCGGCTGGAGCGCCGCGCGCTGGACTTTCGTGGCGGCCCGCATGCAGGCACTGTGCGACAGCGTGGTGGTGGGCGATGCGGACCGTCTGCGGCGGCTGTGGCCGACCGCACGGCTGAGTGCGCAGGCCACGCTGAATCCGTTCTACGCCGAGGCGCTGCGGGACGCCCGGGTGACGCTGCAGGCGGTGCCGCGGCAGTTCGACGACCCGCCGCGACCGCAGCCTTCGTTCTCCCGTTTCTGGCAGACGGTCGCGCCCGACGCATCGACCTCGCAACCCTGGCACCGCTGATCATGGAGATGCGCATGACCCTCAATCCGCAGGCGCGGCGGCCCGCGCGAGCGCTTGGCCTGGCAGGGCTTATTCCCTTCGTCGGACTGACGCTGGCGCTGCTGGCCGGCTTCGATGCCCCCCGCACGCTGGCGCTGGCCCAGCTGGCCTACGCCGCCACCATCCTCAGTTTCGTTGGCGCGCTGCACTGGGGGCTGGCGCTCGCGGCGCCGCAGCTGGATGAAGCGGCCCAGTGGCGGGCGCTTGGCTGGGGCGTGCTGCCGGCACTGATCGCCTGGTGCGCGCTGCTGGTGCCGCTGCCCACCGGTCTGTGGCTGATGGCCGCGCTGGTGCCCGCCTGTGCCTGGATGGACGCGCAGCTCGCGCGTCAGCTCGGCCTGGCGCCGTGGTATCTGCGCCTGCGTCTGCTGCTGAGCGCGGTGGTGACGCCCTGTCTGGCGTTGTCGGCACTCGCTGTCTGATCGCCCATGCAGGTGGTGTGGTTCAAGCGCGATCTGCGCATTCACGACCACGCGCCGCTGCGTGCGGCGGCCGCCGCCGGCCCGGTGCTGGCGCTGTACGTTCATGAGCCCTCGCTGCTGGCGCAGTCCGAGATGGATGCGCGCCACGCGGGTTTTCTGCGCGAGGCGCTGGATGACCTGACGCGTCTGCTGCACACGCTGGGCCTGTCGCTGCTGCAGCTGCGTGGCGACATGCCGGCGGTGCTGGATGCGCTGCACCGCGCGGCGCCGGTCAGTGTGCTGTGGAGCCACGAAGAGACCGGTACGCTGGCCAGCTTCGCACGCGACCGCGCGGTCGCCGGCTGGTGCCGCGCACAGGGCGTGCCCTGGCATGAAAGCCCGAATGGCGGCGTGGTGCGCCGGCTGCGCGACCGCGACCGCTGGTCCGACCTCTGGCTGTCGCGCATGACGCCGGTACCGCTGCCGCCGCCCGCGCACATCGACGCCGCTGAACATCCGCTGGCCGGTCTGCCCGCCACGCCGGATCCGGTGGCGCTGGGCGTGAGTGGTGCCGATATCGCCGGCCGTCAGCGCGCCGGCCGCCGGCAGGCGCTGGCCGAGCTGGACGCCTTCCTGTCGGAGCGGCTGCCGCGCTACCGCCGCGGCATGTCCAGCCCGCTCAGCGGTGAGCACGACTGTTCGCGCCTGTCGCCGCATCTGGCTTTCGGCACGCTGTCACTGCGCGAAGTGGTGCACGCGGTATGGCGGGCGCGCGCCCGCTGGCTGGCCCGTCAGCCCGGCCCCGAGCAGGCGGCAGCGCTGGCCGGGCTGAAATCCTTCGAAAGCCGTCTGCACTGGCAGGCGCATTTCATCCAGAAGCTGGAATCGGAGCCGGACATCGAGCTGCGCGCGGTGAACCGCCTGTACGACGGCCTGCGCGAGGCGGATTTTTCAGCCTCACGGCACGCCGCCTGGTGCGCCGGTGAAACCGGCTTTCCCTTCATCGACGCCTGCATGCGTGCGCTGGCAGCGACCGGCTGGATCAACTTCCGCATGCGCGCGATGCTGGTGGCCTTTTCGTCCTACCAGCTCTGGAATCACTGGCGCGAGCCCGGCCTGCATCTGGCGCGCCAGTTCACCGACTTCGAGCCGGGCATTCACTGGCCACAGGTACAGATGCAGTCCGGCGTCACCGGCATCAACACGCTGCGCATCTACAACCCGGTCAAGCAGCAGACGGATCAGGACCCGAAAGGCATTTTCGTGCGCCGCTGGCTGCCCGAACTGGCGAGGGTGCCGCTGGCCCTGCTGGCCGAGCCCTGGCGCATGGATGCCGCGCAGCAGCGCGAGGCCGGCTGCGTGATCGGCCGCAACTATCCGGCGCCGGTGGTCGATCACCTGGCGGCGGCCCGGGCCGCGCGGGATGCGGTGTGGGCGGTACGCCGGCAGCCGGACGCGGCCGGTGAGGCGCGCCGGGTGTATCTGCAGCACGGCAGCCGCAATCCGAACCGCGAAGGGTCGCCGCGGCGTGGCCGGAAGCCGGTCGACGACGGCCAGATGGGTTTCGGCTTCTGACCGTCGCCCGCGCGCTCAGTCGCCCAGCGCCTGTTCCAGATCGGCGATCAGGTCGCTGGCGTCTTCCAGCCCGATCGACAGGCGCAGCATGGCATCCGGAATGCCGCGCCGCGCGCGCTCTTCCGGCGCGATGCCGTGGTGGGTGGTGGTGCAGGGCTGGGTCACCAGACTTTCGACGCCGCCCAGGCTGGGGGCGAGCCGGATCAGCTTCAGCCGGTCGGCGACCCGGGTCGCGTCTTCGCGCCCGCCGCGCACCACGATGCTCAGCATGCCGCCGAAACCGTCCATCTGCGCGCTGGCCAGTGCATGACCCGGCGCATCCGGCAGACCGGGGTAATGCACCCGCGCGATCTTCGGATGGCGCGCCATCGCTTCCGCCACCGCCTGCGCATTGGCGTTGTGCTGACGCACCCGGACCACCAGCGTGCGCAGGCTGCGCGACAGCAGCGCGCAGGTTTCCGGCGACGGCACGGTGCCCAGATTCTTGCGCCAGGCCCACACCGGCTCGAGCAGCGCGCGGCTGCCCATCAGCACGCCGGCGGTGAGGTCGCTGTGGCCGCCCAGGTATTTGGTGGCGCTGTGCATCACGATGTCCGCCCCCAGTTCCAGCGGTCGCTGGTTCACCGGCGAGGCGAAGGTGTTGTCGATCGCGACCCGCGCGCCGTGGGCATGCGCGCGCGCGGCCATGGCACGGATGTCGACGATGTCCAGGGTGGGGTTGGTCGGCGTTTCGAAGAACACCAGTTTCACGCCGTCGGCCAGCAGCGCATCCAGCCGGTCTGTTTCGTGGCCGAGGATGCAGTGGGTGCGCAGACCGAGGCCGGGCAGCTGCTGCTCAAGCAGTTCCAGCGTGCCGCCGTAGGCGTCGCCGACGCACACGATGCCGTCGCGGCCGTGGGTCAGGAAAAGGGCGCTCAGCGCCGCCATGCCGGAGGCGAACACCCAGGCCGCTTCGGCGCTCTCCAGCCCGGCCAGCGTTTCTTCCAGCGCAAAGATGGTGGGGTTCAGGCCATAGCGGGTGTACAGCCCGCCGCGGGTGCGGCCGTCGATCACGTCGAGCAGATCGGCGGTGGAGGCGAAACCGAAAGTGGTGGTGTTATAGACCGGCGGATAGGGGCTGCCGTAGGCGTCATCCGCCGTATGGCCATGGATGGCGCGGGTGGCGAGCGCGGGGACGGGGCGATCGGACATGGCACTTTCCAGCAGGGGAAAGCCGGCAAGCATACGCCTCGGACACGCGCCCGGCGTCTTTCGGCAACTCAGCGGGTAGCCGCCCGTTCGTGGGGCATGACCGATGTTTCGTGTGGCGTACCGACGGTTTCACCCATCCGGACCTGCAGTTCATCCGGATAGCGGAAGCCGCCACCGGCTTCAGCCTGGGCCTGGGCGTGAAGCACGCCGTCTTTCATGCCATGTCTGCGGCACTCGACATGCAGCGTGTCTGCGGAGCGTCGCACGACGACATTGCCCGGAGCGCTGGCTTGCCAGCTGCCGCGCTCGTTCCTGAGCGTGCAGCGGACGTTTTCCAGCATGCCGTTATCGGATGAACGAACCTTGAGCGCGAGCGACTGCACTTCGTGAGAAGCAAGACCTGCGCATCCGCACAGGGCGATCGATGCAAAAGCGAGCAGGGGAGTCCTGGTATCCAATCCCGTAGTCCTGAACAAACCCGATGGCATGACGACATGTCATGCAAAAGACATGGGTTCGAATGGACGGACTTTATCGCGGCGCTTCCTGCGCCTGTAGCAGCCAAATGGCTGATGGAATTTTTCGGGAACGGGCTTGCGGCAGGTGGCCGCCTGCAGCGTTTCTCAACCGAGGCAGAAAAACTCCACCACGTCGCTGGCCGCGCTGCGGGGCGAGCCGAAGGCCAGCCAGCCGTGGCCGTCGATCACCACCTCTTCGCGGGTGAGTGCGAATTCGTGCTGCCCCTCTATCGTGACGAAGGTGCCGTTGCTCGAACGGTCGGTGAGGATGAAGCGGTCGCGCCGGAATTCCAGGTCGCAATGCTGGCGGGATGCGCGCGCATCCTTGACCAGGATGTCGACCCCGGCATCGCGGCCCATGCGCAGGCGGGTGTGCTCGGCGCCCAGCAGCCACACGCGACCACCATGATAGACCCGCATTTCCTGCTTGCCGGTGTTCAGGTTGAGGCCGCCGATGTGGGTGACGTGTTCGGAATGTTCGCAGCGCAGTTCGCACATTTCGACCGAACGCGCGACGCCCTTGACCACGCGCGGCGGCATCGGCCGCACCATGTGCTGAAAGTGCTCGGACAGCCGAACCGCAGCTTCGGTCGACACGATGGCACGGCCGTGGCTGCCCAGTTCCGACAGCCGGGCGGCGATGTTCACCGACTCGCCGTAGATGTCGTCACCAGTCTCGATCACCGGGCCGAAATGGAACCCGGTGCGCACGCCCAGAGAGAAGTGATGGGCCAGCGGCAGGCCACTGATGTCGCGGTGTATCGCCAGCGCGGTATCGGCCGCGTGGTCACAGGCGCGAAAGGTGGCCAGCAGACCGTCGCCGGTCATCTTGATCACCCGTCCCGAACTGCCGATCACCGAGTCGCGCATCGCGCGCAGGCAGCGGTCGATCAGCGCAAAGGCGGCGGTGTCGCCCATGCGCTCATAGAGCTGGGTGCTGCCCACCAGGTCGGCGAACAGCACGGCGCATTCTTTCGAGACGGGCGGGACGCGGGTCATGTTTCCTTATGCGAAGAAGCGGCTGCGCACGTCGTCCGGCAGCGGCACGCCGGTGGCGTGGGCGCGTGCGAGCAGTTCCCAATAGTAGCGATAGGAGGCGCGGTCGTGCAGCGTGTCGTGATGCCGGGTCGGGCCCCAGCTCGCGTCCTGCGCGCCGCAGATGATCGCGATCGCGTCCTCGACCTCGCTGAAATCCGGCCGCATCTCTTCGACGATGGGCAGGATCTGGTTCGGGTGGATGCTCCACATGCGCATGAAACCGAACTGGCGACGGGCCTGACGGGCGTCGTTGCGGATGAAGTCGATATCGCGGATTTCGGTGGTCACGTTGTGCGTCGGCACGACGCCGCAGCCGTGCGCGGCGGCGGCGATTTCGCATTTCGTACGCACGATGATGGGATGCTCGAACTGGGTCGGGCTCTTCATCGCGTTGCCGGGCAGGGCGCCGTGGTGGGCGCTGACGAAATCCATCAGGCCGAGGTCGATCGATTCCACCCGGTCGAGCGCGGCGATGTCCCATACCTGACGCAGCGCGCCGTGGCTTTCGATCAGCACATGCACCGGAATCTTCCGCTTGAGGCCGGCCAGCGTTTCGCAGTTGCGCAGCCAGTCGGTCTGCACCTTCACGTCATCGGCCGAACGTGCCTTGGGCAGCGTAATGAAGGCCAGCCTGTCGCCGGCATCGCCGACGATCACCTCCATGTCGGCCTTCCAGTGCGCGTGGGTCACGTCGTGGATGCGCACGCCGACCCGGCCGAACTGGTTGTCCTCGCCAGCGATGACCGAGGCGCACAGCCTGCGGTGGTCGGCCTCGTTGCCGGCGGCTGCACCGTCCTCGCAGTCGCAGGTCACATCGAAGATGGGCCCCAGTTCGGCCTGCAGCGCGAGCGCCTTGCGCATCAGCTTTTCCGAGCCTGCGTAGTGGTCGACCGCGGGCAGGATGGGGAAGGGCTTTTCGCCCTGGTACAGGACTTCGCGCGGATGGACGGCAGCGTTCATGCGGACAACTCCGGCATAAAAAAAGCGGCCACGTTACCGGGCCGCTTCTTCCGATTCAATGCTGCGTCGCCGCATGCCGACCCGGTGGGAACAGGGTGACACGCGGACGGCACGCAGCACCGTGGCATCAGAGCAGGTCGGCGACGCCGGCGCGCTCCTCTTCCAGTTCGGCCAGCGTCTTGGCGACGTAGGGCTTGGAAAACTCGTCGATTTCCAGGCCCTTGACGATGGTGTATTCGCCATTTGCGCAGATGCAGGGGAAGCCGAACACCAGGCCTTCCGGAATGCCGTAGGAGCCGTCGGACGGCACGCCCATGGTGACCCAGTCACCGTTGGAGCCAAGGTGCCAGTCGCGCATGTGGTCGATCGCGGCGTTGGCGGCCGAGGCGGCCGACGACAGGCCACGGGCCTCGATGATGGCGGCGCCGCGCTTGCCCACGGTCGGCAGGAAGGTCTTGGCATTCCATTCCTGGTCGTTCACCAGATTGGCAACGCTGTCGCCGTTCGAGGTGGCGAAGCGGTAGTCGGCGTACATCGTCGGGCTGTGGTTGCCCCACACGGTCATCGTCTTGAACGACGACACCGGGCGGCCAATCTTGGCCGACAGCTGCGACAGCGCGCGGTTGTGGTCCAGACGCAGCATGGCGGTGAAGTTCTTCGCCGGCACGCGGCCACCGGCCTTGGCGGCGGTCTTCATCGCGATGTAGGCATTGGTGTTGCAGGGGTTGCCGACCACCAGGATCTTGCAGTTCGGCGAGGCGTTCTGGCCGATGGCCGCGCCCTGCACGGTGAAGATCTTGGCGTTTTCGGTCAGCAGGTCCTTGCGCTCCATGCCGGGGCCGCGCGGACGTGCACCGACCAGCAGCGCGAAGTCGGCGTCCTTGAACGCGACGTTCGGATCATCGGTGGCGATCATGCCGGCGAGCAGCGGGAACGCGCAGTCGTCCAGTTCCATCATCACACCGGTCAGCGCCTTCTGGGCCTGCGGCAGGTCGAGCAGTTGAAGAATGACCGGCTGGTCCTTGCCCAGCATTTCACCGCTGGCGATACGGAACAGCAGGGCGTAGCCGATCTGACCGGCAGCGCCGGTCACCGCGACGCGAAGAGGCGTCTTTGACATGGTGGTCTCCTGTCTGAGGATGGGACGGGTACTTGGTATACCTTGGGGTGCGTTGTGCGCGGCCCGAATTATGGTCGACCCGCGGCCGTTTTGACACACAGCACAAAAAACGGGTCCCGCTGGCCGGGGGCTGACCGGTCGGGACGGTGTTTTTGCACGGCATCAATTTATATCATATATAAGACATCAGACACGATGTAGACGTGACAGGATTTCTGTGCTGAAATTGTTGCATGGCACAGGAATCCCCCACCTTCAGCCCGCTGTATCGGCAGATACGCGGCTTGCTCACGCAGGCACTGCAGAGCGGCGAATGGCGTCCGGGTGAGGCGATCCCGAGCGAAACCGAACTGGCCCAGCGCTTCAGCGTGAGCCAGGGTACGGTGCGCAAGGCCATCGACGAGATGGCGGCGGACAATCTGCTGGTGCGCAAGCAGGGCAAAGGTACCTTTGTTGCGACGCATCACGACCCCCGTGCATTCTTCCGTTTTCTTCGCCTCGCGCCGATCAACGGCACGATAGAGACCTCGCAGAGCGTGCCGCTCGAATGCTGGCGCGCCCGTGCCGGCCAGGAGGTGGCCCGCATGCTGGACATCGAGGTCGGGTCGCAGATCATCATCGTGCGCCGGCTGCTGAAGTTCGCCGGCAAGCCGGTGGTGATCGACGAAATCTATCTGCGCGGCGACCTGTTCCCGGGCCTCAATCTCGAGGTGCTGAAGGAACAGCAGGGTTCGCTGTATTCATTCTTCGAAACACGTTTCGGCGTGCGCATGGTGCGCGCCGAAGAGCGTCTGCGCGCGGTCGCGGCTGACCGCCAGAGCGCCGAATACCTCGAAGTGAGCGACGGCAGCCCGCTGCTGTCGGTCGAGCGGGTGGCCTACACCTACGACGACAAGCCGGTGGAGTGGCGCCGTGGCCTGTGTTCGACCGCCGATCACCATTATCTGAACACGCTGAATTGACGGAGCCGGCGGCGACCGGCGTGTGACACGACTTTTTTCAGGAGAGCGAGCCAGATGGCCAATACAGCCAGCAAGACCCGACCGAAGCACCTCCAGCTGACGGCGATACGCCTGCCGTTGCCGGGCATCGTGTCCATCCTGCACCGTGTCAGCGGTGCCGGCCTTTTTCTCTGTCTGCCGCTGCTGCTGTGGCTGTTCGATGCCAGCCTCGGTTCGCCGGAAACCTTTGATTCCTTCAGCGCGGTGGTCGGTCATCCGCTGGCCAAGCTGCTGCTGCTCGGCCTGATGTGGGCCTACCTGCATCACTTCTGTGCCGGCGTCCGCTTCCTGCTGCTGGACATGCACAAGGGCCTCGAGCTCGCCACCGCCCGCAAGTCCTCGGTGGCGGTGCTGGTCGTGAGCCTGACGCTTACCGTGATTCTGGGGGTGAAACTGTGGTGAATCGTGTCGTTGTCGGTGCCCACTACGGGCTGAAGGACTGGCTGGGTCAGCGCATTACTGCCGTTGTGATGGCGGTCTACACCCTCATTTTCGCGATCGGCGCACTGTCGATGGGCGAACTGACCTACGAGAACTGGCGCGGCCTGTTCTCCGGCGGTTTCATGCGCTTCGCGACCTTCCTGTTCTTCGCGTCGCTGATGTACCACGCCTGGGTGGGCGTGCGTGACATCTATATGGACTACATCAAGCCCACCGGCGTGCGCGTCGTGCTGCACTCGGTGACCCTGCTTGCCCTGATCGGCTATCTGGGCTGGGCAGCCCAAGTTCTGTGGAGACTGTAAGTGAGCGTACCCGTCCGCAAATTTGATGCAGTCATCGTCGGCGCCGGCGGCGCCGGTCTGCGTGCCGCCATCCAGCTGTCAGAAGCCGGCCTGCGCACCGCAGTGATTTCCAAGGTGTTCCCGACCCGCTCGCACACGGTTGCGGCGCAGGGCGGTGTCGCCGCCTCGCTCGGCAACTCGGAGGAGGATCACTGGCACTGGCACATGTACGACACGGTCAAGGGTTCCGACTGGCTCGGCGACCAGGACGCGATCGAATTCATGTGTCGCAAGGCCAACGAGGTGGTGATCGAGCTCGAACACTACGGCATGCCGTTCGACCGCCTCGACAGTGGCAAGATCTATCAGCGCCCGTTCGGCGGCCACATGTCGAACTTCGGCGAAAAGCCGGTCCGTCGCTCCTGTGCCGCCGCCGACCGTACCGGTCACGCGATGCTGCACGCGATGTACCAGCGCAACGTCAAGGCCAACACCCAGTTCTTCATCGAATGGATGGCGCTGGACCTGATCCGCGACGAAGAGGGCGACGTGGTCGGCGTGACCGCGATGGAAATGGAAACCGGCGAAGTGTTCGTGTTCCATGCCAAGGCCGTGCTGTTCGCGACCGGCGGTGCCGGCCGCATCTATTACAGTTCGACCAATGCCTTCATCAACACCGGTGACGGCGTGGGCATGGCGGCGCGTGCCGGCATCCCGCTGGAAGACATGGAGTTCTGGCAGTTCCACCCGACCGGCGTGGCCGGTGCCGGCGTGCTCATCACCGAAGGTGTGCGCGGCGAGGGCGGCATCCTGCGCAACGCCTCGGGCGAGCGTTTCATGGAGCGCTACGCGCCGAACGCCAAGGATCTGGCGTCGCGTGACGTGGTGTCGCGCGCCATGGTGACCGAAATCAACGAAGGTCGCGGCTGCGGTCCGAACAAGGACCACGTGATGCTGGACATCACCCACCTCGACCCGGCCACCATCATGAAGCGCCTGCCGGGCATCCGCGAAATCGGCATCCAGTTCGCCGGCGTCGACGCGATCAAGGAACCGCTGCCGGTGGTGCCGACCTGTCATTACCAGATGGGCGGCATCCCGACCAATTACAACGGCGAAGTCGTGGTGCCGAAGGACGGCAGCCCGAGCGTGCCGGTCAAGGGTTTCTACGCCGCCGGCGAGTGTGCCTGCGCTTCGGTGCACGGCGCCAACCGCCTGGGCACCAATTCGCTGCTCGACCTGCTGGTGTTCGGCAAGTCGTCGGGTGAGTCCATGGTCGAGTTCATCAAGGCCCAGCCGGCTGCCCACAAGCCGCTGCCGGCCAATGCCGCCGACTTCTCGCTGTCGCGCATCAACCGTCTGGACAACCAGAAGAGCGGTGCCGCGGTCGGTGCCACCCGTCTGGCCATGCAGCGCACGATGCAGGCGCACTGCGGCGTGTTCCGCTTCAAGGACATGCTGGCCGAAGGCGTGAGCAAGATTCTCGAAATCGAGAAGATGGCCGCCGTGACCGAGATTCAGGACAAGTCCAAGGTGTTCAACACCGCGCGCCTGGAAGCGCTGGAGCTGGACAACCTGATCGAGGTGGCCAAGGCCACCATCGTGTCCGCCAACGCCCGTACCGAATCGCGCGGCGCCCACGTGCGCGACGACGCGACCGACACGCCGGAACGTCCGGACGGCCGCGACGACGTGAACTGGCTCAAGCACACCCTGTGGCACCGCGAGGGCAACAGGCTCGAGTACAAGCCGGTGAACATGAAGCCGCTCACGGTTGACACCATCGCGCTGAAGAAGCGCGCCTACTGAGGAACGCAGCATGACCGCCCGTACCGTCGAATTCAGTATCTACCGCTTCGACCCGGACCGCGACGAGAAGCCCTACATGCAGTCGATCTCGATCGAGCTCGACGGCACCGAACGCAAGCTGCTCGATGCGCTGGTCAAGTTGAAGGACAAGGACGACTCGCTGTCCTTCCGCCGTTCCTGCCGTGAAGGCGTGTGCGGCTCGGACGCGATGAACATCAATGGCAAGAACGGCCTGGCCTGTCTGACCGACATGAAGGACCTGCCGTCGCCGGTGGTGCTGCGTCCGCTGCCCGGACTGCCCGTCGTGCGCGACCTCATCGTCGACATGACCCAGTTCTTCAAGCAGTACCACTCGATCAAGCCCTACCTGATCAACGAAGAGCATCCGCCGGAGCGCGAGCGCCTGCAGTCGCCGGAAGACCGCGAGGAACTGAACGGCCTGTACGAGTGCATTCTCTGTGCCTGCTGCTCGACCTCCTGCCCGTCGTTCTGGTGGAACCCGGACAAGTTCGTCGGCCCGGCCGGCCTGCTGGCCGCCTACCGCTTCATCGCGGATACGCGCGACCAGGCCACCAGCGAACGTCTGGACAACCTGGAAGATCCGTACCGTCTGTTCCGCTGCCACACCATCATGAACTGCGTCGATGTGTGCCCGAAGGGTCTGAACCCGACCCGCGCCATCGGCAAGATCAAGGACATGATGGTCCGTCGCGCGGTCTGATCTTGATGCATCTGCGCCTGCCCCTGCCAAGGGGGCGGCGCGGCGCCCGTTCGCGGGCAGAGGGCGACTTGTGGCGTACAGGGGGATTTGACGTGGATGAGGCGGCGAACGATCAGACGGTCAACATGGGCCGCCTGCGCTGGCATTGCCGGCGCGGGCTGCTCGAACTTGACCTGGTGCTTCAGCGCGTCATCGACCGCGGGTTGCTGGAGGAGTTGAGTGAACAACAGAGAGCAGAGCTGTTCGAACTGCTCCATTACGACGACATCACCTTGTTGGCGATTGTCAGCGGGCGCGCTGAATGTGAGGAGCCGCGCCTGAAGGGGATGGTCGATCTGCTGCGTTCGGTTTGATGCGCGCTTTTCGACCCGGGCATTTTTGAGGAAGTGAAGAGGTTAGACATGACAAATCAACGCACCGCCACGCTGACCATCGATGGGCAGTCCACCGAATTCCCGATCATGAGCGGTACGGTCGGCCCCGACGTGGTTGATATCCGTTCGATGTACGGCAAGACCGGCATGTTCACGTACGACACCGGTTACCTCTCCACCGCCAGCTGCAAGTCGTCGATCACCTACATCGATGGCGACAAGGGCGAACTGTGGTATCGCGGCTACCCGATCGAGCAGCTCGCCGAGAACTGTGACTTCCTCGATACCTGCTACCTGCTGAAGAACGGCGAACTGCCGAACGCCGTGCAGAAGGACGAGTACCTCACCAGCATCAAGAAGCACACGCTGCTGCACGAACAGCTCGCCAAGTTCTACCAGGGCTTCCGTCGCGACGCGCACCCGATGGCCATCATGGCCGGCGTGGTCGGCGCACTGTCCGCCTTCTACCACGACGGCATGGACATTTCGGACCAGGCTCACCGTGACGTGTCGATCAACCGCCTGATCGCCAAGATGCCGACCATCGTCGCCATGGCGTACAAGTACTCGGTCGGCCAGCCCTTCATGTACCCGCGCAACGACCTCGATTACGCGAGCAACTTCATGTACATGATGTTCGCGACCCCGTGCGAGGAATACAAGCCGAACCCGGTGCTGGCCAAGGCGCTGGACCGCATCTTCATCCTGCACGCAGACCACGAGCAGAACGCCTCGACCTCGACCGTCCGTCTGGCCGGCTCGTCGGGCGCCAACCCGTACGCGGTCATCGCGGCCGGTATCGCCTGCCTGTGGGGCCCGGCGCACGGCGGTGCCAACGAGGCCTGCCTGCAGATGCTGGAAGAGATCGGCGACGTGTCGCGCGTGCCGGAGTACATCAAGCGCGCCAAGGACAAGAACGACAGCTTCAAGCTGATGGGCTTCGGTCACCGCGTGTACAAGAACTTCGATCCGCGCGCCAAGCTGATGCGTCAGACCTGCTACGAAGTGCTGACCGAACTGGGCCTGGAGAACGACCGCCTGTTCAAGCTGGCGATGGAACTGGAACGCATCGCGCTCGAAGACGAGTATTTCATCGAGAAGAAGCTCTACCCGAACGTCGACTTCTACTCCGGCATCGTGCAGAAGGCGCTCGGCATTCCGACCTCGATGTTCACCTGCATTTTCGCTCTGGCCCGTACCATCGGCTGGATCACGCAGTGGAACGAAATGATCACCGATTCCGAGTACAAGATCGGTCGTCCGCGCCAGCTGTACGTGGGCTCGGCACGCCGTGACGTGAAGCCGGTCGAACAGCGCTGATTCACCTGTAGTACCCAGCCCCGCGGCCTAGCGGACGCCGCGGGGCGTCAAACACACCGCATGCAGCAGGCCTTCTCGAATTTCCGCGAGACGGAAGGGGGCGCGGCACGACTGGCGCCATGTTCCCCGACCGCGCGGAAAGACGCGACAACAAACCCGGGTATCCCCGGGCGGAGGAGCGAACCATGATGCACATGTTGAGCCATTCCTACCTCTTCGGGGGCAATGCGCCCTTCGTCGAGGAGCTGTACGAGTCCTACCTCGCCAACCCCGGCTCGGTGCCGGATGCCTGGCGCACCTATTTCGAATCCCTTCAGCATCTGCCCGGCGCCGCCAGCGACGTGGCCCACGCGCCTGTCGTGGCCTCGTTTGCCGAAATGGCCAAGCGCGGCCCGGTCCGCACGGTCGCCGCAGCCGGCGACGACAAGCGTCAGGTCGGCGTGCTGCAGATGATCAACGCCTACCGTTTCCTTGGTAACCGCTGGGCGCAGCTCGATCCGCTCAAGCGCGCCGAACGGCCGGACATTTCCGAACTCGAACCGTCGCACTACGGCTTCACCGAAGCCGACCTGAACGACAGCTTCAGCACCGGCTCCTTCAAGTTCCCGCAGGAAGACCGCGCCAGCCTGCGCGAAATCCTGGAGGCGGTCCGTCAGGTGTATTGCGGCAGCATCGGCGCCGAATACATGTACATGGCCGACATTGCCCAGAAGCGCTGGATCCAGTCGCGTCTGGAGCCGATGCGCGGCAACTACGGCTACAGCGCTGACGACCGCAAGCGCTTCCTCGAGCGCGCCACCGCAGCGGAAACGCTGGAGCGCTATCTGCACACCAAGTACGTCGGCCAGAAGCGCTTCTCGCTCGAAGGCGGCGAATCGACCATCGTCGCGATGGACGAACTGGTGCGCGTGGCCGCAGGGCAGGGCGCTCAGGAAATCGTGATCGGCATGGCCCACCGCGGCCGCCTGAACGTGCTGGTGAACACGCTGGGCAAGGCGCCCTCGATGCTGTTCTCCGAATTTGAAGGCAAGGCGGCGTCCGACCTGTCGGCCGGCGACGTGAAGTACCACATGGGCTTCTCGTCCGACGTGAGCACCCCGGCCGGTCCGGTGCACCTGACCCTGGCGTTCAACCCGTCCCATCTGGAAATCGTGAATCCGGTGGTGGTCGGTTCGGTCTATGCCCGCCAGCGCCGTCGCGGCGACAAGACCGGCACCCAGGTCATCCCGGTCATCCTGCATGGCGACGCCGCCGTGGCCGGTCAGGGCGTGAACCAGGAAATGCTGAACTTCTCGCAGACGCGCGGCTACGGCGTCGGCGGCACGGTGCACATCATCGTGAACAACCAGATCGGCTTCACCACCTCCGATCCGCGCGACTACCGTTCCTCGCTCTACTGCACCGACATCTTCAAGATGGTCGAGGCGCCCATCTTCCACGTGAATGGCGACGACCCGGAAGCGGTGGCCTTCGTGACCCGGATGGCGATGGAGTTCCGCGCCGAGTTCAAGAAGGACGTGGTGATCGACATCATCTGCTATCGCAAGCTCGGCCATAACGAGCAGGACGAGCCGATGGTGACCCAGCCGCTGATGTACAAGAAGATCGCCGCTCATCCGGGCACCCGCAAGCTGTACGCCGACCGCCTGATTTCCGCCGGCGTGATCGATGCGGCTTCGCCGGATCAGATGATCGCCGACTATCGCGCCGCGCTGGACGAAGGCCGTCTGGCGACCAATCCGGTGCTGACCAACCACCAGCGTCGCTTCGCGGTGGACTGGACGCCTTTCCTGAAGCAGCCCTATACCGACGAGTGCGACACCCGCGTGCCGCGCGAGGAACTGGCCCGCCTGGGCGAGCGCCTCACCGCGGTACCCGAAGGTTTCTCGCTGCACTCGCGCGTGCAGAAGATCATTGACGACCGCCGTGGCATGGCGGCCGGCACCCAGGCGGTGGACTGGGGCATGGGCGAGAACCTGGCCTACGCGACGCTGCTGGTCGAAGGCTATGGCGTGCGCGTGTCCGGCGAAGACTGCGGCCGCGGCACCTTCTTCCACCGTCATGCGGTGCTGCACGACCAGAAGCGCGAGCGCTGGGACAGTGGCAACTACATGCCGCTGCAGCATCTGCAGCCCAATCAGGCGCCCTGCGTAGTGATCGATTCGGTGCTGTCGGAAGAGGCGGTGCTCGGTTTCGAATACGGCTACTCGACCACCGAACCGAACGAACTGGTGGTGTGGGAAGCACAGTTCGGCGACTTCGCCAACGGTGCACAGGTGGTGTTCGACCAGTTCATCAGTTCCGGTGAAGCGAAGTGGGGCCGTCTGTGCGGCCTGACCATGATGCTGCCGCACGGCTACGAAGGGCAGGGCCCGGAGCACTCGTCGGCACGCATCGAGCGCTACATGCAGCTGTCGGCCGAGAACAACTGGCAGGTCATCATCCCGACCACGCCGGCCCAGGTGTTCCACCTGCTGCGTCGCCAGATGCTGCGCAAGGTGCGCAAACCGCTGGTCATCATCACGCCGAAATCCCTGCTGCGTCACAAGGATGCGGTGTCTTCGCTGGACGAACTGGCCAACGGCCGCTTCCAGCCGGTCATCCCGGAAGTGGATGCGCTGGACGACGCCTCGGTCGAGCGCGTCATCCTGTGCAGCGGCAAGATCTACTACGAACTGCTGGCCCACCGCCGCGCCCAGGACGTGAAGAACCTCGCCATCCTGCGCCTGGAGCAGCCCTATCCCTTCCCGGCCGACGAGCTGGCGACCCAGCTTGCGCGCTATCCGAAGGCGACGGTGGTCACCTGGGTACAGGAGGAGCCGCGCAATCAGGGCATGTGGTACTGGCTGATCTCGCGTGCCTTCCTTGGCAAGGCGCTGGGCGGGCTCAAGCTCGAACTGGTGTCGCGTCCGGCCTCGGCCTCGCCCGCGGTGGGTTACGCCGCAAAGCACAACGCCCAGCAAAAGGCGGTCATCGAAGCAGCGATCGAAGGAGTGGGGCGCTGAGGCGCCCCCGAAAGGGAGACAGATAAATGCTCATCGAAGTGAAGGTTCCCCAGCTGTCCGAATCGGTGGCCGAAGCCACGCTGGTCCGCTGGCACAAGAAGGTCGGCGAGGCCGTTGCCCGCGACGAAAACCTGATCGACATCGAAACCGACAAGGTGGTGCTGGAAACCCCGGCACCGGACGCCGGCGTGCTGGTGGCCATCATCAAGAACGACGGCGCTTCGGTCACCAGTGGTGAACTGATCGCCCAGATCGACACCGATGCCAAGGCTTCCGCCGCCGCGCCGGCAGCCGCGGCCGCACCTGCCGCTGCAGCGGCAGGCGTCAGCGCCGCCACGGCGTCTTCGGCCGCTCCCGGCGGCCCGGCCAGCCCGGCCGCGCGCAAGATCATGGACGAACGCGGCCTGAGCGCAGCCGACGTGCCGGGTACCGGCCGCGGCGGTCGCATCACCAAGCCGGACGCCGTCGGCGCACCTCAGCCGGCCGCGCCGGCACCGGCCGTTCCGTCCGCTGCCGTGGCCCGTCCGGCGCCTGCCGCAGCCGCTGCGGCCCCGGCCGCAGCGCTGCCCCAGCCGCCGATGCCGGTGAAACTGGAAGAGCTGCTGGCCGACCGCCCGCAGCAGCGCGTGCCGATGTCGCGCCTGCGTGCCCGCGTGGCCGAACGTCTGCTGCAGTCGCAGGCACAGAACGCCATCCTGACCACGTTCAACGAAGTGAACATGGGCCCGCTGATGGAGCTGCGCAAGAAGTACGCGGAGAAGTTCGAGAAGACCCACGGCGTCAAGCTGGGCTTCATGTCCTTCTTCGTGAAGGCCGCGCTGCAGGCGCTGCGCAAGTTCCCGGTGCTGAACGCGTCGGTCGATGGCAATGACATCGTCTATCACGGCTTCTTCGACATCGGCATCGCCGTGGGCAGCCCGCGCGGTCTGGTGGTGCCCATCCTGCGTGACGCAGACCAGATGAGCTTTGCCGACATCGAGCAGAAGATTGCCGAATTCGGCCAGAAGGCTAAGGACGGCAAGCTGTCGATCGAGGACCTGACCGGCGGCACCTTCTCCATTTCCAACGGCGGCGTGTTCGGTTCGATGCTGTCGACGCCCATCATCAACCCGCCGCAATCGGCCATCCTGGGCATCCACGCGACCAAGGACCGCCCGGTCGTCGAGAACGGCCAGATCGTGATCCGACCGATCAACTATCTGGCAATGTCCTACGACCACCGCATCATCGACGGCCGCGAAGCTGTACTCGGCCTGGTGACCATGAAGGAGGCGCTGGAAGACCCGGCCCGCCTGCTGTTCGACGTATAAACCCTCTCGTTGCAAGTCACGTCTGAGCGCCGCCCGGAGAGAGGGCCGGGCGGCGCCGCGGACCCAGACTGCTTCCTTTTTCCGGAGCATTGAAGATGTCCAAAGAATTTGATGTCGTCGTGATCGGCGCCGGCCCTGGCGGTTACGTTGCCGCCATCCGCGCAGCGCAGCTCGGCCTCAGCGCCGCCTGCGTCGAGTACAACAGCTACGCCGACCCGAAGGGCGAAGTGCGCCTCGGCGGCACCTGCCTGAACGTGGGCTGCATTCCGTCCAAGGCGCTGCTGCAGTCGTCCGAACTGTTCGAGCAGGCCAACCACTCCTTCGTCATGCACGGCATTTCGGTCGAGTCGCCGAAGATGGACGTCGGCGTCATGATGAAGCGCAAGGACAACATCGTCGGCCAGCTCACCACCGGCATTCGCGGCCTGTTCAAGAAGAACAACGTGACGCTGCTGTCGGGCCTGGGCAGTTTCGCCGGCCGCGAGGACGAGAAGTGGAAGGTTGCGGTGACCCGCAACGGCGCCACCGAACACGTTCTGGCCAAGCACGTCATCATCGCCACCGGTTCGCGTGCCCGTCACCTGCCGGGTATCGAGGTCGATAACAAGGTGGTGTGCGACAACGAGGGCGCGCTCGCTTTCGACGGCGCACCGAAGAAGCTGGGCGTGATCGGCGCCGGCGTGATCGGCCTTGAACTGGGCAGCGTGTGGAAGCGCCTCGGCGCCGAAGTCACCATCCTGGAAGCGGCTCCGGAATTCCTGTCGGCGGCCGACCCGGCCATCACCAAGGAAGCGTGGAAAACCTTCGTTGCCAAGCAGAAGCTGGGCATCAAGCTGGGGGCGAAGATCGGCAAGGTCGAGCGCACCGACGCCGGCGTGCGCGTCGAGTACGAACACAAGGACGAGCAGCATGTGCTCGAGTGCGACCGCCTCATCGTATCGGTCGGCCGCATTCCGAACACCGATGGCCTGAACGGCGAATCGGTAGGCCTGAAGATCAGCGAGCGCGGCTTCATCGAAGTCGACGCGCAGGGCCGCACCAATCTGGCCAATGTGTGGGCGGTGGGCGATGTGGTGCCGGGCCCGATGCTGGCGCACAAGGGCATGGAAGAGGGCGTCATGGTGGCGGAGTGCATCGCCGGCCAGAACGGCCACGTCAATCACGACACCGTGCCCTGGGTCATCTACACCCATCCGGAAATCGCCTGGGTGGGCAAGACCGAAACCCAGCTCAAGGCCGAAGGCATCGAGTACAAGGCCGGTCAGATTCCGTTCGCGGCCAATGGTCGCGCGCTGGGTCAGGGTGACACCACCGGTTTCGTGCGCATGTATGCCTGCGCCAAGACCGACCGCATCCTCGGCGTGCACGTGATCGGCAACAACGCATCGGAACTGATTGCCGAAGCGGTGGTGGCGATGGAATTCGACGCCTGCTCCGAAGACATCGCGCGCATCTGCCACGCCCACCCGACGCTGTCGGAGGTGATGCACGAAGCCGCGCTGGCCTGCGACAAGCGCCCGCTGCACTTCTGATCGACCAGGAAACGGACCATGGGCGCCGCCTCGCATGACATCCTGAAGGTCCCCGAACGGGGCATGCTGGACATCTTCGAGGCGCAGCTCAAGGTCCGCGGCTACACCGCGGATGCGTCGCAGCGCGGCGCGGCCGAGCGGCTGCAGAAGCTGTACACCGAACTGCTCGGCTTCAAGGCCGCGCGCCGCACCCAGCTGCGCAAGCTGCTGTCGCGCGCGCAGCCGCCGCGCGGCGTGTGGTTCTGGGGTGGCGTTGGGCGCGGCAAGAGCTTCCTGATGGACTGCTTCTATGACGCCGTGCCCTACCGCCGCAAGAAGCGCGTGCATTTCCACGCCTTCATGCAGCAGATCCACGAAGCACTGAAGAAGCACAAGAACGAAGCCGATCCGCTGGCACAGGTGGCGGACGACATCGCGAAAAGCACCCGTCTGCTGTGCTTCGACGAATTCCACGTGTCCGACATTGCGGACGCGATGATCCTCGGCCGTCTGGTCGAGGCGCTGTTCGAGCGGGGCGTGGTGTTCGTCGCCACGTCCAACTACCCGCCGGACGGCCTGTATCCGAACGGTCTGCAGCGGCAGAACTTCCTGCCCACCATCGAGCTGCTGAAGAAGCGTCTCGAAGTATTCGAACTCGACGCCGGCATCGACTACCGCCTGCGCTCGCTGGAGCGCATGGACATTTTCATGGTGCCCGGCGGCAAGGCGGCCGATGCAAAGCTGGCCGACGACTTCCGCCAGATCTGTGGCGAACCCTGTCCGGCCGGCCCGCTGGAAATTCTCGGTCGCACGCTGAAAACCCGCGACCGCTCGCTGGGCGCGGCCTGGTTCGATTTCAATGAGCTGTGCGGCGGCCCGCGCTCGCAGAACGATTACCTCGAACTGGCGCGTCGCTATCACTCCATCCTGATTTCCAACGTACCGAAGATGGGCCGCGACCAGGCCAACGAAGCGCGCCGCTTCACCTGGCTGGTGGACGTGCTGTACGACTTCCGGGTCAAGCTCATCCTGTCCGCCGAGGTCGAGGCGCCCGCGCTGTATACCGACGGCCCGCATGCGAACGAATTCACCCGCACGGTCAGCCGCCTGATCGAAATGCGTACCCGTGAATACCTGGCGTCGCCCCACCGGGTGGATTTTGCCGGCAGCATGTCCACCGTAGCGGCCTGAGCTCTGCGTTCCGCCGCCTGAACGGCGGACCTTTCTTCGTTGCCGGGCGTCTACACTGCGCACAGAACCCTTGGTCGCAGGTGTCCGATGTCCGTCTCCGCATTGCTCCGCACATTCCTGATGCTCTGCCTGCTGTGCCCGCTGATCGCGGTCGCGCAGGTGAAGCTCGACATCATTCCGCTCAAGCACCGCACGCCCGAGCAGGTGCTGCCGGCGCTGCGTCCGCTGGTCGGTGACGACGCCGCGCTGTCCGGCGCCAACAACCGCATCTTCATTCGCGCTGACGCCGCTACCCGTGCCGCGGTGAAGCAGGCCGTCGACGCGCTCGATACGCCGCTGCGCAGCCTGATGATTTCGGTGCGCCAGGACAATGACGACACCGTGCAGCAGGACGGCGCGGGCGTGTCCGGCGAAGTGGGCCGCGACACCCGTGTGCGTGCCCGCGTGTGGTCCACCCGGGGTGACGCCGGCGACCGGCTGTCGCAGCGGGTACAGGTGGTGGAGGGCGGCGCCGCCTTCATCCAGGTCGGCAGTGCCACGCCCATGGCCTTCAGCCAGGTGGTGGTCGGGCCGGGCGGTGCGGCGATCAGTCAGGGCGTGCAGTACCGCGACGTCTCCAGCGGCTTCTACGCCCAGCCGCGGGTCAATGGCGACCAGGTGACGCTGGACATTTCACCGCAGAAGGAATCGCTGTCCGACACCCAGTACGGCGAAGTGCGCAGTGCCCGTCTGATCAGCACGGTGCGTGGCCGGCTGGGTGAGTGGATCGAACTGGGTTCGTCCGGTCACGACGAACAGGTGAGCCAGCGCGGCATCACCCGATACGGCACGCGCGACGCGCAGTCGCAGCGGCGAATCTGGGTCAGGGTCGACGCAGTGCAATGAGCCCCCGGGATCGCTTGCCCGGAAGCTCATGAATTTCCCTAGCCACGCTTCAAGCCACCGGCGACGCGGCGGGGCAGCCGGGCCGCGATACTGAAAGTGCGCCGGAAGACGGCGCGCACATTCACAACCGACTGTCAGGAGATCATCATGAGCTGGGAAACCCCGAAGGCCACCGATCTGCGTTTCGGCTTCGAAATCACGATGTACGTCGCCAACCGCTGAGGTTCGACGCTCCGGCGGGTTCGCCCGCCGGAACCGGTTTCACCGGTCCTGCCTGCGGGCGGGACCCGTTCCATCCGGCGCCTCGCGCTGCCGGCAGAAAAATGGGCCGCAACAGGCCTGACCGGGCTCCACCGAGCCCACGGAGGAGAAGCATGCGTCTGCACGTACTGGGTTCCGCAGCCGGAGGTGGTTTTCCGCAGTGGAACTGCAACTGCCCGAATTGCGATGGACTGCGCAAGGGCACGATCAAGGCGCGGGCGCGCACGCAGTCGTCGATCACGGTCAGTGGCGACAACGAGAACTGGGTGCTGTTCAACGCTTCGCCCGACATCCTGACCCAGTTCCAGCGTTTTCCCGAACTGCAGCCTGCGCGTGCGCTGCGCGACACCGCGGTGAAGGCCATCGTGCTGATCGATGGCCAGATCGATCACACCACCGGCCTCTACATGCTGCGCGAACACCGCCAGCCGCATCAGATCTGGTGCACGCCGCCGGTGCGGCAGGATCTGACCGAAGGCAATCCGCTGTTCCGACTGCTCGGTCATTACTGCGGCATCGAGTGGAACGAGCTGGGCATCGACGACCGCGAATTCACCATCGCCGGCGCGCCCGGACTGAAGTTCCGCGCGCACGCGCTGCGCAGCAATGCGCCCCCCTACTCGCCGCGCCGCGACCGGCCGGTACCGGGTGACAACTTGGGTGTCACCATCGAGGACACGAACAGCGGGAAGAAGGTCTATTACGCACCGGGTCTGGTCGAGATCGAACCGCAGGTGTGGGCGGCGATGCAGGCGGCCGACGTGGTGCTGGTCGACGGCACCTGCTGGAGCGACGACGAAATGATCGCGCTCGGCGCGTCGAAGAAGCGTTCGCGCGACATGGGCCACCTGGCGCAGAGCGGCGAGGGCGGCATGATCGAATGGCTGGACAGGCTGCCGAAGAGCACCCGCAAAATCCTCATCCACATCAACAACACCAACCCCATCCTGAACGAGGACAGCCCGCAGCGTCGCGAGCTGGACGCGCACGGCATCGAGGTTTCGTACGACGGAATGGACATCACGCTATGAGCACCCAACAGCCCTGGAACCACGAAGAGTTCGAAGCCAAACTGCGCGACAAGGGCGCGGCCTATCACATTCACCATCCTTTTAACGTGATGCTGAACAGCGGCAAGGCGACGCCCGAGCAGATCCGCGGCTGGGTGGCCAACCGCTTCTACTACCAGATCGCGATCCCGGTGAAGGACGCGGCCATCCTGTCGAACACGCCGGACCGCGAAGTGCGCCGCCAGTGGATACAGCGCATCCTTGATCACGACGGCTATGAAATCACCGCGCCGGACGGCACCACGGTGCGCGACGAAGGCGGCATCGAAGCGTGGATCAAGCTGGGCGAAGCCACCGGCCTCAGCCGCGAGGAAATCGTCGACCT
Source organism: Methyloversatilis sp. (assembly GCA_041639545.1). Classification (GTDB taxonomy): domain Bacteria; phylum Pseudomonadota; class Gammaproteobacteria; order Burkholderiales; family Rhodocyclaceae; genus Methyloversatilis. The sequence continues at coordinate 75,730 of JBEQBZ010000011.1, read as the reverse complement.
GCGCCACGTCGTGCCGGGTGTGCGCTTCGCGGTCGATGCCTACATCAATTTCGCGCGCCAGCGGCCCTGGCAGGAGGCGGTGTGCTCATCGCTGACCGAGCTGTTCGCGCCCAAGATCCACAAGGAACGCCTGGCCAACTGGCCGGAGCACTACCCGTGGATCGAATCGTCCGGCCTGCAGTACTTCCGCAACCGCGTGTCGCAGGCGCGCCGTGACGTGGAGCAGGGCCTGGCGGTGACGCTGAACTACTTCAATACGCGTGAGATGCAGGAGCGCGCGCTCACCATTCTTCAGTTCAAGCTCGACGTGCTGTGGACCATGAACGACGCCATGGCCAACGCCTACGGCGTGAACAAGTGAGCATGCCGATGACTGCTGCGATGACCGTCACGAGCGCATCGGTACCGAAGATCGGCCGCCACTTCCGCATCCAGTGGGAAGAGGCGCAGAAGGCCTATGTGCTGCTGTATCCGGAAGGCATGGTGAAGCTGAACCAGAGCGCAGGCGAGATTCTCAAGCGCTGCACCGGCGAGGCCAGCGTGGGCGACATCACTGCTGATCTGGAAAAGACCTTCAACGCGCAGGGCCTGCAGCAGGACGTGATCAACTTCGTCGAACTGGCGCTGCAACAGAAGTGGGTGGAAACGACATGACCGACCTTGCCGAAGCCCAGGCCGCGCAGGACGCGGCCACCATAGGCCCGCCGCTGTGGCTGCTGGCAGAGGTGACCTACCGCTGTCCGCTGCACTGCGTGTACTGCTACAACCCGGTCGACTTCGCCAAGCATGAAGCGGAGCTCAGTACCGAGGAGTGGTTCAAGGTGCTGCGCGAGGCGCGCGAACTGGGTTCGGTGCAGTGCGGCTTTTCCGGCGGCGAGCCGATGCTGCGCGACGATCTGGAACTGCTGGTGGCCGAGGCGCATCGCCTGGGCTATTACACCAATCTGCTCACCTCCGGTGTCGGCCTGAACGAGAAGCGCATCGACGCGCTGAAGGAAGCCGGGCTGGATCACATCCAGCTGTCCTTCCAGGACTCGAGCCGGGAAATGAACGATTTCCTGTCGTCCACCCGCACCTTCGATCTGAAGCGCCGGGTGGCCGACCTGATCAAGTCGCGCGGCTACCCGATGGTGATGAACTGCACCATCCACCGGCACAACATCGATCACATCGAATCCATCCTGCAGCTGGCCGACGAGATCGAGGCCGAGTACGTGGAACTGGCCAACACCCAGTACTACGGCTGGGCCCAGGTGAACCGCGACCAGCTGCTGCCCTCGCGCGAACAGCTCGAACGCGCCGAACGCATCACCAACGAGTGGCGCGAGAAGCACGGCAACAAGATGAAGCTGTTCTTCGTCGTGCCGGATTACTACGAAAACCGGCCGAAGAAGTGCATGAATGGCTGGGGCAACATCTTCCTGACCATCACGCCGGACGGCAAGGCGCTGCCCTGTCATACCGCACGCATGCTGCCCGGCCTGGAGTTCCCTGACGTGCGCACCAGCAGCGTCCGGGATATCTGGTATGAATCCGAAGGTTTCAACCGCTACCGCGGCACCGGGTGGATGAAGGAGCCCTGTTCCAGCTGTCCGGAAAAGGAAAAGGATTACGGCGGCTGCCGCTGTCAGGCCTATATGGTCGCCAACGATCCGAACGCCGCCGACCCGGTGTGTGACAAGTCGCCCTTCCATCACAGGATTGTCGAGGCGGTGGAGCGCGCGCAGATTGCGGGCAATCCGCAGCAGGTGAAACCGCTCATCTACCGCGGTCCGAAGGAATCGCTGCAGCTCGACCGCCCGTTCTGAGCGGCCGGCGCGTCAATCGCGCCGGTACGGGTGGGCCGTGATGCGGAATGGGTCGTTACTGCCCGGCCTCAGTGCAACCTCGGTCCAGCCCAGCCATGGCGAACCGTGGCTTTCGAGCCGCATCACGTGCGACAGCACGCGACCGTCTGCCGGATGCCGGAGCGGCCGATCGGCACGATGCTGATGGGTGTCACCGTGGATCAGCAGCAGTGGCCTGGGCGATGCTGCAGCATGACCGGCGATGAGGCCGAGCAGCCCGCCATGACGCGCGCTGTCCGCACCCGAAACAAAATCCGGTGATGCGTGGAAGGCGATCACCATGGCCGGCGCTGCGGTGCGTTCAGCCTCGTCGAAGGCGGCTTCCAGCCACTCCAGGGCCGCCGCCCGCAGCGCGGCCGAACGCCGGTCGTCGGGCATCGCGCCGCCCGGCACGTTCAGGGTCACGAACACCACATCGTGCATTCGCCAGCGACGATGCTCCGGTACGCCCGGCTGCGTGACCGGATGCAGCGCGCGGTCCAGTCGCCCATCCTCGAACACGATGCTCCGCAGCCTTGACAGCCGTTCGTATGGATCGTGTCCGCCTGCTGAAGATCGGACGCAGTCCATCCAGTCGTTGTCACCCGCCAGCAGCACCAGAGGATGGACCGAACGTTCGAGCAGTCTTCTCCGGTCTTCGAACACCGCGTCGTCACAGGGCGCGCTGCCCGCCTTCACATCGCCTGCATGGAGCGAGAAGGCCAGTGGTCGCGTGGCCTGTTCGGCCAGCATGTCCATCACGACCTCACGTTCGAACCGGCTGTAAGGTGCGTCGCCCCACACCGCGAAGGTCAGCGGTGCTGTTCCGGGCGGGCCGGAACAGCCTGCAAGCACCGTAAAACCTGGCAGAAGAGCGGTACGCAGCAAGGTTCGCAACACATGAAAAAAACTGTGCATCGGATCAAGGATTCCCCGGGTTTGACCGATATAGCCCGTCAGAGTCGAAAAAGTGTTGAACGCCGGCAGCGGTGACGATGCCGTGCCCGAATGCTCATGCCCAATTTCTTTACGTCCGGATTAGAAGATTCGTCAGCACTGATGTCATCCAGCCACGAGCCGTGGCTGGTCGCGCTGTCGATCGCGGTGGCGGTCTTCACCTCCATGGTGTCGCTCTACACCGTAGGTCAGGCGGAGCAGGCGCGTGACCCACGCATGGCATGGCTGATGAAACTGGCCTGTGCGCTGTCGCTCGGTGGCGGTGTCTGGGCGATGCACTTCATCGGCATGCTGGCGCTCGATCTCTGCGTCACGGTGCGTTACGACATCGGCCTGTCGCTGGCCTCGATGTTGCCCAGCCTGCTCGCGGCGCTGGCCACCATACACCTGATGACCCGACCGACGCTGTCTCCGCGCGAATTGCTCGCCGGAGGGGGGCTGATGGGCGCTGGCATCGGTCTGATGCACTACAGCGGGATGCAGTCGATGCAGATGCAGGCGCAACTGCTGTACGACCCGCTGATGTTCGGCGTGTCGATTCTCGTTGCGGTATTGCTGGCGACGCTGGCGCTCTGGGTGAAGTTCTTCGTACCGATACGGCGCCGTCTGCCTCGTCTGGTGGTCAGCGGCAGCGTGATGGGGCTGGCGATTTCAGGCATGCACTACGCGGGCATGGCTGCCGCGCGTTTCGTCGGCGTGGAGGAAAGCGCACCGCAGACTGACAACATGATGCTGGGCGTGCTGGTGATGCTGGCCACTGTGACGCTGACCGGCTTCGCGCTGGGATGCCACGCCCTGCTTCGCTATCGCGCTCTGGTCGATGAACTGAGTGCTGGCGAGGCGCGCATGCGTGCACTGTTGAGCACGCCGGTCGATGGTGTGGTGACGCTGGACGAGTACGGTATCGTGCAGACGATGAATGCGGCGGCAGAAGAGATTTTCGGCTGGCGCGAGCAGGAACTGGTCGGAACGACCTTCGAGCGGGTGCTGGCCGGGCCGGAGCGCGAGCGCTACGCCGCCTATCTGGCGGAGTTCCGGCGAACCCGGCAGCCTTCTCTGGCCGGGCGCAGTCGTGAGATTGCCGGGCAGCATCGAGACGGACGGGAGATTCCGCTGCACGTCTCCATCGGTCATGCCAAGGTAAGCGGCGCCGATCTGTTCGTCTGCTACATCGCCGACATTTCCCACTTCAAGGACATGGAGCGTGCGGTGCGCGAAAGCGAAGCGCAACTGCGTTCGCTCATCCAGAACATCCCCGGGGTGGCCTACCGCTGCCTGATGATCGAAGACTGGCCGATGCTTTTCATGAGCGATGCGGCGGAAACGCTGACCGGCTATCCGGCCTGCGACTTTCTCAGCGATCCGCCCCGGCGCACGTTCGGAGAAATCACGCATCCGGACGACACCGCTACCAACTGGCGGGTGGTCGAGGCTTCGATACGTGACAACCGGCCGTTCGTGATCGAGTACAGGATCGTGCATGCCGACGGTTCCACCCGCTGGATGTGGGAGCACGGCAGTGCGGTGCGTGACCACGATGGCTCGGTCAAATGGATAGACGGCGTGATTCTCGACATCACCGAGCGCCGCGAGATGGAGCAGGCGCTGCGGGCCGCGAAGGAAAAGGCCGAACTGGCCGCCGCATCGAAGTCCGCCTTCCTGGCCAACATGAGCCACGAAATCCGCACGCCGATGAACGCCATCATCGGCTTTACCGAAGTGTTGCTGGGGCAGCCTCATCCGAACGAACAACGTCGCCAGCTCGAGGTGGTGAGTGCCTCCGCGAGGTCCTTGCTGCGGCTTCTCAACGACATCCTGGATACCGCCAAGCTGGAACGTGGTGCGGTCGAACTTGAAGTGCTTGATTTCGACCTGCACGATCTGCTGGGACAGCTTACGCAGACCCTGGCCATCCAGGCCCGCGAAAAGGGCCTCACGCTGACCACGGACGCCCACGCCCAGCTTGGCCGTTACTACCGGGGCGATTCGCTGCGCATACGCCAGGTTCTGACCAACCTCATCGGCAATGCGATCAAGTTCACCGAGACCGGGGGCGTGGTGGTGCGGGTGCGTGCCGAAACCGGCCACGTCCGGTTTTCGGTGGTGGATACCGGCATCGGCATTTCGCCGGAGCGGCTCAACGCCATCTTCGAACCCTTTACCCAGGCCGATGTATCGATGAGCCGGCGTTTCGGCGGCACCGGACTGGGTACATCGATCTGCAAGCAGCTGGTCGAGCTGATGGGTGGCCGCATCTGGGCTGACAGCACGCCGGGTCAGGGCAGCGCCTTTCATTTCACGCTGCCGCTGATGCCGGGCAGTGCGCCGGTGGCCGCCACCTCCGCACTGATACACCTGCCGCCGCTGAAAGTGCTGGCGGTGGATGATGTCGAACAGAATGTCGAACTTCTGGCTGCGCTGCTGGAGCGGGAAGGGCATGCGGTGAGCTGCTGCGTGTCAGCGCGCGACGCCATCGCCGCAGCGGGCCGGGAACGTTACGATATGGTGCTGATGGATCTGCACATGCCCGAAATCAGCGGTTTGCAGGCGACTCGCGAGATCCGGGCGGCTGAACGTGCGGCAGGACGTGCGCCGGTACCGGTCATCGCTCTGACCGCCAGTGTGCTTGAAGCTGACCGCATCGCCGCCCGCGAAGCCGGCATGAACGGTTTTGCCACCAAGCCGATCGAGCTCGACAACCTGTTTGCCGAGATCGGGCGGGTGCTCGACATCCGCATTTCCGCATCTGCGGCCGGGGAGCAGAAAGCCGCCGGAGGACTGATCGACATGACGCGCGCGCTTGCGCTGTGGCGCACGCCCGAGCGACTGGAAAGCGCGATCCGCCGCATGCTGGGCGACAACGCCGATCTGAAGGAAAAGCTCGATCGTCGGGCAGCCGATGGCGCCTATGACGAAGTGCGCGCGCTGGCTCACCGGGTTCGCGGGGTGGCGGCCAATGTCGGTGCTACCCGTCTGACGGCCGCGCTGGCAGCGCTGGAAACGGCCGCAGCCTCTGCCCAGCCGAGCGGGTACGAAGCGATGATCGCGGACGTTGCCGATGCCATGAGCGCGCTGCATGTCGAACTGGGGAGCCGGCCTTCCGCGCCTGAACCTTCGCCGGTGCGCGCGGCCTCGCCGGCCCGTTTCGACCCGGCGGCCGCGCTGCGCCACGCCGAAGCGCTGAAGCGGGCGCTGATGCACGGCGAATTGGACGATTCCGCGCTGGCCCTGCTGCTCAATGCGGTCGGCGGCAATCCGGCCGCGGCCCTGCTCGAACCCCTGGCGGAAGCGATCGACAATTTCGACTTCGATCAGGCCCTGGCCCGGATCGACCAGCTGAGTGCTGCCCTCAGCCCATCTTCGCAGCCGATTCCGTCAGAGACGGGAGCCTGAATGGATACTCCGGAAAAGCGTATCGACGCCTACGGCATGGATGTGGGTGACCCGCGAAAAACCGTGCTGTGCGTGGATGATGAACCTTCAAACCTGCAGGTGCTGAGACAGATACTGCAGACCGATTACCGACTGCTTTTCGCTCGGGACGGACAGCGGGCGATCGAACTGGCTGCGGTGGAGCAGCCGGATCTCGTTCTGCTTGACGTGATGATGCCGGGCATGAACGGTCATGACGTGTGCCGCACCTTCAAGGCGGATGCCCGGCTTGCGCGCATTCCGATCATCTTCGTGACCGCGCTGAGCGATGTCGATGACGAGACGCGCGGTTTCGATCTGGGCGCGGTGGACTACATCACCAAGCCGGTGAGCCCGCCCATCGTGCGGGCACGCGTGCGCACCCATCTGTCTCTGGTGAGCGCACACGACCTGGTTGAAACACGCTTGCAGGTCATACAGCGCCTGGGGCTGGCTGCCGAATACAAGGACAACGAAACCGGGCTTCACGTGATCCGCATGAGCCACTATGCTCAGATCCTCGCGCGCGCGGCCGGCTGGACAGAAGACATGGTGCAGGACCTGCTGCACGCGGCACCGATGCACGACGTGGGGAAGATCGGCATTCCCGACCACATTCTGCGCAAGCCGGGCAAGTTCGATGATGCCGAATGGGAAATCATGAAAACCCATGTTGAGATCGGCGTGCGCATCATTGGCGAACACGAGACCGGCCTGCTGGCTGTGGCCCGTCGCATCGCGCAGGGGCATCATGAGAAGTGGGACGGCAGCGGCTATCCCGCGGGCCTGTGCGGTACGCAGATTCCGGTCGAGGCGCGCATGGTGGCGATTGCCGACGTGTTCGATGCACTGACCACCGAGCGTCCCTACAAGAAAGCGTGGTCGGTGGATGATGCCTGCGCACTGCTGACCGAGCAGAAGGGCAAGCACTTCGATCCCCATCTGGTCGATCTTTTCCTGGCCCGCCTGCCCGAGATACTTGAGGTGAAGGAGCGCTGGGCAGAGCGCTCGCCCTACGAGGCCCACTGATCCTCGATACCGGCCTGCGGGCCGTCATCAGTGGCGGTAGCGTCGCTTCACGTCCAGTCTGCAGTCTGCGCGCTCGCGACCTGCCACGCGCTCGCAATCCGCCAATTCGCGTTCGAGGTGTGCCAGCGCTGCCGGATCGAGCGGAGGCGGGGCTGCCGCATCAGGAAAGCGTTCGCGCGCTGTCGCCAGAGACTGGCTGTAGTGGATCCGGGCACGGGCCTCGCAGTCCTCTTTGAGCGTCGGGGCCAGACGCGCGCATTCTCGTTCGGCCTGCGAATGTTCCAGATCGGCCCGCCGGCGCGCATCGGCATAAGCGCGGCCGGCCGGGTCGGCAGCGACCGCCGGTGCGGGCAGACACGTGACTGTACCGACGATCAGATCGAGCGCAAGAGCGCACACGTACGGCAGTACGCGTGCCGGGCGGCGAGCGAGGGTCGGAGCGGGCGCGGAAGATCGCATGCCGCCGATTCTAGGAAGACCCTGCGCCCGGGTCTGTCACGAAGCGTTACGGGTGTGCCGGATATCAGGTTCCGACCAGCAGATCGCCGTTCAGACGAACCCGGTCGCCGACGCGGAAGCGGCCGTTCTGCGCCATCACCACGGTGCGCAGTTCTCCGCTTTCCAGCCGCACGGTGATCGCGTAGCGGCCGGACGGCGCGGGGCCGTCCTGTCGCGGCGCATTCCGCAGCCAGCCGGAAAAGCGTTCGCGCAGCAGCGCCGGCTCCTGCAGCAGTTCCATGTGCTCGATCCGGCCGTAGGGGCTGTCGACGCCGCGCGTGCCGGGTGCTGCGGCGGCGAGCAGTGCCGCTTCGGCGGTGGCGGCGTCCGCCAGACGGGGTGCTTCCGGCGGGCCTGAGCAGCCGGCTGCTCCGAGTACGCACGACAGCGCCAGTGCGGCCAGCCACCGTTCGTGGCTCACGATGGGCTCCGCTTATTTGTCCGCCGACTTGCGCGCGTCCTCGATGGCGTCCTTCGCCTTGTCGCGCGCGTCGTCCAGCGTTTCACCGGCCTTGCTCACCGCGTTGTCGACCGCCTTGCCGGCGCGCTCCGCCGGACCTTCGCGTTCGCAGGCGGCCAGGGTCAGAGCAAGTGCCGCGATGGCCGCGGCAGTGAGGGTGCGCGTTCTGTTCATGCTGTTCTCCCTGTGATCGCATTCCGCACGTGGCGGGGTGAGCAGATGGTGACGCGCCCGTGCCGCCAGCGGCGTCGGCGCGCGGCGAAGTGCGCTGTCGGGCGCGTCCTACAGCGGGGCGGGTGTGAACAGCGCCTGCCCCATCCGTATCCGTTCGCCGGTCGTCACGGCGGGCTGCACCGCCGCCTGCGGCGGCAGCAGCAGCAGGATGGTCGAGCCGTGCTCGAACCAGCCCAGTTCCTGGCCGCGCGTGGCGTGCGCCGCGCACGCCAGCCGATGCGGCCCGGCGTAGCCGGCGTGCAGCGTGAGATCCACGCAGTGCAGGCGCAGGCTGGCCACCAGGATGGCGGCCACCGGCACCATGACCAGCGGTGTGCCGTCGGCCATGCGCGCACTCAGCACCGCACGTTCGTTGCGGCAGTACAGGCGCTCCACCCGCGCCAGCGCCGGCGGATTGACGTTCCAGGTGTCGCCCGGGAAGTAGTGCACCCGTTCGATGGTGCAGTCAGCGGGCGCGTGGAAGCGGTGGTACATGGCGGCAGTGATGCGCAGCGTCATGTAGTGGCCGTCGCGCAGCGACGCGGCCTGAGCCGGATCGCCCAGCAGTTCGTTCAGCGTGTAGCGCATGCCCTTGGCCTGCAGCAGCGTGTCGCCCTCGATGCGCCCCAGGGCGCCGACGATGGCGTCGCACGGGCTCACCAGCACGTCCGGCCGCGGGTCCAGCGGCCGTGCGCCGTCACGCAGTTCGCGGATGAAGGCGTCGTGCAGGCTGCGGAACTGCGTCTTGCGGGCGTCCGACAGATCGACCTCGCCGAAGCGCTGCCACAGGCCGATGGACAGATCGCGCACCCAGGGGTGCTCGATCTTGCTGAAGCGACCGAACAGGCGGGTGAGGGCGGCCCGCGGAATGCGGTTGGTGAGCGCGAAATTGAGCGCGTCGTTCGCCATCAGGCGCTGGAACAGGGGCGGGCGGGCGGTCACGGCTGCGTAACCTCGCGCTGATACATGTGCAACATATGAACGAGTCCTTTCCTCTCTATATCGCTGGCGCCGCGGCGCTGGCCGCCCTGTTGCCGCGCATCCGCCGGCGCCTTCAACTGTCGCGGGCCAAGCACCGCTCGCTCGCCGGACATTCGAAAATGTCGCGGCGGGTGGCGAAACTGCTGCCCTTCTATGAATTCGACGAAACCGGTTTCTACGTGGCCGACGGTGCGCCGGACGACGTCGCGGCGCGCCGGCGCAGCGGTTTCGAGGCGCTGGCCGCGCTTTACGCACAGCGCTACGCGCGCACCCGTGCGCTGACCGAAGAAACGCAGTCCATGGTGTCGGACATGCAATTCACCGGCAGCTACCGCGTGCCCTTCCAGTTCAGCCGCCATGTGCGCAGCCACCTGAAGGCCGGCTCCTTCGTGCAGGCGTCCGCCGGGGTGACGCTGACCGATCTCGACGGCAATGTGTTCTACGATCTTGCCGGCTCCTATGGCGTCAATGTGTTCGGGTACGAGGTGTACAAGGGCTGCATGGCGCGCGGTGCGGCGCGGGTCGAGGCGCTGGGACCGGTGCTCGGCGCCTACCACCCGGTGCTGGCCGACAACGTGAAGCGGCTGTGCGCGATTTCCGGCATGGAGGAAGTGTCCTTCCACATGTCGGGTACCGAAGCGGTGATGCAGGCGGTGCGGCTGGCGCGCTACCACACCGGTCGCAGCCATCTGGTGCGCTTCTGCGGCGCCTACCACGGCTGGTGGGGCGACGTGCAGCCGGGCGTCGGCAATCCGACCGCGGCGGACCACACCTACACGCTGAAGGACATGCACGCCGACACGCTGCGCGTGCTGCGCACCCGGCACGACATCGCCTGCGTGCTGATCAACCCGCTGCAGGCGCTGCACCCGAATGCCGGTGCGCCTGGCGACTCGTCGCTGGTGGATGGCGGCCGGCGTGCCGGCTACGACCGCGCCGCCTACACCGACTGGCTGGAGCAGTTGCGCGAGGTCTGTACCGAACGCGGCATCGTGCTCATTTTCGACGAGGTGTTCCTCGGCTTCCGGCTGGCGAAAGGCGGGGCGCAGGAGTACTTCGGCGTGCGCGCCGATCTGGTCACCTACGGCAAGACCCTGGGCGGCGGCTTCCCGGTGGGCGTGGTGTGCGGTCCGCACCGGCTGATGAAGCGCTACCGCGACGAGCGGCCGGCCGACATCTGCTTCGCCCGCGGCACCTTCAATTCGCATCCGCACGTGATGGGCGCGATGAACGAGTTCCTGCAGCTGCTGGACGCACCGGACATCGATACCCTCTACCGCGATGCCGACGCGGTGTGGAATGCGCGCGCAGCCGGCCTGAACCAGCGCCTGCGAGACGCCGGCCTGCCGGTCAGCGTGGTCAACATGGGCTCGATCTGGACCGTTACCTACGCGGTACCGTCGCGCTACAACTGGATGCTGCAGTACTACCTGCGCGCCGAAGGCCTGCTGCTGAGCTGGGTGGGCACCGGCCGTTTCATCTTCAGCCTGAACTACAGCGATGCCGATTTCGCCGCAGTGAGCGAGCGCTTCATCGCCGCCGCGAGGAAGATGGAGGCGGACGGCTGGTGGTGGACGCCGCCGGGTGCCAGCAACAAGCGCGTGCGCCGCGCCATCCTGAAGGAAATGCTGACCCGCCGCTGAACGGGCGGGGCCGGGCATGCATGGGTGTCCGGTCATGTCAGAACGGCTGGATGAATGAGGGAAGCCCGCGTGAGCGGGCTTCCCTTTTTCTGGAGCGTACGGACTGCCGTAATCAGGCGCTGGCGCCGTGCTGCGCGTGCATCGGATCGATCAGTTCGCCGCGCAGCAGCGCAAGCGGCGCACGGTAGTAGAGCTTCACGTCGTGGAAAGGATCGGTCAGGATTTTCGTGGCCCACACCAGACCGGACTGCACGCCCATCAGGAAGAACAGGTGCACCGTGCGGAAGATGAGACCGCCGACGCCGATGGCGATCCAGCACACCGACAGGTTGTACAGGAAGCCGCGCGTGCCTTCCGCCGCGTCCAGCAGGCCGAACAGCGTCGGGTCGACATACAGCACGAAAGGCGAAGCGGCCCAGATCGCCATCAGCACCACCTTGCGGCGCAGGTTGTAGCCCACCTTGATGTCTTCCTTGTGCTCGTGGGTCGCGTGGTTCACATGGTCGTAGCCCTTGGGCTCGAAGAAGAAATGGCCGGACTGGCGCGACAGCATGGCCACGCCCCAGCTCAGCAGTGCCGACACCACCGGGTCAATGAACAGCATGACGTAGGCGCCAAGAAAGCTCAGTGCGCTGACCAGATGCAGCGACTGGTTGATGCGGCTGTGGTGGTAGTAGCGGTGATCGTCCCAGCGCTGGGTGTGCAGTTCTTCGAGAAATGACTTCATGAGGTTCCTCCGGAAAGTGTGGCAAGCCTAGGAAGAGCGGGTTACACCGGGAATGCAGTTCGTCTAAGAATTGGTGACAGGTGCAGGGGCAGGCGCGCTGATGAAGCGGGGCAGCGCCGGGCCGAATGACGATGAGTGCGCCAGCCGGCGCGCCCGCAGGGCAAGGGCAGGCACGGCTGTCTCGAAACATTCATCCAAGCTTCACGCAAGGGCGGGTGCCTGCGGCCGATAGGCAGTCGGGTCCACGACGACAACGCACCGCCATGCACACCCTTTCCGACAAGAAGGTTTCACCCGAGCAACATACGCATACCGCCTTGCGCGCCCTGATGGATGGCCGCGCGCTCGGCATGGTCTATCAGCCCATCGTCCGCCTCGAGGACGGTGCCGTACTGGCTCACGAGGCGCTGGTGCGCGGCCCTGAAGGCAGCGCGCTGCATCTGCCGGCGGTGCTTTTTGCCACCGCCCGCACCCTGGGCCTGGAAGCCGAACTCGAAATCGCCTGCGTCGAAGCCGCCGTACGCCATTTCAATCCCGCTACGCCGGGCCAGCTTTACGTGAACTGCAGCGCCGGCACCATCCGTCATCTGGCGGCCGAAGGCTGCGTCGAACTGCTGTCGCTGCTGGCCCAGCACGGGCTGTCACCGTCGCGTCTGGTGCTCGAACTGACCGAACACGAACGGGTGACCGAAGTGGATGTGCTGCGCATGAGCCTGGCGCGGCTGGCTGCGCTGGGTATCTCGGTGGCGCTGGACGATTTCGGCGACGGCCGCTCCAGCCTGCGCCTGTGGGCTGAACTTGCACCGCCGCGGGTAAAGCTGGACCGCTATTTCACCCACAGCATCCACACCGACAGCCGGCGGGTCGAGGCGGTGCGCGCGGCCGTGCAGCTGGCGCGTTCGTTCGGTGCGGAACTGGTGGCCGAGGGCATAGAGGAAGAAGCCGAACTGGCGGTGCTGCGCGACCTGGGCGTACACATGGGGCAGGGCTGGCTGCTCGGCCGGCCGCGCGGCCAGACGGTACATCGGGTACCGGAGGCGCTGGCCGCGCTGATGCAGACGCGCCAGATCGCGGTGCTGCCGGACACGCCGCACCGCGATGCTGCCGGCACCGTGAGCCGGCTCGCGATGTCGGCGCCGGCGGTGGAACCGGATACCGCCAATCTGGCGGTGGTGCAGGTGTTCAACGAGCACCCGCAGCTGCTGGCGCTGCCGGTGCTGGATCAGGGCATACCGGTTGGGCTGATCAACCGTCGCAGCTTCATGGACCTGTACACCCAGCCTTATCACAAGGAGGTGTATGGCAAGAAGCCGTGCGCGCTGTTCATGAATCCTAATCCGCTGCGGGTCGAGCGCAGCACGCCGCTGGAATCGATGAGCACGGTGCTGGCCGGCGAGGACCAGCGCTATCTGTACGACGGCTTCGTGGTGACCGAACACGGTCGCTACGTCGGCGTGGCGACCGGCGAAAGCCTGGTGCGCGCGGTGACCGAAATGCGCATCGAGGCGGCGCGGCACGCCAATCCGCTCACCTTTCTGCCGGGCAACATCCCGATCACCGAGCATCTGCGCCGGCTGATGGCCGGCAAGGTGCATTACGCCGCGTCCTATTTCGACCTGAACAATTTCAAGCCTTTCAATGACCTGTACGGCTATTACCGCGGCGACGAAATGATCAAGCTGGCGGCGCGCAGCATCCAGCGCGAAGCCGACCCGCTGCGCGATTTCGTCGGCCATGTCGGCGGCGACGACTTCATCGTGCTGTTCCAGAGCGAGGACTGGCAGGCGCGTTGCGAACGCGTCATCCGCACCTTCAACGCCGAGGCGCGCGGCCTGTTCAATGCCGAAGAACTGGCCAGCGGCTGCATGGAGGGCGAGGACCGGCGCGGCAACCGCACCCGCTTCCCGCTCACCACGCTGTGTGCCGGCGTGGTGCTGGGGCAGGGCGGCGGCTTCCGCACCGCGGAGGAGGTGGCGTCCGCTGCCGCCGATGCCAAGCGGCAGGCCAAGGCGGCTGGCGGCGGTCTGCATGTGCAGGCCGCGCGCGAAAGCGCGAACGACCCGCGTCAGGCTGAGGTCGCCTGATCCGGCTGGCGCCGGATCAGGGACGTATCAGAACAGTTCTTCGCGGCGCAGGAAGCGCCACTTGCCGACCGGCAGGTCGGCCAGCGGAATGCGGCCGATGCGCACGCGCTTGAGTGCGACGACTTCGAGGCCCACCAGTTCGCACATGCGGCGGATCTGGCGCTTCTTGCCTTCGCGCAGCACGAAGCGCATCTGTTCCTCGTTCTGCCAGCTCACCTTGGCCGGCTTCAGCGCTTCGCCATCCAGCTCCAGACCGTGGTTGAGCCGCTTCAGCGACTCTTCCGGGAAGTCTTCGGACAGCGCGCCTCGGCCGAAGGGCTTGGTCGCGCGCACGCGCACCAGGTATTCCTTCTCGACGATGGAGTCCTCGCCGATCAGCTGGCGGGCGATGCGGCCGTCCTGGGTCAGCACCAGCAGGCCGTGCGAATCGATGTCCAGCCGGCCGGCCGGCGCCAGACCGCGCAGGTGGTTGCGGTTCAGCTTCATGCCCGAGCGGTCGCCCGCCCACTGGTTTTCCGGCAGCACCAGCACGCTGGCCGGTTCGTGGCCGTCCTCCGCCTGGCCGCTCACGTAACCCACCGGCTTGTGCAGCAGGATGGTCACCCGCGAGGCCTGATCGGCGCGCGCTTCCTTGTTGACCTCGATCTTCTGGTGCGGCAGCACGCGCTGGCCCAGCAGCGCCACCTCGCCATCCACCGTCACCCAGCCGCGGACGATCCAGTCGTCGGCTTCGCGGCGCGAAGCCGCGCCCCGGTCAGCCAGCCAGCGCGACACACGGATGCCGTCCTTCGCGTCGTCGCCGTCCTCGCTCTTCTCGGCCTGCACGCGACCCAGCTTGTCGGTTTCGCGCTCGTCCCAGGCCGTGGCCGGACGCACCGGCGCCGCCTTGGGCGGACGCGGCTTGAATTCGGCACCTGCACGCGCAGGGCGGTCGCTGAAGTCCTTCTTCGGCGGCCGGTCCCCGAAGTCCTTCCTCGGCGGCCGGTCCCCGAAATCCTTGCGCGGCGGGCGTTCGCCGGAGCCGCTACCCGATTCGCTGCGGGCCGGGCGCTCGCGGTTCTCCCACGGCTTGCGTTCGCCGGATTCGGTGCGCGGCGGACGGCCTTCGCGGTCCGGACGCGGTGTCCACTCACGTTTTTCGCCAGCCGGTCGCGGCGGACGGTCACCGAAGTCCTTGCGCGGCGGGCGATCGGCGAAGTTTCCGCTGCCCTCGCTGCGGGCCGGGCGTTCGCGGTTCTCCCACGGCTTGCGTTCGCCTGATTCGGCGCGCGGCGGACGGCCTTCGCGGTCCGGACGCGGTGTCCACTCACGTTTTTCGCCAGCCGGTCGCGGCGGACGGTCACCGAAATCCTTGCGCGGCGGGCGATCGCCGAACGCCTTCTTCGCCGGACGTTCACCGTCCGGACGCGCAGCGCGCGGCTTGCGTGCGGACGTGTCCTTGGCGGCCGGCGCGACCTGGGTGGTGTTACGGCTCAGCGTGCGCGACTTCGCGGTGCTGTTGCGCACCGGCTTGCGGGCGGGGTCGCGTTCGGAGCTCGTGCTGTCGTCGGATTTGCGGGGCAAACCCAGTTTGGTGCGGGTGGTCATCGGCGTGAAAACAATCTGTGGACCCGACAGCATAGCGGGGTCTTGAAATGCCGGGGGGAAGTCTCCATATCCCGCCGTTGTCATTCCTTCAAACACCTACCCAGCACGGAGCCGTCATGTCCGATACCGCGACCGCCCAGACCATGAATTTCCAGGCCGAGGTGAAGCAGCTGCTGCACCTGATGATTCACTCGCTTTACAGCAATCGCGACATTTTTCTGCGCGAACTGGTGAGCAATGCATCGGATGCCTGCGACAAGCTGCGTTTCGAGGCGATTGCCGATCCGGCGCTGTTCGAATCGGACAGCGAACTGAAGATCCGCGTGAGCTATGACAAGGCCGCGCGCACGATCACCATTGCCGACAACGGCATCGGCATGTCGCGCGACGAGGCGATCAGCCACCTGGGCACCATCGCCCGCAGCGGCACCAAGGAATTCTTTTCCAGCCTGACCGGCGACCAGAAGAAGGACGCCAACCTGATCGGCCAGTTCGGCGTCGGCTTCTACTCCGCCTTCATCGTCGCCGACACGGTGACCGTGAACACCCGGCGCGCCGGCCTGCCGGCCGACCAGGGCGTGCGCTGGTCCTGCTCGATGAGCGGCGACAGCGCCGGTGAATATTCGGTCGACACGATCAGCAAGGCCGGGCGCGGCACCGAAATCGTGCTGCACCTGCGCGAAGACCAGGACGAGCTGCTGTCCGGCTTCAAGCTGCGCTCCATCGTGCGCGAGTACTCCGACCACATCCTGCAGCCGGTGGTGATGAAGAAGGAGGCGTGGAAGGAAGACGGTCAGGTCGTGACCGACGAGGACGAAACGGTTAACCAGGCCAGCGCGCTGTGGACCCGTTCCAAGTCGGATATCAGCGACGAGCAGTACGCCGAGTTCTACAAGCATGTCGCGCACGACTTCCAGGACCCGCTGGCCTGGAGTCATGCCCGGGTCGAAGGCCGTCACGAATACACCCAGCTGCTCTACGTGCCGTCGCGCGCGCCGTTCGACATGTGGGACCGCAATGCCAAGCACGGTCTGAAGCTCTATGTGCGCCGCGTGTTCATCATGGACGACGCCGAGAAGCTGCTGCCGGCCTATCTGCGCTTCGTGCGCGGCGTGGTCGATTCGGCCGATCTGCCGCTGAACGTGTCGCGGGAAATCCTGCAGGAAAGCCGTGATGTCGACACCATCCGCTCCGGCTGCACGAAGAAGGTGCTGTCGCTGCTGGAAGACCTGGCCGAGAACCAGAAGGACAAGTTCACCACCTTCTGGAAGGAATTCGGCCGCGTGTTCAAGGAAGGCGTCGGCGAAGACCAGGCGAACCGCGACAGGGTGGCCGGTCTGCTGCGCTTCGCATCCACTCATCTGGATACCGAAGAACAGTCGGTGTCGCTGGCCGACTACATCGGCCGCATGAAGGAAGGGCAGGACAAGATCTATTACGTCACCGCCGAAACCTTCAAGGCGGCGAAGAACAGCCCGCATCTGGAAGTGTTCCGCAAGAAGGGCATCGAAGTGCTGCTGCTGTCGGACCGGGTCGACGAATGGGTGGTCGGCAACCTGACCGAGTTCGAAGGCAGGCAGCTGGTATCGGTGGCCAAGGGCGGCCTGGATCTGGGCGCGCTGGAAGACGAAGAGGAAAAGAAGGCGCTGGAGCGCGACGAGGGCGAATTCAAGCCGCTGGTCGACAGGCTCAAGGCCAGCCTGACCGAGCGGGTGAAGGAGGTGCGCATCACGCACCGGCTGACCGAATCGCCGGCCTGCCTGGTCAGCGACGAGTTCGACATCGGAGGCAATCTGGCCCGCATCCTGAAGTCGGCAGGTCAGGAAGCGCCGGAATCGCGGCCCATTCTGGAAATCAATCCGCAGCACCCGGTGGTGCAGCGGCTGCGCGGCGAAGAAGCGCATTTCGACGACTGGGCCGGCGTGCTGTTCGACCAGGCCCTGCTGGCCGAAGGCGGTGCGCTGGAAGACCCGGCCAGCTTCGTGCGCCGGATGAACCAGCTCATGCTGGCCATGGCTGGCAACTGAGGCCGCGACCGGCTCCGGATCGGAGCCGGTCGCTTCGGTGCGGTGCCCGTCACGGGCGGGAATCGCGGCGGGGCGCGGCTCCCACGGAACCGGCCGCGGTCTGCGCAGATTCCCGTGGGAGCGGCGCCCCCGCCGCGATGCAGCCTCCGATCCGGCCGTGCTTGCTGACCCACCATCGCGTTCTGTGACGCGGCGTGTGAGAACATCGACGCCGTTTCCATCACGACGCTTCCTTCATGTCCGTCGCTGCCGCCGCACCTTCCCTGAGCCTGAAGGTGCGCATGACGCGCCCCGGCTTCCTGACCATTACTGCGGTCGCCGTCCTGATCGGGGTGGCGAGCGCCGCGCATGACGGCCATTTCGAGCCGCTGCGTGCGGCGGTGTCGGTACTGCTGGCCATCCTGGCCCACGCTGCCGCCAACGTACTCAATGATTATCACGACGCGCTGAACGGCGCGGATGCCGCCAACCGGACCGCAATCTCCCCCTTCACCGGCGGTTCGCGCCTGATTCAGAACGGCGAGGTGAGCGTGCGCGATACCGGCCGTCTTGCCTGGGCGCTGGCAGCCTTCGTGGTGCCGGCCGGCATCGCGCTGGCGGTATTCAGCGGGCCCGGTCTGATTGCCATCGGGCTGGCCGGCCTGCTGCTGGGCTGGGCCTATTCTGCGCCGCCGCTGGCGCTGATGAAGCGCGGGCTGGGCGAGCTGACCGTGGGGGCGTCGTGGAGCCTGCTGGTGATGGGGGGTGACTACGTGCAGCGTGCGGAATTTTCGGCGCTGCCACTGGCTGCCTCGCTCGGTCTGGCGCTGCTGGTGGCCAACATCCTGCTGATCAACGGCTTTCCGGATGCCGTGTCCGATGCGGCGGTGGGCAAGCGCACGCTGGTGGTCAGGCTGGGGCCGGCTGCAGCGGCGCATCTTTACCGCAGCGTGGCACTGGTCGCCCACGCGCTGCCGCTGCTGGGCGTCGTCACCGGCGTGCTGCCGCTGGGTGCATTGGCCGCGCTGCTGTCCTTGCCGCTGTCCCTGCGCGCGGCGCATCGGCTTGCAACCGCGGAGGGCGATCTGTCACGACTGCCCGACCCGATCCGCCTCACGATCACGGCGGCGACCGTGCATGGCGTGGCGCTGGCCGTCGGACTGATCGCCGGCTGAGCGGCTTTCAGTTCACGCCGAGCAGGCTGGCGTAACCCTGCGGCGAGGATTTCTGCATCGCCAGCAGCGATTCGAATTCCGCCGCCGGCAGCGGGCGCGAGAACAGGTAGCCCTGTGCGTAATCGCAGCCCAGTTCGCGCAGCAGGTCGCGCTGGGCAACGGTTTCCACGCCTTCGGCCACCACCGTCAGCCCCAGCTTGTGCGACAGCAGGATGATGGCTTCGGGCAGCGCGCTGCCGGCCGGATCCTGAGTCATGTTGCGGACGAAGGACTGGTCGATCTTCAGATAGTCCATGTCGAACTTGGTCAGGTAGGACAGCGCTGAATAGCCGGTGCCGAAATCGTCGATCGAAATCTGCATGCCGGCTTCGCGGTACTTGCCGAGCTGGCGGGCGACCTTGTTGGTGGCATCCAGAAGCAGACTTTCGGTGATTTCGATCACCACGCTGGCACCGGGCAGGCCCAGCGCCTGCAGATGGTCTATCCAGCCTTCCTCGCTGGTGCTGCGCTCGAACTGGGCGGGCGACTTGTTCACCCCCATCTGCAGGTCGGCCGCGTACGCGCGGCGCCAGTGCAGCAGCTGACGGGTAGCTTCGCGGAACACCCAGTCGCCGATCGGTACGATGAGGCCGGTTTCTTCGGCCAGCGGGATGAAGTCGGCCGGGCTGACCAGGCCGCGCTGCGGGTGCTGCCAGCGCAGCAGCGCCTCGGCCTTGTGGATGGTGCCGGTTTCCAGTCCGATGATGGGCTGGTAGTACAGCACCAGCTGTTCCTGCTCAAGCGCGGTGTGCAGATCCTTGATCAGCTGCAGCCGCTTCTGCGCGGCTTCCTGCATCGAACTGACGAAGAAGTTGAAACAGTTGCGGCCGCTGTCCTTGGCGCCGTACATCGCCTGATCGGCATTGCGTATCAGACCGTCGGCGTCGGCGGCATCCTGCGGATAGACGGTGAGACCGATGCTGGCCGACAGGTGGGCCGAGGTGTGGCCAAGGTCGTAGGGCGCGGTCAGCACCTGCAGCATGTCAGAGGCCACCCGCTGCGCGTGCGTGGCATCCTCCTGTTCCGACAGGATGACCGTGAATTCGTCGCCGCCCAGCCGCGCTACCGTGTCCGATTCGCGCACGCAGCTGCGGATGCGGCGCGCCGCCTCGATCAGCACGACGTCGCCGGTCTGGTGGCCGAAAGCGTCGTTCACCTCCTTGAAGCGGTCGAGGTCAATGAACATGAGCACCATCGAGCGTCCGCTGCGGTTGGCTTTCAGCAGTTCCTGATCCAGCCGGTCACGGAACATGCGACGGTTCGGCAGCTGGGTCAGCACGTCGTAATTGGCCTGAGTCCAGATCAGCTCTTCCGCCTTCTTCTGTTCGGTGATATCGCGGATGAAGGCGCTGAAGGCGTGCCGGCCATTTACCCGGCTGACCGCAATGGTCAGTTCGATCGGAATGTCGTGGCCGTCACGATGACGGCCAGTGATGGTGAGCCGGCGGTTCAGCGCCGGACCGGTGCCGGTGGCGAGGTAGTGACGCAGGCCGCGCACATGGGCTTCGCGGTAACCAGGCGGCACGATGAGTTCGTGCATCGGCCGGCCGACCGCCTCGCTGCGGGTCCAGCCGAAGATGGTTTCGGCCTGCGGGTTCCAGCCGGTCACCTCGCCGTCCTCGTTCATCTGGACCACTGCGTCCAGCGCCGATTCGATGATGGCGCGCATCGTGTCCTCGTTGTCGCGACGGGTGGCGATCAGCCCGGACAGACCGGCGGCCATGTCGTTGAAACTGTCGGCGACCTGACCGAGCTCGTCCCGGCTGTCGAGATGGATGCGGGCCTCAAGCCGGCCGTCGGCGAGCAAGCGGGCCGAATCCGCCAGCGTGCGTACCGAGCGCGTGATCGCGTAATAGCCGCCAATCGAACAGTAGAGCGCCGCGCCGAGCAGTGCGAAAACCAGCCCCATCGTGAGCATGAGGGCGCGCCGGAGTTCGGCCAGTCTGGCCTGGATCAGCTTCTCGGCTGCGGGCAGCAGCATGTGCTCGATCTGCGCATAGATGCTGTCTATCGTGGTGGTCGTATGGGCGTAGAAGGCTTCGGCGCTCACCGTGATCGGACCGGCCAGGATGTCGCTCCTGACCTGACGCGAAACCGCGCTGAGCGAGTCACCGATGTCGATCGCCGTGCGCGACATGGACGCCTGCAGCGAGGGGTTGTAGCGGCCGGTCTTTTCGATGTTGTAGCCGGCGGCCTTGCGTGCGGAATCCAGTTCGGTCACCAGTGCCGACAGTTCGATCACCTGTTCGGGTGTGGCGCGGCCGGCCGCAATCACCGCAATGCCGAAGGCACGCACCCGCCCCAGTCTTTCCATGGTGGCCGGCAGCTTGCTCACGCTGCTGTCGATCAGATAGAAGGAGGCGGCATCCGGGTCCAGGGTCAGGCCGTAGAGGTCGGCCACGTCGGCTTCGAAATTGAGCAGGCGTTCGATCAGCCGGGTGTGGGCGTCGAAGTTGGCATGCACGCCCATTTCCGCGCCCTGATTGCGTACCCGTTCCCAGTCGGTCCGGATCGCGAACAGGTCGCGCTGGGTGCCCGGTTCGGCAGGAAGCAGGGCGCCGAGCTGGTCGAACAGCCGATCGGTTTCCGCTTCCCGGGCCTGCCTTTCGGCCGCCATCGCAAGCACCCCGCCCAGTTCGCCAGCGGCCAGTCCGCGATGCTTCTGCACGCGCTGGACGATGCTGCTCAGTGTGCGCATGCGTTCGAGGCCGGCCAGTTCGCGCTCTGCCGCGCCGATGTCCTGGTTCAGACTGACATACAGGCTGTGAGCGACGACGACGAGCGCAAGCAGCACCAGGCCGCCGAATACCGCGAACTTGCGCGGGTAATCCAGCCGGTTCATCAGTCGGATGGCCGGGCCGAACAGCACGTGAAATCGGGTCGCCATCTTTGCCACCAGGGCAGGTTGAATCTGTTGCGGAGCGAGCAGCCGCTAGATGCGGAAAGTCTGTACCGCCTCCTGCAGCGAACGGGCAGACTGCGCAACTTCGTCGCCCTGGCGTGCGGTTTCTTCCGCGCCGGAGGCCGAGCGTTCGGACAGGGCGAACAGCAGGTCGGCGTTGCGCACGATTTCGGCAACAGCACTGTTCTGCGCGCCCAGACTGCTGGAAATGGTGGCCGAGCGGCCGGACAGCGCTTCCAGACGGCCCAGAATGTCGTCGAATTCATTCACCGCGGTGGCGGTGCTGCCGGTGGCTCCATCGACTTCGGTGTTCGCGCTGCGCACCAGTTCTATCGTGCGCTCGGCGTCGTCGCGGATGCGTACGACCAGCTGGCTGATGTCGTTGGCCGATACCTGGCTGCGCTGCGCCAGCTTGCGCACCTCGTCGGCCACCACCGCAAAGCCGCGCCCCTGCTCGCCGGCGCGGGCCGCTTCGATCGCCGCGTTCAGCGCCAGCAGATTGGTCTGGTCCGACAGTTCCTTGATCAGATCGTTGATCCGGTTGATCGCCCGCGAATCCTCGACCAGCTCCTCGATCACGGTCAGCGATGCCGCCATTTTCGCAGACGCCGAGTGCACGCTCGAGAGCGATGCCTGCAGCGTACTCTTGCCCACACGCGAAGCCTCTCCGGCATTGCGCGCCAGATCGTCGGCTTCGTGCGAAATCGATTCGATCTCGCGGATGTTGCCGCTCATCTGTTCGATCGCGCTGCCTACCGCACGTATCGAATCAAGCTGTCGGGCACCGTTTTCGCGCGCGCTGCCCGAGTGCTGCGACAGTTCCACCGCGGCCGAGGTGAGGGTGCTGGACAGCCCCTGCATGTGCTCGACCAGCTTTTTCACCGATTTGCGGGCGGCGTTGTATTCGTAACAGAGCCAGGCGAAGTCGTCGCGGCCATCCAGATCGAGCCGGCAGTCCAGATGCCCCTTGGCCAGCGCATTGAGCCCGCCGACGATCACTTCGGCCCGTCGTCCGTAGTAGCGGCCTATGAGGGCGCCAGTGATCGCACCGCCCGCCAGCAGCAGCGCAGACAGCACGATCTGCAGCGTCAGGTTCGTGCCGGCAGTCGCCAGATTCAGAACGATGCAGCACACCAGCGCCGACGAAGCGCCGAAAACGGCGAACGCCTTGCGAATACTCAGATTTTTCACCATGCCTCCTCCCGGTGAGTGCCGAGCGCCATGCGACGCGTTTCCGGCAAACACTTCGTCACCGTTTATCGGGAAGATTTCCTGCGGACTTGAGCCGGCCTTCTTCCGGCGGGCAGACGAAAAAAAATCCGCGGGCGGCGTGGGCCGCGCGCGGATAACCGGGATGCACCGGAGGAGGTTGATCAGTCGTTGCTGCCGGCGAAACCGAACAGCTGCAGCAGGGCGGTAAAGAGGTTGAAGATGGACACGAACAGTCCGGTGGTGGCCATCACGTAGTTGGTTTCACCGCCGCGCACGATGCGCTGGGTTTCGAAGGCGATCATGCCGGCCATCAGCAGCACGACCACTGCGGACACCGCCAGCGACAGCGCCGGGATTTCGAAGAAGATCGCGCCCAGACCGGCCAGCATCGCCACTACCATGCCGATGAACAGGAAGCTGCCCATGCCCGACAGGTCGCGTCGCGTCACCGTGGCCCAGCCCGCCATTGCCAGGAATACGCCGGCGGTCGCGCCCAGTGCCAGCGTGATCGTCTGGCTGCCACCGGGCAGTGCCATCACCGCGTTGAGCAGCGGGCCGACCGTATAGCCCATGAAACCGGTCAGTGCGAAGGTGAGCAGCACGCCGACGCCGCTGTCACGGAATTTCGTGACGGCGAACAGCAGACCGAAGTAGCCGGCCAGGGTCAGCAGGATGCCGGGGGCCGGCCATTTCGCCGCCATGGCCAGATACGCGATGGCCGCGCTGAACGCGAGGTTCAGGCCCAGCAGCATCCAGGTGTTGCGCAGCACGCCGCGGGCGCGCTCATCGACCACCATCGTGGCGTCGGATACATCGGCGCCCAGCGTCAGCGGGCGCGCGCGGGAAAGTCGGTCATTCATGGTCATCTCCTTGATTGAAGGCATATCCGGTCAAACAGGCAGCAGTTCCGGGCGGCTGCGTTCGTGCAGGCGCTGACGGCTGCGGCCCAGCGTGCGCGGCAGGCGCTGGCCGGCAGCGGTCGGCTGCCCGGCAGCTGCAGCGTGACCTGCACTTCCTTGTCTTCGCCACCGCGCGGGCCGTTGGTATCGGCCAGTCGCAGCGTCACCCGGGGAATGCGCCAGGCCAGACGCCGCAGCACGAAGCGCAGACGGCGCTCGGCCACACTGCGCAGCGCATGACCTTCCGGGTGGCGTGTTTCGACGATCACTTCCATGGCTCATCTCCATGTGGATGGGAGACGTCACTGTACCCAGAGATTGATTTCCATAAAATCGATGTCAGTGGTAGTTTTACTTCGTAAAAATCGAAGTCTGGAGGGGCCGTGCTCAACTACCGTCATCTGTATTACTTCTGGGTCGCCACCAAGGAAGGGGGCATTGCGCGCGCAGCCGAGCGGCTGGACATGGCAGTGCAGACGGTGAGCACGCAGATCCGTGAGCTCGAGCGCTCGCTCGGCCACGCGCTGTTCAAGCCGGCCGGTCGCAGCGTCGAACTGACCGCGGCCGGCGCGGCGGCGGTGCGTCTGGCCGAACAGATTTTCCAGCTGGGCGAACAGCTGCCGCTGGCGGTCAGGGAGGCGGCGCAGTCACAGGGCGTGCGGCTGTCGGTGGGCATTTCCGACGGCCTGCCCAAGGCGGCGGTGCGCCACATCCTCGAACCGGCGACTGAAATGGCCGGCCTGCACCTGGTGTGCGTCGAGGACGAATTCGACGACCTGCTGGCCGACCTGGCGCTGCACCGGCTCGACGTGGTGCTGGCCGACCGGCCGGCGCCGGCCAATCCCAATCTTCGGGTGTACAGCCATCCGGTCGGCGATGCGGCGCTTGAATGGTATGCGCCGGCCGCCCTGGCGGCCGCTGCGGACATCGGCTTTCCGGCCTGTCTGGAGCGCATGCCGCTGCTGCTGCCCACCCGTCATGCAGCCGTGCGTGCGCGCATCGAGGACTGGTTCGAGCGGCGCGGTCTGCGACCGCAGGTGGCCGGTGAATTCGAGGACAGCGCGCTGCTCGCCATCTTCGGCGAAAGCGGGCTGGGCGCCTTTCCGGCGACAGAATGGTCACACGACGAACTGACCGGGCACCGCGCGCTGACGCTGGTCGGGCGCTGCACCGAAGTGGTCGAGCACTTCTACGCGATTTCCGCCGAGCGGCGGGTGCAGCATCCGCTGGTTCAGAAGGTGCTGGCCGGCCGCCGCACCGATGTGTTCAGTGCCTGAGAGGGGCGGTCGCGTCTGGTCGCGGGACACCGACGATCCAGCCTTCGACCGGATCGATGTGCAGCGGCAGCCCATAGCCCGCGTCGCGTCGCAGCCAGGCCCAGGCGGCTTCCACCAGACAGAGCACGCAATCCAGCGTGTCGCCGGTACCGTCGCTGATCATCGCTTCCATCAGGGCGTTGTCGTCGCAGCGCAGCGCCACGCCGAGCGGATGCTGGCCGCGCAGCAGCGCTTCGGACAGCAGCATGCGGTTGGCCAGCCGTTCGCGTGTCTGCCCCGAGGCCGATTCGCTCTTGTACGACCCTGCCACGATGCTGCGCGCCAGCCAGCCCGGATAGGCTTCCAGCGCGACGCGCTGGCCGTCGCCACCGTGCATGCCTGGAATGTGCACGCCGGCGTCGAGCAGCCGGCGCGCGCCTTCGAGAAACATCCAGCCGACCGGCGGGTTGACGCATTTCATCGGGCTGTGCGAGCCGGCCGGCCGGTCGGTCGCGCGGTGGGTGTATTTGTCGCCCACCGGTCTCTGCGCACGTTCGGCATCGCCCAGCGCCTTGAATTCGGCGCGTGACAGCGCGGTAACGGTACGCACGAGACCGGCCCATTCTGTAGGCCAGCCGTGCTCCAGCACCGATTCGCGCGGCAGGCCGAAGGGGAAGTCGAACGCGCCCAGCCACGGGCCGGGCCGGCGCAGGAAGGCTTCGAAGCCTGCCCAGGACGGAAAGCGCTCGACCCGTCGCAGGTGCACTGTGCCGTCCTGGGCCAGGTCACCGGACGCGACAGTGATCGGCTTGCGGGCCGACGGGGCGGAGGTGAAATCGATGCCGTACAGCGTGCTCATGAGGCGCAGCATACGCCGCGGCGGTGATTCGAAACTATCGCTGCCCGGATTTCCGTGTGCGGCGCAGCATGAGCGCCGCCAGACCGGCCGCGAAAAGCAGCGCCTGCGAAGGCTCTGGAACGGTGGAAGCCATCACCCCGGGCGCATTACCGACGTTGCCGCCCTGGGTGCTGCCCGACAGCGTGTGCGTACCGCCGCCCAGCTGCAGCGATCCGCCGCTGCGGGGCGATGTTGGCGAGCGCGGGCCTGAAGACGGACCGGAGGGGGATCCGCCGGTGAGTCCAACAGATCCACCCGTAACGGGACTGACCCCGAGCGTGCTCCCGCCGATCGGCAGCGAGCCGGTGTGCGGTGCAAGCGGAGCCGGCGGCATGGAGGGCGAGGACAGTATCCGGACGTCTGTCGCGTTCAGGCTGGATCGGCTGTCGAGGTCGATCCGGGGCGACACCAGCTCCAGTTCGGGGGCCTGCAGTACGCTGCGCGTCAGGCTGAGCGAACCGGATGCCTCCAGCACGATGCGCAGCGGATCGTTCACCACCGCGTCGCTCAGCGACAGCGCCCCCGCACACTGGATGTGGGTACCTTCGCCGGTCAGCGTGGTCATCGCACCGGAACAGCTCACGCTGCCCGAAATCGCCGCGGCTGCGGGCAGGGCATGGAAGGCCAGCCAGGGAAGAACAGAAACAACCCGCATACGAGCGCGCATGACATGAACCCGGCATGAAAACCGCTGCAGTCTGTTGCATGCCGGTGCCAGCGTCGATCCGCCGAACGGATTATTCATTCCGGATTGCAGTGCCCGCTGAAAGCAGGGCTTTCAGCGCCTCCAGCGTATCGGCTTCGGCGGCCGGCTTGTCCTGGCGCCAGCGCAGCATGCGCGGAAAGCGGACCGCGATTCCCGACTTGTGTCGCGGTGAGGCCTGCAGGCCTTCGAAGCCCAGTTCGAACACCAGTTCAGGCCGCACCGAACAGACCGGGCCGAAGCGCTCGACCGTGTTGGCCTTGATGAAGGCATCGACCGCACGCATTTCGGCGTCGGTCAGACCGGAGTAGGCCTTGGCGAAGGGCACCAGCGTGCGCGTGCCATCGGCCGCCTCGGACCAGACCGCGAAGGTGTAATCGCTGTACAGCCCGGCGCGGCGGCCGTGTCCGCGCTGGGCGTACAGCAGTACTGCATCCACGGTCCAGGGGTCGATTTTCCATTTCCACCACTGGCCGCGCGCGTCCGACTTCACCCGTCCCACGCCGTAAGCGGCGTCGCGTCGCTTGAGCATCAGACCCTCGACCCCGCGATCGCGCGCCTGCGCGCGCTGCCCGGCCAGCGCCGGCCAGTCCCCGCGGATCAGTGGCGAGCTCAACAGGCGCGGATGCGCGCTGGCGGCGAGCAGCTGCTCCAGCTTCTGGCGGCGCGCCCACTGGGGCTGCTGACGCAGATCCTGCCCGTCCTGTTCCAGCAGGTCGTACGCCATGAACACGACCGGCACGTCGGCGATCAGCCGGCGGCTCACGGTCTTGCGGGTGATGCGGGTCTGCAGACGGGCGAAGGGCAGCGGCGCGCCGTCCTGCCAGGTCAGTACCTCGCCGTCGAGCACGCAGCCCTCGGGCAGGGTGAGCGCGGCTTCGATCAGTTCCGGAAAGCGTTCGCTCACCAGCTCCTCGCCGCGCGACCACAGCGCCGCCTCGCCGGCCCGGCGCACCAGCTGGCCGCGTATGCCGTCCCATTTCCATTCCGCCAGCCAGTCCTCCGCAGCGCCCAGCACCTCCGCCGGTGCCTGCTGCAGCGGGTGGGCGAGAAAGAAGGGATAGGGCTGCAGACCCAGTTCGCCGTCGCCTGGCGGGGCGATCAGCGCCTCGTAGCGCGCACCGCTCATGCCGGCGCGGGAAGGATCGGACGCGAGATAGCCGATCAGCCGCTGGGCGATGGTTTCCGCGGGTACGCCGGCCACTGCGGACAGCGCGCGCGTCACCAGCAGCCGTGATACGCCGACCCGCAGCCCGCCGGTGATGAGCTTGTTGAACAGGAAACGGCTGCGCGCGTCGAGTGCGCGCCAGGCGGATTCGAGCAGCGCCGGCTTGTCACCGGCACCCGCCGCGCGCAGGGCGCTCAGGCGGTCCACCCAGTGGTGCAGCGGAGCGTCGTCGTCGGCCTCGGGCGGCGGCAGGATGAGCGCCAGCGTTTCGGCCAGATCGCCGACCGCTTCGTAACATTCGTCGAACAGCCAGTCCGGCAGGCCGGCGACGCGGGCACCGGTTTCGCGCAGCAGGCGGCTGGGGGCGGCCTGACGCAGTTTGCCGCCGGCCAGCACGTAGACCGCCCACGCCGCATCTTCAGCTGGCGTGGCGGCGAAGTAGGCGCGCATCGCCTCCACCTTGGCCCGGGTCGAGGTGCTGGCGTCCAGCGCGTCGTACAGGGTGGCGAAGCGCTTCATGCGGGCGGTGCGTCCGCGGCGCCGGTGGCCGTCTGCGGTGCGTTGTCCGCGTCGTCGGGTTCGTCACCGAACTCGGTGCGGAAGGCGCCGGCCTCCAGCCCCTGTTCGTTCAGCCAGCGCACCATGGGCGCGACCTGACCGTGGGTGACGATGACGCGCTGGGCACCGGTTTCGCCGATCGCGCGCATCAGCGCAGGCCAGTCGGCGTGGTCGGACATGACCAGTCCGCGGTCCACCGCGCGCCGCCGCCGTGCGCCGCGCACCTGCATCCAGCCGGAGGCGAAGCAGTCGGCGTAATCGCCGAAGCGTTTCATCCACGGCGAACCCTGGGCCGAAGGCGGGGCGATCACCAGGGCGCGGCGCAGCAGGTCGGCGTCGAGCCCTTCGGACACCGCGCGCGTTGCCGGCAGCGCGACGCCGCTGTCGCGGTAGGCGCGGTTCATCGCCTCGACCGCACCGTGACAGATCACCGCGCCGATCCGCGTATCGAGGCCGGCCAGGATGCGCTGCGCCTTGCCGAAGGCGTAGGCGAACACCACGCTGCTGCGGCCGGCGTCGGCGTTGGCCGCCCACCAGCGGTTCAGTTCGGCCAGCAGTTCGGCCTGAGGACGCCAGCGGTAGACCGGCAGCCCGAAGGTCGATTCGCTGATGAAGGTGTGCGCGCGCACTGGCTCGAATGCGCTGCAGGTGCCGTCGGCCTCCAGCTTGTAGTCGCCGGAGGCCACCCACACCTCGCCAGCCACCTCGACCCGCACCTGCGCCGAGCCGAGCACGTGGCCGGCCGGGTGCAGTGACACGGTGGCCTCGCCGATGTGAAGCCGCTGTCCGTATTCCAGCGTCTGCAGCGCGATGTCGCCGAGGCGGGCGCGCAGCACCCGCTCGCCTTCGCGGCTGGCCATGTAGGCGCCGTGGCCGGTGCGCGCATGGTCCGCGTGGGCGTGCGTGATGACCGCCCGCGCCACCGGACGCCAGGGGTCGATATGAAAGTCGCCGGCGGCGCAGTACAGGCCTTCCGGTCGCAGCGTGATCAGGTCGGTGCGCATGGGGACGATGGTATCTTCGGGAGCATGACCGCAATGCCCGACCCGAAGTTCTTGCGCGCGCACGGCGCGCTGCTTGCCGACAGTCACCGCCGCCTGGTGGGCCACGACATCGGCGTTCCGCCGGATGCTCTCTATGACGCGCCATTCGCGCTGGTGTCGCACGGCACCGAAGCCGATCCGGTGTTCAACTACGCCAACCGGCATGCGCAGCAGGTGTTCGGCTACGACTGGGCCACCTTCGTCACGCTGCCGTCACGTCTGTCGGCACGCGCTCCGGAGCGCGACGAGCGCGCCCGGCTGCTGGAGCAGGTGAGCCGCGACGGCTACATTCCAGATTACAGCGGGGTGCGGGTGAGGGCGGACGGTCGGCTGTTCCGCATCCGCCGCGCCACCGTGTGGAACGTGATCGACGAGGCCGGCGTGCTGCGCGGGCAGGCGGCCCTGTTTTCGGATATCGAGGAGCTTTCATGAACGCACTGCATCCGCTGGTCGACGCGCTGGATGCCCGCGTCGCGCGCTGGACCGCACTGCGGCGCGACCTGCATGCGCATCCCGAACTGGCGTTCGAGGAAAACCGGACCGCGAAGGTGGTGGCGCGCGTGCTGCGCGAAGCCGGCATTGAGGTGCACGAGGGCATCGGCCGCACCGGTGTCGTGGGTGTGCTGCACAACGGAAATGGCAGCGGGGCCATCGGCCTGCGCGCCGACATGGACGCGCTGCCGATGACCGAACAGAACACCTTCGCGCACCGGTCCACCCACCCGGGCCGCATGCACGGCTGCGGCCACGACGGCCACACCGCCATGCTGCTGGCCGCCGCCGAATATCTGGCGGAAACCCGCGGTTTCGACGGCACCGTGTACTTCATCTTCCAGCCGGCGGAGGAGGGCGCGGGCGGCGCGCCGGCCATGATTGCCGACGGCCTGTTCGAGCGCTTCCCGATGCAGGCGGTGTTCGGCCTGCACAACTGGCCCGGCCTGCCGGTGGGTCAGATGGCGGTGCATACCGGCCCGGCCATGGCGTGCAGCGATTCGATCGACATCGACATCGCGGGCCGCGGCGCCCACGCGGCCATGCCTCATCTGGGCGCCGATCCGGTGCTGGCGGGCGCGGCCATGGTGCAGGCGCTGCAGTCCATCGTGTCGCGCAACGTGCCGCCGGTCGAATGCGGCGTGGTCAGCGTGACCCAGTTTCACGCCGGCGAGGCCTACAACGTGATCCCCGAGTCGGCCCGGCTGGGCGGCACCGCGCGCGCCTTCACGCCCGAAGTGCGCGACCAGCTGGAAAGCGGCATCCAGCGCGTGGTGCAGGGGGTGGCGGCCGCGCACGGCGTGAGCGCGAAGGCGACCTATCGCCGTGGCTACCCGCCGACCATCAATACCGCGGGCGAGGCGGATTTCTGCGCCGCAGTCGCACGCGAGGTGTTCGGCGACAGCGAGGTTCATGTGAACTATCCGCCCAGCATGGGCGCCGAGGACTTCGCCTACATGCTGCAGGAGCGGCCGGGCTGCTATGTCTGGCTGGGCAACGGCGGCGGCCCGGACGCGGCGTCCGACCCGGCGCATGCCGAAGGCGGCGGCTGCATGCTGCACAACCCGCGTTACGACTTCAACGACCGCATCATCCCGCTGGGCGTGACCTACTGGACGCGCCTGGTCGAGCGCTGGCTGGCCTAGCAGGACGCTGCGGGGACGGCGCTCCCCGCAGCCGGGTTCAGGCGCTGCGCAGTCCGAGCGCGCGCGCGATCAGGATGGCGCTGACCGGCATGACGACCGCGATCGCCACCACGGTGAGCAGCAGCGGGGTCAGGTCGCCGTAGTGCGCGGCGGTCATGACCGCGCCGGTCGCCGGATCCTTCACCTCGCGTGACAGCACGTAGATCTGGTTCAGGTACTTGGTGCCGAGCTGACTGGCCGACAGCGCGAGGTTGGTGAAGGAGGCCATCACCGCGAAGAAGGTGGCTTTCAGGTGGGCCGGTGCCGAATTGGCGATCCAGGCCAGCATCGGAATCATCGAAATCTGGCCCAGCGGCGATTCCAGCGCGGTGTCGATTACCGCGATGAAGCGGGCGTCCACCACGCCGCCGGTCATGCGGGCGGTCCATTCGTGCAGGCCCAGACTCATGCCCAGCGTCGGCATCGACAGAATGAAACCGGCCGCGGTGAGCCAGCCCACCACATAGGTGATCGAGCGTTCCGCCATGAAGCGACGGAACATGAACATGCCGGCCAGCGTGAGCGCGCTGCCGATCAGCGACAGCACCGAAAAGAAGGCCTGGTCGAAGCCGAGCACGTCTATGGTCCACCACGACACGCCGGGGCCGGTGCCCGGGGTGGCGCGGAACATGAAAATGACCAGCGCGGTGCCGATCAGCGTATTGCGCGCGGCAGGTTCCAGTTCGCGGGTGAGCTTGGTCATCAGAAAGGCGATGATGGCGAACGAACCGGCGAAAATGATTTCCTGGTTCCACTTCAGGTCGGACAGGCCCATGCCCAGCGTGAACACGACGAACACCAGGCTGCCACCGAGAATCCACCAGTTGGGTTCGGTGTGGCTGTCCGGGTCGCGCAGCAGGGCGGCTGCCTCGGCACGCGACAGGCCGCGCGACATGTGGGTGGTAATGGCGCCGCGCCTGAGCCAGGCGGCGAAGGCCACGCCGGCCACCGACACCGCCGGAATGACCAGCGCCATCAGGTAGATGTCGCTGTAGATCAGCATCTTCTGCGCTTCCGGCAGCTTTTCGGTGCCGGCGAACACATACAGGTTGATCAGGGCTACCAGCACGCTGCCGCCGATGATGGCCACCCGGCCCAGCGTCTGCATCGTGGTGTGCATGAGCTTGAGCTGTTCCGGCGGCACTGCCCGGCCCTGCTCGTCGACGTGGGGGACTGCCTCGACCGTCATCGCGTCGGCCACCGCGTCCTGCAGCACATAGCCGATGGGGCTGAGCAGTGCGCTGATCACGAACCAGGTATTGACCGGCAGCACAGCCGCCATCGCTTCGCGCTCGGCGATCAGGCCGGCCATGATGAGCAGGCTGGCGGCGATCAGCATCGCACCCAGATAGATGAGCAGGCTCTTGAAACGCCACAGCAGATCGACCAGATGGCCCATAGGCATCTTCAGCGCCCACGGTATGCCCACCCAGAAGCCGAGTGCGGCTAGAAACTCGGCCGACAGCCCGAGATAGTCCTTGACGAAGAAGGTGCCAACGATGCCGGTCAGGCCCTGGATGCCGGCCGCCATGTAGACCATCAGCGGCGGCAGGTAGGAAAGGCGCATTTCGCGCCCGAGGGACAGGATGTTCTGATCGATCCAGCGCAGCATTCGGGATGTCATGGTCTGTTCTTGTTGTGGCGATCGCGCCTGTGACCGGCAAGGATAGGGGGAATTCCGTCGATGCGCTGCAAAAGCGGGCGATGAAAGCCGGTATGCTTGCGCGCTGACTCTCACCCCACGCCCACCGGAGCACGACGTGCGTATTTTCGGCCGCGACGATGAACCTGCCGCGCTGCAGCCGCTGCGCCAGATCAAGCTTTTTTCGTCGCTGAGCGCGCGCGAACTGAAGGTGGTGCACGGCCTGCGGCACGAGCGCCAGTACCTGGCCGGAGAAATCGTGTTCGACCAGGGCGACGAAGGACAGGCGATCTACGCGATTGTCGAAGGTGAGGTGGAAATCCTGCGTATCGATGGCGGGGGTTCGCACCGGCTGGCGCTGCTGGCACCGGGCGAGGTGTTCGGCGAACTGGCGCTGCTGGATCAGGCACCGCGCGCCGCGCAGGCGCGGGCGCACGGCGACTGCCGGCTGGTGGTGTTCTTCCGCGCCGATTTCATGAGCCTGCTGGAAACCCATCCCAAGATCGCGTCCAAGATCGCGCTGTCTCTGGCGCGCCATCTGGGCGGACGGCTGCGTCAGGCCAATGCCGGCGCGCGTCAGGAAGGTCATCTGTGAGACGGCTGCAGCCTTCGGGCGCCGGGCCGCTGGCCTGGTGCGGCATCCTGCTGGCCACGACGCTGGCGCTGTACCTTTTTCAGCATCTGCTGTGGCTGGTGCTGCCTTTCCTGTTCGGGCTGATCGCCTACTACTTCCTGCATCCGCCGGTGCAGCGTCTGGTGTTTGCCGGCTTTTCGCAGGAGGCGGCCGCCAACATCACGGTCGGCGTCTTTGCTGCACTGCTGATCGCATGCTTCGCACTGATGCTGCCCTGGTTCGCCGCCCATGCGGTGAGCGTGCAGGACACCGGGCAGCGCTATCTGCAGGGCGGACTGGCTTTGCTCGATGAAACATTGCGCGCGCTGGAAACCCGGTCGCGCTTCATGCGCGATGCCCATGTGGCGGATGCGGTGTCCTCCCACATCGCGGCAGCCAGCGAGGGTTTCGCGCAGCAGCGCCTGCCGGCGCTGATGCTCGGCGTTGCGGCCTGGCTGCCGTCCTTCCTGCTGGCACCCTTCCTGGCCTACTTCTTTCTGCGCGACGGTCGCCGTTTCCAGCGCTTCCTGGCGCGAGCGGTGCCGAACGCCTATTTCGAACGCACGCTGCATCTGCTGTACGAGGTCGATCGCACCACGCGGGCCTACTTCCAGGGCCTGATCAAGCTCACCGTGCTTGATGCGGTCTGTCTGGCATTCGGCCTGTGGCTGATCGGGCTGTCGTCGCCACTGATGCTGGGACTGATCACCGCGGTGCTGGCCTGGGTGCCCTACGTGGGTTCCATCCTGGGCTGTGCGGTGGTGGTGATGGTGGCGGCGACCGACTTTCCCGGTTCACCGACCGTGGCCTACGCCGCGGTCGGGCTGTTCGTGTTTGTCCGGCTGCTGGATGACTTCGTGTTCATGCCGCTGACCATAGGCCGCAGCCTGAAGATGCACCCTCTGGTCACCGTGCTGATGATTTTCGTCGGCGGCGCGGTGGCCGGCGTGGCCGGCCTGCTGCTGGTGCTTCCGGTGCTGGGCGTGGTGATGGTGATCGGCGAAACCGCCAGCATCGTCGCCGCCGACCCGCGACTGCGCGCGCGCCACGCCCACGCACGCCAGCTGCGCCTGCAGTCGGTTACCCGCGATCTGGGCTGAACCGGCTGCGTCAGCCTTCCCGGTTGCGCATGTGGTCAGCCAGATCCTCGATCGCCTTCAGCAGTTGCGCGTTCGCCTCGTCCGGCGGCAACACCTCGTCCATCGCCAGCCGCATGCACATCAGCCACTGGTCGCGCTCGGCTTCGCCGATGGCGAAGGGCAGGTGACGGGCGCGCAGTCGCGGGTGCCCGTAGGCCTGCACGAACAGCTGCGGGCCGCCCAGCCAGCCGGACAGGTACATGAACAGTTTCTGGTTCGAGCCGGACAGGTCGGCCGGATGCAGCTTGCGGATGCCGTAGGCCTCCGGCAGCGTGTCCATCAGTTCGTAGAAGCGGTCGACCAGGCGGCGGACGGTGTCTTCGCCACCGATGTAGTCGTAGAAGGTTGGGGTGCTCATGTCGGCGATACCTTGCGTGAATCCGTGATTTTATCGCGCAGGCGGGCTTCTTCATTGCACCGGCGGCGGACCTTTTTCGCAGGGCCGTCATCGCCGGCGGCATAGAATCCGGGCGCTGCACGCTTACACCGAACCGAGGAGTGCCATGAAAACCCTGCTGTTCTACGACAATGTGGTCGTGCTCAACCGCGACACCCACCGCGACCTGCGCCTGAAGCCCCAGGACAACCTGAAGTTCGCCGCGGAAACCAACTGCGTGCCGCTGGCCTTGGTCGAGTTCGGCGATGTCGCCCGCGAATACCCCATCGTGTTCGCCCGCCTGCCCGGCGGCCTGGTGCCGGTGGCGCTGCTCGGCCTGCGCGACGCGGAAAACCTCTATGTCACGCCGGAAGGCAAGTGGGACGCGCGCTATGTGCCGGCCTTCGTGCGCCGCTATCCCTTCGTCGCGGTGCAGGACAACAACGCGCCGGACAAGCTGCTGGTGTGCATGGACGACAAGTTCCCGGGCTTCAATGCGGAAGAGGGCGAGCGCCTGTTCGACGAGAATGGCGCGGAAACCGACTATCTGAAGAATGCACTGGCCTTTGTGCAGGGCTACCAGAACGAGGCGCAGCGCACCGCGGAATTCTGCCGCGAGATCGAACAGCTGGGCCTGCTCAACGAAATGAGCGCGATGGCCGAACTGAACGACGGCCGCAAGTTCCGCCTCGACGGCCTGTGGGTGATCGACGAAGCCAAGCTGCAGGCGCTGTCGGCAGCCGCGGCGGTCGATCTGTTCCGCCGTGGCTGGATGGGGCTGGTGTATGCCCAGCTGCTGTCACTGGGCCACCTGCGCATCCTGCTGGACCGCACCGCCACCCGCGGCGCAGCCGAAACCCCGCCGGCAGAAGAAGCCGCCGAGGCGACGAAGCACTGATCAGTGTCGCGGCGGCGCGCCGGCCGGCAGCGGCAGGCTCAGCCGCGCGATCAGGCCGCCGCCTTCGCGCGGCAGCAGGTCGAAGTGGCCGCCATGCGCACGCAGCGTGCGATCGACGATGGCCAGACCCAGCCCGGCGCCGCTCTGGCCGGTGCGCGATGAATCCAGCCGGGTGAACGGTCGCTTCAGCCGGTCAACCTGTTCCGGCGGGATGCCCGGCCCGCGGTCGCACACCTCTATCCACGCTTCAGCGCCCTCGATCCGGCACAGCAGATCGATCGGTCTGTCTTCGCCGGCGTGGCGCAGTGCATTGTCGATCAGGTTGTTCAGGCAGCGGCGTATCGCCAGCGGCCGGAAACGCAGCGCCGGCAGCGGGTCGACCCGGCCGAGCTGCACCGGCTTGTCGTGCCGGGCGTAGGCCTGGGCGGCTTCCAGCACAAGGCTGGCCAGATCGCCTTCGATCGGCTCCTCGCCGGTGGTGATGCGCGCGAAATCGAGGAACTGGCCGATGATCTTGTCCATGTCGTCGATGTCGGCACTCATGTCGCGCACCGTGTCCGGGTCCAGCCCCGCCAGTTCCATGTCCAGACGCAGCCGGGTAAGCGGG
Source organism: Methyloversatilis sp. (assembly GCA_041639545.1). Taxonomy (GTDB): domain Bacteria; phylum Pseudomonadota; class Gammaproteobacteria; order Burkholderiales; family Rhodocyclaceae; genus Methyloversatilis. The sequence goes on along the minus strand of JBEQBZ010000011.1, from coordinate 39,504 downwards.
GTGCGCAGGTCGTGCGAAATGCCGGCAAGAATGAGTGCGCGTTCGTCCTCGTTGCGTGCCAGATCGTCCGCCATCTGGTTGAAGGCGCTGGCCACTTCGGCCAGTTCTTCCGCCCCCTGAACTGGCAGTGGCGCAGGGCGTTCGCCACGGCCGATGGCGCGGGCAGCCCGCTTCATCGCAGCCAGTGGCCGGGTGACCCGACGCACGATCAGATAGGCGCCGCCCAGTGCGAGGATGAGCGCGGCGGTGCCCCAGCCGATCACCTCCAGCGCCAGCGGCCGCTCGATCCGGCTGCGCGGCAGCATGAGCCAGTAATCGTCCACGCCCTCTTCGTCGGCGATGCTGAAACTGACGAACAGGCCGCTCTGCAGCCCCCTGGACACGACGATGCGGGTGCGCGGGTCGAGCCGGCGGCGAAGTTCCTGTTCGATGGTGGCCAGCGCGCGGTCGCCGGCCATGGGCTGAAAGCCGGGTATGTCACCGTCCGGATAGATGCGCAGCCCCTCGCGCATCGACAGTTCTGTCAGCAGCTCAAGCCGGCGCTGGGGGTCCGCACTCACCAGCGAGGCGCGGGTGAGGTTGATCACGCTGATGATGATCTGCGCCGCCTGCTGCGCGCGCGGCCCCTGTTCCAGCCAGCTGTAGATGCCGGACCAGGCCAGTACCGAAGCGGTGAGCAGGGCGGCCAGCAGCAGGAAGGTGCGGGCGAGCAGCGAGCGGGGCAGCAGTGTGAAGCGGCGCAGCGGACGGGCAAGCGTTTGACCTGTCCAGCGCGCGAGGCTGCCGCGCCGGCGGCTGCGTTTCACCACGGACCGACGGACCGACCGCCGTCAGCCATGCCGGGTGCCGTCCGGCACGAACACGTAGCCGAAACCCCACACCGTCTGCAGATAGCGCGGCTTGGCCGGATCGTCTTCGACCAGCTTGCGCAGGCGTGACATCTGCACGTCGATCGAACGGTCGAAGGCGTCGTACTCGCGGCCACGCGCCAGTTCCATCAGCTTGTCGCGCGACAGCGGCACGCGCGGCGATTCCAGCAGCACCTTGAGCAGCGAGAACTCACCGGTGGTCAGCACCTGCTCCTGATCATCGCGGGTCAGCGTGCGGGCCGCCAGGTTGACCTCGACCTGCCCGAAACGCACCACGCGTTCGTCCAGCGTGGGCGCGCCCGGTGGCGGCTTGGGTGCCTGACGGCGCAGTACCGCGTTGATGCGGGCCACCAGTTCGCGCGGATTGAAGGGCTTGGGCAGGTAGTCGTCAGCACCCATTTCCAGACCGACGATGCGGTCGACCTCATCACCCTTGGCGGTCAGCATGACCACCGGGATCGCGTTGTCCTGCGCGCGCAGGCGGCGACAGATGGCCAGACCGTCCTCGCCCGGCAGCATCAGATCGAGCACCATCAGGTCGTACAGTTCGCGCGCCAGCGCCCTGTCCATCTGGCCGCTGTCGGCCACGGACTTGACGGTAAAACCCTGTTCGCCAAGATAGCGTTCGAGCAGCGCACGCAGGCGGGCGTCGTCGTCGACGACAAGAATCTTGCGTTTTTTTTCTTCCATGCGGCGATGCTACCCGAGCGACTCCGGCCTGTTCAATTGCGCCGTGAGCGGATGTAACCGGGGTGTGCCCCGGTTACCCGCGCTTACAAAGGCTGCGCGAGGCTACACAGAACGCTTACAGCGGCCGCTCAGCATCAGTTCCGTGCCGCTCGCGGTGCGTCCATCGTCCATTGACTGCCGGAGTCGCCGATGAAAACGTCAATCAGAACCTGCCTGCTGATGTCTCTCCTTGCGCTGTCCGGCAATCTGGCCGCGGCGCCTTCGTCCGGCACGAAGGCGGACGCGCCGAAGATGCATCCGAAGGACGTGCTGCGACCGGGAGATCGGGCAACCCTGGGGGCGGCGTCCGAAAGTGTTGCGGATACGCACCTTCAGCTGCAGTACTCACTACACCGGGCCAGTCGCTCCCTCTACAATCCGGCCGCCGGGCTGCTCATGGCCGGCGTTCCCGCAGAGGCGGGCACCCTCGGACACGTGGCGCATTGAAGGAGCAACAGCGGATGAAGTGTGCAGAGCTTGCCGGTTCGCGACTGTACGGCCTGATCGCCGGTTCCTGTGTTGGGGCCACCCTGTTTGCGTCGCTTCCTGCGCTGGCGGGCGAACCCGGAGGACGGCGCGATTTTGCCGATCCGCAACGCTTCGAACGGGTGATCCCCGCCGGCGCGACGCTGCAGCCGATGCGCCGCTTCGATGACGATGCGGGCCCGGTGCGCCGCCTCGACTACGGTGATCCGCGCAACAGCCGCATGACTCCGGAAGAGCGTCGCCAGCTCAAACGTGACATCCGCGACGCGGCGCGCGAGTTGTACCGTGACGCGCCAGGCCCCTGATTTTTTTCCCGGTCGCCTATCAATCGTCCTCCGGCGGCGCTCGTTCAGCCGCAGCGTCTCTTTTCCTGACGGAGTCTGAATGGACCGCAGGCATTTTTTGCTCACCGCCGGCAGCGCCTCGCTTGCACTGGCCCCTTTTCGTCCGGTGACGGCGGCTCCGGCCGGCCGCCTGCTGGTACTGGTGGATCTGGTCGGTGGCAACGACGGCCTCAATACCCTGGTGCCCTCCGGTCAGGCCGCCTATTACCGGCTGCGCCCCACGATTGCGCTGGATCGGCGCGCTCTGCTGCCGGTTTCGGCCGGACAGGGGCTGCACCCGGCGCTGCGTCCGCTGATGCCACTGTGGCAGGACGGCCAGCTTGCGTTGCTGCAGGGTGTGGGGTGCGCCGAAGGCAGCCTTTCGCATCACCGTGCGACCGAAATCATGGACAGCGGCCGGCTGGACGACAGCCCTCTGCAGCCCGGCTGGCTGGCCCGTTGTCTTGCGGTGCATGACGCGGGTCGGCACGCTGCGACGCCGGCGCTGGTCGTTGCCTCGGACCTGCCGGGTCCGCTGCACGGCTTGCCGCGCTGCCGCAGTCTGTCCTGTGCCGATGGCGAGGCGCTGACCGCACGCTTCGGTTTTCCGGCCGACGCGCTGGGCGACGCACTGGCGCGCGCCTGCGCCGACCTGGCGGCCGGCTCAGATGCCGCGGTGATCCGGGTCGCGCTCGACGGTTTCGACACCCATGAGGATCAGCCGACTACCCATGCACGGTTGCTTGATTCGCTCGCCCGCTCACTGGCCGCGCTGCGCAACGCGCTGACCGCAATGGGCCGCTGGCAGGACACGCTGGTGATGACGCGCAGCGAATTTGGCCGTCTGGCCAATGAAAACCTCAGTGCAGGCACCGACCACGGCAATGCCGGTGTACAGCTGATTGCAGGCGGCCGGGTGGCCGGCGGGTTGCGGGGCGAAGCGACGGATCTCGATGCCCTGGATGCGCGGGGCGGACTGCCGGCAACGCTGGATTTCCGCGCGCTGAATGCGGCGCTGGCTGAACAGTGGCTGGGCGTGAACGCGCTCTCGCTCGGCACCGAGGTGCCGGCGCTGCCGTTCGCGCTGGTCAGCTGAGGGCAGAGCGCACGCTATTCGTCGGCGCTGGTGCGGGCGGTCGGCTTGTGCCGCTCGTAGCCATGTTTCTGCGCCACACGGTTGTAGTGGATGTGTGCATCGATCACCCGGCGTTCGCGCGGCGCCAGCGTGAATACGTCGATCAGGATGTTGCGCGCTTCTTCCGCCAGCGCGTCGTTCCACTTCGGGTCGAGACGCTTGATCACATCGGCGAGGCGGGTCAGTTCGGCTTCGATGTGATCGAGATCCGGACCGGCCGCGGTTTCAGCTTCGAGCTGGGCAGCCGCCGCCTGCGCGCGTTCGCGGGCTGATCGCGCATTCTGCCGTTTCAGACGGTTGGGCGCTGCGCCACTGGCTTCCAGCTGGTCCACCAGACCGGCGGCCGCTTCATCGTTGTTCGTTCTGAAGCAGGCGTCCGCCAGTTCGGAGGTTGCCAGCGTGTCCTGCTTCTGCAGTTCTGCGTGCGCCTTCAGCGCACGTTCGATCGCCGCGCGTGCGCCGCTTTCGTCGCCCTGCTGGGCTTTCACCCGCGCTTCTATCGCGTCCGCCAGCACTGCGGCAGAGTCGCTGCCCTTGAGCAGCGGCTTCACTTCGTTCAGGCGCTGATTCAGTTCGCTGCCCGCATCCGGCAGTTCGATCAGGCTCTTGATCAGCGTGAGATGGTCTTCGGCGCTGGCGAGCGATGTGCCCTCGGTGCGTTCAACCACGCGCCGCATCACCTTGGCCGCTTCTTCCGCGTCGCCGGATTCGAGACAGATTTCGCCGATATTGCGCAGCCGGCGCAGATTGTCGGGGGCGATCGAATCGGCGCGCTCGTAGTAGGTACGCGCCTGATCCAGTTCGCCGGCCTTTTCATGCAGTTCTCCCAGGAAGTCGTACACCCCCATGAAATCCGGGAATTCCTGGTTGATTTCGGCGGCGTGGCGGGCCGCTTCCGATGTTTCGCCGCGTTCGCGCAGCACCATCGCGTAACCGATGCGTGCCCAGGGCACGGTATTGCGGGCCATCACCGCCTTGTAGATTTCCGCCGCCTCGTCCAGCCGGTTCAGCGCGATCAGCGCTTCGGCACGGATGCGCAGCGCGTCCATCGAGTAGCGCGGCGCACCGGCCAGCACCCGGTCGCATTCGGTGACGACGCCGTCGAGATTGCGTGCGGCCATCTGTTCATAGATCGACTTGAGCACGTGCTTCTTCTCGACCGCCTTCACCAGCCGCTCACCCAGCTGTCCGGAGGTGAAGGGCTTGAGCAGGTAGTCGTCGGGCGCAAACTCCGCAGCCGATACCACGCGTTTGCGCACCCGCTCGCCGGTCACGATCATGAACACCGAGGACAGAGGCAGGATGTCGTTCAGCCGAAGTTCTTCCAGTACCCGCAGGCCGTCCTGCTTTTCGCCGAAGTTGTAGTCACACAGCACCACGTCCGGCGTCGTGGCCGAGCACTGGCGAAGCAGGTCTGCCGAAGTGCCCGCCATGGCCACATGCTTCACCCCGGCCTGCGACAGTTGCGTGCGCACCCAGGTGCGGACCACCTGATTGGCGTCCGCGATGACCACGCGCATCTTGTCGAGGACTTCTGTCGGCAGGAACATGGATTGAGATGGGCCTTCGATCAATGGAACAATCCGGTCTAACGGCGTGTGCGCCGGTGAACTTGAAGTGTCCTTCCGAACCACCGGATGACGTAAGCCCCTACAATCCGGGGCTGAACCGCCCTCTTTACGCCGCATGAAGCTGCTTGCGCTCGAAACATCCGCCGAAACCGCTTCGGTCGCCCTCCTGACCGGTGATTGCCTGCTGCACCGCGAGGGTGGTACGCCCGGCACCCACGCCCGTTTCGTACTCGGCTGGGGGGACGCGCTGCTGGCTGAAGCCGGATGCACGCTGGCCGATATCGACGGCATCGCGTTCAGTGCCGGCCCCGGCAGTTTCACCGGTCTCAGGCTGGCGGTATCGGTCGCTCAGGGGCTGGCGGTCGTCACCGGCGCCCCGCTGATTGCGGTGCCTACGCTGGAAGCACTGGCTTACGGCCGCGGGGACGGTCTGCATCTGTGCTGCATGGATGCGCGCATGAGCGAGGTCTACAGCCAGGCCTGCGAGGTGAGCGGCAGCCGCGTGATTGCGCGCAGCGACGCTCGCGTCGGCGCGCCCGGTGCGCTGCCACCGCCGCCAGGCGAACCGGCTCGATGGCAGGGCTGCGGCAGCGGCTTTGCGCTGCCGGATGCGCAGTCGCTGGCCTGGCTTCCGTCGCTGGCCTCGATCGATGCGTCCGCCGCGCCCCACGCACGTGACGTGGCCCGTCTCGGCGCCCGCATGCTTAAAGCCGGACTCACGGTAGATGCCGCGCTGGCCGCGCCGCTCTATGTCCGCGACAAGGTCGCTCAGACCACGGCCGAGCGTCTGGCCGCGGGAGGTCGCGCGTGAGCGATGCCGGTCTGGCCACGACGGCGGTGACCGCCTTCGCGCCGATGCGCGAGCAGGAACTGGACGAAGTGGCGCGCATCGAGCGCACGCTGTTCGACTTTCCATGGACGCGCACCAATTTCGCCGACTCTCTGGCCGCGGGCTATCTGTGCCGGGTGCTGTGGCAGGGCAGGACGCTGGCCGGCTATGCGGTCATGATGTGCGTGCTCGATGAAGCCCACCTGCTCAACATCAGCGTGGCCGGGGCGTTTCAGCGGCATGGTCTGGGCTGGCGGCTGCTCGGCCATCTCGGGCGCGAGGCGGCCAGTCATGGCGCTGCACGAATGTTTCTTGAAGTGCGGCCCAGCAACGAGGCGGGCCGTGCCATGTATCAGCGGGCCGGTTTCCAGCCCATCGGACGCCGTCCGGCCTATTACCCGGCTCTGGATGGCCGCGAGGACGCCATCGTGATGAGCGCCGACATCGATGCGGAGTGGCTGAAGTGAGCCGTCAGAACGCCGTGTTGCGGGAAATGGGTCTGGCACCTCTGTGGCGCCTGCGCTCTGCGGTCGACCCGGTCGACGCCGCGGAGGCGCCTGCGACCCGGCAGCCGGCAGACGTTCGGCCTGCTCAGGTTCAGCCCCCCGCTGTTGCCGCACCTGATCCGCGTCCCGCAGCCACCGCTGTTCGAACACGACCGGCGGTGGTGCCCGTACCGACCGAGTCCGCAGCCCGTCCGCAAGCCGTGCCTGACGTGTCCGGGCTGGGCTGGGATGCGCTTGAACAGCAGATCCGCGACTGCCGGGCCTGCGCGCTGTGCGAACGGCGTACCCAGGCGGTACCCGGTGTCGGCGACCGCGAGGCGGACTGGCTTATCGTCGGCGAAGGTCCGGGTGCGGAAGAGGACCAGCGCGGCGAACCTTTCGTCGGACAGGCCGGCAAACTGCTGGACGCCATGCTGGCAGCGATCGGTCTGCGGCGTGGCCACAATGTCTATATCGCCAATGCGGTCAAATGTCGGCCGCCCGGCAACCGCACGCCCGAAGCCGACGAGATGGCGACCTGCCAGCCCTATCTGGAACGCCAGATCGCGCTGATAAAGCCGCGCATCATCGTGGCGCTCGGCCGGCCGGCGGCGCAGACCCTGCTCGGCGGCGAGGTGAAGATCGCCGCGGCGCGTGGCCGTCTGTTCGACCGTAACGGCATTCCGGTGGTGGTGACCTATCATCCGGCCTATCTGCTGCGCAACCCGCAGGACAAGGCCAAGGCGTGGGAAGATTTGTGCTTTGCACGTGCCAGCGTTCTCTGACAGCGGATGGGTTGTGAACGGCGCTAGCATCACCCGAACCTTTTCCGGAGCCCTGAATTGAATCTTCTTTCCAGACTGGTGATTCCGCTGACACTTTCTGCGGTCTCGATGCCGCTGCTGGCGGATCCACCGGGTCACGCGCCGGCGCATGGGTGGCGCAAGAAGAACGATCCTTACTACGTCGGTTACACCGGTTACAAGTGGAAGGATGACTACGGCGTACGTGCGGGTCGGTGCAATCGTGATGCGGTGGGCGCGGCCCTGGGGGGTGTGGTCGGCGGGCTGATCGGTTCGACCGTAGCCGATCGCGACAATCGGACGGTGGCCATCGTGCTCGGTTCGGCCATCGGAGCGCTGATCGGCGCGAAGATCGGCCGTGATCTCGACGAGGCGGACAGGGCGTGCATCGGCCATGCGCTGGAACTGGCCGAAAGCGGAAAAACGGTCAGGTGGGTGTCGGAGGGCGTGACGTACACCGTCGTACCCGGCAAGGCCCGTGGCGACGGCTGCCGCAGCTACACACTGCGCGGCGAGGCCAACGGCCGCAGCGATAGTACGAAGGGCACGGCCTGCCGCCGCGATGACGGCGCCTGGGTGCCGCGCGGCTGATCAGTGGATGGCGCCGTCGTCCAGCTGGGCGACGTCGTCATGCCGGCGCTGGTTGGCCAGATGCCAGCGCCGTACCAGCCACATCGCACCGGCGACGAACAGCCCGAACAGCACCATCACCACGTAGACCGACAGACCGGCCGCCAGCAGCGCCGCGTACAGGCCGGTCATGATGAGGATGGACAGGTTCTCGTTGAAGTTCTGCACCGCGATCGAGTTGCCGGCACCCATCAGCATGTGGCCGCGGTGCTGCAGCAGCGCATTCATCGGCACCACGAAGAAGCCGGCACAGGCGCCGATCAGTATCAGCAGCGGAATCGCCAGCCAGAGGTTGCTCACCAGCACCATCAGCGGTACCAGAATGCCCATGGCGATGCCCAGCGGGATGACCCGTACCGAGCCGCGCAGTGAAATGCGTCGTGCCGCCATGATGGCGCCGATCGCGATGCCGACCGCAACCACCCCCTGAAGCTTCGAAGCCTGGGACAGGCCCATGCCCAGCGCCCGGTCGGCCCAGTCGATCACGATGAACTGCAGCGTGGCGCCGGCGCCCCAGAACAGCGTGGTGACCGCCAGAGAAATCTGGCCCAGCTTGTCTTTCCACAGACCGGTAAAGCAGTGGCTGAAATCGCGCAGCAGGACCACCGGGCTTCCATGCATGGGTTTGAGCGGAACGCCGGTGTCGGGAATGTACAGATTGAACAGTGCAGCCAGTGCATAAAGGCCGCCGACGATGACCAGACTGACTTCAACCGTGGTGTCCAGACCGCTTTCCAGCAGCGGCAGATCCATCGCCAGCAGACGGGCGCTGATAGCCGGGTCGATCAGCAGGCCACCCATCAGTACGCCCAGTATGATGGCACCCACGGTGAGGCCTTCGATCCAGCCATTGGCCACGACCAGCAGGCGGTGAGGCAGGTATTCGGTCAGAATGCCGTACTTGGCGGGCGAGTAGGCGGCTGCACCGAGACCGACCACCGCGTAGGCCAGCAGTGGATGGGCCCAGCCAAACATCAGCACGCAGCCGGCCACCTTGATCAGATTGCTGATGAACATGACCCGCCGCTTGGGCATGGAGTCAGCGAAGGCGCCGACGAATGCGGCCAGTACTACGTAGGAAATCGTGAAGAACAGCTTGAGCAGTGGAATCTGCCAGCCCGGTGCCTGCATGTCCTTCAGCACGTAGATGGCGACGACCAGCAGGGCGTTGTCGGCGAGCGCGGAGAAGAACTGCGCCGCCATGATGATGTAGAAGCCGAAAGGCATCGAACGTCTGCGGCCGGAGCTGCAAGCCGGCCGGGCGAAAAAAGTCCGCTTTTATACCACGAACCCCGTGACGGCCCGTCAGGTGCTGCCGGTGCTTTGACAAACCGTATCTTGTCGCGCCGCAGCATGCAAAAGCGCGCAGGGTATGGATCTGCAAGGCTGAATTTTCGTTCACCGCTGTCGCCCGACTTGGTCTATAACCACGAGGGCAGGTGTCACTTATAAAGAGGGAAAAATGCCCGACCGGAGGCTGGAGGTGTTTCACGCAGCGGCAAGCCAGCTGTCGTTCACGCGCGCGGCCGAACTGCTGCAGATGACCCAGCCCGCGGTCACCTTCCAGATCAAGCAGCTGGAAGAACATTTCGGTACACGTCTGTTCGAGCGCGCTCACGGCCGCGTTTCTCTGACGCCTGAAGGCGACAGGGTGAAGGATTACGCCACGCGCATCCTCGACCTGTTCGCCAGTCTTGAGAACGAACTTCAGGCCATGGCCACCGATCTGCGCGGCCACCTGCTGATCGGCGCCACCCCTACGGTGGCCGAATACCACCTGCCGCCGGTGCTGGCTGAATTCCGCATCGCGCACCCGAACGTGGTACCGCGGCTGTCGGTCGACAATCCGGACGTGATCGAGGACATGGTGGACGAGCGGGTGCTCGACATCGGCATCGTCGAAGGCCTGGGTCGCGGCGGTTCACAGGTGATGGTGGAGCACTGCGCCGAGGACGAGCTGGTGGTGGTGTGCTCGCCGGACTTTCCGCTGGCACAGCAGAAGGAAGTGACGCCGGAGCACCTGCTGCAGCATCCCTGTGCCGGCCGCGACGCCGGCAGCGTGCGGGCGCTGCTCGAGAACTACCTGTCGCGCGGCGGCGTCGATCCGGCCAAGCTGCCGCTGGCTTTCGAACTGGACCGCCTGTCCTCCGTGAAAGGTGTGCTGGAACGCGGTCTGGCCTACGCCATCCTGTCGCGCGCGGCCATCCGTCATGAAACCAGTCTGGGCCTGCTGGTCGCGATACCCCTGCGGCCGCGGCTGATCCGCCACATGACGCTGCTGTACCCGTCCGAACGCTTCCGCACCTACATGGCGAAACAGTTCGGACAGTTCGCCGCGGAGCGGCTGTCGCAGCCCCGATAGTACAATCCGGGGCTTCGCAGCCAGCAGTTCCCCCGAAGCCCCTCCATGTCGCGCCCGTCCTTCACCGAATCCTTTCCGCTGTTCCGTCCCATCCACGCGCGCATCGACTTCGATGCGCTGCGCCACAACTATCTGCGCACCCGCGATCTGGCCGGCGGCGCGAAGATGTGGGCAGTGATCAAGGCCAATGCCTACGGTCACGGCATCATGCGCATCGCCCGCGGGCTGGCCACGCTGGCCGACGGCTTCGCGCTGCTCGATCTGGAAGACGCGGTCCGCCTGCGTGAAGCCGGCATCAGCCAGCCCATCCTGCTGCTCGAAGGTTTCTTCAGTGCGCGTGACCTGCCGGAAATTGCGGCTCGCCGTCTTTCGACCGTAGTGCACACCGCGGAACAGCTCGACTGGCTTGAATCCGCGCAGTTGCCGGCTGGCGCGCGCATACCGCTGTTCCTGAAAGTGAATACCGGCATGAACCGGCTGGGCATCACGCCGGCCCAGGTGCCGGCTGCGCTGGCCCGTCTGCGCGCCTGGCCACACGCGGGACAGATCGGGCTGATGACGCATTTTGCCGACGCCGACGGCGAGCGTGGCGTGGAATCGCAGCTGGCGCGCTTCGCGCCGCTGGCCGCGCAGTTCGACGGCCCGGTATCGATGGCCAATTCGGCCGCGCTGCTGCGCTTTCCGCAGACCCATGCGGACTGGGTGCGCCCGGGCATCCTGCTGTACGGCGCCAGCCCGGCGACCGCACACATGACCGCCACTGACATCGGTCTGAAGCCGGTCATGCGTTTCGAGGCCCGGGTCATCGCGGTGCAGCAGCTGCAACCGGGTGACCGGGTCGGCTACGGCGGCCTGTTCGCCGCCGAGCGTTCGATGCGCATCGGCACCGTGGCCTGCGGCTATGCCGACGGTTATCCGCGGCACGCGCCCAGCGGAACGCCGGTGGCGGTGGATGGCGTACGCAGCCGGCTGGTCGGTCGGGTATCGATGGACATGATCGCGGTGGACCTGACCGATATTCCGCAGGCCGGCCTGGGCAGCGTGGTCGAACTGTGGGGCGAACACGTTTCGCTGGACGAGGTCGCCCAGCGCGCCGGCACGGTCAATTACGAGCTGGTGTGCGCGCTGGCACTGAGGGTGCCTGCGGTCGAAGTGGGCGTGGCCGATCTGTCCGAAGCCGAGCCGCAGCCGGCAGTCGCTCTGGCGCGCTGACGTGGCGAAGGCGAAAACCCAGTACGTCTGCAATGAGTGCGGTGCGGTCAGCCCGAAGTGGGCCGGCCAGTGCGCCGACTGCAAGGCCTGGAATTCGCTGGTCGAAACCGTGCCGGAGCAGGGCGGTGGCGGCCACCGTTTCGCCTCGCTGGCCGGGACCGCCAAGGTGCAGTCGCTGGCCGATATCCGCCCGCGCGAGGAACCGCGCCTGCCGACCGGGCTGGACGAATTTGACCGTGTGCTGGGCGGCGGTCTGGTGCCGGGCGGGGTGGTACTCATAGGCGGCGACCCGGGCATCGGAAAATCGACCTTGCTGTTGCAGGCACTGGCCCAGCTCGCGCCGCGGGTACCGGCGCTCTACGTCACCGGCGAGGAATCGGGCGAACAGGTGGCGCTGCGCGCGCAGCGGCTGGCGCTCGACCCGGCCGGGCTGCAGCTGCTGGCCGAAATCAATCTGGAAAAGATCGGTGCCGCGCTGAACGACACGCGACCGCGCGTGGTGGTGATCGATTCCATCCAGACCGTCTATTCCGAACAGCTCACCTCGGCGCCCGGTTCGGTCGCCCAGGTGCGCGAATGCGCGGCCCAGCTCACGCGGGCCGCCAAGCAGGCCGGGCACAGCCTCATCCTGGTCGGCCACGTGACCAAGGAAGGCACGCTGGCCGGGCCGCGTGTGCTGGAGCATATCGTCGATACCGTGCTGTATTTCGAGGGCGAGACCGGCTCCAGCTTCCGTCTGGTGCGCGCATTCAAGAACCGCTACGGCGCGGTCAATGAACTGGGCGTGTTCGCGATGACCGAGCGCGGGCTGCGCGGCGTGTCCAACCCGTCGGCGCTGTTCCTGTCGCAGCACGCGCAGCCGGTGCCCGGTGCCTGCGTGCTGGTGACCCAGGAAGGCACTCGACCGCTGCTGGTGGAAATCCAGGCGCTGGTCGACAGTGCCCACGGCAATCCGCGCCGGCTCACCGTCGGTCTGGATTCGGCGCGGCTGGCCATGTTGCTGGCGGTGCTGCACCGGCACGCCGGCGTCACCTGCGCGGATCAGGACGTGTTCGTGAATGCGGTGGGCGGGGTGAAAATCGGCGAACCGGCGGGTGACCTCGCGGTGCTGCTGGCCATCGTGTCCTCGCTGAAGAACCGGCCGCTGCCGGCCAAGCTGGTGGCCTTCGGCGAAGTCGGTCTGGCCGGCGAAATCCGGCCGGCACCGCGCGGACAGGAAAGACTGAAGGAAGCCGCGAAGCTCGGTTTCACTCATGCGCTGATTCCGAAGTCGAATGCGCCCAAACAGGCGATCGACGGTCTTACCGTCATCGCGGTCGAGCGCATCGAGGAGGCGTTCGCGCGGCTGCGCGAACTGGACTGAGGTTTCTGCGGCGGGCCCGCTAAGCCCGCCGCCCACTCGGATCAGACCTTGGGGATCGAGTGCTCCGCACGCGCCGTCCTGCGCAGCGACAGCCATACCGAGCCACCGATCAGCGCAGCCACCACCAGCAGAGACAGCCAGATCGGAATCTTCACCAGATCGATCAGCAGCATCTTCATGCCGATGAAGACGAGCACCGCGGCCAGACCGTATTTCAGCAGCGAGAAGCGGTCCGCCATGCCGGACAGCAGGAAGTACATCGCGCGCAGGCCCAGTATCGCGAACACGTTCGACGTGAGCACGATGAAGGGGTCGGTGGTGATGGCGAAGATGGCCGGGATCGAATCCACCGCGAACACCACGTCAGACAGTTCCACCAGCACCAGCACCAGGAACAGCGGGGTGGCGTAGCGCACGCCGTCGCGCAGCACGAAGAAGCGCTCACCTTCGAGTTCCGAGGTCACCTTCATGTGACCGCGCAGCCAGCGCAGCACCGGGTTCTTCTCCAGATCCGGCGCGTGATCGGCGAACCACGCCATCTTGATGCCGGTCACCAGCAGGAAGGCGCCGAACAGGTAGAGCACCCAGTGGAAGCGCTCGATCAGCCAGGCGCCGCCGAAAATCATGCCGGCCCGCATCACGATGGCGCCGATCACGCCATAGATGAGCACCCGCTTCTGCAGCTCCGCCGGAATGGCGAAGTAGCTGAACAGCATCAGCCAGACGAATACGTTATCGACCGCCAGCGATTTCTCGATCAGGTAGCCGGTAATGAATTCAAGCGTGCGTTCATTGGCGGCTTCGCGACCCAGCTGACCGTCCAGCGTCCACCACAGGAAGGCGGCAAACAGCATGGCCACACTGACCCAGATGAGGGACCAGACGCCGGCTTCGCGGAAGCTCACCACATGTTTCTTGCCGCCGCCGACCAGGAAGAGGTCGATGAACAGCATGCCCAGAACGACGGCCGAAAAGGCCGCCCACATCCAGCCGGTTGCAACGGTTTCCATCAGATCGAATCTCCGTCGGATCAAAGAAAAAAGGCCTTGTGTCCGCGCGCACACAAGGCCTTCCTTTGTCCGGAGTCGACCTTGCCGTCACGGCAAAGGTCTTGCTCATCCGCACTGTGCGGACCCGCATGCCGGAAGCTGACGCTTCGTAATGACGACATGCGGCGTGGAACTACTCCCCTTCTGGAAACGGATCATGGCAGGCGAAGCGCCGGGTCGCTGTCGGCGCCGTCCTACAAGCGTCAGTGGGCGCCTTCTTCCGCTGCCAGCTTGTGCCGCATCCGGCGCAGACCGAGCGCTGCCAGACCGGCGATGAGCGGGATGGACACCGCCGTCAGTATTTCCGGATTCAGCGGCAGCGCGTACTTGGCGCCCTTGGCCAGGTACTGCACCAGCTGCGACGCGTAATAGGTGATCGCAACGATGGACAGGCCTTCCACCGTTTCCTGCAGCCGCAGCTGAAGCTTGGCGCGGCGGTTCATCTGGGCGAGCAGCTCCTGGTTCTGCCGCTGCAGTTCGATGTCCACCCGGGTGCGCAGCAGCTGCGAGTTGCGGGCGACCCGGCCGGACAGATCCTCCTGACGGCGGGCGATCGCCTCGCAGGTCGAGATTGCCGGCGTGAGCCGCCGGTCCATGAATTCGCCCATGGTCGGAAAGCCTTCGATGCGGTGCTCTCGAAGCTCTGCGATGCGACTGCGTACCAGTCGGTAATAGGCCTGGGCTGCGCCGAAGCGGTAGGTGGTGCGGGCCACCGAATGTTCGACTTCGGCGGCCAGGCGGGTCAGGTGCGACAGCACGCTGCGCTCGTCCTCGGCACTCGATGCATTGCCCATGCCGTCCATCAGATTGGCCAGTTCGCCTTCGGCGCGGCCGAGCAGGCGGCCGACATCCTTGGCCACGGGGAAGGCGAGCAGGGCAATCACGCGGTAGGTCTCGATTTCGAGCAGGCGCTGCACGGTACGGCCGGCCTGGCGTGGGGTGAGCCGCTCGTCCAGTACGGTGTAGCGCGACCAGCCGTCGGTCAGCACGAAGTCGGTGAAGACCCAGGCAGCGCCGTCCGACACCTGGGCGCCCACCGCCTGTCGCCCGCTGGAGACCAGTCGGTCCATCACTACGCGCGGCGGCAGGTCGGCGGTCGAACGCAGCTCGATATGAGTAGCCACCATAAGCTGGCCGGGCAGCGCGTTGAACCAGGCCGCGGGTACCGCATCGAGGGCTCCTTGCGCGCCGTCGTGTTCGTTGGCCGGGGTACGGAAGAAGGCGTAGCTCGAAAATTCGTTGTGACGCTCCCATTTGAGCCGGAAATCACCAACATCAAGCTGCAGATGACCGCCATCGGACAGGGGCATGGGCTTCGCATAGGCGTCAGCGAGCACCCGCAGGTGGTGCAGTTCATCCTCTTCGCTCAGTCCGTCATGCATTAGCGCGACATACGACACCAGTTGGGGATCCGTGACCGGCACCGGTGGTCGTGCATGCACTTCATTGTTCAGCTTGTAGCGCAGCGGGTGTTCGTTCAGGCGGGAAGGGGGCGTCGACATCGGGCGTTCGGACGAAGGATGGACGTCTATTGTGCAGGAGCCGAGTGTGCTTCGGGAGGGTGGTGCGTGTGCCACCGAACGTGATCCAGATCACGTTCGGGAGGGCTGCCGATACCGTTCAGAAGGCAGCTTCCACCGTTCGTCATGCCCGGATCGAGATCGCGGCATTCTTCAATTAACCTCAATTTACAGAATCCTGAACCGGTGTCATCCGTCATGTCAGACGCCAATGCATCACAGCGCGGTTTTTCGCTGATAGAACTTCTCATCGTGGTGGCCTTGCTGGCCATTGTCGCTGCGATGGCCATGCCGTCGCTGCAAGGCTTCGTTGCGTCTAACCGGCTGACCGCCGAATCGAACGAACTGCTGGCCGGCATCAATCTCGCCCGCTCCGAGGCGGTGCGTACCCAGCGGCGGGTGATCCTCTGCCGTGTTGCCAGTTCGGCCGGACGGGTGACCCTGACCGCCTCGTCCGGATGCGTGACGACGGCAGATGGCGCGGCCTGGCAGGGATGGGCGGTTTTCGTCGACAGCGATTCGGACGGCAGCTTCGACACCGGAGAACCCATGCTGCGTTCGCAGGCGATCACCGCTGCCAGTCTGGTTTTCGCGTCGGACGCCGTGCTGGGCGCGGCCGGCAACCGCATCGTGTTCCGACCGGACGGGCTGGCTCGCGCGGTCGATGCAGTCGCTCTGCAGGCCGCCCAGATCACCGTATGCGACAGCAGCGGTGCGCTGGCGGCGAATAACGGGCGCAACGTGGTCCTTCTTTCGGGCAGCCGGGTGGCCGTTACCCGGGCCACGATCAACAACTGCGGTGTGGTTGCGCCGCTTGAGACGCCGAGCGAGGAGGGCAATCCGTGATGGGCTCACAGACCATGAAACATGCCCAGCAGGGGGTTTCGCTGATCGAGGTTCTGGTGGCGCTTTTCGTTCTTGCCTTCGGCATGCTTGGCATCGCGGGCATGCAGACCATGGCGATGAAGGCCAATCAAAGTGCGTTCGAGCGCAACGCGGCGGTCATTTCCGCCGGTTCCATCGTCGAGCGCATGCGCAGCAACCAGGCGGCCGCCCGCACCGGTGGTTACAACCGCTCGATGCCGACCGGCGCCTGCACCGCACCGTCCGGCACCGAACGGGTTGCCGTCGACATACAGGGATGGCTGGGCGAACTCAGTCAGAACCTCGGTTCCGGTGCCTGTGGTTCCATCAATTGCACCGGCACGCCGGTGTCCTGCCGGGTCATCGTACGCTGGGATGACAGTCGCGTGGCCAATGGCGGCGCTTCCCAGACCTTCGAAGTGGATGTGCGCATATGAAATCCGTCCGTATGGATCAGCAAGGCGTTTCGTTGATCGAAATGCTGGTCGCCCTGGCGCTCGGGCTGGTCATTTCCGCAGGTGCGATTTCTGTCGTGATGGGCAATCGGGAAGCCTACCGCACCACCGAATCGCTGGCCCGGGTACAGGAGTCGACGCGGGTAGCCTTTGACCTGATGTCACGCGATCTGCGCTCGGCAGGCATCAATGCCTGCAGCGGCGGTGTGCGGGTGATGAATCTTCTGAAGACGCCGACCACCCGCTGGTGGTCGGACTGGACCGGCGGACTGCGGGGATTCAATGACGCGGATGTCGCTGGCGCCGTGGCCATCGGAAATGGCGTGGAACAGCGCGTGAACCTCACCGATGTGATCCAGGTGATGCACGGCGCATCCAACGCACTGCCGGTCCATGCGCACAACGCGACCGCTTCGGCTGCCCTGGTAGGCAGTGTCAACGTGCCGGCCTACTCGATCGCGCTTGAGAAGCCGGGCAATCAGGCGCATACCTTTGCTCCCGGAGACCTGCTGGTGGTGTGCGACTACCAGGACACCACCATTTTCCAGGCCTCGGCGGTGGATGCGACCGCGAACTCGGTGGCTCATGCGGCAGACACCGGTACGCCGGGAAACTGCGGAAACAAGATGGGATTCGGGAGCAGTTGCACCGCTGCGGCGGTCAGGGCTTTCGTTCCCGGTTCATCCGTCATGCGCTTCGAGCCGGTTGCCTGGTTCGTCGGCAACAACGGCAGAAGCGGTACGCAAAGCAGTCCGACCTCGCTCTACCGCATCAGCGTGCGCGGCAACGGTACCGGTACGGCTGCGCCGGTGGTGGAAGAGGTGGTTGAAGGGGTGCGCGACATGCAGGTGCGCTACGTGCTGGGGGCGCAGTACCTGACTGCGAACCAGATCACCTCCGTTCCCGACTGGGAACTGGTGACCGGCGTCGAGATCATGCTGGTGATCGAATCGCCTGAAAGCGGCACCACCAGCGGAGCGGCCGATGCCCGCCTCAACCGCAGACTTACCCACATGGTCAATCTGAGGAACCGGGTGCCATGAGAACCCACACCTTCACCCCTTTCAAGCGGCAGCGTGGCGCAACACTGCTGATCGCCCTGGTGCTGCTGGTGGTGATGACGCTGCTCGGACTGTCGAGCATCCGCAGCACCAGCATGCAGGAACGCATGGGCGCCAATCTCTATGACCGCAGTCTGGCCTTCCAGGCGGTCGAATCCGCTCTGCGTGAGGCCGAGGCCACCATCACCATCAACACCGCCGTCACCAACACGAGCGGTCTGTACTGCCCGCCGAACGGTGTGCCGCCGAGTTGTGCCGTACCCGGGCCTTCGGCGACGCAGAGCACGCCTTCGGAAGGTTCGACCGAGGCGGTCGGCACACCGGAGACGGTTTTCGTGGAGCGCTGGAAGGACGGTGCGACTCAGTGGACCTCCGCCAGCACATGGTGGAACAGCGTGGATGACGCGATGAAGGCCCGTCTTGGCGGCACCAACCGGCAGCCCCAGTACATCATCGAATACATGGGTGAATCCGAGGACGGCACCGGCTGTGGCCGTCGCAATGAAACCAGTTGTCGCGGACCGCGATACAGGGTGACGGCGCGCATGCCTGTCATCGACGGACTGCCCAACGTCATTCTTCAGACCAGTTTCAGGCCGTGACTCTTCCGGAGCAAACCAGCATGACGCATACACGCAAACCCGTCGGCCGCGCACTGCGCCCGCTCAGCGCCAGTCTGCTCGTCGCCTTTGTCGGCGCGCAGACCGCCCTGGCAACGACCGAGATATCGAACCAGCCGCTGGTGCTGAATGTCACCGCGGCACCGAACGTGCTGATGATCCTAGACAACTCCGGTTCGATGGCGTCAGAAACGCTGCCGGATGATTTCTACAATGCGTTTTCGATGGATTTCGCACTGAAGCCGTCGAGCGACACCGGCGAAATCGTCCCTGATTACGACGATCTCAACATTTTCAATGTGGCCGTCCGCAGCGCGTCGCTGAACCGCATCTACTACGATCCCACCGTCGCCTACAAACCGTGGACGAAGGCGGACGGCACCTCCTATGACGCTGCCGATCCGGCCGCAGCACCGGCCCAGCCCGGCTCCGGTACGCTGGTCAATCTGACCGGACAGATCACGCGCAGCTTCAAATGGCGAAAGAACACCACGGTCACCACCTTCGCGTTCAGTTCCAACGCCATTTCGCGCAGCAAGTCCTGCTCCAGCAACAACGACACCTGCTCGCTCACCTTCTGGCCGACAACCTTCTTCGTTCACAAGGGAACCGGATCGATCTATGAACGGGCCAACTACTATCGCTACCGGATCCAGAGCGGCACGGCCTACCGCAAGGATCTGGCCGACGGTACCGAGGTAACGGTCAGCAGCTTTACCTGGTCGAACGGCGTCACGCGTACGGTAGATCAGGAGCAGCGTAATTTCGCAAACTGGTTCACCTACGGTCGCACGCGGATGAATGCCGCCAAGGGCGGAGTCAGTTCGGCTTTTTCAACGCTGGGACAGAATTATCGAGTTGGCTTTCGCACCATCAATGGCACGTCCGGCTGGCTCAGCATTCCGACCACGGGCACTTTCTCCGATACGAATCGCAGCAGTTTCTTCGACAAACTGTTTGCCGCTTCGCCCTCCGGCCTGACGCCATTGCGCAAGTCCCTGCTTGATGCCGGACAGTATTTCAAGACATCCGCGCCGTGGGGCCCGGATGTGGCCGGGGCGCCGCTGGGCTGCCGGCAGGCCTTCACCATCATGACCACGGACGGGTATTACAACTCGACCTCAGACAGCGACATCACGTCAGTAAACAGCGATATCAGCAATGCGGACGGCGGCAAGGGGCGCCCCTACGCAGACACCTATTCACTGACGCTGGCCGATATCGCCATGCACTATTACGACACCGATCTGCAGACCACGATTCCGGACAAGGTGCCGACCAGCCAGGACGATCAGAACTCGCGTCAGCACATGAACACCTTTGCGGTGGCGTTCGGTCTCAAGGGTTCGCTGGATCCGCAGACCGATCTGCCGGCTCTGACCGCTGGAACCAAGTCCTGGCCCGACCCGGCCGGCGGCGATCAGGCCAAGCTGGATGATCTGTGGCATGCCACGGTCAATGGCCGGGGGCGTTTCGTCAGTGCAGCGGACCCGACCGAATTCGCGAACGGCCTCAAGGCCGCGCTCGACACGATTGTCGCGAGAACCGCTTCGTCGTCCAACCTTGGCGTGTCGTCGACACAGTTGCGCCAGGGCAGCCGCATCTACCAGGCGCGTTTCACCAGCGAGGTGTGGACCGGTGACATCTGGTCCTTCCAGGTGGGCAGCGACGGCAACATCCAGACCAGCGCGAGCTGGAAGGCGTCGGAACAGATTCCGGCCCCGGCCTCCCGCAACATCTACACGCGGAACGCGACATCTGCCGTCGATTTCACCTGGAGCAATCTGAGCGATACCCAGAAGGCCGCGCTGGGCAACAGCAGCACGGTGCTTGACTACCTGCGTGGCGTGCGCACTGGCGAAGCGGCGGAGGGCGGCACCTTGCGTAACCGCAACGTGCTGATCGGCGACATCGTCCACTCGTCGCCGGTCTTCGTCGGCGCCCCGGACAATTTCGGCTACGAACGCTTCAGCTGGGAGGGCGCATCGACCTATCAGGATTTCCGGAGTCTGTACGGGAACCGGACGCCGATGCTTTACGTGAATGCCAACGACGGCATGACGCATGCCTTCAACGCCAATACCGGGGCCGAAGCGTTTGCCTACGTGCCGTCGTCGGCTCTGGCGCAGATGTATTCGCTGGCGCAGCCCACCTACAGCCATCAGTTCATCAACGACGGCGCGATCAATGTGGCCGATGTGCATGACGCCAGCGGCAGCGCCGGCATCTGGCGCAGCCTGCTGGTCAGTTCCACCGGACGGGGCGGGCGGCAGCTTTATGCGCTCGACGTGAGTGATCCTGCCGTGCCTTCTTCGAATGCGGCGAGTCGCCGCGTGATGTGGGAGTTCTCTCACAGCGATTTCGGCCGTTTCACCGGCCGTCCAGTGGTGGCCCGCATGAACAACGGCGTGTGGGCGGTCATCGTCGGCAACGGCTACAACAGCGATCAGTACAAGGGATTCCTGTTCGTGATCAACGCGCTGACCGGGCAGCTCATTACCACCATCGATACCGGCGCCTGCGTAGCGACCGATTCGCCCTGCCTCAGCAACGGTCTTGCGGAAGTGACCACCTGGGACGACGACGACGACGGCGATGTCGATTATGTCTATGGCGGTGATCTGCGCGGCAATCTGTGGCGTTTCGACATGACCTCGGCGACACCGTCCGAATGGAAGGTGTCTTTCGGCACCCCGGCCAGCCCGCTGCCGCTCTATCGTGCAGTCGATTCGACCGGCAAGTCGCAGCCGATCACCTCGCGGGTCGAAGTGCTGCTGGACCCGTCCACCGGGGTGCGCTGGGTGTCTTTCGGCACCGGCCAGTTCCTGAGCACGAGCGATCGCACCAGCGATGCGGTACAGACCTGGTATGGCCTGTACGACAACTACGCCAGCGGCAGCAGCACCAGTCCGGTGTCCGGCCGGACTGACCTTGCCGAGCGTCGCGTCCTGCTTGAAACGACGCAGACCACCGGCACCGGAGAAAGCGCAACGTCGGTCAAGGTCAGGGTGCTTTCCGCGCCCGGCGACGACGCTGGCGGTCAGGCGGTGACCGATTCCGACGGCGCCTACATCCGCAAGGGCTGGTATCTCGATCTGGTTCCCGATTCCGGCACGGCGGCAGGTGAACGCATGATTTACGGCGTGCAGGCCTTCGGTGGCGCGCTGTTTGCGACCTCGGCCATTCCGGCGGACGATCCCTGCACCCCGGGGGGCTCCGGCTGGCTGATGGGCATCAATCCCTATACGGGCGGACGGCTGAACGCCGATCTTTTTGCCAATCGGCCGCAGGTCACCATCACCTCGGGTGAAACATCCAACCGTTACTACGTGAGCGCGGTCAGCACGGGCTCCATGCCGTCCAGTCCCATTCTGGTGCGCAATGAAGGTACGGGCACGTCCGGCAGCACCACCGGCAACAACACGACACCGGGCAACGAGGGTGGAGACACCACCGGCGGTACCACGACCACCGGCAGCTCAGGCAGTGGCGGCAGCTCTGCCGGCCGCTCCGATGCTTTGGTCAACACCTCCGATCTCGGTATCCTGCGCGAGCGTCTGAACCTGCCGGACCGTTTCGGCCGGATTTCCTGGCGCGAACTGATTTCGGACTGACAACGGAAAGTACACATGAAACGCTCACGCATCGCACGTCTGCAGTCCGGCTTCACGCTGATCGAACTGCTGGTTGTGGTCGCGATCATCGGAATACTCGCGGCCATCGCGTATCCGAACTATACGCAGTACGTGATCGACAGCCGGCGAGCGGCTGCCGCAGCCTGCCTGACCCAGCAGGGGCAGGTGCTGGAGCGTTTCTTCACCACCAATCTGAGCTATGTGGGGGGGGATGGCGACGCCAACGCCAATGGCACGCGTGACCTGAACGAACTGCAGTGCGTGACCGATGTGACCGGCTTCTACCAGTTCGGCGTGACCATCAGCAACACCACGCCCCGGCAGTACGCGATCTCGGCTACGCCGGTCAGCGCCCAGCTGAACAACGACACGAAATGTGGTTGCGCGCTGACGCTGGATCAGGCCGGTACCAAGGGCTCGTCCGGTACGCCGACCCGTTGTTCAACCGGTGCCGGAGTGACCGCCTGCTGGAAGTAGCCGTGGCCGGACACACTGTTTTACCGGCCGGATCGTGGCAGGGGCGCTCAAGCTGCAAGGTGGTGCAGCCGTAAACCGTTGATCCACCTTGAAAGTGCTGTACATGACCGGCCGTCGCACACAGGCGGGCTTTTCGCTGCTGGAACTGATGATGGTGGTCGCCATCCTGTCGGTGATCGCAGCTTTTGCCGTGCCTTCCTTTCAATCCCTGATTGCGCTGAACCGCCTTGCCAGCGAAGCCAACGAGCTGGTGGCCGGACTGGGTCAGGCGCGCACGGAAGCCATCCGATTGAACCGGCGCATCGTGCTGTGCCGTGCGGCGGTCGTGTCGGCGCAGGTGAGTGCAGCCGACGGCTGTGTGGCTGGCAACGGCAACTGGGCGGGCTGGATGGTGTTTGTCGACGCCGACAGCAGCGGTGCCTACAACCCGAATGCAGCCACCAACCCGGACGAAATCGTGGTGCGTTCCCATGTCTTCAACGGTGCCCGGATGCAGATCGTATCCAGTGCGGCGCTGAGCGGTGCGGGCAATCGCATCGTGTTCCGGCCGGACGGGCTGGCACGAGCGGTCGGGCAGACCGCACTCCAGACGGCAACCCTGCGCGTCTGCGAACCATCAAGCTCAATGAGCCAGAATGCGCGCGACGTGCGGATAGGCGGAGGCAGCCGCATCGGAACGACACGCACCACGGCCGCCGCGTGTGACGTGCCCGGAGACAGCTGATGCATCCTGCGCGCATGCAGTCCGGCATTTCGCTGATCGAGGTCATGGTGGCGGTGTTCGTGCTGGCCATCGGCCTGCTGGGCATGGCCGGCCTGCAGATGGCCTCGCTGCGCTCCAATCAGAGTTCATATGAGCGCAGTGCCGCAGTGCTGGCGGCCTACACCATGATCGACCGTCTGCGTACCGATATCGCCGCCGCGCGGGCCGGCAGTTACAACCTTGCGCTCGCAAGCAATGCCTGCACGCCGCCTTCCGGCAGCACCTTCGCCGAAACACAGCTGGCCGCCTGGATCGCCGACCTGCAGACCAGCATGGGGCCGTCAGCCTGTGGGGGCGTGAGCTGTACCGGTGGCGGTACCGCCACCTGCGTCATCAGCGTCCGCTGGGACGACAGTCGTGTCCGGGGCGGCCTGACCAACCAGACATTCTCGATCGAGGCCCGGCTGTGAAGATCCACCCGCAGCGCGGCAGCACGCTGATCGAACTGATGATCGCACTGGCCATCGGCCTGTTCATCACCGCTGCAGCCATCAGCCTCATGCTCGGCAATCGCCAGACTTACGATACGACCGAGGGGCTGTCCCGCATACAGGAATCGGCCCGCATGGCGTTCGAACTGCTTGCGCGCGACATTCGCGAGGCAGGCCTGAACTCCTGCGGCGGTGCCCTGCAGTTCGTGAACGTGCTGAACAGTCCGTCCTCCCTCTGGTGGACCCAGTGGAATGGCGGTTTGAGGGGCTACGGTGGCAGCGAGGTGTTCTCGGGCGCCCCGGTCGGCAGTGCGGCCGGTCAGCGCGTGAGCGGAACGGCGGCACTGCATGTGATGCGCAGCGGCAGCCAGCCCCAGACGGTGGCTTCGCATGACGCATCCACCCGCACCTTCACGCTCAGTCCGGCCAACGATGTGCTGGCCGCAAGCGATCTGGCCATCGCCTGCAATTTCAGCCAGGCCAGTCTGTTCCAGGTGTCCGCCGCCAGTGCCACGACGGTATCCCACGATACCGGCGGCACCCCGGGAAACTGCAGCCGTGGCCTGGGTTTTGCCGATCCACCGGACTGCAGCGCGAGCGGCCAGACCTATCGTTTCGAAGCCAATGCGGTACTGATGAAGCTGGAATCCTTGGCCTGGTATGTCGGCAACACCGGTCGCAGCGCCACCACCGCGCGCTCGCTGTTCAGGGTCGCTCCGCAGAACAATGCCGGAACGCTGACGCTGGTGGCCGAGGAAGTGCTCGAAGGCGTGATTGATCTGCAGCTTGATTACCTGGTCGAGGGCAGCACGGCCTACGTGCCGGCGACCTCTGTGACCAACTGGAATGCCGTGAACGGCGTACGCATCCGTCTCCAGATCGAGGAGCCCGATCGCCCGGCTACGGTCACCGATCGCGTCAGGCGCACCATGACGCATGTGGTCACGCTACGGAACCGGATGTCCTGATGATGACCGCCTCCGCACTGACCCAACGTGGCGTCACCCTGGTGGTGGCGCTGATGCTGCTGATCGCCGTCACGCTGCTCGGACTGGCCAGCATGCGGGGTACCGGCATGCAGGAGCGCATGAGCGCCAATCTGTATGACCGTGCGATCGCCTTCCAGGCGGCTGAATCGGCGCTGCGCGAAGCGGAAGCCGCGCTGTCCACCGGGGTGGCGGGGCCGTTCGATGGCACGGTTGCCGGCCGGTTCGGCAAGCCTGACCCGTCCGGCGATGATTTCGAGAACCGCTGGGAAAACGCCGGCACGGTCTGGGCCAGCGCCACGGTATGGTGGGCGGCTGCAGATGCGCAAACACGTGCCAAGGCGGCCGGCACGCCGCAGTACATCATCGAAGACCTCGGCATGTGGCCGTCCACGCCGGACTGCGACACCGTCACCACCATCGCCTCCGACTGCCTGAAACCGCGCTATCGCATCACCGCACGCAGCGCCCCGGTGGCCGGCCGCCCGTCCGTGCTGCTGCAGACGACATACCGACCCTGAGGACAGCCATGGTCAATCACCTGTTCCGCATCCTTGTGCTCGCGCTCGCGGCAGCGCTGCTGCCGGCGAGAGCGGCGGTAGACATTTCCGACTCGCCCATCATGGTGGGCAGCGCCGTGGCGCCCAACATCATGTTCCTGCTCGATGACTCTGGCTCGATGCAGTGGGAGGTCATGCCGGACGAAAACCTGTACTTCTCGTACTACCTGTTCCCGGTGCCGGCGCTGCTGTATGGCGCGGGCATCTACACCTCGCAGGTGCCGACCTTCCAGGACAACAACGTTCACAACTTCTACGGGCGTTCGCCCGACAACAACCAGGTCTTCTACAACCCGCAGACCACCTACAAACCGTGGATACGTGCGTCGGGCGAGTCGTTCGGCGACGTCACGCCTGCGGCCGCACCCTACAATCCGGTGGACACCACGCGCGGAACGCTCAACCTGACTGCCGCAATCACCCAGGCCGCATTCTGGTTTACCAACACCACCAACACCAACCAGAACCAGGCCAGCTACGCCTGCCTTCCGCCCTGCAACCAGACCTTTCAGCCGATCACGTTCTACATCTATCGCGGCAACGGCTCGCGCGTGAGCGCTGCCAATTACGTGAAGTATCAGATACGCGGCACCCGCGCCTACAAGCGCGATCCGATCACCGCCGCCGAGGTCGAGATCACCTCCTTTCCCTGGCCTAACGGTGTCACCCGCACGGTCGCTCAGGAAACCCAGAATTTCGCCAACTGGTTCAGCTACTACCGCAGCCGCACGCTGGCGGCGAGGGCAGGGGCGTCGATCGCCTTCGGTCAGCTGGGCACCAACTACCGGGTCGGATTCCGCACCATCAACGGGGCGGGTGAATACCTCATTCCCACCACCGGCACCTTTACCGGCAGCAACCGGGAAACCTGGTTCGATCGCCTGTTCGAAACGCCGGTACCGCCTTTCGGTACCCCTTTGCGTACCGCCCTGAACTGGGCCGGCAACTATTTCGAGACCCGGACGGGCGCCAACGATCCGTGGGCCGACAGCGCCTACGCGCAGCCGCTGGCCTGCCGCCAGTCCTTCACCATCCTGACCACTGACGGCTACTGGGGCGACGTATTCGTGCTGCCTGCCGACATGAATGCCGACGGCGCCCAGGCGCGTCCGTATCGAGACACCCACAGCAACACGCTCGCCGACGTTGCGATGTATTACTACAAGCGTGACCTGCGTACCGGCATCGCCAACAACGTGCCCACCTCGGCACGCGACAGCGCAACCTGGCAGCACATGGTCACCTTCGGCCTGTCGCTCGGACTTCGCGGCACGCTGAATCCGGCCACCGATCTGCCGGCGCTGACCGCCGGCACCCTTAACTGGCCCGATCCGACCGTCAGCTCTCCCGCCAAGCTTGACGATCTGTGGCACGCCAGCCTGAACGGTCGCGGTGCCTTCGTCAGCGCATCCGACCCCAATCAGTTCGTTGATGGCCTGTCAGCCATGCTGGCCGACATTGGCGAGCGGGTGGCGTCCAGTGGTGCGGTGTCCGCCACCAGCACTTCGGTCAATACCAATACGCTGCTTTTCCAGGCACGCTTCGTCGGTGGGGACTGGACCGGCGACCTCTGGGCCACGCGCTTCAACGCGGACGGCACGCTCGCGACCGCGCCTGCCTGGAAAGCTTCCGAGCAGCTTCCGTCTCATTCCAGCCGGGCGCTCTACACCTGGTCGGGTACCACCGGCATTCCTTTCCAGTGGGCCAATCTCAGTGCGTCGCAGAGGACGACGCTGGGCAGCAGCGCGGTGCTGAACTACCTGCGGGGCGACACATCGGGCGAGTTGCGCAACGGCGGCACCTATCGCAATCGCGGAACGGTGCTCGGCGATATCGTGCATTCGGCGCCGATCTACGTCGGACCGGTGAGCGATCTGAGACTGGATCGGTTCAGCTGGACAGGTGCCAGCACCTACCAGGATCACCGGGTCGCCGTCGCCGGTCGGCGGGAGATGGTCTACGTAGCGGCCAATGACGGGCTGCTGCATGGCTTTGATGCCCGTACCGGTGCCGAGCGCTTCGCCTTCATGCCCAACAGCGCCTTGCCGGTCGCAAAGACGCTGGCCAGTCGCGACTATGCGCACAAGTTCATCAACGACGGCACGCCGGTGGTGGCCGAGGTGTACGCGGGAGGCGCCTGGCGTACCGTGCTGATCGGCACCCAGGGCCGCGGCGGTTCGAGCATCTATGCGCTGGATGTCACCGCTCCCGATGGATTCGCGGCAAACAAGGTGCTGTGGGAGTACACCCATGCGGATCTTGGCCAGACGGTAGGCACGCCGGTGATCGCCCGCCTCAATGACGGCAACTGGGCGGCCATCGTCGGCAACGGCTACAACAGCGCCAACGACAGGGCAGAACTGTTCGTGATCAATATCGCCAATGGTGCGCTGATCGCGCGCATCGATACCCTGCGCGGTTCGTCTACAAGCGAGAACGGGCTGGCGATGGTGGAGGGGGTGGATGTCGACCGTGACGGCGACATGGACTACTTCTACGGCGGAGACCTGCTCGGCAATCTCTGGAAGTTCGACCTCAGTTCGGCCACGCCTTCGCAATGGCGCGTTGCCTACGGTACCGCGACCGCTCCGGCACCGCTCTTTTCGGCGCGCAGCGCGGGGGGCGTGGTGCAACCGATCACCGGCGGTGTCAGTGTCGGTTTCAATCCCAAGGACCGCAAACTCTGGGTGTTCTTCGGCACCGGGCGCTACATGGCCACAGCCGATCTGTCGAGTACCGCTGGCCAGACCTGGTACGGACTCAACGACACCGGCAGCGCCATCGCCAGTCGCAGCGATCTGGCCCAACGCCTTATTCTTCAGGAAGGTGCAACCGGAGAGGGTGACCGATACCGGGTCATCTCAAAACCCGGTGACAGTGCTGGCGGCACCAGCATGGCCAGCAAGCGGGGCTGGTACATCGATCTCGCCTCTCCGACCGCGGGTGCAGAAGGCGAGCGCATCATTCTCGCGCCGGTGCTGGCGACCAGCACCCTGTTCGTGAGCAGCCTCATTCCGAGCAGCGATCCCTGCGTTCCCGGCGGGCGTGGCTGGGTCATGGGCGTAAACCCGTTCACCGGGGGGCGTCAGGAATTCGACGTTTTCGATTACAACCGCGACGGCAGCGTGGATTCGGGCGATCAGGTGAATCTCGCGAACGGCGACGGTACCAACCGGCGTGTCGTCGGCAGCGGCTACAGCACTGACAGCCTTCCGGGCAGCCCGCTGCAGTTGGGCAAGCAGCAGGTGGTCGGTGGATCGGATGGCTCGGCAAAA
Source organism: Methyloversatilis sp. (assembly GCA_041639545.1). Classification (GTDB taxonomy): domain Bacteria; phylum Pseudomonadota; class Gammaproteobacteria; order Burkholderiales; family Rhodocyclaceae; genus Methyloversatilis. Next base: position 11,011 of record JBEQBZ010000011.1, on the reverse strand, counting down.
ACCCGCACGGTGTCCGACGGCCTGCGAGCGGGCCGCGTATCGTGGAAAGAAATTGTCAGGGACTGAGCGATGAAGAGCACGATTTCGATTGCGACGGCGATAGCTGCGATGTGGATGGCTGCGCCAGCCTGCATGGGCGCCGAGCCGCTTTCTCCGCTGGCCAATCCGTCGCTCTACGAGGAGCGGGGCATTGCCACCCATGTCGACGCCACAGCGGGCGCCATCACCATCGGCGGCAAGCGTTACAGGGTAAACGCACGCACGGCGGTATTCATCGATGACGGACGAGGCAACGCGCGCCGCGCAATGAAGCTGGCGGACATACCGGCGAACTCTTCGGTCAGCTTTTCAACGTCGGCCGATGGGTCGGTGACCCAGATTCACGTCGGTGGCAGTGGCATCCAGCCTTATCGACCCTGAGACGCATCCGGAGAACCGGCCGCGGCAGTCGGCCCGGCTGCTGCATGGCGAGTGCCGCAGTCATCCATTCATGGCGATTGATGCACGATGTCTCCGCACCTTCGTCAAAAGCCTGTTGTTCTGAAAATTACTGTTTTCAGAAGTTGTGTCAATGGGTGACGTTACTTCGACAGCTCTCTGTTTTTGCGGTGTTCTTGTGTTCTTCTTTTGCTTCTTTTCCTGATCAACCACCTCTGCCCGCACACTCAATGCGACAGAAAAAGCTGGCCGATCAGGGCAGCACCGATCACGCCGACCGCGAGCGAGGCCCAGGACGCCAGCCCGGTCATGTAGCGGTCGGGAATCTCCACCGGTTTCAGGGTCGCCAGCACCCGCCGGTACTGCACGACCGCCAGCACAACGGCCACCGAACCGAGTGCGATCAGCGCGACACCGACCCAGAATGAAGGTCCGTGCCCGGCCTGGGCTGCGGCAGCCTGCGGGTTGTGCATCATGGCGACGAACAGCGCGAAGCGTTCGATCGCAAAACCGAACGCCATCAGCCCGAGCGCGGTGCGGGTCCAGGCCAGCAAGGTGCGTTCGGCCGCGAAAAAGACGCGCGGGTCGTTCAGGTCGGACATGCCGGATCCGCGCTTCAGGCCTGCGCCTGCGGGCGACGGCGATAGGTCACCACCAGCACGTCGCGCCAGGCCGGCCTGGCCGGATCCAGCGGATGGATGGGCGTCACGCCGTGCAGCGCACGCTGGTCATTCACCAGTGCCGCGTCGCACGGCGCGGTCAGCGTGAAGCTGTCCAGCCGCTGCCCCTCCGGCGAAAAGATTTCGGTGGTTCCGCTCTCGACGTTTTCCCTGCGCACCATCATGACCAGCACGAAATCCACGCCATCGCGGTGCACGCCTTCAGGCGTGGGCTTGCCCTCGCCGTCCGCCCGCGCCTCGATGCGGAACTGGTGCAGCTCGATATGAGCGGCCTCACCCGGATGCAGGCGCTGGAACACCGAAAGCCCGAACAGCGCCACCGTCTGCAGCGTCGAGCCATTCAGCACCTGCGGGCGCATCGGTTCGAAATGACGTTCGATGCCCCCGTTGAGCGTGTTGTAGTCCAGGCTCTGGTAGTGCGGCTGGTGCGGCTCCGGCTGCACACACAGACCTTCGGCCGGGGCGCTCATGACCGCATAGCGGCGGCGACGGTAGCGACCGCCGTCCGCCATATAGGTATCGGTTTCCAGATCGCCCCAGCTTGCTGCGAAAGCATCCCAGTCTGCGCGCCAGCCGGAGCGCAGGCTGCTCAGCGCGTCGCGCAACTGTGCGGCGGGCAGGAAACAGAAATCATGAGCGGCCACCTGTTCGGCGAGCACGCGGGCAAAGGTTCCGGAATTTGAAGCGGCGGACATCGAAGCTACGGCAGGAAAATCGGCAGAAGCACGGACGATACTCCCCTGCCCCTCACTGCGCACGCGCTCCGGCCATTTAGAATCGGTGCCCCGCCGGAGAATCCGTCACATGCCCCGCTTCTGCGCCAACCTGTCACTGCTGTTTACCGAACATCCTTTCGCCGAACGCTGGGATGCCGCCGCGCGCGCCGGTTTCCGTGGCGTGGAATGTCATTTCCCCTACGCCGAACCGGCTGACCTACTGGCCGAGGCACTGCGTCGCAATGCGCTGGAACAGGTGCTGTTCAATCTGCCCGCCGGCGACTGGGCGGCCGGCGAGCGCGGCATTGCGTGTCTGCCTGACCGCATCGACGAATTCGAGCACGGCGTCGGCACCGCGATCGGCTACGCGAAGGCGCTGGTCTGCCGCCGCATCAACTGTCTGGCCGGACTGGCGCCGGCGGATGCCGACCGCGCCGAACTGCTTTCGGTGATGGAACGCAATCTGCGCTTTGCCGCGCGCGCACTGGCGAAGGAAGGCATCACGCTGCTGGTCGAGCCGATCAATCCGCGCGACATGCCCGGCTTCCTGCTCAACCGTTCGGCCGAAACGCTGGCGCTGATCGAGCGCGTCGGCGAGCCCAACGTGAAGCTGCAGTACGACGTCTATCACATGCAGATCACTGAGGGTGATCTCGCCCGCACGCTTGAGCGCGAACGGGCGCGTATCGGTCACGTCCAGATCGCGGACAATCCGGGCCGGCACGAACCGGGCAGCGGCGAGATCAACTTTCCCTTCCTGTTCGACTGGCTGGACCGCATCGGCTACGACGGCTGGGTCAGCGCCGAATACCTGCCGGCGGGCGACACCATGGCCGGTCTGGGCTGGCTGCCGCGCTGATGCGGCGGGCCGCGACGTACCCCGAAGGGCACGCCGCGCAAGCCGGATCAGGGCAGCGCAAAGCCGTCGGCGGCGAGCACCGCGCGCGCCGGTGCCGACAGCAGGAAGCGGGCGAAACGCTCGCCCTCGCTGCCGGCGCCTGACAGCACCACCAGCCCGTAGTCGGCACCGACCGCCAGTTCCGGCGGCAACGCCACTTCCTGCAGCGCCGGCACCTCCTGTTTCGCCAGCCGCACATTGGTGCAGTAGGTGACGAAAAGGTCGGCCTGACCGCTGTCCACCACCCAGGCGTAGGCATTGCGCCCGCCCGGCGGCTTCGGCGAATCGGCGGCACCGGTCAGCGTACGTCCACGCGCCAGCAGCGCACGACCGGCGCCCGGACGCAGCGCGTCCGCCCGCTCGAACATCTGTACCGCGTAGTCGCCGGACGGGTCAGCCTTCGGCGTCGACATGCCCAGTTTCAGATCACGGCGCAGCATGTGATCAAGCGCATTGCCCGGCGTCACTGCCAGCCCCGGCCGCACCAGCAGGCACAGCTCGTTGCGCGCGAAGCGCTCGACCTTCGCCGCCTTGCCAGCGTCCACGAAGGTCTGCGGGTGCGACATGTTGGCCGACGCGAACACGTCCGCCTTCGCGCCGCCGGCAATCCTGTCCCGCAGCACGCCACTCGGTCCGAATTCGAAGCGGGGCGCGGCCCCGCCCTGCTCCGCGTACAGCTTGCCGAGCTGGGTGAACACCGCCTTCAGGCTGCCGGCCGCGTGCACCGACGCGCCCTCGGCCAGTGCCGCGCCGGCCAGCAGCGAGGTGCAGGCCGCCACGATGAGCGCGCGCATGCTTACTTGGCCGCGTTCGGGAAGAACAGCTGCTGACCGTCGATCTTGTAGTCGGCGATCGCCTTCTGGCCTTCGGCCGACACCACCCAGTCAATGAAGGCCTGACCGTCGGCCTTCTTCACATGCGGGTGCTTTTCCGGGTTTACCAGAATGACGCCGTACTGGTTGAACAGGCGCTTGTCGCCTTCGACCGAAACGGTCAGGTCGGCGCGGTTCTTGAACGACAGCCAGGTGCCGCGGTCGGCCAGGATGTAGGCGTTCATCGACGCCGCGGTATTCAGCGCCGGGCCCATGCCGGAGCCGGTGTCGCGGTACCAGGCGCCCTTGACCGCGTCGAGGTCCACGCCGGCAACCTTCCAGAGGCGCAGTTCTGCGGCATGGGTGCCGCTCTTGTCGCCGCGCGACACGAAGGGAGCCTGTGCTGCCTGTATGGTCTTCAGTGCCTCGGTGATGTCCTTGCCGCCGCCTACCTTGGCTGGATCACTCTTCGGGCCGACCAGGATGAAGTCGTTGTACATCACTTCCTGGCGCTTCACGCCGAAGCCTTCGGCGATGAATTTCTCTTCGGCCGCCTTGTCGTGCACGAACACCACGTCGGCGTCGCCGCGACGCGCCATGTCAAGCGCCTGACCGGTGCCCAGCGCGACCACGCGCACCTCGATGCCGGTCTTGGCCTGGAACACCGGCAGCAGATGCTTGAACAGGCCGGACTGTTCGGTCGAGGTGGTCGACGACACGGTGATGAAGCGGTCGGCGGCGGTTGCGAACGGCGCGGCGAGTGCCAGGGCAGCCGCGGCTGCGGTGGCGATGAACGAGCGGCGGATCAGGTCCATGAAAGTTCTCCTCTGAGGTAATGCCCGGCTTGCTCCGAGCGCGGTGCGGCAAAGAAATCGGCGACCGGCGTGTGTTCGGTGATGCGGCCGGCGTCGACGAAAACGATGTCGTCGGCCAGGCGACGGGCCTGACCGAGGTGATGGGTGACCATGACGATGGAACAGCCGTCGTCGGCGATGACGCGGATCAGGCGCTCGACCTCGGCCGACGCGCCCGGGTCCAGGCTGGCGGTGGGCTCGTCGAGGAAAAGCACGCGCGGGCGCAGTGCCCAGGCGCGCGCCAGCGCCACCCGCTGCTGCTCGCCGCCGGACAGCACCCGCGCCGGCCGGTGCGCGAGCGGTGACAGGCCGACCCGCTCCAGCACCGCTTCGGCGCGCGGGCGGCGCTCTGCCGAGGGCACGCCGGCCAGGTAGAGCGCATAGCTCACGTTGTCGAGCACGCTGCGGCGGAGCATGACCGGGCGCTGGAAAACCATGGCCTGGGGCGGACGCGCGCCCCCGCCGTTCCACACGATGCGGCCGGCGGTCGGTTCGATCAGGCCGTGCATCAGGCGCATCAGCACGCTCTTGCCGGCGCCGTTCGGGCCGAGCACCACGGTGCGGCGGCCGGCGTCCAGCCGCAGCGACACGTCGTGGATCAGCGTGCGTTCGCCCGCCGCGTAGCGCAGGGATTCAAGGGTGATCAGCGGCTCAGCCATGTCTTCTTGCCGCCCATTCGCGCAGTGCGTGCGCCAGCGCATTCAGTATCAGCACGATGGAAATGAGAATGAAGCCCAGCGCCAGCGCCAGCGGCAGGTCGCCCTTGCTGGTTTCGAGCGCGATGCTGGTGGTCATGACGCGGGTGACGCCGTCGATATTGCCGCCGACGATCATGACCGCGCCCACTTCGGCCACCGCCCGGCCCAGACCGGCCAGCACCGCGGTGCTGAGCGAAAACCGGGTATCCACCAGCAGCGTGAGCGCGGCACGGGGCGTAGAGGCACCGAGCGAGCGCAGCTGTTCTTCGTAATCGCGCCAGGCGTCGGCCACGATCTGACGCGACAGCGCCGCGATGATGGGCGTGATGAGCACCACCTGCGCCAGCACCATGGCGGTCGGCGTGAACAGCAGGCCGAGCGGGCCAAGCGGACCGGCGCGCGACAGCAGCAGATAGACCAGCAGGCCGATCACCACCGGCGGCAGGCCCATCATGCCGTTCAGGATGACGGTCAGCGGCTTGCGTCCGGGAAAGCGGCCGACCGCGACCGCAGCACCGATCGGCAGACCCAGGCAGGCAGCGAGGAAGACGGCGGTCAGGCTCACCTGCAGGCTGAGCCCGACGATGGACAGCAGCTTGCCGTCGGCTTCGGCGATGAGCGTGCCCGCAGTGATGAAGCTTTCGGTGATCGTGCTCATGGCGCGGGCTCCGCGATCACCATGAACCCGGCCTGCGGCTCGGCCACCGCGCTGATTTCCAGCCGGTAGGCCACGCCCGCTTCAAGGCGGTAGATCAGTTCCTTCTGCACGCCCTCGCCGCGCAGGCAGCGCAGCGGCCGCATGTGCACCGGCAGCGGCCGGCCGTCCGGCGCCACGATTTCGATCCAGGCGCGCGCGCTGCTCATGATCCGGTACAGGCCGCTGGCCGGCACGCCCAGCGAGAAAATGCCGGCGTGGCCGGCGCTGCGTCGCCCCGGCGCCTGCAGCGCCACCCGCGCTTCGTCATCCAGCCGGGCGTTCATCCGCTGTCCGGGCCGCATCGCTGGCGCGTTGGCGGCGCTGCGGCCGGCTGCCTGCGGGTCGGCGGGCGCCATCCAGGCGCGTGCCAGTACGGCGGTGACCGCGGGCGCATCGGCACAGGCCGCGTCGATGTCCGTCGCCTGTACCGTAGCCGGTAACAGACAGGCCATCGCAAGCAGGCCTGCGCGCGCAAGTCCTGAAGACCGCATCCTATTCCTCACCCTGCAGAAAACGCTGCGAAAGGCGCGCCGGCCATAAGCACGGCACCGGACGGTGCATTCCCGGAACAGGCGAATTCATCAATCGGCATCGGAAAACACATAAGATGCCGGACGCTATCTCATCGACGCTTTGCGTCCTATATGTCCGATTCTGCACAAAACCTGCCGACGCTCCGGGTCGAGTGGGATTTCGGCGCCGAAGCGCCTGCCGGCATCGGCCGGCTGATCGCGCTGCTGGCCGCCATCGACAGCTCCGGTTCGATCGCCGGCGCGGCGCGCGAAACCGGCCTGTCCTACCGCAACGCCTGGGGGCTCATCAATGGCTGGCAGGCCTGGTTCGGCCAGCCGCTGATCGCCACCGCGCGTGCGCATGGTTCGTCGCTGGAGCCCTTCGCCCGCCAGTTGCTGGAGATCGACCGCGGCGCCCGCCGTTCGCTGTCGCGCGTGCTGGAGCACGCCAGCGAACCGATGCGCGTGCTGTCGCTGAAGCCGGCCGAACACGACAGCGCGGCGCTGCGCTTCGCCGCCAGCCACGAACCGCTGCTCAATGAACTGATCCGCCAGCTGCGCAGCGCCCGCGCCGACGGCGCCGCAGTCACGCTGAGCACCCACGGCAGTCTGGAATCGCTGCTCGCGCTGGCCGCCCGCCGCTGCGAAATCGCCGGTTTCCACTGCCCGGTCGGCGATCTGGGGCGCGACATCTGGTCCCTCTACCGCGCCCAGCCCGGCCTGCCGAAACTGAGGCTGATCGGTTTCGCGCGCCGCACCCAGGGCCTCATCCTGGCGCGCGGCAATCCGAAGAAGGTGAGCGGCCTGGCCGATCTGACGCGCAAGGATCTGCGCTTCGTGCATCGCCAGCCCGGCGCCGGCACCCGGCTCGCCTTCGATCTGCTGGCGCGTCAGGCCGGGCTGGACACGCGGGCGCTGAACGACGGCGACGAAGAGCACACCCACGCCGCGGTGGCCGCGCTGATCGCCAGCGACGAAGCGGACGCCGGCCTCGGGCTGGAAGCGTTCGCGCGCCGGCTCGATCTCGATTTCATCCCGCTGTTCGAGGAAATGTATTTCCTCGCGCTGCGCGACAGCGCTGCCGGCCGCGATACCGCGCATGCGCTGTCGGCGCTGCTGCGCGACCCGCAATGGCGCGCCCGTGGCCGCGAACTGAGCGGCTACGCGCTGGACGAGGCGGGCGAGGAATACGATATGGCGGGCGCCGAAACGCTGCTTTTCGGCCCGCCTTCCGTCCGGATGTCCGGTCGATGAGCGGCAACTCCGCCGCGGCCGGCGGCGCGGCTTGCTAAAATCGCGCCTCAGTCACCGGACCCCCACATGAAACGCACCCGATTCGCCCGCCGCGGCGGCCTCACGCAGGACGCCGCGCTGCTCACCCGGCTGGCCACCGGACTGGCGCTGTCCGCCAGCCGCATCGAAGACCGCTACTGGGAAGTGCGGCTCACCGAACAGGTGAGCCGGCTGCTGGCCGACCGCAACGAGGACGCGCTGAACGCCGCGCTCGACGACCTGTGGCGCGAGGATGCGCCCGCCTACGACGAACTGGCCGATTTCATCGAAGCCGGTGCCGAATGCGGCATGGCCGGCGATGCCGGCAAGGACTGGGACGCTGTCGTGTTCGCCGCGCCGCTGCTGGCGTGGTCGCGCTTTTCCATTCCGGCCGGCCCGATTCCGGCCGCCACCCTCGACAGCCTCAAGGTGCAGCTGTGCGCGCACGCCTTCGGCGCCCGGGCCAAGGTGGCGCTCGCCGACTACCTGTTCAGCCCCGACCAGCTGCCGCGCGGCTATGTCGAAACCCGCGACCTGGCCGACGATCTCGGCGAGGCGGTGCGAACCGGCAAGGATCTGAAGCTGGAATCCGACGCGATGGCGCAGACCACCACCTTCCTGTCCGACACTCGCTACCTGATCGGCATCGTGATGGCGCCACGCGGTCAGGCGCTGTTCCGCTGGCAGGAAGACGACGGCTCGCGCGAACACGTGATCAAGCAGTGGCAGGCGCAGGGCGGCGCGGTGCTCGGCACCCTGCTGCCGGCCTGTGCTTTCGAGCTGCTTCCGCCGAATGCCTACCACTCGGCCTGCCGCGAAGCCGACCGCGCATCGCGCGCCTATTCGCTGCGCGCGTCGGTCGCCTTCCTGGAACAGACGCTGGCGGTGCCGGCCAGTGGCCTGCGCGCCATCATCGCCCCCTTCCACGACAAGCAGCTCGAGGAATACCGCGTCGCCTTCACCACCAGCGGTTCGAACCAGGTGGTGCACGGCCTGGTGTGGGCGCTGCTCGGCGCCGAAGACGATGAGAGCGACACCGTGGGCGACATCGAAGCGGTGCTGCGCGAGTGCGGTGTGACCGACATCCTGGTGCTGGACCACCGCATGCCCATGGAGTACTGCGACGACTGCGGCGCGCCGATGTATCCGGACCCGGAAGGCCAGCCGGTGCATGCCGAACTGCCGGAAACCGGCGAGCAGCCGCCCGCCCATCTGCACTGACACCTGACCCTGTTTCCGCGGCCGCGCCTCGCGCGGCCGTTTTCATTTGCTGAAGAACGCTCATGTCGCTTGAAAAAGAAGTCGCCCGCCGGCGCACCTTTGCCATCATTTCCCACCCTGACGCGGGCAAGACCACGCTGACCGAAAAGCTGCTGCTGTTCGCAGGCGCGATCCAGATCGCCGGCAGCGTGAAGGCGCGCAAGGCCGCCCGCCACGCCACCTCCGACTGGATGGAAATCGAAAAGCAGCGCGGCATTTCGGTCGCCAGCTCGGTGATGCAGATGGAGTACCGCGACTGCGTCGTGAACCTGCTCGACACGCCGGGCCACAAGGACTTCTCGGAAGACACCTACCGCGTGCTGACCGCGGTCGATGCGGCGCTGATGGTGATCGACGCCGCCAACGGTGTCGAAGCGCAGACCCTGCGCCTGCTCGAGGTCTGCCGCGCGCGCAACACGCCCATCATCACCTTCATCAACAAGATGGACCGCGAGGTGCGCGCCCCGCTCGACCTCATCGACGAACTGGAGCGCACGCTGGGCATGGACGTCGCGCCCTTCACCTGGCCGCTGGGCATGGGCAAGGACTTCGCCGGCGTGTACGAACTGCGCGAAGACCGCATGCGCGTGTTCCGTGCCGGCGAGGACCGCATTTCCGGCGACGAGGAAATCCTGCTGGGGCTGGACAACCCGGAAATCGCCGGTCGCTACCCGATGCAGTTCGACACCGCGCAGGCCGAGATCGACCTGGTGCGCGATGCCGCGCCGCCCTTCGACGAAGCCGCCTTCCTGGCCGGCCATCAGACGCCGGTGTTCTTCGGTTCGGCCATCAACAACTTCGGCGTCAAGGAAGTGCTGGACGCGCTGGTCGACCTCGCGCCGCCACCCGGCGGCCGCCCGGCCATCCAGCGCCGCGTCGAGCCGACCGAAGAGAAGTTCTCCGGCGTCGTGTTCAAGATCCAGGCGAACATGGACCCGTCGCACCGCGACCGCGTCGCCTTCCTGCGCGTGTGCTCGGGCCATTTTGAGCGCGGCATGCGCATGAAGGTGAGCCGCAACGGCAAGGACATCCGGCCGAACAACGTGGTCACCTTCCTGTCGCAGCGGCGCGAACTGCTGGAAGAAGCCTACGCCGGCGACATCATCGGCATCCCGAACCACGGCACGCTGCAGCTGGGCGACACGCTGACCGAAGGCGAAACCCTGCAGTTCACCGGCCTGCCCTTCTTCGCACCTGAACTGTTCCAGGGTGTTGAAGTTCGCGATCCTTTGAAAACCAAGCAGTTGCGTGCAGGTCTTGAGCAATTGGGTGAAGAGGGCGCCATTCAGGTATTCCGTCCGCTGGCCGGTGGCACGCTGCTGCTGGGCGCGGTCGGCCAACTGCAGTTCGAAGTCGTCATCCACCGGCTGAAGACCGAATACGGCTGCGACGCGCGGCTCGAAGGCACGCGCTACATGATGGCGCGCTGGGTCACCTGCGACGACGAGCGCGAACTGAAGCGCTTCATCGACGCCAACGCCCACCGCATCGCCTACGACGCGGTGAACGCGCCCGCCTTCCTCGCCACCATGCGTGCCGAACTCAAGGTGGCCGAGGAGAAGTGGGAAAAGATCAGGTTCCACGCCATGCGCGAACACGCCGGACTGATGTTCGCCAGCCAGTAACTGTCCAGGTCGCTGCGAGCTTTTGTGGGAGCGGCGCCCCCGCCGCGATGCGGCTTGTACCCGGCGCCGTCTCCTGAACAGCCGCCGCTATCGCGGCGAGGCGCCGCTCCCACTGAATCTGCACGGATCGTTGCCAGCTTTTGTGGGAGCGGCGCCCCCGCCGCGATGAGGCCCGTGCCCGGCGCCGTCTCCTGAACAGCCGCCGCAATCGCGGCGGGGCGCCGCTCCCACAGGAATCTGCACAGGTCGGGGCGCGCTGTTGTGGTAGCAGCACCCCCGCCGCGATGAGGCCCGTGCCCGGCGCCATCTCCTAAACAGCCGCCGCAATCGCGGCGAGGCGCCGCTCCCACCGAACCTGCACAGATCGTCGCCTGCCTTTGTGGGAGCGGCGCCCCCGCCGCGAAAGGGCCTGTACCCGACGCCGTCTCCTGAACAGCCGCCGCAATCGCGGCGAGGCGCCGCTCCCACGGGTCTGCCCAGATCGCTGCCAGCTTTTGTGGGAGCGGCGCCCCCGCCGCGATGAGGCCCGTGCCCGGCGCCGTCTCCTGA
>JBEQBZ010000010.1:0-114707 GCA_041639545.1 Methyloversatilis sp. | reverse complement strand
CACTCATGTTGGCAAGAATGCCGTCGACCAGCGCGCGCAGGGTGCGCAGCGGGTGATCCTTCGGCACGCGTTGCTCCAGGCTCACGTAGCTGAACATCGACGCCTGGGGATTCTCTTGGCCGCGCATAGGAAATCGGAAAAAGTAGGAAGACGATTCGGGGCGGGAGTCTGCCTCAAAACCCGCGCCCAGAGCAGGGGGCGGGGTTTCTCACCAGCCTGTTAACTCGTCATACTCGACGAATCAGTCCTCGAATTCACCTTAGATATCGTCACCATGAGCTACGACCACTACGACGCAGCGCGAGACGAGTTCTACGAGCAGATCAGCCGAGAACTCTATCCAGAGCATAAACGGCAGGCGATTGAAGAATTTACCACGAAGCGCTTGCGGTCGTTCTACATCCAATACCCAAACGTTATGCGGCCGGCTGTTGAAGCTGTACAAGAAGCGAAGGCTCTACTCGCTGCCGACCGACCCTCGCCGGCCTTGGTATTTTCTGCATCTGCGTTTGAGTTGCTACTGAAAGCTACGCTTCTTCGTCCGGTGATATATGGTCTTGTGCACCACGATGCCTTGGCAGAACTTGTCGTTCAACGGGTTATCGGAAAACAGACCGATATTGAGCGCTATGAAGGTTTGCTCGCACGACTCTTTACTGAACTCGCCCAAATCGATATCAGCGCCATTTGTCGCGAAGGCGAAACCATGCCATTGATGAAAGAGGCAAAGCAGTTGCAAAGCTTGCGAGATCGAATACTGCACCGCGGCGACCATTGTTCCCGCGAGGACGCAAAGCGCGCATACCAAGTAGCCGTCGCAATTTACGACGAGGTCGTTGTTCCAATGGTCGGCGCGTTGCGTCTTAAGGTAGGAGAAAAAGGTGTCATTGTCCCCGTCGCCGTCTAATATTGCGATATTGCGTTCGAGGCGGTAGGCGCGAAAAGCCGCGCGGTCGTCTCAACCTCACGTCAGGCTGCATTGGAATATCAGAAACAATAGGGGGCAGACCACGTTTTCAGTAACCTGGATTTCTTGTGGGCCAACAGAATCGTGGTCTGACCCCAGTGCCGTTGTTCTGAGGAGATGGCTGGATGAATTTTCCCAAGGACCGCCTACGGAAAATATACGGCATCACAGAACCAACTGGTCCGACTGATCCAGTTGTTCTCGCAAGACGAAAATATCATGAGGCAGCTGCAAAATGGCTGGCGAAATGGCTTGTGCCGCTACAGGTCTTTTTTGCAGTAATCGGCTTTTTTGTTGTCCTTTTGCCGGTGCTGTCGAAATCTTGGCGGAGTATCGTTGAGGGACTGCCGTTTTTTTCAAAGGTATTTCTCGATTATTCAACGTTTGGCGGGCTGGCAATCATTCATCTGTACATCGGCCTGGCCATGGCTTTCACAAAGCCTTATCTGGTGAAATACAGTCCAAGTGGAGATGTGGTTCCGTACAAAAACGGTATTGCCCCTCTGCTTTGCCCGAGAACAAGGAAAGAAGAAGTCTCATTCTGGATTGAAGTCGCCGCATTGATTATGGTTGCATCTGTCTGGCTGTTTCTGCCATTTGGCGTACTCGGATACTTCATGAACCCGGGGCGCTGACATGGGTGTGATTGAGAAAACAGGCGGCAGGCCATGAGTTTGGTGACGCCATGCAACGTTTTCCGTATTCAAAAAAACGAGTAAGGCGTGTTTCCGGTTAGCAAAAAATGAAGCATTCAGTATGTGGTATCTGCATGGTGATAGACCACATCTTCACTGCTTCTTTCAGGCATGTTGATCAGACTGCTACACGCGCAATGTTCACGTTCAAGACCTCGATGATTTTGTGGTTGGTGGCAGCCTCCGTTCCGGTGATCACGAGCGTTGCTTATTTTCTGGCCTCGCCTGCTACTGAGACATTTGTCAAGCGAATTTCCGTTTCGATGCATGGAGTCGTTGTTTCTGTTCTCTGTGCTGGTGCTCTTCTGGTCGGCATGCTTGGGCCACCTTGCCAAGAAGCGGAGGCGGTTTTCCGATTTTTTCTGCTGCTACCCCTCGCCTGCATCGTCTATTCCTTATGGGTTTTTCAAGGCAAGAAGACGATCCATCTGCTGCAATTAATCAATCTTTCATGGCTTACTTTTGCCTTGTTTTTTGCCGGCATGGCTGTTAAGGGCGTCTGGCCCTGATCGCTCTGGTCCGCGGCAGCCGAGGGTATTCTACCGGCAAGCCAGCGGCGCATTCTTGGGTCGCTACTTTGGACGCCTCATGGTCAATAAACTGAAAGCAAGCGGTTCGTACTCGCATTCGATCAACCGTGGAAGTATCATTTTTACTCTTACGCTCGCAAGCGTGTTCGGTTTGATCGCAGTCTGGCCATTCGCTCCGCCGATTGAGTCTCTTACGAAGGAATGTGCTCATATTCAAGAGGTCTGGAAGCAAAGTCTTGGTGTCACAATCATCGATTTAAAAACCGGCTCTGATCGTCATGTGAAGTGCTTTCACTCGAAAACAGGTGGGTGCGACCCTGCTGTAATGAAAGAATTGCTGGAGAAAAATTCAGCCGTGATTGTCTGGCATGATGGAGAAAAGGTTTATCAATTGATGCTTCAAGACAAAGTTATTCTGCCTTACGAACGCGTACACAATGGCAGAGGGTTCGCCGTCGCCTTATCCGTCATTTCACTTCTCATTGCATTTATCCAGATTGCGATTTTCAAGGGAATCATCGGGGTTGCCAGAGTTCCCCGGTAATGATGGCATCAAGCAACGGAAATGGAGGCCGGCCACCTTTTGCTCATCTGAATTTCTGACGAGCCGACACAACTTTGGCCAGAGTCCAGTGCCGTTACGTCGGCTTTCGGATTCCCCTGAAGGAGAACGACCATGATCACCCCCGCAAAGAACACCATCTGTCTCTGGTTCAACGGCGGTGCGGAAGAAGCGGCACGCTTCTACGCCGCCACCTTTCCCGATTCCTTCGTAGGCCGGGTGCATCGCGCGCCGGCGGACTATCCGTCGGGCAAGGCAGGCGATGTGCTGACGGTGGAGTTCACCGTCATGGGCATCCCCTGCCTCGGGCTGAATGGCGGGCCGGCGTTTCCGCAGACCGAGGCGTTCTCGTTCCAGGTGGCGACGGTGGATCAGGCGGAAACCGACCGCCTGTGGAATGCCATCGTGAGCAACGGCGGTCAGGAGAGCGCGTGCAGCTGGTGCCGGGACCGCTGGGGCGTGTCGTGGCAGATCACCCCGGTGGCGCTGATGAACGCGATCACCCACCCCGACCCGGCCGCGGCGAAGCGGGCATTCGAGGCGATGATGGGCATGACGAAGATAGACATCGCGGCGATCGAGGCGGCGGTGCGCGGGTGATCCGCACGCCCTCCCGTTGCACGGGCGACGGATTCAGAGGCAGGGCGCAGTCAGAACGAAACCGGGAGATTGACAATGAATTGGATGCTGGTGGTCATCGTGATGAACGCGCCGGTCAAGACCGATCTGGTCTTTGGCAGCCTTGCGGAATGCCTTTCGGCGGAGACGCAGATGCGGCAGGCGTGGGCCGATCACTACGGGCAGGCGAAGAAAGCCGGCGCGGCAGCTGAAACCCTGGGCATGCTGAGTTCGCAGATGACGAAGGGCACCTGCATTCCGGCGAAGTGAGCGTCGGTAACAGCCAGTCGGTCAGACGCCGTCGGGCTCCTGCATCCAGGCGGAGATGTCACGCTGGCTGTGCAGCACGCGCCACACATCGATGTGACCCGGGCGTTCGAGATAGAACACCAGAAAGGGATAGCGCGTCAGTGGCCAGGCCCTCAGGCCGGGCAGATCGAGTTCGTGGGCATGGCGCGGAGAACCTGAAGTCGGATGGCGGCCGATGTGGGCATAGGCCTGTTCCAGCGCGTCGATGAAACCCAGCGCTACCCGCTCGCCGGCTTCGCTCAGGTAGTAAGCCAGGGCGTCATCCACATCCCGGTTCGCCTGCTCACGTGGAACCAGGGGCTTGTTCTTCACGCCTCGGACGACGTGCCGGCGGCCTTGCGCACCCGGTCACGCAGGCCTTCGAAGTAGCCGGCATCGGCCGGTGCTGCCGGCGCCGACTCGGCGCCCGCGATCAGCAGGCTGCGCAACTGAAGGCGATCCTGATCCCTGCGGATCAGCTCACGCACGTACTCGCTGCTCGTGCCATAGCCGCGCTGGCTGACCTGTTCATCGACGAAGGCTTTCAGCGCGTCGGGAAGGGAAATGTTCATCGTGCCCATGAACCGAGTGTGGGTGCTTTGCCAAAAATTGGCAAGGTATGCGCGGGGGCCGATGCAGAGGTGTGCGGGAGCACGCTTGCTCGCGATCGTGGCGGTGATTGATGACCGCGGCACGCATCGGCCGCATCGCGAGCAAGCTCGCTCCAACAGGGATCGCGCCTGACCCGCGGCCGGCGCCGGCGTTCTGTTTGAGCGGTCTTCCGACCCTGACAGCGGCGGTGGAGTGCGCTCTGGCCCGGTTGGCGGCCTTGGCTCTCCGCGCAGTCCGATGTCGAGGACCGTAGGAGCGAGCTTGCTCGCGATCGTGGCAGTGATCGAAGCCAGTGCCCCGTGCCCGCCGCAGCGCAGCCAAGGCCACTCAGCAGGTCGCGTGCCACGGCGAAGACTCACATGCCGTTGTAGATCGGCCCTTCCCCACCCTGCGGCGTGACCCAGGTGATGTTCTGGGTCGGGTCCTTGATGTCGCAGGTCTTGCAGTGCACGCAGTTCTGCGCGTTGATCTGCAGCCGCGGGGTGTCGTTCTCACGCACGATTTCATACACGCCGGCCGGGCAGTAGCGCTGTTCCGGCGCGTCGTAGGCGGCGAGGTTCACGGTGATGGGCACCGCCGCGTCCTTGAGCCGCAGGTGACAGGGCTGCTCTTCTTCGTGGTTGGTGTTCGACAGGAACACCGACGACAGGCGGTCGAAGGTGAGCACGCCGTCCGGCTTGGGGTAGGCGATGGGCGCGCAACTGGCGGCCGGCTTCAGCGAGGTGTGGTCGGCCTGGTTGCGCAGCGTCCAGGGCACCGCGCCCTTGAACAGCAGCTGTTCGGCGCCGTACAGGAAAGAGCCCAGCCACAGCCCCTTCTTCATGTAGGGCTTGAAGTTGCGGGTGCGGTACAGCTCTTCGCGCAGCCAGCTGGTGTGGAAGCTGGCCGGATAGGCGTCAAGCGTGTCCTGCGCGCGGTCGGCTGCGATGGCGGCCACCGCGGCGTCGGCGGCCAGCATGCCGCTCTTGATCGCGGCGTGGCTGCCCTTGATGCGGGCGGCGTTCAGGAAGCCGGCGTCGTCACCGATCAGCGCGCCACCCGGGAACACCAGTTTGGGCAGGCTCTGCAGGCCGCCGGAGGTGATGGCGCGGGCGCCGTACGACAGGCGGCGGCCGCCTTCGATGTGGGTGCGCACCGACGGGTGGGTCTTGTAGCGCTGGAATTCCTCGAACGGCGACAGGTGCGGATTGCTGTAGTTGAGGCCGACCACGTAGCCGATGGCGACCAGATTGTCCTTCAGGTGGTAGATGAAGCCGCCGCCATAGGTGGCGTTGTCCATCGGCCAGCCGGCGGTGTGCACCACCAGGCCGGGCTGGCTCTGCGCGGCCGGCACTTCCCACAGTTCCTTGATGCCCAGACCGTAGGTCTGCGGATCGACGCCGTCGCGCAGCCTGAAGCGCTGTTCCAGCTCCTTGCCCAGATGGCCGCGGCAGCCTTCGGCGAACAGGGTGTATTTCGCGCGCAGCGTCATGCCGGGCGCGAAGTTGGGGCCGGGCTCGCCTTCACGGGTGAGGCCCATGTCACTGGTGATGACGCCGGCCACCTTGCCGTCCTCGATCAGCAGCTGCGAACCGGCAAAGCCGGCGAACAGGTCCACGCCCAGCGCTTCAGCCTGTTCGCCCAGCCATTTGACGACATGGCCCAGACGCACGATGTAGTTGCCGTCGTTGTGGAAGCTCTGCGGCAGCAGCGCGTTCGGCACCGCGCGGGCGCCGGTTTCGGACAGGAAAAGCACCTGGTCTTCGGTGACCGGGGTGTCCAGCGGCGCGCCGGTGCTGGCCCAGTCGGGCAGCAGTTCGGTCAGCGCGCGCGGGTCCATCACCGCGCCGGACAGGATGTGGGCGCCGACTTCGGCCGCCTTCTCGATCACGCACACCGACAGTTCGATGCCGGCCTGCGCCGCCTGCTGCTTGGCGCGGATGGCGGCCGCCAGACCGGCTGGGCCGGCGCCGACGACCAGCAGGTCGACGTCCATGGATTCGCGTTCGATGTCGCTCACGCTGTCACTCATTCGGTGTTCTCGTCATTCAGGGGCGGCCGGGCCGCGGAAGGCGCGGATTCTCGCAAATACGCGCCTTTCGTGCCCGACCCGCGCGAGGCATGCCAGGATTCCTGCCGGTTCTTGACCGACGCGGGGCGGATCGGGTGCCCCCTCGGGGGCGATCCGGCCGCGGTCCCGTACCTTACTGCCTGCCGGCGACCCGGCTCAGCACGCCGGCGATGGCGTCCTTCAGGTCGGCCGGCAGCACCACGATCTTGGCGTTGGGCGATTCGCCCAGCCGGTTCAGCGCATTCACGTACTTTTCGCCCAGCAGATACATCATCGGCAGCTGCGGGTCGGCGTTCGACGAGGTGACCCGGCGGATCGACTCCGCGCTCGCTTCGGCCAGCGTGACCTGGGCGGCGGCGTCGCGCTTGGCCGATTCCAGCCGCGCCTCGGCTTCGAGAATCATGGACTGCTTCTGCCCCTCGGCGCGGGTCACCATGGCCTTGCGCTCGCGCTCGGCGCTGGCCTGCTGTTCCATCGCGCGCTGCATCGAGTCGGACGGGTTGATGTCCTGGATTTCGACCGACTTCACGGTGAGGCCCCAGTCGATCGCCTCGTCGGCGATGCTTTCGCGCAGCCGCACCTTGATCTTGTCGCGGCTGGACAGCGCCTGGTCGAGATCCATCTCGCCGACGATGGAGCGCAGCGTGGTCATGATGAGGTTGCGGATGGCTTCCGAAAAATCGGTCACGCCATACACCGCCTTCACCGGGTCGGTCACCTTGATGAAGGCAACCGCATTGGTGCGGATCACCGCGTTGTCGCGGGTGATCACCTCCTGCTCCTGCACGTCGAGGATGATGTCCTTGGTGATCACCTTGTAGGCCACGTCGTCGAGGTAGGGAATGATGACGTTCAGACCCGGCAGCAGCGTGCCGTGGTACTTGCCCAGGCGCTGCACGATCCATTCCTCGCCCTGCGGCACGATGCGCAGGCCCTTGGCCAGCGTGACCGCGGCGAAAACCAGTATTGCAAGTGCCACCACCAGACCTGGACTCATGCCGCCTCTCCCCTGTTGTTGCGGCCGACCTTGAGCAGCGAGCCCTCGACCGACAGCACTTTCACCCGTTCGCCGGCCGGCAGCGCCTCGTCGGCGATGCAGGCCCACACCTCGCTGCCCAGCAGCGGCTTCTGGAAACGCACCTGCCCGCGGCCGAAAGGCTCGACCGCGCTCACCAGCAGGCCGATCTCGCCGATGGTTTCGCCGTCCGCCATGCCGACATGGGTCTTGTGCTGGTCGGTGCGGAACACCCGGAACCACAGCCCGACCAGCGCGCAGGAGAGCACCGTCCATGCCGCGAGCTGGGCGGTCAGCGACAGCGCGGGCGCGGCCGCGAGCAGCAGACCGGTGCAGATCGCACCGACGCCGAACCACACCAGCACCATGCCGGGTACCGCCAGTTCGGCCACGATGAGCGCGAGACCGGCCACCAGCCAGTGCCACCAGAGTATGTCCATCAGAGAACGTCCATAAGCAAGGCCTCGGAAGGCGTCGATTCAATGACGAAGACGTGCGGCACGCGTCGTGCGTACCGCCGCGCAGACTAGCAGAAGATGGGCGAACGGCACGCCCGTTGATGCGTCTTCACTGCCCCGGGCTGCCCGATGCGCCGGTCATGCCGGCCTCCGGCGGCAGCCGCTGTACCAGCAGCTTGTCGACCCGGTTGCCGTCCATGTCCACCACCTCGACCCGCAGCCCGGCGCATTCGAAGTGGTCGGCGGCCACCGGGATGCGGCCAAACATGTGCAGCACGAAGCCGCCCACGGTGTTGAAATTCGCCTCGTCCTCGCCCGGCAGATCCTCGCCCACCTCCACCGCCTGCCGGAATCGTTCGATCGAGGTGCTGCCGCTGATCAGCCACGAGCCGTCCTCGCGCTGCACCACCTCGCGCTCCTCCGGCAGGCCGGACAGCGCAATGTCGCCGACGATGGCGGTCAGCACGTCGTGCAGCGTGACCAGCCCCTGCAGGTCGCCGTATTCGTCCACCAGCAGCGCCACATGCTTGCCGGTGCGGCGGAAGTTTTCCAGCAGCTGGGCGGTGCTCACGCTGTCCGGCACGTACAGCGCCGGCGCCAGCAGCGACTCCACCATCGCGCGGTCCATGGTCGTGCCGTCCAGCGAGTGCTGCAGCAGCGCACCGGTCTGCAGCACGCCCAGCATGTGTTCCAGTCCGTCGCGGCACACCGGGATGCGGCTGAACGGGCTGGCGGCAACGCGACGGCGCATCGTGTCGTCGTCGTCGTCGAGGTCGATGGCGTAGATGTCCTTGCGCGGCGTCATGATGGCGCCCACACGCAGTTCGTCCAGCCGCAGCACATTCGACACGATCTGCTGTTCGCTTTCATGGAACACGCCGGCCTCGGCGCCCTGCCCCATCAGCACATTGATCTCTTCATCGGTGATCGGCGGCTCTTCGGTGCGGCGGGCGCCGACCAGGCGCAGCACCGCATTGCTGGTGATCGACAGCACCAGCACCAGCGGCCGGGCCAGCGTGGCCAGCAGCAGCATGGGGCGCGCCATCAGCGAAGCGATGCCCTCCGGCGCCAGCAGCGCCAGCCGCTTGGGCACCAGTTCGCCCACCACGACCGAAAAATAGGTGATGCCCACCACCACGATGGACAGCGCCACCGTGCGCGCATACGGCTCGAACAGCGGAATGCCGGACAGCCAGGCGGCCAGCGGATCGGCCAGCGCCGACTCACCCATGGCGCCGCTCAGGATGCCGATCGAGGTGATGCCGACCTGTATGGTCGACAGGAAGTGTGTGGGGTCTTCGTGCAGCTTCATCGCGGCGGCGGCGCCGCGGTTGCCGTCCGAAGCCATGCCGATCAGCCTGACCTTGCGCGATGACACCACCGCGATTTCGGACATGGCGAACAGACCGTTGAGAAGAATGAGTGCGACGAGCAGGACTATGTCCATGCGCAAGGCCGCCCGGCAGAGCCGCGGCCCGGGTGTGGATGAGCCCGCATTATGGCAAACCCGGCAGACGCCCCCGTGACAGGCACCGGGCGACCGCGGTCGGCCGCGGCTGTTCAGTTCTCCCGCAGCTCAGCCGCCACTCAGCTACAACTCAGCGACCGCAGTCGCCAAGCGCCATCAGGTGTGCCGCTGCCGCCGACCCGATGGCCGGCAGGCCGTAGCCGCCTTCCAGCGTGGACACGATGCGGCCCTTGCCGGACGCCTCGGCGATGTCGCGCAGCTCATGGGTGATCCAGCGGTAATCCGCTGCTTCCAGTTCGATGCTGGCCAGCGGGTCGTCGCGCAACGCGTCGAAGCCGGCGGAAATGAGCACCAGTTGCGGCCTGAAGGCGCGCAGCTTCGGCAGCGCGACTTCCTTCCACTGCTTGCGGAAGGCGGCCGACCCTTCGCCCTCGGCCAGCCGCAGCGGAATGTAGCCGGCGCGCTCCGGGAATTCGCCGCGCGGGTAGTAGGGGTGCTGGAAGCTGTCGGCCATCAGCACCCGCGGCTCGCGCCGGAACATGAGTTCGGTGCCGTTGCCGCGATGCACGTCGAAGTCGGCGATCGCGATGCGCTCGACCCCATGCACAGCCATCGCATGCGCGGCAGCGATGGCGACGTTGCCGTACAGGCAGAAACCCATGGCATCACCCGGCTTGGCGTGGTGACCCGGCGGGCGGGTGGCGCAGAAGGCGGCGGTAGCCCGGCCGCTCATCACCAGATCCACCCCCAGCACCGCCGCACCGGCCGCGCGCGAAGCGGCGGCCAGCGAGCCGGGTGACATGACGGTGTCGCTCTCGACCCGGTAGGTACCGGTTTTCGGCGATACCCGCTCCAGTTCGTCGAGATAGGCCGGCAGATGCACGCGCTCCAGCTGTTCGCGGGTCACCTTCGGCGCTTCGTACGGCACCCAGGTCTTGCGCAGTCCGCTGCGCTCAAGTTCCGCGAATACGGTTTCCAGCCGCGCCGGCGATTCCGGGTGACGGTCGCCGGGGCGGTGGTCGAAACAGTCAGGGTGGGAAATCAGTGCGCAGGCCATGGGGCGACAGTGTAGGTCACATCGTGATGCCCATGCGCACCACCTCAGCCGGCGCCGCGCCGCTATGGCAAAGGAGGCAGAGGCGTATTACGCTCTGTGGCAGGGCGTTTGCAGGGGCAGTCATGTCGTCCGGCCACTACAACCTTGCTTTTCCGCTCAGCGCCACGGTGCTCACGCTGCTGGCGCTGTTCACGCTCCCGGTCGCCGGCATTCCGCTGCCGGCGCATCCGGCGCTGATGGGCCTTTTCCTGCTCGGAATAGGTCTGCTCAACGGCCTGACAGCCCTCATCCTGTCGATGCTTCTGCTC
The DNA here is from genome assembly GCA_041639545.1 of Methyloversatilis sp. Taxonomy (GTDB): domain Bacteria; phylum Pseudomonadota; class Gammaproteobacteria; order Burkholderiales; family Rhodocyclaceae; genus Methyloversatilis. Next base: position 104,079 of record JBEQBZ010000010.1, on the reverse strand, counting down.
GCTGGCCTGACCTGGGTTGCGGCAGCCCATGCGTTTTCCGCCGTCATGGCACTGATGCAGTTGCTGGCTTTCCCCGGCATATTCGGGCCGCAGCCCCTGTTCGGCAGCCCTCAGACGGCGCCGTGGCTGTGGGTGATCTGGCACGTCGGCTTTCCGATCCTGCTGTTCATGCACGTCGGGAATCGTCTGGTCGGACGACATGAGCCGTCTGCCGCACGCGGTCAGATTCTGCCGGTCATCGCCGCCTTCGTGCTCGCGCTGATCGCCGGCCTGCTCACCATGAGCCTCTCCCGGCATCTGCCTCAGGTCATCGACGGTCAGCACTACGGCGTGATGCTGCGCGACGTGAGCGGTATCGCAGCGGTGGTACTGAATGTGGGCGCGCTCTGCGCGGTGATCGCAGTGACCCGTCTGCGCGACACCTTCGATCGCTGGCTGGCCCTGGGGCAATACGCCTTCACGCTCGGCATCGTGCTCGCGCTGGCTGCGCAGGCGCGTTACACCGCCGGCTGGTACATGTCTCGCGCGATGGGCCTGCTGTGTGCCGGCGCGCTGCTGATGGCCCTGCTGGCGCATTCCTTCCGCCTCTACCGTGCCGCCGCCCAGAGAGCACTGGAACTGCAGGTCGAGGTGGTGCACGACCCGCTGACCGGCCTGCTGAACCGGCGCGGCCTGCTGCAGCTGATGCAGGCCGAGATGGAGCGGGCGCGCAGGCACGCGCGACCGCTGGCCCTGCTGTTCATCGATATGGATCACTTCAAGCACATCAACGATACCTATGGTCACCCGGCTGGCGATCTGTGCCTGAAGAACGCCGCGTTGAGGCTCTGCGCGGGGGCCAACCGCCAGTGCGACCTGATCGCGCGCTACGGTGGCGAGGAGTTCGTGGTGCTGCTGCCCGAGTGCGATGAAGACGGCGCCCGCGTGGTGGCCGAACGCATCCGCGAGGCGGTCGCGGACGCCTACGATCAGGGTGCGGTGCCCTGCCGGATGTCGGTCAGTATCGGGCTCAGCACGCTGCCGGCGGGCGGCATCCAGGGCGTCGAGGCATTGATCGATGCCGCCGATGCAGCGCTGTACGAAGCCAAGCGCGGCGGACGCAACCGGGTCGCGGTAGCCGCCTCCGGAGGTTTCGCCAGCGGTGCCGCCTGAAGCAGCCTGTCGAGGAAGAAAACTGCGGGCAAACCCGCGCCGGACGCACGGGAGGATTTCCCGAAGGCCTTCGCATTAGGATGATCGGCCTCTGCCCCAGGAAACGTCCGCATGAGTCTGCGCTTCAGACTCACCCTCATCATCGCGTCCCTGATGTCGCTGCTGGTTCTGGCCGACAGCGCTCGCCGGCTGCACGATGCCCACGACGACGCGATTGCCGAAATCGATTCGGTGGCGAGGCTTGCGCATGCACTGCTGCCGAGCCAGATGTCACCGCCGCCGCCCGGCGTGAGCGGGGAAACGCTGCTGGCCCGCATCGAACTGACGCGCGAACTGCGCACGCTGCGCCACCTGACGGTGGAGGTGCGCACGCCGGACGACCGCCTGATCCAGACCTCGCGCAGCGGCCCGCCGAAGGAGCCGCCTGCGCTGATCGCCTGGCTGGGCGACCGGTTGCGCAGCCTGCCACCGCTGCGCAAGGACATCCGGGTCGGCAGCGCGGTGATCGGCCACTACCTGCTGGTGCCGAACGCGGACGACGAACTGCGCGAAATCTGGAACGACTACATCGAGCAGACCATCATGGTGGCCGCCATCGGCGTGATCGCCTGCATCATGGTTTTCTGGGCGGTCGGCCGCGCGCTGCAGCCTCTGGGCCGCGTGATGCGGGCGCTGTCCGCCATCGGCGAGGGTCGCCTCGACGCGCGGCTGGATGACGTCGGTCCGGGCGACCTGGCGCCGCTGTCCGCTTCCTTCAACGCCATGGCGGCCACGCTGGAAGCCGCGGTCAGCGAACGCGCCCGCCTGCTGCGCAAGCTCATCACGCATGAAGAGGAAACCCGGCGCGAGCTTGCGCGCGACCTGCACGATGAACTGAGCCCCTATCTGGTGGCCATCCACCCGCACGCACGTCTGCTGGCCGCCGCCTGCGCCGACCGGCCGGAACTGGCCGACCACCGCAGCGCCGCCGACTGGATGGCGGAACAGGTCGGTCACCTGCTGCGTCTGGTGCGCAATCTGCTGGAACATCTGCGCCCGCCCGACATCGAGGAGCTGGGTCTGCGTCACGCATTGCGCGAACTGGGCACCCAGCGCAGCCGCGCGGCCGATCAGGCCGAAGTGGTGCTGCATCTGGACGCGGATCTCGGCGCGCTGTCGGCGATGCACGACATCACGCTGTACCGCATCGTGCAGGAATGCCTCACCAACACCGCCAAGCACGCGCGCTGCACCCGCATCGACATCCGCCTGTCGGTGCAGGAAACCGCCGGCCGCGTGGTGCTGGAAGTGCTCGACAACGGCGAACCCACCCCCTTCGTGCCGCCGGAAAGCGGCTTCGGGCTGGTGGGCATGCGCGAACGCGCGCTGGCGCTGGGCGGCGACTGCGTCGCCGGTCCGCGCCCGCACGGTGGCTGGGCGGTGTCCGCCTGGCTGCCTCTCAAGACATCGGTACAGGAGCCCTGACATGACGCCCAACAATCCCATCCGCGTGCTGCTGGTCGACGATCACGCGGTCGTGCGTGCCGGCTACCGCCGCTTTCTGGAACACAACCGGGTGATGGAAGTGGTCGGCGAGGCCGGCACCTCCGACGAGGCCTACCAGATGTTCCGGCTGCTCAAGCCGGACGTGGTGGTGATGGACATTTCGCTGCCCGGCGCAAGCGGCATCGAGGCGGCGCGCCGCATGCTGGCACTCGACGGCCGGGCGCGCGTGCTCATGTTCTCGATGCACGCGCAGCCGGCCTTCGCACGGCAGGCGCTCGAAGCCGGCGCCATCGGCTTCCTGACCAAGGACACCGAGCCGGACGCACTGGTGCAGGCGGTGCTCGCCGCCGCCCAGGGCCGCCGCACGCTGAGCCCGCGGGTGGCCGAACAGCTGGCGCTGGACAACGTGATGCCGGACGAAAAGCGGCTCGACGTGCTGACGCCGCGCGAATTCGAAATCTGCCGCCTGCTGCTGGCCGGCATGACGGTGGACGAGATCGCGGACGCGCTCAAGCTCAGCCCGAAAACGATTTCCAACCGGATGAGCGAAATCCGCCAGAAGCTGGACGTGCGCAGCGACGTGGAACTGGTGCGTCTGGCCACTGCCGCAGGCCTGGTGCCCTGGGCGGCCCGCCCGGGCGTGGATGGCGAAGTCGCGGCCTGATCCGCGACAGCCGGCGCCGTTTCAGCGGCGCTGGCGCGCCTGTTCGAACAGGCAGACGGTGGCGGCCATCGCCACGTTGAGCGACTCGGCACTGCCCGGCATCGGAATGATGATCGCGTCGGTCGCCAGTGCAGCCAGCGCCGGCGACAGGCCGGCGCCTTCGTTGCCGAACAGCCAGGCCACCGGGCCGCGCAGGTCGAGGTCGTACAGCGCGGCGCGCGCATCCAGCCGGGTGGCGACGATGCGGCCGGGGTAGCCGGCCAGCAGCGCGGCCACATCGCAGTGTTCGCGGATGCGCAGCGAAAAGTGGGCACCCTGCCCCGAGCGCAGCACCTTGGGGCTCCACGCCTGCGCGCAGCCGGTGGTGAGCAGCACGTCGCGCACGCCGGTCGCCCAGGCCGCACGCAGCAGCGTGCCGAGGTTGCCGGCGTCCTGCACCGCATCGAGCACCAGACAGTCGCCACTGACCGGGCCTTCGGGCTCAGGCGGCAGATCGACCAGCCCGAGCAGGCCAGCCGGCGTGTCGGTCGCGCTCAGTTCGTCGAACAGCGCGTCGGCCAGCAGCAGCACCTCCTGCCCCTCCAGCAGCGAGGCGATTTCCGGCTGGTGCAGCGCGCGCTCGGCGACCAGCGCCATGCGCGGCCGCACGCCGGCCTCCAGCGCGCTGCGGAACAGGTGGGCGCCGTCGATCAGCGTCTGCCCGGCTTCGCGCCGCGCGCGTGCGGTGGTGGCCAGCTTGCGCAGCTGCTTGAACTGCGCGTTGTCGCGCGACTGGATGTGCTTCATCCGTGCGCCAGCAGATGGCCCAGCGTGGCGACCGCGATATTGATGAAGCCCAGCGTCGTGTTCAGCGCCACCAGCTTGCGGATCTGGCCGAGCGCGGCAGCGCCGGCCGGCCAGTCGGCCGCATCCACCGCCCGCTGCAGCCGGCGCCAGGGTGCGAAGAACACGTGCATGAAGATGAGCATCATGACCAGGCCGATGCCGAACATCAGGTGCCAGTAGATCGGTGCTGCCTTCATGCCGACCGCCAGCATCATCGCCAGTCCGCTGCCGAGTATGGCCAGCACCGCCACCCAGACCGCGGGAAAGAAGCGCGCGAACACGCCGCGCCACAGCGTGAGCCGTGCCGGCGGTTCAAGCTGGCTGGCGGCCACCGGCCGCAGACAGACATAGGCGAAGAACATGCCGCCGACCCATACGGTGACGCCGGCGATGTGCAGGAAAAGCATGAGGTAGTGAAGGTCCATGCAGAACTCCTTGGGGGCATGCGCCCGCTGTGGACATGAAACAGCCCGCAGGCCTTGCGGCCAGCGGGCTGCAGTGTACGCGAGCCGGCCTCAGGCCGGCGCGGACGTACGGATCAGATAGTCGAAGGCGGAAATCGCGGCCTTCGAGCCTTCGCCCATCGCGATGACGATCTGCTTGTACGGCACCGTGGTCACGTCGCCGGCGCCGAACACACCGTGGGTGCCGGTTTCGCAGCGCGCATCGACCGGAATCTCGCCGTACTTCGTGAGCTCGATGCTGCCCTTGAGCCACTCGGTGTTCGGCACCAGACCGATCTGCACGAAGATGCCTTCCAGTTCCACCGTGTGCGATTCGCCGGTGGCACGGTCGGTGTACTTCAGCGCATTCACCTTGCCGTCGGCACCGCCGGTCACTTCGGTGGTCTGCGCCTGCAGGATCACCTTCACGTTGGGCAGCGACAGCAGCTTGCGCTGAAGCACCGCGTCGGCGCGCATCTGCTTGTCGAATTCAAGCAGGGTCACGTGGCCGACGATGCCGGCCAGATCGATCGCCGCCTCGACGCCCGAGTTGCCGCCACCGATCACCGCGACGCGCTTGCCCTTGAACAGCGGGCCGTCGCAATGCGGGCAGTAGGCCACGCCCTTGTTGCGGTACTCACGCTCGCCCGGCACGTTCATTTCGCGCCAGCGCGCGCCGGTGGCCAGAATGACCGCACGCGACTGCAGCGTGGCGCCATTGGCCAGATGCAGCGTGGCCAGTCCGCCCGGCTGTTCGGCCGGCACCAGCTTCTCGACCCGCTGCAGCGGCATCACGTCCACGTCATAGCTCTTGACGTGCTCTTCCAGCGCCGCGGTCAGCTTGGGGCCTTCGGTTTCTTTCACAGAAATGAAGTTCTCGATGCTCAGCGTGTCCATCAACTGGCCGCCGAAGCGTTCGGCGACGATGCCGGTGCGGATGCCCTTGCGCGCCGCGTAGATGGCTGCCGCCGAGCCGGCCGGGCCACCGCCCACCACCAGCACGTCGAACGGCGCGCGGGCGCTGATCTTCTCGGCGTCGCGCTTGGCGGCACCGGTGTCGACCTTGGCGATGATTTCCTCGATGGTCATGCGGCCGGAGGCAAACAGTTCGCCATTCAGGAACACCATGGGCACCGCCATCACCTGGCGGTCGTCCACTTCCTTCTGGAACAGCGCGCCATCGATGGTGACCACCTTCACCCGCGGATTGAGCACCGCCATCAGGTTCAGCGCCTGCACCACGTCCGGGCAGTTGTGGCAGGACAGCGACATGAACACTTCGAAGCTGAAGTCGCCGTCGAGCGCGCGGATCTGCTCGATGATTTCGTCGGATACGCGCGGCGGATGGCCGCCGGCCTGCAGCAGCGCCAGCACCAGCGAGGTGAATTCGTGGCCGAGCGGAATGGCGGCGAAACGCAGCGACAGGCTGCCGTCCGGACGCTGGATCGCGAACGACGGCGTGCGCGCGCCCGGCGTGTCGTCAGCGCTCACGCTGATCCGGTCAGACAGCGAGGCGATGTCGTCGAGCAGCGCCTGCAGTTCGCGCGCGGCGTTCGAATCGTCCAGCGCGGCCTTCAGTACGATCGGGTGCTGCAGCTTTTCGAGGTAGGCCTTCAACTGGGCCTTGAGGGTGTCGTCCAGCATGATGAGCTCGGCTTTCCAAACGGGTGAAGCAGAAAACGGAACGCCCGGGCCGGGCGCGGTGCGCGATCAGACCCGGGCGTTCCGGCGGTGCCGTACGGTCGGGCACAGGGCCCGGCCGTACGTTGCGCAGAGCGTGAAACGCTCTTAGATCTTGCCGACCAGGTCCAGCGACGGGGTCAGGGTTTCTGCGCCTTCCTTCCACTTGGCCGGGCACACCTGGCCCGGGTGGCTGGCGACGAACTGGGCTGCCTTCAGCTTGCGCAGGGTTTCGTTCATGTCGCGGGCGATTGCGTTGTCGTGGACTTCAGCGGTCTTGATCACGCCTTCCGGGTTGATCACGAAGGTGCCGCGCAGCGCCAGGCCTTCTTCTTCGATGTGCACGCCGAAAGCGCGGGTCAGCTGGTGGGTGGGGTCGCCCACCAGCGGGAACTGGGCCTTGCCGACGGCGGGCGAGGTTTCGTGCCACACCTTGTGCGAGAAGTGGGTGTCGGTGGTGACGATGTAGATTTCAGCGCCGGCCTTCTGGAATTCGCCGTAGTTGTTGGCGGCGTCCTCGACTTCGGTCGGGCAGTTGAAGGTGAAAGCGGCCGGCATGAACACCAGAACCGACCACTTGCCCTTGAGGTTCTCTTCAGTGACGGTGATGAACTTGCCGTTGTGGAAAGCGTTGGCCTTGAACGGCTGGACAGCGGTATTGACGATGCTCATCTCAGAGTCCTCTTCAGTTGTGGGGGGTGAAAGCGCGCATGATAGTGCGAATCCGGAGCTTTGTTTAGACTTGATCTAAGAAAGTTCAGCGGAATCCGGAAAAAGGTGAACGGTACGGCGCAGCAGCGCCACCAGCGACAGCATGACAGGCACTTCCACCAGCACGCCGACCACGGTCGCCAATGCTGCACCGGAGTGCAGTCCGAACAGTGAAATCGCCACCGCCACCGCCAGTTCGAAAAAGTTTGACGTGCCGATCAGGCAGGCTGGTGCGGCGATCGGGTAAGACAGTTTCATCCAGCGTGCGAGCACGAAGGCGATGGCGAAGATGCCATAGGTCTGAAGCACCAGCGGCACAGCGATCAGCGCGATCACGAAAGGCTGCGTGACCAGGGTTTCCGCCTGGAAACCGAACAGCAGCACGACCGTGGCCAGCAGACCGACGATGGACCAGGGCTTGAGCCGGGCCACGAAACGCCCGACCGCCGCCTCGCCGCCGAGCAGGCGGCGCGTGAACACGCCGGCCGCCAGCGGCAGCACCACGTACAGCACGGTCGCCAGCAGCAGCGTCTGCCAGGGCACGTCGACATCGGTTACGCCAAGCAGGAAGGCGGCGATCGGCGCGAAGGCGAACACCATGACCAGATCGTTCACCGACACCTGCACCAGCGTGTAGCCGGGGTCGCCGCGGGTGAGCTGGCTCCAGACGAACACCATGGCGGTGCACGGCGCCACGCCGAGCAGAATCATGCCGGCAATGTATTCGGATGCCGACTGCGGATCCACCCAGCCGGCGAACAGGTGATCGAAGAACAGCACGCCCAGCGCCGCCATCGTGAACGGCTTGATCAGCCAGTTCACCCCCAGCGTCAGCACCAGCCCCTGCGGCCGCCGGCCGACGTCGCGCACCGCGGCGAAATCGATCTGGATCATCATCGGGTAGATCATCACCCAGATGAGCACCGCCACCACCAGATTCACGTGCGCCAGCTCGAGCGCGGCCACCGCGGCGAAAACCGCCGGCGCGGCAAGCCCCAGTGCCACACCGGCCATGATGCTCAGGCCCACCCACAGCGTGAGCCAGCGTTCAAACAGTCCCATGAAGAACCTCAGTGTGCAGCGAGATCGCGTGCGGTCTGCTGCAGCGTAAGCGCATGCAGCCGCTCGTCCGGCATCGCGACCAGTATTTCGAGACGACGACGGATCAGCGCCAGCGTGTCGCGGAAGGCGGTCAGCTTCGCCGCCTTGCTGCCGGCGACGAGCGACGGATCGGCATAGCCCCAGTGGGCGGTCGCCGGATGCCCGGGCCACACCGGGCAGGTTTCACCGGCCGCGGCATCGCATACCGTGATCACCAGATCCATCTGCGGTGCGCCGGGCAGCGCGAATTCGTCCCAGGCCTTGCTGCGCACGCCGGCGGTGTCGATGCCCTGCTCCGCCAGCGCCTGCAGCGCGAACGGATTCACCGTGCCGCTGGGCGTGCTGCCGGCCGAAAGGGCGCGAAAGCGCCCGCGGCCCAGATGGTTCAGCAGACATTCGGCGAGCACGCTGCGCGCCGAATTGTGGGTGCACAGGAAAAGCACGTTGAGCGGCGGCGTCATTTCAGCAGCACCCGGAACCGGAACTGCCGGTGCTCTTGATGCCGATGGACAGCGGCTTGCCGCGGGTGACCGGCGCACTCGGGGCATCGGGTGCCCTGGGCGCACAGCAGGCGCTGCCTTCGGCGGGGGTGGTCGCGGCTTCGTTGAAGACAGGAATGTTGCCCAGCGTGTGGAAATGCTCCCAGGCGATGCCCTGCGGATCGGTCACCCAGTGCTTTTCGCTGCGCGCGTAGCAGCAGGTGGTTTCTCCCTCGTCCAGCAGCGCCATGTCGGCCGCTTCGGCGCGCGACTTCATCGCCGCCAGTTCGGCCGGATCGTCGGTCTGTATGCCCAGGTGGTCGATGCCGGCCTTGCTGCCACGGGTGGAAATCGCGAAATTGACCGGCGGGTCGTCGAGCATCCACTTCGCGTAGTCGGATTCCGAGCGCGCCGGCTGCGCGTCGAACAGCCGGTTGTAGAAGGCGATGCTTTTCGCCAGGTCGTCGACGTGCAGATGGACGTGGAAGCGTTTCATGTCGTGTCTCCGGTCAGCAGTTCGTGCAGGCAGGCGGGGTGGCCGCGCAGGGCTCGCCGGCGCAGCAGTTTTCGGTCAGATAGGCCATCAGTGCGCCCATGCGCGCGTAGTCGGCGCGGTAGATCAGGTTGCGGCCGCTGCGCGCCTGCAGCAGCAGGCCGGCGTTGCACAGCTCTTTCAGATGGAAGGACAGCGTGGTGGGCGCGACCGCCAGTGCCTCGCCCAGCCGGCCGGGCGTCATACCCTCCGGCCCGGCCACCACCAGCGCCCGGAATACCCGCAGCCGGATGTCGTGTGCAAGCGCACCGAGTGCGCGGATGATGTCCTGCTCTTCCATAATTCAATTATTATTGAAGTGTGAGCCGGGCACAAGTGGCCGAAACCGCGGAAAGCGAAATCGGCTACCCTTGCTCCTGTATTCAGAAGTGAACTTCATATGTACCGTCGTCTGCTTCCATTCCCACTTCCGCTCCCGCTTCTGTTCCTCTTTCTGGCGCTGTGCTCCGGCGGCGTTCGCGCGGCCGAGCCGCCTGCAGTGGCGGCAGCCGCCGACCTCAAGTTCGCGCTGACCGAAGCGGCCACGCAGTTCGAGCGCGACAGCGGGCAGAAGGTCCGGCTCAGCTTCGGCTCGTCCGGCAATTTCACGCAGCAGATCCAGAACGGCGCACCGTTCGAACTGTTCCTGTCGGCGGATGAGGCCTTCGTGTTCCGGCTGGCCGACGCGGGCCGCACGCTGGACCGCGGCGCGCAGTACGCGATCGGCCGTCTGGTGCTGTTCGTGCCCGAGCGCTCGCCGCTGAAGCCGGACGCGACGCTGGAAGACCTGCGCGCGGCAGTGGCCGACGGCCGGCTGCGCCGCTTCGCCATCGCTAACCCGGAACACGCACCCTACGGTCGCGCCGCCCGCTCGGTGCTGCGGCACGCCGGCCTGTGGACCGCGATCGAGCCACGTCTGGTGCTGGGCGAGAACGCGGCCCAGGCCATGCAGTTCGCCGCATCCGGCGCCAGTCAGGGCGGCATGGTGCCGCTGTCGCTGTCACGCGCGCCGGACATCGCCCGTCAGGGACGTTTCGTGCCGCTGCCGGCCGAATGGCATGCCGACGAACCGCTGCGCCAGCGCATGGTGCTGCTCAAGGGTGCCGGCGCCACCGCGCGCGCCTTTCACGACTGGCTGCGCAGCCCGGCCGGACGCGATCTGCTCGCCCGTCACGGTTTCACGCGGCCGGCGGCCTCAGCGCCCTGATGGACGCGACCGCCATCGCCCTGTCGGCCCGGCTGGCCGGCGTAACGCTGCTGGTGCTGCTGCCGCTGGCGGTGCTGCTCGGCCGCTGGCTCGCGGTCACCCGCACCCGCTTCAAGCCATGGATCGAAGGCCTGCTGGCGCTGCCGCTGGTGCTGCCGCCCACCGTGGTCGGCTACTACCTGCTGGTGGCCATGGGCAACCAGAGCGCGCTTGGCCGGCTGTTCGAGGCGCTCGTCGGTCACGCGCTGGCGTTCAGTTTCGGCGGGCTGGTGTTCGCCTCGGTGCTGGTGAACATTCCGTTCGCGGTACAGCCGGTGCAGCGCGCCTTCGAATCGATCGCGCCCGATCTGCGCGAAGCGGCGCAGTGCTGCGGGCTCACCCGCTGGCAGGCGCTGTGGCGCATCGAACTGCCGCTGGCCTGGCCCGGCCTGCTGTCTGCCGCGGTGCTCACCTTCGCGCACACGCTGGGCGAATTCGGCGTGGTGCTGATGGTGGGCGGCAACATCCCGGGCGAAACGCAGACGGTGGCCATTTCCATCTACGACCGCACCCAGTCCTTCGATCACGCGTCCGCCGGCGCCATGGCCGCCCTGCTGCTCGTCATTTCTCTGGTCACGATGGCGGTGAGCTACGGACTGGTGGAGCGCCTGATGCGCAGGCGGCGCAGCGCATGAGCCTGTCGCTCGACCTGCGCCACGACGGCCCGCCGCTCGATTTCCGCGCCGATCTGCCGCGCGGCCGCATCACCGCCCTGCTCGGCCCGTCGGGCAGCGGCAAGACCTCCATCCTGCGCGCGATCGCCGGCCTGCTGCCGGTGCGCGAGGCCCGCATCACGCTGGAGAGCGAACACTGGGACGGCGCCGGCGTCCGCCTGCCCACCCGCGCGCGCAGCATCGGTCTGGTGTCGCAGCATTACGCGCTGTTCCCTCACCTGAGCGCGCTCGGCAACGTCGAAATGTCGCTCACCCATCTGCCGGCGGCCGAACGCCGCGCGCGGGCGCTCGAGGTGCTGGCGCTGGCCCATGTCGGCGGGCTGGAGCACCGACGGCCGCACGAACTGTCCGGTGGCCAGAAGCAGCGGGTGGCGCTTGCACGCGCGATCGCTCGCGCGCCGCGCGTGCTGCTGCTGGACGAGCCGTTTTCCGCGGTCGACCGCAGCACCCGCAAGCGCCTCTACCTGGAACTGCGGCGGCTGCACGAACAGCTGCGCAACACCGTGCTGCTGGTGACCCACGATCTGGACGAGGCGGCACAGCTGGCCGACCACCTCTGCCTGGTACGGCACGGCCGCCTGCTGCAGGCCGGGCCGGCGGCCGACGTGCTCAACCGGCCGCGCAGCGTGTCGGCCGCACGGCTGCTCGACATTCCGAACGTGTTCGAAGGCCGGCTCACGCGCGAGGCCGGCGACGAACGTCTGCTGCACTGGGGCCCGCACCGTCTGCGCGTGGCTGCACTCGACCCGGCACTGCCGGACGGCCTGCTGCGCTGGGCGGTGCTGCCATCCAACGTGCTGCTGGCGCACGCCGACCGGGCGTGGAACAGCGATCTGGAAAACGCGGTGCATGCGCGGGTGCTGGAGGTGGTCGAGCTGGGTGGCGAAGCGGTGGTGCGGGTGCAGCCGGCCGGGCTGGCCGACGCGCCGCTGCAGCTGCGCCTGCCCACCCGTGCCATCCGCCGCCATGCGGTGAGCCGCGACGCTGACGTGACGCTGTGCCTGCGCAGTGCCGACATCGTGCCGCTGTGCGACGATGCCGCGCCATGAGCACTCATCACACGCCCCACACCCGCTACGCCGACATTCCGGCCTATGTGACCAAGGACGGTTCGGTCATCCGCGAACTGATGCACCCGCAGCAGCACGGCGGCCGCGCGCAGAGCCTGGCGGAAGCCACCGTGCCGCCGGGCACCCGCACGCTGCTGCACCGGCATGCGCTCACCGAAGAGCTGTACCACGTGACCGCTGGGCGCGGCCTGATGACGCTGGGCGAACATCGCTTCGAGGTCGGGCCGGGCGACACCGTGCTCATTCCGCCGGGCACGGCTCACTGTATCGAAACGCTGGGCGACATTCCGCTGACGCTGCTGTGCTGCTGCAGCCCGGCCTATGCGCACGCGGACACCGAACTGCTGGACGCCACGCCGTGAGCGGCAATCTGTTCGCCGGGCTGCCGTCCGCACCGGAGACCGACGAACGCTTCGAACGGCTGCACGCCTCGGCCGGTGCGCGCATCGAACGCATCGTGTCCACCGGCCAGTGCAGCCCGCCCGGCTTCTGGTACGACCCGCCGGACGACGAATGGGTGGTGCTGCTTTCCGGCAGCGCGCAATTGCGGCTGGCGGACGAAGCGGAGCCGCGCGTGCTGGGCCCGGGTGACTGGGTGTTCATTCCGGCGCATGCGCGCCATCGGGTGGAGGCGACCGACCCGGAACAGGTGTCGGTCTGGCTGGCGGTGCATCTGCCGGCGAAGACCGACTGACTCAGCAGCGCGCGCCCGTCCGCGGGGTCAGTCCGGCTGGCCGAAATCCAGTGCGCACTGGGCCACCGGTGCGAAGCTGCGGCGGTGAATGGGCGACGGGCCGTGCGCCCGCAGTGCCGCCAGATGTTCGGCGGTCGGGTAGCCCTTGTGCTTCGCGATGCCGTACTGCGGATACTGTTCGGCCCACTGCAGCATTTCGTGATCGCGACCGGTCTTGGCCAGGATGGAGGCGGCCGAAATGGCCGCTTCCGACGCGTCGCCGCCGACGATGGCGCGCGCCGGCACGATGAGGCCGGGCGGCACACGGTTGCCGTCGATCAGCGCTTCGTCCGGCCGTACCGCCAGCCCCTCCACCGCCCGCCGCATTGCGAGAAACGTGGCGTGCAGGATGTTCAGCCGGTCGATTTCCTCCACCGTCGCGATGCCCACCGCCCACGCCAGCGCACGCTCGCGTATCAGCGGCGCCAGTGCCTCGCGCTTCTTTTCCGACAGCTTCTTGGAATCGTTCAGCCCGGCGATGGGCCGGGCCGGATCGAGGATGACCGCGGCGGCATAGACCGGCCCGCACAGCGGCCCCCTGCCCGCTTCGTCGACGCCGGCCTGCAGCAGCACGGTGTCGCTCATGCCGGCGGAAGATGCGGCAGGATGGCCTGTGCCGCACGCGCGGCAGTGCCCTGCCGCAGCGTGTGGTGGATGCGCTCGAATTCCTCGATCTGCGCGCTGCGCGCGACCGGGTCGCCAAGCAGCGCGTCCAGCGCGTCGGCCAGCTTTTCCGGCGTGGCGTCATGCTGCAGCAGTTCGGGCACCAGCGACCGGCCGGCCAGAATGTTGGGCAGGCCCACCCAGGGCTGATAGGCCATGCGCTTCATCAGCAGATAGCTCAGCCTGTGGATGCGGTAGGCGACCACATGCGGTGCGCGGCACAGCGCGGCTTCCAGCGTGGCGGTGCCGCTGGCCACCAGCGCCACGTCACTGGCCATCAGCGCATCGCGCGCATGGCCGAACAGGATGGACAGCGGCAGCTCGTTGGCCTTGCAGTCCCACAGCGCCTGTTCGAACTGCTGCCGGGTTTCGCGCGTGGTCAGCGGCACCAGAAAGCGCAGGTCCGGATGGCGGCGGTGCAGCAGCTGGGCGGCACCGATCCAGGCGTGTGCGTTGTACTGCAGTTCGGACTGGCGGCTGCCCGGCAGCAGTGCGACGATGCGCGCATCGACCGGCAGTGCCAGCCGCTCGCGCGCCGCGAAGCGCTGCGGCTCCGGTGAAATTTCGTCGGCAAAGGGGTGGCCGACATAGCTCACCGGCACACCGGCCTTTTCGTAGATCGCCGGCTCGAACGGAAACAGGCACAGCATGCGCGACACGCTGCGCGCGATGCCCTTGATCCGTCCGCCGCGCCAGGCCCAGATCGACGGACTCACATAATGGATGGCCGGCACGCCGGCGTCCTTGAGGCGCTTTTCGAGCCACAGGCTGAAATCCGGCGCATCGACGCCGATGAAGGCGGCCGGCCTGTCCTTGAGCAGACGGTTGAGCAGATCGCGGCGTATGCCCGACAGTTCGCGGTAGTGCTTCAGCACTTCGAAATAGCCGCGCACCGCCAGCTTTTCCGACGGCCACCAGGCCTTGAAACCGGCACCTTCCATGCGCGGGCCGCCGATGCCGACGAAATCGATGTCGGGCCGGACGGCCTGCAGGGCCTTGATCAGATGCGCGGCCAGCTGGTCGCCCGACGCTTCGCCGGCGACCATGGCCACCGTGATGCGGTCGGCCATGTCAGCGGATGATGCCGCGTCCGCCGGCTTCCAGGAAATCGGACAGCAGCGCGACTTCAGGCCTGCTCTTCGCCACCTCGGCGATGACCGCGCGCGCTTCGTCGAGCTTCAGGCCTTCGCGGTACAGCGTCTTGTACGCGCGCTTGATCGCCATGATGGCTTCGCTGCTGTAGCCGCGGCGGCGCAGGCCTTCGCTGTTGATGCCGTGCGGTGCCGCCGGCACGCCATTGGCCAGCACGAAGGGCGGCACGTCCTGCAGCACGCTCGAATGCACGCCGCAGAAGCTGTGCGCGCCGACCCGCACGAACTGGTGTACGCCGGTGAAGCCGCCGAGAATGGCCCAGTCGCCCACATGGACGTGGCCGGCCAGCGCGGTATTGTTGGCCATGATGGTGTGGCTGCCGACCTGGCAGTCGTGTGCCACGTGAACGTAGGCCATCAGCCAGTTGTCGTCGCCCAGACGGGTGACGCCGCCGTCCTGCACCGTGCCGCAGTTCATCGTGACGTATTCGCGCACGGTGTTGCGGTCACCGATGATGAGCTGGGTCGGCTCGTTGGCGTACTTCTTGTCCTGCGGATCGCCACCGATCGAGCAGAACGGGTGAAACACGTTGTCGCTGCCGATGCGGGTATGGCCCTGAATCACCACGTGCGGATGCACTTTGCTACCCGTGCCGATCTCGACGTTCGGACCGATCACGCTGTAGGCGCCAATCTCGACGCCGTCAGCGATGCGTGCCGACGGATCGACGATCGCGGTCGGATGAATCTGCGCAGCCATCAGGTCGGGCGCACCGCGCACAGCAGTTCGGTTTCGGCCACCACGCCGCCATCCACCCGGGCGCGTGCCTGGTATTTCCAGATGCCGCGCGAGTGTCTCAGCAGTTCCACTTCCAGAATGAGCTGGTCGCCCGCCATGACTGGCTTCTTGAAGCGGGTGTTGTCCACGCCGCAGAGGTAGTAGACCGAATCGGCATCCGGCGTCGTGCCCAGCGTTTCGAAGGACAGGATGGCGGCCGCCTGGGCCAGCGCCTCGACGATGAGCACGCCCGGCATGACCGGGTGGTTCGGGAAGTGGCCGGGGAAGAAGGGCTCGTTGATGGTGACGTTCTTCAGCGCGCGGATGTGCTTGCCCGGCTCGACTTCGAGCACGCGGTCGACCAGCAGGAAAGGAAAGCGGTGCGGCAACGACTTCAGTACCGCGTGGATGTCCATCGATTTCAATTCAGTCTTCCTTATTGCCTTGCAGCGTTGCAAGTTGTTGCTCGAGCGCCCTGATGCGGTCAGCCATCGAATCGAGGTGGCGCAGGCGCGAGTAGTTGCGCGTCCATTCCCTGTGTTCCATCGACGGCACCGAGCCGGTATAGACACCGGCTTCCGGAATGGACTTGGTGGCGAAGGACACCGCGGACACCACCACGTCGTCCACGATGTCGATGTGGCCCATGATGTTGGCCGAGCCACCGATCATGCAGCGCTTGCCTATGGTGGTGCTGCCGGCGACGCCGGAGCAGGCCGCCATCGCGGTGTGCTCGCCGATACGCACGTTGTGGGCGATCTGTATGAGGTTGTCGAGCTTCACCCCGTTCTCGATCACCGTGTCCTCGAGCGCGCCGCGGTCCACTGTGGTGTTGGCGCCGATCTCGACATCGTTGCCGATCAGCACGCGGCCGATCTGCGGAATCTTGACCCAGCTGCCGTCCCCCTCACGGGCGAAGCCGAAGCCGTCGGCACCGATCACTGCACCGGAATGCAGGATGCAGCGCTCGCCCACCACGCAGTGCGGGTAGACCACCACGCGCGGATGCAGCCGGGTGCCGGCGCCGATGCGCGCCTGTTCACCCACCACGGAACCCGCGCCGATCACGGCGTCGGCTCCGATGTCGGCGCCCTCGCCCACCACCGCACCGGCGGCCACGTGGGCCGACGGATGCACGCGGGCCGACGGATGCACGCTCGCTGCGGCATCCACGCCGGCAGCCGGACGGATGTCCGGGTTGAGCAGCTGGGCCACGCGGGCGAAATACAGATAGGGATTGCGCACCCGGATGTGGGTGCGTTCGAGACCTTCACCGTCCTTCGGTGGCACGATGACCACCCCGGCCGTGCTGGAGGCCAGCGCGGCGCGGTATTTCGGATTGGACAGGAAGGAAATGTGGGCCGGGCCGGCGCTGTCCAGCGGTGCGACCTGCTCGACCGTCAGGTCGGCGTCGCCATGCAGTTCGCCGCCCAGACGGGCGACGATGTCGCCGAGTCGGGCTGCCATGTATGCCTTACTTGGTTGCGGGAGGGTCGGCCAGCGCCTTCAGCACCTTTTCGGTGATGTCGATGCGCGCGCTGCGGTAGACCACTTCCTGGAAGATGATGTCGTACTTCTCGGCTTCCGCGATCACCTTGATCGCCTTGTTCGCCCTGTCCAGCACGCCCGACAGTTCCTCGTTACGGCGCTGATTCAGGTCTTCGCGGTATTCGCGTTCCTTGCGCTGCATGTCGCGCGTCAGTTCGCTGAATTCGCGCTCCTTGGCGCGACGGTCGCTGTCGGACAGCGTGACCGAGTTCTTTTCCATGTTCTGCTGCATGCCCTGCAGCTGCTTGGCCATGCGCTCCAGTTCCTGGCTGCGCTTCTCGAATTCCTTTTCGAGCTTTTTCTGGGCGCGCACTGCCGGTGCCGCCTCGCGCAGGATGCGCTCGGTGTCGACAAAACCGATCTTCACGTCGTTTTCCGCGTGAGCCGGAGCGGCCGCCAGAAGCGCCAGCGAGGACAGAGCGGCAAGAAGTGCGGAGCGTGCGGACATACTCGACCTGTTCATTCAGTGCGTGTTTCGATCAGAACACATTACCCATCTGGAACTGGAAGCGCTGCAGACGATCGGTCGGTTCCTTGTTCAGAGGCTGTGCGATGCTGAACTTCAGCGGTCCCATGGGCGAACTCCACGCCACGGAAAGGCCGGCACTATAGCGCAAATCACCCACATCAAGGGTCTGACCGTCCGCCCACACGTTGCCGGCATCGACGAAGGTGCCCAGGCGCAGCGATTTGTCCTGCCCCATGCCGGGGAAGGGGAACAGCACTTCGGCGTTCATGACCAGTTTCCGGTCACCACCGATGGCGGTGCGCAGGATGTTGCCATTGGCGTCGCGATCCCGCTCGCCGATGGAAGAGGTCTCGAAGCCGCGGACGGATCCGATGCCGCCTACGTAGTAATTCTTGTAGAAGGGCAGCGGCTTGTCACCGTAGCCCCGACCGTAACCGACCTCACCATTGAGCATCAGCACGAAATTGCCCCACAGCGGGAAGTAGCGCTGATGCTGGTAGGAGGCCTTCATGTAGCGCAGTCCGCCGGGCGGAATGGCGATTTCGGCATTCACGCGCTGTACGGAACCGCGGGTCGCATAGATGAAGCTGTCCCGGGTGTCACGCCCCCAGCCTATGGTGCTCACCAGCGAGTTGTTGGTGTCTCCGAACTCGTTTACGAAGTTCTTGTAGCGCTGCGGGCTGTCGGCGAAGGTGTCGATCGAGGTCTGGTCCACCGCCAGGCCGAAGTTGATCCGGTCATCTTCGCGGATCGGAAAGCCCCAGCGCAGACCGGCGCCAACGGATGAGGTGCGATAGTTGCCAAGACGCAGCCGGCTCGGGTCGACATTGCGCAGATAGACGTCAAAACCGCGCGAAATGCCGTCCGGCGTGTAGTACGGATCGGTGAAGGACAGCGCGTAGGTCTTGTTGATGCTGCCGCTGTTCAGGCTCAGCGATAGCGACTTGCCGCTGCCGAACAGATTCTGCTGAGAGATCGAGGTCGACAGGATGAGGCTTTCCGAACTGGAGAAGCCAGCACCGAACATCAGGTTCCCGGTCGGCTTTTCCTTCACCGTGATGTTCACGTCCACCTGATCGGTGCTGCCGGGCACGGCCGGTGTCTCGATGGTGGCCGCGTCAAAGTAGCCGAGGCGGTCGACCCGGGTGCGCGAGCGGTTGATCTTTTCGCCGTCGTACCAGGCGCCTTCCATCTGGCGGAATTCGCGGCGGATCACCTGATCGGCGGTCTTGCTGTTGCCCAGCACGTTGATCCGGCGCACATAGACGCGGCGACCCGGATCCACGAACACGGTGAAGGACACCGTGCGCTTTTCCTTGTCGGTCTCCGGTACCGCATTCACGTTGGCGAAGGCATAGCCCTCGTTGGCCAGACGGTCATTGATCGCCTTCGTGGTGTCGGTGAGGTTCTTGCGCGAAAACTCCTCGCCGGTCCTCAGTTTGACCAGCTTGCGCAGTTCCGCCTCAGGCAGCAGCAGGTCGCCCGACATCTTGACGCCCGAGATGGTGTATTTCTCACCCTCGGTAAGCGAAACCGTGATGTAGATGTCCTGCTTGTCCGGCGTGATCGACACCTGGGTCGAATCGACGTTGAACTCGAGGTAGCCGCGATCCAGATACCAGCTGCGCAGCGTTTCGACGTCAGCCCCCAGCTTCTGCTTCGAGTACTGATCGTTCTTCGTATACCAGGTCAGCCAGTTCGGCGTGGTCAGGGTGATCAGCTTGAGCAGATCCTTTTCCTTGAACGCGTTGGCGCCGACGATGTTGATCTGGCGGATCTTGGCGACCTCACCTTCGTCGACCTGGAAGTTGATGGCCACCCGGTTGCGTTCGAGCGGCGTCACCGTGGTCTTGATATCGACCGAGTAGCGGCCGCGAGAGAGGTACTGGCGCTTCAGTTCCTGCTCGGCACGATCAAGTACTGCGCGGTCGAAGATGCGCGATTCGGCCAGACCGACCTCACGCAGGCCCTTCTTGATCGCGTCCTTGTCGAATTCCTTCATGCCGGTGAAGTCGAGCGAGGCGATGGCCGGTCGCTCTTCGATCACCACGACCAGTACGTCGCCTTCGGCTTCGATGCGCACGTCCTTGAAAAAGCCGGTGGCGAACAGCGCCTTGATCGCCTGCGCAGCCTTCTCGTCGTTGAAGCTTTCGCCGACGCGGACCGGCAGATAGTTGAACACGGTACCGGCTTCGGTGCGCTGTATGCCCTCAACCCGGATGTCGCGGACGACGAAGGGTTCGAATGCGTAGGCATGGGCAGACAGCAGGCCCGAGATCAGGGCGGGCAGGAAAAACTTGCGCATCGGGGGATTCAGCCGGCAGTCAACCGAAGAGGCGATTGATATCGTTGTAGAAGGCGAACGCCATGAGCATCAGCAGGATGGCGAGACCCACCTGTTGCCCGATTTCCATGACCCGCTCGGAAACCGGACCGCCCTTCAAAAATTCGATCGTATAGTACATCAAGTGCCCACCGTCCAGCAGCGGGATGGGCAGCAGGTTGAGCACGCCCAGACTGATGCTGATGAGGGCGATGAACTTGATGTAGTGGGTCGCGCCCATGGCCGCGGACTGACCCGCATAGTCGGCGATGGTGACCGGTCCGCTCAGGTTTTTCCACGACAGTTCGCCGGTCAGCATGCGGCCGAAGGCCTTGAGGCTGAACAGCGCGGTGTCCCAGGTCTGGCTCACCGCCAGCCCGAGTGCCTCAGGCACGCCGTGGCGTACCTCAACGAACAGCCGGTCGCGCAGCGTCGGGTCCGGTGTCGGGCCGATGCCGAGTCGGCCGAAGCGCTGACCGCCCTCCTCCACCGTGGCCACTGCAGCCTGCAGTTCGATTTCTCGCCCGTCGCGCAGCAGCTTCACCGGCACGGTACGACCCGCCAGTTCGCGCACGACCTTCACCATGTCGCCCCAGTCGTCGAGCGGCTTGCCGTCTATCGCCAGCACCCGGTCACCGACCTGCATGCCCGCCTTTTCAGCGGCGCTGCCCTCGCCCAGGGTGCCGACCACGGTCGGCATGCGCGGGCGGTAGGGCATCAGGCCGGCACGCTCCATCAGCGTGGCGTCCACGTCGCTGCCTATCGTGGACAGATCTATCCGGCGGACACTGATTTCTTGCGCACCGTTGATGGTTTCGATCTGGATGGCGCGTCCTTCGACGGCCGCCTGCGCGACGCGCCATCGGAGATCCTGAGACGACAGGATGTCCTCGCCATCGACCTTGCGCACCAGATCGCCATCGGCCACACCGGCAAATGCCGCAGGGGTGCCTGCAGCGGGTGCGGCCAGCAGCGGGCGTGGCTCTTCCATGCCGTGCATGAACAGCCCCCAGTACACGACGATGGCGAGCAGGAAGTTGGCGATCGGGCCGGCGGCGACGATGGCAAAGCGCCGGCCTATGGTCTGGCGGTTGAAGGCGCGGTGCAGTTCGTGCGCCGCCACCTCGCCTTCGCGTTCGTCCAGCATTTTCACGTAGCCGCCGAGCGGAAACACCGCCAGCGCCCATTCGGTCTGGTCAGGCCCGGCGCGGCGTGACCAGAGGGCGCGACCGAAACCGATCGAGAAGCGCAGCACCTTCACGCCGCACAGCCGGGCTACGCTGTAATGCCCCAGTTCGTGCACCGTGATCAGAATGCCCAGTGCCAGTGCGAAGGCGCCGATGTAGAAAGGCAGGTTCACGCGCCGGCTCCCGCCTGCTGCGTCACGATGCGAGTGGCTACCGCACGGGCTTCGGCATCGGCGGAGAACACCTGCTCCAGGGTGTCGGCCGGACGATCCGGCAGTTGCTCAAGGGTACGGGCAATCACATCCGCTATGGCACGGAATCCGAGCCGGTGTTCCAGGAAGGCGGCGACAGCGATCTCATTGGCGGCGTTCAGCACTGCCGGCGTGCCACCGCCCGCCTTCAGCGCATCGAATGCCAGCTTGAGACAGGGGAAACGCTCGAAATCCGGCCGCTCGAATACGAGGTCGGCCGATGCAGCGAGGTCGAGCGGGCTCACGCCGGATTCGATCCGCTCCGGCCAGGCCAGCGCGTGCGCGATCGGCGTGCGCATGTCCGGATTGCCCATCTGCGCCAGCACCGAACCGTCGACGTACTCGACCATGGAATGGACGATGCTCTGCGGGTGGATGACCACGTCGATGCGCTCGGCCGGCGTGTCGAACAGCCAGCGCGCCTCGATCACTTCCAGCCCCTTGTTCATCATGGTGGCGGAATCGACCGAAATCTTGCGCCCCATGTCCCAGTTCGGGTGGGCGCAGGCCTGTTCGGGCGTTACGTTCGCCAGATCCGTGATGGGCGTCCGGCGGAACGGACCGCCGGACGCGGTCAGCAGAATGCGACGCACGCCCTGGTGGTGCTGGGGCGGCAGACACTGGAATACCGCGTTGTGCTCGCTGTCGATGGGCAGCAGCGTCGCGCCGTGCGCAGCCACCTCACGCATGAACAGGTCGCCGGTCATGACCAGCGCCTCCTTGTTCGCAAGCATTACACGCTTGCCGCTGCGAGCGGCCGCCAGAGCGGGCCGCAGGCCGGCCGCGCCGACGATGGCCGCCATCACGGTATCGACTTCGGGCAGCGCGGCAATCGCTTCCAGCGCCTCGACGCCGTGCATCACCTCGGTCGCCACCTTGCCGGCAATACGCTCGGCCAGCACGGTCGCCGCGGCTGCGTCAGCCACCACCGCGTAGCGTGGCGCGAACTGCAGACACTGTTCCGCCAGCCGCTCGATCTGGCGGTGGCCGGACAGCGCGACGATTTCGAAGCGATCCGGGTGGCGCGCCACCACGTCCAGCGTGCTGACGCCGATGGAGCCGGTCGCGCCCAGTACGGTCAGTCTCTGCATCAGTGCAGTGTTCCGGAATTCAGGGTAAGCAGATAGAGGCCGATCAGCGGCAGCGTCGCGGTCAGGCTGTCCACCCGGTCGAGCACACCGCCGTGACCGGGCAGCAGCTGGCTGCTGTCCTTCATGCCGGCCTGGCGCTTGAGCATGGATTCAAACAGGTCGCCCACGATGCTGACCGCGGTCAGCAGCAGCAGCACGCCGGCCCAGACCGCGACCGAGGGCAGCACCAGACCGCTGTCGGCCAGCAGAGGCCGTATGGCGAACCCGTAGATCTGCACCGCCACCGCCGCACCGATCGCCCCTTCCCAGGTCTTGCCCGGGCTGATCGACGCCGCGAGCTTGCGGCGGCCGAAGGCGCGACCGGTGAAGTAGGCCGCGATGTCGGCGATCCATACCACCGCCATCAGCAGCAGCAGCGGCAGCACGCCGACCGCACGCAGCTGTATCAGCGCCATCGCTGGCGGCAGCAGCACGATGAAACCGGTGAGCGCATGGACCAGCACGGTCGGACGCGCCGCACGCGACATCCAGGCCGGTACCGTAAACAGCCAGAACAGCACGGCGACGCCATGCAGCGCAGTGAGGCGCCCGACGGCCTCGGCACGCACGGCATCCGGGCCGAAAGCCCACTGCGCACTGAAGGCAACCACGGAAAACGCCAGCACGCCGGCAATGCGCGCAGGTATCGGGGCAGCACCGCCCAGCCGCGCCCATTCCCAGCCGGCGAAGCCGAGCACGACCGCGACCAGCCATGACCAGGCTGAGAGATCCATCAGCGCCAGTGCGGCCGACAGCCCGGCCAGCAGCACGATGGCAGTGATGACCCGCTGTTTAAGCATGCTGGCCGGCCGAGGCGGCCTGGACCTGTTCGCTGGTGCGCCCGAAGCGGCGTTCGCGCTGCTGGTAGGAGGCAATCGCTGCGTCGATCGCGGCGCCGTTGAATTCGGGCCACAGGCTGTCGGTGAAATACAGCTCGGTGTAGGCCAGTTGCCACAGCAGGAAGTTGCTGATGCGCTTCTCGCCACCGGTGCGGATGAACAGGTCGGGCTCCGGCGCGAAAGCCATTGACAGATGCGGCTCCAGTTCCTGTTCGGTGAACGGACCGCGATGGTCGGGCCGGGCCTGCAGCATGCGCTCCATCGCCTGCAGGATGTCCCAGCGGCCACCGTAATTGGCGGCGATGGTGAGATTCAGGCCAGTGTTCTGCGCAGTGGTCGCTTCGGCGTTGCGGATCAGATCCACCAGCCGCGGTTCGAACCGGCTGAGGTCGCCAATCACGCGCAGACGGATGCCGTTCTGGTGCAGACGCGATACCTCGTCTTCGAGGGCTCGCACGAACAGCTGCATCAGGAAATTGACTTCTTCCGCCGGTCGCCGCCAGTTCTCCGAACTGAAGGCGAACAGTGTCAGGTGGCTGACGCCGAGTTCCGCGCAGCGCGACACCACGGCACGCACGGCCTCGACACCCTTGCGGTGACCGGCCACGCGCGGCATGAAGCGGCGCCGCGCCCAGCGGCCGTTGCCATCCATGATGATGGCGATGTGCCGCGGAATGTCGCGGGAGCCGTTCGAGGAAGACAAGATAAGGACACCTGGCCTCAGACGGCCATCAGATCCTGTTCTTTCTGGGCCAGCTGCTTGTCGACCTCGGCGATGTAGCGGTCGGTCAGCTTCTGCACGTCGTCCTGGGTACGACGTTCGTCGTCCTCGGAGATTTCCTTGTTCTTCACGGCGTCCTTGAGCGTGTTGTTCGCATCGCGGCGCAGGTTGCGGACGGCGACCTTTGCATTCTCGGCTTCACCGCGCACCACCTTGATCAGCTCCTTGCGGCGCTCTTCGGTCAGCGGCGGCATCGGCACGCGCACGATGTCGCCCATGGCAGAAGGATTCAGACCCAGATCGGAATCGCGGATGGCCTTCTCGACCACCGACAGCATCTTCTTTTCCCAGGGCTGCACGCCGATGGCGCGCGCGTCGATCAGGGTTACGTTGGCAACCTGCGACAGCGGTACCAGCGAACCGTAGTAGTCAACCTGGATGTGATCGAGAATGCCGGTGTGCGCACGGCCGGTGCGCACCTTGCCGAAGTCGGTCTTGAGCGACTCCAGCGTCTTCTGCATTTTCTGTTCGGTGTTCTTCTTCAACTCGGGGATCATCACTCGCCTCTTGTTTGAAGTGCGGCCGTTGCACAACGGCCTGTCGACCGGCCGGGCAGCGCGGCCCGGCGGGACTCAGATATGGACCAGCGTGCCTTCGTCTTCGCCGAGCACCACGCGCTTGAGCGCACCCGGCTTGAAGATGCTGAACACCTTGATCGGCAGCTGCTGGTCACGGCACAGCGCCAGTGCGGTGGCGTCCATCACCTTCAGATCGCGGCTGATCGCCTCGTCGAAACTGATGCGGTCATAGCGGGTCGCGCTCTTGTCCTTCATCGGATCAGCACTGTACACGCCATCGACCTTGGTCGCCTTCAGCACCACTTCGGCCTCGATTTCGCGGCCGCGCAGCGCCGCTGCGGTATCGGTGGTGAAGAAGGGATTGCCGGTGCCCGCGGCGAAAATGACCACCTTGCCCTCTTCGAGGTAGCGGATGGACTTGCCGCGGATATAGAACTCGACCACCGGCTCGATGCTGAGCGCCGACTGCACGCGCGCGGCCACACCGGCCTGGCGCATCGCGTCGCCCAGGGCGAGCGCATTCATCACGGTCGCCAGCATGCCCATGTAGTCGGCAGTGGCGCGGTCCATGCCGGCCGCGCCCCCCGCCACACCGCGGAAGATGTTGCCTCCGCCGATCACGACCCCCACCTCCACGCCCAGTGCGCGGATTTCGGCAATCTCGGCGACGATGCGTGCAAGCATGTCGCGGCTGATGCCGTAGTCGTCGTCGCCCATGAGGGCTTCGCCCGACAGCTTCAGAAGGATGCGGCGATAGGCAACAGTCATGCAGGCTCCCTTTTCAAGTGCCGGATCAGGCCTTGGCGGCTGCGGCGGCAGCAGCCTGTGCAGCCACTTCGGCGGCGAAGTCGGTGGTCTTCTTCTCGATGCCCTCGCCGACCACGTACAGCGTGAAGGACGCAATCTTCGCAGACTTTGCCTTCAGCAGCTGTTCGATGGTCTGCTTGCCGTCTTCCGCCTTCACGAAGACCTGGCCGAGCAACGTCACTTCCTTCAGGTACTTCTGGACCGAGCCTTCGGCGATCTTGGCGATCATCTCTTCCGGCTTGCCGGCTTCGCGCGCCTTCTCGATCGCCACACGGCGTTCGGCTTCGATCAGATCGGCCGACACGCCGGTCGAATCCAGCGACTTCGGCTTGGAGGCGGCGATGTGCATCGCCAGATCCTTGGCCAGTGCCTCTTCGCCACCGACCAGATCAACCAGCACGCCGATCTTCGAACCGCCGTGAACGTAGCTGGCGACCTTGCCTTCAGCCTGCACGCGCACGAAGCGGCGGATGGTCATGTTCTCGCCGATCTTGCCGACCAGCGCGGCGCGGGTCGATTCGACCGTGCCTTCGCCGAACGGCAGCGCCGACAGCGCGTCGACGTCGGCCGGGTTGTTCTCGGCGACCAGCTTGGCGCAGCCATTGACCAGCGCCAGGAAGTCGTCGTTCTTGGCCACGAAGTCGGTTTCGCAGTTCACCTCGATCATGGCGGCCGTCTTGCCGTCAGCCGACAGGAACAGACCCACGATGCCTTCGGCGGTCACGCGGGCGGCGGCCTTGCTCGCCTTGTTGCCCAGCTTCACGCGGAGGATTTCTTCAGCCTTCGCCAGGTCGCCGCCCGCTTCGGTCAGCGCCTTCTTGCATTCCATCATCGGCGCGTCGGTCTTTTCGCGCAGTTCCTTGACCATACCTGCGGTGATTTCCGCCATGCTCATTCCTGCCTATGTTTGCAATTCAGTGAAAAACGGTGCTCTGAAACAAGTGCGGGCGCCGTGGCGCCCGCATCGATCGATCAGGCCTGCTGCTCGCCTTCGACCTCGACGAACTCGTCGTCGGACTTCAGCTGCGCCACCAGGTCGGCAGCCGCGCTGTTGCGGCCTTCGAGGATGGCGTCAGCCACGCCGGAGGCGTAAAGGCGGATCGCGCGGCTCGAATCGTCGTTGCCCGGGATCACGTAATCAACGCCGTTCGGCGAGTGGTTGGTATCGACCACGGCCACGACCGGAATGCCCAGCTTGTTGGCTTCGGTAATGGCGATCTTGTGGTAGCCGACGTCGATCACGAACAGCGCGTCCGGCAGGCCGGCCATGTCCTTGATGCCGCCGATGCTCTTCTGCAGCTTGACCAGTTCGCGCTGAAGCACCAGCGCTTCCTTCTTCGGCATGCGTTCCATCGAGCCGTCTTCAACCATGGCTTCGAGGTCCTTCAGGCGCTTGACCGACAGCTTCAGGGTCTTGAAGTTGGTCAGCATGCCGCCGAGCCAGCGCTCGTCAACATAGGGCACGCCGGCGCGCTGCGCTTCTTCGGCCACGATTTCTCGGGCCTGGCGCTTGGTGCCGACCATCAGGATGGTGCCCTTGTTGGCCGACATGCGGCGCAGGAAGGTCATCGCCTCGTTGTACTTGGCGACGGTCTTTTCAAGGTTGATGATGTGAATCTTGTTGCGATGGCCGAAGATGAAGGGGGCCATCTTGGGGTTCCAGAAGCGGGTCTGGTGACCGAAATGGACACCGGCTTCCAGCATTTCGCGCATGGACACGGACATTCGAGATACTCCGAACAGGGTTTGACCTCCGCCCGGCCGTGTTCGCGGCCCCGTCCGGAGCCGCGCACCCTATCGGTTACGTTCCTGCGCTGAGCGCTGAAACACCGGGCGTGTGGATTTGCCTGACGCCTCCGCACCGGAAGCTGAAATCAGACAGCCCACGATTCTAGCAGCCGCAATGCAACAAACTCAAGTCAGGCAGATGACGGCCGTTTGCCGGGCGGAACCGCTTCCGCTAACCTCCTGTCCCTCGGAATACCCAGGAAGAGCCCCCTTACATGAGCGTCACCATCAAGACAGCGGAAGAAATCGAAAGCATGCGCGTGGCGTGCCGACTGGCCTCGGAAGTGCTCGACTACATCGGGCCCCATGTCCAGCCGGGCGTGACCACCGCCGAACTCGACCGCCTGTGCCATGACTACATGGTGAACGTGCAGCAGACCATTCCGGCGCCGCTCAATTACGCGCCGCCCGGCTACAGCCCCTATCCGAAGTCGATCTGCACCTCGGTGAACCACGTGGTGTGCCACGGCGTGCCGGCCGAACGGGCACTGAAGAAGGGCGACATCGTCAATCTGGACATCACGGTCATCAAGGACGGCTTCCACGGCGACACCAGCCGCATGTTCGTGGTCGGTGGCGAAACCACCAAGCAGGCTGCCCGCCTGTGCAGCATCACCTATGAATGCCTGTGGCTGGGCATTTCGAAGGTGAAGCCGGGCGCCCGGCTGGGCGATATCGGCCACGCCATCCAGCGTCACGCCGAAACCAACGGCTTTTCGGTGGTGCGCGAATTCTGCGGACATGGCATCGGCCGCAAGTTCCACGAGGAGCCGCAGGTGCTGCACTACGGCAAGCCGAACACCGGCATGGAACTGAAGGAAGGCATGATCTTCACCATCGAGCCGATGATCAATGCCGGCCGCGCCGCGGTGTCCGAGCTGCCGGACGGCTGGACCATCGTCACCCGCGACCGCAGCCTGTCCGCCCAGTGGGAGCACACGGTACTGGTCACCGCCGACGGTTTCGAAGTGCTGACCGTGTCGGCCGGCAGCCCGCCGCCCGCCGATTTCGGCGACAGCGCCCGGGCCGCCTGAGGCATGAGCGCAGTGCCGGAGCAGGACGCATTGCGCACGCTGGCCACCACGCTGCGTGGCGAACTGGCCACCACCCAGCAGGCCCTGCGCACGCGCTTCGAACAGGACGGCAACAGCCTTCGCATCCTGACCGCCCGCGCCCGGGCGGTCGATCAGGCACTGCGCCGGCTGTGGAGCGCGGTCGGCATTCCTCGTTCGGCCGCGCTGGTCGCGGTCGGCGGCTACGGCCGGGGCGAGCTGTATCCCGCCTCCGACGTCGATGTGCTCTTCCTGCTGCCGGCGGACACCACGCCCGAGGTCGAAACCCGCCTCGAACAGCTGGTCGGCCTGCTGTGGGACATCGGTCTGGACATCGGTCACAGCGTGCGCACGGTGGCGCAGTGCCTGGATGAATCGGCGCGGGACATCACGGTCGAAACCACGCTGCTCGAAGCCCGC
This sequence comes from Methyloversatilis sp., assembly GCA_041639545.1. Taxonomy (GTDB): domain Bacteria; phylum Pseudomonadota; class Gammaproteobacteria; order Burkholderiales; family Rhodocyclaceae; genus Methyloversatilis. The sequence goes on along the minus strand of JBEQBZ010000010.1, from coordinate 75,639 downwards.
CTGCTGGCCGGCTCGCGCCGGCTGTTCGGTGAACTGCGCGACACGCTGGCCGAGCAGCGCGATCCGCAGGCCTTCTTCAAGGCCAAGCGGCTGGAACAGGACGAACGCCACCAGCGCTACCACGAAACGCCGTACAGCCTGGAACCCAACTGCAAGGAAAGCCCGGGCGGCCTGCGCGACCTGCAGGTGATCCAGTGGATCGCGCGTGCCAGCACGCTGGGTGCAAGCTGGCGCGAACTGTCGGAACGCGGGCTGATCACGGCCGAAGAGGCCCGCCAGCTGTCGCGGGTCGAGCGTTTCATGCGCGACACCCGGGTGCGGCTGCACCTGATCGCGCGACGGCGCGAAGACCGCATCATCTTCGACCATCAGGAGGCGCTGGCCGCCGCTTTCGGTCTGGCCGCCACGCCCACCCGGCGCGCATCCGAAGTGCTGATGCAGCACTACTACCGCAGCGCCAAGACCATTACGCAGCTGAACACCATCCTGCTGCAGAACATTTCGGCGGCGCTGTTCCCGGTCGAGGACGGCGCGACCCACCCGATCAACGAGCGCTTCCAGTCCAGCCGCGAACTGCTGGACGTGGTGGACGAAGAGGTGTTCGAGCGCGAACCGAGCGCCCTGCTCGAGTGCTTCACGCTGCTGCAGCGGCACAGCGAACTGAAGGGCATGACCGCACGCACGCTGCGTGCGCTGTGGCGCGCCCGCCGGCTGATCGACGCGAAGTTCCGGCGCAACCCGAAGAACCGCGCGCTCTTCCTGTCGCTGTTCCAGCAGACCCGCGGCCTGGTGCATGAAATCCGGCGGATGAACCAGTACGGCATCCTCGGCCGCTACCTGCCCGCTTTCGGACGCATCGTCGGGCAGATGCAGCACGACCTGTTCCACGTCTACACGGTGGATCAGCACATCCTGCAGGTGATGCGCAACGTACGCCGCTTCACCATGTCGGAGCACGCCCACGAATACCCTCTGCTGTCCCGCCTGATCACCGGCTTCGAGCGCCGCTGGCTGCTCTATCTGTCCGCGCTGTTCCACGACATCGCCAAGGGGCGCTGCGGCGACCATTCGCAGCTGGGCATGCGCGACGCGAGGATGTTCTGCCGCCAGCACGACCTCAGTCGCGAGGACACCGATCTGGTGGTGTTCCTGGTCGAACACCATCTGTCGATGTCCACAGTGGCGCAGAAACAGGATCTGTCTGACCCGGACGTGGTGCGTGATTTCGCGCGCCTAGTGAAGACCGAGCGCAGGCTGACCGCGCTCTACATCCTGACCCACGCGGACATCCGCGGCACCAGTCCCAAGGTGTGGAATGCCTGGCGCGGCAAGCTGCTGGAAGATCTCTACCTGTCGGCGCTGCGCCATCTTAAGGGTGATGGCGATCACGCCACCGACAGCTCCGACCGGCAGCAGGACGCCCGCCACCTGCTGCGCTACTTCGGGCTACGCGAGGGCATAGAACAGGAATTCTGGACCCGGCTCGACACGGTGTATTTCATGCGCCACGAGCCGGACGAGATCGCCTGGCATACCCGCATGCTGTATTTCCAGGCAGATGCCACTGTGCCGGTGGTGAAGGCACGCCCCAATCAGGTGGGCGACGGTCTGCAGGTCATGGTGTACGCGCCGGACCAGATCGACCTGTTCGTGCGCCTGTGCGGCTTCTTCGGCCGGCTGGGCTACAGCATCGCCGATGCCAAGATCCACACCACCACCGACGGCCACGCTCTCGACAGTTTCGTGCTGCTCGATCCGAACCGGCACCTGAATTCGCGCGACATGATCGCGCTGATCGAAACCGGGCTGGTAGAGCGGCTACAGTCCGATCATCCGGCCGATCAGCCGGTGGCGGGCCGGCTGTCACGCGAAGTGCGGCATTTTCCGATTACCCCGGAAATCGTGATCAAACCGGACGAGCGCCGGCAGCACCACATCATGCACGTGACCGCCGCCGACCGCCCCGGCCTGCTCTATTCGGTCGCGCGCGTGCTGGCCGCCCACCACATCCGGCTGCACACCGCCAAGATCACCACGCTGGGCGAACGGGCGGAAGACGTGTTCCTGATTTCCGGCGACGAACTGGGCAACAGCAGTACACTGATCCGGCTTGAACAGGAACTGCTCGACGAGCTCGCCGTGTCCTGAACTTTCGCCTCGCCGGATGGCGTTCGGCCCTGCGCCGGCAACGCACGACTATGCGGCGGCCGCATTCAGCTAAATTGCAACCCGCAGTCAGAATACGAACGTGACATCGTCCCGCACGCAGCCCAGCCGATTCAACGCGACCGATCGCCTGCGTCCTGCCGTGGTGGGTCTTCTGACCGTACTGATCGGTCTCACGCTGACACTCTATGTCGTCAGCAGTCAGGTGTCTGCGGTACGCGCGCGCGAGCGGGCCGTGGTGGCGGCTGAAGCCGGGCAGATCCGTGCCCGGCTTGAGAGCGAAATCAACAGCGCTGCGCATCTGTCGCTCGGGCTGGTCAGCTTCATCGCCGCCAACCCCGATTTTGACCGCGCCGCCTTCACCCGCGTTGCCGAACGCATGCTCACCTACGGGCGTCATGTCCGGAACATTTCGGCCGCGCCCGACAACATCATTCGTTACGTCTATCCATTCGCCGGCAACGAAGCGGCCCTGAACATGAATTACGCCGACGTGCCGGCCCAGCGCGCCAGCGTTGAACGCATGATCGCGACACGTCGTTTCGTGCTGGCCGGGCCACTCGAACTCGTTCAGGGGGGCGTGGGCCTGATCAACCGCTTTCCGGTCTTTCTGGCAGCGACCGAAGGCAGACCCGAACAGTACTGGGGCCTGGTTTCGGTGGTGCTGCGCTTTGACTCGCTGCTTGCGGCAAGCGGGCTGACCTCGCGTGCGGACGGCATCCGGTACGCGCTGCGGGGTCTTGACGGAATGGGGGCCGAAGGAGCGCTGATCTACGGTGACGAACGCATCTTCGCAGCCAATCCGGTGCTGCTCGATGTGGTGTTGCCCGATCAGGCCCGATGGCAGATGGCGGCGCTGCCCTCCAGCGGCTGGCGCAGTCCTTACCGGGATACTCAGGTAATGGGGCCTGCCATTGCCGGTGCCGCACTGTCGCTGGCGATCGCGGCGCTGCTCTATCTGCGTCAGCAGCATCTGCAGCGCCTGCAGGCACGTGACAGAGCGCTGTCGCTTGCCGCCAGCGTGATCGAAAGCCTCAATGAAGCCATCATGGTGACGGACGCGCACGACCGCGTCGTGACCGTGAACCCGGCCTTCTGCTCGCTGACCGGACTGGCGGAACGCGATGTGGTCGGACGGGCGGCGGCGGCCGTCACCGGCTGCCCCTACAACGAAGAAGGCAGCGCGCGTTTTCTCGAACGAATCGCGATGGACGGCCTGTGGCGAGGCGAGGTCGAGGACCGGCGACTCAACGGCGAGCGTTACCCCAAACAGCTGTCCATCTATCCGGTGCGCGCATCGGGCAGCCTGATCAGCCACTATGTGCACTCGTTCTCTGACATCAGCGAGCGCAGGGCCGCAGAGCGACAGATCCACCATCTGGCTCACCACGACATGCTGACCGGTCTGCCGAACCGCCTGTCGCTGCAGCAGCGCATGGAGCAGGCGATGTCCCATGCCCGCCGCCACGGCACCCTGCTGGCAACGCTGATCATCGACATGGATCACTTCAAGGACATCAACGACACGCTGGGGCACCACGTCGGGGATGCCCTGCTGGTTGAAGTGGGCAAGCGGCTGCAGCGCTGTGTGCGCCAGAGCGACGTGGTTGCCCGCCTCGGCGGTGATGAATTCGTGGTGCTGGTGACCGATATGGTGACCACGCTGACTGCGGCGGCGGTGGCCGAGAAGATTGTCACTGCGCTGTCGGCGCCCTACGCCATCGACGCCTACCAGCTGCATTCCACACCCAGCGTCGGCATTGGCGTGTTCCCCGCGGACGGCGAAACCGTGGACGACCTGCTGCGCAATGTGGACAGCGCGATGTATCACGCCAAGGCGGCCGGGCGTAACAACTACCAGTTCTTCGACCGAAGCATGTCGGCGAGCGCCAGTGAGCGGCTCGCACTGCAGAGCAGTCTGCATCAGGCCATCGCGCAGAGGCAGTTCGTTCTGCACTACCAGCCTCAGATCGAAACCGGAAGCGGACGGCTGGTCGGCGTCGAGGTACTGGTGCGCTGGCAGCATCCGGAACGCGGCCTGGTGCCTCCGAACAAGTTCATTCCGATCGCAGAGGAAAGCGATCTCATCATCCGGCTTGGTGAATGGATACTTCAGGAGGCCTGCCGCCAGCTCAGCGTGTGGCATTCGATGGGGCTGGATCTGCGCCTGGCGGTCAATCTGTCGGCACGGCAATTGCGCTCGAAGAATCTGCTGCGGCAGGTGAAGGAGGTGCTGCTCAAGCACGATCTGAAACCGGGCCAGCTCGAACTGGAAATTACCGAAAGCGTCGCCATGGAAGACGCCGACAACACGCTGCGCATGCTGGCCCAGCTGCGCGAACTGGGCGTGGAACTGGCGATCGACGATTTCGGTACCGGCTATTCGTCACTCAGCCACCTGAAGCTGATGCCGCTGCACCGGCTGAAGATCGACCGTTCTTTCGTGAAGGACATCGAAACCGATCCGGACGACGCAGCGATCTGCGCCGCGACCATCAGCCTTGCGCACAACCTTGGGCTCAGCGTGGTGGCGGAAGGCGTCGAAACCGAGGCGCAGTTCGCCTTCCTCGGCAATCTGGGCTGCGAATGCGCCCAGGGCTTCCTGTTCAGTCGGCCCCTGCCGGCGGCCGAGCTGGAGGACTGGATGCGTGCCCGCGGGCAGCTCGCTCAGTCGTCACTGTCCGCCATGCCCGGAAAGAGCACGTCGGTATAGCCGAAGCGCGAGAAATCGCGCACCCGCATCGGGTAAAGAACGCCCTCCAGGTGATCGCACTCATGCTGCACGACCCGGGCATGAAAACCCTGGACGACGCGGTCTATCGGTACGCCCTGGTGATCGAAGCCCCGGTAGTGCAGCCGCTGGTGGCGGGACACCACGCCGCGCAGCCCGGGCACCGACAGGCAGCCTTCCCAGCCCTCTTCCATATCGTGGCCGATCGGTTCCAGCACCGGATTGACCAGCACGGTGAAAGGCACCACCGGGGCATCCGGATAACGAGACGGCGGCAAACCGCCGAACACCACCACCCGCAGGTCAACGCCGATCTGCGGTGCGGCCAGACCGGCCCCGTCTGCGGCTTCCATGGTGTCGATCAGATCGCGCACCAGCGCCTCCAGTTCGACCGTAGCGAAACGCTCCACCGGCCGTGATACACGCAGCAGACGCGGGTCGCCCATGCGCAGGATGTCGCGTATCACGGGCACACTCCGTCTTCGCACAGGCGTTCGAGCAGATGGCGCACCCGCATCATCGCCTCCTGCAGCATGGCCTCGATTGCCGACATCTCAATGCCGTGCGCCGAGTCACCGCGGCCCGCCGCATGGTTCACCACCACATTGAGTGCTGCGTAGGCCAGACCGGCCTCGCGCGCGAGCACCGCCTCGGGCATGCCGGTCATGCCGACCACGTCGGCGCCGTCGCGCTCCATGCGGTTGATTTCGGCTGCGGTTTCCAGCCGAGGGCCCTGAGTAGCGGCATAGACCGCTCCATCGACCACGGCCTCTCCCGCAAGGCGGGCGGCATCGAGCAGCAGGCTGCGCAGCGCGCTGTCGTAGGGCTCGGTGAAATCGACATGTCGCACCTGACCGTCGTGTCCGTCGAAGAAGGTCGAATGACGCCCCCAGGTGTAATCGATGATCTGATCCGGTACGACCAGGCTGCCCGGCTTCAGATCGGCGCGTATGCCGCCGACCGAGGCTACCGACACGACCTTGTCGACGCCGACGCTCTTCAGCGCGGAAATGTTGGCGCGGTAATTGACGCGATGCGGCGGAATCGTATGGCCGTAGCCATGGCGTGCGATGAAAACCAGCTCATGACCACCCAGGCGGCCGAAGGTGAGCGGCCCCGACGGTTCGCCGTAAGGGGTGCGCACGACCTCGCGTCGGGTGACGTCAAGGTTGGCGAGCTGGGTCAGCCCGCTTCCGCCAATGATGGCCAGCATTGTTCCGTAACTCCTGAGTGAATGACCGGGAGTGTAGCAGCCGGGGCATTCCAGGTCCGGGCACATGACGTGCTGCGACACTCGCGTGCTAAACTCGCGTGTTTATCTTTTGCGTCGCACCATTCCCATGTCCCGCTCCATACGCAACATCGCCATCATCGCGCACGTCGATCATGGCAAGACCACGCTGGTTGACCAGCTGCTGCGCCAATCCGGCACCTTCGCATCGCACCAGCAGGTGTCCGAGCGGGTCATGGATTCAGGCGATATCGAAAAAGAACGCGGCATCACGATTCTCGCCAAGAACTGCGCGATCGAATACGAAGGCACGCACATCAACATCGTCGACACCCCGGGCCACGCCGACTTCGGCGGCGAGGTCGAGCGCGTGCTGTCGATGGTCGATTCGGTGCTGCTGCTGGTCGACGCGGTCGAAGGCCCGATGCCGCAGACCCGCTTCGTCACCCGCAAGGCGCTGGCCCTGGGCCTGAAGCCCATCGTCGTGGTGAACAAGATCGACCGCCCGGGCGCCCGTCCGGACTGGGTGATCAACCACACCTTCGACCTGTTCGACAAGCTGGGTGCCACCGACGAACAGCTCGACTTCCCGGTCGTGTTCGCCTCGGCACTGAACGGCTTCGCGATGCTGGATGCCGACAAGCCCGGCACCGACATGCGCCCGCTGTTCGACACCATCCTGAAGCACGTGCCGCAGCCGGAAGTCGATGAAGACGCACCGCTGCAGCTGCAGATCTGTTCGCTAGACTACTCGACCTACATCGGCCAGCTGGGCATCGGCCGCATCAAGCGCGGCCGCATCAAGCCGAACCAGGAAGTGGTCGTCTATTACGGCGACGAGAACCGCGGCAAGGCCAAGGTCGGCCAGGTGCTCACCTTCAAGGGTCTCGACCGCTCGCAGGCCGAATCGGCCAGCGCCGGCGACATCGTGCTGGTGTCCGGCATCGAGCAGGTCAATATCGGTGTCACCATCTGTGATCCGGAATCGCCCGAGCCGATGAAGCCGATCGCGGTGGATGAGCCGACGCTGACCATGAACTTCATGGTGAATGGCTCGCCGCTGGCCGGTCGCGAAGGCAAGTTCGTCACCAGCCGCCAGATCCGCGAGCGCCTGGAAAAGGAACTGCTGAAGAACGTGGCGCTGCGCGTCGAATACACCGACGACTCGGACGTTTTCCTGGTGTCCGGTCGCGGCGAACTGCACCTGACCATCCTGCTGGAAAACATGCGCCGTGAAGGCTACGAACTGGCGGTCGGCCGCCCGCGCGTGGTGTTCAAGGACATCGACGGCGTGAAGTGCGAGCCGTACGAAATGCTCACGGTGGATGTCGAAGAAGGTCACCAGGGCGGCGTGATGGAAGAGCTGGGTCGCCGCCGCGGCGAAATGACCGACATGCAGCCGGACGGCAAGGGTCGCGTGCGCATCGAGTACCGCATTCCGGCGCGTGGCCTGATCGGCTTCCAGGGCGAGTTCCTGACCCTGACCCGCGGCACCGGTCTGGCCAGCCACGTGTTCGACGACTACGGCCCGATGGCCGGCGCCATGTCGGAGCGTCGCAACGGCGTGCTCATTTCGCAGAACGACGGCGAAGCAGTCGCCTACGCGCTGTGGAACCTGCAGGACCGCGGCCGCATGTTCGTGAACCCGGGCGATGTGCTGTACGAAGGCATGATCATCGGCATCCACTCGCGTGACAACGATCTGGTCGTCAATCCGATCAAGGGCAAGCAGCTCACCAACGTCCGTGCTTCCGGCACCGACGAAGCCGTGCGCCTGATTCCGCCGATCTCGCTGACGCTGGAATCGGCGATCGAATTCATCGCCGACGACGAACTGGTCGAAATCACGCCGAAGAACATCCGTCTGCGCAAGCGTTACCTGAAGGAACACGAGCGCAAGCGGGCTTCGCGCGACGAATCCTGATCGTCACCTCACCCGTGACAGAAAGGGGCGCCTCCGGGCGCCCCTTTTTCATTTCTGCCGTCGGTGGGGAAAATATTTCATGTCACATGCCGGCGCGCCCTAAAGGAGTGCGTACGCGTGGCCGTATTCGCGCTTGTGTCCGGGCCCCAGCACACGCCCCTGACCCGCGCAGTCGCATTGCATCTGAAAACTCTAACCAATAAACAGAACGGAGCAATCGGGATATGGCCCGCTTCAACAGTGTGCGCAGCAAACTTGTGCTGCTCAGCCTCATCGGCACCGCCGGCATGGTCGTGGTACTGCTTTTCGGCCTGGTGTCGGAATATGGCAACGTCAGGCATGACCGCGAAATCAAGACGCGACATCTGGTCGAATCCACGCATGCGCTGATCGCGCACTACCAGAAGCAGGAAGCTGCCGGCACCCTGAGCCGCGAGCAGGCGCAACGCGCGGCGCTGGATGCGGTGAAGTCATTGCGTTATGACGGTCGCGAGTATTTCTGGGTCAACGACCTGAATGCGGTGATGCTCATGCATCCGCTCAAGCCGGAACTGGATGGCAAGTCTGTCGCCGATTTCAGGGACCCGGACGGCAAGTATCTTTTCCGCGAATTCATCGATGTTGTCCGTACGCACAAGGCCGGGTTCGTCCATTACCAGTGGCCGCGGCCCGGCGCGGAAAAGCCCCAGCCCAAGCTCTCCTATGTGAAAGGCTTTGAACCGTGGGGGTGGATCGTCGGGTCGGGTGTGTACATCGACGATCTCGACACGGACTTCCTTGCGCTGGCGCTGCGTTCCGGCCTTCTGGTCGGCCTCATTGCCGCCCTCGCCTTCCTGCTGACCCATCTGACCGGCCGCAGCATCCTGAAACCGCTCAAGGCGGTCGAGAACACCATGGACGCGGTCGCACAGAACCACGATCTGACGCGCCGGGCGCCGACCGACGGCCCGGCAGAGATCCGCCACATGGCGGAATCGTTCAACGCCATGATGAGCGGGTTCCAGGGCCTGGTGCGCGACATCGGCCAGTCCTCGCAGGCGGTCGAGGCAGCCGCCCGTCAGCTGTCATCGGCGTCCTCTTCGGTCGCGTCGGCTTCGCAGGACCAGAGTCAGTCGGCGATGGCGACCTCGGCTGCGGTCGAACAGATGAGCGGCAGCATCGCCCGCGTGTCCGACCGCGCGCGCAGTACCGACAGCACCGCCTGCACGGCAGAGCATCTGGCCATGCAGGGGGCCGACGTGGTGTCGCGTGCGATGGACGAAATGCAGCGCATCGCCGACTCGGTGCAGACCTCGGCCCGCTTTATCGAAACGCTGGGTCAGCAGTCGCAGGAAATTTCCAGCATCGTCAATGTGATCCGTGAAATTTCCGACCAGACCAATCTGCTTGCCCTGAACGCGGCCATCGAAGCGGCGCGCGCCGGCGAGCAGGGCCGCGGCTTCGCGGTGGTGGCGGACGAGGTGCGCAAGCTCGCGGAGCGCACCGGTCAATCGACCACTGAAATATCGAGCAAGATTTCCCGTATCCAGGAAGAAACCCAGCGCGCCATCGACAGCATGCAGGAAGGCAGTCGCCGGGTCGGCGAAGGTGTGGATACCGCCCGGGTCGCCATGGAGTCGATGGAACAGATCCGCCGTGGCGCCATCGACGTGCGCGAGGCGATACGCGACATTTCGGATGCACTGCAGGAACAGTCTGCCGCAAGTTCTCTGGTCAGCGAAAACATCGTCAGCATTTCATCCACGGCAACCCGCAACAGTGGCGAAGTGATCGCCATTGCCGACGAAGCTTCGTCGCTGCAGCGGCTGGCCGCAGGCCTTCAGTCTTCGTCCGCCCGCTTCAGGGTGTAAGCGGCGTGCCCGCCTGCGAACGCAGACGGGCATAGGCGGTCTGCAGCACCCGCGCATCGTTGCTTGCGCGGTGACGGGTGCTGCGCAGTTCCTCCGATACCGCCTGTTTCACCGCATGCCAGCGGGCGGCTTCGTCCTCGCTCAACAGTTCGCGCAGACTGCGCAGGTGGAAGTGCGGCACCCGTTCAGCTTCGTCATAAAGTCGCGACAGCCAGGCGTAGTCGTTACCCCAGGCATCGCTGTAGACCTCGCGGCCATGCAGCGCCTCATCCAGCCGGGTGACCACCTCCTGCACCGGCAGTCCGTGCTGTTGCAGCACGTCGCGCGAAATGTGGTGCACCGATTCGGCCGAAGCATCCCAGTGCCGCCAGGACTCGGCCGGCCGGACCAGGCAGCACACGGTGCGCCCGTCAGCCAGCGCACAGCCCACCTCGATCGGATAGCTGCCGGCGCCGAACCCCGAAGCCTCGATGTCCAGGAAGACAGGCAGCGGTTCCGGGGCGGCGGCGCACATGCTCAATCCTTCAATGCGTAGATGGCGGGCAGGTTGCGCCAGGCGCCGCGCACATCCATGCCATAGCCGAACACGTAGCGATCCGGCAGTTCGAGGCCGGTGAAATCGGCCCGTATCGGCTTCGGGCGGCCGATGCGCTTGTCAGAGAACACCGCGGTCAGGCAGCGCGCCGCGCCCTTGCCCAGCAGGTGCTCGCGGATGGCCGACAGCGTGATGCCCTCGTCCAGGATGTCGTCGATCACCAGCACGGTGCGACCGACCACCGGCGTGCGCGGTTCGCTGATCCAGCGCAGCGTGCCGCCGGCGGTGTCGTCGCCGTAGCGGGTGACGTGCAGGTAGTCGAAATCGAGCGGAAAGGCGAGTTTCGGCAGCAGATTGCCGGTGAATACCACCGCACCGCCCATGACCGAAAGCAGCAGCGGATAGCTGTCGCCCAGTGCGGCGGTGATTTCGTGAGCGACCCGCTCCACCGCCGCATCGACCTCGGCGGCGGGGCAGATCAGATCGGCGCCATCGAGCAGCGCCCGGGCGTCGTCAAGCCGGCTCACGCGGCGTCGGCTTCGCGCGACACTTCCTGCGCGTCCATCCAGGCGGTGAAGGCGGCGCCCACTTCCGGGTGCTTGCGCGCCAGCGCCACGGTCGCCTGCAGATAGCCCAGTTTGGAGCCGCAGTCGTAACGGGTGCCCTTGAACGGATAGGCCAGCACCGCCTCTTCGTTGAGCAGCGCGGCGATCGCGTCGGTCAGCTGCAGTTCGCCGCCGGCGCCCGGCTTGATCGACTTCAGATGATGGAAGATGCGCGGCGTCAGCACATAGCGGCCGACCACGGCCAGCGTGGACGGCGCCACATCAGGCTTGGGCTTCTCGACGATGCCGGTCACGCCATACAGCCCGCCGACATCGGCGTCGGTGCTGACGATGCCGTAGCTGCCGGTCTGGCTGCGCGGCACCTGCTGCACACCCAGAATCGAGCGGCCGAAGCGGTCGAAAATGTCGGTCATCTGCTTCAGGATGGGCGGCTCGCCGTCGATCAGGTCATCGGCCAGGAGCACCGCGAACGGCTCGTCACCGACCACCGGCTCGGCGCACAGCACCGCATGGCCCAGACCCAGCGGTTCGGACTGACGGATGTAGATGCAGTTCACGTGCTTGGGCACGGTGTTGCACAGCGCCAGCAGATCGTGCTTCTGCTTCATTTCGAGCTCGTGCTCGAGCTCGTAGGCCTTGTCGAAATGATCGGCGATTGAGCGCTTGGTACGACCGGTAATGAAGATGAGGTCGGTGCAGCCGGCGGCCACCGCCTCTTCGACCGCGTACTGGATCAGCGGCTTGTCGACCACCGGCAGCATTTCCTTCGGATTTGCCTTGGTGGCGGGCAGAAAACGGCTGCCCAGGCCGGCGACCGGGAACACGGCCTTGCGTACGGATTTCATCGTTCTATGGCTCCTTCTTCTCGAGCATCGACATGAGCCCGGATTCATCGAGAATATTAATGCCCAGTTCTTGCGCTTTTGTGAGCTTGGAACCGGCGTCCGTGCCAGCCACCACGAAATCGGTCTTTTTCGACACGCTGCCGGCCACTTTTGCCCCCGCAGCCTCAAGCAAGTCCCTGGCCTGATCGCGCGAAAGGGTAGGCAGCGTGCCGGTGAGCACCACCGTCCTGCCGACCAGCGGGCCGCTCGCAACCCGTGCCTCGCCCTCCTCAAAACAGATGTAATTGGGCCAGAGCGACTTCACCACGTCCTGGTTGTGTTCTTGATCGAAGAACTTCCTGATACTGGCAGCAACCACTGGCCCAACATCAGGAACCTGCGACAACTCTTCTACCGAAGCACCCATTATTCGTTCAATACTTCCGAAGTGAAATGCTAAGTCCCTCGCTGTGGCCTCGCCGACGTGGCGAATGCCCAGACCGAATAAGAACCGTCCCAACGTGGTGTGCTTCGATTTCTTCAGAGAGGCGACTAGATTATCTGCGGACTTCTGAGCCATTCGATCGAGGCTCACGAGACTTTCGACGTTCAATTCATAAAGGTCCGGCAAAGTCTTCACTAGCTTTGAATCCACCAGTTGCTCGACCAGCTTGTCACCAAGCCCCTCGATGTCCATCGCACGGCGCTGCGCGAAATGCAGCACCGCCTGCTTGCGCTGCGCCGAGCAGTACAGCCCGCCGGTGCAGCGATGATCGACCTCGCCTTCTTCACGCACCACGTCCGAACCGCAGACCGGGCAGTGACTGGGCATCGAGAATGCCCGCGCGTCTGCCGGCCGTCTGTCCGACAGCACCGACACGACTTCCGGAATCACGTCGCCGGCCCGCCGGATGACGACGGTGTCGCCCACATGCACGTCCTTGCGCCGGATTTCCGATTCGTTGTGCAGCGTCGCATTGGTCACCGTGACACCGCCGACGAATACCGGCGCCAGCCGCGCCACCGGCGTGAGCTTACCGGTGCGGCCAACCTGCACCTCGATGTCCTGCACCGTGGTGAGCGCTTCCTGGGCCGGATACTTGTGCGCGACCGCCCAGCGCGGCTCGCGGGTGACGAAACCCATCTTCGCCTGCAGCGCGAGGCTGTTCACCTTGTAAACCACGCCGTCGATGTCGAAGGGCAGCGTGGGCCGCGCCTCGGCAATGCGGGCGTGGAAGGCAGCGAGCGCCTCGCCACCGGCGCACACCGCACGGTGCTCGCTGACCGGCAGGCCGAAAGCGGCCAGCGCGTCGAGCACGCCGGCGTGAGTGGCGGGAAGATCCCAGCCGCGCACCTCACCCAGACCGTAGGCGTAGAAGGACAGCGGGCGCTTCGCGGCGATCGCCGGATCGAGCTGGCGGATGCTGCCGGCTGCGCCATTGCGCGGATTCACAAGCGTCTTTTCGCCGGCAGTGATCGCGCGCGCGTTGTAGGCATCGAAATCATCGCGCCGCATATAGACCTCGCCGCGCACCTCCAGCACTTCGGGCAGGCCGGGCAGGTCGAACAGCGAGGGCTGGCCCCGGTCCTGTCCCTTTGCCGTCAGCGGCGTGAGGCGCAGCGGCACGTCGCGTATGGTGCGCACGTTCTGCGTCACGTCCTCGCCGGTTTCGCCGTCACCGCGGGTGGCGGCCTGCACCAGCACGCCGTGCTCGTAGCGCAGGTTGATGGCAAGGCCGTCGAATTTCAGTTCCGCGGCGTATTCGACCGGCGGCGCATCGTCGGCCAGCGCCCCCAGCCCCAGCTCGCGTCGCACACGGGCGTCAAAATTCAGCGCGCCGCTGGCTTCGGTGTCGGTTTCGGTGCGGATGGACAGCATGGCCACCACGTGGCGCACCGGCGCAAAGCTGTCGAGCGGCCTGCCGCCCACGCGCCGGGTGGGCGAATCCGGCGTCGCCAGTTCGGGGTGTTCGGCTTCCAGCGCCTGAAGTTCGCGGAACAGGCGGTCGTATTCCGCGTCCGGCAGTTCCGGCGCGTCGAGTTCGTAGTAGAGGCGGTCGTGATGGGCGATCTGCGCACGCAGTACTTCCGCGCGCGCGCTGACGGCAGCGTCCATCAGCTGAACAGGCGCCGCGACGATGCGCTGCCGGCAGCGACGCCGAACTGCGTCATGCGAGTCTGGAATTCGGCAATCTTGCCGCGGATGACACCAAGCGAAGCCGACGACAGCGGCTGGCGGTTGTCATCGACCACGCGCGCGCCCAGCGCGTGCGCGAGCTGTTCGGCCACCATGACCATGCGGTCGAAGGCACGCGCACCGTCCGGCACCGTTGGCACGTCGAGCAGCAGCGTGACGCCCGGCGTCTGCAGCGATTTCATCGTTTCGGGTGCGAACTGCGCGGCGTCCTGATTCACCAGCGTGTAGTGGGTGACGCCCGCGTCGTCGCGCGCGTGGAACTGGCCGCCTTCCAGCACGAAGCCCTGGGCTTCGGCCAGCCCGCGCAGCTTGGTGCCGGAAATCGCATGGTCGCCGGCCACCAGATTGAGGCCGATCTGCACGTCGACCGAGGCGGCGAACTGGTCCAGTTCGCGCGCACGGCCCAGCATCTGGCGCGCGTCCGGGAAATGCACCACCGCCAGAAAGCGGTCGGCCACCGCCTGCAGTGCGTGCGCCAGCGCCGACAGCGAGGCGTCGCTGAACGGACCGCGGCGGTCGGCCAGCTGCACCGCCAGTTCCACCCGGCCCAGCATGCCGGCGGTGTCCGGCGTCAGCACAAGCCAGCGGCCGGCCTGCGCATCGTGGCCGCGCAGACGCAGCGCGGCGTCGACCGCGCGGGTCAGATCCTGCCAGGCCGCGCTGAATTCGGTGGCTGCGACCGGGTTTTCGAACTCGATCACCACCTGTTCCTCGATCCGCTGGTCGCACCAGCCGGCGCCGTCATCTGCGGCAGGCGCTGCACTCGCCGGGGTTTCACGCACCGGCGGCGGCATGACCACGGTGTCGTCGTCGGCGGCGGCCGGAACCGTCGGTTCGGTCAGGGCGACATCGTCCGGAGCGGCGCCGAAGCTGCTGCCCAGATCAATGTCCAGCGTCGGTTCGACCCGGCGTACCGGTGCCGCCAGCGGGTCGATCAGCACGTCCGGCTGGGCGTCGCCCAGCGCGCGCTCCGCGGTGCGGCGGTGGCGGCGTTCCTGCCACATGTTGTAGCCGATCACGGCACCGACGCCGAGCACGCCCAGCGCGATCAGGCCCATCTGCAGTTCAGTCAGTTGCATGAATCCGGTTCCTTGTTCGTTCAGACGCTGAGCGCTTCGTCGCGCAGCTTCAGCGCCGCTTCCATATCGACCTCGACCACGCGCGAACAGCCGCGCTCCTGCATGGTGACGCCGACCAGCTGTTGCGCCATTTCCATCGTGATCTTGTTGTGACTGATGAACACGAACTGCGTCGAAGCGGACATGCGCTTCACCATTTCGCAGAAGCGTTCGGTATTCGTATCGTCCAGCGGCGCATCCACCTCGTCCAGCATGCAGAACGGCGCCGGATTGAGCTGGAAGAAGGCAAACACCAGCGCGGTCGCGGTCAGCGCCTTCTCGCCGCCGGACAGCAGCTGGATCGATGCATTCCGCTTGCCCGGCGGCTGTGCGAACACCTGCAGGCCGGCATCGAGGATTTCGTCGCCGGTCATGACCAGTCGGGCTTCGCCGCCGCCGAACAGTTCCGGGAAGATGCGCCCGAATTCGGCATTGACGCGATCATACGTGTCCTTCAGCAGCACGCGGGTTTCGCGGTCCATGCGGCGGATGGCGTCTTCCAGCGTGGCGATGGCGTCGCGCAGGTCGGTGGACTGCGCGTCCAGATAACCCTTGCGCTCGCTGGCCTGCGCCAGCTCTTCCAGCGCGGCCAGGTTCACCGCGCCCAGTGCGGCGATCTCGCGGCCGATGCGGCCGATTTCGCCATTGAGCGCGCCCTCCTTCACCTTTTCCGCCTCGCCCTCGGCCACCAGCGCATCGAGCCGGCCTTCCGGCAGCTCGATTTCGGCCAGCCGCTGGGCGTACTGATCGGCGTTGAGCACCGCTGCCTGCTGCTTGAGCTTCAGTTCGGCCAGCCGCTCGCGCGCCGGCGCCAGCGTGTGTTCGGTGTTCGCGCGCTGCGACTCCAGGTCGCGCAGCTGGGCGGCCAGCACTTCCTGCGCGTCGCGGCAGGTGGCCAGCACCTGTTCGCGCGCCCGCCGGTTGTCCAGCACCTGCTGCAGCCGGGCGTCGATGCTGCCTTCGTCGATCTGCGCGAATTCGTCGCTGCGCAGCGCGCGCTCAAGCTCGGCGTTCTCGAGCTGGGTTTTCGCCATGCCCAGATTGTTGCCGAGGTCGGTCAGCCGGCTGCTGCATTCGCGTTGCGAGAAATTCGCTTCCTGCAGTTCGCGCACCGCGGCCTGATCGGCAAAACGCGCTTCGCGCAGCTGGATGTCGGCGTTCTTCTGCGCGTCCAGCGACGAATCCAGCCGCATGCGCTGCACGTCGATCAGTTCGCGCGCGCGTTCGATCTCGGCATCGGCACGTTCCAGATGCGCCTGTTCGGTCTGTTCCGCCAGTTCGACCTCGGCCCGGTCGCGCGCCAGCGCCGCCTTCTGCTCGTCGAAGCGCGACACCGCCTGCGCAAGCTTGATCTGTTCCACCTGCGCGCTGTGCGCCGCCTGGGTCAGCGACTGCTGTTCGCGCCGCGCCGCCGCCTGTTCCTCGTGCGCACCGGCCAGCGCCGCTTCGGCTTCGCGCAGCATTTCGCGCGCTTCGGCCAGACGGGCGTCCGCCTCGTCGATTTCGGCGCCCAGCCGTTCGATGTCGCGCGCCCGCTCCAGCACGCCGTGGGTGCGCGCGTCCGGCGCGTACAGCGTGAGCGAGGCGCCATGCGCAAGCCGGCCTTCGCGGTCCACGCGGGGGCCGGCTGCCGAGGCATCCAGCGACTCGACCGCGGCGACCGGGCCCAGCCACAGATCGAGCAGTGCGTTCCAGCGGGCGTCCTGCGCACGCACCCGATGGCGCAGGCTGTCTGCCGGCACCGCAGCCGCGGCGTCCTGCCCGGGCAGCGCCAGCGTGAGGTTCTGCGGCGCCGCGCCGGCCGCACGGGCGCGGGCCAGCGTGCCGGCGTCCGGCACTTCCAGCGCGCCCAGCCGCTCGCGCAGCACGGCTTCCACCGCCATTTCCCAGCCGGCATCGACCTGCAGCGACTGCCACAGCGGCTTCGCGTCCTGCAGACCGAGCGCCGCCAGCCAGGGCGCGAGCTTGCCGTCGCTCTGGGTCTTGCGCTGCAGTTCGACCAGCGCGTCGCGGCGGGCACGGGTTTCGGTCAGCGTGCGGGTGTGGGCGCGCTCGGCGTCCTGTGCGTTGCGCACCTGGGCCTGCAGCTGCGGCACCGCGTTCTGTGCGGCGTGCAGCCGCTGCTGTGCGGCTTCCTGCGCCATCTGCAGCGATTCGAGCCTGTCCTGGGCCAGCGCCAGCGCCTCGCGGTCCGGCTCCACCAGTTGCGCCTCGTCATGCGCGATGCGCTCACGCCGCCCGGCCAGCGAATTCAGCGTGCGGCCGGCGTTGGCGCGGTGGGTTTCCTCGACCTTGAGCTGCTGTTCGACCGCCGCCAGTTCGCGCCGTGCGACGCTGGCCTGCTGCTCCGCCTCCTGGAAGGCGCTCTCGGCCTCCGGCAGCAGGGCAGACGTGGTTTCGTGCCGCGCCTCGGCCTGTTCGATACGGTGCGCGGCGTGGTCGGCCAGTTCGGTCCAGCGACCGATATCGGTTTCGATGCCTTCGATGCGGGCGCGCCAGTTGGCCACTTCGGTTTCGAGCTGGGCGATGCGCGCCTGCAGCTTGTGCCGGTTCTCGGCGGCGCGCTTCAGGTCGTCTTCCAGCCGGCTCGCTTCAGCGTTCGCGGTCAGCAGTTCGGCCTGGGCGGCGTGCACCGCTTCGGAACTGGCGAAATGTTCGGTGCGGATGCGCTCCAGCGCTGCCTCGTGGTGGCGCAGCGCCGCGGTGTCGCGCTCGATGTCGTTTTCCAGCCGGCCGGCATCCTGCGCCAGGGTGTCGGCTTCGGCCGCGGCCGACCGCTGTTTCAGCGCCCACAGCAGCGCCTGGCGTTCGCTCAGCCGGCGGTTCAGTTCGCTGTAGCGGGCGGCGACTTCGGCCTGCTTCTGCAGCCGCTCGATGCGGTTGCCCAGTTCGCCGACGATGTCGTCCAGGCGCACCAGGTTGTCGCGCGCATCGTCCAGCCGGCCCTGGGTTTCCTTGCGCCGCTCGCGGTACTTGGTGATGCCCGCCGCCTCTTCGAGAAAGGCGCGCAGCTCTTCCGGCCGCGCCTCGATGATGCGGGTGATCATGCCCTGCTCGATGATGGCGTAGGCACGCGGGCCCAGGCCCGTGCCGAGGAACACGTCGATCACGTCGCGCCGGCGCACGCGGGTGTTGTTGATGTAGTAATCCGACTGGCCGTCGCGCTCAAGCACGCGCTTGACCGCGATTTCGGCGTACTGCGACCACTGGCCGGCCGCCCTGCCCTGGGCGTTGTCGAACACCAGTTCGACGCTGGCCCGGCCCACCGGCTTGCGGGTGCCCGAGCCGTTGAAAATGACGTCCGTCATCGCGTCGCCGCGCAAGGCGGAAGCGCGCGACTCGCCGAGCACCCAGCGCACCGCGTCGATGATGTTGGATTTGCCGCAGCCGTTCGGCCCCACCACGCCGACCAGCTGGCCGGGCATCTGAATGGTGGTCGGATCGACGAAGGTCTTGAAACCGGCGAGTTTGAGCTTGGACAGTCGCACGGGTCTGCGGCGGGAGGAAGGACGTCGGGCTGAAAAAAGGCGGGCGAACGAGGCCCGATAGGGTGCGGATGATAGCACCGGCGCGGCTCACCGGCCTTTGCGAGGGAAACCGGCCGCGCAGTCCGGTGGTCCGGGCGCCGGCCCTTCTCCGCCGCAGCGGGCGCGCATGCTGCAGTGCATCGAACGCCTCGGCGCCGGCGTGTCGTCCTAGAATGGCGCCTCAGTCGAAAGAACCGTCATGGCACTGACCATGGAAGGCTTTCATCCTTGTCATCAATCGGGGTGAATATGAGCAAGCCTTTCATTTCCCTGTGCCCGGAAATCTCCCGGGCCAACGCGCTGAATCTGATGGACTGGCTGAAGGACGAAAGCGTCATCCGCTACCTGAGCGATTCGCGTCATGTTTCCCGCCACATCGAACAGGTCATCAGCCGGGTGCAGCTGCCGGTGCTGACCCATCTGTTCAACCAGGGCGGCCGCTTCTTCATGGCCTGCGACCGGGATGACCGGCCGGTGGGCTTCGTCCGCCTGGCCAGGGCCGGCGCGGACTGCGAAATCGTGCTGGTCATCGGCGACCGAGACAACTGGGGCCGCAAGCTGGGCGCCAGCGCGCTGCGCGAAGGCATGAAACTGGCCTTCTTCGACATGCGGGCCGAAAAACTCATTGCACGCATCCACGCCGACAACACGCGTTCGCTGAACACCTTTCTGCGCAGCGGCTTCGTGCTCGACAGCGAAACACCGACGCTGAAGTCATTCACCATGAGTTCGGAGCGCTATCTGCAGCGCCTGCGCGAAGACACGGTGAATGATCCGTCCGGCATCTACATCACCGAAATCGACCAGACCCGGCTGCGCACCCTGATCGCACTGGAAGACGGTGCGGACGTGGTCGATCTGGAACACGAGATCGAGCGCGCCATCGTGGTCGAGCCGCAGCAGGTGAAACCGGATGTCGTCACGATGAACTCCCGGGCCGTGCTGCATCTGGACGACGAGGAAGTGGAAGTGGCGCTGGTCTACCCACAGGACGCGGATGGCAGCGACAACAGGCTGTCGGTGTGCTCAAGCATCGGCACCGCCATACTGGGCTACCGGGAAGGCGATGCCATCGACTGGCGTACGCCGTACCGCACCCGACGGATACGCATCGAGCGCGTGTTGTACCAGCCGGAAGCAGCGGGCGATTTTCATCTGTAGGGCGGCTCGGCCGCAGATCGAGCACCGACCGGCGTCAGCACCGCCTGGCAGGGAAGCCGGCGCCTCCCGTTCGCCATCGGAGGCCGGTCGCCCCTGGCGCAGCGCGATGCAGCATCACGGATGCCGGCTTCATCGCTGCGTGGCGGACAGTCCCAGACTGTTTCCGTCCAGGGTGCGGACACCGTGAAGCGGCCTGTACCTGAGGTATCTTCCACAGGTGGCCGGTCGGCATGCACGGCGGTTTTTTTCCTGAATGGCAAGGCGTGGAACAGGTGACACAGCGGCAGGAGAGACGG
This sequence comes from Methyloversatilis sp., assembly GCA_041639545.1. GTDB lineage: Bacteria > Pseudomonadota > Gammaproteobacteria > Burkholderiales > Rhodocyclaceae > Methyloversatilis. The sequence goes on along the minus strand of JBEQBZ010000010.1, from coordinate 55,513 downwards.
TCGAGGGGCGCCCGGTCACTCCGAAGCACAGGCAAGGCCCCCGCCCTTGCCGGGCTTCGGCTGCTGCCATCCTCTGCTGACATGCAACGGCTCAGGTTTCATGCGCAGACGCCCGGCCCGCTGAGCGGCGATGCCCGCCATGCCAGCCTGCGCAGCCCCACTCCGGCGTCGAGCCGGGAATCCATCTTCTGTGCGCAAATCCGCGTCTTTCTGCCGTGGCCGGTTTCCTCGCAGACCGGACCGGGCATGCGCACCCGCACAGGTCGAGCACCCATGCTTCAGCCCTTGCCATGAGAGTGCTGGTATCCGCCGCAGGCAGTCACGGTGATGTACTGCCCTTTGTCGCGCTGAGCCGCGAACTGGCCGCACGCGGGCACGAGGTCTTTTTCTATGCGAACCCGTACTTCCGCGACTGCGTCCCGGATGGCGGCATCCGCTTCGTGCCGGTCGGCGCCGTCGGTGACCACGCCACGCTGATGGCCGAGCTGTCGGATGACGACCCGAATCGCGCGTTCAAGCGCGTCACGCGGGAGCTGGTCGGACTGTGCCCGCAGTTCCATCGCGCGATGCAGTCCGACGTGCGCCCCGGCAATACCCTCGCCCTCGGCAGCTCATTGCTGTTCGCAGCCCGGCTGCTGCACGAAACCGACGCCGTGCCCTGTGCAACCGTTCATCTGTCGCCCTCGGTGTTCCGGTCAGATGCGCGCCCGCCGCGACTGGTGCCGAACTGGATCACGGCACGCACACCTTTCATGCTGAAGCGGGCGGCCTGGTGGCTGCTGGACCGCGCGTTCTACGACCCCAACGTCACCGCCCCCTTCAACCGCTATCGGGCTGAACTGGGCCTGCCTCGTGTCGATCGCGTATTCCGTTCGTGGATACACGATGCGGACTGCGTGCTCGGACTGTTTCCGGACTGGTTTGGCGACCCGCAGCACGACTGGCCGCCAGGCATCGCGCTGTGCGGCTTTCCGCTGTATGACCAGGGCCCCGCGCGCCCGATGACGCCCGCGCTCGAAGCTTTCCTCAGCGACGGCCCGCCGCCTGTCGCCTTCTCCGCAGGCACGGCCACCGCCTCCGCAGGCGCATTCTTCGCAACCTCGGTCGCCGCCGCGCAGATCGCCGGAGTGCGCGCGATTCTGCTGACACCCTTCGCGCAGCAGCTGCCGCGCCGCTTGCCCGACGGCGTTCTCCACGTGGATTACGCCCCGTTCAGCGCGCTGCTGCCCAGGCTCGCCGCCTTCGTCCATCACGGCGGCATCGGCTCCACCAGCCAGGCGCTGCGCGCAGGCGTGCCCCAGCTCATCCGGCCGTTCGCCTACGACCAGTTCGACAACGCTGACCGCGCGATACGCCTGGGGGTGGCAAAGGAAGTCCTGCCGCGTCGGTACGTACCTGAAGCGGTGTCCGCAGCCCTGAAAGACATGCTTGCTGACGCGGCCCTCTCCAGGCGTTGCAGCGAAATCGCCGCACGTCTCGTCGGCACCGAAGCCATCGGAAAGGCCTGCGACACCCTGCTCGACCGGCTTGGGCCGCTCGCTTCGGCCGGGCACGTCGCCTCACCGCCGGCCGAGAATCAGCGCTGAGCGACCGTTTCCCTCTCCCTGTCCCCGGGCGCCTCGAGGTGCCCGGAAAACAGGCTGGCCGCGACAATCTCCTCCAGCGGCGAGTCGCCGCGCAGTCCGGCCACCTCCCACCGGTCTGAACCCCGCGCGGACAGCGCTCATCGGATGAAGACCGATCGGGCCTTTGAATTCACATGACATCGATGTGTGTTCAAACAAACGTCTTTCGCACTCTTCAGATGCCGGCCTTCTGTCGCCTCACGTTCATCCTCAAGAAAATCGGGAATCTCATCTGACACGCAAACGCAATGTTTGCGTCGTGGGCTGCGTGAGCGCGTGCCAACGCGAGCTCGTGTTACCTCATCGGAAGTCAAGGCGCCAGAACTCATCCTTACGGATGAATGCCAGTCCGAACGATTCCATTTACATAGACATTCGTTGCCATATGAATAAATAGATGTTTCGTCGCCTATGGCGACAGCCTCCGCTCCCAGTCATATAAAAGCGCGGACACACGGAAAGCAAAGCCTTGACCCATCAACAGTCCGCCGCTGTTCACCCAGCCCCGCCAAGCACCGCCGTTCGCCCAGGTTTCAGCGGTCTGAAGTGCCTTGCACTGGTCGCTCGCTTCCTCGGCTGCGCTGCCGATGCGGAGCAGATCCATCACCAGCTCGGTCTCAGCGGCCGACCGGTGAGTGCCGACCACCTGATCCACGCCGCACGCAGCCTGTCGCTGAAATCGCGTGCGACGAAGTTCGAACCATCGGCCGCGGGACTCAAACGCCTCGGCAGCGGCACACTGCCCTGCGTCCTCGAAACCCGCCCCACCGAAGTCGATGCGAGCGAACCCGCAGCTGAGTTTGTCGTGCTGGCCCGCATCGAAGGCGACAAGGCGCTCATTCATGACCCGCAGCAGGAGCGCCCGGTGCTGTTGTCGGTGGATGAACTGGCTGCCCGGCTGTCCGGCCGCGCCGTATTGATCACCTCGCGTGCACAGTTGGCCAGCGCCCTCGCCCGCTTCGATTTCACCTGGTTTGTGCCTGCGGTCGTCAAATACCGGCGCCTTCTGGCCGAGGCGCTGGCCGCGTCTTTCGCCCTGCAGATCTTCGCGCTGGTCACCCCGCTGTTCTTCCAAGTGGTGATGGACAAGGTGCTGGTGCATCAGGGCCTGGCTACGCTCCAGGTCATCGGTGTCGGCCTGCTGGCGACCGTGCTTTTTGAATCCGTGCTGTCGGCGCTGCGCACCTATGTTTTCGCGCACACCACGAGCCGCATCGACGTCGAACTGGGCGCCCGCCTGTTCCGCCACCTCCTCGGTCTGCCCCTTGCTTACTTCGAGGCGCGCCGCGTCGGCGACTCGGTCGCGCGGGTGCGTGAGCTGGAGAACATCCGCAGCTTCCTGACCGGGTCGGCACTCACTTCGGTGATGGACCTGCTGTTTACCTTCGTCTTTCTCGCCGTCATGCTCTGGTACAGCGTGGCGCTGACGCTGCTGGTACTGGCCTCGCTGCCGCTGTACGCACTGCTGATGGGCTCCGCCATGCCGGCCTTCCGCCGCCGGCTGGACGAAAAATTCGCCCGCGGCGCGGAAAACCAGGCCTTTCTGGTCGAAGCCGTGTCCAACATCCAGACGCTGAAGGCGGGTGCGACCGAGCCACAGGCAATACGCCGCTGGGACGAGCAGCTTGCCGCCTACGTCGCCTCCAGCTTCCGCGTAAGCAAACTGGCTGCGTTTGCCGGCGAGGGCATACAGCTCATCCAGAAGCTGGTGACCGTCGGCATTCTGTGGCTGGGCGCCTATCAGGTCATGGACGGCGCCATGACCGTCGGCAGCCTCATAGCCTTCAACATGCTGGCCGGCCGCGTCGCGCAACCGGTGTTGCGTCTTGCCCAGCTCTGGCAGGAACTGCAGCAGGCCGGCATCGCGGTGGCCCGTCTGGGCGACATCCTGAATGCGCCGACCGAAACACGTGCGGCCAGTCGCACCCAGTTGCCCGCGCTGCGCGGCGACATCGAGTTCGACCAGGTGCGCTTCCGCTACCGGCCCGATGGTTCGGAGGTACTGCGCGGCGTCAGCTTTCATCTGCGCGCTGGCGAGGTACTGGGCGTTGTCGGCCGCAGCGGTTCGGGCAAGAGCACCGTGGCCAAGCTGGTCCAGCGGCTGTACGTGCCCGAACGCGGGCGGGTGAAGGTGGACGGTGTGGACCTCGCGCTGGCCGACCCGGCCTGGCTGCGTCGTCAGATCGGTGTCGTGCTGCAGGAAAACCGCCTCTTCGCGCGCAGCGTGCGCGACAACATCGCACTAGCCGACCCCGGTGCGTCGATGGACGCCGTGGTTCAGGGCGCCAAACTGGCCGGTGCGCACGAATTCATCCTCGAACTGCCCGAGGGTTACGACACCCTGGTCGGCGAACAAGGCTCGACGCTGTCCGGCGGGCAGCGCCAGCGCATCGCCATCGCCCGCGCGTTGATGACCAACCCGCGCGTGCTCATTTTCGACGAAGCGACATCGGCACTCGACTATGAATCCGAACGCATCGTGCATGACAACATGCGCTTCATCTGCAAGGGGCGCACCGTCATCATCATTGCGCACCGGCTGTCGGCAGTACGCGACGCAAATCGCATCGTGGTGATGGAAGCCGGCGAAATCGTCGAACAGGGCACGCACGCCGAACTGCTCGCCACGCCGGGCGGGCGCTATGCGCATCTTCATGCGCTGCAGGCGGGGTGATGAGAAGACCCCCACGCTCACTTCGTTCGCTGCCCCCCGAGGGGGCTACGCTTGCCCTTGGGGCGGCCCGGCGGGCAGCGCGGAGCCACTGACATGTCGACCGATCGTATTCGCGATATTCCCGCCCTGTTCGCCCGCTACTGGCAGGTTTTCAGTGCCACATGGTCGCAGCGCAAGGATCTGCAGGCGCCCGTCCGCAACCCGCTGGAACGCCAGTTCCTGCCCGCCGCGCTCGAACTGATCGAAACCCCGGCCCCGGCCGCCCCCCGCGCCATCATGTGGGCGCTGATCGGCGCACTGGCCGTTGGCCTGACCTGGTCCTGGCTGGGCCGCGTGGACATGGTGGCCGTCGCCCCAGGCAAGATCATTTCCGCCGACAAGACCAAGCTCGTCCAGCCGGCGGAAACCGCGGTGGTGCGGCGCATCCATGTGCGCGACGGGCAGCACGTCGAGGCCGGACAGCTGCTGGTCGAACTCGAAGCCGCCGCCACCGCCCCCGAAGCCGAAACCCAGCGCGCGCAACAGGCCCTCAACGCCGCCCGACTTGAGGCCGCACGCTATGCCGCACTCGCTGGCGCGGGCCAAGCCCGACAAGCGGACGTGCGATTGCAGGCCCTACCCGGCATCGCACCCGACGACTTGCGTGCAGAGCAGCGCGCCGCGCAGAGCCAGTACCTCGAACATCGGGCAAGACTGGCCAGCCTCGACGCCGAAATCGGCCGCCGCGGCGCCGAACTGGCGGCCTCGCGCGAACTGGTGCAGAAACTCAAGGAAACCCTGCCCATCGCCCGCTCCCGCGCCGAGGACTACAAGAATCTGGTCGAACGCAACTTCGTATCGCGCCACGGCTACCTCGAGCGCGAACAGGTGCGCATCGAACAGGAACGCGACCTCGGCTACCAGGAAGCACACGCCCTCGAATTGGGCGCAGGCATCGAAGAAGCCCGCAGTCGCCGCGCCGCCCTCATCGCCGAATTCGAACGCAACGCGGTAGCCACCCAGCTCGACGCGCAGAAACGCGCCAACCAGCTCGAACAGGAATTGATCAAGGCGCGCACGCGCGAAGTGCAACAGAAACTCATCGCCCCGGTAGCGGGCACCGTGCAGCAACTCGCCATCCACACCGAAGGCGGCGTCGTGACTGAAGCACAGCCGCTGATGGCCATCGTGCCGGACGAACAGCAAGCCGAAGTTGAAGCCGTGCTCGAGAACCGCGACGTCGGCTTCGTCCAGCCCGGCCAGCGCGCAGTGATCAAGGTCGAAACCTTTCCCTTCACGCGTTACGGAACGATAGAAGGCGAAGTCGCCTTCGTTTCACAGGACGCCGTCGCGGATGAGAAGAGGGGGCTGGTATTCCAGGCACGGGTCCGGCTTAAGCGCGCCGAACTGAAAGTGGATGAGCGCATCGTGCCGCTGTCGCCGGGCATGGCGGTGACCGCCGAGATCCACACAGGCAAGCGTCGGGTGATCGAGTACTTCCTGGATCCGATACGCAAGACGGTCAATGAAAGCCTGGCGGAGCGCTGACCGTGAGACTGCTCGTCATCCACCAAAACTTCCCGGGCCAGTTCCGCCACCTCATTCCGCACTGGGCGAAAGAGCCGGGCTGGCAGGTTGTAGGCATTGGCCGCGATACGGCGACAGGTTCGAAGTGTGTACCCTGGGTCAGATACCGCCTCCATCGAGAAGGTCACAATCAACAGCACCCCTACCTGCGCAATATGGAATCTGCCGTCTTGCATGGACAAGCCGTCGCAAGGGTCATGCTCGACTTGAAGCGAAAGGGCTTTCAACCAGACGTGATTCTGGCGCACCCCGGTTGGGGCGAAACGCTCTACGCGAAGGATGTTTTCCCGGACGCACGCCTGATTCACTACTGCGAGTGGTATTACGGATCACCGGACAGCGACGTCGGCTTCGATTCTGAATTTCCGCCGACCTTCGACGACATCGCGCGTATGCGCACATGGAATGCGCTGCATACGCTCAACCTCACCAACTGCGATATCGGCATCAGTCCGACGCACTGGCAGAAGAGTCGTCACCCTGAAATATTCCATTCGAAGATCGAAGTCATCCACGAGGGCATCAATACCGACGAGCTCCGCCCCAACCCGCAAGCGACCTTCACCACACCGGGCGGCTTGACCTTGCGCCCCGGTGACCCGGTTATCACCTACGTCGCTCGCAATCTGGAGCCCTACCGCGGTTTTCACATCTTCATGCGCGCACTCGAGCGCATCCAGAAACAACACAAGACTTGCCACGCACTCATCGTCGGAGGAAACGATGTGAGCTACGGTCGCCGTCCGGCTGACGCGCCGAACTGGCGCGAAAAGATGCTGCGCGAGGTCAGCGTCGATCCGGTACGCACCCATTTCGTGGGCAAGTTGCCTTACGACCAGTACGTTAAGGTGCTGCAGATCTCGGCTGCACACATCTATCTGACCTATCCGTTCGTGCTGTCGTGGTCGCTATTCGAAGCGATCATAACAGGGTGCTCGGTCGTGGCATCGAATACGACACCGGTAAAAGAGTATCTATCCGAGGGGCCGCGCACCAGCCTAGTAGATTTCTTTGATGTCGAAAAATTAAATAGGGCGGCCGTCGAGACACTTCGAGAGTCTATAAAGAACGCGCGCACTCACCGCGCAGCACCTCAAATGAAAAGACCGATTGGCGACGTGCGCAGCGCAATTCCCGCATATCGGCAACTTTTTCTCGCCCGGAAAACACGCATCAACAGAACAGCACTTGTCATCAACAAAATTCAATAAATAATGTAACCCAACCTCACTTCGTTCACAACGACGCCAATCAAAAATTGCACCGACCAATCGGAGGATCACACACATGATCTGGTTTCCAAAAAAATGGCGCAAGAGTTTTGAAATAAAGGCCCACGAGCGAAGAGAGAGGCGCGACGAGGCCGTGGCACGAATCTCACCATCACCCCCTCAGCGGCGGAAATCGTGCATTTAAATAAAAATTCATTTATACCTAGCACCGAAGAGTGAACACATATCACTGAGAACTGACAAACGGAGGCACTCCAACTTATCGCTTGCCGCGTCTGCAGACTTTCAGACTTGCGAGGTGACTCACGAAGCACTCATCAGCGCCGAATTTTCGTCAATTCAGGCCCGAGCCTTAGCCGACATCTACAGCGCCGGCGGCAGCCATGCCAGAAAAGTGGCTTATCCGTCAGCGTTTTCGAAAGAATGGATCGAACCGGGGAACGATACGTCGCGATAGTCAGCACAGACGATCTCGAGGACTTCTTGACCGAACTCCTGATGTCGCCCTACTCGGTACAAACACTCTTCAATCGCAATACGCAAGCTTCAAGACGCAACTCATCGTGTGGATCAACAACGGTATGCCTGCATCCAACTTAACTTCCGCGGCTCGCAACCACGAGCAACCGGCATTGGTGCCGACATGGTCAGTCACGCCTATCTCTTCAATGCGCCGGGCGTTGATGGCATGCTCGCGCTTAATTTAACTGCGTGAGCCGTAGGTACACGGAATGCGCACCGCCAAATAAAAATATGCAACGACAAGAACTTCCCTAGACCCAGCTCGACCTCGAAGCTTTCGACACAACATCGAAACAGATACCTACAATCAAATTTATTTGGAGAGCGAAAATGGCATTCATAAATGAGCACATCAGCCAAGAAGACATTGAAAAATATCACATAAATGAAATCGACAAAAAGTTCCTCAAAGGGCGCCTCAATCCGCATTGGACAATTGACCGTGAGCGCAAAATATACTTGCGCCACATGCATAACGAACGAGAGGAGAAGTCCAATCGACACACATATTACTTCTATTGGAACGGCAGCCAAATCATCGCAACAATTGACAAGGACGCCAACGAAATCGACGGCGAAATTCACTGGCTCTACAGATTGTGGCGCATTGACATACCCGCGGAGGTGGAAGACAAAAAAACCGCAATAATCGCCGACCTGAAAGAGGCACTTAGAGCTTACAAAGTTCGTGGAGTTTACTCTGAAGGCGCAAATTTCAACGTGGATTTTGCCTTCTGACCCAAGGGTGAAAAATGTCTATCACTTATGATCAAGCACTTGCACAACTTGGGGCTCTAACAGCCAATGGTCGAGTCGCGACGCAACTGGAACTCCGCGATCTGGCCAGCCAAGTCTCGGTAACTGGGTCTGGCAGTCTTACGGTGCTCTACGGCGGCGATCTGTTAAGCGGCGATCATTCTGGAGCCGTGGTAAGGGCTATGGCCGCGAGCAATTCTAATATTCGAGCAATCTCGAAGACAGAGGCCGCGTATTTCTTGAACGACGATCTATTCAAGAGCGCGATAGAGAGGAGCTTTGAGCTTGCCGAAGGCAGTATCGATATTCGGGGCACCCCAGCCAACCTCTTTCTTGAAGGCACTGACGGCCTCTGGGGAGACACCTCCGTACGCTTCATTGAGGAGACCACCGGCGACGTTCGAATCCTGACAGAGTCACCGGACAAAACGCGGATTTTGTATGCACGGGAAATCCCCACCCTACTTAACCGCTTGCGCGACACGGCTAATATTACGTCCATCGACGGCGTTTCCCGCGACGATCTTCTCAAAATTGGTGCGTCCTATGGTTCGGGATGGACGGACGCAATGCGAAATTCTTTGCTAAGCGTTGCCATAACACAAAGCCATTTCACTAAGCCTGCTGAGGGTGATTACGGTTCTTGGCTCAATCATACGCCGCAGAATATGGCAGGCTACTTGGCGAGCATTAACGCGATAGAGCAAAAGGCTTGGCACGATTTACTAGGGCCTTTTGAGGTTCCTCGAGCAGCCACTCGCGCCCTCAGCAAGCTTGGGCTGATTGGCGGTGTCGTCACTTTCGGAATGATGAGCATGCAGGCCGGCGCGGCCGAACTCAACGGCAACCATGAGGGCGCAAAGGAAATCGTAACAGAGTGGGGCATCGATACTGCGGGTTCAGCTGCAGGACAAGCCTTAGGAGCTGCAGTGGGCGCCGCCGCCCTAACCGCACTTGCCGCTGCTGGCGTCGTTCTGTCCGCCCCCGTAGCTGGCGCCCTTGTGGTTGGCGCCGCCCTTACGGGCGGTTTCTTCGGTGGAGACGCAGCACAAGGAATTTACGACCTCACCAAAGATGCCGACGAAAATGGAAAGCGGGACATTTTTGACAAACTCACTAACCTCCTTTTTGGCGCCGACTACACAATTAGCTCTCCTTTGCCTCCGGATCTCGACGGCGAGAAATTAACGCTAGACACAACATTTAGCCGAGCGGAGATCGTGGCCCGCGCGAAAACCGATATCGCATGGCGCTACGCACTTCGCGAGCTAAATCCTTTCGTTATTCCGGATATCGACTACAGCCGTCACAACACCGATGGCAGCCTCGATCTGTACGATCCGGTCACCGGCGCTGGAAGCATGACCGCCCTCTATCTCGCCGACCGGGCTGCCATGCTCACCTGGAAGATCCGCTTCGACCGCGGAGAGAGGGATGACGACGACGGGCCACACGATGGTGTGAAGCCATATAACGAGGACTGGGACACGGGGACCGTCGCCGGCGACTGGGACTTTGTCGATCTCAAAATTCGATTGCCGGGTGGATCCCCATTGACCCTTGCCATCGACGGCGAAGGCGTGAGCTTATCTGATCATCAGATCGTCTTTGGCACAAATAGCGGCGAGACAGTGGAAGGAGGCGGCAACGATGACCATCTGTACGGAATGGCAGGGAATGACACTCTCCAGGGCGAGGATGGAGCCGATTACCTTGAGGGCGGCAGCGGCACGGATGTACTGACCGGTGGCGCAGGGGCTGACCATCTCATTGGAGGATCGGGCTCAGACACCCTGCGTGGAGACGGCGGCAACGACACGCTGGAAGGCGGGACAGGAAACGACCGCTATGAACTCATTGCTCAAGGGGGGCTTGACCTTATCCGCGACAGTGACGGCGAGATCTGGTTTGAAAATATCCGCTTGACTGGCGGGAAGCTAAAAATCAACGGAACAACGAAGACATATCTTTCCGAAGACGAGAAAACCAGCTTCTATTTCGTTGGCGATCCAGTAGAAGGTGGCTCTCTCTATATATCGGGTGCGTTCGGCGGCGTTCGCGTCGAGAATTTCCGCTATGGCGATCTCGGCATTCAATTTCTCGATGAAGACTCCGAACCAATAACACTGGTCTCGCCGACAACGGGCGGCGAGATTTTAGGTGACCAAGCGCCCATCGATCAGAACCCAAATCAGGCCGGAGTACAGTTGGGCTACGACTCACTCGGCAATGTGCTGACGAACCCAGCCTACCCGGAGCCCGGTCGAAGCGACACTCTGTACGACGGGCCAACCAACGATCTTATTCGTGCAGAAGCGGGCAACGATTTCATCCTTCTCGAGAGAGGCGGAAACGATAGGGTGGAAGCAGGAATCGGCGATGACTATGTTGCCGTAGCGGAGTCACACGGCATCAATTCGACTAGCTTCATCGAAGGCGATAGCGGAGCCGACACCTTACTGGGAGGCATCGGAAGTGACACCATCATGGGCAAAAACGCCGACTCCATCGACGACGTAATCGCCTATGGTGAATCTGAGGTGTCAGTTGCTGGAAAAGGAGATTGGATCTCCGGCAATGCAGGCAACGATCTTCTTGTCGGCTCGGCGACGTCGGACATTGTTCTTGGCGGCGTGGGCGACGATACGATATCCGGTGGAGGTGGGGACGACAATATCTTCGCAGATGCGTGGGGAGAGCCCTACAGCAACTGGACCTTTACGCGAAACCCGATAGAGAGCCCAAATGGGACAGCTTACAATGCATCAGTCAACGCTCGCTATTGGTCCGCAGGCGCCGAGTTCATCGGTGCGAATCTCGTTTTCGGCGGGGAGGGTAATGACTGGATATTCGGCGGCAGCGGTTCAGATACGCTATCCGGCGGAATCGGGCAGGACGTTATTTTTGGCGCAGATGATTTCGATTTCATTTACGGAGGTGGTGACAATGATGCGCTTCATGGAGGAGCCGGCTCCGATTTCCTCTCTGGAGACGCTGGCAATGACACACTTCAGGGTGGATCTGGGAATCTTGCTGGGTTGACAGAAACAGGGGCAGACACCTTGGATGGCGGAGCAGGAAACGACAATCTGGCTGGCTACGGCGGCAATGACCTGCTTTTTGGAGGTGACCAGAACGACACGATTTACGGTGACCATGCCAACACCTCCTTAGTACCAAGCTCGCTGCACGGGAATGACACCCTATATGGGGGAAGTGGAGTCGACAAGCTGATAGGTGGTGGGCGCGATGACTATCTCGATGGTGGGGACTCGTCGGACATTCTGTACGGCGACGGTGATCCGTCCGAAAGTGCGATAAATCCCGAGCACCATGGAGCCGACACATTAATCGGCGGTCTAGGCAACGATACAATGTGGGGTGGGAGTGGCGCCGATATTCTTTTCGGCAACTCCGGAAACGACTCGATTTCCGGAGATGAGGGCAACGACATCTTGGATGGAGGAACAGGAGCAGACAGCTTGCGAGGAGGAGAAGGGGATGATGAGTACAGCTTCGGAAAAGACTCTGGTCTGGATTCAATTCTTGACACCGGAGGGAGTGACAAGATTCTCTTCTCGAACGATACTTCCTCAGATGAAGTATTTCTATACAGATCCGGGGGCGATCTACTCGTTGCCGTAGCATCGGCGCCTTCACTACAGATTACGGTAGAGCAATTTTTTTCCAGCCCGCTCCGCAGAATAGAGTCAATAGAATTTGCCACAGGAGAAATATGGAAGGGGGCTTATCTAAACTCAAAGATAGTCAGCGGCGTTGCGAACCAGATGACTGGGACATCAGGAAACGATCTCTTTACGGTCGACTCCCCGGGCGACACCGTGCTGGACTTATCCAACAATGGAATTGATACCGTTGAAACATTTTTGTCCTATAGCCTGCCGCAAAACATCGAGAACTTGACTCTCACTGGCCATTTGCCGTCAACATTGAACGGCAACGACCTCACAAACATTCTTCGCGGTAACAGCGCCAACAACTCTCTATACGCAGCGAAAGGAAACGACTCGTTATATGGAGGACTCGGAGATGACATCTATTACATAGACTCCGGGTATGGCCAAACTGTTTTCGAAAGTCTAAATGAAGGCTCCGACACCGTTTATTTCCAGGGCGCTTCATACACCCTACCCCAAAACGTCGAAAATCTAGTCGCAACTGGGAGTTTCAACTACCCAATGTTTCTAACGGGAAATGATCTTAACAATACACTAACCGGTAGAACCAACGTCCACAACGATATGTTCAAAGGGGGGCTTGGCGCTGACACTATGATCAGCCCCAGCAGTGGGGGACTGTTTTATGTAGACAACCCTGGCGATGTCATTGTATCTCCGGGCGAGAAGAACAGCAGCGGCCATGCTGGATTTGAAGACAACGTCATCAGCAGCATCGACTGGGCACTATCCGATTCACTTGAAAACATCCGTCTTGAAGAGTATAGCCAAGCAATCTTTGCCACTGGAAATCCCCTCAACAACATACTCACCGGAAATCTTCTAGACAACACGCTTATAGGACTGGATGGGAACGATGTTTTTGATGGGTTACGAGGAATCGATACATATATCGGCGGACGAGGTAATGATCGCTACTACGTCAACTCGGGAATATACAACCTAAGCGGAACACCCTTGCTTTACGCACAGGAAGCCCCGACCGACATCATTGTCGAGCTACCTGACGAGGGAATCGATACGGTGTACTCCATTTTTGATTACACTCTTGGGGCGAACTTAGAAAACCTCGTTCTATCCACGTCACGGCGACCTGGAGAATCATGGGATTTTTATGCCAAGAGAGCCGAAGGGAATTCACTAAATAACGTCCTTACCGGTAACAACGGTGCGAATATTCTAATCGGAGGATCCGGGGCGGACACGATGATCGGCGGTTTCGGATCCGATACTTATGAAGTCGATTCGATTGACGATGTGGTAGTCGAGGCGGAGAGCGCAGGCGTGGACTCGATAGCCTCAAGCGTAAGCTATTCGCTAAGTCTGAATTTAGAAGATCTAATACTAACCGGCACCGGTGCGATTAATGGCACTGGTAATGGTCTGAATAATGTGATCACCGGCAACAGTGCCAATAACGTTCTCAATGGCGGAGCGGGCGCGGACACGATGGCCGGCGGCTCGGGCAACGACACTTACGTCGTCGATTCAGCCTCTGATGTCGTCACCGAGAACGCTAGTGCGGGAACCGATACCGTTCAGTCCAGCATCACCTATGCGCTAGGCGCCAATATCGAGAACTTGATACTCACCGGCAGCGGAGCCGTCAATGGCACTGGCAATAGCCTGAATAACGTGATCACTGGCAACAGTGCCAATAACGTTCTAAGCGGCGGCGCGGGCTCAGACACCATGACCGGCGGCTCGGGCAACGACACATACGTCGTCGATTCGACTTCCGATGTCGTCACGGAGAATGCCGGTGCGGGAACCGATACCGTTCAGTCCAGCGTCACCTACACGCTGGGTACTAATGTCGAAAATCTGACACTTACCGGCAGCGGGGCGATCAACGGCACCGGGAATAGCCTGAATAACGTGATCACCGGCAACAGTGCCAATAACGTTGTAAACGGTGGCACGGGCTCGGACACCATGGCCGGCGGCTCGGGCAACGATACATACATCGTCGATTCAGCTTCCGATGTCGTCATGGAGAACGCCAATGCGGGAACCGATATTGTTCAGTCGAGCGTGACCTACACATTGAGCAGCGAGGTGGAAAAGCTCCTCCTTACAGGTACCGCCGCCATCAATGGTCATGGAAATTCTCTCGAAAATCATCTTGTCGGTAATTCGGCTGCAAATACCGTTTATGGAGATGCTGCGGGAACAACCGGGAACACCGCGCCACTCACGTCGTTGAGCGTCTTTGCGCGCGGAGGTGTCGCTCTTGGCGCTGCGCCCCTCATGGAGGTGTGGATCGACGGCGTGAAAGCGCAGACCTTCGAGGTCAGTTCAATCACGGCCCAGGAGTACGTGATTTCGGCCGCGAATCTGCCGGCCACGGCTGCCCACCGGGTCGATGTCGTATTCACGAATGATGCATACGACGCTGCAACCGGCCAGGACCGCAATCTGTATGTCGACCGGCTTCGTTTCAATGGCAGGGATTACCTGACGAACACCGATCAGTTGATACTCGATTATGGTACAGGCACCGGCGCGCGCGATGGCATGAACATCACCCTTTCGTCTACGGGTGTCATCGCATCCAATGCGGCGCTGCGTTTCTCTCTTGATGGCAGCGACCGGCTGGATGGTGGCGCGGGTGCGGACACCCTGGTTGGAGGAACCGGCGACGATATTTACTACGTCGATAACGTGTCGGATGCAGTCGTGGAACTGTCCGGTCAAGGATTCGATACCGTCAGAAGCAGCGTCAGCCATTCGCTGGCGTCGCATGTCGACAATCTGATGCTCACCGGTTCCGCAGTTTCCGGAACCGGTAATGATCTGGCCAACCTGATCCTTGGCAACTCGGGCAACAACACCCTGGACGGAGGCGCCGGCACGGATTCGCTGCGCGGCAGCGCAGGAGCGGATACCTTGATCGGAGGCTTGGGCAACGACCTTCTGGATGGTGGTGCGGGCAACGACACCTATCGCTTCTCCCGAGGCCACGGCCAGGATTCAATCTGGGAGTCCGACACCACGGTCGGCAACCAGGACGTGCTCAGCTTCGATTCGACCGTCGCCTACGATCAACTGTGGTTCAAGAAGGTCGGCAACAATCTTGAAGTCAGTGTCATCGGCACCACCGACAGGCTTACGGTTTCCAACTGGTATGTGAGCAGCCAGTGGCACGTCGAGCAGGTCGCCGCCAGCGACAAGATCCTGGTCGATACGCAGGTGCAGGCGCTGGTCGATGCCATGGCGTCGATGACGCCTCCCCCGCTCGGTCAGACCGCCTTGTCGGCCGCTCAGGTCAGCGCGCTCCAGCCGGTGTTGGCAAACAGCTGGCAATAAGGTGTAGCCCACACAGCCGAGGTAGCAGGGCCTTCGCCCTGCTACCTCTGCGGGCTGAGGCGAACTTACGAGCGGTACTTCGAAGTGGAGCATGGGCTCGCCCCATACGAGGGCATCGCCAAGAAGCCTGCGCGTCGTCCGTCAGCGAAGTCACGTGTTCAAGCGCGAAACTGCCTCTGATGTTCTTTGGTGCCGCTCTCGGGTAGGATTCTTACTTCCAATTCTTACTCGGGAGTGTGAGATGCTCGTCACCGAAAAAGGACAGGTCACCATCCCCAAGCACATACGCGACGCGGCAGGCGTTGCGCCGGGCAGCGAGGTGACGTTCAGCCTTGAAGGCAGCAAGATCGTCATCACCCCTGTCGGCACAGGCGTCAAGGAAGACCGTCGGGCTCGGCTCAGGGCCGCCGCTGTAAAGGTACGCGGCAGTCTGGGCGCCGAATTCAGGCAGATGGGCGCGGACGAAATCATGCATTTCATCCGCGGCGATGACCCCGCCGACGGCGCCGCGTAGTGATGCTCGCCAGTCTTGCCAGCTATGACGGCTCGGCCGGCGTGCTGGTCGATACGAATGTCTGGGTGGACTGCATCGACGATGCCAGCCCCTGGCATGAGTGGGCCGTGGAACAATTGCAGCGCTGCAGCGAGCGGTACCCCCTGCACGTGAACATCGTCATCTACACCGAGCTGCTGATTCCCGACCCGGACATCGGCGCCCTGGATGCGATGCTGGATATCTATGAAACCTCGCGGACGCCCTTGCCATGGGCTGCCTCGTCCCTCGCCGCGGCTGCCTTCGCACTGTACCGACGCCGCGGCGGCGGCCGGGACAAGCCGCTTCCCGACTTCTTCATCGGTGCTCACGCGGCCGTCTCCAATTTGAGCGTACTGACCCGCGATCCGAAGCCGTACCGGAATTACTTCGCACGGCTGTCAGTCATCGCACCTTGACACGTGACTTACCGACCGGAGCTGTCCAGTAGCGCATCGAACTGCGCCGACGATCAGACTTCGCCTCCGGCGTCCTGATCTGTCCGCTCGGGCTCCAGATGCCCCGAAAACAGGCTGGCGGCGATGATCATCGCGCCGCCGACCCACTCCTTCACGCCCATCACCTCGCCTGCCAGCCACCAGGACGAAATCGCGGCGACCACCAGTTCGAACAGGAAGAGCGCGATCGCGGCGTTGGCGCTGAGGAAGGTGATGCCGTAATGCACCACCAGATTGACCATCAGCAGCACACCGGCCACCACGGCCAGCAGCAGCCAGGTTTCGGCGCCGGCGGCGGCGACCTGCTCCAGCGGCGACTCGCCGCGCAGCCAGGCGGCCAGCGGCGCCATGCACATCACGCCCAGAAACACCGCCATCACCTTCTGTTCGATCTCGATGTGGGCGGTGCGACGAATGAGCACGTTGGCGAGCGCAAAGCACACGCCGGCGCCCAGCCCCATCCATTCCGCGCCGCCCTGCGGCCAGGGCAGGCCGAGTTCCGGCCGCCACAGCATGACGAAGGCGCCGGCCAGAGACAGCGCGATCACGCCGGCGCCGGCCCGGCTCAACCGTTCGCCGAGCAGCAGGCGCGACAGCAGCACGGTCCACAGCGGCGACATGTAGAACAGCAGCAGCACCCGCATCACCACACCGTCGAGGGCGCCGAGCACATAGCCGATATTGGTACCCGCCGCCGCCAGCGCCAGCGCAACGAACCAGAAGCTGGGCCGGGTCTGGCGCAGCACCGGCCACAGCGGCAGCAGACCGAACAGGAAGGCCAGTCCGTAGGTGATGAAGGTGGCGGTGACGCCGCCGACGCCGGCGGCTTCGATCACGCGATAGGGGTACCAGATCAGGCCCCACACGACCGCGCCGGCAAGCAGTGCGACGGAGGGCAGCAGCCGTGACGACGGCCGGCGGGAAGTGAGCATCGCGACGTATACTTATGTGTTTCCGGCCGCGCTCGTCCGCGCAACCGGCTTCAAGAACCGAAACAGCTGACTTTCATGCCGAACGACACCCTGCCCGTCACGCCCCATCTGTCGCTGCTCCAACCCTATCCCTTTGAAAGACTGAAGGAACTGACCGCCGGCGTGAGCGGCCCGGCCCACCTCGCGCCGGTGCGGCTGTCCATCGGCGAGCCGCAGCATGCCACGCCGCAGCTGATCAAGGACGCACTGACCGGCGCGCTGGACGGCCTGGCGGTGTACCCGACCACCGCCGGCATTGACGCGCTGCGCGAGTGTATCGCGGCCTGGCTGCAGCGCCGCTACGGTCTGCCGGCGGTGAGCGCGGCGAGCCAGGTGCTGCCGGTGAACGGTTCGCGCGAAGCGCTGTTCTCGTTCGCGCAGTGCGTGATCGACGGCAGCCGGCCGGACGCCAAGGTGCTGGCGCCCAACCCCTTCTACCAGATCTACGAAGGCGCGGCCCTGCTGGCTGGCGCGCAGATCGCCTTCTACAACCAGCTGCCGGAAGACCGCTTCGCCTGCAATTTCGACCGCATTCCGGAGGCGGACTGGAAGGGCGTGCAGCTGGTGTATGTGTGCTCGCCGGCCAATCCCTGCGGCAAGGTGATGACGCTGGACGAATGGCGCACGCTGTTCGAACTGGCTGATCGCCACAACTTCGTCATCGCCTCCGACGAGTGCTACTCGGAAATCTATTTCGACGAGGCGGCCCCGCCGCTCGGCGGCCTGCAGGCCGCGCAGGCCCTGGGCCGCGGCGCTTTCGAGCGGCTGGTGGTGTTTTCCAGCCTGTCCAAGCGCTCCAACGTGCCCGGCCTGCGCTCCGGCTTCGTCGCCGGCGACGCCCGCCTGCTCAAGCGCTTCCTGCTCTACCGCACCTACCACGGCAGCGCGATGGGGCTGGCGGTACAGCGCGCCAGCATCGCCGCATGGTCAGACGAGGCGCACGTGCGCGACAACCGTGACCAGTACCGTGCCAAGTTCGCGGCGGTGCAGCCGCTGATCGCCTCGGTCATGGAGTCGCCGCTGCCGGACGCCAGTTTCTACCTGTGGGCGCGCACGCCGATCGACGACGCCGAGTTCGCCCGCCGCGTGCTCGCCGAATATAATGTTGCAGTCTTGCCGGGCAGCTACCTCGCCCGCACGGCCCACGGCATCAATCCGGGGGCCGGTTTCGTCCGCATTGCGCTGGTGGCACCCGCCAGCGAGTGCATCGAGGCCGCCGAACGCATCGTGCAGTTCTGCCGCGCACTCTGAGCCGCGGCACCACGACCCTCTCACATCGAAAACTACGGGACACCCTCCATGCAGGCCGCACAGCAGATCATCGAAACCGCCTTCGAAAACCGCACCCAGTACTCGCCGGACAACTTCCCGGCCGAGGTGCGCGAAGCCATCGAATACGTACTCGCCCAGCTCGACAGCGGTGCGCTGCGCGTGGCTGAGCGCATCGACGGCCAGTGGGTCACCCACCAGTGGATCAAGAAGGCGGTGCTGCTGTCCTTCCGCATGGAAGACAACGTGGTGATGGACGGCGCCGAAACCCGCTACTTCGACAAGGTGCCGATGAAGTTCGCCGGCTACGACGAAGCGGCCTTCCGCGCCGGCGGTTTCCGCGTCGTGCCGCCGGCCACCGTGCGCCGCGGCGCCTACATCGCGAAGAACGCGGTGCTGATGCCGTCCTACGTGAACATCGGCGCCTACGTCGGTGAAGGCACCATGGTCGACACCTGGGCCACCGTCGGTTCCTGCGCCCAGATCGGCAAGAACGTGCACCTGTCGGGCGGCGTCGGCATCGGCGGCGTGCTGGAGCCGGTGCAGGCCAACCCGACCATCATCGGCGACAACTGCTTCATCGGCGCCCGTTCGGAAGTGGTCGAAGGCGTCATCGTCGAAGACAACTGCGTGATCTCGATGGGCGTGTACATCGGCCAGAGCACCAAGATCTACGACCGCGCCACCGGCGAGGTGATGTACGGCCGCGTGCCGGAAGGTTCGGTCGTGGTGTCCGGCAACCTGCCGTCGGCTGATGGCAAGTACAGCCTGTACTGCGCCGTCATCGTCAAGCGCGTCGATGCGCAGACCCGCGCCAAGACCAGCATCAACGAACTGCTGCGCGCCTGATTCCGCACAGTCCGACCCACTGAAGATGTCGCCGGCGGAGGCCCTCGCGTGATTCTCGACAAGCTGTTCCAGGTCATGGCGGAGAAGAACGCCTCCGACATCTTCATTTCGGCCGGCGCGCCGATCGCGATCAAGATCCAGGGCACCACGGTGCCGATCAACCAGCGCGTGATGGATCCGGAAACGATCCAGCGCATGGCCTATGAAATGCTCAGCGAGGAGCAGCAGCAGAAGTTCGAGAAGACGCGCGAACTGAACCTGTCCTTCGGCCGGCGCGACCTCGGCAACTTCCGGGTCAACATGTTCTGGCAGCGCGGCAGCATCGCCATGGTGGTGCGCTACATCCTGGGCGACATCCCGCCGCTGGACACCCTCGGCCTGCCGCCGGTGCTGACCGACATGATCATGGAGAAGCGTGGCCTCATCCTGGTCGTGGGCTCCACCGGTTCCGGCAAATCGACCACGATGGCGGCGATGATCGACTATCGCAATGCCAACAAGTCGGGCCACATCCTGACGGTCGAAGACCCGATCGAATACCTGTTCAAGCACAAGAAATCCATCGTCAATCAGCGCGAGATCGGCATGGACACCGAGGGCTGGGCGCCCGCGCTGAAGAACGCCATGCGTCAGGCGCCGGACTGCATCCTGATCGGCGAAATCCGCGATCTGGAAACCATGCAGGCGGCACTCGCCTACGCCCAGACCGGTCACCTGTGCCTGGCGACGCTGCACGCGAACAACGCCCACCACGCGCTGAACCGCATCGTCAATTTCTTCCCGCTGGACAGCCGTCCGCTGCTTTTCCTCGACCTGTCGGTCACGCTCAAGGGCATCATTTCGCAGCGTCTGGTGCGCAAGCCTGACGGCCGCCGCATGCCGGCGGTCGAGGTGCTGCTGAACACCCGCTACATTTCCGAACTGATCGAGCGCGGCGAGGTAAACAGCGTGAAGGAGGCGATGGAGCGCAGCATGGCGCCCGGCTCGCAGACCTTCGAACAGGATCTGTTCCGCCTCTACCGCGAAGGCGAAATCACGCTGGACGAGGCGCTGTCGAATTCTGACTCGCCGACCAACCTGTCCTGGCTCATCAACAACTCGCAGTTCGGCACGCCCGAGTCGCCCAGACCCGATGCACAGAGCATCGACATTCCGGACCTCGAAGCGACCGAGCCGAGCGGCGCATCCTTCGCCGAGTTTTCGCTCAATCTCGACGACAGCGGCCGCTGAGCGCCGCTGCGTCCTTCCGGAATTTCCCTGATGTCCGAAGCCACTCTGGCGCTCACCCGTCAGCTCATTTCCACGCGGTCGGTCACGCCAGTCGATGGCGGCTGTCTCGAAACCATCGGTGCGCGGCTGGCCGCGGCCGGTTTCACGCTCGAGCGCATCGATGCCGGCGGCGTGTCCAATCTGTGGGCGCGCCGTGGCAGCGCAGCGCCGCTGTTCTGTTTCGCCGGCCACACCGACGTGGTGCCGACCGGCCCGCTCGACCAGTGGCACAGCGACCCGTTCGAGCCGGTCATCCGTGACGGCATGCTGTACGGCCGCGGTGCGGCCGACATGAAGGCCTCGCTGGCCGCCTTCGTCACCTCGACCGAGCGCTTCGTCGCCCGCTGCCCGGACCACGCCGGTTCGATCGCCTTCCTGCTCACCTCGGACGAAGAAGGCGATGCCATCGACGGCACGGTGCGCGTGGTCGAAACGCTGGCGGCACGCGGCGAACGGCTGGATTACTGCGTGGTGGGCGAACCGACCTCGGTCACCCGGGTCGGCGACATGATCAAAAACGGCCGTCGCGGCTCGCTGTCCGGCAAGCTCACGGTCAAGGGCGTGCAGGGCCACATCGCCTACCCGCATCTGGCGAAGAACCCGATCCACCTGTTCGGGCCGGCGCTGGCCGAACTGGCCGCGGTGACCTGGGACGAAGGCAACGAGTACTTCCCGCCCACCAGCTGGCAGATTTCCAACATCAAGGCCGGCACCGGCGCGACCAATGTCATTCCGGGCACGCTGGAGGTGCTGTTCAACTTCCGCTTCTCGACCGCCAGTACGCCGGACGGGTTGAAAGCGCGGCTGAGCGCCATTCTCGACCGTCACGGTCTGGACTACGACATCGCCTGGACGCTGGGCGGAAGGCCCTTCCTCACGCCGCGCGGCACGCTGGTCGATGCCGCCGCCGCCGCCATCCGTGACGTGACCGGGCTCACCACCGAACTGTCGACCACCGGCGGCACCTCGGATGGCCGCTTCATCGCCGACATCTGCAGCCAGGTGGTCGAGATCGGCCCGAGCAACGCCACCATCCACAAACTGAACGAATGCGTGGCGGTGGCCGACATCGAGCCGCTGTCCCGCATCTATGAAAACCTGCTCGACCGCCTGCTCGGTCCGGACTCCGCCGCATGAAACTGAAATCTTCCGAAAAGACGCCCGCCCCGAAAAAGACCCTGCCGCCGGAAGAGCTGCTGTCGGTCCGCGACTGGCTGCGCTTCCTGATGAGCCGCATGGGCGCGGCCGAAGTGTCCTTCGGCCAGGGCTTCGTCGACGCCTGGGACGAGGCGGTGTATCTGGTGCTGCACACGCTGCATCTGCCGCTCGACCGGCTGGAGCCCTTTCTCGACGCGGCGCTGACGGTCGATGAGTGCGAACGCCTGATGCGCGTGGTCGAGCGCCGCTGCGAAGAGCGCGAACCGGCCGCCTACATCACCGGCGAAGCGTGGCTGGGCGGTCTGCGCTTCCGGGTCGATCCGCGCGTCATCATTCCGCGTTCGCACATTTTCGAACTGATGCAGGACGGTTTTTCGCCCTGGCTGGACGACACCGGCGCCCCCGGCCGCATTCTCGACCTGTGCACCGGTTCGGCCTGTCTGGCCATTGCCGCCGCCCACACCTTTCCGGACGCGGAAGTGGATGCGGTCGACCTGTCGGCCGATGCGCTCAAGGTGGCCCAGCTCAACATCCATGACCACGGTCTGCGCAACCGGGTCGAGGTGCTGCACGGCGACCTGTTCGAGCCGCTCGAAGGGCGTCGCTACGACCTCATCCTGTCCAATCCGCCCTATGTCACCGACGCTGCGATGGACGCGCTGCCGGAGGAGTTCCGCAAGGAGCCGGCGATGGCGCTGGGCGCCGGCGCCGACGGCATGGACATCGTGCGCCGCATCGTCGCCGAAGCCGGCCGTCACCTGAATCCCGGCGGTCTGCTGCTGGTCGAGATCGGCCACAACCAGGCGGAAGCCGAAGCCGCCCTGCCCGACCTGCCGCTGGTCTGGCTGGACACCGATTCGGCCAGCGCGCCGGTGTTCCTGCTGCGGGCCGAAGACCTGGCGCAATGAACGAAGCGGAACGCCAGCCCGGATCCGGGCTGGACCGCGTTGCGGACGCCGGACCACCGGCACGCGCCCGCAGACGCACACACTCACTGGCCCTGTGGCAGGGCCTGACGCTCGGCCTGTTCGTGCTCATGGTGTCGCTCGCTCTGGCTGCGCTGTCCGGCCGTGACGATACCGAGGCAGTGCACGCCGCACTCGCTCACGAACTCGCCGCAGCAACGGCCGAAAAGCGGGTCGAGCATCTGCGCGCCGCGCTTGCCGAAGCCGTCAGGCAAGGTCCGCTGATCGCAGCGACCCTGCGCGACAGCGACGGGGCCATCATGGTCGAACTGAAAGGCGCGGCGCCCGCTGGCAGTGAGCGCCATCTGCAGGTCGACGGCAACATCCTTTACGACGGGCGCCCGGTCGGACTGCTGTCCGTGGTTCGTGCGCAGGAAAGCGGAGGCGGCGTGCTGGTGCGCACGCTGCTGCCCGCGTTCGCGCTGGCCGGATTCTGCATGCTGGTGGCCTGGGGGGCCGGCAGCACGCTGCGCCGTCGTCTGGCACCTGCGCTGTCCGCACTCGAAGGCGCGAGCGTGGTCATCGCTCAAGGCGGCCGCCCGAGTCTCGATCGCATCACCGACAGCCTGCTCGCGCCGCTCGCACGCGCGCTGGAGAACGCTGCCTTCACGCTGGCGACCCGGCGCGACGAAGCTGCAGCACGCGAACAGCGGCTCGGCCGCATCGTGCGCGCCCACGATGAGGCCGAATGGGAATGGTCGCCGGCTACCGGCGAAACCTGGTACAGCCCGCGCTTTTCCGAAATGCTGGGCTATACGGCAATCGATGCGTTTGAAAGCCAGTTCAAGTGGCGCGCTGCGGTGCATCCGGACGATGCCGGCACGGTGCGCCGGGCGCGCGAACGGCTGGTACGCGGCGAACTCCAGCGCACGGACGATTCGATCCGGCTGCGGGTGCGCGACGGCACCTACCGCTGGTTCAGGCTGCGCGCCAGCGCCGACCGCGACCCGCAAGGCGGTGCCCGCTGCGTGTCCGGCACGCTGGAAGACGTGACCCGCGAACGCATGACGCTGGATGCGCTGCGCGAGAGCGAGGCGCGGCTGTTCCACGCAGTGCGCGGCTCCTTCGACGGTGCCTGGGACTGGGATCTGGGCGCCGGCCGCTATTTCCTGTCGCCGCGGCTGAGCGAAATCCTCGGCATTTCCCAGGCGCAGCAGCCGCAGACCCACGACGATCTGCTCGAGCGGGTACATCCGGATGATCTGGCACGGCTTCAGCACGCGATTGACGAGCACTTCCTGCGCCGCGAATCGTTTGACATCGAATACCGCATGCGCCACGCCGACGATCACTATCTGTGGGTGCGCGACCGCGGTCTGGCCACCCGCAGCCCCAATGGCAAGGTATTGCGATTTTCCGGCTCCATTACCGACATCACCGAACGAAAGATGGCGGAAGAGGCCGTGGTCAGGCTGGCCGCGGAAAAGCAGGCACTGCTGGACGATGTGCCAGTGGCCATCGTCTACGTGCGTGATAACCAGATTGCCGACTGCAACCGGCGCTGCGAGGAAATCTTCGGCTACCGCCAGAGCGAACTGATCGGTTGCACGATGGACCTGTTCTTCAGCGGTTATCACGAACTGCCACAGTTGCTGGACGGAGCGGGCCGCAATGCCCCGCAACCGCACGCGCAGGAAGCCACGCTGATGCGGCGCGACGGCAGTCCGCTGCATGCCTATGTGTCGGTGCGACAGGTCATTGCACGGACTGGCGCACCCGAAGAAACCATCTGGATATTCTCCGACGACAGCGCACGCCGACGCGCGCTCGACGCCGCCCGCCGGGAGGAGCACTTTTCGGCCGCGCTGGTGCGCAGCATGCCCGGGGTGTTCTTCCTGGTCGACGCGCGCGGTGCCTTGCGCCGGTGGAACGAAAATCTGCAGACCGTGACCGGACTGGGGGCGCAGGAACTCGCTGGCCGACAGGCGCTTCAGCTGTTCCCCGAAGCATTCCATTCAGCACTGCGCCGCCAGGCCCGACGCGCACTGACTCATCGTGCCTCAGGTTTCGAGGCCGACCTGATGTCGGCCGGCGGCGAACATCTCACCCACGCTTTCAGTCTGTACCGGCTGGACCTGGACGGGCTGCCCCATCTGCTGTGCACCGGGCTGGACATCCGTGCCCAGAAGGATGCTGAGCGCGGCATGCTGGCCATGAACCAGCGCCTCGAAACCCGGGTGCGTGAGCGCACGGCCGAACTGCTGACCGCGATGCGCGAGCTGGAAAGCTTCAGCTATTCGGTCTCGCACGATCTGGCTGCGCCGCTGCGTGGCATCGACGGCTTTTCACGGATGATCGAGGAGGATTACGCAGACCAGCTCGACGAGCGCGGGCGCGATTATCTGAATCGCATTCGCGCGGGCACTCAGCGCATGCACCGCCTGATCGATGATCTGCTCGGTCTCGCACGCATCACACGCAATGAGATGAATCGTCAGATGGTGGACCTGAGTGCCGTCGCCGGCGAACTGTGTTCAGAACTGACCCGGGCCGAGCCGGACCGGCGGGCAGAATTCCTTATCCAGCCGTCGATGCGCGTGTATGCTGATGCGAATCTGCTGCGCATCGCACTCGACAACCTGCTGCGCAACGCTTGGAAGTTCACCGGCCGCCACGAAGACGCACGCATCGAGATCGGTTGCTTGCAGCATGATCGGGAGCTCGTGTATTTTGTAAAGGACGACGGCGCGGGCTTTGACATGCGTTACGCAACAAAGCTCTTCGGCCCCTTCCAGAGGCTGCACTCGGCAGGTGAGTTTTCCGGAAGCGGCATCGGACTGGCCATCGTCCACCGCATCGTACAGCGGCATGGTGGCCGGATCTGGGCAGAAGCCGAAGTGGAACGCGGCGCATGCTTCTTCTTTACGCTGGAGCCTGCCGCGCAATGATGCAGGCGACCTGACAGGCTGTTTATATGGCAAGCGAACGCCCGATACTGCTGGTTGAAGACAATCCGGATGACGAAGCCCTCACGCTTCGCGCCTTTCACAAGAACCGCATCGCGAACGAAGTGATCGTTGCCCGCGACGGGGTCGAAGCGCTCGATTACCTGTTCGGTACCGGCGCCTACGCCGGGCGCGACCTGTCGGTGGCACCGGCCGTCATCCTGCTCGATCTGAAATTGCCTCGTGTCGATGGGCTCGAAGTGCTGCGCCGCGTCCGTGCCGATGCCCGGACCAATCTGCTGCCGGTGGTCATCCTGACCACCTCGCGCGAACAGCAGGACATCTACGAGGCCTATCAGCTCGGTGCCAACAGCTACATCCGCAAGCCGGTGGATTTCGAGAAATTCATCTACGCGGTCGGGCAGCTCGGCCTGTACTGGCTGGTGCTGAACGAGCCGGTCGATCCGCCGGGCATCTGATCAGCGTCTTTGCGGCTTTCTGCGGCGGCAGCTCTTCCGCGGCAGGGCCTTCGATCAGGCGCTGTCTCCGTTTCAAGGCTGCGATCGCGGCGAATCGCCGCGCCCACAAAACTCCGCCCAGTCTGTCGCCCGAGCCCTCTGTGGGAGCGGCGCCCCCGCCGCGATGCGGCCTTCAATCAAGCGCCATCTCCGTTTCGAGGCTGCGATCGCGGCGAGTCGCCGCGCCCACAAAACTCCGCCCAGTCCGTCGCCCGAGCCTCTTTGGGAGCGGCGCCCCCGCCGCGAAAGGGCCGGTGTTCAGCGACCTCTCCTGAACAGCCACCGCCATCGCGGCGACTGTTCAGCGCAGCACCTCAGTTCCGCCGCGAACGCGCGATCTGGCGTGACAGTGCGATCAGCGGCAGCAGACCCACCACCACGATGGCGAGCGCCGAGGTGGATGCTTCCTGCAGTCTTTCATCGCTGGCCAGCGTATAGGCCTGGGTGGCCAGCGTATCGAAGTTGAACGGGCGCATCACCAGCGTGGCCGGCAGTTCCTTCATCACATCGACGAACACCAGCAGCGAAGCGGTCAGCAGGCTGCCACGCAGCATGGGCCAATGCACTCTGCGCAGCGTTTCGCCAGCACCCAGACCGAGGCTGCGTGCTGCTTCGTCCATGCTGGGTGTGATGCGGGCAAGACCGGATTCAACCGACTGCAGCGACACGGTCAGGAAACGCGCCAGATAGGCATAGATCAGCGCAGCGATGCCGCCGGTCAGCAGCAGACCGGGGTTGTGACCGGTCCAGTGCTGCCACAGGCCGGTCAGCGCGTGATCCAGTCGGGTGACCGGAATCAGGATACCCACTGCGATCACCGCGCCCGGTACTGCATAGCCGAGGCCGACCGCGCCGCGCGCCAGTGCCACCAGCCGCGACCGGCTCACCCGTACGGCGTAGGCCAGCAGCAGCGCCAGCGCCACCGCACACAGGCTTGCGGTGGCGGCCAGCGTGAAACTGTTCAGCGCGAGCCCGATGAAGCGTTCGCCGAACTGCACATCGCCTTCGGAAAACGCCCACTTTAGCAGCACGCCGGCCGGAATCAGAAAACCGGCCGCCAGCGGCAGCAGGCAGAGCACGCTCACGCAGCCGCCAGCGAACGGCGGCAGCGCATGCCGGCGGGCGCTGCCACCGGCACGGCCGCTGTCGTGGAAGCGCGCTGCACCCCGGCTCAGCCGCTCAAGCAGCAGCAGCGTGGCGACGAATCCGAGCAGCGCCGCAGCCAGCTGGGCTGCCGCCACCCGGTCGCCGAGCGAGAACCAGGCGCGATAGATGCCCGTGGTGAAGGTCTGTACGCCGAAATAGCTCACCGCACCATAGTCGGCCAGCGTCTCCATCAGC
This sequence comes from Methyloversatilis sp., assembly GCA_041639545.1. GTDB lineage: Bacteria > Pseudomonadota > Gammaproteobacteria > Burkholderiales > Rhodocyclaceae > Methyloversatilis. The sequence goes on along the minus strand of JBEQBZ010000010.1, from coordinate 27,916 downwards.
GCGAGCGATACGCCTGCCGCAATGGCAGGGCGCGCCAGCGGCAGCGTGACGCGGAAGAAGGCTTCCCACGCGCCCTGCCCGAGCATGCGTGCGGCTTCGTTGAGCCCGGCGGCGCGCTCGATCAGTGACTGCCGGGCCAGCAGGTATACATAGGGATAGAGCACCGCAACGAACATGCAGGCCGCACCGCCCACGGTGCGCACATCGGGAAACCAGTAGTCGCCACGCTCCCAGCCGAAGGTGTCGCGCAGCGCCGTCTGCACCGGGCCGACGAACTGCAGCAGATCGGTGTACGTATAGGCCATCACATAGGCCGGCGTGGCCAGCGGCAGCACCATGGCCCATTCGAGCACGCGACGGCCCGGGAACTCCCACATTACGGTGGCCCAGGCGGTCGACACGCCGATCACCGCAGTCCCGAGCCCGACCCCCAGGCAGAGCCACAGCGTGCTCGCGACGTACTCGGGCAGTACGGTCGACGCCAGATGTGCCCAGGTGTCGCCGGTGCCGCCGGCGAACAGGTTGAACAGCACCGACAGCACCGGTGCGGCGACCAGCGCAGCCAGCAGCAGCGCACTCAGGGACAGGGGGTGAAAACGGCGGGCGAACACGTGGCGGATGGGCTTTGCCGGCCGGGCCGGCTTTCGGTTGCGGAGTGTTGTCGTGCGGAACGCTGCCTGCACGACGGCACTGCATTATAATTGAGAGCGATTATCGATCTTGATACAGATCACTGTTTTGTCCTGCCGCCGCCCTCAGACTTCGGTTCATGTCACAACTGCAGCTTGAATCCGTACGCATCGCGTACGGCGCCACCGAAGTCGTCCGCGACCTCTCGCTCAGCCTCGAACGGGGTCACATCGGCTGTCTGCTCGGTCCGTCCGGCTGCGGCAAGACCACCATACTGCGCGCCATCGCCGGGTTCGAGCGGCTGACCAGCGGTCTCATCGCCATTCATGGCGAGTCCGTATCCACGCCACATCAGCACCGCGCGCCGGAACAGCGGCGGGTGGGCATGGTGTTCCAGGACTTCGCGCTGTTCCCGCATCTGAGCGTGGCCGACAACGTGTCTTTCGGCCTTCGCAGCGGCACGCGCGCCGAACGCCGTGCTCGCGCCGACGAAATGCTGGCGGTGGTCGGTCTGAGCGAGCACGCCGACAAATTCCCGCACCAGCTGTCCGGCGGCCAGCAGCAGCGCGTGGCGCTGGCGCGCGCACTGGCGCCGGATCCGGAACTGCTGCTGCTGGACGAACCGTTTTCCAGTCTGGACGTCGAGCTGCGCACCCGGCTTGCGGTCGAACTGCGGGACATTCTGAAGGCGCGCGGCATCACCGCCATTCTGGTCACCCACGACCAGCAGGAAGCGTTCGCCATCGCCGACGAGATCGGCGTGATGAAGGCGGGCGAGCTGCTGCAGTGGGACAGCGCGTACAACCTCTACCACCGCCCGGCCAGCCGCTTCGTCGCCGACTTCGTCGGCCAGGGCGTGTTCCTGCCGGGCACGCTGCGCGGCGATCACGAGGTGGAGCTGGAGCTGGGCGTGCTGCGCAGCGAATTCCCCTTCGAATGCAAGGACGGCTGTCCGCACTGTGCCGGCAACACCCGGGTCGACGTGCTGCTGCGGCCGGACGACGTGGTGCACGACGACGCCGCGCCGCTGCGCGCCGAAGTGATGGGCAAATCCTTCCGCGGCGCAGAGTTTCTGTACACGCTGCGGCTGGCGTCCGGCCAGCGCGTGCTGTCGCTGGTGCCGTCACACCACAACCACGCAATCGGCGAATTCATCGGCATCCGGCTCGACGCCGACCATGTGGTGGCCTTCCGCCACCCCGAGGCGGCCGCCCGCGCAGCGTGATTCCCTGGCTGGAACCGGGCGACGCGTTCCCGCCGGTCACGCAGGCGCTGGCCGAACCCAACGGCCTGCTCGCCGCCGGCCTCGAACTGACACAGCAACGCATCCTCGACGCCTACCGGCAGGGCATCTTCCCCTGGTTTTCCGAAGGCGAGCCGGTGCTGTGGTGGAGCCCGGACCCGCGCATGGTGCTGGTGCCATCGGAAATCCGCATCACGCCGTCGATGCGCAAGGTGCTGCGCAATCGCCCCTACGACGTGCGCTGTGACACCGCTTTCGAGCAGGTGATGCGGCTGTGCGCCGAACCGCGTAACGGCCAGCGCGGCACCTGGATTTCCGCACACATGATCGCCGCCTACTGCGCGCTGCACGCGCAGGGCTGGGCGCACAGCGTCGAAACCTGGGTCGAAGGCGAACTGGTGGGCGGCCTGTACGGCATGGCCATCGGCCGCATGTTCTACGGCGAATCGATGTTCAGCCGGGTGCGCGACGGATCGAAGATTGCGCTGGTGCATCTCGCGCGCTATCTTGAATCGCAGGGTTTCGAACAGATCGACTGCCAGATGAATACCGGGCATCTGGCCTCCATGGGCGGCCGTGAAATTGCGCGCAGCGAATTCTGTCGCGTGCTGTCACAGTCGGTGCTGTCGGCTCATCCGCACCGCTGGCGTGCCGACGAAATCCCGCACTACTTCAAAGACTGAACACCGACCGCTGACGCCATGGCGCTGCTCAAGGACCTGCCCTTCACCACATTGCAGTTCTATGCAACGGCGCCCTATGCCTGTTCCTATCTGCAGGGTCGTACCGCGCGTTCGCAGGTCGCCACGCCATCCAACCTGATCGATGCCCGGCTGTACAGCGATCTGGTGCGCGCCGGCTTCCGCCGCAGCGGCGTGTTCACCTACCGGCCCTACTGCGACGCCTGCCGCGCCTGCACGCCGGTGCGTCTGCCGGTGGACCGCTTCGTGCCGTCGCGCACCCAGCGCCGGGCCGAGAAGAAGCACGAGAACCTGGTGGCTCACGAAGCGCCGCTGTCTTTCCGCGAGGAGCACTACGCGCTGTACCAGCGCTACCAGTCCAGCCGCCACAGCGGCGGCGGCATGGACCAGGATTCGCGCGAACAGTACGCGCACTTCCTGCTGCAGAGCCACGTCGACACCCGGCTGATCGAATTCCGCGACGGCAGCGCACCCGACGCGCCGCTGCGCATCGTGAGCATCATCGACATCCTCGACGACGGCCTGTCGTCGGTCTACACCTACTACGACCCGGACATCGAAGGTGCCAGCTACGGCACCTTCAACATCCTGTGGCAGGTACGCCTCGCCCGGCTGCTCGGCCTGCATCACGTCTATCTGGGCTACTGGATACGCGACAGCGCCAAGATGGCCTACAAATCCCGTTTCCGTCCGCTCGAAGGCCGCATCAACAGCGTCTGGCGCGCGCTTGACGACGACGACCTGAGTTGAACCCATCGCGGCGGGGCGCCGCGACTCCGGGCATGAAGAATGCGTGCGGGAACCAAAGTCTCATCACGGCGGAGCGCGTGACCGGTGAGTCTGGCCTGCCGGGAGTAAGGACAGCGGGCCGGAACAGGCACATCGGTGCAATGACGCGGCGCCGTCGAGTGGAAACACGTAGGGACTTACCCCTGTTCTTGCAGAGGAATAAGCACGGTCCTGCAGAAGAGCCGCGCCCAGACGTCAAAACGGCGGGGGTGCCACGCAGCACCGCCCTGCGGTCGGATGTCACCCGAAGCGCAGGAGGCGCCTGCGTGCGCCCCCGCCAGGATGCTTCTCCGATCAGTGGTTCAGCTTCTTTTCCCACTCGCGGACCTGACGTTCCGCCTCCTCACGGGCCACGCCGTAGCGCTCCTGGATGCGGCCCGCGAGCTGTTCGCGGCGCCCCTCGATCACATCGAGTTCATCATCGGTGAGCTTGCCCCACTGCTCGCGGACCTTGCCCTTCAGTTGTTTCCAGTTTCCTTCGATACGGTCGCTGTTCATGACTCGTCCTTTCTCGGTGGTTGGAAAAATGTGATGCAGCGGTGGCCGCCCTACGCACTCGCACTCGCACTCAGTGCGCGAGCAGATCGGCCAGTTCGTCCGCGTGCTCTTCTTCGTCGCGCAGGATGTGTTCCAGCAGGCGACGCGTGGTCGGGTCCTTGTCGCCGATGAGCGCAATCATCTGGCGGTCGCTTTCGACCGCGATGCGTTCGGCAATCAGATTGGCGTTCACCATGGCGCGCAGATCGGTCGCTTCGTCGTAGTCCGCATGGCTGCGCTCAAGCAGCCGGGCCGGATCGAAATCGGGCTTCCCGCCGAGCTGGACGATGCGCCGGGCCGGCTTGTCGGCATGCGCCGCCTCTTCGTCAGCGTGTTCGCGGAACTCTTCGGCGATGGCCGGCGAATTCATGGCGTGCGCGGTGAAGTGATGCCGCTTGTAGCGCAGTACGCAGACCCGCTCGGTGGCCAGCGCATGATTGAGCAGGTGCACGATGGCCACGCTCCACGGGTCATTGGCCGGGGTCACCGCACCGTCATCCAGATCTCGGCGCGCGCGGCGCGGTGCCTCGGCATCCAGTTTCATCGTGCCGGCCGCGGCCGGTTTTCGAAGGATCGATCCGCTCATCCGGATTGTTCTCGGCGGATCAGCTCAGTGCCTTGACGCCCAGCAGGCCGAGCACCAGAAAGATGGCGAAGATCGCCACGCAGATGAAGAACAGGATCTTTGCGATGCCCGCCGCACCGGCAGCGATGCCGGTGAAACCGAACAGGCCGGCCACCAGCGATACAAGCGCGAATATCAGTGCCCATTTCAGCATGACGATCTCCTCGTGATTCCGTGGAAGAAGCGTTCTCGGGCGGTGTGCCATCGAACGCTGCGGCATGGATTGAATGATGGCTGCATCCCGTTCGCTGCCGTATCGGTCATCCGGAAGCGCCGTGTAGTCTGTCGGCCCTGCCCTGTCGTCGCAGTCCTACGGTGACATCGATCGGCAGGCGCCGCCGGCAGCCCTTATCATTCGCTCCCCAGCTTCCGAATCGCGCCATGCAACTGCGCCTGAAATTCGTCCTGCTTGCGGTCGTTCCGCTGCTGCTCGCCATCGCGGCGGTGGCTGCCGTGGTCCGGCTGCAGTCACAGGCGCTGACTGAGGCGGAACACGCCATCGTCGAGCCGGCCCTGATGGATGCCCGCCGGCACGAGCTGCAGAACTACGTGACGCTGGCGCGGGCCAGCATCGAACATCTGACCGGGCATGACGACGCCGCCTCGCGCGCCGCCGCGCTGGACGTGCTGCGCCAGCTGGAATTCGGCGATGACGGCTATTTTTTCGTCTATGACATGGACGGCCGCGCACTGATGCACCCGCGCCAGCCGGATCTGGTCGGCCGCAATCTGTGGGACGTGCGCGACGCCCAGGGCCGGCCCACGATACAGAACCTGATCGCCCGCGCACGCGAGGGCGGCGGTTTCGTCGACTTCGTGTGGCGGCGCCCCTCCACCGGCCGCAGCGAGAACAAGCTGGGCTATGTGGCGACGGTGCCTGAATGGGGCTGGATGATAGGCACCGGCCTGTACACCGACGACATCGTGGCGGCACGCGAGCGCATGGACCGCCAGGCACAGGTCGCCATACGCAACACCATGGGCGTGATCGCCGGCATCGCGGTGGTCGCCACGCTGCTGGTGGCGCTGGCCGGGCTGGCGCTCAATGTGTCGGACCGGCGCGACGCCGAACAGAAGATGCGCGAACTGGCGCGCCAGGTCGTGCGCTCGCAGGAAAAGGAGCGGGCCCGGGTGGCGCGCGAACTGCACGACGGCGTCAGCCAGAGCCTGGTATCGGTCAAGTTCCTGCTGGAATCGGCACAGGCGCGGCTCGATCAGGCGCAGCCGCTGCCCGATGCGGCAGCCACCGCGCGCGGCACGCTGGCACGCGGTCTCGCCGGCGTCGAGGAAGTGCTGGGCGACGTGCGCCGCATATCGCACGGCCTGCGCCCGACCGTGCTGGACACGCTGGGTCTGGTGCCGGCCATGCGTCAGGTGCTGGACGAATTCGCCCAGCGCAGCGGCGTCGCGGTAGAGATCGAGGCGGACGACAGTCTGGTCGCGCCGGGCGATGCCGGCACCGCGCTGTTCCGGCTGCTGCAGGAGGCGCTGAACAACGTCGAACGCCACGCCCGCGCCACGCGGCTGACGCTCAGGCTGGTCGCCGAGGGCGGCGCGCTCAGGCTGGATATCCGCGACGACGGCCGCGGCTTCGACGTGGAGGCGGTGTCCGAATCGCCGCAGCGCGGTCTGGGCCTGAGCAGCATGCGCGAGCGCATCGAGGCGCTCGGCGGCCGCTTCGAGCTTTATTCCGACGGCTCGGGTACGCTGCTGTCCGCCCGTCTGCCCCTCGCGTGACCGATCGCTCCGACGCCATGACCGCCCCCCTTCGCCTGCTGCTCGTCGATGACCACCCGCTGGTGCGCGACGGCCTGCGCGCACGGCTGGAAACCGTGGACCGCTACACCGTGGTGGCCGAAGCCGGCAATGCGGCCGAAGCGATGGACGCGGTGCAGCGGCATGCGCCGGACTGCGTGCTGATGGACATTTCGATGCGCGACATCCACGGCATCGAACTGACCCGGCGGCTGCACCAGCTCGCGCCCGATCTGAAGGTGATCATGCTCACCATGCACGACGAGCCGCAGTATGTGGTCGAAGCCTTCCGCGCCGGCGCGCGCGGCTATGTGCTGAAGGACAGCCCCTCCGCCGAAATCGTCGCCGCCATCGATGCGGTCGGCGCCGGCAGCCGCTACTTCAGCGCCCGGGTGGCGGATGCGCTGGTCAGCGCCAGCCTGCCTGAGCCCGAACTGACGCCGCGTGAGCGCGACGTGCTCGACCTGATCGCGGACGGCCTGGGCAACAAGGAAATCGCGGCCCGGCTCGATCTGTCGGTGCGCACGGTGGAAAGCCATCGCATCAACATCAAGCGCAAGTTCGATCTCGACAGCGCCGCCGCGCTGCTGAAGTTCGCGCTGCAGCGCCGCCGCGACCGCGGCTGAACCCGCTCCGCCTCAGCACACCGCTCATCCACGCCGCTCATCCATGTTCCGCCGCATCACCCGCAACCCGCTGCTGTCGCGCCAGATCCGTAACCATCACGCGCTGAGCGGCTTCGGCTGCTCACTGGGCGTGGCGCTGGTCACCCTGCTCGCGTGGGCGGTGGCGGACACGCAGACCGCAATCGCGATGGCCGCCGGCGCCCTCATTGTCAGCCTGACCGACATTCCGGTGCCCCGCCGCAACAAGCTGCCGCTGCAGCTGGCCAACCTGCTGCAGATGCCGGCGGTCGCGCTCATCATGCTCGCCACCCATCACAGCGCGCCGCTGCTCGGCGCCGCGGTGCTGCTGATCACCTTCTGTTCGGCGATGGCGACGGCCTGGGGCAAGCCGGGCCTGCCGCTGGGCTACGGCATGATGATGGTGATGGCGTTCACGCTGGCCCAGCCCGACCTGTCGCCGCGCGAGCAGTTGATCCACCTCGCGCTGCAGTTCGCCGGCGGGCTGTGCTACCTCGTCTATGCAGTCGGGATGGCCCGGCTGACCGACACCGCAATGCGCCGGCGGACGCTGGTCGATGCGCTGTACGCCTTTGCCGACTACGTGCGCGGCAAGGCCGCGCTGTTCGACCCGGCGCGCGATCTGGACGAGGTGTATGCCGAACTGGTGAGAAGGCAGGCGGTGTTCGGCGAACGGCTGCAGACCGCGCGCGACTTCGTGCTGGTCGACCACTGCACGCCGGAACAGCAGGCGCTGGCCAATGGCCTGCTCGCGCTGATCGACGCGCACGAGGCGGTGCTGGCCAGCCAGGGCGACTACGCGCCGCTGCGCGAAGCCTTTGGCGATCACCGCGTGCTGCACCTGCTGGCCGCCATGACGCGCACCGCCGCCGACGATGTGTTGCGTCTGGCGCACGGCGATCTGTCCGGCCGCGACACCGTGCTCGACGACACGCCCTACCGCAACACCCGCCCCGCGCTCGACATCGAGGTTGCCGCGCTGGCCGCCGATACCACCACCGACCGCAGTGGTGCGCTGGCGGTGCTGGAAGCCGGCCGCCGCAAACTGCTCGGCGCCATCGACGGCCTGCGCCGGGTCGACCGCGCACTGCGCGAACCGGTCCGGGTGGATGGCGCCGACATGGGCCGCTTCCTGTCGCGCTCCAGCTTCGCACCGCGCGCACTCAGCGACGCGCTGCACGCGGATTCACCCGTGCTGCGCTACGCGCTGCGGCTGACGCTGGCGATGGCCGCTGCCTTCACGCTGTCGCAGTGGCTGCCCTGGGCCAGTCACGGCTACTGGATACTGCTCACCGTGTCGCTGGTGATGCGCGCCAGCTTCAGCCAGACGAAGCAGCGCCAGACCGACCGCATGGTGGGCAATGCGCTGGGCTGCCTGTTCGTCGCCGCGGTACTGCACTGGGTGAGCGCGCCCGAAGTGCTGCTGGGCATCGTGTTCGTCTGCATCGGCATCGCGCACGCCTTCATCACGGTGCGCTACCGGGTCACGGTGACCGCCGCCTGCGTCATGTCGCTGCTGCAGCTGCACCTCATTGCGCCCGGCAGCTTCCACATTTCCGAGCGCTTTCTTGACACCGCGGTCGGCGTAGCAGTCGCCTGGCTGTTCAGCCGCGTGCTGCCGACGTGGGAGCGCAATACCGTGCCGCTGCTGGCCACCCGCCTGCTGGGGGCGCTGCGCGACTACGTGAGCGTGGCGCTGGTGCCTGACACCACCGACCTGAACTACCGGCTGGCCCGCAGGCAGGTGCAGGACGCACTGGCCGCCCTGTCCGATGCCGCCGCACGCATGCGCGACGAGCCAGCATCGGAACAGCTGCCGCTGGCGCCGATCAACGCACTCACCACCCGCGGCTATCTGCTGCTCGCCCACCTCGCGGCAGCGCGCCGGCTCACCGCCCAGTCCGACCCGACCCATGCCGCCACGCAGATGGACAGCGCCCGTCGCGAACTGAACGAACTGCTGTCGTCGGAACAGGCGGTGCTGACGCCGGACGCCCTGATCGGCCCGCTCGCCAACCGGCTCAACGCCGCCCGCGTGGACGCCCGCGCGGTGCTCGCTTCGGCGCGCGAACTGGGCTTGCAGGGCTGACCGCGCGCGGCTGCACCACCATCCACGCGCCCCTGCAGTCATCTCCGGATCAGTCGCCGGCCGTCCATCCCAGCGGCAGACCGCCGCGTGTTCTGACCATGCCGGTCACGGTGAGCCGGAGCAGGCGCAGCGCGCCCGGATGGGCATCGACCCGCGGGCCGTCCCATATAAGTTCGGCGGTGGCGGACAGCTGCAGCAGATCGCCGCGTTCGAAATCGATGAACAGCAGCCCGGCACGCGGTTCCAGCAGCAGATTGCCCAGGGTGTTGAAGAAGAAGTTGCCGGCGTAATCGGGCAGCAGCAGCCGGCCTTCGTCGTCGCAACGCACGAAGCCCGGCGCGCCGCCGCGGTGCGACACGTCTGCCTGACCGGCGTGCGCGCTGGCGATGAACAGCGTGTCGGCGGCGGCGATCAGCGCGCGTGCTTCATCGTCCAGCGTCGCACCCGCTTCGGGCGCGCCGGGCTGACCGGCGTCCGTCAGCACATGGGCTTCGCGCACGCGGATGTATTTCGGGCAGTTGCCAAAACTGTGTTCCACCGCCACCTCGAAGCCATCGTCGCCCACGGCCACCACGCGGCCGTTCATCCGGTTGCGCCGACGTGTGTGCGGCTGGATGCCGAGCAGACCGAGCGATGCACCCGCTGCCAGATGGGCCGCCAGCGCGCTGCCGGCCGGCGGCCGCGCCGCGATGCGCAGCCGCCGCGAGTCAGGCGACCGCACGAAACCCGGCGCACCGTGCAGCACCGACGCCCAGGGCTGGCACTGCCCGTCGACGCTGCCCACCAGCAGGAAAGGCAGCAGCGCGAAGAAATCGCGGTGCTGGTCCGGCATGTGGTCGCGGATCACGCGCGCGCCGATGTCGGCCATGCGCGCGCGCAGGCCGGCCCGCGCCTGCAGCGCGTGCTCGCCGGCGTGGAAGGGATCGGCGGTCGGGGCTTCGAGCGGGTCCATGGCGTTCAGGCGCGCAGGCCGACCTTACTCTGCGGCATGGCGACAAAGCCGGGCAGCGCCTCGATCCGTGCCAGCCAGGCGCGGACATGCGGATAGTCGTCGAGCGACACATTGCCTTCCGGTGCGTGCGCGACGTAGGTGTAGACCGCGACGTCAGCCAGCGTCGGTGCGCTGCCGACCAGCCAGTCGCGCGCGGCCAGTTCGCCCTCCATCACCGTCAGCAGCCGGTGGGCGCGGGCGATCACCTCGGCAGGATTGAAATCGCCGTTGAACAGCGTCACCAGCCGCGCCGCGCAGGGGCCGAAAGCGACCATGCCGGAGGCGGCCGACAGCCAGCGCTGCACCCCGGCCTGCCCGGCCGGATCGGCCGGAATCCAGCGACCGGGGGCGTAGCGCTGGGCGAGATAGACCAGGATGGCGGTGGAATCGGCCACCACGGTATCGCCGTCCTCGATCACCGGCACCTGGCCGAAGGCGTTCTTCGCGAGAAAAGCCGGCGTCTTGTGTTCGCCGCCGGCCAGATCGACCTGACGGAAGGTGTAGGGCAGGCCCAGCAGTTCGAGAAACAGTTCGGCACGGTGACTGTGGCCGGACAGCTTGAAGCCGTGCAGCAGGATGGGCGCGTCCGGGCGGTGGGTGGCGGTGAGGGTCATGCGGATTCCTTTCCGGTTGAGGTCGAACGACATGCGACGGAAGGCAGTATCCGCATTCCACTCAAAGCAATAAATGCACAAAACCGGATAACACTGCTCCGCACAGCGAAGTAATATCCCCGCCATGGATACCCTCAAAGCCATGCGTACTTTCGTCGCCATCGCCGAGCACGGCAGCCTGACCGCGGCCGCCCGCCTGCTCGACAGTTCGCTGCCGGCGGTGGTGCGCACGCTGGCGGCGCTGGAGGCGCATCTGGGCGTGCGGCTGATGAACCGCACCACCCGTCGCGTGGCACTGACCGACGAAGGCCGCAGCTATCTGGAAAGCTGCCGCGGCGTGCTGTCGGCGGTGCAGGACGCGGAAGAAGCGCTGAAGGAAGGCGCAACCGAGCCGTCTGGGCCGCTCACGCTCACCGCGCCGGTGCAGTTCGGCCAGATGCATGTGGCCCCGGCAGTCACCCGCTTCGCGCTGCGCTACCCGAAAGTGAAACTGCGGGTGCTGCTGCACGACCGCGTGGTGAATCTGCTGGAAGAAGGCGTGGATGTGGGCGTACGCATCGGCACGCTCGACGACTCCGGCCTGATCGCGCAGCCGCTGGGCCACATCCGCCGGGTGGTGGTGGCCAGCCCTGCGCTGCTGGCCGCACAGGGCGAACCGGCGCATCCGGACGCGCTGCGCGGCGCGCCCTGCGTGCGCTTCACCGGCGCGGCCAGCCTGTCATGGACTTTCCAGGTGAATGGCCGCGCGCTGCCGGTGCCGGTCGGCGGCAACCTCGAGTTCAACCACATCGCGCCGGCGGTCGATGCCTGCGCCGCCGGCGCCGGCTTCGGCCTTTTCCTTTGCTATCAGGTGCGGCCGCATCTGGCCAGCGGCGCGCTGCGCGTCGTGCTGCGCGACTTCGAACCGCCGCCGCGGCCGGTCAGTCTGGTCTATCCGCACGCCCGGCTGCTGCCCGGCCGCACCCGCTTGCTGGTGGAGTGGCTGAAGCGAGAAATCGTCGAGGGCGGCACCGCCTTCGCGCCAGAGCCGGACTGAAGCAGACGCTCTGCGCCCCGCTCACTCCGGCACATAGACCAGCGACCCGTCCTCCATCCGGTAGGCGGTGCCCGCCTTCACGCCGCGGCCGGCACTGGCTTCGCCCTCGCCCTGGAAGCGGCTGATGCGGTCGCCCTTCTTGACCACGATTTCCATGTCCTGCTGGCCGGGGTTGCGGATGAGCGTGGCGTCGCCGGCGGCGAACGGGCTCAGCGGGTGACTGGCCACCGCGATCAGCAGCGCGGCGATGATGACCAGGAACACGTCGATCAGATTGACCACCGACAGGATGGGGTCGTCGTCCTCCGTGTCATCGAGCAGACGGGTTCTCATCGCGCGGCCTCCGGCGGCAGTTCGTACGGCAGCGCTTCATCGACCGCACGCTCGATCTGCAGCAGGTCGGCGGCGTACCAGCGGCGGCGCACCTGGGCCACCGCGTGGGTGATGGCGGATGCGATCAGCGACAGGATGACCGCCGAAAAGGCCACGCCCAGGCCGCGCGACATGTCGGCCACCTTGCCATCGCCGAGCGCGGCCAGCGCCGGGCCCATCGGAATCATGGTGGCCACCAGGCCGAGCAGCGGCGCCACCCGGGTCGCGATGCGCACGCATTCGAGCCGCTGCGCGGCCAGCACTTCGAGCTCGCCCAGGCTGATGCGCGGGTCGGCGCGCAGCGCCTGCCGCAGTTCGAAGCCGGCCGGCTGGCCGGCCCGGCGCTGCAGTGCCTGCACGATGAAGCTGCCGAGCACGCAGAAGGCGTAGAGGAAGAGGGCTGCGATCACGACCAGCACCGGCAGCATGAAGAGCTGGCTCAGGCCGTAAAGCGCGGTTTCGATCTGCGAGGTCATGCGGATTCCAGTCCTTGACGGGTGTTGAGAAGAAGGCGGGCGCTCAGGCGGCGCGGCGCAGCAGTGGCCGGCGCGGGGCATCCACCGGTCGCGGTGCGGCGGCACGGGGCCACGGCCGCAGGCGGGCGAGCGCGCCGGCCACGAAGGCGGCCAGCATGGGCAGCAGCCACAGCGGGCTGGCCGGCGTTCCGGCAGCCGGCGTCGGAACACGTTCGACCAGATGCCGGCCGGCCGGCAGGAGCGGGCTTCCGGCCGCGTCCTGCGGCGGAACCTGCGACGGCGCAGGCAGCGGTTGGATGGCCGTTGCATCGCCCCCGAGGCGTCGCGCGGTCACCGTCTGAGCCGACAGCGGCGGTGCAGACGATGCGCCGCGTGCGCCGGCGGTTTCCGATTGCAGTTCGAGCGACAGTTCGCCAGCGGCGGCATCCAGCGCCCGGTCAGCCTCGCTGCCCGGGGCCGCCATGCTGCCGGCCCCTTCGCCGGGTGCATCGCCGACGCCACGACCGGTTTCGTCGCGCACCGCGGTATGGCGGCCGGTGCGCAAGAATTCCTGCGCGGTTTCGTCGCCTTCGGCCGCCGCCTCCCGGAACCAGCGCATCGCGGCCTGTTCGTCGCGCGGCACGCCGCGTCCCTGCAGCAGTGCGGTGGCGTAGTGCATCTTGCCCAGCGGGCCGTAGTACGGGTCGCCGCTGGTGGCGGCGCGGTACAGCATGTCGGCGGCCCGGGCGGCATCTTTCGGCACGCCCTGCCCGTTCTCGTACATGAGCGCCTTCCAGATCAGCGCACCGGTGTAGCCGGCCGCGATGCACTTGTCGAACACCCGGTTGGCGGTTTCGTGGTCGCCGCACTTTGACAGCAGATAGCCGGCAGCGCAGCTGACCGGCCCGGCCGGCTGGCTGGCGATGTACTGCAGCGACAGTTCGCCGACCGCATTGTCGAGGTCGTCCGGCGAGGCCGGCTTCTGCGCGCCGCCGCAGAACTGATTGTCGGCAAGGGCGATCGGGCAGCCAACCAGCAAGGGCAGGCAAAGGAGGACGGTACGCAGCATCGGAAAGCGTGCGGAATGGCGACCGCCGCAGTGTCCGGCCCCGGCACGCAGGCGTCATGCACCCGGCACCCGGCGGAGCACGGGCAAAGTCCACGACGTGGACACGCGTCGCGCGACTGCGCCTGCCGCCCAAGCGCGCCGGGTGCCTGCCACGCAGGCACAATGGCGGGCTCAAGCGCCGTCCGGGCATGCGCCGGGGCGTCGAGACGCGCGCCACCCGCCCTCCGTGAAGGCGCAATGAACTTGACGACGCGCGCGCGCGTCAGAGCAGCGGTCGCCGTCAGGCGTACGGCCGCTGCACCCATCAATGCCGGAGCACAACAACATGAACGCTCACCAGGACACCCTCTTCCCGCGCACGCCACGGCTCGATACGAGCGATGCAGAGCAGTTGCGCGCCACGCTGCGCGACTACTTCCACGCCACCTTCAGCCGTTACGAACAGCTGTTCGAAGTGCTCACCTGCGACGAGGCCTGGACCCGCAAGCCGATCACGCTGCGCCATCCGCTCATTTTCTATTTCGGCCACACCGCCACCTTCTTCGTAAACAAGCTGCTGCTGGCCGGCCTGATCGGCGAGCGGCTCGACCCGCGGCTGGAGTCGATGTTCGCGGTCGGCGTCGATGAAATGAGCTGGGACGACCTGAACGAGGCGAACTACGCCTGGCCGACGGTGCAGGCGGTGCGCGATTACCGCAACCGGGTACGCGAGACGGTGGACCGGGTGATCCGCGAAGCACCGCTGACCGCGCCCATCCACTGGTCGCATCCGTGGTGGAGCATCGTGATGGGCATCGAGCACGAACGCATCCACCTCGAAACCTCGTCGGTGCTGATCCGCCAGAGCCGGCTCGATTTCGTGCGCACGCACCCGGCCTGGGCGCCCTGTCGCGACGGCGGCGAACCGCCGGCCAACACGCTGGCACCGGTGCAGGCCGGCCGCACCGTGCTCGGGCGCCACCGCGACGACCCGGTCTATGGCTGGGACAACGAATACGAAACCCGCGAAGCGACGGTGGCCGGCTTCGAAGCCAGCCGTCTGCTGGTGAGCAACCGTGAATACCTCGCCTTCGTCGACGACGACGGTTACCGCAACAACGCCTGGTGGGACGACGAAGGCCGCGGCTGGCGCGACTTCCGGCTGCAGACCGGCATCGACCATCCGGAATTCTGGGTGCGCAGGAGCGACGGCTGGCATCTGCGTCTGATGCTGGAAGAGGTGCCGATGCCGTGGAACTGGCCAGTGGAAACCAACTGTCACGAGGCGCGTGCATTCTGTCGCTGGAAGTCGGCGCAGACCGGTCGCACGGTGCGGCTGCCGACCGAAGACGAGTGGTACCGGCTGTACGACGCGGCCGGTGTGGCCGAAGTACCGGCCCAGTCACGGGCGGACGCCAATCTGCACCTCGATCACCACGCCTCGTCCTGTCCGGTCGATCGCCACGCCCACGGCGATTTCTTCGACGTCGTCGGCAATGTGTGGCAATGGACCGAAACGCCGATCTACCCCTTCGCCGGTTTCGAGGTGCACCCGATCTACGACGATTTCTCAACGCCCACGTTCGACGCCCGCCACAACCTGATCAAGGGCGGTTCGTGGATTTCCTGCGGCAACGAAGCGACCCGCGCATCGCGCTACGCCTTCCGCCGCCATTTCTTCCAGCATGCGGGGTTCCGATACGTGATCAGCGATGCACCGGCCACTGCGCCCAATGTCTATTACGAAAGCGACCGCCAGCTGTCCGAGTACGCCGAATTCCATTTCGGCGACGAGTACTTCGGCGTTCCCAACTTCCCGAAGGCGCTGGCCGACATCGCGATCGAAGCCATGGGTGAGCGCCCGGCCCGTCGCGCGCTGGACCTGGGCTGCGCGACCGGTCGCGCCAGCTTCGAACTGGCCCGCCATTTCGAACGCGTGACCGGTGTCGACTTCTCGGCCCGCTTCATCAACGCCGGCGTACATCTGGCCGAACAGGGCGAGTTCCGCTACACGCTGGTCGACGAAGGCGAACTGGTGTCGTACAAGACCCGCCGGCTGGCCGACCTCGGACTGAGCGCGGTGCGCGACAAGGTCGATTTCATGCAGGGCGACGCCTGCAACCTGAAGTCGGTGCTCACCGGCTACGACCTCATCCTCGCGGCCAACCTGATCGACCGGCTGTACGACCCGGCCGCCTTCCTGAAGGCGGTGCATGAGCGGCTGAACGTCGGAGGCCTGCTGATGATCACCTCGCCCTACACCTGGCTGGAGGAGCACACCAAGCGCGAGGACTGGCTGGGTGGCTACAAGAAGGACGGCGAAAGCTGGACCACGCTGGACGGCCTGAAGGCGGTGCTGGGCACGCACTTCCGCATCGTGGGCGCGCCGCGTGACGTGCCTTTCGTCATCCGCGAAACCCGCCGCAAGTTCCAGCACACGCTGTCCGAAGTGACCGTATGGGAGCGGGTGCGCTGACCATGCATTTCGATTTCGATCACCCGATCGCGCGCGCCGGTACCGCCAGCGTCAAGCACGACGGCCGTGCGACGGTGTTCGGCACCGAGGCGGTCACCCCGCTGTGGGTGGCCGACATGGACTTCGCCGCACCGCCGGCGGTGACCGAGGCGCTGATCGAGCGCGCCCGGCATCCGGTCTATGGCTACACGGTCTATCCGGACGGCGCCTTCGAGGCGCTGGAACGCTGGCTGGCCGCGCGCCACGGCTGGAACGTGGCGCGCGAGCACATCCATTTCTGCCCGGGCGTGGTGCCCACGCTGTACGCCGCAGTACAGGCCTTTACCCGGCCGGGCGACAACGTGATCGTGCAGCCGCCGGTGTATCCGCCCTTCTTTTCCGCCATCCGCGACACCGGCCGGCGCGTGGTGGAAAACCCGCTGATCGAGCGCGACGGCCGCTGGACCATGGATTTCGACCAGCTCGAAGGCTGTGCCGCGCGCGCCGGCTCGAAACTGCTGCTGCTGTGCTCGCCGCACAATCCGGTCGGCCGGGTGTGGACGCACGAAGAGCTGGACCGCCTGCTGGACATCGCCCGCCGCCACGAACTGGTGGTGCTGGCCGACGAAATCCACGCCGACCTCACCTACCCGGGCGTGCGCCACACGCCGCTGGCCACGCTGGCGCGCAGCGGCGACCGGGTGCTCACCACAGTGGCGCCGAGCAAGACCTTCAACATTCCGGGCCTCGGACTGTCCGCGCTGATCGCCGACGAAGCCGAACGCGACGCGGTGGCGCGCGCCTTCGGCCAGCTGCACGTGAGCGCGTCCAACCCGTTCAGTCTGGCCGCGCTGGAAGCGGCCTACCGCGAAGGCGGTCCCTGGCTGGACGCGCTGATGGCCTATCTTGAAACCACGCGCGACGAAGCGATCGACCTGCTCGCGCACCGGCTGCCGCGCATCCACGCCTACGCGCCCGAAGGCACTTACCTGATGTGGCTGGACTGCCGGCCGCTGGGGCTGGACGACGCCGCGCTGCGCGATTTCTTCATCCACGAAGCCGGCCTCGGCCTGAATCCGGGCACCAGTTTCGGCACCGGCGGCAGCGGCCACATGCGGCTCAATCTCGCGTCGCCGCGCGCAGTCATCCTTGATGCTCTGGACAGACTGGAACGCGCGGTCGCCCGGCGCAGCCCTGATCAGGCTTCAGGCCTGACACCTGCTCATACCCGGTAATAGTCGCGATACCACGCGACGAAGCGCGCCACCCCTTCGGCGATGGGCGTGGCCGGCGAGAAGCCTGTCCAGGCGGTCAGTTCGGACACGTCGGCATAGGTGGCCGGCACGTCGCCCGGTTGCATCGGCAGCAGGTTCTTCTGTGCGGTGATGCCCAGAGCCTGTTCGATGGCCTCGATGAAGGCCATCAGCTTCACCGGCCCCTGGTTGCCGATGTTGAACACCCGGAACGGCGCCCGGGAGTGGCCGGGGTGCGGATGGTCGGCATCGAAGGCCGGGTCGGGTTCGGCCGGGCGGTCCAGCGTGCGGATGACGCCTTCGACGATGTCGTCGATGAAGGTGAAATCGCGCTGCATGTCGCCGCGGTTGAACACGTCGATCGGCCGCCCTTCCACCATGGCCCTGGTGAACAGGAAAAGCGCCATGTCCGGCCGGCCCCAGGGGCCATAGACGGTGAAAAAGCGCAGGCCGGTGGTGGGCAGGCCGTACAGATGGCTGTAGGTGTGCGCCATCAGTTCGTTGGCTTTCTTGGTCGCCGCGTACAGGCTCACCGGGTGATCGACGCTGTCGGCCTCGCTGAACGGCATTTTCGTATTGCCGCCGTACACGCTGGAGCTGCTGGCATACACCAGATGCTGCACGCCGGCGTGGCGGCAGCCTTCCAGAATGTTCATGAAGCCGACGATGTTGGCGTCGATGTAGGCGTTCGGGTTCTGCAGCGAGTAGCGCACACCGGCCTGGGCCGCCAGATGCACGACGCGGTCGACGCGCTCGGCGGCGAACAGCTTCGCCATGCCGTCACGGTCCTCGACCGACATCTTCACGAAGCGGAAACCGGGCTGCGGCGTGAGCCGGGCCAGACGCGCCTCCTTCAGCGATACTTCATAGTAGTCGTTCAGGTTGTCCAGCCCGACCACCTCGTCGCCGCGGGCCAGCAAGCGCTGGGCCACGTGCATGCCGATGAAGCCGGCCGCGCCGGTGAGCAGCACTTTCATCGTGCGCGACTCAGCGGCGACCGATCGCCGAGTACTCGATGCCGAAGCTGCGCGGCAGTTCGGTCTCGTACAGATTGCGGCCGTCGAAAATGACCGGCTGCTTCAGCGTCGCCTTGATGCGCTCGAAGTCCGGGCTGCGGAATTCCTTCCACTCGGTCACGATCACCAGCGCGTCCGCGCCTTCCAGCGCGTCCATCGGCTTCTCGGCGTAGGCCAGACGCGGCTCGTCGCCGAAAATGCGCTTCGCCTCGACCATCGCCACCGGGTCGTAGGCGGTCACGCTGGCGCCGCGCTTGAACAGCTCGGCGATGATGACCCGGCTCGGCGCTTCGCGCATGTCGTCGGTGTTGGGCTTGAACGCCAGGCCCCACAGCGCGAAGCGGCGGCCCGACAGGTCTTCGCCGAACTTCGCGACGATCTTGTCGACCAGCACCATCTTCTGCACGTCGTTGGCGTCTTCCACGGCCTGCAGTACCTGCAGTGCCTGACCGTTTTCGCGGGCGGTGCGGATCAGCGCCTTCACGTCCTTCGGAAAGCAGCTGCCGCCGTAGCCGCAGCCGGCGTACAGAAAGTGGTAGCCGATGCGCGGATCCGAGCCGATGCCCTGGCGCACCATTTCGATGTCGGCACCCATGCGGTCAGCCAGCAGCGCCAGCTCGTTCATGAAGCTGATGCGGGTGGCCAGCATGGCGTTGGCGGCGTATTTGGTCAGTTCGGCGCTGCGCACGTCCATCACCACCAGCTTGTCGCGGTTGCGCTGGAAGGGCGCGTACAGCGCGCGCATCAGGTGTACCGCACGTTCGTCGTCGGCCCCCACCACGATGCGGTCCGGACGCATGAAATCTTCCACCGCAGCGCCTTCCTTCAGGAATTCCGGGTTCGACACCACGGCATATTCCAGGCTCAGACCGCGCGCAGCCAGCTCTTCGGCGATCGCCGCACGCACCTTGTCCGCCGTGCCCACCGGCACCGTGCTCTTGTCGACCACCACCTTGTAGTCGGTCATCAGCCGGCCGATATTGCGCGCGGCAGACAGCACGTACTGCAGGTCGGCCGAGCCGTCCTCGTCCGGCGGCGTGCCCACCGCGATGAACTGGATCGTGCCAAAGCGCACCGCCTCGGCCACGTCGGTCGTGAAATGCAGGCGCCCCGCCTCGACGTTGCGCGCCACCACGGCGTCCAGGCCCGGCTCATGAATCGGAATGCCGCCCTCATTCAGGATGCGGATCTTCTCCGGGTCCAGGTCCAGGCACAGCACGTCGTTGCCCATTTCGGCCAGACAGGCCCCGGACACCAGGCCTACGTAGCCGGTACCGATTACGGTGATCTTCATTCAGAGAGGTCCGTCGAAAGTTTGAAAAGTCGGTTCAGTTGCCCGCCGGTTCATCGAGCGCCGCCAGCAGTGCCTGCAGCGTCGCTGCCCCCAGACGCTGGCTGCGCGCGCTGCTCCAGCCGAACAGCCCGTCCGGCAGATCGGCATTGTCCTTGAAGGGCATTTCAAGCGTGAGCGCGAGACAGCCGAAGCGGTGGTAAACCCATTTCGATGCCAGCGTGAGCAGCTCGTCGGTAAAGCGGTCAGGCGCGTAGCCCTCGTTCATCTGGAAATCCGGGCTGGCGGCCAGCAGCGCGTCGGTGAAGCGTCGTTCCTGTGCGCGGTGCGCATCGGTGAAGCCGGGCACCATGCCGTTGCCGTCGGTGAACACATAGGGCAGCGTCTCGTCGCCATGGATGTCGAGAAACACATCCACACCGGTCGCTTCCATCTTCGCGCGCACCAGGGCGACTTCCGGGCTGCTCTGCATGTCCGGCTCGCGCCAGGCGCGGTTCAGGTTGGTACCGCACGCGTTGGTGCGCAGATTGCCGCGCACCGAGCCATCCGGATTCATGTTGGGCACCACGTGGAAGCAGGCACGTTCCAGCAGGCGGCGCGACACCGGGTCCGACGTGTCGTACAGCCGGCGCAGCAGGCCCTCCACATAGAACTCCGCCATCGTTTCACCCGGATGCTGGCGCGCGATGATCCAGACATTGCGCCGCCCGGGCGCCGGCCGCCCCACCGTGATCAGATTCAGATCGCGGCCATCGGGCGTCGCGCCCAGATCTGTCACGGTCGCCACCGGGGCGGCATCCGCCGCACCCAGCAGTTCGAGATGCCGCTCCCACGAATAAGGCTCGAAGTAGGCGAAATAGACACTGTCGAAATCAGGCGTGATGCGGAAGCTGTAGCGCTCGCCGTCGTACTGGCCGGCCGACAGCCTGAACCAGTTGTGCCTGTCGTACGAGGCCACCACGCGGTAGCCATCCCAGCCGCCCGGGTAGGCGGACTGACCGGCGTTCTCGAAACGGATGGAACACGCCTGTCCGCGCGCGCCCTGCAACCTGAAGTGGAACCACTGCCGGAACGCCGCAGCATTGTCGGACGGCAGGTTGAGGCGGATGTTCGACGCATCAGAACAGTCCAGCACCTCGATGGCGCCGCTGTCGAACTGGCTGCTGATACGGATCAAGTGGGGCTCCCGGGGTGAACTGGCCGGAAGTATACAGCGTGCTGCCGCCCGGCCCCGTGACACGGCCGAGCCTGTCCATCATGCGGCGAAGATCCCGGAACTGGGCTCCGGCACCGTTCGCGGAGGCCCGCGTCTGCCCGGCGAACGGATTCAGACTTCGCCGAACGTCCTTGCCAGCAGGGCACGGCCGGGGTGATCGGGCGACAGAAGTTCGCCCAGACGCTGCAGGGCATCCACCGCCTCCGGCGACTGGCCGAGATGGTTGAGCAGCACATCCGGGTTGTCGACGCGGAAGATGGCCTCCGACAGCCGGGATTCGAGGCAGTCGCGCCAGGCGCGCAACAGCGGGCTTTCGGTACGGGGCAGAAAGGCGCCCCGATAGATGCCGAGTGCGTTCTCGATGCGACCGGCGTCCAGCGCCTGTTCCAGATCGCGGAAGTCCGCCTGCCAATTCACCAGCAGCCGGTATGGCCGCGAACCGATTGCGCCCCCCAGGCGCTCACGCAGCTGCGACACCTCGGTCTTCAGCGTAGCCACACCGACCGGACGGTCGCCATAGAGCGCGGCGTGCATGCGCTCCAGATCCAGCCCTTCCGGGTGCAGCGCCAGCAGGCAGAGGATTTCCAGCTGGCGCGGCGACAAGGGCACCGCCCTGCCCTGCAGCACCGCCTGCGGCGTGCCCAGCGTGCGCAGGCGCAGCACCGGCATGTGATTCAGCGATTGCAGCGCCTGCGACACCCGTTGCGCGAAACGCTCAACCGCATGCAGCGCCAGCGGAGAATGCTTGTTCCAGGTGGTCGACAGATCGACCACACCCAGTACCTCGCCAGTGGTGCCGTCGCGGACCGGCGCGGCATAGCACACCCAGTCCTGCACCGCCGGGATGAAATGTTCGGCCGAGAACACGCTGGCCGGCCGCCGGTAGCGCAGCGCCAGCGCCAGCGCGTTGGTGCCGACCGAGCGCTCGTCCCAGCGGCCGCCGGGCACGAAATGCACCCGCTCGGCACGGTTGCGCATGCTGCGGCTGCAGCCGGTCCAGAGCAGGCGGCCTTCGGCGTCGCTCACCGCAGCCACCATGCCGCTTTCGCGCGCCACGGTTTCAAGCTCATCGACGCAGGAGGTGACCGCCTGACCATAGGGCGTCTGGGTCCAGTCCGGCACCGTGTCTTCTATCGGCGCGGCAGAACATGTTTCAGACACCGCCTCGCGCGACCGCTGCCACGAGCCGGCGATGTCCATGCCCACCACGACGATGCGTTCGCCCGCCGTGCGCTCGCCCCGCCGTATCGACTCGATACGGCGGCGGCGTGCCGCAAGATTTGCCACAGAACCCGTCATTCGTCTCGCTCCACCACTACCTACCGGATACCTACCTGCGACGCAGTAGCGTGCGCAGTGACCCTGTGTTGTTCTGTCGTGCATTGTTGCCGACCGCAGGGGCAATCGACAACTCGAGGAGGAAATACATGCGTTACGCCGATCCCGGTCAACCCGGCTCGAAAATCACCTTCAAGCCCCGTTACGACAACTTCATCGGTGGCAAGTGGGTAGCGCCTGTCGAAGGACAATACTTCGACAACATCTCCCCGGTCACCGGCAAAGTCTTCTGCCAGGCCGCCCGCTCGCAGGCAGCCGATATCGACCTCGCTCTCGACGCCGCCCACAAGGCACGTGACGCCTGGGGCCGCACCTCGCCGGCCGGCCGCGCCGCCGTCCTCCTCAAGATCGCCGACCGCCTCGAAGCCAACCTCGAGATGCTGGCCGTCGCCGAAACCTGGGACAACGGCAAGCCCATCCGTGAAACCCTGGCCGCCGACATCCCGCTCGCCATCGACCACTTCCGCTACTACGCTGGCTGCATCCGCGCCCAGGAAGGCTCGCTGTCCGAAATCGACGACGACACCGTCGCCTACCACTTCCACGAGCCGCTGGGCGTTGTCGGCCAGATCATCCCGTGGAACTTCCCGATCCTGATGGCTGCCTGGAAGCTGGCTCCGGCACTGGCCGCCGGCAACTGCATCGTGCTGAAGCCGGCCGAGCAGACCCCGGTTTCCATCATGGTGCTGGCCGAGCTGATCGCCGACCTGCTGCCCCCGGGCGTGCTGAACATCGTCAACGGTTTCGGCATCGAAGCCGGCAAGCCGCTGGCCACCAGCCCGCGCATCGCCAAGATCGCCTTCACCGGCGAAACTACGACCGGCCGCCTCATCCTGCAATATGCTTCCCAGAACATAATCCCGTCGACCGTGGAACTGGGCGGCAAGTCGCCGAACATCTTCTTCGACGACATCATGGACCAGGATGACGACTTCTTCGACAAGACGCTCGAAGGTTTCGCCATGTTCGCGCTGAACCAGGGTGAAGTCTGCACCTGCCCGAGCCGTGCTCTGGTTCACGAATCGATCGCCGACAAGTTCATCGAACGCGCCATCGCCCGCGTCGCCAAGGTGCGCGGCGGTCACCCGCTGGACACCGACACCATGATCGGCGCCCAGGCCAGCTCGGACCAGGCAGAGAAGATCCTGTCCTACATCGACATCGGCCGCAAGGAAGGTGCCGAGGTGCTGATCGGTGGTGCCAAGCGTGCCGAATCGGAAACCAGTGGCTACTACATTCAGCCGACGGTTCTGAAGGGCCACAACAAGATGCGCATCTTCCAGGAAGAAATCTTCGGCCCGGTGCTCGCACTGACCACCTTCAAGGACGAAGCTGACGCCCTGGCGATCGCCAACGACACCATGTTCGGCCTCGGCGCCGGCGTGTGGTCGCGTTCGGTGCATCGCACCTATCGCTTCGGCCGCAACATCCAGGCCGGCCGCGTATGGACCAACTGCTACCACCTGTACCCGGCTCACGCCGCGTTCGGTGGCTACAAGCAGTCGGGCATCGGTCGTGAAACCCACAAGATGATGCTGGACCACTATCAGCAGACCAAGAACATGCTGGTGAGCTACTCGCCGAAGGCACTGGGCTTCTTCTGATGCCGTGGTAAGTGAAAGGGGCGCTTCGGCGCCCCTTTTTTTGTTTGGACGTCGCGACCGGGCATTTCACGAGAAGGAATTCCGTTATGCCCCGCCGGTCGAACATTGCGCGATTCACGCGGTCATCCGGCAGGCATCATCCGGACCGGAACACAGGCAGGAGGAGAATCATGGTCACCCGCGTCACCGCCACCCCCGAAGCACTCGAATGGATCGCCCGGCTCGCCCGGAAACACGGTCCGCTGCTCTTTCACCAATCCGGCGGCTGCTGCGACGGCAGCGCGCCGATGTGCTACCCGCGCAACGAATTCAAGCTCGGCAGTTCCGACTACGTGCTTGGCGAGATCGGCGGCATGCCCTTCTGCATGAGCGTGGCGCAGTTCGAGTACTGGCAGCACACCCACCTCATCATTGACGTCGTGCCGGGCCGCGGCTCCGGCTTCTCGATCGAATCGCCGGAAGGCGTGCGCTTCCTCACCCGCTCGCGCCTCTACGAACCGGATGAAGAGGCTGAACTCGCCCGGATCGGCCTGCCTCAACGCGGCGATACCCTGGACTGAACGGCTCACAAGGCGGGGGCACCTCACCTGGGGCCGGCATCGAGGAAGCCAGGCCCCGGCCGATTGCTGCGCCCGGTCGGCGGATCAGTCGTCGGCCAGCGCCGAAGCGAACGCCGCGGCCCGCGAAGCGAGTGCATGCCGCGGATCGGCCCAGAGGCCGCCCTCGTCCGCTGTCCGGCACAGCCGAAGGGCGATCTCCGCAAACGGCGAGATCGGCCCTGCAAAGCGGACGCCATGCTGGTCATCAACGACGATCAGCGTAGGCAGGCTTTCGATGTCGATGTCCAGAGCGACAAGCAGGGCGTCTTGCTCCTCGATGTCCACCCAACGGCAGCGGTCGGCGGTGCGTGCCGCCCGCACCTGTTCAAAGGCTGCACGAAAGGTGCGGCATGTTCCGCACCACTCGGCGCACAGACAAAGGATCGTGAGCTTCATTGGCAGACCGGTTCGTCAGCAGGCAAATACAGACGATATGACGGCTGAAGCGCGATTGTCCGGATTCCGTCCGGATGCGTCGATAACCGGCATACCCACGAACGATGGCACCCGGTGGAGTTCGCCGCTGCCCGCTTCCGTGTTCCCGCACCGTACTCGAGCGGTGCTGCAAAGCTCAGCAGAACAAATGCGTTCACAGCGCGGGAGCAAGGCCGCATCCTCGCAGCACACGAAAACACGGGCCCTGACGGCGCGACATCACCAGGAGCGACAAGACTTTCACGCAGGTAGCCGAACAAAAGGCCGCCTGCCATGGTCGATGGCACATACTTCGCCCCTGTTGTCCCTTGTTTGCCTGTAAGCGTCGGAGTCCCACGATGAAACTGAATACCCTCTTCCTGCTGATCGGCCTTGCGCTGCCCGCCCCGGTGGCGCTGCAGGCCGCAACTCCGACCGTGCCGACGCTGAAGCCGGTGGAGGCCCATGCCCTGGCCGCCCAGGCCAGCGCAGAACTGATGTCCCGCTTTCACTACCAGAATGTGCCGCTGGACGACGCGCTGTCCGGCCGCATCCTGGACCGTTATCTGAAGATGCTGGACCCGGACCGGGTGTTCTTCCTGCAGTCCGACATTGACACCTTCAATTCGGTGCGTCTGCTGCTGGATGACGCCATCCGCCAGCAGAATCTGGCCGCCCCGTTCGCCATCTACACCCGCTACGCACAGCGTCAGCAGGAGCGGCTGGGCGAAGCGCGCGCGCTGCTCGCAAAGGGTTTCGATTTCACGCAGGACGAGAACTACCAGTACGTGCGCACCGACGCGCCGTGGGCGAAGACCGGCGCCGAACTGCAGGAGCTGTGGCGCAAGCGGGTGAAGAACGAGTGGCTGCGCCTGAAGCTGGCCGGCAAGGACGATGCGGCCATCCGCGACACGCTGGGCAAGCGCTACGATCAGGCGCAGACCAGCGCCAGCCGCATCAAGAGCGATGACGTATTCCAGATCTTCATGAATGCGTACGCCGAATCGATCGAGCCGCACACCAGCTACCTCGGTCCGCGCGCGGCCGAAGACTTCTCGATCAACATGAGGCTGTCGCTGGTCGGCATCGGGGCGGTGCTGCAGGAGCGCGACGAGTACGTGACGATACGCGAGCTGGTGGCCGGCGGTCCGGCCGCCCGTTCGGAAAAGATCAAGATCGGAGACCGCATCGTCGGCGTGGCGAAAGACGAACAGACGCCAATGGCCGACGTGGTGAGCTGGCGCGTCGATGACGTGGTGCAGCTCATCCGTGGCACCAAGGACACGGTGGTGACGCTGGACATTCTGCCGGCCGACGCCGGCCCGGACGCGAAGCCCACCCGGGTGAAGATGGTGCGCGACACCATCAAGCTCGAAAAACAGGCTGCCGCCAAGTCGGTAATCGAGTCCGGAGGCCAGAAGGTGGGGGTGATCACGCTGCCCACCTTCTATCAGGACGTCGAGGCGAAATCGCGTGCCGACGCCGATTTCCGCAGCGCCAGTCGCGACGTCGCCCGGTTGATCGCAGAACTGAAGGCCGAAAAGGTCGATGCGCTGCTGATCGATCTGCGCAACAACGGCGGCGGTTCGCTGGACGAGGCGGTGCGGCTGACCGGTCTGTTCATCGACCGCGGGCCGGTGGTGCAGCAGCGCAACGGCAAGGGCCAGATCCGCGTCGAGCAGGACAACGACGCCGGCGTGGCCTGGGACGGCCCGCTGGGCGTGCTGATCAACCGTGCCTCGGCGTCCGCATCGGAAATTTTCGCCGCCGCCATCCAGGACTACGGCCGCGGTCTGGTGATCGGCGAAACCAGCTTCGGCAAGGGCACGGTGCAGTCGCTGCTCGACATGGAAGAAGTTTTCAAGAGCGACAAGCCGACCTATGGCGAACTGAAGCTCACCATCGCCCAGTTTTTCCGGGTGAATGGCGGCACCACGCAGTTGCGCGGTGTCACGCCCGATCTGCCGCTGGCCCGCACCATGGACCACGACCGCATCGGTGAGTCGAGCTATGACAATCCTCTGCCCTGGACCCAGATTCCGCCGGCCGACTACCGGGCGGTAGGCCGTCCGCAGGAACTGCTGCCCATGCTGACCGCCCGCCATCAGGCCCGCACCGCACAGGACCGCGGCTACCGTGATCTGCTGGACGACCTCGCCGAAGCCGAAGCGATGCGCAAGCGCACCGAAATTTCGCTGAATGCCGAAGCCCGGCGCAAGGAGCGTGAAGCTCAGGAAGCGAAACTGAAGGCGCGCAGCGAGGTAAAGGACGGTACGGATGACGCGCCGGTGCTGCGCGACGACGGCCTGCAGGCCGGCGAACGCGCGCTGGACAGCGAACTGGCGGCGGAAAAATCGCGCAAGGCAGCACGTGACGTGCTGCTGGACGAAGCCGCACGCATCATGGGCGACGCCGCCGACCTGCTTAAATCGGACACCGCACTGGCCAGGCGCAGTGCCGGGGTGGCCGCGAGCAAGTAACGGATCCGGACGGACAGGAGATGGACAGCGTACTGGTGGTGCCCGGCCTGAATGGCAGCGGCCCCGATCACTGGCAGACCTGGATCGAGCCCCTGGTCGGCGCACGCCGCGTCGAACAGGCCGACTGGGCACAGCCCGACATCGAGCTGTGGTCGACCCGCGTGGTCGAGGCGGTCGAATCTTCGTCTGGCCGGGTGTGGCTGATCGCGCACAGCTTCGGCTGCCTGGCGTCGGTCGTGGCTGCCCGGCAGGTGGGCGATCGCATTGCCGGCGCGCTGCTGGTGGCCCCGGCCAGCCCGGACAAGTTCGGCGTCACCGCGCGCATCCCGTCATCCGCCCTGCCCTTCGCCGCCGTCGTGGCCGCCAGCCGCAACGATCCGTGGATGCGCTTCCTGTCCGCCGCCACCTGGGCCGAGCGCTGGGGCGCCCAGCTCGTGGATCTGGGCGACGCCGGCCATGTGAACGTCGATTCGGGCCACGGCCCCTGGCCCGCCGCTCTGGCCCTCTTCCAGCGCCTGCAGCACAGTGCGGCACTGATTGGCGGGACGGTGGAGAGCTGAATCGGATTTCAGGGTTCTACAGTACGCTGCCAGTGAAAAGGGCCCGGCACCGCCGTAATGCCGTTCAGTTAGCGCTGAACGGCATTTTCATTTTGTTCGCAAGTTGTTGTAAACGCAGCTGAAGGCTGTTAACGTCGGACTCGATGCTTTCGAGTTCTCTT
>JBEQBZ010000009.1:0-133636 GCA_041639545.1 Methyloversatilis sp. | reverse complement strand
GGCCGGGCCGCACGACTGGGCGCCGGTGGCGGTCGGGGCGCTGCAGCAGCGCGGCGTGCGCCGGCTGGCGCTGGGCACCTGCGCACGCGCGGCCACGCTCGCCGCGGCGCTGCCGGACACGGTCGATACCGTGTGTTTCGAAGGCGCGATCGAAGGCTGGAAGCGCGAGCTGTTCGAAGCGGTCGACGCCGGCTTCACGCCGGCGTCGGCCGGCATCGCGGCCACCGGCGCACTGCTGCTGAATCACGGCGGTGCGCTGCCGCGTACGCTGTCTCTGGTGCCGCCGGTCAGCCTGGTCTGCATCGACGCGCGCGACCTGTACGACGACCTGCACCACGCCGCCAGCGCGCAGCGCTGGGCCGACGACATGCCGACCAACCGGGTGCTGGTGTCCAGCCCCTCGCGCACCGCCGACATCCAGCAGACCCTGGCCTATGGCGCGCACGGCCCGCGCGAACTGATCGTGGTGGTGATCGCCGACGGAGAGACCGCATGAGCGCGCAGCCCCTGCATTTCGTATCGCCGGCACAGTTCCGCGGCCGGGTCAGCGAGGCGCTGGCCGACGACGGCCTGCGCGACAATTTCCGCAGCGCGATGCACTTCCTGCGCGACAAGCGGGCCAGCCAGTTTCCGGACCCGGTCGAAACCGAGGCGCTGCGCGATCTGGGCGAGGCGGTGCGCAAGCACGCGCTGGCCCACCTGCCGGCGCTGCTGGAAAAGCTGGAAGCGAATCTGCAGGCGCGCGGCGTCGAGGTGCACTGGGCGGACACGCCGGACGAGGCCTGCGCCATCATCCACCGTATCGCCACCGAAGCCGGTGCGCGGCGGGTGATCAAGGGCAAGTCCATGGTGAGCGAGGAGGTGGAACTGAACCACTACCTCGGGGCGCGCGGCGTCGAGTGTCTGGAATCGGACATGGGCGAGTACATCGTGCAGCTGGCCGGCGAGCGGCCGTCGCACATCGTGATGCCGGCCATCCACAAGACGAAGCAGGACATCGCCCGCCTGTTCGAACAGAAAATTCCGGGCGCGGGATACACCGAAGACGTCGATGCGCTCATCCACACCGGCCGGCAGGTGCTGCGCGAGCGCTTCATGCAGGCCGACATCGGCATTTCCGGCGTCAATTTCGCGATCGCCGAAACCGGCACGCTGTGGCTGGTCGAGAACGAGGGCAACGGGCGTCTGTCGACCACGGTGCCGGACATTCACATCGCGATGATGGGCATCGAGAAGGTGGTCGATACGCTGGAACATGCGATGCCGCTGGCCAGCCTGCTGCCGCGCTCGGCCACCGGTCAGGCGGCGACCACCTATTTCAACCTGATTTCCGGTCCGCGCCGGCCGGACGATCAGGACGGGCCCCGCCGCATGCATCTGGTGCTGCTCGACAACGGCCGCAGCCAGGCCTACGCCGACGCCCAGCTGCGGGCCACGCTGCAATGCATACGCTGTGGCGCGTGCATGAACCACTGCCCGGTCTATGCCCGGGTCGGCGGGCACGCCTACGGCACCACCTATCCGGGGCCGATCGGCCAGATCCTGTCGCCGCACCTGCTCGGGCTGGACGAAAGCCGCGACCTGCCGACCGCCTCCAGCCTGTGCGGCGCCTGTGCCGAGGTGTGTCCGGTGCGCATCCCCATTCCATCGCTGCTGATGCGGCTGCGCACCGAAGCCAACCGGGCGCCGGGCGCGGCGGTGGCGCAGCCGCTGGCCGGGCAGGGGGCGTCGTTCAGTCTCGGTCAGAAGCTGGTGTGGCGCTTCTGGAGCGGCATCTACGCCAGCCCCGGCCGCTACCGGCTGCTGCGCTGGGCCGCCACCCGGTTGCGCCGGCTGGCGCCGCGCAGCCAGATGGGCTGGACGCAGCACCGCACGCCGCTGGTGCCGGCCGCGCGCAGCCTGCACGATCTGATGAAGGCGCGCGGACGCTAGGCTGCAGTCGAGTGTAAAAAAGCACACGTAACAGTGACCGTGACATCAAGTTTCGTTGCAGCGGGTCGATACCCGCAGGGATATCCCGTTGCTCGCGAGGCTCATTGATGATTCCGGTACGCAAGACCGATGTGATGCTGGGCAAGCCATTGCCCTATTCGCTGTACGACCAGAACAACAAACTGTTGCTGAAGGCCGGTGTCATCGTCCAGACACAGAACCAGCTTGATGTCCTGAGCGAACGCGGGCTTTACCGCGATACCGTGGCCGCCAACATGCCGCAGGTGACCGCGCGTGCCGGCCAGGAAGGTGAGGCGAAGGCACCCTCCGACAAGGAAGGCATCCTGCTCGATCTTGAGGAAATCCGCATGCAGGTCGGCGACGTACTGCAAATGCAGGGGGCCGGGGAGGACGGGCAGCGTCATACGGTGAAACTGCTCGGTTACGCCAGAGGACGCAGCGTGATGGTCACGCCGCCGATGATTGATGGCGCCTATGCCATCGTGAAGCAGGACGCCGCATTTGTCGTGCGCTTCTTTTCAGGCAAGAGCGTGTATGCCTTTCCCGCACATGTTCTGAAAATGTCGAATACGCCTTTCCCCTATCTGCACCTGAGCTATCCGAAGAAGGTGCGTGGCATGCGGGTGAGGCGTGCGCAGCGCGCCAGCGTCAAGCTCATCACTGCGGTGACCGATGCCTACGGTGCGCTCTACGCCGGCACCTTGCTCGATCTCAGCAAAGGGGGGGCGCTGCTCGCCGCGAAGGCCCCGGTCGGCGGGCAGGGCGACGAGTTGCAGCTCAAGTTCCGGCTGCAGTTCGATGATATCGACCAGTTCGTACACGTGAAGGCCGTCATCCGCATGGCGCAGCGCAACCAGGAGGCCGACAGCGAATCGCTGGCCTTCAACCACGGGCTGGAATTCCTCGAGGTTCAGGAATCGGACCGTCTGGCCCTGTCCGCATTCACCTACCAGAAGCTGATCGAGGCGAGCGAAGCCGCCTGACGAGGCAGCTTCTGCAGCCGGGATGCGGCGCAATGCCGCATCCCGGCGTAACATTCGCGCCGTCCATGCACGGAGCGACGCCATGAAATGCCCGTTCTGCAGCTCCCCCGATACTCAGGTGGTCGAAACCCGCGAAAGCGAGGACGGCGACATCATCCGTCGCCGCCGCCGCTGCGCGCACTGCGACAAGCGCTTCACCACCTACGAGCGGGTCGAGCTGAAGATGCCGCAGATCGTCAAGAAGGACGGTCGGCGCGCCGATTACGACCGCGAGAAACTGCGTGCCAGCATGATGCTGGCGCTGCGCAAGCGGCCGGTCACCACCGAATCGGTGGATCTGGCGATGGATCGCATCGAGGAACGCCTGCTCACCATGGGCGTGCGCGAACTGGCGACCGACCGGCTGGGCGAACTGGTCATGCGCGAGCTGAAGAAGCTGGACAAGATCGGCTACATCCGTTTCGCCAGCGTCTATCGCAATTTCGAGGACGTCGATGAATTTTCCGAAGTGGTGCGCGAAGTGACCAAGCCACCGCGCGCAACCCGCAAGACCGGAGGCTGAATGGCGTCCGATGTTGCGCTGGACGCGCGCTTCATGGCGCGTGCGCTGAAGCTGGCCGCACGCGGACTGTGGACCACCTCACCCAATCCACGGGTCGGCTGCGTGCTGGTGAAGGACGGCTGCATCGTCGGCGAGGGCTGGCATGAGCGGGCCGGCCAGCCGCATGCCGAGGTACACGCGCTGCGAGCTGCCGGTGACTCGGCCCGCGGCGCCACCGCCTACGTGACGCTGGAACCCTGCAGCCACCACGGCCGCACGCCGCCCTGTGCCGACGCACTGGTTGCGGCCGGCGTCGCGCGCGTGGTCGCCGCCATGCAGGACCCGAATCCGCTGGTCGCCGGCAACGGTCTGGCGCGCCTGCGCGCCGCCGGCATCGAGACCGAATGCGGCG
Organism: Methyloversatilis sp.; assembly: GCA_041639545.1. Classification (GTDB taxonomy): domain Bacteria; phylum Pseudomonadota; class Gammaproteobacteria; order Burkholderiales; family Rhodocyclaceae; genus Methyloversatilis. Next base: position 129,747 of record JBEQBZ010000009.1, on the reverse strand, counting down.
TGCTGGAGAACGAGGCGCGCGAGCTGAATATCGGCTTCGTGTCGCGCATGACCCGCGGCAGGCCCTGGGTGCGGCTGAAGACCGCCTCCACGCTGGACGGCGTCACCGCGCTTGAGAACGGTGTGAGCCAGTGGATCACCGGCCCGGCTGCGCGGCGCGACGGTCACCGCTGGCGGGCTCGCGCCTGCGCGGTGCTGTCCGGCATCGGTACCGTGATGGAGGACGATCCCAGCCTGACCGTGCGCGAGGTCGACACGCCGCGTCAGCCGCTGCGCATCATCGTCGACGCGCGGCTTCAGCTCACGCCGCTGGCGAAGCTGTTCGCCGACATCGAGCGTTCGCCGCTGCTGGTGGTGTGCGCGTCGGACGACACGCCGAAGGCACAGGCACTGCGCGACGCCGGTGCCGAACTGCTGGTGCTGCCGAACGAGGGCGGCAAGGTCGATCTGCCGGCCATGTTCCAGGCGCTGGGCGCGCGCGGGCTGAACGAGGTGCACGCCGAATCCGGCCATAAGCTGAACGGCTCGCTGATGCGCGAAGGCTGTGTCGACGAACTGCTGATGTATCTGGCGCCCACCGTACTCGGTCGCGGCATGGGGCTGTTCAATCTCGGCCCCTTCGACACGCTGGCGCAGCGTATCGATCTCGATGTCCGCGACCTGCGTGCGGTCGGCAAGGACTGGCGGGTGCTGGCCCGGCCGCGGCAGGCCGCCTGAGCGCAGGTTTCGCGCCTGATGCTTCCTGGTCCCGGAGGCGGCACCGCCGGGCGCATCGCAGGCGCCCGCCCGGCATGCGATGCAGCCCCTGAGGACGCGCCACGCCCGGTTCTGTCGCCTTGTCGCCTGCAGCACAGACCCCCGCGAAACTATCGTGGGGGTCTGTTGATGTCGGGCGCCTCGGGCGTTACGAGGCGGGCTGTCAGCCTGCCCGGATCGGTACGAACAGGCGGTTGTCGCCGCGCTGTATCAGCAACGCCACCCGGCCCTTGGCCTTCTCCACCAGCCGCGCCAGTTCTTCCGCGCTGCCGACCGGTTGTCCGTTGACCGCAAGAATCGCGTCGCCTGGCTGTATGCCGGCCTGGGCGGCTGCGCCCGCTGCGTCAGCAACGACCACGCCGCGATTCACGCCCAGCTGCTGGGATTCGGCGTCGGTCAGCGGCCGCACTGCCAGGCCAAGGCGGTCGCGCAGCGGGGTGCTGTCGCGGCTGCTGTCGCTCTGCGCGACCAGTTCGCCGTCGTTCTGTTCGCCCAGCGTCGCGTTCAGTTCGCGTTCGGCGCCCTGCCGCCACACCCTGAGCTTTACCGCCTTGCCCGGGGGCAGGTTGCCGATCACTTTGGGCAGGTCAAACGAATCGGACACTTCCCGGCCTTCCACCGACAGGATGACGTCGCCGGCCTGCAGGCCCCCCTTGTCAGCCGGCCCTCCGCGATCCACGTTGGCCACCAGCGCGCCGCGCGCGCGGTCCAGGCCGAAGCTGTCGGCCAGTTCGCGCGTGATCGGCTGGATGCTGACGCCCAGGCGGGCGTGCTTGGCGCGGCCATACTGCTTGATCTGGTCGGCCACCCGCATCGCGACGTCGATCGGAATGGCGAAGGAGAGGCCCATGAAACCGCCGGTGCGCGAATAGATCTGCGAATTGATGCCGATCACCTCGCCACTCAGATTGAACAGCGGACCGCCGGAATTGCCCGGGTTGATCGCCACGTCGGTCTGGATGAAAGGCACCAGCGATTCGTCCGGCAGCGCGCGCGACTTGGCGCTGACGATGCCGGCGGTCACCGTGTTCTCGAAGCCGAAAGGCGCGCCGATGGCGGCCACCCATTCGCCGACCCGGGTGGTTTCCGCATTGCCCAGCTTCACCGCCGGCAGGTTCTTCGCTTCGATCTTGATCAGCGCCACGTCGGTGCGCTTGTCGCTGCCGATCACCTTGGCCTTGTACTCGCGCTTGTCGGTGAATTTCACGGTCACTTCAGCCGCTTCGGCGACCACGTGCGCATTGGTCAGGATGTAGCCATCCGGGCTGATGACAAAGCCGGAGCCGATGCCGCGCGGGGCCGGTGCTTCGCCGCCGCCGCCCCGTTGCGGGTTCTGCGGCACCGGAATGCCGAAGCGCCGGAAGAACTCGAACATCGGGTCATTCGGATTCATCGCCGCGCGCTGAGGCACCTTGCCGACCACGCTGATATTCACCACCGAGGGCGAAGTCTGTTCGACCAGGGTGCTGAAATCCGGCAGGCCGCTGACCAGGGGCGCCGCGACCGGCGTGGTCGCAGCCGTTGTCGACTGGGCAACCTGTGTGGTTGGTTTGGACTGTGGCGCCGCTTCGGCGGCGCGCAGCCAGTCCACTGTCGTCGCGGTGGCGCCGAGGCCGAACGCGGTGGCGGTCAGCGCTGCGAGAGCGGTACGAGACAGCTTGATCTTCATCGGATGTCCTCTCCTGACGTGTGTTTGTGCGCCTGACGCTATGGCTGAACCGCCGGCGCAACGTGTGGGCGAACGATGGAGCAGGCCCGCAGCGCGCCGTTCCGGCGTCTTGCATCCGGAAACAATCGCAGCGCAACAGGCCGCGTGTGCTCAATCTGGGGAGCAAAAACGCCATATCAAGGGTCACACATTGCTCAAGCCCCTTGAAAACCGCTCGACCCGCCGCCACCATGAGCGGTCCGGGTGGTTTCATGCGTATGCAGGGCGGACAAGAGCCGTCCGCCGACCTCCATATATATAAGTACAGGAAGATCATGAAGAGCACAGACATCGCGCGTCCGACCCGTGAAGAAGCCGAGGCGGCCGTTCGCACCCTGATCCGCTGGACCGGAGACGACCCCGCGCGCGAAGGCCTGCTCGATACGCCCAAGCGGGTGGTCAAGGCCTATGAAGAGTTCTTCGCCGGCTACGCCGAAGATCCGCGTGAAGTGCTGTCGCGCACCTTCGAGGAAGTCGAGGGTTACGACGAAGTGATCGCGCTGACCGGCATCCGCTTCGAAAGCCACTGCGAACACCATATGGTGCCCATCATCGGCACAGCACATGTGGCCTATCTCCCCGATCGCCGCGTGGTCGGCATTTCCAAGCTGGCGCGACTGGTCGAGGTGTTCGCCAAGCGTCTGCAGATCCAGGAAAAGATGACGGTGCAGGTCGCGGACGCGCTGTATGAGGTGCTGCAGCCGCGCGGCGTGGCGGTCGTCATCGAGGCAGCACACGAGTGCATGACCACGCGCGGTGTGCACAAGCCGGGCGTGGCCATGGTAACCAGCCGCATGCTGGGCGCCTTCCGCGAGGACGCGCGCACCCGTCGCGAATTCTTCGACCTGATCGGTCGCTCCGGCGGCAGCGGCAGCTGCGGGATCTGATCTCCCGAACTCAGCTTTTCCGAAGACAGAAGCCCGGACGTGTTCCGGGCTTTTTTGCGTCCGCTGCCATGAAAGCGACTGAGTTCCCGTTCATTCGGCGTTCTGGCAATGCCCCGCACCGAAACATCGGCGACCGGCCGCGACCTGCTTCGGCGCGTCGTCCATACGAGGCAGGAGAGGGCGATTTCTCAGATTCGCGTCGGCCGGGATGGGAGAAGGGGGCGTGAGTCTATGCGGTCAGAGTTCCCCTGCTGCACGGGCTGGCGCCATTTCTGGCGGATCTGCCTGTTCCGTTCGTTCTGCAATTCCGAAGGCTGAGGCCGTGTTGCGCAAAAACCACAAGGTCGAGCCTGCCCGGCTACGTAATTTGACGCATGGCTTGCGGCGTACTTTGCTGCTTGGGTACAGTCCGCCACACCTTCTGAAGCTCGAAGGTGTGTAGCCCGGCAGTTCAGCGGCCTCCCGGCCGAAACACGATCCGGGCACCCACTATCATCGCAAGAGGAGATTTGCGTAATGTCCAAGAAACTGCTTGCCGCTGCCATCGCCGCAGCGCTCGCCCCGGCCGCCGTCATGGCCGAAGCTTCCAACGTGACCATCTACGGTCGTGTCGACTACGGTTTCATGTCGCGTGGTGGTGACAACGGCGCCGCTTCGCAAGCTGGCCGCACCGGCCGCCTGAACGACTTCGAAGATGGCATCCTCGGTACCAATCGCTTCGGCTTCAAGGGCACCGAAGACCTGGGCAACGGTCTGAAGGCCATTTACGAATTCGAATTCGGTTTCTCCGGCGACAACGGCACCTCATTCGGCGGCACCACCAACCGTCACAGCTGGGTCGGCCTGACCGGTGCCTTCGGTACCGCCCTCGGCGGCCGTGTGGATGGCGCCCGTTACTCCTTCGTCGGCAAGTACGATCCGTTCAAGAATCAGACCGTTGCCAACGCCGGTTCGCTGTTCGGTCGTACGTCTGGCCTCGGTCAAGCTGACCGTGCCGACAATGCGGTTGTGTACATCTCTCCGGAACTGGCCCCTGGCCTGAAGTTCCTGGCCGCTTACACGACCTCGCTGCTGTCGGAAGCTGGCAACAATCAAGCACTCTTCACCGGCGACATCGAAACCGGCGACACGCCCCTGTATGCGATTGCTGCCATGTACGACAATGGCCCGCTGAGCATCACGCTTGATTATGAAAATCTGAAGATCAAGCGCGCGAACACCGTGACTGGTGGCGACCTTGAGTACGATCTGTACGTCGCTGGTGCTAGCTATGATTTTGGCGTTGTCAAGCTCTTGGGTTACTACGAGAAGACCGAGGGCAGCAACCGCGCAAGTCGTGGTGATGTTGCTGGCGGTGCCGTTACTTCTGACGGTGACGGCTGGCTGATCGGTCTGGAAGCACCGGTCACGGCGAACATCAAGCTGAAGGCAAGCTATGTTCAGGCCAATGATGATCGTGCTGCTCAAAGCGATTGCTCGAAGTGGGGCTTCGGTGGCGAGTATGCCTTCTCGAAGCGCACCACCGCGTACGCAACCTACGCGAAGATTGACAATGATCGTAACGCCAACTGCGGTATCACCAAGAACGCCACTGGTGCTGGTGCGAACGGTGGTGCGACCAACACCAACGGCACTTTCACGAACAACGCCTACGGCGATTCCGGCTTCAACGTCGGTCTGGCCCACACCTTCTAATCGGTTCCCGATCAGAAAGTCGTGTTCAAACGGGCGCCTTCGGGCGCCCGTTTTTCGTTGACCTTTCGGTGCGCAGGTATTGGCTTGACCAAGTCGTTGGTCAAGATGAAGGTGTGATGATGCGTCGGGTCAATATGCTGGAAGCGAAAACGGCGCTGTCGGAACGGGTGGCGGCGGCGCTGCGCGGGGAAGAGGTGGTCATCGCAAGGGCGAACAAGCCGGTGGTCAGGCTGGTGCCGGTGGAGCCGGTACTGCGTGTACGACGCCTTGGCTGGGCAGCGGGCAAGGTCCGGGTTGCCGAGGATTTCGATGCACCGCTGGATGCATTCGCCGACTATCGCTGATGCGTATCCTGCTCGACACCCCTGTGCTGATAGGGCTGGCTCATGCGCCCGACCGGATTTCAGAAGCAGCAAGGGAGAAGATTGCCGCCCCTGTTTCGACGCTGTACATCAGCCCTGTGTCGATCTGGGAAATGACGATCAAGGTCCGCCTTGGCAAGCTCGATCTGGGCACCGACATCGTAAGTTTCGCGCGCACCGCCTATCTGGAGCTGGCGGCGCTGGATCTGGCGCTCGCGCTGGATCATTTCGGCCACCTGTCCGAACTGCCACTGCATCATCACGACAGTGGCAAGCCCCCCCTCAGGAGCGACCTTGCTGGCTGCGACAGGCTGGCCGCAAGCGGTCAGCTTCTGGAGTCAGGGCGCATCGCGAGCGGGCTCGCTTCGACCAGATCGTTTCTCATCCCGCGTCGAGCAGGATGTCCACTCTGTCAGTACTCAATTCGATACAGTCTTCCTTGCGACCTATCAAGCGGTACACCACGGTATCGCCCTTGCCCTTCAGATAGAGCGTCTGCGGCGGGTGGAAGTCGCAGCGGCTGCGCAGACGCAGATAGGTGGCGGTATCGACCTGCACCATGCCCGGCACACCTTCCGTGGTGATGCGGCTGGCAAGATTGACGGTATCTCCCCACAGGTCGTAGATGAATTTCTTCTTGCCGACCACGCCGGCCACGACCGGGCCGGTTCCGATGCCGATGCGCAGATCGAGCAGTACGCCGGTGCCGGTGGTCTGGTTGCGCAGCCAGTCTCGCATTTCCAGTGCCAGATCGGCGATGGCGGCGGTGTAGTCGGCATTGTCCGAATTCAGACCGCCGGCCACCATGTAGGCGTCGCCGATGGTCTTGATCTTCTCCAGCCCGCGGGCTTCCGCAAGTTCGTCGAAACGCGAGAACACGCGGTTCAGCATCGAGAACACCTGGGCCGGCGTCATGCCGGCGGCGACCTGGGTGAAGTTGACGATGTCGGCGAACATGACACTCACATCGGCGAAACCGTCGGCGATGTTCTTCTCGTTTTCCTTGAGCCGACGTGCGACCGGGCCGGGCAGGATGTTCAGCAGCAAGCGTTCCGACCGCGCCTGTTCCTGTTCCAGCAGCGCGTGCGCCTCGGCAAGGCGGCGCGCGATGATCTGTTTCTGCTCGATCGCGAAGCGCAGCAGCATGAACACGATGCTGGACACCGCCAGAAAGTTGAGCGCGAAGAACACCACGCTGGTTTCCACCGGCACCAGCGCATTGCGGTAGGTCGCGGCGTCGGCGAGGTAGTAGTCGAAGAAGCCGGTCAGCGCGACAAGGAAGGCATAGGCGAAGAACCACGCAAGCGCCTCACGCGCGCCGATGCACAGAATGGCGCCGATCGGTGCAAGCAGGCCCCACAGCAGGATGCCGCTGGCAGTGATGAAATTGCCGATGGCCCATTGTGCGACGAAAGGCCCGAACAGAAACAGACCCAGCTGGGTGGCGCGGAAGCTCGCGAAATTGCCGCGGAACAGGAAGATGGCCAGATTTCCGGCCAGCAGCAGCTGATAGGCAAAGGGCAGCGTGGCCGACAGCCGGGGCCCGAGACTCCAGTACACCGCAAGCCACAGCGTGGAGGCGACGCACACCAGGCCGGTGGCCAGCACCAGCAGCGACTTGTTCAGCCGTTCGTCTGCGCTGTCCTCCGGCCGGATGCCGCCGCTGCGCAGTCGGGCGAGCAGCGAAGAGCGGGTGTGTGTCATGGCAGCTGTCCTGCAGTGATCATGCGGCCGAACAGCACGAAACGCGATTCCCATTCCACCCTGTCGTCGAACTCGCCACCGGGCGTGGCGCTGAGGGTGCTGCCTTCGCGTGCGTAAAGACGTCGCGGCATCGTGCCGTCCGGTTGCGAACTGTTGGCGTCCTCGTCACTGTTGGTGGCCGAATCGTCGGCCACCACAGTGGCGGCCGAGGTGGTCGCGCCGCGGCCGTTCTCGCCATGTGACCACAGCGCGAAAGCCACCGCTGACGCTGTGGCGGCGCTGACCTCGTTGCCGGCGGCGTCGCGCAGCAGGATCTGGATGTCGCCTGCGCTGTCCAGCCGGATGCGGTCGGCGGGCGCCTTCGCCAGCGCCGGCGACACCATGTAGCCGATGCGGTTGCCCCAGCCGTCGAGGCCGCGCACACCCAGCGTGGTCCACGGCAGCAGGCCGCGCGAGGTGGTGCAGCTGCCGCCGCTGCGGCTCTGCTCAAGTCCGTCGGTGCTGGATGCGGCCGGGCAGGGCAGCGAGCGGTTGGCGACCGCATAGGCGGTCACCGCTTCGCGCGCGGCCTGCAGCGCTTCACGGGTTTCGGCGATGCGGGTGCGCAGCATGGCCATCTGCAGTGCGCCGATGGCGCCGATGCTGAGCAGCGCGATGATGGTGAGGGCCACCGCGATTTCGACCAGCGTGAATCCTCGTTGCTTTTTCATGTTCAGGAACAGGGCAGGGCGCAGTCGGGCAGCACGGCCAGCGTGCGTGCAACGATGCGACCGTCGCTCAGGGCGATGCGCGCGTCGCTGCCCAGCATGCACAGGCGGGAACACCACTGGTTGCGCGCCCACCATTCGGCCACCGGCGTGCCATCGGCGTTGCGGGTGCCATCGTCAGGTATGGACTGCGGCCGCAGCTCGGCCAGCACGCGGGCGCTGGCGGTGGCGAACAGGCGGGGCGTGTCGAGCGAGATCACCCGGTCGTTGAAGCTGGCCTCCGGCAGCAGGCTGACCGCGTTCAGGCCGCTGGTGTGCGGCCGCTCGCTCCCGGCGACGGTCATGTCTTCCAGGAACTGGCCGATGCTGCCGCCCCGGCAGCCTGACACCGGATCGGCCGCGTCGCGCAGCTGCCCGCCCAGCGCATAGCCCGGCGCGAACACGGCGGCCGCAAGCAGGCGTCCGCTCGGCCCGGTGCTGCCGACCTCGACGATTTCGCCGGGGGTGGCCGGGTTCAGTGCCGGACGGTCGGGGCCGGTGCCACGGGTGCTGGTCTGGATGTTGTTGCTGTAGGTCGGGCTGCGCGCATACCACAGACATTCGCCGCTGCCGTCGGTGGTTCGTCCGAGACCCAGCGTGCGCCAGGGCAGGCGGCCGACGTGGCCGGCACAGCTGAAGTCGGCCGCCCCGTCGTTGTCGAGATCCGGGCAGGGCAGGGCGCCCGGCGAGTTGATCTGGCTGCCTTCGCTGTTGCCGAGCGCGGCGAAACCGACCAGCGCGTCGCGGGCGCGCGCCAGCGCGCGCTCGGTGGCCAGCGTTTCGGCGAGCCCTGGAGGCGCCGACAGCGCACGACTGAGCGTGGTGAGCGCGAGCAGCCCGAGCAGCACCACGGCGAGTATGAGGGCGGCGCCCCGCTGGCGCTGAGGCGGGCGGTTCACCGCGACCGCCCCGGCCGGATGTCGATGACCGGGCCTTCGGTACTGGCGTGGCCACCTTCCGAAATGGCGGCGCGCTCGCCCGGCTTCAGGCGAAGCGGCCGTCCGTCTGCACCCTGCAGCTGCAGCACGCCGTGTTCGGCGCGGCCCGGGAGGCGGGCCAGTGCATCAGGGTCGGCGGCCGTACCATTGATGAACCAGGTGCCGCGGCCGGACGAGCGGGTCACCACGCCATCCAGCTTCAGCGCGCCCACGGTGCGCGGAATGTCGTGCTCGGCGACGGCCGCATTGCGTCGGGCTTCCAGCCGGCTGCGTTCATCTTCGCTGTAGAACAGACGGCCAAGTGCCGTGCGCGGGGGCAGAGCGCTCGCCACCGGGTGCGCGGCGGTATCCGCCGCGGTCTGTGCGCCGGCTCCGGTGCCGGTCAGCCAGAGCGCACAGGCGAGCGCGAGCCGCCTCATGCCGGGCCTCCGTTGCGCGGGCGGAAGGTGATCCAGTCGAGCAGGCAGTCGGCGGTCAGCTGCTCACCACCGGGCGCCGCAGTGACGGCACGGCTGACCGTGCATTCACGCACCCGCACGATGGCGGGCGCGGAGCGGACCAGATCGTCGAGCAGGTCGAGCAGCTGGCCTTCGTGCAGCAGCGGCATGCGGAGGCGCAGTGCGCTGCTGGCCGCCTCCAGCTGACCTGCGTCTGCCGGGGCGATCGCCATGTCCAGCGGGCGCTGCGGCGAGAATTCGTAATCGAGCGCGCCCAGACCGTGACGGGCGCGTGCATCGCGTATCAGTTCGACCCAGGCCAGGCGCTGTTCCGGCCCGACCGCTCCGCGCTCGACCAGATGGCGGAAACGGTCGATCTTGGCGGCGATCTCCGCCTCTTCGGCGCGTGCGGCCGACAGCGCGCGCTGCGCCGCATCGCGGCCAGCCTGAGCCTGGGCGTGTGACTGGCGCACTTCGGTAGACAGTTCATTGCTGGCCCAGATGGCCGCGCTGCCGGTCAGGGCCATGGCCAGCGCGAGCAGTGCGCTGCCGCTGGCCTTGCGCAGGTCTTCACGCTTCATGACGGGTTCACCGTGCGGCTCAAACGCAGCGAAAACGGCGGCGGGCTGCCGGCGTCGAGCTGTTCGGCACGGGTGCCGCCACGCAGCACCTGACCCGATTCCAGATCGAAGGGCTGGCGCAGCACCTGCACCTGTACGCCCGGGCGGGCACGCAGCAGCGCGGCCAGCGTGTCCACCACCTCCAGTGCGCGTCGCTGCTGACTGCCGAATTCCTGCGGCAGACGGGCCTGCACCACCAGATCGGCCCGCATATTGCCGCCGGTGGTCGAGCCGTTGCTGCCGGCGTCGCTTGCCATGCGCCATTCGAGTCGGTCCAGCGCCACCTGCGGCATCTGTTCCAGCACCTGCCCGAGGTCGGACATCAGCGTTCCGGGCTGCGCGCTGCGCTGTTCGATCTGCAGGCTGCGCTCATGCACCGCGCGCAGCGTGTCCAGCGGCACCGGGGTCGGTGGCAGCCGCTGGATGATGTCCTGGCGCTGACGCTGGGCGCGCAACGTGTCGTCGGCCAGACGCTGTGCGTCCTGCCGCAGTTCCAGACTGTCGAGCGCGCTGTGGGTGGCGTACAGCAGGCAGGCTGCCAGCACCACGGAGCCTGCGGCGCGCAGCGCGAATCGGGTGAGCCAGATGCGGTGGAAGCGTCGTTCCGCAGCCGGCGCGAACTGTTCGGCAGGCGTATGCCGCATCAGCGCCTGCACGAACAGCGTTTCGCTGTCGGCGTCCGGCGGAGCCGGGCGCAGGCCAAGACGGGCGGCCGCCAGGCCGCTGTCTATCAGTTCGAAGCGCAGCGCGTCGTTCGACCGGCAGGCCAGCGCGAAATCGTCCACCCGTGCCGGCGGCACCAGCACCCGCACGGTCAGTGGTTCGCTGCGCGAAATCAGGCGCTGGCCGAGCAGATAGGGATGCAGCCGGCGCGCCTCTTCGGCGCAGGCGCGCGGCAGATCGTTGCTGGACAGCGCGGTCAGCGGTGTCAGGCGCGAGAAGCGCAACCGGCCGCCCTCGAAGAAACTCTGCCGCACGCCGGCCGGGCTGATGCCCAGCAGCAGGGTCTGCCCTTCGGTTAGACGCAGGCGCTCCAGTATCGCTTCGCCGGCCAGCGGCAGACTGTGGATGCCGCTCAGCGCGACCTCGGCGCCGCGCAGCGCGCTCAGCCAGGGTTCCAGCACCACCGGTCGGGTCAGTGCGCAGAACAGCATCTGTTCGTCGCGTCGGCCAACCCGCTGCCGGCCCAGCGAGCGGGCGCAGGTGTAGGGCGTGCCGAAGAAATGCTGCGCGAGTTTGCGGCGGATCAGCGCCGCCCGATCGGCGCCGCTCACATGCGGCACGCTTTCGGCAACGAAGGCTTCGTCCACCAGATCGCACAGCATCAGATAGAGGCTGTCGCGCCGCTGACGCAGGAATTCGCCGAACTGCGCGTGGCCGTCGGCGTCGTTGGCGAAGCGCGCGCGCAGCGTCACCTCACCGGCGCGCCATCCATAGACGGCCAGGTGGGCGGCGTCGAGATAGAGCACGTGGCGGCGCGGCATCAGATCCTCAGCTTGGTCAGCATGTCGTACACCGGGCCGAGCACCGCGAAGGCCACGCTCATCAGCAGCAGGCCGAGCACCAGCGTGAGCGCCGGCTCCATCGCCGCCTGCGCGCGGGCGATCGATTCACGCACGTCGCGGGTGTAGAAGTAGGACACCTCGCGCAGCGCGCGGTCGAGTGCACCGGTGCTTTCGCCCACGCGCAGCATGCGCACCACCAGCGGCGGAAAAAGACCGACACTCTGGAAGGCGGCGGTCACGTTCTGGCCCTGGCCGATCAGCAGGCCGGCGCGCATCAGCGCGTCGCGTACCGCCGCATTGCCGACCACGTCTTCCGAGGTGCGCACCGCGTCGATGATGGGAATGCCGGCGCCGTACATCATCGCGAACATGCTGGCGAAGCGCGACAGCACCACCTTGTGCAGGATGGGGCCGATCACCGGCAGGTTGAGCTTGATCCAGTCCAGGCGCTGGCGCAGCGCCGGGTTCACGCGCAATGCGGTCGCCAGCCCGACGACCGTGGCCAGCACGATCACGATGAGCGCCGGCCACCAGGCCTGAAGGAATTCCGAGGTGCCCATCAGGATGCGGGTCTGCAGCGGCAGTTCAAGCCCGGTGTTGCGGAAGAAGCGGGCGAGGTCGGGCACCACCACCAGCATGAGCACACCGATCACGAACAGCAGGAAGGTACCGACGATGGCCGGATAGGTGAGCAGCCGGCGGGTCTGCGACACCAGCTCGTCCTCCCATTTGAAGGCCTCGACCTGTTCGCGCAGCACTTCCGAAAGGTTGCCGGTCAGTTCGCCGGCGCGGACCAGTGCGCAGAAAACCTTGCTGAAAGCGGCCGGGTGTTCAGCCATGGCCTGCGACAGCGAGCGGCCACCTTCGATGCTCTCGACCAGCGAGGCGACGATTTCGCGCATGCGCGGGTGTTCGGTCGAATCGCGCAGGTCGGCCAGCGCCTCGATCAGCGGCACGCCGGAGCGCACCAGCTGTTCCAGATGGAAGCTGAAATTGATCAGTTCGATGCGCGGCAGGCTGTGGCCGAACAGCGGCTGCGCATGCTTCATCGGCTGGCCGTTGATGAAGTCCAGCTGCATGCGCTTGAGGCGCATTTCGAGGTCGACCAGATTGGCCGCGTCCATGCGGCCGAACACCATGCGGCCCTGCGCGTTCATCGCCTTGTACGAAAAGATGGCCACCGCTATCTCGCGTACCAGTCGGGCCCGCCCTGGCTCATGCGCTCGGTCAGGTCGACCACGCGCGCCAGTTCTTCCAGCGAGGTCGCGCCCTCGAGCACGCGCCGCAGGCCGTCTTCGGCCAGCGTGCGGAAGCCCTTGGCGCGGGCGGCGTTGCGCAGTTCGCGCGCGGTGGCGCGGCGGGCCACCAGCTCGTCGAGGTCGGAATCCATGCGCAGCAGTTCCATCACCGCCAGCCGGCCGCGGTAGCCGGTGAATTCGCAGGCCGGGCAGCCGACCGCGTCGTGGATGTCCGGCGGCGTGCCTTCGCGCACGCCCAGCAGATGGACTTCGTGCGGTTCGGCCGGCCGGGCGCGTCGGCAGTACACGCACAGCCGGCGCAGCAGGCGCTGGGCGATCACGCCGATGATGTTGCCGGCCATGATGTCCGGCAGGATGCCGATGTCCAGCAGGCGTGGAATCGCGCCCAGCGCGGAATTGGTGTGCAGCGTCGAATACACCTGGTGGCCGGTCATGGCAGCGCGGAAGGCCATTTCAGCGGTGTCGGCGTCGCGGATTTCGCCGACCAGGATGATGTCCGGATCCTGCCGCATCATCGACCGCACGCCGTTGGCGAAATCGAGCTTGACCGACTCGGCGACCGAGGTCTGGCGGATCAGCGCCATCGGGTACTCGACCGGGTCCTCCAGCGTCATGATGTTCACGCCTTCGGTATTGATGTGGTTCAGCACCGAATACAGCGTGGTGGTCTTGCCGCTGCCGGTCGGGCCGGTGGCGAGGATGATGCCCTCCGGCCGCGCGATCATCAGCTTGAGCTGGTCGAGCTGCGATTCGGCCAGACCGAGCGCGTCCAGCGGCACGATGCCGCGCGCGCGGTCGAGAATGCGCAGCACGATGTTCTCGCCGTGCAGCGTGGGCTGCGAGGACACCCGGAAATCGACCGGCCGGCCGCTGATGGTGAGCGAAATGCGACCGTCCTGCGGCGCGCGCATTTCAGCGATGTTCATGCCGGCCATCACCTTGATGCGCACCGCCATCGCCGGCCAGTAGGAGCGGTGCAGCGAGCGGATCTGCCGCAGCAGGCCGTCGATGCGGTAGCGCACGCGCAGGAAGCCGGCTTCCGGCTCGAAGTGGATGTCGGACGCTTCGCGCTTGACCGCGTCGGTCAGCAGCGCGTCGATCAGCCGCACCACCGGCTGGCTGTATTCGTCGGCCGAAGCGGCCAGCGCGCGGTAATCGACCTCGCCGGTTTCCAGTTCGGTCAGGATGCCTTCGATCGACAGTTCGTGCCCGTAGGCCTGGTCGATCGCGTGCGCCAGTTCGGTTTCGCCGGCCAGCACCGTGTCCAGCTCGATGCCTTCCGGCAGCAGTGCGCGCAGCTGGTCGAGCGCGACGATGTCGTTCACGTCCGACACCGCCACCGTGAGCCGGCGGACGCTGGCGGCGTAGTTCAGCGGCAGCAGGCGGTGGCGCTTGGCCAGCGCCTGTGGCACCAGACGCAGCGCGTCAGCATCGATCAGCGCATGGGTCAGATCGACCGTACGCTTGCCCAGCGTGACACCGAGCGCGTCGCGCAGCGTGGCTTCGCTGACGAAGCCGAGCACAACCAGCAGGCGGCCCATGGGCAGATTCTGCCGCTGCTGTTCCTGCAGCGCGATGCGCAGCTGGTCTTCCGATATCAGCCCCTGCGACAGCAGCAGCTGACCCAGCGGCTTGTGCGGCCGCGTGCCGGGGGCATTCATGGTTTCACCGGCCATCCTGCGCCTGCAGCGCCTGGATGCGGGTGGCCACCGCGTCGGCGTCGAAACTGGCCGGGTGACGGTCGCGCAGCGTCAGGGCCTCGCGGTAGTACTGCAGGGCGAGCCGCGGCTGGCGCAGCTGATCGAGGCTGACCGCCAAGTTGTAGGCGTTGTCCGGCTGCTCAGGTGCCAGCGTGTAGGCGTTGAACCAGGCCTGCTGCGCTTCGCGCCAGCGGCCTTGCGAGGCGTACAGCGAGCCGAGCGCGAGCGCGGCGGCCGACGATTTGGGCTGGGCGGCGGCGATGTCGAGCAGCCGTGCTTCCTGCGTGGCCGGATCGCTGTGGTCGCTCAGTGCGACCCGGGCCGCGGTGTCCGACGGATCGACTTCGGCGATGCGGCGCATCAGCTGGCGTGCCCGCGCCTCATCCTTGTGCTGCTGGGCCAGCGCGGCCAGACCGTGCAGCGCGTCCGGGTTGCGCGGGTCGGCACGCAGCGCGCGTTCGTACGCCACCCGGGCGCGGTCGAATTCGCCAGCCTGGAAGGCGGCGTAGCCGTCGGCCACGTCCTGCGGCACCACCGGTGCGTTGCGTGTGATCCGGATGGGCGGCGCAGACGGCAGGGGCGGTATGGCCTGAGTCGCCGGTGTCGTCGTCAGCTGACCGGACAGAAAACGCGACGATTCCGCGACCGGCGTGGCGATCGGCGCCGGCGCGCCTGCCGAAGGTGTTGTGCGGGTGTTCGCCGTCACGGCTTGTGCGGGCGGAACGGGTGCCGCGGTCGCATCGATGGCCGGTGCAGTCGCGAGTGGGACAGGTTCCGGCGCCGGCGGTGTCGGGGTGGTGCGTGCCGGTATCGGCGCAGTCGGCAACGTGCGCGCGCCGTTGTCCAGTGCGTTCACCTTCCAGGCCACCCAGCCACCCACGGCCAGCAACAGCAAGGCGCCGCCGCCCAGCAGCCAGGCCAGCGAGGACGAGTGTGAAGGGGGGCGTTTGGCGTCGAACAGCAGGCGGGCCGCTTCCGCGCCAGGGGCTGCGGCGACCGCGGCCGGCGCAGGCGCAGGCTCAGGTACGTCCAGCCCTGCGAAACGGGCGGCCTGGGCGATTTCGTCGTCGATCAGTTCCAGTTCGTGGGCCGGCGTGATGCGCGGGGCCGGAGGTGGCTCCGGCGGGCGGGCATCGGCCCCGCCGTCCTCGTCGCGGCGTTTGGCCGCCTCGGCCTTTTTCAGCGCCTCCAGCAACAGGCTCACCGCACAGGCTCCTGGCCGGGCCGGGCTGGCTGCAGCGTGTCGGGCGGAAAGGCCGGGGCCAGGAAATCACGGCCGGGCAGCGCACCGGTCAGCGGCGCATAGTCGCCGTCCAGGCTGGCATCGTTGATCACCACCGGGCGGATGAGCACCACCAGTTCAGTCTTGCGTGACGTTTCGTTGCGCGCCGACAGCAGCGGGCCGAGGATGGGCAGGACTGACACGCCGGGAATGCTGTCACGGCGGTAGTTGATCTCGTCCTGCATCAGGCCGCCCAGCACCGCGGTCTCTCCGCTGGCGACCCGCATCACCGATTCCAGTTCGCGGGTCTGGATGACCGGCACCAGATTCGGGGTGCTGAGGTCGGGCGTCGGATCCTGCGCGTCACCCACTTTGCGGGAAATGGTCGGCCGCACGTTGAGCAGCACGAAGCCGTCGCCGCTGATCTGCGGCGTCACCGCCATCACCAGGCCGACCGACACCGAGCGCGGCGTGGCGGTGAAGCTGCGCACCGCCTGCTGGTTGGTGTTGGCCACCACGTCCGACTTGATTTCGAAGTAGACGATGTTGTTGACCACCTTGAGCAGCGCGGTCTGGTTGTTCAGCACCGACAGCTTGGGGCTGGACAGCACTTTCACGTCGCCATAGGTTTCGAGCAGCTTGATGCTGTCCGACAGTTCGCGATTGCGTCCGAGTCCGATCGCGAACGGCTTGTTGGTGGTGAAATCGGTCGAACTGGTATTCAGCGAAAGTGTTGCACCGCCCCGCTTTCCGCCGCCGGCGAAGGCCGTCCAGTCGATGCCCTGCTGGTAGTTGTCGGTCAGCTGCACTTCGGCGATGGTGGCTTCGATCAGCACCTGGCGGCGAGCGATGCGGGTCACCTGGGTGATGAATTCCTGCACCTTTTCGTGCTGGCGCGAGGTGGCCCGTACGTTGATCACGCCGGTTTCCGGATTCAGGATGACCGAAGCGGCTTCGCGGAAGGTGGTGCGGCGTTCGACCGCCGGCACCGGCTGCCCGTTGCCTGCGGCGGTCGGGGTAGCGGCCGCCGCTGCTGCCGGGCCGCTTTCGCCATCGGCCGGCAGCAGCTTGTCAGTTTCGCGCAGCAGATCGCGCAGATTGCGCTCCAGCGATTCCCAGAAGCGGTTCTTCGCCACGTTGTCGATGCGTGTGCTGGAACTGTTGCCGCCGCCGCCGCCGGTGGTGGTGCTCACGGTCGCGCCGCCCGCCGCACTGGTCACCGCAGCCGAGGTGGTCGAGGCGATCTGGGTGTTGATCGACACCGCACCACTCATGTCGCGCGACATGTTCACGTAGTCCACGCGGTAACTGCGCAGGAAGGGCGCGTCCGGCATGACCACCAGATTGGGGCCGTCCAGTTCGAAGCGCATGTCCACCTGATTGGCAATGCGGGTGAGCAACTGCGGCAGGGTCTGGTCGATGGCGTTCAGCGTGACCGCGCCCTCGATGCCCGGATGGATGTCCACATTCACCCGCGCGTCGCGCGCCAGCGCGAACAGCAGTTCGCGCACCGGTACCTGATTCACCACCACGCTGTAGGTTTCGGTCTTGTGCCGGGGCTGTGGCTGCGGCGGTGCGACCGGCCGGGCAACTGGCGGCGGAATGTCGCCGGTCGGCTGCGGCGCTGTTTTTCGGGCGAGCACATGGCCTTCCGACATCGGCTGCGGCGCGTGCATGGCACAGCCGCCGGCGACAGCCAGCAGGCCTGCGAGCAGCAGCGGACGCAGCGCGGGACGGCGTTCTTCTTGGGCGTGACGCATGGGTGCGGTCATGGGCGCGTGAACGTTCGGCATTCGGTGACGGATGGTACCCGCAATCCTCAGCGGATCAAGATCACGCTCCGTTGTTGATGCGTTTGGCATGGTCTCGTCGGGCGTCACGTCGACTCGCCGCGCAGGCTGCGTACCGAGCGGGCCATGGGCCGACTGGCGGCAATCCAGTCCGGCAGCGCACCGATCGCCTGCTGCGCGCTGCGCTGATCAGGGAAATCGCCGTAGATGACCGCGATCTGGCTGCCGGCCGGGGTTTCGGTGCGGTAGGCGCGCAGCAGGGCCGGCTCGACCGCGCGACTGGCGCGCCGCACGTAGTCGAGCACATAAGGCCCTTTGCCGGCCGGTACCGACATGAGCTGTATGAACCAGCGCTCGGCCGGTGCCGAGGTGGTCCAGTCGCGGCTGCCCGCCAGCAGCGCTTCCAGCGGATCGCCGGCGGTGCCCGGCTGCGCGCCGCTGTCTGCGGCGCGCTCGGCCGACGGCGTGGCCACGGGCACTTCAACCGGTTGAGCTGTTGCGGTCGGGGCGGTGGGGGCCGGCGCCGCGGGCTCCACCCGCGCTGGAACCGCTGCGGACGGCTCAGCGGCGCTGGCGGCTGCGGCCGTAAGCGGGGTGGTCTCCGGCAGCAGCCTTCCGATTGCAATGCCCAGACCCAACAGCGCGGCGGCCGCCAGCGCGAACAGTGCCGGACGCACGAAGGCCTGCCTGCCTGCGGTGCGCACCGGCTCGGCCCGGGTGCGGGTGTCGGCGACCGCGCGTTCGGCATCGGCGATGCTCACGCCGTGGGCGCCGCGGGCAAAGGCGGCCAGCAGGGCCTTGTCCGCGAGCACGTTGATGCGGCGGGTGAGCCCGCCCGATTCGCGCGCGATGCGTGCGGTGGCGCTGTCGTCGAACACCGCCGGGCCGCGGTAGCCGGCGGCGCGCATGCGGAAATCGATGTAGGTGGCGACGTCGGCCGGAGACAGCGGGTCCAGCCTGAAGTGCTGGGTGATGCGGTCTTTCAGCTGCCGCATGTCGGCGCGGTCGAGCAGGTCGTCCAGTTCGGGCTGGCCGAACAGTGCAATCTTGATCAGTTTGTGGCGCTCGGATTCCAGATTGGACAGCAGGCGTATCTGTTCCAGCGTGTCGGCCGGCATCGCGTGCGCTTCATCGATCAGCAGCACCACCTGGCGGCCCATGCTGAACTCGGCCACCAGCGTGGCCTGCACCGCGCGCAGCAGCCGGTGCGGGCTGTCGTCGGCGAGGTCGGTGCAACCCAGTTCGTCCGCCAGCACCGCCAGCAGTTCGGCGCGGTCCATCAGCGGATCGGCCAGGTAGATCGCACGCAGGCTGTCCGGCAGCCGGTTCATCAGCACCCGTGCCAGCATCGTCTTGCCGGTGCCGACCTCGCCGCTCACCTTGACCAGACCTTCTTCCCGGCCCAGCGCATACACCAGCGCGTCGAGCAGCGCGCTGCGGTTGGCGCCGCCGAAGAAGAAGTCCGCGTGCGGCGTGATCAGGAAGGGCGGTTCGCGCAGGCCGAAATGTTCGAGGTACATGTCAGTCGCCCGTGCCGTCGTCGCGCAACTGCGCGTCCATGCGGTGGTACAGCGTGGTGCGAGCGATACCGAGCAGGCGGGCGGCAGCACTCACGTTTCCGCGCGCCATGCGCATCGCCGCCTCTATGTAGGCGGATTCCCATTCGTGCAGCCGGGCGTCCAGGCGGAAGCCGCCGGCGCGCAGATGGCCGGAGGCCACTGCAACCAGATCGCTTTCGCCCGGAAGGGGTGCGGACAGGGCCTGGGCGCCAGCGGTGGGGTCGAACTCGGCGAGCAGGTCGGCACGGCCGATTTCACGCCCCGGATGTTTGGTGGCCAGCCGGATGACGATGTTGCGCAGTTCGCGCACATTGCCCGGGAAGTCGTAGCCCAGCCAGGCCTCGCGCGCGGTCGAGTCCAGTGCGAAGGGCGTGCGGTCGAGCTGGGCGCAGAACTGGGCGCGGAAGTGTTCGAGCAGGCGCAGCCTGTCGTTACCCATGTCGCGCAGCGGCGGCAGCGTGATGGTGAATACGCTGAGCCGGTGATACAGGTCGGAGCGGAAGCGCCCGGCGCGCACTTCGGCGCCGAGGTCGCGGTTGGTGGCGGCGATGATGCGGGCACTGGATCGCCGCAGCTGGGTTTCGCCCACCCGCTGGAATTCGCCGTTCTCCAGCACCCGCAACAGCTTGGCCTGCAGGTCCAGCGGCAGTTCACCGATCTCATCCAGAAACAGCGTGCCTTGTGCCGCTTCCTCGAAATAGCCGGCGCGTGCGCTCTGCGCGCCGGTGAAGGCGCCGCGGGCGTGACCGAACAGCGTGGGCTCGACCAGACTGGGCGAGATCGCAGCACAGTTCAATGCAAGGAAAGGGTGGCTGCCGCCGACCACCGCGTGCAGCCGGTTGGCCACGATGTCCTTGCCGGTGCCGGATTCGCCCTCGATCAGCACCGGGTAGGGCAGGCCGGCGTACTGTTCGATCTGGGCGCGCAGCCGCACCATCTGTTCGCTGTCGCCGATCAGGGCCGGCAGCGCGGGCGCGGCAGGGGTTCGGGTCTGTGCCAGCTGGCGCAGCAGGCCGTTCAGCGCCTGCGGCTGGGCCGGCTTGGCGATGAATTCGGTGGCGCCCAGCGCGCGGGCATGACGGGCGACCGTGTCCTCGCCCTGGCCGGACAGCACGACGATGCGGGTGTCCGGCGAATGTGCCAGCAGGTCGGCAATCAGCGCATAGCCTTCGTCCGGACGGTGCGGGCTGGGCGGCAGGCCGAGGTCGATCAGGGCCAGCGCCGGTGGCGTGGCCTGTTCGCGCAGCCAGGCGACCGCAGCCGGTCGCGATGCGTGGCTCACCACGTCGAAATCCGCTTCGAGCAGGAAGGACAGCGAATCGGCGATCAGCGGATCGTCGTCGACGATGAGCAGTCCGGGACGGCTGGCAGCGCGCGCAGCGGAGGTTCGGGCGGTATTCGGCATGGGTGCAGGCATCATAGCGCAGCACGCTGGCGTGGATTCCGCCCGCCGGGCGCCGGAAGCGCATCTGCTACAATCCGCCGCCTTTATCACAAGACCGTTCCGCGCTCGTGTCCGCACCCCTCCCGGCCGAAGACATTCTGGTCGACGTGTCGAACGTTGACTTCGCGTACGACAAGCGGCCCATCCTGTCCGGCATCAATCTGCGCATCCCGCGTGGCAAGCTCGTGGCCATCATGGGCGGCAGCGGTTGCGGCAAGACCACGCTGCTGCGGCTGATCGGCGGTCAGCTGCGGCCCACCGGCGGTCAGATCCGCGTGGCCGAGCACGATCTCGCCTCGCTGTCGCGGCGTGACATGTACCGGCTGCGCCGCCGCGTCGGCATGCTGTTCCAGTTCGGCGCGCTGTTCACCGACCTCAGCGTGTTCGACAACGTGGCCTTTCCGCTGCGCGAGCACACTGATCTCCCGGAAGACATGATCCGCGATCTGGTGCTGATGAAGCTGCACGCGGTCGGTCTGCGCGGGGCGCACAAGCTGATGCCGAACGAGCTGTCCGGCGGCATGGCGCGCCGTGTGGCGCTGGCCCGCGCGGTGGCGCTGGATCCGATGCTCATCATGTACGACGAGCCTTTTGCCGGTCTGGATCCGATCTCGCTGGCGGTGGTGGGTCAGCTCATCCGCAAGCTCAACGATGCGCTGGGTGCCAGTTCCATCATGGTGACCCATGACGTGCACGAGTCGCTGGAAATCGTCGATTACATCTACTTCCTGTCGGGCGGCACGGTGGTGGCTCAGGGTACGCCGGACGAAATCCGTGCCTCGACCGATCCCTTCGTGAAGCAGTTCGTCAATGCCGAAACCGATGGCCCTCTGCCTTTCCATTTCCCGTCCGACGACTACCGGAAAACCCTGATGGAGGCCCGTCCGTGACCCGTCTGCTGCGCGCCATGGGCGCCCGCACGGTCGATGGCATCTGGCGCCTCGGCTTCGCGACCCGCTTCCTGCTGGCCATCCTGGCCCGCTCCGGCACCTCGTTTGCCCGCTTCCGGCTCACCATCCGGGAAATCTTCTCGACCGGGGTGCTGTCGCTCATCATCATTCTCGTGTCCGGCTTCTTCGTCGGTCTGGTGCTGGGTCTGCAGGGTTACGAAACCCTGCAGCGCTACGGTTCGAGCGAAGCGCTGGGCATTCTGGTGGCGCTGTCGCTGGTGCGCGAACTGGGTCCGGTGGTGGCCGGCCTGCTGTTCGCCAGCCGTGCCGGCTCGGCCCTGACCGCCGAAATCGGTCTGATGAAAACCACCGAACAGCTGAAAGCGATGGACATGATGGCCGTCGATCCGATCGCTCGCGTGGTGGCGCCGCGCTTCTGGGGCGGCGTCATTTCGATGCCGCTGCTGGCCGCGCTGTTCTCGACCATGGGCGTGTTTGGCGCCTGGTTCATCGGCGTGGTGTTCATCGGCGTGGATGACGGCGCCTTCTGGTCGCAGATGCAGGCGTCGGTCGATTTCCGCTACGACATCGTGAATGGCGTGATCAAGAGCGTGGTGTTCGGCTTTGCCGTCGCGCTGATCGCGGTATTCGAAGGCTATGACTCGGCGCCTACCGCCGAGGGCGTGTCGCGGGCCATCACCCGCACCGTCGTTAATTCCGCGCTGGCCATTCTGGCGCTGGACTTCGTGCTCACCTCCTTCATGTTCAGGGGCAATGGATGAACCGTACCGTTCTCGACCTGTGGGTCGGTGTTTTCGTCGCAGTCGGCGTCGCGGCAGTGTTGTTTCTTGCACTAAAGGTGGGCAACCTCGCGTCCGCTAACATCGGGGAGACATACAGGCTCCAGGCCAACTTTGATAACATCGGCGGCCTGAAACCGCGCGCGCCCGTCAAAAGTTCGGGCGTAGTCGTCGGACGGGTGACGGAAATCACCTTTGACCCGAATCTGTATGTCGCCGTGGTCAAAATGGACGTGGACAAGCGCTACAGTTTCCCGCGCGATACCTTCGCCAACATTCTGACCTCGGGCCTGCTGGGTGAGCAGTACATCGGTTTCGAAGTCGGTGGTGACACCGAAATGCTGAAGCCGGATGCCACCATCACCAAGACCCAGTCTGCGGTGGTGCTGGAAAAGCTGATCAGCCAGTTCATGTTCAACAAGGCTGCCGAGAGTCCGAAAGCTCCCGAGCAGTGATGAATAGAGTGCCTAGCCGGAAAGCCCGACAGATGACCAAGACCAACAAGCAGTCGAACCTGAATCTCCGTGCGGTGCTCGCCGCGACCGCCGCTGCGACCGTGCTCGCCGGCTGCGCGACCTCGGGCAATCCGAAGGATCCGATCGAAGGCTACAACCGCGCCATGTTCTCGTTCAACGAGACGGTGGACAAGGCGGTCATCAAGCCGGTGGCCCAGGGCTACAACTACGTGACGCCGCAGCCGGTGCAGACCGGCGTATCGAACTTCTTCGGCAACATCGCCGACATCTGGACCGGCGTGAACAACCTGCTGCAGGGCAAGCCGGGTGATGCGCTGTCAGACGCCGGTCGCGTGCTGGTCAACTCCACCATCGGCATTCTGGGGCTGTTTGACGTGGCCACGCCCATGGGCCTGGAAAAGCACGAAGAGGACTTCGGCCAGACCCTGGGGCGCTGGGGTGTGGGGGATGGCGCCTACGTGGTGCTGCCGATTCTCGGCCCGCGCACCGTGCGTGACACCGTGGGCCTGGCGGCTGACATCTACACCGATCCGGTCCGTGACGCGGATGCGCATCGCGGTTACCGCAACACCGCCATCGCGCTGCGTGCGATCGATACCCGCGCAGATCTGCTGAAGGCCGAGGATGCGCTTGAAGCAGCCGCACTCGACAAGTACGCCTATGTGCGCGATGCCTATCTGCAGCATCGTCGCAGTGCGATTTACGACGGCAACCCGCCCCGTCAGGCGGACGACGCCGCGCTGCCCTCGCTGCCGGCTGACAACCTCACCAGCACCGGACCGGACGAGGCCTCCTGGAACCTGCTGCTTGTCGGCCAGTCGGACATTCTGGACGTTAAGGCTCTTGAAACGCAGGAGCCGGCCGAGGCAGCAGCCCCCGCCGAACAGTGATCGGCTCCCGCCCGGATGCGTCCGGGCGCAGCGGTCGCCACGGCCTGTCGCGTTCCGACAGGCCTCTTTCTTTTCTGGGAGTTCATATGTTCAAGCGCTGTGTCCAGTTTCTGATGATCGCCTTCACGGCGAGCGCCTTCGCCCAGGCGACGGCAGTCAAGGCACCGGACGTGCTGGTGAAGGACGTGACCGAAGAGGTGCTCACCACCCTGCGCACCGACCCGGCAATCAAGTCCGGCGACGCGATCAAGACCGCTGAACTGGTGGAAACCCGCGTGCTGCCGCATTTCAACTTCACCCGCATGACCGCGCTTGCAATGGGCAAGGAATGGCGCGCCACCACGCCGGAACAGAAGAAGCTGCTGACCGACGAGTTCCGTACCCTGCTGGTGCGCACCTATTCGAACGCGCTCATCAGCTACAAGAGCCAGACCATCGACTACAAGCCGTTCAAGATGGGGGCCACCGATACCGACGTGACCGTGCGCACCCAGATCAATCAGGCCAACGGCCGCCCGATTCCGCTTGATTACGCGCTGGAGAAGCAGGATGGCGGCTGGAAGGTGTACGACGTGATGGTGGCCGGTGTCAGCCTGGTCACCAATTACCGCGAGACCTTCGCGGCCGAGATTCGCGCCGGTGGCGTTGATGGACTGCTGAAGGCCTTGCGCGCAAAGAATGCGTCGACCACCCCGGCGCCGACTGCCGCAGCAAGCAAATGATTGCGCTGGATGGCGACATTCTGCGGGTGAGCGGTACCATGCGCCTGCCCGAAGCCGGCACACTGCGGGACAGGGGACTGGCGCTGCTGAAATCCGCGCGTTCGATCGACCTGTCCGGCGTGCACGATGTCGACTCGTCGGCCATCGCGGTGCTGCTGGCGTGGGAGCGCGCGAGCATCGGCCCCGGCGGCCCGCTGCCGGTGACCGGCGCGCCGGCCGGCCTCACCAGTCTGGCTCACCTGTACGAGGTGTCGTCCTTCTGCGGTCTCGACGCCGAAGCGCCCACCGCATCCTGATGCATGACCGCAGCGGCCCGGCCTGCCGGACCGCTGCCGAAGTTCCTTCCGATGGCTGACTCTTCCCCTGCCTTGATGATCGAAGGCGTCTGCAAGCGATTCGGTTCGCTGCAGGCGCTGGACCACGTGTCGCTGCAGGTGGCACAGGGCGAGTTCTTCGGCCTGCTGGGTCCGAACGGCGCCGGCAAGACCACGTTGATTTCGGCCATGGCCGGCCTGAGCCGGCCGGACGCCGGCGCCATCCGCGTGATGGGCCACGATACGGTGGCCGATTACCGCGCCGCCCGCCGCAATCTGGGCGTGGTGCCGCAGGAACTGGTGTTCGATCCTTTCTTCACCGTGCGCGAAACGCTGCGCATACAGTCCGGCTACTACGGGCTTCGCGGCAACGACGACTGGATAGACGAAATCCTTGCCCGCCTCGACCTGACCGCCAAGGCCGACAGCAATATGCGCGCACTGTCCGGCGGCATGAAGCGCCGGGTGCTGGTGGCGCAGGCGCTGGTGCACCGGCCGCCGGTCATCGTGCTGGACGAGCCGACCGCCGGCGTCGACGTCGAACTGCGCCAGGGACTGTGGGCTTTCGTGCGTGACCTGAACCGGCAGGGGCACACCATCGTGCTCACCACCCACTATCTGGAAGAGGCGGAAAGCCTGTGCGGCCGCATCGCCATGCTCAAGCAGGGGCGGGTGATCGCGCTCGAACGCACCGCCGATCTGCTGGCGCGACGGGTGCAGCAGACGCTGCGTCTGCGGCTTGGCGCGGGTGCAGCGCTGCCGGCCGAACTGCGCACGCGGGCGCGCGCCACCGCGGATGGCCGCATTGCGCTCACCGTGGACAGCGCCGATGAGGTGGCCGCCTGTCTGGCCCGGCTGCACGCCGAGGGCGTGCTGTTCGACGACATCGAACTGGCCAAGCCGGCACTCGAGGACGTGTTCATCGCCATGATGCAGGAGGCGTCCTGATGAGTCCGGCGCTGCGCACCCTGCTGTACAAGGAACTGCTGCGCTTCTGGAAGGTGGGTTTCCAGACCGTGGCTGCACCGGTGCTGACTGCGCTGCTCTACCTGCTGGTGTTCTCGCACGTGCTTGACCGCACGGTCGAGGTCTATGGCGGCGTGAGCTACACCGCCTTCCTGGTGCCCGGTCTGGTCATGATGAGCCTGCTGCAGAACGCCTTCGCCAACAGCTCGTCTTCGCTCATTCAGTCCAAGGTGACCGGTAACATCGTGTTCGTGCTGCTGCCGCCGATTTCCTATCGCGAATTCTTCGCCGCCTACGTGCTGGCCGCGGTCATCCGCGGGCTGGTGGTGGGCGCCGGCGTATGGGCGGTCACGCTGTTCTTCGTCGACCTGCCTTACGCGCATCCGGGCTGGATCCTGCTGTTCGCCGTGCTGGGTGGCGCGCTGCTGGCCAGCCTGGGCATCATCGCGGGCATCTGGGCCGACAAGTTCGACCAGCTGGCGGCCTTCCAGAATTTCATCGTGATGCCACTCACCTTCCTGTCCGGCGTGTTCTACTCCATTCACACGCTGCCGGATTTCTGGCTGGCGGTGTCTCACCTGAATCCTTTCTTTTACATGATCGACGGCTTCCGCTATGGCTTCTTCGGCCAGTCGGACGTATCGCCGTGGGTCAGCGCCCTGGTCGCGGGCGGCAGTTTTGCGGTGCTTGCGGGCATCACGCTGAACATGCTGTCGCGCGGCTACAAACTGAGAAGTTGAATATGGTCACTCCCGAAAGCATCCAGGCATCCATCACCGCAGGCATAGACTGCACCCACTGCACGGTCGTCGGTGACGGTCATCATTTCGAGGCCCTCGTGGTGGCGCAGGCTTTCGAAGGCCTGCGCAGCGTGCGTCGTCACCAGCTGGTGTATGCCGCGCTGGGCGACCGCATGCGGGAGGAAATCCACGCGCTGTCGATGAAGACGCTCACCCCGGACGAGTGGAAGGCCTGAGCGCACCATGGACAAGCTGTTGATCGAAGGTGGCCATCGCCTGTGCGGCGAGGCCGAAATGTCGGGTGCCAAGAACGCGGCGTTGCCGATTCTGTGTGCTGCGCTGCTGACCCGCGAGCCGCTGACCCTGACCAATGTGCCGCAGCTGAACGACATCGGCACCATGCTCAAGCTGCTCGCGCAGATGGGCGTGGCGGTGCAGCGTGAAGGTTCGACCGTCACGCTGGATGCGTCCGGCCTGAACAATCCGCTGGCGCCGTACGAAATGGTGAAAACCATGCGCGCGTCCATCCTGGTGCTCGGCCCACTGGTCGCCCGCTGCGGCGAGGCGCGGGTGTCGCTGCCCGGTGGCTGCGCCATCGGTGCGCGTCCGGTGGACCAGCACATCAAGGGCCTGACCGCGATGGGCGCCGACATTTCGGTCGAGCACGGCTATGTGGTCGCGCGCACCACCCGGCTCAAGGGTGCCCGGCTGTTCACCGACATGGTGACCGTGACCGGCACCGAAAACCTGATGATGGCGGCGGTGCTGGCTGACGGCGAAACCGTGATCGAGAACGCCGCGCGCGAGCCTGAGGTGGTCGATCTGGCCAACTGCCTGGTGGCCATGGGCGCCCGCATTTCCGGCGCCGGCACCGACGTGATCCGCATTCAGGGTGTCGACCGTCTGCACGGCGCCACCCACCGCATCATGCCGGACCGCATCGAAACCGGTACCTATCTGTGCGCGGCGGCGGTCACCGGCGGCGAGATCCGTCTGACCGGTACTTCGGCCGGTTATCTGGACGCGGTAATCGACAAGCTGATGGACGCCGGCTGCGACATCCGCACCGAAAAGTCCCCCTCCTTTGAAGCCATCGTGCTGAAGGCGCCGGAAAAACTGAAAGCGGTGTCGATTCGCACCGCGCCCTATCCGGCCTTTCCGACCGACATGCAGGCGCAGTTCATGGCGGTGAATACGGTGGCCGAAGGCACCGCGGTCATCCGCGAAACGATTTTCGAGAACCGTTTCATGCATGCGGTTGAACTGGCCCGCCTCGGCGCTGAAATCCGTATTGATGGCAACACGGCGGTGGTGACCGGCGTCGCCCGCCTCGATGGCGCCACCGTCATGGCCACCGATCTGCGCGCGTCCGCCGGCCTCATCATTGCTGGCCTGGTCGCTCGCGGTGAAACACTGATCGAACGCATCTATCATCTGGATCGCGGCTACGAACGCATCGAGCAGAAGCTCACCGCGCTCGGCGCCACCGTCCGCCGCGTGTCCTGAGGCACGCCACCGAGAAAGGCACACCGTGCAAGGCATCACCCTCGCGCTGTCCAAGGGACGCATCTTCGAAGAAACGCTGCCGCTGCTGGCGGCGGCCGGCATCGTGCCGACCGACGATCCGGAATCGTCGCGCAAGCTCATCATCGGCACCAACCGGCCGGACGTGCGTCTGGTCATCGTGCGCGCCTCCGACACGCCCACCTATGTGCAGTACGGCGCGGCCGATCTGGGCATCGCCGGCAAGGACGTGCTGCTGGAGCATGGCGGTGCCGGTCTGTACCAGCCCATCGACCTGAACATCGCGCGTTGCCGGCTGAGCGTCGCGGTGCCCAACGGTTTCGACTACGAACAGGCGGTGCGCCGCGGCGCGCGCCTGAAGGTGGCGACCAAGTATGTGCACACCGCGCGCGAACATTTCGCCGCCAAGGGCGTCCACGTCGACCTGATCAAGCTGTACGGCTCGATGGAACTGGCGCCGCTGGTCGGGCTGGCGGATGCCATCGTCGATCTGGTGAGCAGCGGCGGCACGCTGCGCGCGAACAATCTGGTCGAGGTCGAACACATCATGGACATCAGCTCGCGTCTGGTCATCAATCAGGCGGCGCTGAAGGTGAAGCACGATCTGCTCAAGCCGATTCTTGAAGCGATCGAAGGTGCGGTGAAGCAATGAGCAACACGAAGATCAGCCGGCTTGATTCCGGCGCCCCGGATTTCCTGCAGACGCTGGACGCGCTGCTCGCGTTCGAAAGCAGTACCGACGACGCGATCGAGCACGCGGTGGCTGACATCCTGCGCGACGTGCGCGCGCGCGGCGACGCCGCGGTGATCGACTGCACCCGCCGTTTCGACCGCATGGACTGCGCGTCCATGGTGGAACTGGAACTGCCGCGCAGTGTGCTGGACGAGGCCTACGCCAGCCTGAGCGACGCGCAGCGCGCTGCGCTGGTCGAGGCGGCCGACCGGGTGCGGCTGTATCACGAGCGCCAGAAGCAGGATTCGTGGGAGTACGCGGAATCCGACGGTACCCGGCTGGGCCAGAAGGTGACACCGCTGGACCGCGTCGGCCTCTATGTGCCGGGCGGTCGGGCCTCCTACCCCAGTTCGGTACTGATGAACGCGATTCCGGCCAAGGTGGCCGGCGTCAAGGAACTGATCATGGTGGTGCCGACGCCGGGCGGCGAACGCAACCCGCTGGTGCTGGCCGCGGCGGCCATCACCGGCGTGGATCGCGTGTTCACCATCGGCGGTGCGCAGGCGGTGGCCGCACTGGCCTACGGCACGCAGACCATCCCGCAGGTCGACAAGATCGTCGGTCCGGGCAACGCCTATGTCGCCAGCGCCAAGCGGCGCGTGTTCGGTACTGTCGGCATCGACATGGTGGCCGGTCCGTCCGAGGTGCTGGTCATTTCCGACGGTCACGGCAATCCGGACTGGGTGGCCATGGATCTGTTCGCCCAGGCCGAGCACGACGAACTGGCGCAGTCCATCCTGCTGTGTACCGACGCCGGCTTCCTTGACCGTGTGCACGCGTCCATCGACCGGCTGCTGGCCGAGATGCCGCGGCGCGACACCATCGCCATTTCGCTCGCCAACCGCGGTGCGCTGATCAAGGTGCGCGACCTGGCCGAAGCCTGCGACATCGCCAACCGGATCGCACCCGAACACCTGGAAATCTGCACCGAAGATCCGCGCGCGCTGGTGGACAGCATCCGCCACGCCGGCGCCATGTTCCTCGGCCACTATTCGGTCGAGGCGCTGGGCGACTACTGCGCCGGCCCGAATCACGTGCTGCCGACCATGCGCAGCGCGCGCTTTTCAAGCCCGCTGGGCGTGTACGACTTCCAGAAGCGCACGTCCATCCTCGACATTTCGGAAGAGGGCGCGCAGAAGCTGGGCCGCATCGCCTCGGTGCTGGCCCACGGCGAAGGCCTGCAGGCGCACGCCCGCTCGGCCGAAATGCGCCTGAAGAACTGACTTCCACAAGCGCACCGACCCGGCGTACAGTGGCGCCCGGGTCGTGTGCGGGCCAGCGCCGGTCATGCACACGTCGTTGCGATGTGTGAACCGATCAGGAGCAGGCATGCAGCCGTCCGAGCACCCGGAAGCGCCCCAGGCAGGCAGCGACGCGCTGGACCTTCCGTTTCCCGTCGTCCGCGAAGTGGGCCTGTTCGCCTGTTTCGGCTGGCTCTCCGCCGCTGCACGCGACATGCGGGCGAGTCCGGGGGGCAGTCTGTTCTACGGCACCTGTTTCGCCTTCATGGGTCTGGTGCTCACCACGGTTTTCCGACACGCCTACCACCTTACTTCGGCGCTGGTGTGCGGCTTTCTGCTGCTCGGCCCTTTCCTGTCGCTCGGTCTGTATGACCTGTCGCGCCAGCGGGAAGCCGGAAAGTCGCCGGTGCTGGCGCACTCGCTGACCGCGGGCAGTCACAACGCCGGGGCGATCGGCGTGTTTGCGGTCATCCTCATCATCATCTTCCTGGTGTGGGCACGCGCCTCGCTGGTGGTGTTCGCGCTGTTCTACACCACCCAGATGCCGTCGGTGGACCACTTCCTCGAACAGGTGCTCACGCTGCAGAACGCGGAATTCCTGCTGGCCTATGCGGTGGTCGGCTTCATTTTCGCATCGCTGGTGTTCGGTGCCAGCGTGGTGGCCATCCCGCTGATGCTGGACCGGCGGCAGGACGCGGTCACCTCCATCCTGGCCAGCCTCATTTCGCTCGGGCGCAATCCGGCGCCGCTGCTGATCTGGGCGGCCATCATCGCCTGTTTCGCGGTGATCGGATTCGCCACCTTCCTGCTGGGGCTCATCGTGCTGATGCCGCTGGTGGGCCATGCCACCTGGCACGCCTACCGGGCGCTGATCGAACCGCTGCAGCACCCGGTGGCGGCAGGCGCTTAAGCCGGCAGCACCCGGCGGCGCAGGCGGAGCACGCTCAGTCCGGCCAGCAGCATCCATGCGCTCGACGCTTCGGGCACCGTACTGACCACCGAAAAGGCGGTGGCATCCGGTATCGCGTCGCCGTGGCTGCCATCGATCGCGGCCGACCAGTTCGCGCCATCGTTCAGTGCGCTGCGGTAGCCGGCCATGCTGGCCTGGCCGCTGCGCGGACCCGCGTAATAGGCGTAGTCGGTGCTGGCGGGCAGGGCCAGTGCGTTGACGCCGGCGGACAGCCCGGCGTTGGCAAGCGCGGTGGCTGCCGCCGATGCGCTTTCAGACGACACCGCCGCGAGAAAGGTCTGAGGTGCGGATACGCTGCTGCCGACATAGGCAAACAGCGTGTCGCCGCTGCTGCTCAGGCCGGCGTTGCCGCTGGTGCTGAGGCTGCCGATGCTGACCGAACGCGCGGCCTGATCGATGTCGCTGAAGCGGATCACGGTGCCGGCAGCGATGAGCGAGGCGCCGGTGTTCCAGGTGTGCATGCCTTCCGCACTGCCGAAGCCGCTGCCGTTCCAGTTGCTGTCACTGAAATGGATCGTGCTGCCGGCCGCCAGATCGGTCAGGGCCACGATGGCCCAGCCATCCTCATCGGCGTTGAACGCGCTGAACGCGATATCGCCGGCCATCAGTGCGTGGGCGCCCGGTGCAGCCAGGCACAGCGACGCGATGCACAGCATTCTTGCTGAAGACATGAACACCTCCTCCTGTGGGTTGCGCCGTTCCGGACAGAACGGTCGCGAGGGTGGTGTGTCTCCGGCGGCGATGAAACCGCGTCGGTCTGTCGTGATTGTGATGTGTGCGAGGCCACCCGCCATCAATCTATGACAGTGGCCCGGATTATTCAAATGGAATATTCTGCGTCAGCGCAGAGTCAGGCCGGTCCAGCCCTGGCGTCGCAGACAGTCGTACAGGCCGCGGGTGACGGTGCCGGCGGTCGTGTCCGGCGCGTGGGCGTCGCCCAGCGTGCTCAGACATCCTTTCTGGTCGGCGATCAGATCGTCGGCGCCGGCGCCCATCTTCGACCACATGGCGATGCGCAGACGGGACAGCGGGTCTCTCTGCGCGGCTGCGGGCGCGACTGTTTGCGGACGGCTCTCAGCGGGGGCGCCGGGGGCGACCGCCGCCGCATTCGCTGTGGCGCCTGCCGGGGTCGCGGGGCTGGCGGTCGAGACCGCTTCGGCTGCGTCACCGTCGTCGACCGGTACCAGCGCGATCTGTGACAGTTCGTCAGTCGAGCGGGTCCACCACCCGCGGGCTTCCATGCACTGCAGGAAGGCAGTGCGCTCCGCGGTGGTGCCGAGGCAGGCGCGTTCATCGGCCTTGTAGTCGCTGCCGCCCGCCCCCTGCTTGAAGGACACGCTGGTGCAGGCGGACAGCAGGAGGGCGCCCAGCAGGGCGGGCAGTGCGGTGCGGGATCGGAGCATGACGGGCCGGGTGACGGATGACGATGCATCCGGCGCAGC
The DNA here is from genome assembly GCA_041639545.1 of Methyloversatilis sp. GTDB lineage: Bacteria > Pseudomonadota > Gammaproteobacteria > Burkholderiales > Rhodocyclaceae > Methyloversatilis. Next base: position 97,708 of record JBEQBZ010000009.1, on the reverse strand, counting down.
AAGAAGCGATCCACGGCCGGTCGGCGTTACGCCGCCCGGCCGGTCGGGGTGGTTCAGACCAGTTCCTGCAATGCCTCGACGAGCGCGTCGCACTGCGGGTTGGTGCCCACCGTGATGCGCAGGAACTGGTCGATGCGCGGAGCGCGGAAGTGGCGCACCAGGATGCGCCGCTCGCGCAGTCCGGCGGACAGCGTGGCCGCGTCGTGCTGCGGATGGCGCACGAACAGGAAGTTGGCGGCGGACGGAAGCACCTCGAAGCCGAGGCCGGCCAGTTCGCCGGCCAGCCGTTCGCGGCTGGCCATCACCCGGCGCCGGGTCTGGTCGAACCACTCGCGGTCGCGCACCGCGGCGGTGGCGCCCACCAGCGCCAGCCGGTCCAGCGGATAGGAGTTGAAACTGTCCTTCACCCGGCTCAGGCCTTCGATCAGCGCCGGCTGGCCGACCGCGAAGCCGACCCGCAGGCCGGCCAGCGAGCGCGACTTCGACAGCGTCTGCGTCACCAGCACATTCGGGTGGGCGTCGATCAGCGCGACCGCCGACTCGCCGCCGAAATCGATGTAGGCTTCATCGATCACCACCGGCGCATCCGGCAGCGCCGCGGCCAGGCGTGCGATGTCGGCCAGCGGCAGCAGACGGCCGGTGGGCGCGTTCGGATTGGGGAAGATGACCGCGCCGGGCTGGCGCTCGATGTAGTCATCGACACGGATTGCAAACCGGTCGTCCAGCGGCACGCGTTCGAAGGCGATGCCGTACAGCCCGCAATAGACCGGGTAGAAGCTGTAGGTGATGTCCGGGAACAGCAGCGGCCGCCCGTGTTTCAGCAGGCCGATGAAGGTGTGGGCCAGTACCTCGTCCGAACTGTTGCCGACGAACACCCGGTCAGTCGCAATGCCGAAATGGTCGGCCACCGCTTCGCGCAGCATCAGCCCGGTCGGCTCCGGATAGAGCTTGAGCCGGTCGCCATCCACGCCCAGTTCGGCCTGCATGGCCGCCACCGCATGCGGGCTGGGCGGGTAGGGGTTCTCGTTGGTGTTCAGCTTGATCAGACCGTCGATCTTCGGCTGCTCGCCCGGCGTGTACGGCGAGAGGGTGTGGACGACGGGGCTCCAGAACTGGCTCATGGCGGTGCGGGAAGGCGGACTGGGTTGATTCGTTGAAGGATGCGCTGTCAGCGCCGGCCGGCAATGGCCGCAGCAAGTCGATGTTATCATTCGGCCATCCTCCGCTTCGGCCCGTGGCCGTGCCGGACCACCGAATCATCCTTCTGCATCTTCTCGTTCCCTTTCATGCGGCAAGCCGACATCACGCGCAACACCCTGGAAACCCAGATCACGGTGCGCATCAATCTCGACGGTACCGGTCAGGGCAAGCTCGACACCGGCGTGCCCTTCCTCGATCACATGCTGGACCAGATCGTCCGCCACGGCCTGTTCGATCTCGACGTGCAGGCCAAGGGTGATCTGCATATCGACGCGCACCATACGGTGGAAGACGTGGGCATCACGCTGGGCCAGGCCTATGCGAAGGCGCTTGGCGACAAGAAGGGCCTGCGCCGCTACGGCCACGCCTACGTGCCGCTGGACGAGGCGATGTCGCGCGTAGTGATTGACCTGTCAGGCCGTCCCGGCCTGGAATTCAATGTCGAATTCACCCGTGCCCGCATCGGCGATTTCGACGTGGACCTGACGCGCGAGTTCTTCCAGGGCTTCGTCAATCACGCGCTCTGTACGCTGCACATCGACAATCTGCGCGGCATCAACGCCCATCACCAGTGCGAAACCGTGTTCAAGGCCTTTGCCCGCGCGCTGCGCGCCGCCACCGAGCGTGACGAGCGTGCGGCCGGGCAGATGCCGTCGACCAAGGGTTCGCTCTGATCCGCTCCGGATTCATCCTTTACCGCTGATTTTCGCCGTCTCATGACTCGCGTTGCCATCATCGACTACGGCATGGGCAATCTGCGTTCGGTCGCCAAGGCGATCGAACACGTGGCCCCCGACGCCGAAGTCATCGTCAGCAGCGACCCTTCGGTGGTCGCCGCTGCCGACCGCGTCGTTTTTCCCGGTCAGGGCGCCATGCCTGACTGCACCCGCGAACTGGATGCGCGCGGCCTGCGCTCGGTCGTGCTCGACGCGGCAGCTCGCAAGCCCTTTCTGGGCATCTGCATCGGTCTGCAGATGCTGTTCGAACACAGCGAAGAAGGCGATGTGCCCGGGCTTGGCCTGTTCGCGGGCGAGGTGAAGCGTTTCGCTGACCCGGTCGATCCGGTCAGCGGCGCACGGCTCAAGGTGCCGCACATGGGCTGGAACGGCGTGAAGCAGACCCGCGCCCATCCGATGTGGGCCGGCATTCCGGACGACGAGCGCTTCTATTTCGTGCACAGCTACTACGTGTGTCCGAGCGACAGCACGCTGGCCGTGGGCGAGACCGGCTACGGCGCAGCCTTTACCAGTGCGGTAGCCCGCGATAATATTTTTGCGGTGCAGTTCCACCCGGAAAAGAGCGCGCAAGCGGGCTTGCGCCTGCTTTCCAACTTCATCGGCTGGATCCCCTGATTACACGGGCCTGACGCTGCCGTCCGGCCCTTCCTTTCCTCCACCCCCTGACACGACTCGCGCCATGCTGCTCATTCCCGCCATCGACCTCAAGGACGGCCACTGCGTACGCCTGAAGCAAGGTGATATGGATGTGGTGACCGTATTTTCGGAAGACCCGGCTGCCATGGCCCGCCACTGGCTCGATGCCGGTGCCCGCCGCCTGCACCTCGTCGACCTCAATGGTGCCGTGGCCGGCAAGCCGAAGAACGAGGCCGCGATCAAGGCCATCGTGAAGGAGCTGGGCGACGAAATACCGATCCAGCTCGGCGGCGGCATCCGCGACCTCGACACCATCGAACGCTATCTCGACGACGGCATCAGCTACGTCATCATCGGCACCGCGGCGGTCAAGAGCCCCGGCTTCGTGCATGACGCCTGTGGTGCCTTCCCCGGCCACATCATCGTCGGCCTCGATGCCAAGGACGGCAAGGTGGCGGTCGACGGCTGGTCCAAGATGACCGGCCACGACGTGATCGATCTGGCCAAGAAATTCGAGGACCAGGGCGTTGAAGCCATCGTCTACACCGACATCGGCCGCGACGGCATGCTGAGCGGCGTGAACATCGACGCGACGGTGAAGCTGGCCCAGGCGCTGCGCATTCCGGTCATCGCCTCCGGCGGCGTCACCAATATGGATGACATCCGCGGCCTGTGCGCGGTCGAGGACGAAGGCGTGATCGGCGCCATCACCGGCCGTGCCATCTACGAAGGCACGCTGGACTTCGCTGCGGCCCAGGCGGAAGCCGACCGGCTCAACGGCAAGGGCTGACCCCATTTTTGCTCGCGCTCGGCGCGGAACACACATGCTAGCCAAGCGCATCATTCCCTGTCTGGACGTCAACGCCGGCCGCGTGGTCAAGGGCGTCAATTTCGTGTCGCTGAAGGACGCCGGCGACCCGGTCGAGATCGCCCGTCGCTATGACGAGCAGGGCGCGGACGAACTGACTTTTCTCGACATCACCGCCAGCTCCGACGCGCGCGACATCATCCTGCACGTGGTGCAGCAGGTGGCCGAGCAGGTGTTCATTCCGCTCACCGTCGGTGGCGGCGTGCGCACCGTGGACGATGTGCGCCGCCTGCTCAATGCCGGTGCCGACAAGGTGAGCATGAACACCGCCGCGATCACCGATCCGGAACTGGTGGCTCGCGCGTCCGGCAAGGTCGGGTCGCAGGCCATCGTGGTCGCGATCGACGCCAAGCGGGTCGACGACCGCGACGGCCAGCCGCGCTGGGAAGTGTTTACCCATGGCGGTCGCAAGGCCACCGGACTCGATGCCATCGAATGGGCGCAGCGGGTGGCCGTGCTGGGCGCCGGCGAAATCCTGCTCACCAGCATGGATCGCGACGGCACCAAGAGCGGTTTCGACCTCGCGCTCACGCGCGCGGTGTCTGACGCGGTGCCGATTCCGGTCATTGCGTCGGGTGGCGTCGGCAATCTCGATCACCTGGTCGATGGCGTACTCGAAGGCGGCGCTGACGCGGTGCTGGCGGCCAGCATCTTCCACTTCGGCGAACACACGGTGCGCGAAGCCAAGGAACGCATGAAGGCGCGCGGCATCGAGGTCCGTCTGTGATGAGCATGCCGGACTGGATCAAGGACATCGCCTGGGACGACAGCGGCCTGCTGCCGGTCATCGTGCAGGAAGCATCGACCGGCGACGTGCTCATGTTCGCCTGGATGAACCGTGACGCGCTGGCGCGTACCGCAGAACTGCGCGAGGCGGTGTTCTGGTCGCGCTCGCGCCGCAAGCTGTGGCACAAGGGCGAGGAATCCGGCCATACGCAGAAGGTGCTGGACATCCGGCTCGACTGCGACCGCGACGTGCTGCTGCTCAAGGTCGAACAGACCGGCGGTATCGCCTGCCACACTGGCCGCCACAGCTGCTTCTTCCATTCGCTCACCGATGGCCACTGGGATGAGGTCGACCCGGTCATCAAGAACCCGGACGACATCTACAAATGATCGATATCGAAGTGCTGCGCCGCGTTGCGCAGACCATCGCCGAGCGCAAGGGTGCCGACCCGTCGTCGAGCTATGTGTCCTCGCTGTTCCACAAGGGCACCGACGCGATCTGCAAGAAGGTGGCGGAAGAGGCCGCCGAAACCATCATGGCGTCCAAGGACGGCGACGTCGGCCACGTGGTGCGCGAGGTGTGCGACCTGTGGTTCCACTCCATGGTGCTGCTGGCCCATCACGGCCTGACCGTGGAAGACGTGCTGCACGAGTTCCGTCGCCGCGAGGGCATTTCCGGCATCGACGAGAAGCGCTCGCGCACCGGCGGCTGAGGTCTGCTCGCAATACGGTAATACGCGTATTTGAAACTTTCGGGCCCAGGGACAGACTGACATCATGCACGACCCCAACTGCATCTTCTGCAAGATCATCGAAGGCAAGATCCCGTCGCGCAAGCTGTACGAGGACGACCTGATCTACGCCTTCCACGACATCAACCCGCAGGCGCCGGTGCACTTCCTGATCATTCCGAAGACGCACGTTGCGACGCTCTACGATGCCGACGGCAGCCATGAAACCATTCTTGGCCGCATGCTGGCCAAGGCCGGTGAACTGGCTCGCATGGCGGGGGCTGAAGACGGTTTCCGCACCATCATCAACTGCGGAAAGGTGGGTCGGCAGGAGGTGTATCATCTTCACATGCATGTTCTGGGCGGCGACCACCCGCTGCCGCCCATGATCGTTTCCGAGAGGTAATTCATGGGTTCTTTCAGCATCTGGCACTGGATCGTCGTGCTCGTCATCGTGCTTCTGGTGTTCGGCACCAAGAAGCTGCGCAATATCGGCTCCGATCTCGGTGGCGCGGTGAAGGGGTTCAAGGACGGCATGAAGGGCGCCGAAGCCGGTGCGTCCGCCGATCAGCCGGCCCAGAGCGTCGGTCACACGATAGACGTGAAGGCGGAAGAGAAGGTCAAGTCCTGATCGGGCTCCCTCCCTTTCGCTCATCCACCCGTCGGGCGGGCCACCGGCTCGCCCGATTCATTTTTTCGTCCCCATGTTCGACATCGGTTTCTCCGAACTTTTCGTAATCGGCGTCGTGGCGCTGCTGGTACTCGGCCCGGAGCGACTGCCCAAGGTGGCGCGTACCGCAGGCCATCTGCTGGGCCGTCTGCAACGCTATGTGAGCGATGTGAAGGCGGACATTTCGCGCGAAATGCAGCTCGAGGAACTGCGCAAGCTGCAGGTTCAGGTCGAGCAGCAGGTGCGTGATGTGGAACGTCAGGCCAGCGAGGCTGCAAGCTCTGCGAGCAACGAGGTGGAGGGCCTGAGCGATCAGATGAAGGCCGCCATGGCAGAGCAGGAGAAGTACGCGGCCATCGAACAGCAGGTCGCCGTACAGGACGCCGTTCAGGATGAACCGGTGGCGGCAGCAGCCCCGCCAGCCCGCCCCCAGCCCGAATCCGCCCAGCTGTCCCTCGACATTCCGCTGCCGGACGTGACGCCGGCCGCATCGGCTGACAAGACATGAGTGAGCAGACAGAGAGCTTCATATCCCATCTGGTTGAACTGCGCGACCGACTGCTGCGGGCTGTCGCGGCGGTGGTGATCGTATTCATCTGTCTGATGCCCTGGGCTGCGGACATCTACGATCTGCTGGCGCGACCGCTGATGATTGCGCTGCCGGAGGGGACCAAGATGATCGCCACCGGCGTGGTGACGCCCTTCTTCGTGCCGGTCAAGGTGACCATGATGGTGGCCTTCCTGATCGCGCTGCCGGTCGTTCTCTATCAGGCCTGGGCTTTCGTTGCGCCTGGTCTCTACGCCCACGAGAAACGTCTGGGCCTGCCTCTCATCGTCGCCAGCTCGGTCCTTTTCGTCACCGGCATGGCTTTCTGCTACTTCTTCGTGTTCGGTGTCGTGTTTCACTTCATTGCCGAATTCGCACCCAAGAGCATCACGCCGGCGCCGGACATCGAGCAGTACCTGAGTTTCGTGCTGACGATGTTCACCGCCTTCGGCGTGACTTTTGAAGTGCCGGTGGTGGTGATCGTGCTGGTCCGTTTCGGGCTGGTCAGCATCGAGAAACTGAAGGAGGCGCGCCCCTACGTGATCGTCGGCGCTTTCGTGGTGGCTGCGGTGGTGACGCCACCCGATGTGGTGTCACAGCTCATGCTGGCGATTCCGCTGTGCCTGCTTTACGAACTGGGCATCCTGCTGGCGCGTTTCATCGGAGGCCCGGTATCGCGCGACGGCGGCCTGTCCGATCCGGCCGCCTGAACAGGCCGTTTTCCTACTCCCGGTTTTTTGCTGCCCCACCATTGACCGGTCGCTTGCCGACGGTGACCGCAACATCCCGTTCGCCACCACTGCGATAGACCTTGAGTGTTGCCTGCTGTCCAGGTACCAGCGCAGCGATAAGCTGAAGCATGCCGGACGCGTCTTTGACTTTCCGGCCATCCACCTCCAGCAGTACGTCACCGGGGCGCACGCCGCCGCGGTCGGCCGGACTGCCACGCATCACGCCGGCGATCAGCGCGCCGCCGGTCAGCGGGTACTTGAAGCTCTCCGCCAGTTCGGGGGTCAGTTCCTGCACCTCGACGCCGACCCAGCCGCGGGTGACCGAGCCGCTGGCGACGATCTGTTCCATCACGCTGCGGGCGGTGCTGGCCGGAATCGCGAAGCCGATGCCCAGAGAACCGCCGCTGCGCGAGTAGATGGCCGTGTTGATGCCGACCAGATTGCCGTTGGCGTCGACCAGTGCGCCGCCCGAATTGCCCGGATTGATGGCGGCGTCGGTCTGGATGAAATTCTCGAAAGTGTTGATGCCCAGCTGTGAGCGTCCGAGTGCGGAGACGATGCCCATGGTGACGGTCTGGCCGACATCGAAGGGATTGCCGATCGCCAGTACGACGTCGCCGATACGCAGGCTGTCGTTGCCGGCGAAGCTGACTGCCGGCAGCTTGCCCGGCGCCTTCACCCGCAGTACCGCCAGATCGGATTCCGGGTCGCTGCCTATCAGCACTGCGGGATACTTGTCGCCATCGTTCAGCGACACCTCGATCTCGTCCGCCGCCTCCACCACATGGTTATTGGTCAGCACCACGCCGTCTTCGCTGACGATGACCCCGGATCCCAGACCCATCTGGCGTTGAGGCTGATTGCCCAGACGATCGCCGAAGAAGTGGCGGAACACCGGGTCGTTCATCAGCGGGTGCTGAGGCGTACGGACCGCCTTGGTGGTGAAGATGTGCACCACCGACGGCAGCGCCTTCTGCGCGGCATCTGAATAGCTCACCACCTTGGCCGCCTCGACCCGGGTAGTGACCGGCGCCGGGGCCGGCAGCAGGTGTTCGATCGAAGGCAGTTGGGGCCCGCCGTTCTGGGCGGGAGCACTGCGTGCCGGCAGCCATTCCGGCTTCAGCGTGGCGACAACGAACAGCACGGCCAGCGCGGCAGTGACCGATTGAGCAAAGACCAGCCACAGACGCTGCATATAATTCGGAGCCAGAACGGGGAAGGTAGTCGGAAATGGACAGGACGCAGCTGCAACGACATCTGGATGACCTGCTGGAAGCCGCGCGCTTCAAGGATTATTGCCCAAACGGCCTGCAAGTGGAAGGCGCGGCCGAGGTGCGGAAGGTGGTGTGCGGAGTGACGGCCAGTCAGGCGCTGATAGAGGCGGCGATCGAGCGCGGCGCACAGGCCTTGCTGGTGCATCACGGCTGGTTCTGGCGCGGCGAGGACGGTCGCGTCACCGGCATGAAGAAAGCACGGATGGCCAGACTGCTGGCGCACGACATCAATCTGTTCGCCTACCATCTGCCGCTGGATGCCCATGCCGAGCTGGGCAACAACGCCCAGCTTGGTCGGGTGCTTGGCCTGACGCCGACCGGTGTGGCCGGCGATCAGGGCCTGCTCTGGCTTGGAGAAACCGCGCAGCCGCTGCCGGCATCGATGCTGGCGCAACAGGTTGGTGCTGCACTGGGGCGTGAGCCGCTGCTGGTGGGCGATGCCGCACGTACCGTGCGCCGGGTTGCCTGGTGCACCGGGGGCGCTCAGGGCTATTTCGAGCAGGCGATCGCAGAGGGCGTCGATCTGTACATTTCGGGTGAAATTTCGGAACAGACTACGCACATCGCGCGTGAATCAGGCGTGCCCTACATCGCCGCAGGCCATCACGCCACCGAGCGCTACGGCGTGCGCGCGCTGGGCGAACATGTCGCGTCGCGATTCGATGTGCAGGTGGAGTTCGTGGATATCGACAATCCCGCCTGACGCCGCGCCGGCTTCAGAGCTGGGCGAGTCGGGATGCGCTGGTATTGACCATCGGCGGATTGGCGGTGAGCCATTCCAGCATGCTCTTGAGCAGCAGGATGTCGTCGATCACGCCCAAGGGGAAACCGATCCGGGCGCCGGCACGATTGTCCCGCAGCAGTTCGGTCAGGTAATCGAGGCACTCTTGTCCGGGCCAGGTCGCATTCACCCGCGCCATGATGTGGGCGAACTGCTCCACCGATTCCGAAGTCGTGGGGCCGGTGAATTCCTCCCACGCCGGCACCTTCACATTGAATGCGCGATTCAGTTTCGGCGCGAGGTCGTCGTACTCTCCGCGGCGCCCGCTCTTGTGGTAAAGGTCCAGCAGTTTGAGCCAGGGTACCAGCGATTCCTTCGGGTAATCGCGGAGGAAATCCGACAGAGTCTGGGCTGCGCCTTCAGCGCGACCGAAGGACATCATGATTTCGGCAAGTTCCAGCACGTGTTCGTGCGACGGCGGATCCTCTTCATTCGCGGGTCGCGCAGTCTGGTCGATCCCCACGCTGTTGCCGGCCGGTACGGTGGTCTGGCTGCTGACCAGCCGAGGACGGGTGTCGGATGCGTCGGAACCGATCGTGCTGGTGCTGCCGGTGAAGGTGTCGAACTCGAGATCCAGCCGTGCCGGGGTGGCGCTTTCCGACGCACCGGAGTCGGTGCTCAGTTCGAAATCCACGCTTGCCACGGAGGCGGGAGAGAATTCCAGGTCCGGCCTGGCGGCCGGAGGCGTGTCCGATGCCTTTTCGGTCTCCGTCATCGGATACCGTGTGCTGTCCGGTGCAGCGGTGATCTCCATGCCTTCCATGTGTTCCGCCGGCGCTTCGCCCGGGAAGAAGTCGATGGACGCTACCGCCTGAACGCTGTTGTCGGCGTCTTCCCTTTCCGCGGGCCGGAGTTCGTACGTTGAGCGCGGCTTGTCGACGAGGGCTTGCGGAGATGAGGCGGGCGGAGTGAACGTGACCGGCGACGACGGCATCGCTGCGCTGGCAGGCAGCGTGTCGCTCGGCCGGAACTGTCCGCTCTGAGAGAAATCGGTATCGGCGGCCCGCTCGTCCCGACGGCGAACGGATTGCTGTTCGGCGAGCCGTGCTTCCAGTTCCAGCTGGCGACGTCTTTTCAGGTCTGCCTGCTGAGCCGTGCGCCGGCGCCAGAGCCAGCCGCCACCCAGTACGGCACCCGCTGCGGCCAGACCCAGTCCGGCCACCATCCAGTCCACTCCCGGCAGCTCCGGCGGCACATCGTCCGGCGGACTGTCCGGCGGAAGCTTTGTGATCACCTTGGCCGGTTCGTTGCTCAATCCGGGAGGTGGGGCGGGTGTGGGGGGCGCTGCGTCCGCTGTTTCCGCGGGCGGCGTCAGGACGGGCTCATTCGCGGCGCTCGACGTGACGGGCGCCGCGTCCTGTGGCACCGGCGTCGGGGCTGCAGGCTCAGCCGGGGATGTGGCGATCTTCGGCGCTTGTGCGGCGTCCAGCGTTGCACTGCTTCGATCAAGCTGCTTCTGCAGTTCGCTCAGTCTGGCTTCGAGATGCTTGACCTTGTCGGCGATGGCCAGATGGGTAGCGATCTGTTCGTCCAGAGCAGCCAGGAGCTTCTGCTCGCTGCGCAGCGCATCTCGCTGGGCTTCGGTGGCCGCCGGGCGTTGCGCCATGCCACCCGACATCTTCAGTCCGTTGCTGTCCGCTCCGGGGGCGACGAACAGGCGGTCGCCGACGCCACGACCCGTCCGTTTCTGGATACGTGCGGCGCGCGGGCGCGCAGGCGGCGCGGCAGCGCTGTCGCGGGGGCCGGTCTGAAGGGCCGGCTCGGTACGTGGGGTCGCGCCGGTACGGGGCGGCGTGAGTGTCGTGTCGGCCGGCAAATCGGCTTGGGCAGCTTGTTCGCTCTGTACCGCGACGTCCTCCGGAGTGCTGCCCATGGGCTGCATCAGCACGGTGTAGTCACGGGAAACCTCAAATCCGCAGGCCACCCGGATGCCGACCATCAGAATGGGTTCGTTGATCGGCACGCCGCTGCTGATGTGCAGCGTGCGTCCCTGCACGCGGAGGCGGCCACCGCCCAGCCAGGGCAATTCGTCTGCATTGATCGAGGACGGAGCGTCAACGGTGAAGCACGTGCTGGCGGGCAGGCTTTCGCCGCTGCCGATCAGCGCTACTTCAGCCCGGAAGGGTTCGCCGATGGCCGATCTGACCTTCAGGCCTCCAAGCCCGAGCGCCTCGGCATCGGAGATCTGCAGGCCGATTGCGCACATTGCGGCGGCAAGCAGCGTCGGGCGCAGGCGAGCGAGCGGGCGCTTCTGCGGTCGTGCATGCGCGATGCCTGGCGTGTGCAATTGATGAAACTCCGAGCCTGTATGCAAGTGGCGATCCCCGATTGTGGGTTTTTTCGGCACCGAAAGGGGAAACTTTACTTTAGTGGCGCATGCTTTCGCGAGCCGCTTCCGGCAAGGCGATCCGGGAACAGGCAAAATTGTGTATCGGAACAACCCTGCTGGAGGCCGCATGCCGGCGACGCTTTTCGAACTTTCCCCCGTGCAGCTGCCGGTTCGCGGCGAGAACGCTTTTTTTCCGGTGCGCCGCATCTACTGCGTCGGCCGCAATTACGCCGATCACGCGCGCGAGATGGGTCATGACCCGACGCTGGAACAGCCTTTCTTCTTTTCAAAGCCCGGTGACGCCGCGGTACCGCTGCCGGACAGCGTGCCCTATCCGTCGCAGACGGCCGACCTGCAGCACGAGGTGGAACTGGTGGTGGCACTGAGCGGTGGCGGGCGCAATCTTGACGCTGCGCAGGCCCGGGCCAGCATCTGCGGCTACGCTGTCGGGCTGGATCTGACCCGGCGTGACCTGCAGCGCGCTGCGCGTGACAAGGGACAGCCCTGGGACATGGGCAAGGGCTTCGATTTCAGCGCGCCGATGTCCGACCTGGTGCCGGCGGCGGTGTGCGGTCATCCGCGCAGCGGCCGCATCGAACTGTCGGTGAATGGCCGGCTGCGTCAGCAGGGCGATCTGTCGGACATGATTCTCGATGTCGAATCCCTGCTGGTCCGGCTGTCGGTGCTGGTCGAACTGAGGGCGGGCGATCTGCTGTTTACCGGCACGCCGGCCGGCGTTTCCGCACTGCAACCGGGCGACCGGATCGAAGCGTCGGTGGCGGGTGTGGGCAGGCTCGATCTGATGATAGGCCCCATGCTGGATTGAGGATTTCTTATCCTGCCGTTCGCTGCGGTGCAGCGAAGCGAGCGTATAATTATGGATTACGCCACCGGGCACTGCGCGCCTGGCGGCCGGCACCGACCGCCGACCGGCGGCGCGGTGCCTGACAAGATCCGTGAGGGCTACAACCCGAAGCGGGCGTTTCACCATCCTGTGCAGACAACAAGGCGAGGAATACGCATGAAGATCCATGAGTATCAGGCGAAGGAGGTATTGCGCCGTTTCGGTGTGGTCACGCCGCGCGGAGTACCGGTGTTCGAGGTTGACCAGGCTGTGGCCGCAGCGGAATCGCTGGGCGGCAAGGTCTGGGTTGTCAAGGCGCAGATCCACGCCGGCGGCCGCGGCAAGGGTGGCGGCGTGAAGGTGGCGAAGTCGCTCGACGAAGTGCGCGAATTCGCGAAGCAGATCATGGGCATGCAGCTGGTCACGCACCAGACCGGCCCGGAAGGCCAGAAGGTCCGTCGCCTGCTGATCGAGGAAGGTGCCGACATCCGCAAGGAATACTACGTCGCCGCGCTGACCGATCGCGCGACGCAGAAGGTGGCGATGATGGCCTCGTCGGAAGGCGGCATGGACATCGAGGAAGTCGCCCACAACACCCCGGAAAAGATCATCAAGGTGTTCATCGACCCGCTGGTCGGCATGACCGACGCGCAGGGCAAGGAACTGGCCGACGGCATCGGCGTTCCCGAAGCTTCGCAGGCGCAGGCGATCGATACCTTCAAGAAGCTCTACACCTGCTACATGGACACCGATGCCTCGCTGGCGGAAATCAATCCGCTGATTCTCGAAGGCAACGGCAACATCAAGGCGCTGGACGCCAAGTTCAACTTCGATTCGAACGCGCTCTACCGTCACGAAGACATCGTGGCCTTCCGCGACCTCGACGAAGAGGATGCGGCCGAGATCGAGGCGTCGAAGTTCGACCTGAGCTATGTGTCGCTGGACGGCAACATCGGCTGCCTGGTGAACGGTGCCGGCCTGGCCATGGCCACCATGGACGTGATCAAGCTGTACGGCGCCGAGCCGGCCAACTTCCTCGACGTGGGCGGCGGTGCCACCACCGAGAAGGTGACCGAGGCGTTCAAGATCATGCTGCGCAACCCGAACGTGCGCGGCATCCTGGTGAACATCTTCGGCGGCATCATGCGCTGCGACACCATCGCGACTGGCGTCGTCGCTGCGGCGCGCGAAGTGCACCTGACGGTGCCGCTGGTGGTGCGCATGAAGGGCACCAACGAACAGCTTGGCAAGCAGATTCTGGCGGACTCGGGTCTGCCCATCATTTCGGCCGACAGCATGGCGGATGCGGCACAGAAGATCGTGGCCGCCGTGGCCGGACACTGAGGGGAGAACCAGACATGTCGATTCTGATCAACAAGGACACCAAGGTCATCACCCAGGGCATCACCGGGAAGACTGGCCAGTTCCACACCCGCATGTGCCGCGACTACGCCAATGGTGCGAACTGTTTCGTCGCCGGCGTGAACCCGAAGAAGGCCGGCGAAGACTTCGAAGGCATCCCCATCCACGCCACGGTCGCTGACGCCAAGGCCGCCACCGGCGCCACCGTGTCGGTCATCTACGTGCCGCCTCCGGGCGCTGCCGCGGCGATCTGGGAAGCGGTCGAAGCTGACCTCGATCTGGTCATCTGCATCACCGAAGGCATTCCGGTGCGCGACATGCTGATGGTGCGCAACAGGATGAAGGCCAAGGTTGCGGCCGGCGGCAAGGAAACGCTGCTGCTGGGCCCGAACTGCCCGGGCCTGATCACGCCGGACGAAATCAAGATCGGCATCATGCCGGGCCACATCCACAAGAAGGGCCGCATCGGCGTGGTCAGCCGCTCCGGCACGCTGACCTACGAAGCGGTCGGCCAGCTGAGCGAAATCGGTCTCGGCCAGTCGAGCGCGGTGGGCATCGGCGGCGACCCGATCAATGGGCTCAAGCACATCGACGTGATGCGCATGTTCAACGACGATCCGGACACCGACGCGGTGATCATGATCGGCGAGATCGGCGGTCCGGACGAAGCCGAAGCGGCGCAGTGGTGCAAGGCCAACATGAAGAAGCCCATCGTCGGCTTCATCGCTGGCGTCACCGCGCCCCCGGGCAAGCGCATGGGCCACGCCGGTGCGTTGATCTCCGGTGGTGCCGACACGGCCGACGCCAAGCTTTCCATCATGGAAGAGTGCGGCTTTACCGTGACGCGCAATCCGTCGGAAATGGCCAAGCTGCTGAAGGCCAAGCTCTGACCGGGTGATCCGTATCCGGTACGGACGCGGCTGAAAAGGCCACCGCGAAAGCGGTGGCCTTTTCATTTGTGCCCTTCATATGGGTCTGTCGGTAGAATCCGCGCTTTCGCAATCCGGGCGCAACACACGATGGACTTCTCTTCTCCCGAGTTCTGGCTCGCCGTCGGCCAGATCATCATGATCGACATCCTGCTGGGTGGCGACAACGCGGTCGTGATCGCGCTGGCCTGCCGCAAGCTGCCGCCGGCGCAACGCAGACTCGGCATCATGTGGGGCACGGCCGGCGCGGTGCTGCTGCGCGTCATCCTCATCATGTTCGCGCTCACGCTGCTCAAGGTGCCGTACCTGAAGCTGGTGGGTGCCCTCCTGCTGCTGTGGATCGGCATCAAGCTGCTGATGCCGGAGGACGAGGACGAGCACGCCAATATCGCGTCCAGCGACAAGCTGTGGGGTGCGGTCAAGACCGTGATCGTGGCTGATCTGGTCATGAGCGTGGACAACGTGATCGCGATCGCCGGCGCGGCCGAGGGTGCCGGTGCCGGCCATCAGCTCCCGCTGGTGGTGTTCGGCCTGCTGGTATCGATTCCCATCATCGTGTGGGGCAGCCAGATCGTGCTCGGACTGATGACGCGCTTCCCCTTCATCGTCACGCTGGGCGCCATGCTGCTCGGCTGGATTGCCGGCACGATGGCGGTGACCGATCCGGCCATCCTGCCCTACGTGCCGCTCGACGCGGCCAGTACGGTCGACAAGCCGGAAGCGTCGGCCCTGGTGCGCTACGGTGCAGGCATCGTGGGTGCGTTGCTGGTGCTGGCGGTGGGCAAGATCATCGCTTCGCGCCAGAAGCCGGTCGACTTCCCGATCCAGTAAGGAATCGACGTGGCGCTCTACCTCACCGAAGACGAGGTACGGCAGGTGCTCACCCTGCAGGACGCCCTTGTCGCGGTCGAGGACGCGCATCGCTGGCACGCCGCCGGCGAGGCCATCGATACGCCGCGCGCGCGCAGCCGTACGCCGACGTCGGCGCTGCACATGCTGCACGGTGCGGTGCTGCCGCTCGGTGTGATGGGTTACAAGAGCTACACGACGAGCCGCGAGGGTGCGCGCTTCTGGGTGCATCTGTTCGATGTCGCCAACGGCCGGCCGCTGGCCGTGCTGGAAGCCGACTATCTCGGCATGATGCGCACCGGCGCGACCGGTGGTCTGGCCGCCCGCGTGCTGTCGCGCGAGAACGTACGCGCTGCGGTCGTTTTCGGTGCCGGATGGCAGGCGCGCAGCCAGATCGAGGCGCTGTGCGCGGTGCGCAACATCGAACGCATTCAGGTGGTGGCGCGCAAGCGCGACAGGCTCGAAGCCTTCTGCGCCGAGCAGTCGCAGCGCCTGGGGCGCAGCATCGTGCCGGCGGACGACATCGAATCGGCCGTGCGTAGCGCCGACGTGGTGGTCACCATCACCACCGCAACCGATCCGCTGTTCGATGGCCGCTGGCTCGGCGAAGGCACGCACGTCACCGCGGCCGGGTCGAACGCGCTGATCCGCCGCGAAATCGATGAAGCCACGATACGTCGGGCGGCCGTCATTGCGGTTGATGCAAGGGCCACTGCGCAGCGTGAATCCGGCGATCTGCTGCCGGTACTCGAGAAAGGGCGTCTGTCCGAATACGGCATGATCGAACTGGGCGAACTGCTCACCGGCATGCGGTCGGGCCGCCGCAGCGACGCCGACATCACGCTGTTCGAGTCTCAGGGCATGGCGATACAGGATCTGGCGCTGGCGCAGCGTGTGCTGGAAAAGGCGCGCGCGGCCGGCCTCGGCGTCGCGCTTCCGTACTGATACGTCCGGCGGCGATTCGTTGCCGCAAGCGTGAAATTCCACCGCCCGCACGCAGGCGCCGTTTGACTGTGTTGATGCGGAACTGCAAGAATATGTGACAGATGCCTGTTTTTCCGCGTGACTTGGCGCGAGAAGGACCGGAGAGCATTCATACAACAAGCTGACGGGCGCCGTCTCCCCCGGGCGGGGGCGCCAAGACTTTGCGGGGGTGAGCGTGACCAAGGCCGCTATCTGGAAGACCGACTGGTTTCTTGGCGCCGCCATCAGCCTCCTGTTCCTGTTCTCGGCGCAATCCGACCTGATCCAGAGTCTGGAACGCAAGGCTTACGACCTCGGGGTCGGTGCCACCGAGCGCAGCCCCAGTTCCCGGATCGCCATCATCGCGATCGATCAGCAGAGCATCGACAACATTGGTCGCTGGCCCTGGTCGCGTGACGTGCATGCGCGCATGATCGACCAGCTCGCGCAGGCGCAGGCCAAGGTGGTCGGTACCACCATCTTCTTTGCCGAACCGCAGATCGATCCCGGGCTGGCCTACATCAACAAGCTGCTGGCTATCGAGAGCCAGATGCGCGGTGCCGAGACCGAAGGTGAGGCGCCGGTCGCGCCGCCCGCCGACGCGCTGCAGGCCTTTTCAGCGGTGCTGCACGAGGCGGAAAGCGCGCTGAACACCGATCGCCAGCTGGCGGCAAGCATCGGCAAGGCGGGCAACGTGGCGCTGCCCATGCTGTTCCAGGACGGCGAACCCCAGGGTCGGCCGGACCGGCCGCTGCCTGATTTCGTACGCGCGATGGCGCTGAAGAATGTCGCCGGCACCGAGCCGCTGCCACCGCTGACGCTGGATGTCGCCGCCGGCGTGATCGAGCCGCTGGGCAAGGTGGCGGCGGCGGTCGGCCACCTGAATCCGTCGATCGACCGCGATGGCGGGCTGCGGGTGCAGCCGCTGGTGATGACGCACTTCGATCAGTTCTATCCGTCGTTGCCTCTGCTGATTGCCGCGAAAAGCCTCAATCTGGGTGTAGACGACATTCGCGTGAAACTGGGCGAATCGGTCACGCTGGGTCGGCTCAACGTGGCGACCGATCCGGGGCTGGGCATGTACAGCTTCTACTACCGGGGTGAGGGCGGAAAGCCGGCCTTTCAGGTCGATTCCTTCTTCGACGTGATGAGCGGCAAGATTCCGCTCGACAAGTATCGCGACAAGATCGTGCTGATCGGCCAGACCGCGCCGGGCATCGGCAATTTCTACGCGACACCGGTGTCGCCGGCCATGTCCTCGGTGGAGGTGATGGCGCACGGGCTGTCCAGCATCCTGCAGGAGCATTTCTTCGTGTCGCCCTCGTGGGCGTGGGCGGCCGAATTCGGCATCTTCCTGCTGGTTGCGCTCTACCTCATCGTGCTGCTGCCGCGCCTGAAGGCCGGCCTCGGCGCTGCAGTCACCACCGGTCTGTTCGTGGCGCTGCTGGCCGCCCATTTCGTGCTGATGACTGGCCAGCTGATGTGGCTGCAGCTGATGCTGCCGGCCACGCTGCTGCTGGTCGGCCACCTGTTGCTCACCACCAAGCGCTTCCTGGTGACCGAGCGCGGCAAGGTGAAGTCGGACGAGCAGTCCGCCGAATCCAACCGCATGCTGGCGCTGGCCTTTCAGGGACAGGGGCAGCTGGACATGGCGTGGGACAAGTTCCGCCTGGTGCCGCTGTCCGACGCGGTGATGGAAAACCTGTACAACCTGGCGCTCGATTTCGAGCGCAAGCGTCAGTTCAACAAGGCGGAAACCGTGTTCCGCCACATGGCCGAGTTCAATCCGAAGTTCAAGGATCTGGAAACCCGGGTCAAGCGCGCGAAGGCGATGTCGGAAACCGTCATGCTGGGGGGGGGCGGGGCCGGGCGCACCAACACCAGCATCCTGGAGGACGGCACGGTCGAGAAGCCGATGCTGGGCCGCTACCAGGTCGAGAAGGAACTGGGCAAGGGCGCCATGGGCGTGGTCTATCTGGGTCGCGATCCGAAGATCAATCGCGTGGTCGCGATCAAGACCATGGCGCTGTCGCAGGAATTCGACGAGGAAGAACTGGCCGATGTGAAGGAGCGCTTCTTCCGCGAGGCGGAGACGGCGGGGCGCCTGAATCACCCGCACATCGTCACCATCTTCGACGCGGGTGAGGAGCACGATCTGGCCTACATCGCGATGGAGTTCCTGAAGGGACGCGATCTGGTGCCGCAGACCAAGCCCGGCCATCTGCTGCCGCTGCCCAAGGTGATGGACATTGTCGCCCGGGTGGCCGAGGCGCTGGCCTACGCCCACGGCAACAACGTGGTGCATCGCGACGTGAAGCCGGCCAACATCATGTACGAAGGCGAGTCGGACCAGGTGAAAGTGACCGACTTCGGCATTGCCCGCATCACCGATTCGTCGCGTACCAAGACCGGCATGGTGCTGGGCACGCCGTCCTACATGTCGCCGGAACAGCTGGCCGGAAAGAAGATTGACGGCCGCTCTGACCTGTTTTCGCTGGGCGTGATGCTGTTCCAGATGGTGTGCGGCAAGCTGCCGTTCGAAGGTGATTCGATGGCTCAGCTCATGTTCCGCATCGCCAACGAACAGCACCCCGACATCCGCGATCTGCGCCCGGACGTGCCGGACTGCCTGTCCGCCATCATTGATCGGGCGCTGGCCAAGGACGCCGATGCGCGCTACCAGTCCGGCAACGACATGGCGGCCGATCTGCGTGCCTGCACCGGAACGCTTTCACAATCCCTCTCCCAGGTCGACTTCAGCCTCTGACATGACACCGGATCTCAGCCCCGCTCTCCAGATGGTCAGTCGCACTGACCCGGGCATGGTACGTACCCACAACGAAGACGCCGTCGCCGTGCAGCCAGCGGTGGGGCTCGCCATCCTGGCCGACGGCATGGGGGGCTACAACGCTGGCGAGGTGGCCAGCGGCATGGCCACCGCAGTGATCGGTACCGAGCTCGAACAGGGCCTGCGCGAGGGGGGCCGCAATACGTCGGAACTGCTGGAAACGGTCATCGGCCACGCGAACGAATCCATCTACCGCGCAGCGGAAAGTCAGCCCCAGTACTCGGGCATGGGGACCACGCTGGTCATGGCGGTCTTTCACGATAATCGTGTATCTGTCGCGCATATTGGTGATTCGCGCATGTACCGGCTGCGCGGCGGCGCTTTCGAGTGCGTGACGCGCGACCACTCGCTGTTGCAGGAGCAAATCGACAGCGGCATGATTACGGAGGAAGAGGCGCGCCGTTCCCAGAACAAGAATCTGGTCACCCGCGCGCTCGGCGTCGATCCGGTGGTGGAACCGGAAATTCATACCTATGAAGTCGAAGCCGGTGACGTCTATCTGTTCTGTTCGGACGGTCTGAATGACATGGTCGAGAACGACGATATCGCGCTCACCCTGCAGGCCCTGTCCGCCAACCTTGATCTGGCCGCGGAACAGCTGGTGCAGATGGCCAATGACAATGGCGGACGCGACAACGTTTCGGTAATCCTGGTCAAGGTACTGCAGCCGTTTCCGGCCGCCCCTCGCGGATGGCTCGCTCGTCTGCTCGCATGGTTGAAGTGAAGGACTGGAAAATGGCAAAACTCATACTCAGCATGGATGGTCTGGTCCTCAAGGAACTGCCGCTCGCGAAGGAGCGCACGACCATCGGCCGCAAGCCGCACAACGACATCCAGATCGACAATCTCGCGATCAGCGGCGAACACGCGGTGATCGTGACCATCCTCAACGATTCCTTCCTTGAGGATCTGAACAGCACCAACGGCACCTATGTGAACGGGCAGCCGATCAAGAAGCACTTCCTGCAGAACAACGATGTGGTCGAGCTGGGCAAGTACCGCCTGAAGTACATCAACGAAACGCCGGTGCAGGCGCAGTCTCCGGATTTCGAGAAAACCATGGTCCTGCGGCCGGACATGATGCGCAAGCCGCCGGCTGAAGCGCCGACAGCCCCGCCCGTTGTGCCGGTGCGCGCGCCGACCGAAACCCAGGCCGGCTTCCGGGCGTCGGTGCCGGCGGGTACCTCGATGGGGGGCGCCATTCCGCCGGCTCCGGTGTCTGCTCCTGCGCCCGTACCGGCGGCGGCACCGCCGAGCCAGATCGGCGCCATCCAGATCCTCAACGGCGCCAACGCCGGTCGCGAACTGGAGCTGACCAAAACCCTGACCACGCTGGGTAAACCGGGTCTGCAGGTTGCGGTGATTACCCGTCGCCCGCAGGGATACTTCATTACCCATGTCGAAGGGGCCAACTTCCCGGTCGTCAATGGCAGCCAGCTCGATGCGCAGGCGCATCCGCTGAACGATCACGACGTGATCGAGATTGCCGGCGTGAAGATGGAGTTCTTCCTGAAGCGCTGACCGTTTCCATCCTTCCCTTCGCCCATGCCGCGGCCCCTGATGCTCCGCGCAGCCGGACCCGCAACGGGCCGGCTGTGCATTGACGGTTGTGCGTGCTGCGGAGGCGGCCGGTGAATTCACATATGCTGCGTTACGGCCTCGGCCTGATGCTGATGGCAGTGCTGCTCGGCCATGCCGCCCGGCTCTATCAGATTCCGGTGCTCGGCAATCTGGATCACATCGCGTACGACACCAAGCTGCAACTCACGATGCCGCGGGTGCGCGACGAGCGGGTGGTCATTCTCGACATCGACGAACGTTCGCTGGCCGAGATCGGTCGCTGGCCCTGGGGCCGCGAGCGGCTGGCCGGTCTGATGGACACCCTGTTCGACCACTACGGCATCATGCTGCTCGGCGTGGACGTGGTATTCGCCGAACCGGACACCAGTTCCGGGCTCGGTACGCTGGAAGGGCTGGCCAAGGGGGCGCTGGCCGACAATGCAGGTTTCCGCTCCGCGCTCGACGAACTGCGGCCGAAGCTGGATTACGACCGCCTGTTCGCGACCTCGCTGGAGAAGCGCCCGGTGCTGCTGGGGTACTACTTCAGCGATGGCAGCGACGGCCAGAGCAGCGGCGCCCTGCCGGATCCGGTGCTGCCGGCCGGCACCTTCCGCGGCCGCAATATCGCCTTTGCCAGTTTCAGCAGCTACGGCGCCAACCTTCCGCGTTTCCAGTCGGTTGCGATGGGGGCAGGGCATTTCAACCCGATGCCGGATTTCGATGGCCTCAATCGCCGGGTGCCCATGCTGGTCGAGCACAAGGGGGCCTATTACGAATCGCTGTCGCTGGCCATCGTGCGCACCCTGCTGGGCAGCCCGCGTCTGGTGCCCGGCTATGCCGAAGGGGGCTTCTTCGGCGTGTCTGCCCGGGATTACGGCGGTCTCGAATGGCTCGAACTGCCATCTGCGCGCGGTACTTTGCGCATTCCGGTGGACGAGAATGTCGCAGCACTGATTCCGTACCGGGGGCCGCAGGGCAGCTTCGCCTATCACTCGCTGGCCGACGTGCTGGCCGGCAAGACACCGGTCGAGGCGCTCAAGGGCAAGATCGCACTGCTTGGCACGACGGCTCCCGGTCTGCTCGATCTGCGTGCGACCCCGGTGGGCAGCACCTATCCCGGGGTTGAAATCCACGCAAATCTGATTGCCGGCATGCTGGACGGCCGGATCAAGCACAGGCCGCAGTACGTAACCGGCTTCGACGTGGTCGTTCTGCTGCTGGTCGGCGGCTTGCTGCTGTGGGCCTTGCCCAGACTGTCACCGCTGAACGCCACGCTGCTTTCCGGTGGCGCCCTGACCGTGCTTGTGCTGATGAATTTCGCGTTCTGGCAGTACGCTGATTTCGTGCTGCCGGTGGCCGCCGGCCTTCTGCTGGTGGTCGGGCTTTACGCGCTGAACATGTCCTACGGCTATTTCTTCGAATCGCGTTCCAAACGCCAGTTCGCCCGCATGTTCGGCCAGTACGTGCCGCCCGAACTGGTCGAGGAAATGAGCCGCAATCCTGAGAACTACAGCATGGAGGGTCGCAATGCCGATCTGACCATCCTGTTCTCCGATATCCGGGGGTTCACCAGCATTTCGGAAGGGCTGGAACCGAAGGAATTGACCCAGCTCATGAACGAATACCTGGGCGCAATGACTTTCGTCATTCAGGATCAGCGTGGCACGCTCGACAAATACATCGGCGACGCGATCATGGCCTTCTGGGGGGCTCCGGTTGCCGATGCGGATCATGCGGTGCATGGCGTGACGGCTGCCTTGAAGATGCAGGCCCGGCTGGAAGAACTGAACCGCTCGCTGACCGCGCGCGGCTGGCCGGAACTGAAGATCGGAATCGGACTGAACACCGGAACCGTCACGGTGGGGGACATGGGGTCGCCGGTACGCAAGGCCTATACTGTGATGGGCGATGCGGTGAATCTGGCGTCCCGGCTCGAAGGGCTGACCAAGCAGTATGGTGTGGGCATACTGGTCGGGGATGATACCCGGCGCGCCACCAAGGGCGTCGTGTTCCGGGAAGTCGACCGCGTCCGGGTCAAGGGCAAGGACGAGCCGGTATCGATCCACGAACCGCTGGCGCTGGAGGCGGATTTCGACCGCGGGCGGGTGGAGGAGCTGAAGCTCTGGAACCAGGCCCTGCGGCAGTTCCGGGCGCAGGAATGGGATCAGGCAGAACTGACACTGTTCAATCTGCAACGACTGGTTCCGGACTGCTTGCTCTACAGTGCGTACGCGGAACAGATCGGTTATTACCGTCGTTCTCCGCCGGGCAGGGACTGGGACGGTGTGAGAACCTTCGAAACAAAGTGAGGCATGCGGGCCCACTCAAGAACTGAGGTACGGGAACACAGATGAGGATAAGGGTACTCGGCTGCAGCGGTGGCATTGGTGGGCCGCATCTGCGCACCACCTCGCTGCTCGTAGACGACGACATCCTGATCGACGCCGGTACCGGT
This sequence comes from Methyloversatilis sp., assembly GCA_041639545.1. Taxonomy (GTDB): domain Bacteria; phylum Pseudomonadota; class Gammaproteobacteria; order Burkholderiales; family Rhodocyclaceae; genus Methyloversatilis. The sequence goes on along the minus strand of JBEQBZ010000009.1, from coordinate 74,668 downwards.
GTCGGCGACCTCTCGATCGCCGAACTGGCCCGCATCGACCACGTGTTCGTGACCCACAGCCATCTCGATCACATCGCGTGTCTGCCGTTGATGATCGACACTGTAGGCGAGCTGCGCAGCCGTCCGCTGACCGTCTGGACTTCGGCGCCCACGCTCGAGGTGCTGCGGCGTCACATTTTCAATTGGTCGATCTGGCCGGACTTCACCGAAATTCCGTCGGTGGACAGGCCTTTCATGTGTTTCCGCGAACTCAAGGTGGGTGACGAGATCGACATGGGCAGCCGCGCCATCCGCGTGCTGCCTGCGCAGCACACCGTGCCGGCGGTCGGTTACGCGGTGCGCGGCCCCGGAGGGTCATTGGCCTTTTCAGGCGACACCACGGTGTGTGACGAATTCTGGGATGCGGTGAACGCGCTGCCGGATCTGCGCCATCTCATCATTGAAACCGCTTTTCCCGACCGTGACCGGCAACTGGCCGTGATGTCTCGCCATCTGTGTCCGGACATGCTGGCGGGCGAACTGGAGAAGTTGCGCCACCCGGCCGATATCTACATCACCCATCTGAAGCCCAGCCAGATGGACATGACCATGCGCGAGATTGCCGAAACGCTGGGCGCGCGCAGTCCGCGCATGTTGCGCAACAATCATGTTTTCGACTTCTGATCAGGCGGAACACGGCTGCGCGGCCGGGCCGGTCGGCAGTGACGGGGTGACGGAATGAGTGCAGTGGTGCCGCCGGCCAGCGATCTGGGCGCGATGAGCGATGTGTCGAGCCGGCTGGCCTTCTTCAAGAACCTGCAGGGCGTGACGACCAAGATCCACGCCACCACCAATATCGACGAAATCATGCTTGAACTGTCGCAGGAGATTTCTGCGCTGTTCAACGCTGATCGTCTCACCATCTATGTGATGGGTGACGACCGCTCCACCATCGTGTCCAAGGTGAAGACCGGGCTCAATTCCTTCAAGGATCTGCGCCTGCCGCTCACCGAGCAGTCGATCGCCGGTTTCGTCGGCATGAGCCGCAAGCTGCTCAATATCCGCGATGTCTATGACGAGGCCGAACTGAAGGCCCATTCGGCCAGCCTGAAATTCCTCGATGGCGTAGACAAGAAGACCGGCTACCGCACCAAGCAGATGCTGGTGGCGCCGATTCTCGATCCGGAGAAGAAGGATCTGCTGGGCGTGGTTCAGCTGATCAACAACAAGTCGGGGCAGCCTTTCTCCGGACTGGCGGAAGAAGGCCTGCAGAGCATGGCGCATACGCTGGCGGTCGCTTTCCAGCAGCGCAGCAAACCGGCGCATGTGGTCAAGTCGAAGTACGACTATCTGGTGGTCGACGGCGTCATGTCGGCACAGGAGTTCGATCTGGCGTCGCGCGCCGCCCGGCGCAAGGGCGTCGACGTCGAGGATGTTCTGGCGCGGGACTTCCAGGTGAAGCAGCCGGCCATCGGCGCCTCCCTGTCGAAATTCTTCGGCGTGACCTATGAGCCTTTCAAGCCGGAGCGGGTGAAGCCCTTCGACCTGATCAAGAATCTCAAGCGTGAGTATCTTGAGGAGCAGCAGTGGGTGCCTGTGGAAGAGGGCGCCGAAGGCATCGTGATTGCAGCGCTCGATCCGGAGAAGGTCAAAAGTTCGCGTGTCGTGAACAACATCTTCCCGAAATCCAGGCTGCAGTTCAGGGTCACCACCACCCGCGAGTTCGTGCAGACCCTCGATCAGTTCTACGGCAGCACGATGGACGACACCAGCGTCGGTGACCTGCTGTCGGACATGCTGGGCGAGGAAGACGAGGTGATGGACAGCGGCGGCGACGATGTCACCGCTGCCGCCGACAACGAACTGGTGCGACTGGTCAACAAGATCATCATTGATGCCTACCAGCAGGGCGCATCGGATATCCACATCGAACCGCGCCCCGGCAAGGACAAGACCCAGGTCCGCTTCCGCAAGGACGGCACGCTGCACCCCTATATCGAAGTGCCGGCCAGCTACCGCAGTGCCCTGGTCACGCGGCTGAAAATCATGTGCGACCTCGACATTTCCGAGCGTCGCAAGCCGCAGGACGGCAAGATCAAGTTTCGCAAGTTCGGCCCCCTGGACATCGAACTGCGGGTGGCCACCATTCCGTCCGCGGGTGGGGTGGAAGACATCGTGATGCGTATTCTCGCCGCCGGCGAGCCGATACCGATCGACAAGCTGGGCGTGCTGCCGCACAACCTGTCGCGGCTCAAGGACGCCGTAGGCAAGCCCTACGGCCTGTTCTTCGTGTGCGGTCCGACCGGCTCCGGCAAGACCACCACGCTGCACTCCATCCTCAGCTACATCAACACGCCGGAAACCAAGATCTGGACCGCCGAGGATCCGGTCGAAATCACCCAGAAAGGGCTGCGTCAGGTCCAGATCAACAAGAAAGCCGGTCTGGATTTCGCCACCATCATGCGTGCCTTCCTGCGGGCTGATCCGGACGTGATCATGGTCGGCGAAATGCGTGACAAGGAAACGGTGTCCATCGGCATCGAGGCCTCGCTCACCGGCCACCTCGTGTTCTCTACGCTGCATACCAACAGCGCCCCGGAATCCATCATCCGCCTGCTTGACATGGGCATGGATCCGTTCAATTTTGCCGATGCACTGCTTGGCATCCTGGCCCAGCGTCTGGCCAAGCGGCTGTGCCCGAGCTGCAAGGAGGCCTACCATCCGGATGCGGCTGAAATGACCCACTTTCTCGATGAGTACTGCGAGGAACTGCGCAACACCACCGATTTCCAGGTCGATGCCGAAGGTGCGAAGGACCGCCTGTTCAAGGCCTGGGTCAAGTCCTACGCGGACGACAAGGGGCGCTTCACGCTGTACCACCCGAAGGGCTGTGCCGAGTGCAGCAACACCGGCTATCGCGGACGCCTCGGCCTGCACGAACTGATGGTCGGCACCGACCGGGTCAAGAAGAACATCCAGGAGCGTGATCGGGTGGCCACGCTGCTGGCGACCGCGCTGGAAGAGGGCATGCGTACGCTGAAGATGGACGGCATGGAAAAGGTGCTGTCCGGCCTGACCGACATGAAGCAGGTTCGCGCGGTCTGCATCAAGTAGGCTCCGCCACATGGACAAGCTCCAGGATCTGCTGCGCCGGCTGGAAGATCTCAACGAGATCGGTGCCGCGCTGTCCAACGAGCGCAATATCGATGCGCTGCTCGAAAAGATCCTGCTCGCTGCCAAGGCGATTACCCAGGCCGACGGCGGAACGCTCTACCGTACCGACGACAGCGCAACCCATCTGCGCTTCGAAATCATGCGTACCGATTCGATCGGCATCGCGATGGGCGGCACCAGTGGCAAGCGCATCGCATTTCCGCCGCTGCCGCTGCATCTCGCCGATGGCGCGCCCAATCTGTCCATGGTCGCGGCCTATTCAGCGCTGAACCGGCAGACGGTGAACATCGCCGATGCCTATACTGCGGAAGGCTTTGACTTTTCCGGTACCCGCGCCTTCGATGCCCGTACCGGCTATCGCTCCACCAGCTTCCTCACCGTGCCGATGATGAATCACGAAGGCAGGGTGATCGGCGTGCTGCAGCTGATCAACGCGGTGGACCCGGTGACCGGCGCGGTCGGCGTCTTCTCCGATTCGGACCGCAAGCTGGCGGAATCGCTGGCGTCACAGGCCGCGATCGCGCTGACCAACCGTCTGCTGGTGAGCCAGCTTGAGGCGCTGTTCGAATCCTTCATCACGCTGATCAACAACGCGATTGATGAGAAGTCCCCGTATACCGGCGGTCACTGCCAGCGGGTGCCCACGCTCACCATGATGCTGGCCGAGGCCGTGAACGACACGACGGAAGGGCCTCTGGCCGACTTCACGATGTCGGATGCCGACCGCTACGAGCTCAAGATTGCCGGCCTGCTGCACGACTGCGGCAAGGTGACCACGCCGGTGCACGTGGTCGACAAGGCCACCAAGCTGCAGACCATTTTCGATCGCATCGCCCTGGTCGATACCCGCTTCGAGCTGATACGTCGCGACCTGGAACTGGCCACGCTGCGCAGCCGCGTATCTGCCGGCCCCGGCGCCTCGCCGGTGGTGCTGGCGCAGATCGAGCGCCATGGAGAAGACCGGTTGCGTGAGCTGGATGCCGACCGCGCCTTCCTGCACCACGCCAACATCGGCTCCGAGCGCATGAACGACGCGGACGTGGAGCGCGTGCACGCGGTTGCCCGCCGCTGGTCATGGACCGACTCGCTGGGTCAGACCCATGCCTGCCTCACCGACGACGAGATCGAGAACCTCACGATACGGGCCGGAACGCTGACCGCCGCCGAGCGTGAAGTCATCAACAACCACATCGTATCGACGATACGCATGCTGGAATCGCTGCCCTGGCCGCGTCACCTGTCCAACGTGCCCGAGTACGCCGGCGGCCATCACGAACGCATGGATGGCAAGGGCTACCCGCGCGGGCTGACCCGTGACCAGATGAGCGTGCAGGCGCGGGTGATGGGCATCGCCGACATCTTCGAGGCGCTGACCGCCAAGGACAGGCCTTACAAGCGGCCGATGAAACTGTCCGAGGCGCTGCACATCCTCGGCAAGTTCCGTCTCAACGGTCACATCGACCCTGATCTGTTCGACGTGTTCGTGCGCCAGCAGGTCTATCTGCGCTACGCGGAAACCTTTCTCGATCCGGAACAGATCGATGCGGTCGATCTGTCTGCCATTCCCGGCTTCCAGGAAAGCTGACGTTTTTCGTCACATTCTGTCAGTGACGGTCACGACGCCAGCATGTGTGACGAAAGGTGTCTTCACCGTGCTTTCCGGCAAGTCATTGAATCCGCAGGAAACGTAAAAATCTGCTAAAGCTGGCACCTGCCTTGCTCGATAACACCCTGAGCGCATCGGCGCCCGTTCCGTTCAATACAGGAGATTGAGTGATGAAGAAGGTCCAGCAAGGTTTCACCCTGATCGAACTGATGATCGTCGTGGCGATCATCGGCATTCTGGCGGCGATCGCGATTCCGCAGTATTCCGACTACACCCAGCGCACCAAGGTCGCCGGTGCGGTGCAGGGTATTTCGGCTTGGAAGACTGCCGTGGTCGCATGCAATCAGGATCGCGGCACGCTGACGGGTTGCAGCGGTAATACTCATGGTGTTCCTGCCAATATCGCCGCGAACAACAACGGTGGCACCGTGGCTTATGTTGATCAGCTGACTACGTCGGATGGCGTCATTACGTTGGTTACCACGGGTGTGGACACGAGCAGCACGAAGCTGGGCATTACGCTCACTCCGACCGCAGCTGCAGGCGCCGGTGCCGTACGTTGGGCGCTGACCGGTACCGGTTGTACGACTGCCGGCCGCTCGATCAAGTGCGCGAATAACTAAGCTTTCGCCTTGGCAGTGAAAACGGGCCCAATCGGGCCCGTTTTCATTTTCAGATTCGCCTGTGGTCCCCTCGACAGCGAAATCGAGTGGCTTTTCCGCTCCGCATTCAGCGCAGTGGAGGCTGGTGCGATTACCGGGAATCCACTCCAGGCCGGCAACTGGGTTGCCAGCCCATTTCGCAGGCCTTGCGATGGGCTTCGGCCGCTTCCGGCCGGTTCAGAGCCTCCAGCGACTGGGCGCGACCGGCGTAGGCGGTCTGCAGATCGGGCATCAACTGCATCGCCCGTTCGAACGACGCCAGTGCTTCTTCATGCCGGCCCAGTTGCAGCAGGGTGGCACCCCTGTCCTGATGGGCGTGGGCGAAATCCGGCCGGTAGCGCAGCGCGCGATCGAAATCCTGCACCGCTTCGTTCAGGAACAGACCGTCCGCGTAGGCCAGTCCGCGATTGCGGTAAATGCGTTCCAGCCCGCTGACCCGGTCAGCGTTGCCGCGTGACTCGACGACGCGCGCCGCGCTGTCCCAGAGCGCGAAGTTGCTGGAAAAGCTTTCCAGCTTGACCCAGGCCATCGCGGCCAGTGCGCTCGTCAGCACCAGCGCCAGCGCGCAGCCAAGGTCACGTGACAGGCGACTGAAGCCGACCGCGACCAGCGCCATCAGAGCGGCCATCCAGCCATAGCTGCGATAGAGCACGAAGGATTCCTGTACGCGTACCGCGGCAAACTCGGTGAAGAACATCAGCCACGGCGCCAGCAGGGCGAAACCGACAAGTCCGGTACGACGTCCGCGCAGCAGCAGGAAAAATGCCGCCAGGCCGTAGAGGAAAAAGGCGATCGCAGGCGCAAGATCAAGCACGGAGACTGGCGGGGCGGCGAACGCCTCGCGCATGTCGGCCGACATCGCCGCCTGATCGGGCAGCAGCCAGAACAGAAGGTAGCGGAAGAACAGGCCGCACTGGGTGAGCACGCTGAGCGCGTGGGCGTGGGCTGGCTGGGCGGATACCGAGAGCTGAGCCATGGCGGCGCCGGCATCCAGCTCGTAGGTGGCGCCAAGAACGCCGCGCACCGCCAGCACGGTCCAGAGCGCAATCGCCGCCTGCAGGGCCAGCACCGTCATCAGTTCGCCGGTGCGCGCGCGCATCGGCAGGCCGGATCGCCGGTGCAGCAGGATCAGCGCGCAGCCGACGGCCGGTGCCATCACGAAATGTTCCTTCGACAGCACGGCCAGAAGGAACAGTGGCGGCGCGCACCAGAGCGCTGCGCGCCGGCCGGAGAGGCCCGCCCACAGCGCAAGCCAGGACAGAAGCATGAACAGGCTGCCCATCAGCGAGGTGCGCTGGATCAGGTACCCGGCAGCGAACACCGACATCGGGTGCAGAACATAAAGAAGGGCGGCCGCTACAGCGCTTGCCCGCGCGCGTTCGGCACTGACGCCGAGATCGCTCAGCAGCCTGTGCAGCAGTGCGTAGAGCGCCACGCCGGTGAGGGCATGAAGCAGCACGTTCGGAATGCGTTGCCAGATCAGCTCCGGCCCGATGAACACATTGGTCGCGGCGTGGGAATACAGCGCCAGCCAGCGTGGCCGGAAGCGGAAGCCATCGGCCACGAACTGTTCGGGACGTCCCGAGAAGAAGAAATACTGGTCATCGAAGACCAGCGGGCTTTGCAGGAAGGGGCTGTACAGCAGGACAGCCGCCAGGGGAATCAGCAGCGGAAGATAGCGCAGCAGGCGGCCTTGGCCGGCGCGAAACAGGGACACAGGGGCGGGCTCCGCAGGGGGCGTCTGAAGGTGCCGACGCAAACGATGACGTAAGCGCCGATTATGCCTCGCCGCCGCACAGATCCGTTCCGATGCAGGTGCGCAGTATGGTCTGCGTTTCCCCGTCGCGCACCCGGTTGGTGAACCACCAGACCGCGCCTTTCTTGACCGTCCATTCCGCTTCCTGACCGGACAGCAGCAATGCCGCCAGTCGGCCCAGCGTGGGCTGGTGGCCGACCACCAGTACGGCGCGCCCGGCGGTGGGCCATTCCGTTGCGGCGATGAGGTCGGCGACCGACGCATCGGTGCTGAGCAGGCGGGATGTTTCGAAGTCCAGACCCAGAGCCTGGACGGTCTGCTGGCAGCGGGTCGCCGGACTGGCCATGATGCGGGTCTGTCGCGGCAAGCGCGGCTTGAGCCAGGCCGCCATCTGGCGTGCCTGCTTCTCGCCGCGTGCCGACAGCCTGCGGGTCGCGTCCGGCACGGTGTCGAGCGCTTCGGCGTGGCGCCACAGGATCAGGTCCATGCAATGTCTCCTCGTGTTCTTCTGGCGGCGGCAGTGTCGTGAACTGCGGTGACAGGGGCATGACGCCCGGGTGGCTCAGTGCGGGGGCGGCATCTGTGCCAGCCTGCGCAGCAGGCGGGGCGCGACCTCGACCGTTGCACGATAGCGCGGCATGTGGTGAGCGGCGATGTGCGACACCGCCGACAGCAGCGTAACGCTGTCGCCGGCCGCAGCCAGCAGGCGCGGGCCCGCCTGGCTCAGATCGTTGATGAAGCCGAGCGATTCTTGTGCTTCGGACAGCGTATCCAGCGCCTGCCGGGCGCGTTCCGCGTCCAGCAGCGGCAGGAAGAACTCGAGGGCGTAGCGCAGTCGCTTCACATCGATGCGCAGGGCGTGGAGCGCTTCGATGTCGCCGCTGCACGCATCCTGTACCGCGCGGATCATGCGCTGGTGCGCCCCCGTGAGGCGCCTGCGCGCCAGCTTGCGCAGCGAGGGCGCATCGTCGCTGTCCGGCTGCTGCAGCAGCGACAGCAGCGCGACCATGAGTCGTGCCTGGCGACCGTCCTGCAGCGCGGCCAGCACGCGGTCGCGGCTGGCTGTGCGCGCGCCGAGCAAGGCCCGCTCCAGATCCAGCAGCGCGACATCCGGCTCGCCAGCGATGACCGGTGCCAGCAGTTCGGTCTGCAGCACGTCACGGTCGCGCAGTTCGCCCAGTTCGCCCGCCAGTGCCCGCAGATGCGTGGCCAGCGTGCCGGCAGCGCCTGCGGGCAGCGCCGGGGCGAACACCCGCAGCGCACTGCGCAGGCGGCGCAGCGCAACCCGCATCTGGTGGATGAATTCCGGTGCGTCCGAATGCAGGGCGCCGTGCTCGTTGGCCTGATAGTGGGCGATGCAGTCCAGCGCGACCGCGCGGAAGGCGTCCATCGCCGAGCCGTGGGCATCGATGGGCGAACGCCCGGCGCGCACCGGTGCGGGTTCTGCGCCCGCCATCAGGTCATAGCCACGCTGCGCCTTGCTGCGCGATTCGGCGCGCAGCGGCAGGGTTCTGGCCAGTCGGGCGGCCAGTTCAAGCAGGGCGTCCACCGGCGCTCCGGCCAGTTCAAGCTCGATTTCGGAAATGGTTTCGCGCCGGCCGCCGGCCAGGATGTGGCCGCGGTCGGCCATCAGCAGCAGCTCGCCTCCGCCGGTGCTGAAACGCCACTCGCGGCGTTCGAAATCAGTGTCGAACACCGTGCTCAGCGCACCGCGGTCGCGCAGCGCTTCCAGCTCCCCGCGCAGCGCGGCATCTTCGATCTGCGAAAAGTCGAAATGGCCTGAAAAGGGCTGTTCCCACTCCGGGCGCGATGACAGGCCGGCGCGCGCCGAACTGGCGCATTTCACCGTCTGCAGCCACTGGCGACCGGCCCGGCGCAGTCGCAGCGCTACGCGCTGGCGACGCAGGGCCAGGTCGGCGGTATCGAAATAGAGATTGCGCAGGGTGCAGGTGCGCGGCGGTGCCGCAGCTTCACGCAGCGCCGGGTGGCGTAAGAATGATCGCCAGCCGTGTTCGGCCAGCGCCAGCTTGAGTTCGATTTCCAGGGCCATCGTGTCGGCAGGAGAACGGACCGGGCGTCCGCGACCCGCCGGATGGTAGACCGAAAGCAGGGGTGTCCGTCACCTTGCGCTGCGCCACAGGGCGCAGCGCCGGCAACCCGGGCACCGGTGTCGTGACCTAAGTGCCTGTCCAGTGTCCGGACTTGCCGCCGGCCTTTTCCAGCAGACGGATGCCGTCGATGCGCATGCCGCGGTCGACCGCCTTGCACATGTCGTAAATGGTGAGCAGTGCCACGCTGACCGCGGTCAGTGCCTCCATCTCGACGCCGGTCTGACCGGTGGTCCGGGCGGTCACTTCGCAGTCGATCCGGCTCTGTGCCTCATCCAGCGAGAAGTCGACGCTTACCTTGGTCAGAGCGATCGGGTGGCACAGCGGGATCAGGTCGGCGGTGCGTTTGGAGGCCTGTATGCCTGCGATGCGGGCCACGCCCAGCACGTCGCCTTTCTTGGCGTTGCCGTCGCGCACCAGTGCGAAGGTGGCTGGCAGCAGGGTGATCGAACCGGCGGCACGTGCCGTGCGCGCGGTGTGCGCCTTGTCTCCGACGTCCACCATGTGGGCCTGGCCCTGGGCATCGAAGTGGGTGAGGGGATTGTCTGCGCTCATCGAACCATCGCCGAAGGGTGAGGGGGCGGAATGTTCAGTTCCAGCCAGTAGCGGGCCAGCAGTGTCAGCGTTTCGGAAAAGCTCACGAAATCGAGCGACTTGCGGACGAAGCTGTTGGCGCCCAGCTGGGCAGCCAGTTTCACGTCGCGCTGCTGGCTCGAAGCGGACACGATGACCACCGGCAGCACATGGGTCTGGGCTTCGGCACGGATCTGCCGCAGCACTTCCAGACCATCGATGCGGGGCAGCGTCAGGTCGAGCATGACCAGTGCCGGCTGGTAGCGGGTGTCGCGCCCGGCATAGGCGCCGCGGCCGAACAGGTAGTCCAGGCCTTCCTCGCCGGACGCCACGACCTGTATCTGTTCCGTCGGCACGATGGGCCGCAGCGCGGTGGTGATCAGCCTGACGTCTTCGGGAACGTCTTCAATCAGCAGCAGGGCGTGCGAACCAACCGGAATGGACGACATCGGAGGCGTGGACATGAGTAAGGTTGGAGCCGGGCCGGCCAGCTGGCGGTGCCCTCGGCCACGTAATGCCTGCCGGACTTTACCGGCACGGACCTTCTGTGCAGCGCTGTGATGCGGCGGCGTGTCCGCGCGACGATACCTGTCGTCACATCTGCTTACCCATCGCGCGCGCCGCCTTTCACATGCGACCGAACGATCGTTCACGCCTGCCGGCTATCATAGCATTGCCATGACCATCTTCTCCCCTGGCCGCCGACTGCGCGCGGCGCTCGCCGCCCTGCTGATGCTGCCGCCGGTGCTGCCGGCGAACAACCTGCCCGATCTGGGCGACGTGGCGCAGGCCGATCTTCCGCCGTCGCTGGAGCGGCGCATCGGTGAATCCCTGTGGCGCGAGATGCGGGTGCGCGAGCGCACCTACATCAACGACCCGGAGATCAACGGCTATCTGAACCAGCTGGCCGACCGGCTGATCGCAAAGCTCCCGGATTCGCGGCAGGACTTCGAACTGTTCGCGCTGCGCGATCCGACCCTGAACGCCTTTGCCTGGCCCGGCGGCTTCATCGGCGTGCATTCCGGGCTCATCGCGGCGGCGCAGAGCGAATCCGAGCTGGCATCGGTGATCGCTCACGAGATTTCGCACGTCACCCAGCGCCACATCGCGCGTCTGTATTCCAAGCGCGGGGACATGAGCGTGATCGCGATTGCTTCACTGATCATCGCGGCGCTGGCTGCACGCGGCAACTCGCAGGCGGCGCAGGCGGCTCTGGTGGGGGGGCAGGCGGCGAACGTGGCGACCCAGCTCGCCTTCACCCGCGACTTCGAGCGGGAGGCCGACCGCATCGGCATCCAGATGCTGGACGGGGCCGGCTTCGACACCCGGGGCATGGCGGCTTTCTTCGAACGCATGCAGCGTTCAGTCCGTTTCTATGAATCGAATTCTCCGGCCTATCTGCGTACCCATCCGCTGACCACCGAGCGCATTGCCGATGCGTCGGCCCGCATCCAGCAAACCGCCTACCGTCAGGTGCCTGACAGCATCGATTTCCTGCTGATTCGAGCCAAGTTGCGAGCACATGACGGTGACGCGCGCGAGGCCATGGCCGAGTTCGAGAGCCGGATGCGTGACGTTCAGGGGGTGGCCCGCACGGCCACCCGTTTCGGCCTGGCCCATGCGGCCTTGCGCAAGCGCGATTTTGCCCGCGCGCAGGCCGAGGTCGACCGCCTGCGCGCGGAGGGTTTTTCCTCGCCCATGCTGGACAATCTGGCCGGGCGCATCAGTCTGGACGCCGGTCGCGCAACCGAGGCGATTACCCGGTTCCGCGAAGGGCTGCAGCGAGGGGGCGCCCGTTCGCGCGCCATGGTCTACGGCCTGATCGAAGCGCTGCTTGCCGACAACCGGCCGGAAGAGGCGCTCACCGTGGTCAGTGACGAAATCAGTCTTGTCACGCAGGACCCGCTGCTTTACCAGTACCAGGCACGCACCTGCGCCCTGCTGGGCAAACGACTGGCCCAGCACCGGGCGCAGGGAGAGTCCTACGTGCTGAACGGTCAGTACCAGGCCGCGATCGAGCAGTTCGAACTGGCCCAGCGGGCGGCCGATGGTGATTTCTACCAGCAGTCAGCGGTCGATGCCCGTTTGCGCGAGCTGCGCGAACGCCTGGCCGAACAGCGCCGCGATGGCCTGTAAGCACGACGGCGAGCGGCGCCTGCGCCGTTGTCTCGATGGCATTGCACACCTTGCGCCGGTGCGGGTATAAACGTCGCTCCGAACTGGAGTGAACAATGGAATTCGACAAGGAACTCGACGCCCGCGGCCTGAACTGTCCGCTGCCCATCCTGCGCACCAAGAAGGCGCTGTCCGAACTGAGCAGCGGTCAGGTACTGCGCGTGGTGGCGACCGACCCGGGGGCGGTACGGGATTTCGAGGCCTTTACCCGCCAGACCGGTCATACGCTGCTTGAAAGCAGCGAGGCGAACAAGGAATTCACCTTCCTGCTGCGCCGCAAGTAGGCCGCAGACACACATCACCGGGGGCTGCAGCGTGATCCGCCTGTTCCAGTTCTCCCCTGCACTGGGGTTGCCCAACGCCAGCGGTTTCTGCCTCAAGATGGAAACCTGGCTGCGCATGGCAGGGCTGCCTTATCAGAACGTCTACACGATGAATCTGGGCCGGGCGCCCAAGGGCAAGCTGCCCTTCATCATCGATGAGGAGGGCGACACCCTGGCGGACAGTGGTCTCATCATCGATCACCTGACGAAGCGCCACGGGGTTGCGCTGGACGCACATCTTGACCGCGGCCAGCGTGCGCAGTCGCTGCTTCTGCAGCGCACGCTGGAGGAGCATGCCTACTGGTGCGTGGTGTACTTCCGCTGGGCGGACGACCGTTTCTGGCCCGCCACACGGAAGGCCTTCTTTGGTGGTCTGCGAGCGCCCCATGCGTGGTTCGTGCCGACCCTGGCCCGTCAGGGCATGCTGAAACAGGTCAGGGCTGCCGGCATCGGCCGTCATACGCCGGATGAAATCACTGCGCTCGGCATGCGCGACATCGAGGCCATCGCCACCGTACTGGGTGACAAGCCTTTCCTGTTCGGCGAACCTTCCAGCATCGATGCGACGGCCTACGGCATGCTGGCCAATGTGCTGTTCGTTGATCTGGACATTCCGCTCAAGCGTCAGATCGAACGTGACTACCCGTCCATCGTCCGCTACTGCGAGCGGATGAGGCAGGTTTACTGGTAGCGGTCGCGCAGCAAGCCGGACGCCTCCGCTGGTGCCGGCCCGACCGGGGCGTACCGTTTGGCCGTGGGCGCGGGAACGACTATGCGGGATAATCGCGCGCTACACCTGCCGGCGTGGCGCCGGCGGGGCTTGCCCGACTGGACTGGAATGCCCTTGAACCGACTGACCCTCACCCGCCCCGACGACTGGCACCTGCACCTGCGCGATGGCGCCGCGCTCACGGCGGTGCTGCCGGACACCGCGCGCCGTTTCGGCCGCGCCATCGTGATGCCCAATCTGCGGCCGCCGGTCACCACGGTGGCGCTGGCTGCCGCCTACCGCGACCGCATCCTGGCGGCTCACGCAGCCACGCCGGGTCTGCCGGCTTTCGAGCCGCTGATGACGCTCTACCTGACCGACAACACCACGCCGGACGAAATCGATCGTGCGATCGAATCCGGCTTCGTGAAGGCGGTGAAGCTCTATCCGGCGGGCGCCACCACCAATTCCGATTCCGGCGTGACCGACGTCGCCCGCTGCGACGCCGCCATCGCGCGCATGGCCGAGCGCGGCCTGCCGCTGCTCATCCACGGTGAGGTGACCGACGGCGACGTGGATGTGTTCGACCGCGAAGCGGTGTTCATCGAGCGCGTGCTGCGGCCGCTGCTGGCCCGTCACCCGTCGCTGCGCGTGGTATTCGAGCACATCACGACCCAGGACGCCGCCGAATTCGTCGCTGCGGCCGGTGACAACATTGCCGCCACCGTTACCGCGCATCACCTGCTGATGAACCGCAATGCGATCTTCGCCGGTGGCGTGCGGCCGCATCACTACTGCCTGCCGGTGCTCAAGCGCGAGGTGCATCGCCAGGCGCTGGTGGCCGCGGTCACGTCGGGCAACCGCCGCTTCTTCCTCGGCACCGATTCGGCACCGCACGCCAGGGGCGCGAAGGAAGCCGCGTGCGGCTGCGCCGGCTGCTACACCTCGCACGCCGGCATCGAGCTGTATGCCGAAGCGTTCGACGCGGCCGGCGCGCTCGACCGGCTGGAAGCGTTCGCCAGCTTCAATGGCCCGGACTGGTACGGCCTGCCGCGCAATGCGTCGCAGATCACCCTGGTGCGCGAGTCCTGGGAGGTCAAGGCGGAACAGGCATTTGCCGATGGTGATGTACTGGTGCCGCTGCGCGCGGGTGAGCGCGTGGCCTGGCGCCTCGAATGAATCCGGCCGCCCATCCATGACACGACACCTGCGCACGCTGCTTCTGCTGCCGCTCGCCGCCCTGCTGGCGGGCTGCGAGATCGATACCGCCGCCTGGATGATCGAGGGCAAGGAGCACGCCCTCATCATCAACCGCGAAAAGCCGTATTTCTGGAGCGACCAGTACGAAATGGCGGTGGTGGTGTCGCGCATGCCGACCTGCCAGCGCCGTTTCGACATGAAGCCGGCGCGGCTGAATACCGCGGTGGTGACCGTGTTCGACGGCGGCGAGCCGAACCGCTACCTGCTGCGTCAGGGTTCCAGCCGCTGGTATGCGGTGAATACCAATGACTGCGTGTTCGCGGTGATCGACAAGCCGGCCACCGAACCGGCGGCCATCGGCACCTTCCGCAAGAAGGGTGAGGAATTCAGCTTCGTGCCGGTGAAGAAGGACGCCGACCCATCCTGACGCCGTCGCTTGCCGACCTCGTCGGTACAGGCCCGCTGCATGCGGGCGTTCTCGCGCTGCTGCAGCGCCTGCCGGCGGATGGATCACCCGATGCGGTATGCATCGACCGGCTGGCCGCCACCGTGGGCCGGCCGCTGAACGCCGCCGGCATCCCGCTCACCTTCACCGCCGATGCGCCGGTCGAGCCCGGCGGCTATGAGGCGCGCATCGCCGCCACCGGACGGGTCGGCACCCGCGACGCCTGCTGGCATGACCTGTTCAACGCGCTGGTGTGGCTGCGCTATCCGCGCATCAAGGCGGCGATGAATGCGCGCCACTGCGCCGAGATCGCGCTGCGCCCGGCCGGTGAACGCGGCCCGGTGCGCGACGCGCTGACCCAGTTCGACGAGGACGGTCTGGTGCTGGTGAGCGACGATGCCGCGCTCATCGATGCGCTGCGCAGCCACCGCTGGCGCGAAGCCATGCATCAGCGTCGCGCCGCGCTCGAACGGGCCCGGCTGCACGTGATCGGTCATGCGCTGATGGACAAGGCGCGCGCGCCGCATGTCGGTCTGTGCGCCAAGGTGCTCCATCTGCACGTGGACGAGTTGCCGGGTGGGGCCGCCGATGTGGCCGCCGATGTGCTCACCCATGCCGTGGCCTTCGATCGCTGGCTGGCGTCCCGCATCGAAGCCGGGCAGTGGCCGGCCACACCGCGCGATCTGAAGCCGCTGCCGGTGCTGGGTCTGCCCGGCATGACGCCGGACAATGTCGATCCCGCCTATTTCGACGATACCCGCCAGTTCCGCCCGGCGCGCATCTGAGCGCCCGGCGTCAGCCGCGCAGGCCGGTCACGAAGCGGCCGAGCCGCGCCAGACCTTCGTCCAGATCTTCGACCGAGGCGGCGCAGGACAGGCGGACGTAGCGCTCCGGCTCCAGCACGCTGAAGTCGCGGCCGGGGGTGAGGGCGACCTGAACCTGCTGCAGCGCCTGCTGGCAGAAGTCCCACGCGGACAGGCCGGTCTCGCTCACGTCGAACCAGGCGTAGAAGGCGCCGTCCGGTGCGACCGCAGGCGGCAGGCCGATGTCGGTCAGGCCGCGGGTGACGCGCGCCCGGCGCTGTGCGAAGCCGGCGCGGCGCTGTTCGCATACCGCCAGCGATTCCGGCGTGAAACAGGCCAGCGCGGCGATCTGCGCGGTGGTGGGCGGACAGATGTAATAGTTCTGCGCCAGCCGCTCGACCGCCGGCACCAGCGCGTCCGGCAGCACGCACCAGCCCAGCCGCCAGCCGGTCATGCCGAAATACTTCGAAAAGCTGTTGATGACGCACACGTCCGGGTTGCGCGCCAGCGCGGTCTGCGGTGCGCGGCTCTGCGCGTCGTCCTGCTGTAGGTTGAGGTAGATCTCGTCAGCGATGCACCAGGCGCCGCGGGCGCGGGTGAGGGCGCAGATCGCGTCCAGTTCCGCCGGCGCGATCGAGGTGCCGGTCGGGTTGGACGGCGTGGCCAGCATGACGCCGCGGGTGCGCGCACTCCAGTGCGCGGCCACCGTGGCGGCGTCGAGCTGGAAGCGGCTGGCCGCGGTAGTCGCTACCAGCCGGATGTCGGCACCGAAGCTGGTCAGGAACTGGCGGTTGCACGGGTAGGACGGGTCGCCCACGATGACTTCGTCACCCGGATCGACCAGCGCCGCTGTGAGCAGCAGCAGCGCGGCCGAAGCGCCTGCGGTCACCACCACCCGGCCCGGATCGATCTCGACGTCATGCCTCTGCCGGTAAAAAGCGGCGATGGCGCTGCGCAGGGCGGGCAGGCCGAGCGCGTCGGTGTAGGGCACCGGCCGTCCGTCCAGCTGCGTCCGCAGTGCGGCCAGGGCCGCCGGCGGCGCGCCTTCGTCCGGTTCGCCGATATTGAGCCGGATCACCCGACGCCCCTGCGCATCGAGCGCGGCCGCCTGCTTGCCGATTTCCATCGCGAAGAAGGGCGCGATGTCGCGGGCGCGCCGGGAAACCGGAAACGGGAGGGCGGCGGGCGTGTCGGTGCTCATGTCGGTGGGCTCCTGTGGCCGTACGGGCGGCTGAAACAAAAAAGGCGGCCCTGAGGCCGCCCCGAAGTGCCGGACCGCTTCAGGCGAGGCGACCGTGGCACTGCTTGTACTTCTTGCCCGAGCCGCAGGGGCAGGGGTCGTTGCGGCCGACCTTGGGGCCGCTCTGCGCCGGCGCGTTGTCGCCGGCCGGCGGCGCCAGCGGATCCACATCGTCGCGTGCCATGGCCGGGTCGAAGTCGGCGTGCGTGAAACGCATGTTGTCCAGTTGCGGCGGCGTCGGTTCGCTTTCCTCGATCTGCTCCTGCGAGCGGATCTCGACATTCACCAGCACGCGGGTGACCTCGACACGCACCTGGTCGAGCAGGCCTTCGAACAGTTCGAAGGCTTCGCGCTTGTACTCCTGCTTCGGGTTCTTCTGCGCGTAGCCGCGCAGGTGGATGCCCTGACGCAGGTGGTCCAGCGCGGCCAGGTGTTCGCGCCAGTGGCTGTCCAGGCTCTGCAGCATCACGTTGCGTTCGAACTGGCCGAAGGAATCGGCGCCCACCAGCGCCACCTTCACCGCGTACTGGTCGTCCGACAGGCTCTGAGCGCGCTTGAGCAGATCGTCATCGGCCAGATTCGGCTCGGCTGCGATCCATTCCGCGAACGGCGTGTCGATGCGGAACTCGGACAGGAAGGCGGCTTGCGCACCGGCCAGGTCCCACTGTTCCTCGACGCTTTCGGCCGGCACGTACTGGCGGAAAGTGTCTTCCAGCACGCTGTGGCGCATCGCGGTGATGGTTTCGGAAATGTTCTCGGCTTCGAGCAGCGCGTTGCGCTGTTCGTAGATCACCTTGCGCTGGTCGTTGGCGACGTCGTCGTATTCGAGCAGCTGCTTGCGGATGTCGAAGTTGCGCTGTTCCACCTTGCGCTGCGCCGATTCCAGCGAGCGGTTCACCATCGCGTGCTCGATCGCCTCGCCTTCCGGCATCTTCAGCCGGATCATGATGGCGTTCAGGCGCTCGCCACCGAAGATGCGCATCAGCGGATCTTCCAGCGACAGGTAGAAGCGCGACGAACCCGGGTCGCCCTGACGGCCGGAACGGCCGCGCAGCTGGTTGTCGATGCGGCGCGATTCGTGGCGCTCGGTGCCGATGATGTGCAGGCCACCGGCCTTCACCACCTGTTCGTGCAGCGACGACCATTCGCTGCGCAGCTTCTCGATGCGCGCGGCGCGGTCCGCCTCGCCCATGCTGTCGTCGCGCTCCAGCGCCTGCACCTGCTTCTCGACATTGCCGCCGAGCACGATGTCGGTGCCGCGGCCGGCCATGTTGGTGGCGATGGTGATGACGCCCGGCCGGCCGGCCTGGGCGACGATGTCCGCCTCGCGTTCGTGCTGCTTGGCGTTCAGCACCTGATGCGGCAGCTTTTCCTGGTTCAGCAGGTTGGACAGCAGCTCCGAGCTCTCGATCGAGGTGGTGCCCACCAGCACCGGCTGTCCGCGCTCATGGCAGTCCTTGATGTCGGCGATGACCGCGGCGTACTTTTCCTTCGCGGTGCGATAGACCAGATCGTTGTTGTCCTTCCGCACCATCGGCCGATGGGTCGGGATGACCACGGTTTCCAGACCGTAGATCTGGTGGAACTCGTACGCCTCGGTGTCGGCGGTACCGGTCATGCCGGCCAGCTTGCCGTACATGCGGAAGTAGTTCTGGAAGGTGATCGAGGCCAGGGTCTGGTTTTCGGCCTGGATCTGTACGCCTTCCTTCGCCTCCACCGCCTGGTGCAGGCCGTCGGACCAGCGGCGACCCGGCATCAGGCGGCCGGTGAATTCGTCGACGATGATGATTTCGCCGTTCTGCACCACGTACTGCTGGTCGCGGAAATACAGGTTGTGCGCGCGCAGGCTGGCGTACAGGAAGTGCACCAGCGTGATGTTGGCCGGTTCGTAAAGGCTGCGGCCGGCTTCGAGCAGGCCGTGCTGGGTCAGGATCTCTTCCGCGTGTTCGTGACCGGCTTCGGTCAGCAGCACGGTGTGCGCCTTCTCATCCACCCAGTAGTCGCCCGGACCATCCTCGACCTCGCAGCGGGTGAGCAGGGGCGCAACGGCGTTGAGCTTCACGTAGAGGTCTGTGTGGTCGTCCGCCTGGCCGGAAATGATCAGCGGCGTGCGTGCCTCGTCGATCAGGATGGAATCCACCTCATCGACGATGGCGAAGTTCTGGCCGCGCTGCACCCGCTCGCCGGTCGAATAGACCATGTTGTCGCGCAGGTAGTCGAAGCCGAATTCGTTGTTGGTGCCGTAGGTGATGTCGGCGGCGTAGGCGGCCTGCTTCTCGTCGTGCGGCATGCGCGACAGGTTCACGCCGGTGCTCATGCCGAGGAAGCCGTACAGCTTGCCCATCTGTTCGGCGTCGCGGCTGGCGAGGTAGTCGTTCACCGTCACCACGTGCACGCCCTTGCCGGCCAGCGCATTCAGATAGACTGGCAGCGTCGCGGTCAGCGTCTTGCCTTCGCCGGTGCGCATTTCCGCGATCTTGCCGGTGTGCAGCATGATGCCGCCCACCATCTGCACGTCGAAATGACGCATGCCATGCACCCGCTTGCTGGCTTCGCGCACCACGGCGAACGCTTCCGGCAGCAGATCGTCCAGCGTCTGGCCATCAGCCAGGCGTTGCCTGAATTCCGCGGTCTTGCCGGTCAGCGCTTCATCGCTCAGTCCGGACAGTTCTGATTCCAGCGCATTGATGCGCGCGATGACCGGACGATACTTTTTCAGCAGGCGGTCGTTACGGCTGCCGAAGATCTTGGTGAACAGGGAAGCAATCATCGAAGACAGAGGCCCGTGGCGGGCGAACCGATGGCGGAAAAGTCGCGGATTCTAGCATGCGGGCCGTTGTGGCCCGGTCCGGCGACCAGCTTGCGCCAGCGGTGTTGCGTGACGAAGTCACCGCCGGTGGCAAGAGACTGGATGCGGCGGCCGGGGTTCCCGAGCGCCCCGGCTGCCCTCCGGGGCCGGCGCTTCAGGGGCGGCGGCTGGCGGTCTCTGTCCGGGCGCCCGGCGGCAGTGCCTTGCGGGCCAGTTCGAGGAAGCGGTTGGGGTTCTGTGCCACGTCCTTCACCCGCACTTCGAAATGCAGATGAGGACCGGTCGAGCGGCCGGTGCTGCCGACTTCCGCAATTTTCTGGCCACGGCGCACCACCATGCCCGGCTTCACGTGCAGCTTGCTGGCGTGCGCATAGCGGGTGGTCAGTTCACGGCCGTGATCGATCTCGACCACATTGCCGTACTGCGGATGGAAGCTCGCGTCGATCACCACCCCGGCGGCGGCGGCGATGATGGGGGTGCCGACGTCGGCGACGAAATCCACGCCTTCATGCATCGCCCGCGATCCGTTGAAAGGGTCGATGCGCCAGCCGAAGCCGGAGGCGTTCCAGGTACCGCTGGTGACCGGCAGCGTGGACGGCACCAGAGACAGCGTGGCCTGGTCCAGCAGCAGTTCCGATTCGATCACGCCGAGGTAATCGTCCTGCTGGGTCAGCAGATCGGAAAAGTGCTTCATCTGCGCTTCCAGCTCGGTGGCCGACAGCGTTTCCGGCGTGACCAGCGGACCGCCCCGGCCGGGCAGCGGGCGATCGGTGACCGGTTCCGGCGGCCTGACACCGGCCAGTTTGGCCAGCCGGCTGCCCAGGGTGTCCAGCTGTATCAGCTGCGCCTGCATCTGGCCCAGCTTGATGGCCATCGTGTTCAGGTTCTCACGGACGAACTGTTCGCTGCGTTCGGTTTCCTGCACCCGGGCGGCGGCGATCATTTCGTCGATCACCGGCAGGCGCAGGCTGCTGGCGTGCTTGAGCGTGATGAAGGAAAAGGCCGATGCAAGCAGCAGGACCAGCGTGGTGAAGGCAAACAGTGCGCCGAACAGGTGCCAGGGCCGGATGGTGATGGCCTTGGCCGTTGTCAGGCGGTCGGAAACCAGAATAATCTGCACATCCGCTCCCAAGAATCTTCTTATGTCCGCACGCCCGCTGTACCAACATCTCGACGCGCAGGACGCACTGGCCACCCTGTCTGCACACGTGAGGCTGATTGCCCGGGTGCAGAGAGCGTATGAAAAATTTCTGCCGCCCGAACTGACGCAGGTCAGCCGGGTGATCAATGTGAAGCAGGGTATTGTGGTGGTCAGCGCCTCGTCGGGCGCCGTTGCTCACCGGCTGAAGCAGTTGCTGCCCAGCGCCCGGGTGGCGCTGCAGGAAAGTGCGGGCGAGGTTACCGAAGTCAGGGTGAAGGTGCAAGCATTTGATCCGCCAAGGGTTCCGGCGCCACGTGCGGCCCGGCCAGTGAGCGAACAGGCACGCCGCGGGCTGCTTTCGGGGGCATCATCCCTGCAGGCGGACAGTGCATTGAGGCGGGCGATCGAACATCTGATCGAGCGCGCCGTAAAGCGCTGATGCGGCCGGCAGGCTGTACCGGGGCGAGCCTTTCGGGAACGGCAAAGGCCTGCACGCAACGTGTCGGCAAGGGTTCAGCGAGCCGCCTCGGCGGCCGCTCCGCTGGCGCATTCTGATCTGAGGGTGTCGCTGACGCCGAAGTCGCTGATCGCCCAGGCAAGCCGGGTGCCGTGGGCGCGATTGAAAGCGGTGATCCATGCCTCGGCAGCGTCGCTCAGGCGGCGTGTTCCTTCGCTGCCTGGTCGCAGCAGGTCGCTCTGGTCCAGTGAGCCGGACTGCGTCTTGACCAGTGCCGACAGCCCCTGCATGAAGGCCTCCACGGGCAGGCCGGGAGGCAGGCGCTCGCCCTGCGCCACCTCGACGCCCGGTCGTGCGAGCAGGGTGAGCGTATGGCCGTCCCGCGTGCAGGCGCGGATGAGCGTGTCGGTGCCAGCCCGGATGTAGGCACGTTCCGGTGCGTCGCACCATGCCGACGTACCCGCGGCAAACAGGGCGGCAAGCACGGTTGGCCGCAGGATCATGGCTGGCGATCTCCGTCTTTCATATCGGTGTCGATGAAGCGCGCGTCTTCGAGTGTCCAGTGCTGTGGCCCCTGACGTGTTTCCGAACAGCCCAGCCTGAGCACTGACTGATCGGGCGGCAGGTCATGTTGGCCACGATCGGCAGTACGCAGGTTCAGATACCAGCGATCCAGCCTCACGCGCAGGGTGCGTTTCGTGTCGCGATTGCGCACGCCAGTAAGGGTGCCTCCGGACTGCACGCACTGTGCAGCGGGTTCGGCTACCCATTCGACGGCATCGCGCGCATGGTCAGCCCGTGCCTGTGCCGTCACCGCCAGCAGAGCCAGTGCGGTCCACGGCAGCACTGCCCGCGGCGGCCGCATGCTCACTTGATGAGCGCGCGCGTGCGCAGCGACTTCACGTAGTCGCGCCACTTCTGCTCGATCAGCGACTCGACGATGCGCGGCTTCACCTCATCGAATGCGGGCGGCTGGGCCGGCCGGACGTCGTCAAGTCTGATCACGTGCCAGCCAGCGGTGGTGCGTACCGGGGCACTGGCCATGCTGCCGCGGGACAGGCGCGGCAGCACTGCAGCGAATTCCGCCGCGAAGCCGCCTTCCGGCGTCCATGCCAGCAAGCCGCCCGACGGGGCGCTGTCGCGGTCGCGCGACTGGGCTTTCGCCAGTTCGTCGAAACGTGCTCCGCTGTTGAGTTTCTCGATCAACGCCTTTGCCTGTACCTCGTCGTCGACCAGAATGTGACGCACACGGTAGTCGCGCTCGCCAGCGCGGTGCGCGATCGAGTCATACACCTTGCGTACTTCGCCATCGCTGGGCTGGGTGGTCAGGAAGAAATCCTCGCGCAGCGCGTTGACCAGTGCCTGCTGCTGCATGAAGTCCAGGCGGGCCTTCAGCGCTTCGCTGCCAGCCAGCTTGCGCTCGGCTTCCTGCGCAAGCACTTCGCGGACGATCACCTCGTCGCGCGCCTGGCGCGACATTTCGGGCGTGGCCGGGCGACCCTGACGCACCTGTTCCCTGATGACGAAGTCAAGGCGGCTTCGTGGTACGGGTTTGCCATTCACGATGGCCATGCTGTCGGTCGCGGCGAGCGCGAGGGGAGGCGAGGCGGCGCCGATGCAGAGCAGGGCGATCAGTGCATGGGAGGTGCGTTTCATGAGCCGGTCCGGGCAGGATGGACGGAACGCACTATCGGCGAGTGCGCGTTGCGCCACCGGCGGCGTCGTCCCGCCGTTGCGGTGAGTCTGTCCCGAGTGTCGTGCCGCGACGCACCGGGGCGATGCCGATTGCTGCCTACTCGGGTCTGGGCGTGGGGCGAAGCCGGCTCAGTCCGTGGTCTGCGGCAACGCTCACGGCCTTCAGTCCGGCCTCCTTCGCCCACGCAGCAATACGCAGAAGTTCGATTTCGTCGTTGCGTGCGGCGTGCAGCGCGCGCTCGACGCAGTCGTTTCTTCGGCTTGCATCCCCGACCGCGTGAGCGGCCCGGGCACACATCAGATGGGCGGCCGGTGCGTGGGGCTCGGCTGCGACCCACTCCTCCGCGAACTGTGTCAGCGCCTGCCAGTCCTCCCGGGCCAATGGCTCAAGCATGCGCATGAACCACGGCTGGCTGACGGGCAGCTGAGCCCAGAGCGCAGCGCCTGGCAGCGGTGCAGGTGGCAGTTCCGGCCGTTCGCGCAGCCGCTCGGCCCAGTCGGCCGGCACTGCGAAGTACGCCGGCCGGCGGGTGGCAGTCAGGAAGGTGGTGATGCCCACCAGTCGGCCGGATCGGTCGAAAAGTCCGCCGCCGCTCGCGCCGCGGATGAAGCCTGCGGTGGTCTGTATGACGTGGCTTCCGCCCGCGGCATGCAGATCGAGCACGATGCCGCGCGCGAACTGTGGCTCCATGCCACCGGAGTAGCCGTGTGCCAGCACGTTCTCGCCGAGCGTGAGCGTGCGAGCCGGACGGATGTCCGCCGGCGGATAGGGCAGCACCCGTTCGGTACGCAGTATGCACAGATCGCGCGAGATGTCGGCGCGCTGGCCGACCACCTTGTGCCGTTCCAGGCCGCGCGACAGCACGATGGTGTGCGCGTGCTGGGTGACATGGCAGTTGGTGAGCGCGGTATCCGGCCCGATCACGACGGCGGAGCCGATGGCCAGATTGTCTTCATCCCCGAGTGCCGATACCTTCAGCACGGCGCGCGTGAGCTTCACGATGACTTCCGCGTCGGGTGCCGCGGCAAGCGGCCCGCAGAGTGCGCCGAGCAGCAGGACGGCGATCCGCTGCAAGGGCCTCACGGTCGTGGCTCCGGCGGGAAATGCGCTTCGAAGCGACGTTCGCGGCTGTCCTCGACCTTCACCTCGAGCCGCCGCGCGTCGGTGGCCACGCCGAAACGCAGGAAAGGATTGCGGCTGATCGAAATGTCCAGTTCGGCATCGAGCAGCGGGCGGCCGTCCTGCGTGAGCACGACCTGCTTCACGTACTCCGGCGCGATGTAGCCGCGGGTGTCGAGATCGACTTCAAGCCCGGAATGGTTGGGGTGACGGATGCGCAATTCCACTTCGCTGCGGCGGCCCGCGCCGTCCGCCGGGTCGAACCTGCGCATGGACATGCGGCCGATGCCGGCAGCGTCTTCGTCGGCCGGCCCCATCGGTGCGGAACAGCCGCCGGCGGCGCGCACATAGTGTTCGGCCATGTAGAGCGTGCCGTCGCCGGTCTCGCCGATGGCGCGCACCGTGGTGTAGCGTTCGATGCGCACCCGCGTTTCGATGCTGCCGACGATGGCATCGTGCAGCGTGAAGCGGGCCGACATCGGCGACGGGTTTTCGTCCACCACCAGCCACAGTCTGCGCAACTGCGTGCCGGCCGGGCCGACCTGGAGCGCAACCGGCACCAGCGCAGCATCTTCCGCACGATCCGCTGCTTCCAGGCGCAGTACGGCCGGATCGCGCACGAAGCTGCGGTCGCCGAAGTGCGCCGCACGCAGGCGCGGCCATACCGCGTCCGCTTCGGCCGACGCGGTGGGCAGCGCGCTCATGAAGAGCGACACCGCGAGCAGCCAGCGCGCCTGCGAACGCGGCGTATCCATCAGGGCTGGCCGCTCGCTTCGACTTTCGCCTTCACGGCATCCAGGCCGGGGCGCATCAGCGCGCGCAGTGCCGTGACCGCGCTCTGGTCGTCCATGCCGGCGGCCGGGTCGTTGCCGGTGTCGGCGCGGTAGCCGCGCGCCTGCCATACCAGCTTGCTGCCGCTGCCTTCGGCCTTGACGGTGAGCCGGCCGGAGTAGGAACTGACCGGCAGCACCGCCGGGTCGGCGTTGCCCGAGCGGTAGTTCATGCTCATCGCAGCAGCGTCGTAGTCGTCGAGCTGTTCGGTGACGGTGCCGTTCGGCAGCGTCAGCGTGCGGGTCGAACCGGCTTCGTTGCCGCGATCGGCCGATGAAGCCCTGATCGCCGGATTCCACTTCGCGATGTTGGCGAAGTCGCCGACCACGCCCCATACGATGGCCGGCGGGGCGGCGATGATGACCGACTCGTCTATCTTCTGCGGTGTCGGTCCATGTGCCACGGCGAGTGGTGCGAACAGAGCGAAGGCGAGGGCGGACAGCGGGGGTTTCATGAATCAGGCACTCCTGAAGGTGAACAATCGTCGGGTAGGGCGGCGGACGACGGATGCCGCCGGAACAAGGCTGGCGAGCAGTGCGATCAGGCCTGTCACGGCGAGCAGCGGCCGCAGCGCGAAGCGGGTGTCGGCGACGCGGCCGCCGGGCAGCGCGCGCAGCTGCGCGGCGATCTGCTCCGGCGAGCGGGCGACCGCGACGGCGAGACCGGTGCGTTGGGCGAGGTCTTCAAGCACGTCGTCGCGGCGCAGCGACAGGTGATCGTTGTCGGCGCCGGGCGCGCGCTGCGGTGCGTTGCGCAGGTCGCCGCCCAGCTTCTCCATGTCGAGCACCGACAGCGTGGGGGCGCCGGCGCTGGCAAAGCCGGCGGTGTCTTCGGCGGTCCAGTAGCCTTCGATGCGCCCCTTCTCACCGAGCTTGGGCACCGGTTCCGGCTGCTCGCCGCCGACCCCGAACAGCACGCCGGGCACTGCGCCCGGCTCGCCATCCCAGGCCGGAATGCGGCCCGGGTGCAGCGCCGGTGCCTGGTGGCCATCGGTGAAGAAGGCGAGGGCGGCGCCCGGCGTCATGCGGCGGATGTCGTCGAGCGCGGAGTAGGTGCCGTAGTACAGATGGCTGTCGGCGGCCCAGGCCATGCGCCAGTCGATGTGGCGGATGGCATCGCTGAGTGCGGCGCGGCTCTCGCACACATCGACCGGCATCAGCAGCGGCTGGGTGCGCCGTTCGACGAATATGGACACGCCGACCTGTGTGCCGCAGGGCAGCTGTTCGAGCACAGATGCCGTGGCCTGCTTGACGAAGTCGAGCCGGCCGATGCGCGCATCCGGTGGCCCCATGTCCTGCGTGTTCATGCTCTGCGTGATGTCGAAGACGAGCAGGTAGGTACCGACCTCGCGTTCGATGCGTATCGCGGGGTCGACCGAGGCGATGCCGAAACAGGCGGCGGCCGCGGCCAGCAGCCAGAAGCGGGCGCCGCGGCCGCGCAGGGCGCCGGCGAGCGAGGTGGCTGATGCGGACGCGTTCAATGCATGCCTCGCGGCGCACCGACCATTTCGGTCCACGCCGCCTTGTCCGGCAGCGCGTCGTCGTCGACCTTGGTTTCCTTGCCCTCCTTGCGCCAGTTGCGCACCTCGTAGTCAGGCACCAGCACCTGCGCCAGTTCGAGGTTGAAGCGCACCCCCCAGTCGTCCGGCTGCTCGCGCAGCGCGCGGCGGTAGCCGGTCTTGGCCAGCTCGACCAGCGTGATCGCGCGCGCTGCGGCACCCTCGCCGGTCGCCACCTCGATCGCACGGCGAAGATAGAGATTGGCGGCATTGACGCGGGCGGCGCGTGCCAGCGTCTCGTCTTCGCGCAGTGTGGCCTGTGCTTCGACTTCGCCGTACGCGGTCAGCGCGGCGTCATTGTCGCGCTGCCTGTCGAGTGCGACGGCACGCGCGAACAGCACCATGGGCGGAGCACCGGGGTCAGCCACGGCGGCGCGGATCTGACGGTTGGCGTCGTGCGCGCGCCAGCCCTGCCACAGCGCATGTGCGCTGGCTGCAGCCGTGGCCGCGGCCAGCACGCAGAGCAGCGGCGCTGCCTGGCGACGCAGCGTGCGGCCCATGGCGGCGGGAGAGATCAGCGGGACCATGCGGGAACCTCAAGCGATCGTGCAGCCAGCAGCAACAGGCTGCACAGGAAGGAAATGCCCATGAACAGCCCGCCCAGTTCCTGCCGGGGCGGCGTTTCGCGGTAGCGCAGCGGCTGGTTCTGCAGACGGGCCACGTCGGCGATGGCGCGGGCGAGGGCATCCGGCGTGTCGGCTTCGTACAGCCGGTAGGGCACGCCGAGGTCGCGGAAGTACTCGTTCAGGAAGTACTCCGGCGCCGGGTCGAAGCCGGCTTCCGGATCGGGCGGGTCGGACGGGCCACGGCCGCCGGCGGTGCGCAGGAAGATCCAGTACAGCGCGCTGCGGTTCTCGGCGAACAGACGGCGGATCTGGTTCTGCTTGCGGGCGTCGATCTGCGCCGCGCCGTCGGACACCAGCAGCACCACGCGCGAGCCGGTGACCGGTCTGTCCTTGAACTGTTCGAGCGACATGGTGAGACCGGCCGCGATATTCGTCAGCCCCACGCCCGGTGCTGCCGAGGCGCGGATGGCGGCGGTCACCGCGTCGTGGTCGGCACTCAGTTCCAGACCGTGCACCGGTGCCGTGCTGAAGGACACCAGCCCGAACAGGTCGCGCGGCCGCTCGCGCACGAAGTCTTCGAGCAGGCGGGCGGCGGCACGGCCTTTCGGTTCGTCACCCTGCTGCGCGCTGCCGCCAGCGAAGCCGTCGCTCATGCTGGCGCTGCGGTCGAGCGTGATGACGATGTGGGCGCCGGTGCCAATGCGCTCGATGTCCTCGCCCTGCCGGTGCGGACTGGCCAGCGCGAGTGCGGCGGCGACGACCGCGATGGCGCCGATGGCGCGCAGCGCGATCGCCAGTGCGCGCGAAGCCGGGTCGGTCGGCACGCCGGGCAGCCCGCCGTGCGGCAGCGTGCGCTGACCGTGCCAGAGCAGGGGCAGCAGCGCGAGCAGTGCGGCCCACAGCCATTGGGGATGATCGAAGGCCATTGTTCCGGCCTCAGGCGGCGCGCGCGAGGGGCGGCGGGGCAGCGGGGCGGGCGCGCAGTTTCTCGCGGTCGCGCAGCGCGGCCAGCAGCGGCAGCAGCGCGGACGGCTCGCCGTAGTGCGCGTCGGGCGGCAGGCCGTAGAAGCAGGCGCGCGAGGCGGCAAACGCGGCGTTCAGCGACGCTGCCTGATCGGCGAAGGCCGGGTGGGCGGCGAGAAAATCCGGCAGCGTGCCGGCGAATACGGTTTCGCCGGCGCTGTCGTTGCAGGCACGGTGCAGCGCGCGGAAGGCCTGCTGCAGCGCATCGGCGTCCTTGCGGCCGCGCAGCGCGCGCACGCTGCGCCAGGCGCGGGCGAAGGGCCGTGCGCGCTGCGTGCCGAGACGGCCGGCCACCCACAGACCGGCCAGCAGCAGGCCGACCGTAGCGACACCCCAGCCGAGCGCGCGCAGCAGCGGCGCGCGGGTGTCGAATTCGGTGGCGCGATAGCCCGGGTGCACGCTGGACACGATGTCCTTCTTCGACGCCCAGTGCAGCAGCGGTGCGGTACTGATGTCGAAAGCGGGCACCTTGATTTCGGCCACCGCATTGTCCTTGCGGAAGCGCAGCGTGATCGGCGACAGGCGCAGCGTCTGCGGCGCGCGCACGCTTTTCATCAGCTGCCATTCGAGGGTGTAGCGGCGGCAGCCGGCGCAGCGCTCCGGCGCGTCGACGACGGCGAGGCGGCGCAGTTCGAACTGGCGGTCGCCCTGGCCGGGCTCCGGCAGACCATCACGGTCGGGCGCCCAGCCCGGGGCGACATCGAGCGTGAGCTGCACCGGCATGGTGTCGCCGATGCGATAGCCGAAGCTGCGCGGCCACTCGATCTGCTTGAGCGTCACCGTCGCCATCGCCGGCAGCGCGCTCAGGCACAGCAGCGAGGACAGGACCGCGAGGAGGGATGACCTTTTCATGTCTGCAGGAAGTAGCGGTTGAACTGCAGCGGATCGATGCGATCGTCGATGAACAGCGGCGGCCGGCCGTAGCGCATGGCGATGCGGCGCAGGCGCTCGCGCCGCTCACCGCGCGCCCGGACGAAGGCGTCGGCCAGCGCCGGGCGCTGCAGCAGCAGCCGCTCTTCGCCGCTTTCCATGTCGCGCAGCCGGGCGATGCCCCAGCGCGCGCTGGCCCGCTGTTCGCGGCTGTCGCCGAGTACCACGGTCACCACGTCGTGATGCGCCAGTCCGGCGAGCACGCGCGCCAGCCGTTCGTCCGGCATGTGGGCGTCGGTCAGCAGGAACGCCAGCGAGCGACGGCGCGGCAGCAGCGGGGCGATGCGGAGCAGCGCGCTGTTGTCTTCGCCGTCCGGCACGTGCGCGCGCAGCCGTGCGATGGCCGCCCGCGCGCCGGCCGCGCTGCGGCAGGGCGGCAGGGTGAGCGTGCGGTGCACCGCGCTGTCGCAGGCGATCAGCGCGAACGGGTCGCCGATGCGCCAGGCCGCGTGCGCGATGGCTTCGGCCAGATCAGCCGCCAGCGCATGACGGTGGGTGGCGCCGCGGTAGTCCATCGAGCGCGAAACGTCGACCACGGCAACCACGGGTACCTGCGCCTGCTGCCTGAACAGCCGCACCCACACGCGCTCCGACGGGTCGCGCAGCGAGGCGCGCAGGTCGAGCCGGCGCGCCTCGCTCTGGTCGCTCAGCGGCACGCTGCGTTCGAAGTCATGGCCCGGGCCGGTGAGCGTGCCGCGATGTGCGCCCGGCGTCACCGCGCGACTGCGCCAGCGCAGGGCGTAGGCCAGCGCCGGCAAGGTCATGGCGAGGCGACCTGACGCAGCACCTCGGTGACGAAGGGGCGGGCGTACAGCGCACGCTGGGTTTCGTACACCGGGCTCAGGCACAGCCGGTGGGCGATGGCTTCGAAGAACACGGCATGCATGTCCTCCGGCACCAGCCGGTCGCGCCCTTCCAGCCAGGCCTGCACGCGTGCGGCGCGGGCGAGCATGGCGACACCGCGCGGGCTGGCGCCGGACAGGATGAACTGGTCCATGTCCACATCCGACACGCTGACGCCGTAGTCGGTCGGGCGGCGGGTGGCCAGCCACAGATCGACGCCGTAGTCGTCCAGCACCGGGCTGGACTGCACCGTGCCCTGGATGGCTTCGGCCACGTCGTTCAGCCGGGTGTGATCGAGCATGCCGGGCTGGACGCCGGAAATGAGCGCGTCGGCGTCGTGGAAGCGGGTGTCGAACATGAGGCCGCGCAGCTGGTCGCGCGCGTCAGGCGCCTCGACCGATACTTCGAGCAGGAAACGGTCGCGGGCGGCGGAGGGCAGTTCGAAGGTTTCTTCGCGCTCGACCCGGTTGCGGTCGGCGAATACCTGCATCCACGGCAAGGTGTATTCGCGGTTGAAGGCGCTCACCGTGCGTTCGGCCATCAGGCGCAGCAGCAGCGCATGCACCTGCGGGCGGGCGCGGTTGATCTCGTTGAAGAAGAACACCGCCAGTTCGCTGCCCTGCGCGATCAGCGGGCCGGGTTCGACGCGCGGCCGGCCATCGTCGCCGACATAGGTGTGATAGACGAGGTCGCCGGGCATCAGGTCCACGGTGCCTTCGATGCGCTGGTAGGCGCCGCCGATGCCGCGCGCCACCGCCTTCAGCAGCGTGGTCTTGCCGACGCCGACGTCACCTTCGAGCAGCACGTGGCCGCGGGCGAACACCGCGATGGTCATCAGGCGCACGGTGCGCGGCATGCCGACCAGCACCGCGTTCAGCTGGCGTTCGAAGTCGAGCGCACGGCCCCGCCATGCTGACAGATCAACAGGTTCGGAATGCATCCGGTATTCCAGATCGGGTTGGCCGCCCGATGGCGGCTGGAAAGGCGTGGCGGAACGTGCGCATCGTGCGGCAGATTCCGGAAGGCCTTCGGGAGCCCGGCCGGACGAGAGGGGCGCTCGTCCGGCCGGGAGGACGCGACGATCAGTTGACGTCGTACTTGAAGGTGCCGGTGGTGTTGAGCTGCTCGACGCGCTTGGCATTGCGCGCTTCCATCTGCTTGATGGAGTCGCCCTGCTTGGACAGCTCCCTGGCGTCGTGCTTCGGGTCGTACTTGGAGCCGGCAACCTTGGCCGGATAGCCCGGCTTCGGTTCCCAGCAGTCACCGGCCGCCTTGCACTTGGTGCCGTCGTAGGCGTGGGCGCCACCGGCGACCATCAGGGCGGCAGCGGTGGCAACGAAGCGGGCTGCAATGCGGATGTTCATCTTCAGTCCTCCATGGTTGTGTGTGGGTGCTGCGTCGTACGGCCCGCTGGCAACGGGCCGAATCTTTCTTCTCAGTTCGCCTGCTTCCACAGCGCCTTGGCCGGATCGCCCTTGTAGACCGAGCGGATCCAGCTCATGATCACCAGGATTTCGTCCTGCTTAAGGTGGCCGCTCTGCGGCCCCATCATTCCCTGCAGACCGCCGTAGATGCTGGAGAACAGCCCGGCGTCGGTGGCGTTGGCCGGGTAGGTCCAGTAGTCGTCGGCCAGACCCGGCCCGAGCTTGCCTTCGGCGTGGTGGCCGTGACAGCCGGAGCAGGCGGTCGAGTACAGCGATTCGCCCTCGGCGATCCTGGCGGCGTCGCTGTTGTAGGGGTTGATGCCGGTCTGCTTGAAGGTTTTCACCGCCTCGCTTTCCTCCTTGCCGGAGAAGTCGAGCGGCGTGCCCTCGATGATGTTGTAGAAGCGCGGCGGGCTGCCGGCGGCGATCGCCGTGGCGATGGCGCCCCCCATCAGGGTTGCCGCGACCAGTGTGCTGACTTGAAACTTCATCCCTTGCTGTCCTTGTTTCCTTCTGCCACCGGATGCGGCGGCAGGATCTGTATGCCTTCGGCGCGCAGCACGCTCTCGATGTCGGCGCGGCTTTTCGCCAGCGCGGCTTCGATACGGGCAAGCAGCGCCTGGTCGTCCTTGCGCACGGCGATGGCGGTATCGAAGTGGAAATGCACCGGCTCGCCGTTCGACTTCGCGGCCTGGGCCGGTACCTGCGTGACCTTCAGCGGCGTCGCTGCGCTCTTGATGTAGCGGGCGACCGACGGTGCCCAGGCGACGGCGACGTCGATCTCGCCGGCGGCGAGGTCGCGGATCAGCTTTTCGCTGTCGTAGCGCACGTAGCGGTTGCGCGGTGCCTTGTTGCCGCCGAGCGACATCATGTAGCGGAAGCTGTCGGCATAACGGCCGAGCTGCACCAGCATCACTTCGGCCGGCGTGCCGGGTATGACGCCGATGTGCGCGGTCTGCAACGCCGCGCTGTCCCAGCCGGTCACCGCCTGGCCGAAGTCGGCGCGGGTGACGAACACATAGCTCGAACGGTAGTAGGCGCGGGTCGTGGCGACGCGGGGATCGCCCGCATCGACGCCGAGCATGACGTCGCACTTGCCCTTGTCGAGCAGGTCGCGCACCACGTAGCGCGGGTCGCTGAAGCCGACGCGCTCCAGCTTCATGTCCATGGCCGCCGCCAGCTTTTCGGCGATGCGGTCCTCGAATCCTTCGCCCCGCTCGTTGGCGTAGGGCATTTCGTTGTCGGCCGCGCACACCTTGAGCGTGCCGGCAGCATGCGCGACGCTGCCGAGCGCGCACAGCAGCGCTGCAATGAGGGTCTGTTTCATCGTGGATCTCCTGCCTGAAACGGGCATGGCGCGTGGCGCCATGCCCGGTACGTCTTACAGCGAGAACACCATCACGCCGCCGCCCATCTTGGTGTACTGCTGGAGCTCCTTGAAGGCGCCCACTGCACCAAGACCCGCGGTCGGATCGGTCAGGTCGAACACGAGGCCGACACCGGGCCAGCCGCCGACGCCGTAGTAGATGGCGACGTACTGCTTGCCCTTGTGCTCGTAGGTGACCGGGTGGCCGATGACGCCGGACGGGAGCTTGAATTCCCACAGCGTCTTGCCGTTGTCGGCATCGACCGCCTTGATCAGACCGTCCAGCGTGCCGTAGAAGACGAGGTCACCCGCGGTGCTGGTGGTGCCGCCCCAGACCGAGAACTTCTCGTCCTTGACCCACTTGAACTTCGACGTCTTCACGTCGTAGGCCTTGACCTGACCCATGTTGCCGTTGTTGCCCGGCGTGGCGTACATGTTCAGCGTGGCGCCGACGAAGAACTGACCTGCGCGGTAGGGCAGCATGAACGGCTCCCAGTCCATGCAGATCATGTTGGTGCCGAGCATGACCAGTTCACGCTTCTTGTCGATCGAGTCGTGGCCCTGGTTGTGGTAGCCCATGGCGGACGGGCAGATGCCCTTGGCCAGGTGGTCCATGCGGGTCGAGTACTCGGGGTCGCGGATGGGCACGCCCTTCTTCATGTCGTAGCCCTTGAACACGTTCACCGACGGGTCGATCTTGTCGGCGCGAACGAGGTTGCCGTTCTCGCGGTTCAGGGTGTAGACGATGCCGTTGCGGTCCGGGTGGGTCAGCAGCTTCTGCTTCTTGCCGTCGACCACCTGGTCGGACAGGCCGATCCAGTTCACGCCGGCGTAGTCCCACTCGTCATGCGGCGTCTTCTGGAAAGCGAACTTGGCCTTGCCGGTCTTCACGTCGCGGCCCCAGATGGCCATCGTCCACTTGTTGTCGCCCGGGCGCATGGTTTCGTTCCACGGTGCCGGGTTGCCCGAGCCGTAGTACATCAGCTTCAGGTCCGGGTCGTAGGCGTACCAGCCCCAGTTGGTGCCGCCGCCGATCTTCCATGCGTCGCCTTCCCAGGTCGAGGTGCCGAGGCCCTTCTGACCGTAGTGCGGGTTGGCCATGTTGAAGTCGTCAGCCAGCAGGATGTCCTCGTCCGGGCCGGTGGCGTAGGCGCGCCACACCTGCTTGCCGTCCTTGATGCGGTAGGCGGTGACGTAGCCACGCACGCCCAGTTCCGCACCCGACGAACCGACGATGACCATGTCCTCGACCACCATCGGCGCCTGCGTCAGCGTGGAGCCGACCTTCGGGTCGGAGTTCTCCATCTTCCACAGTTCCTTGCCGGTCTTGGCGTCCAGCGCAACGATGTGGCCGTCGAGCTGGGTCTTGAAGATCTTGCCGTCACCGTAGGCCAGACCGCGGTTCACGACGTCGCAGCAGGCGACCGCGCGCACCGAGGCGTCCTGCTTGGGCTTGTGCTCCCACAGGATCTTGTTCGGGTTGTCGAGATCGATCGCGTAGGTGATGTTCGGGAAGGGCGTGTGGATGTACATGATGCCGTTCACCACCAGCGGACCACCCTCGTGGCCGTGCAGCACGCCGGTCGAGAAGGCCCACGCGGCCTTCAGGTTCTTCACGTTGCTGCGGTTGATCTGCTTCAGGCCGCTGTAGTGGCTGTGGTCGTAGTCCTTGCCCTGCATGACCCACTGGCGGTCGTCCTGCGACAGCTTGATCAGCTCGGAATTGGCTGTCGCGATGCCCGATGCGGAGGCCATCGCGATGCCGGCGATCGCACCGGCGATGGCATGACTCAGGCGGTTCTTGTGCAGGCCGGTGCGACCGGCTGCTGTTCTCAGTGACATGGCAGTTCTCTCCTCCGTGAATGGTGCGCGCGGGGATACGCGCACGCGCTCTGGGGCGCGGCATGGCACGTCAGCCGGGGGCCGTGCCGCGCGACTTCCGCTGCATCGCGGCGATGCGACGGCTGCGGAAGTCCGGGGAACTATAGGAATGTGCAGTGCAGCGATTGAGGTGCAGGAGGCATCGCGATAAGGGGATTTTGTCCCTCGGATCCGGCGCTAACATCAAGCGGACTGTTTCTGTGAGGGGACGCCCCGGCCGGGCCCGACAATGACGCTCAAGATCCGCCTCCTGCTGCTTGTTTTCGTGCTGATGTGCCTGCTGCTGATGACGCACGGATTTCTGCAGTACCGCGCCTGGCGCAGCGATTCCGTCGAGGAGATCGAATCCGGAACCCGTCTGGCGCTCATGCTGCTGCCCGAGGACATGCCGCTGCTGGCGGGTGAAGGGCGTTCCGACGTACTGGAGTCGCTGCTGTCGCGGGTGCGGCGCATGGAAGACATCCGGCATGTGCGCATCGACGTGCTTGATCTCGGTGGGCGCGTGCTTGCCTCATCGCATGTCGGCGATCCGGCCGACCCGGAGCGTGCGGAAGCCGAGGGAACCGTGCGCATGAAGCCATGGCGCCTGAATGGCGAGATTGCAGGGCTCTACCGTGTTTCGCCGATGCCGAGCGACGAGATGCGCGAAAAGTGGGAAGGTTTCAAGCAGCTCAGTCTGCTCACCGTTGCGTTCAGTGTGGCGGCCGGTGCGGTACTCATCTGGGCGCTGTGTCGTGCGATGACGCCGGTGAAGGCGCTGCTGAAAGCCCTTCGCGAAATCGAGGCGGGGCGTCTTGATGCAAGGTTGCCGCCCTTCAGCCCACCGGAGATGGCGGAACTGTCGTCATCGTTCAACCGCATGGCGACCGCGCTGCTGGAAGTCAGTCGCGAACGCTCGGCGCTGCTGCGCAAGATCATGGTGATGGAGGAACAGACGCGGCGAGCGATCGCACGCGACCTCCATGACGAAATGAGTACATACATGGTGGCCATGCAGCCGCACGTCGCCGTGCTTTCCGCTGCCTGCCATCGTGAGCCCCTGCTGGCGCGCTATCGGGCCAGCGCCGAAGCGCTGGGCGACCATCTCGGGCAGTTGCTTGGCCGGGTCAGGGTTCAGCTGGAATCCCTGCATCCGGTGGAGATCGATGCGCTTGGCCTGTACAACGCGCTGCGTCAACTGGTGGAACAGCGTAGCCGGCAGGCACCGCGTCCTCTGGAACTGGTACTGGAACTCGAAGGGGAATCGATCAATGCCGGACACGCGGTGGAGGCAAGCGCCTACCGGATCGTTCAGGAGGCGGTGACCAACGCATTCAAGCACTCGGATTGCTCGCGCCTTCTGATCTCTGTGGGCACCGAGCCCTGCCTGGATGGACGGTTGCTGAAGCTGGACATCTGGGATAACGGCAGTTCGCCTGGCATACCCGTTCAGGCGGGTGGCCTGGGCATGCTCGGGATGCGCGAACGCGCTCTGGCGCTCAGTGGCCTGTGCACGGCAGGCCCGGCAGCCGGGGGCGGCTGGCGCGTTACGGTGAGACTGCCATTTGTACGCAATGATCAGGAGATAGACGGATGAACAGCCGCCATACCCGTATCCTGCTGGTGGATGACCACGCCGTGGTTCGCACGGGTTACCGAACCCTGCTTGAAACAAACGACACGCTGGCGGTCGTGGCGGAGGCCGATTCGGCCGATGAGGCCTACGCTGCATATCGTCGCCAGTCTCCTGATGTGGTGGTCATGGACATCATGCTGCCGGGTTCGAGTGGCATCGAGGCGACACGCCGCATCGTCGCATTCGATGAACAGGCGAAGGTGCTGATGTTCACGATGTGTTCGCATCCGACCGTGGTGCAGCAGGCGCTGGATGCCGGCGCCCTCGGTGTTCTTACCAAGGACAGCCCCGCGGAGCAGCTGGTGGATGCCGTGCAGTCGGTTGCGCGCGGCAAGCGCGTGCTGAGCCGTCAGGTGGCGGAGAACGTGGCGTTCTCGCATTACCTGCCGGAATCAAAGCTGTTCGGCTATCTCACGCCACGCGAGTTCGAGATGTGCCGCTTGCTGGTATCCGGTCATTCGATAGACGCGATTGCCGAACAGCTCAATCTGAGCCCGAAGACGGTGGCCAACAAGCTCAGCACTGCGCGCCGCAAGCTCGATGTCAGTTCCGACATCGAACTGGTGAAACTGGCGTCCGAGGTCGGTCTGGTTCCGTGGGTCAATGAGCGCAGGCTGGCGCTGAACGACCTGATCCAGGGTGGGGGCGGCGGAAGATAGAACAGGCAGGGCGGCCTCTCCGGAATCCTGGGCGATGCCGCCGGGTGTGTGTGCGCGACGGCCGGAAAGGCTCGGCAGCAGGTGCGCAGGCCCAGGCTGGAGGGGGCTGCCGAAGTCCTGCCCTAAAGCACGATGACGCGTTCTAGCGCCAGCAGGGCGAAGAAGCCCAGGACCGCGATCACCGCATATCGGATCAGCCGCCAGGCCAGTGCAAGGTAACGGCGGTCACCGGTCAGGACGAAGGCGAGGAAGCAGGCGCCGACCGCGATGATCAGCAATACCCCGATCAGCCGGACGATCAGCACGCGCGGTGCTCAGGCGAAGGCCGGGGCCGAGCCGCTGTCGTCGGTCAGCGGACGGTACTGATGCGATACCGCCGATGGGGTGGCCGCCGGCAGGTCGAAACTGGCCCATTCCCAGGCGTCCTGTTCGGCCAGCAGGGCGTGCAGCAGCGCGTTGTTCAGCGCATGGCCGGACTTGTGGGCCGAGAAAGCCGCCAGCAGCGGGTGACCGAGGATGTAGAGGTCGCCGATGGCGTCCAGCACCTTGTGCTTCACGAATTCGTCGGCGTAGCGCAGGCCGTCGCTGTTGAGCACCCGGTACTCGTCCATCACGATGGCGTTCTCCAGGCTGCCACCCTGAGCGAGCCCGTTCTGCCGCAGATACTCGACCTCATGCATGAAGCCGAAGGTGCGCGCGCGCGCCACGTCGTTCACATAGGACTGGTGAGCGAAATCCACCTTCACCTGCGTACCCGTGCGTTCGATCGCCGGGTGGCGGAACTCGATCGAGAATTCGAGGCTGAAGCCTTCGTACGGATCGAGCCGTGCCCACTTGTCGCCGTCCTTCACCTCGACCGCCTTCAGCACGCGCACGAATTTCTTCGCCGCCTGCTGCTCGACGATGCCGGCCTGCTGTATCAGGTAGACGAAAGTCGATGCCGAGCCGTCCATGATGGGCAGTTCGGGCGCATCGACATCGACGAACACGTTGTCGACGCCCAGGCCGGCCAGTGCCGACATCAGATGTTCGACGGTGGAAATCGTGGCGCCTTCGCGACCGATGCAGGAGGCGAGACGGGTGTCGCCGACCGCATGCGCGTCGGCACGCAGTTCGACCGGCGGCGTCAGGTCTACGCGACGGAACACGATGCCGGTATCGACCGGAGCCGGGCGCAGTTCGAGATTGACCTTGAGGCCGGAATGAAGGCCGACGCCGGTGGCGCGGACGATAGAGCGGAGGGTGCGTTGCCGGATCATGGCTGGAACGACAGCTGAAAGCGGATATTCACGATTATCTCACCTTCGCGTCATGCCCGTGTAACAGGGCGTTTCCGTCCGGTCGGGCGGGTGACCGGACGGATGCTCCGGAGGAGGCTCAGTCGGCCTGCTTGCGCAGGAAGGCCGGGATGTCCAGGGTTTCCACGCCGTTGGCGCGCATGGCTTCAACCGCGGAGGAGGCGGTACGGCCACCGCGGCCACGCATGACCGCCGGGATGTCCAGATGCGAGTAATCGGTGCCGGTGGCGGCAGCGGGCATTGCGACGTCGTCGGTACCGGTGCGGATGATGGTCATCGGCGGCTTGCTGCTCATCGCGCGCGGTGCGCCCAGACCGGTGGCGACCACGGTGACGCGCAGGCGGTCTTCCATCGAATCGTCGAACACGGTGCCGAAGATGACGTGGGCGCCTTCGGCGGCGAAGGCGCGCACAGTTTCCATCGCGTCCTTCACTTCCTTCATCTTCAGCGAACGGCTGGCGGTGATGTTCACCAGCACGCCGCGCGCGCCGGACAGTTCGACGCCTTCGAGCAGCGGGCTGGCGACGGCCTGTTCTGCGGCGATGCGGGCGCGATCCATGCCGGCGGCTTCGGCCGAACCCATCATGGCGCGGCCCATTTCACCCATCACGGTGCGCACGTCCTGGAAGTCGACGTTCACCAGACCCGGAATGTTGATGATTTCGGCGATGCCGCCGACCGCGTTGCGCAGCACGTTGTCTGCAGCCTTGAAGCCGTCTTCCAGGCTGGCGTCTTCGCCCAGCACTTCCATCAGCTTCTCGTTCAGCACGACGATGAGGGAATCGACGTGGCGGGCGAGTTCATCGATGCCGGATTCGGCAGCGCGCATGCGGTTTTCGTAGTCGAAGGGCTTGGTCACCACGGCGACGGTCAGGATGCCCATTTCCTTCGCCACTTCAGCGACGATGGGTGCAGCACCGGTGCCGGTGCCGCCGCCCATGCCGGCGGTGATGAACACCATTTCGGCGCCGCGCATCTGGTCGGCCAGGTGTTCGCGGTATTCCTCGGCGGCGGTGCGGCCCACTTCCGGCTTGGCGCCTGCGCCACGGCCGTTCTTGCCGAGCTGGATCTTGACCGGGGCGAGATTGCGGTTCAGCGCCATGCCGTCGGTGTTGGCGGCGATGAATTCAACGCCGTTTACCCCTTCACGGATCATGTGATCGACCGCATTGCCACCGGCTCCGCCGACGCCGATCACCTTGATCACAGCGCCTACCGGCTCCTTGTCGAGAATCTCGAACATTACCCGCCCTCCTGTTTTCCACGAACGCCTCGGAGCCCGAGAGCCCCTGCGGCTACAAAACACGCGCTACCACTAGATTTAGTGATCGCGCGCAAGTATACGACTAAACTTAGTGCAACGCATGCCGTTGATGCTGTTTGCGTCCCGAATTTCAGAAATTTCTTTCGAACCACGACCGCATGTTCGCCAGCACCTGACGCACGTTGCGGGTTTCGCGTGCCACCTGACCCCGGCGGCGCTGAGCGGCGCCTTCCATGATCAGGCCGATGGAGGTGGCGTAACGCGGGTGACGCACCACGTCAGACAGGTTGCCGCTGTAGTCGGGCAGGCCCACGCGCGAGGGCAGATGGAACACGTCCTCCGCCAGATCGGCCATGCCGCGCATGATTGCGCTGCCACCGGTCAGCACCACGCCGGACGACAGCAGTTCCTCGTAGCCGCTGCGGCGCAGTTCGGCCTGCACCAGTTCGAACAGTTCGGACACGCGCGGCTCGATCACGTCGGCCAGCGCCTGGCGTGACATGCGGCGCGGGCCACGGTCACCGATGCCCGGTACTTCGATCATGTCTTCAGCGTCGGCCAGCGCGGACATCGCCACGCCGTAGCGCAGCTTGATGTCTTCCGCTTCGGCGGTCGGCGTGCGCAGCGCCATCGCGATGTCGTTGGTGATCTGGTCACCGGCGATCGGGATGACCGCGGTGTGACGGATCGCGCCTTGGGTGAAGATGGCGATGTCGGTGGTGCCGCCGCCGATGTCGATCAGGCACACGCCCAGATCCTTCTCGTCCTCCGACAGCGTGGCCTGACTGGACGCCAGCGGCTGCAGCACCAGGTCGACCACCTCCAGTCCGCAGCGGCGCACGCACTTGATGATGTTCTGCGCCGCCGACACGGCACCGGTCACGATGTGCACCCGCACTTCAAGCCGTTTGCCGCTCATGCCTATCGGCTCGCGCACGCCGTCCTGGCCGTCGATGATGAATTCCTGGGTCAGCGTATGCAGGATTTCCTGGTCCGCCGGAATCGGCATGGCGCGCGCGGTTTCGACCACGCGTTCGAGGTCGAGCCGGGTGACTTCCTTGTCCTTGATGGCGACCACGCCATTCGAGTTGAAGCTGCGTATGTGGCTGCCGGCAATGCCGGTGAACACTTCGCGCACCTTGCAGTTGGCCATCAGCTCGACTTCCTGGATCACGCGGGAGATCGAATCCACGGTGGCATCGATATTGACCACCACGCCCTTCTTCAGACCCTGTGCCTCCTGTGCCGCGAGGCCGAGGATGTCGAGCCTGCCCTCTGGCGTGAGCTGGGCGACGACTGCAGAAATCTTTGACGTGCCGATGTCGAGGCCGACGATGAGGTCCTTGCTGTCTCTGGTCATGGTTTGTCCTGGTGTTCAGTGCTGCTCATGCGTATTGCGTAGCCGTTGGGATAGCGGAGATCGGCATAGATCACCTTCTGCACGCCGCTCCGGATCACTTCCGGCTGGGTATTCACGTAACGGGCGAGTCGCCCGGTGATCGGCTGTCTGTCGTCTTCGCGGCCCAGTTCCAGCCGGGTACCGTCGTCCAGCACCAGCTGCCAGGCTTCGCGGCGCGACAGCACCATCTTCTGGATCTGACGACCGGTGGGCGCAAGCAGATCGCTCCATTCGAGATGGCGCGACAGCATGGCGGCTGCGCTTTCGTCCGGCCCGACGAACAGCGGCAGTGCGTTCCGGTGATCGGCGGGGAACAGTTCGCCCTGCGCATTCACCATCCGGGCCGGTGCGTTTTCCGGTGCCCACCAGCGCGCCACCGCGACATGCTCTTCCAGTTCGACCTCCAGCGAGCCGGGCCACACGCGACGCACGGTCGCATGACGCACCCAGGGCAGGCTTTCGAACACGGTGCGGGCACGTTCGATGTCGGTGGTCAGGAAGCTGCCGGTCACCGCGCGGCGGGCGGCGTCCTCGACCTGTGCGGCGCTCAGGTTGGCCGGTGCGCGGGTGAGCGTGATGGCCTGCAGCGGCAGCACCGGCATCCGTGTGAACAGGATGACCAGAGCGTAGCCGATCGCCGCGCTTGCCAGCAGCAGAATGGCGTCGGCGATCATGTTCAGCGCGCGCGGGCTGTCCCACAGGCCGGCTTCGCGGCGCTGCGTTGCCTTGTTGCGGGCTGAGGGGCGTTTAGCCAAGGCGGGCCGACTCCAGAATGCGCAGGCACAGTTCGCCGAATTCGATGCCGACCGCGCGTGCGGCCATCGGCACCAGCGAGTGCGAAGTCATGCCGGGCGAGGTGTTGATTTCCAGCAGCCAGGGGCGACCGGCGTCGTCCAGCATGAGGTCGGCGCGGCCCCAGCCACGGCAGTCGATCAGGCGCGCGGCGCGCATGACCAGTTCCTGTATCTCCTGTTCGAGATCCGCATCCAGACCGCTCGGGCAGTGGTACTTCACGTCGTCGGTGAAGTACTTGTTCTGGTAGTCGTAGTTGCCCTGAGGTGCTTCGATGCGGATCAGCGGCAGCGCCATGTCGCCAAGGAAGGGCGCGGTCAGTTCGCGGCCGGCGATGAACTGTTCGGCCAGCACCAGCGGATCGCAGCGGGCGGCCTTTTCGTAGGCGGCCGCCAGGTCTTCCGCGCGGGTCACCTTGGTAGCACCGACGCTGGAGCCTTCGCGGGCCGGCTTCACGAACAGCGGCAGGCCGAGATCCGTCGCCACGGCGGCGAAATCGCTGCCGGCGTGCAGCAGCCTGTAGCGCGGCGTCGGCAGTCCGGCGGACAGCCAGACCATCTTGGTGCGCCACTTGTCCATGCCGATGGCCGATGCCATCACGCCGCTGCCGGTATAGGGAATGCCCATGCATTCGAGTGCGCCCTGCAGCGTGCCGTCCTCACCGCCGCGGCCGTGCAGCGCGATGAAGGCGCGGTCGTAACCGTCGCGCTTCAGCTCCCACAGATCGCGTTCGGCCGGATCGAAGGCGTGGGCGTCGACGCCCTGTTCCTGCAGTGCGGCAAGTACCGCGCTGCCGGACATGATGGAAATTTCGCGTTCGGCGGAGGCGCCGCCGAACAGCACGGCAACCTTGCCGAGTGCGGCGGTATCGTGGGTACTCATTTCTGGATGTCCTGTGCGAATTTGGAGGGCAGCTGCCCGATGGAACCTGCGCCCATGCCGACCACCACGTCGCCGTCGCGTACCGTGTCGAGCAGGGTCTGCGGCAGTTCGTTGATGTCTTCGACGAACACCGGTTCGACCTTGCCGGCCACGCGCAGCGCGCGGGCCAGGGCACGGCCGTCGGCCGCGACGATGGGGGCTTCGCCGGCGGCATAGACCTCGGTCAGTACCACCGCGTCGGCGCCCGACAGCACGCGTACGAAGTCCTCGAAACAGTCGCGGGTGCGGGTGTAGCGGTGCGGCTGGAAGGCCAGCACGATGCGGCGGCCCGGGTAGGCGCCGCGTGCGGCTTCCAGCGTGGCGGCCATTTCGACCGGGTGATGGCCGTAGTCGTCGACCAGCGTGAAGCGGCCGCCGGACGGCAGAGTCACCTCGCCGTGGCGGGTGAAACGGCGGCCCACGCCCTTGAACTCCGCCAGCGCACGCACGATGGCGTCGTCCGGTACGCCGACTTCGTTGGCGACCGCGATCGCGGCCAGTGCGTTGCGTACGTTGTGCAGGCCGGGCAGGTTGAGCTCGACCGGAATGCGTGTGGTGGTGCCATTGACCCGCACCGCATCGAAAATCATGCGCGGGCCGTCGGCGCGCACGTTTTCGGCGCGCACCTGGGCATCGGCGTTCAGGCCGTAGCGGATGATCTGCTTCGGTACCTGCGGCATGATCTCCCGCACATTGGCGTCGTCGGTACACAGCACCGCCACGCCGTAGAAGGGCAGACGATTCAGGAAGTCGACGAAGGCCTGCTTGAGCCTGCCGAAGTCATGGCCATAGGTGTCCATGTGGTCGGCGTCGATATTGGTCAC
The DNA here is from genome assembly GCA_041639545.1 of Methyloversatilis sp. GTDB lineage: Bacteria > Pseudomonadota > Gammaproteobacteria > Burkholderiales > Rhodocyclaceae > Methyloversatilis. Next base: position 31,499 of record JBEQBZ010000009.1, on the reverse strand, counting down.
CACCGACACCACCGGCGACAGGAAGAGGAAGGACGCGTCCGATTCGTCCGCTTCCGCCACCAGGAATTCGCCGCTGCCCAGCCGCGCGTTGGCGCCGGCCGAATTGAGCCGGCCGCCGATCACGAAGGTCGGGTCCAGCCCGCCTTCGGCCAGACAGCTGGCGATCAGCGAGGTGGTGGTGGTCTTGCCGTGGGTGCCGGCCACCGCGACGCCCTGCTTGATGCGCATCAGTTCGGCCAGCATCTGGGCGCGCGGCACGATGGGGATGCGCCGTTCGCGTGCGCGCACCACTTCCGGGTTGTCCGCGCTGACCGCAGTCGACGTGACCACCGCGTCGGCGTCGGCGATGTTGTCGGCGCTGTGGCCCTGCACCACGCGTGCGCCGAGCGCAGCCAGCCGGCGGGTGACCGCGTTGTCCGCGAGGTCGGAACCGCTGACCGCGTAGCCCTGGTTCAGCAGCACTTCGGCGATGCCGCTCATGCCGGCGCCGCCGATACCGATGAAATGGATATGACTGATCTTGTGCTTCATGTCTGTTTTCCTCGCGCGAGAGCTGCGCAGATGTCGGCCACTTCGGCGCTTGCGCCGGGGCGGGCCAGCGCACGGGCACGCTGGGCCATGTCGAGCAGGCGGGTGCGGTCGAGCGAGCGGATGAGGGTGGCCAGCGCGTCGGCGCTCAGCGAGGACTGAGGCATCAGCACCGCGGCGCCGGCGTCGGACAGGAAGCGGGCATTGCCGGTCTGGTGGTCGTCGACCGCGTGCGGCAGCGGCACCAGCACCGAGGCGACGCCGGCGGCGGCCAGTTCGGCCACGGTGAGCGCACCGGCACGGCAGATGACCAGATCGGCCTGCGCATACGCGCCGGCCATGTCCTGGATGAAAGGCTGCAGCGTGCCGTCGACACCGGCGGCGGCGTACGCCGCCTGCAGCGCCGGCATATTGCGTTCGCCGGCCTGATGAATCACCTGCGGGCGCACGCCTTCCGGAATCCGAGCCAGTGCCTGCGGCACCGTGTCGTTCAGCACCTGCGCGCCCAGACTGCCGCCCACCACCAGAATGCGGAGCGGACCGCTGCGCCCGGCGCAGCGCGTGGCCGGGTCCGGCAGCGCGGCGATGTCGGCGCGTACCGGGTTGCCGGTCCAGTGCGCCTTCGGCAGCGCGTCCGGGAAGCCGCCGAGCACCCGGTCGGCCACGCCGGCCAGCACGCGATTGGCCAGCCCGGCGATCGAATTCTGTTCGTGCAGCACCAGCGGCGTGCCGCGCAGCGCGGCCATCATGCCGCCCGGAAAGGTGACGTAACCGCCCAGCCCGAGTACCACGTCCGGCTTGACCCGGCCGAGCACGCCCAGCGCCTGCCAGAAGCCGCGCAGCAGATTGAGCGGCAGCAGCAGCTTGCGCAGCAGCCCCTTGCCGCGCAGCGCACCGAAACGGATGGACTGCAGTTCGTAGCCGCGCGGCGGCACGATGCGGGCTTCCATGCCCTGGTCGTTGCCCAGCCAGACGATGTGCCAGCCGCGCGCGCGCAGCTCGTCGGCCACCGCCAGACCCGGATAGATGTGGCCGCCGGTGCCGCCGGCCATGATGAGCGCGGTGCTCACCGGCGGTTCTCCCAGTCGATGCGCAGCAGGATGGCCAGTGCGACGCAATTGACCAGGATGCCGGAGCCGCCGTAGCTCATCAGCGGCAGGGTCAGCCCCTTGGTCGGCAGGATGCCCACATTCACGCCCATGTTGATGAAGGCCTGCACACCGAACCAGATGCCCACACCCTGCGCGACCAGACCGGCGTAGGCGCGCTCCAGCAGCAGTGCGCGGCGGCCGATGGCGAAGGCGCGATGTACCACCAGCGCGAACAGACCGATCACGGTTGCCACGCCGACCAGTCCGAGTTCTTCGCCAATCACCGCGAGCAGGAAGTCGGTGTGGGCTTCCGGCAGGTAGAGCAGTTTCTCGACGCTGCCGCCGAGGCCGACGCCGAACCACTCGCCGCGGCCAAACGCGATCAGCGAGTGGGTGAGCTGATAGCCCTTGCCCAGCGGATCGTTGTTGAACGGATCGAGGAAGGCGATGAAGCGGCCCCAGCGCAGTTCGTTGAAGCGGATGATGACCGCGAAGCCGGCCAGCGCGACCACGCCGAGCGAGAGAAACAGCTTGCCGTTGATGCCGCCGAGGAAAAGCATGCCGAAGGCGATCAGCACGATGACCACGAAAGCGCCGTAGTCCGGTTCGGCCACCAGCAGTGCGCCGACGAACAGGATGACCAGTGCCATCGGCACGAAGGCGCGACGGAAGGAGTGCATTTCAGGCAGACGGCGCACGATGTAGCTGGCCGCGTACAGCACGGTGAACAGCTTCACCAGCTCGGACGGCTGCAGGTTCACCGGACCGAGGTTGATCCAGCGGCGGGAGTTGTTCACCACCGAGCCGATGCCCGGTATCAGCACCAGCAGCAGCAGCACGATGCCGCCGAGGAAAAGCCACATCGACCATGCCTGCCAGGTGCGCACCGGCACCTGAAAGGCCATCAGCCCCGCGACGCCGCCGATGGCGAGAAACACCGCCTGGCGGATCAGGAAGAACTCCTGCCGGTTGCCGGTGAAGCGGCTCATGTCGGCCACCGCGATCGAAGCGGAATACACCATGACCAGGCCGATCAGCAGCAGGGCCACCGCCGGCCACAGCAGCCACGGGTCGAGTTCCGCGGTCTTGGTCGAGTCACCGAAACGGGGGGAGTCGAGACGCATGCTGCCACTCATGGTTGCGCTCCTTCGGCGGCGATGCGCCGTGCTTCGGCGATGAACACGTCGGCGCGGTGGGCGTAGTTGCGGAACATGTCCAGGCTGGCGCAGGCCGGCGACAGCAGCACCGCGTCGCCCGGCTGCGCGGCGGCAAAGGCAGCGCGGGTGGCGTCTTCCAGCGTGGCACAGCGCTGGTGGCTGACGCCGTGCGCCGACAGCACTTCGGCAATGGCCGGCGCGTCGCGGCCGATCAGCGCACAGAAGCGCGCGTGACGGGCGCACACCGGGCCGAGCGGCGCGAAGTCCTGCCCCTTGCCGTCGCCGCCGAGGATGAGAGCGAGGGGCCGGCCGAGGCCTTCGATCGCCGCCACCGTGGCGCCGACATTGGTGCCCTTGGAATCGTCGATGAAACGGACGCCGGCGTGTTCCAGCACGGTTTCGACCCGGTGCGGCAGGCCACTGAAATCGCGCAGCGCGGCGATGCAGCGATCCTGCGGCAGGCCGATCGCTTCGCACAGCGCGAGCGCGGCCAGCGCGTTGTGGGCGTTGTGCCGGCCGGCCAGTTTCATGTCGTCGAGTGCCAGCAGGGGCTGGTCTCCGCGCATCAGATGAATGCGGCCATCGACCGGGCGCAGTCCGTAATCGTCGCCGGAAGGCTCACCGTCGCCGAACCCGATCGCGCGCGTGCCGTCGCGGCGCATCGCGCTTACCCAGCGGTCGTCGCGGTTCAGCACCTGCACCGTGCGCGTGCCGAAGATGCGCGCCTTCTCGGCCGCATAGGCCGGCATGCCGCCCGGGTGGCGATCCAGGTGGTCCTGGGTCACATTGAGTACGGTGGCCGCATCGGCGTCCAGCGTATCGGTGGTTTCCAGCTGAAAGCTGGACAGTTCCAGCACCCATGCGTCGGGCACCCGACCTTCGTCGAGGACGCGCATCAGTGCGTCGAGCGCAGCGGGCGAAATGTTGCCCGCCACCTCGGTGGCGAGGCCGCAGGCGCGGCACAGCGCGCCGGTCAGCGTGGTGGTGGTGGTCTTGCCGTTGGTGCCGGTGATGGCGATCACCTTGGTGCGTTCGCGCCAGCCGAGATCGCGCAGCGCGCGTGCGAACAGTTCGATCTCGCCCACCACCTCGATGCCGCGGCGTTTCGCTGCCTGCACCAGCGGCTCGTGCGGCGCGAGGCCCGGCGACAGCGCGAGCAGCGCGACGCCGTCCAGCAGGCTGTCGTCGAATTTCCCGCGGCGCAGGTCGGCGTCCGGCAGTTCGCGCGCCAGCGCATCCAGCCCCGGCGGCGCCACGCGGCTGTCCGCCACGCGCAGCACCGCGCCCTGACGTGCGCACCAGCGGGCCATGGCCAAACCGGATTCACCGAGGCCGAGGACGAGGACGTGGGTGCCGAGGAGACTCATCAGCGCAGCTTCAGCGTCGAGAGGCCGAACAGCACCAGCATCAGCGTGATGATCCAGAAGCGGACCACCACCTGGGTTTCCTTCCAGCCGCCGAGTTCGTAGTGGTGGTGCAGCGGCGCCATGCGGAAAATGCGCTTGCCGCCGGACCACTTGAAATAGAGCACCTGGATCATGACCGACAGCGTTTCGGCGACGAACAGGCCGCCCATGATGAACAGCACGATTTCCTGCCGGACCACCACGGCGACGGTGCCGAGCGCGGCGCCCAGCGCCAGCGCGCCGACGTCGCCCATGAACACTTCCGCCGGATAGGCGTTGAACCACAGGAAGCCGAGGCCGGCGCCGCACAGCGCACCGCAGAAGATGGCCAGTTCGCCGGCACCCGGGATGAAGGGCACACCCAGATAGCGCGAGAACACCGCGTTGCCGGCGACGTAGGCGAAGATGGCCAGCGCGCCGCTCACCATCACGGCCGGCATGGTGGCCAGGCCGTCGAGGCCGTCGGTCAGGTTCACCGCATGGCTGGTGCCGACGATGACGAAATAGGTGAGCACCATGAAGCCGATCGCGCCCAGCGGGTAGGCCACGGTCTTGAAGAAGGGCACGATCAGTTCGAGCTGGGCCGGTTCCTGCGCGGTCAGGCCGAGGTAGACCGCGGCACCGGCGGCGAACACCGAAGACCAGAAGAATTTCGGCTTCGCCGGCAGACCCTTCGGGTTGCGATGCACCACCTTGCGCCAGTCATCGACCCAGCCCACTGCGCCGAAGCCGAGCGTGACGATGAGCACCACCCAGACGTAGCGGTTGGACAGGTCGGCCCACAGCAGCGTGGTGACGCCGAGCGCGATCAGGATGAGGGCGCCGCCCATGGTGGGCGTGCCGGCCTTGGTCAGGTGCGACTTCGGGCCGTCGTCGCGCACCGCCTGGCCGATCTTGTATTCGGTCAGCTTGCGGATGAGCATGGGGCCGAACATCCAGCAGATGGCCAGCGAAGTCATCATCGCCAGCACCGCGCGCAGCGTGATGTAGTTCAGCACATTGAAGGCGCGTATGTCCTGTGCCAGCCAGCGGGCAAGTTCAAGAAGCATGGGTGTCGTGTCCGGAGTGTGCGATCAGCGCGTCGGCGACGCGTTCCATGCGCATGAAGCGCGAGCCTTTCACCAGCACCGTGGTGGAGGCGTCGAGCTGCGGGCGCAGGGCGTCGGCGATGGCCGCGTGATCGGGGTAGTGGAGGGCGCCGCTGCCGAAGGCGGCGACCGCGGCGCGTGCGGCGTCGCCGGTGGCGAGCAGCGTGTCGATGCCGCGCTCCAGCGCGTAGGCGCCGGCTTCGCGGTGGAATTCAGGGCCCTGGTCGCCGACTTCGCCCATGTCGCCCAGCACCAGGATGCGGCGGCCGGATGCGGACGCCAGCACATCGATGGCGGCGCGCACCGAGTCCGGGTTGGCGTTGTAGCTGTCGTCGATCACGGTGCTGCCAGCCAGTCCGGCGCGCACCTGCTGGCGACCCTTGACCCCTTCGAAACGGCTCAGCGCCCACAGGACGGCGGCCATGTCGGCGCCGGCGGCGAGTGCGGCCGTGGCGGCGCACAGCGCGTTGCGGGCGTTGTGCAGGCCGGGTACGCGCAGCGCGATGCGCGCGGTGCCGAAGGCGCCGCGCAGGTCGAGGCGGTAGCCCAGCCCTTCGGGCGTGGCGTCGGCGACCACTTCGGCCGCGTGGTCGAGGCTGAAGCGCAGTACCTGGCGGCCGGCGTTGCGGCCGCACCAGTAATCGGCGAACTCGTCGTCGCCATTGACCACGGCGACGCCGTCGCTGCCGAGCGCGTCGAACACGTCGCCGTTTTCGCGCGCGACTTCGGCCACGCTGTTCATGAATTCGAGGTGTTCGCGCTGGGCATTGTTCACCAGCGCCACGGTCGGTTTCGCCATGCCGGCCAGCCAGGCGATTTCGCCCGGATGGTTCATGCCCATCTCGATCACCGCCATGCGGTGGGTGTCGCGCAGGCCGAACAGCATCAGCGGCACGCCGATGTCGTTGTTCAGGTTGCCGCGCGTGGCCAGCACCGCGCTGTCCGGCTGCCAGCCGACGCTGGCGGCGTGGGCACGCAGGATGGCGGCGATCATTTCCTTGACCGTGGTCTTGCCGTTGCTGCCGGTGACGCCGATCAGCGGCAGCGTGAAGCGGCTGCGCCAGGCGCGCGCGATATCGCCCAGCGCGATGCGGGTATCGGCGACGCGGATCAGCGTGCCGGCCGCGTGCGTGCAGTCGTGGGCGATGACCGCGACCGAGGCGCCTGCCGCCTGTACGTCGGCGATGAAGTCATGTGCATCGAAGCGCTCGCCGCGCAGCGCGACGAACAGGTCGCCGGCCTTTACCGCGCGGCTGTCGGTCGAGAAACCGCGGATGTCGACATCCGGCCCGCTCAGCGTGCCGCCACAGGCTGCGGCGATGTCCGACGCTGTCCACAGCGCGTTCATTGCACACCTCCGCGGGCGGCGAGGGCGGCGGCGACCTGATCGGCGTCCGACCACGGCGTGCGCACGCCGGCCACCTCCTGATAGGGCTCGTGTCCCTTGCCGGCGATCAGCACCACGTCGCGCAGATCAGCGCCGGTTACAGCGGCGCGGATGGCGACCGCACGGTCGCGTTCGCGCTGCACGTCGGCACAGGCCGGCAGCCCGGCGGCGATGTCGTCAAGGATGGTGTCCGGGTTTTCGCTGCGCGGGTTGTCGGACGTGATCCAGGTGCGTGCGGCGTGTTCGTAGGCGACCGCGCCCATCAGCGGCCGCTTGCCCGGGTCACGGTCGCCGCCGCAGCCGAATACGCACAGCAGGCGTCCGCCGCGCGCGGCCGCCACCGGCTGCAGCGCGCGCAGCGCCTGCTCCAGCGCATCCGGCGTGTGGGCGTAATCGACCACCACCAGCGGTTCGCCGCGACCACCGAGGCGCTGCATGCGGCCGGGCGGCGGCACCAGCGTGCCGGCCACGCGCGCGGCATCGGTCAGCTGCACGCCGGCGTGCAGCAGGCAGCCGGTCACCGCCAGCAGGTTCTGAACGTTGAAACGGCCGACCAGTGCCGCATCGACCACCGCGCGGGCGTCGCCCTGTTCGATGTCGAAATGCAGGCCGTGCGCCGGATCGACGTTGCGGGCCCGCAGGCCGCTCACGCTGGCAGGCAGGTCGACATCCAGCGCGCAGCCGGTCACCGGCAGGCGTGCTGCCGTGGCGGTGGCGAGCGCGCGGCCGAATGCGTCGTCGGTATTGATGACCGCGGCCTGCAGGCCCGGGCGGGAAAAGAGGGCGGCTTTGGCGGCGCCGTAGTGCTGCATGTCCGGGTGGTAATCGAGGTGGTCGCGGGTCAGGTTGGTGAAGGCCGCGGTGTGGATGCGCACGCCGTCGATGCGGCCCTGGTCGAGCCCGATGGACGATACTTCCATCGCGCAGGCGGTGGCACCGGCGGCACGCAGATCGGCCAGGGTCTGATGCACGCTCACCACGTCCGGCGTGGTGTTGGCGGATTCGGCGAGCTGGCCGGGCAGGCCGCAGCCCAGCGTGCCGATCACGCCGCAGCGGGTGCCGAGCGCATTCATCGCCTGGGCGATCCACTGGCTGACCGAGGTCTTGCCGTTGGTACCGGTGATGCCGATCACGTGCAGCGCGGCCGAAGGGTGGTCGAGCAGTGCGTCCGCAAGTGCGCCGGCGTGGGCGCGCAGGTGGTCGACTTCGATTACCGGCACGGGCGCACCGGCGGGGGCACCGCCAGTTTCGCACAGTACCGCGCAGGCGCCGGCCGCGATGGCGGCATCGATGAAGCGGCGACCGTCGGTGCGCTGACCGGGCAGCGCGAAGAACAGGTCGCCCGGCTGCACCCGGCGAGAGTCCGCGCGCACCGCACGCGGCCTGATTGCGTGGCGGCCCAGCGCCTCGCGCACACGGGCGATCGCGACCGTCTGTCCTGTGCCGGCGGCGCTCACCAGCCCTCCTTGCCGGTCACCGAGTTCTTCGCCATCTGCAGGGCGGGCACCGGAGCGTCCGGCGGCACGCCGGTAGCGCGCAAGGTGGCGTTCATCACTTCGGAGAACACCGGTGCGGCCACCTGGCCGCCGTAGTGCATGCCATTCGACGGTTCGTCGATCATGACCGCCACCACATAGCGCGGGTCGGATACGGGCGCGAAGCCTACGAAGGACGCGATGTACTTGTTTGCGTAGCTGCCGCCTTCGAGCTTGTGTGCGGTACCGGTCTTGCCAGCCACGCGATAGCCGGGAATCTGTGCCTTGGGCGCGGTGCCGCCGGGGCCGGCCGCCATTTCAAGCATGCGGCGCACTTCGCGGGCGGTCTGTGCCGAGAACACCTGCAGACCGCTGATCGGCGGCGTGTCGACCCGGGTCAGCGACAGCGGAATGAGGTCACCGTCGCGTGCGAACACCATGTAGGAGCGCGCCATCTGCATCAGCGTGACCGACATGCCGTGGCCGTAGGACATGGTGGCCTGTTCCACCGGCTTCCAGTTCGCGGCCGGGCGCAGCCGGCCGCCCGCTTCGCCCGGGAAGCCCAGTCGGAGCGGAGAACCGAAGCCAAGCTGGTCGTACTTCTCCCACATGTCGACCGGCTTGAAGGTGGCGGCGATCTTGGCTACGCCGATATTCGACGACTTCTGGATCACTTCGGCCAGGCTGAGCGTGCCGTGCGGGTGTGCGTCACCGATCGCGTGGCGGCCGAAGTACAGCTTGCCGGCACAATCCACCGGCGTGTCAAAGGTGTAGCGCCCGCTGTCGATCGCCATGGCGGCGATGAAAGGCTTGATCGTTGAGCCCGGTTCGTAGGTGTCGGTGAATGCGCGGTTGCGCAGCGGCGGGCCGCTGAGCTGATCGCGGTTGTTCGGGTTGTAGGTGGGCCAGTTGGCCAGTGCCAGCACTTCGCCGGTCCGGCTGTCCAGCACCACCGCGCTGCCGGCGCGTGCCTTGTGCTCGGTCACTGCCTGCTTGAGCTTGCTGTGCACCAGGAACTGCAGACGCGCGTCGATGGCCAGGCGTACGTCGCCGCCGTCGCGCGGCGGGGCCAGCACCTCGATGTCCTCGACCACGTTGCGGCGCGCGTCGGTGATGACGCGGCGCTGGCCGACCTGGCCGGTCAGCGGCCGGTTCATCGCCAGTTCGATGCCTTCCAGACCGTTGTCGTCCATGCCGGTGAAACCGACCACGTGCGCACTTACTTCGCCGTGCGGGTAGTAGCGGCGGTACTCTGGTTCGGCGCGGATGCCCGGCAGCTTGAGCGCCAGGATCTGCCTGGCGATTTCAGGCTGCACCTGGCGTTTCAGATAGCTGCGACCGCGGTTTTCCGGAATCTTGCGGGCGATTTCGCGGTGGTCCATGCCCAGCAGTTCGGCCAGCTGACGGATCTGCGCCGGCGACAGCTTTTCGGCGCCGATGTCCTTCGGATTGGCCTTGGCATCGCTGCGGCTGGGCCGCGATTCGGCGACGATGGCCGACACCTGGGTGCTCATCGCGAGCACCTGCTCGTTGCGGTCGAGCACCCGGCCGCGCGAGGCCGGCGTCGGCAGCACGCGCGAGAAGCGCTCTTCGCCCTTGCGCTGGTAGAACTCGTCATTGACCACCTGCAGCCAGAAGGCGCGGGCCACCAGGCCGCCGAACAGCGCCATCATGACGATGAGCATCAGGCGGGCGCGCCAGGCGGGCAGCAGTTCGGCGAGCAGCGGGTTGTGGGCGAACTTCATTGTCCGGCCTCGGTGGAGTCGATCACGATGATGCGATTGGGGTCGGGGGCACGCATGCGCAGCTTGGTTTCCGCCAGATCGGAAATCCGGGCGTGCGCGGCCAGCGCCCCCTGTTCGATCTGCAGCTGGCCCCACTCGGTTTCGAGCACCCGCATGCGGGTGAGCTCGCGTTCGAGTTCGGTGTGCAGCGCGCGCGAGCGGTGCTGCGACGACACCATGGACACCGCGCTCACCATCAGCGCGGCAATCAGGAGCAGATTCAGGCGCAGCACGTCAGGCCACCTTTTCCGCGACCCGCAGCGTGGCGCTGCGTGCCCGCGGGTTGCGGGCCAGTTCGTCGTCACCGGCACGGACGCGACCGATCAGCTTCATCTTCGGCTGCGGCAGCTGGTCGGCGCGCAGCGGCAGATTGCGCGGCGGCTGCGGTGGCGAGGCCTGGTCGGCCATGAAGCGCTTGACCATGCGGTCTTCCAGCGAGTGGAAGGAAATGACCGCCAGCCGCCCGCCGGGCTTCAGGGCCGCCAGTGCCTGCGGCAGCACTAGCGACAGCTCTTCAAGCTCCTGATTGATGAAAATCCGTAGAGCTTGAAAGCTGCGCGTCGCCGGATGCTGGCCCGCCTCGCGCGTGCGGACAGCGGACGCCACGATCGCGGCAAGCTGGGTTGTGCTGTCGACAGGCCGCTCGCTCCGAGCAGCAACAATCGCCTTTGCAATCGCTGAAGCAAACCGTTCTTCGCCATAGTCCCTGATGACCTCCCTGATGTGCGCTTCTTCGGCGCGTGCAAGCCACTGCGCCACCGTTTCACCCCGGCTGGTGTCCATGCGCATGTCCAGCGGTGCGTCCTGCCTGAAACTCATGCCGCGTGCCGCCTCGTCCAGCTGAGGCGAAGACACGCCGATGTCGAGCAGCACGCCATCCACGTCGCGCACGCCCAGTTGTTCGAGTACCGCCCCCATTTCCGCGAAGCGCGCGTGCACCAGCGTGAAGCGGGGGTCGGTGATGGATTGACCGGCGGCGATCGCCGTCGGGTCGCGGTCGAGCGCGATCAGCCGCCCGTTCGGGCCCAGCCGTTCGAGCAGCGCACGGCTGTGCCCGCCGCGACCGAAGGTGCCGTCCACGTAGACGCCCTCCGGGCGCACCGCCAGCGCGTCCAGCGCTTCGGTGAGCAGAACCGGGATATGTGTCATGTCAGGCCCGCCCGGATGCCGGCTGTCGTGGGGCCGCGGTGCCGCGCAACGCAGTGCCGGACGACCACGCATCAAATGTCCGGTGCGCAGGGAAGGCGTGCAGGGCAGCCATCTTCAGAACCTGAACGAACCGGTGACTTCGGACGGCAGCGGCACCGCGCCTTCGCGAGCATCGCGGGCGGCGGCTTCGGCGTTCCAGCGTGTTTCGTCCCACAGCTCGAAACGGTTGCCGCGGCCGACCAGCATGACGCCCCTGGTCAGGCCGGCGCGTTCGCGCAGGTCGGCGCCGAGCAGCAGGCGACCGGCGCGATCGATGGTTTCGTCGCGCGCATTGGCGGTGAAGCTGAGCTTGAAATCGTTGCTGGCCTGGTCGAGATCCGGCAGCTGGTCCAGACGGGCCAGCAGCGCTTCGAACTCGGGCAGCGGGTAGAGCAGGATGTGTTCGCGGGTGCGGGCGGTCATGACGACTTCGCCCTCGCACATGTCCATCAGCTTTTTGCGCGGACGAGCAGGGATGACGATGCGGTGCTTGTCATCCATGGTGAGTCGTGTCGTCCCGTAGAACATGCGCGTGCCCGGAAAGGCCTGGTCAGGAGCGGCGGACTGGAGCGGCGGTCAGAATCGTCTTTCCCACAATCACTCCACTTTTTATCCAATATTGCTCCACTTTAGCCATCGACCGCCCCTCGGTCAATAGCCGTAACGCTGCAAATTCATTGCTGCAACAAGGACTTAGATGCGAATTTCGTCACGCATCAAAAATAAAAACCCTTTGTTTTTAATGGGATAGAAAATGAACTGAATGTGGGGTGTGAACAGATGCGCACGCCATGCGGCGGAGTGGGGCGAAGTGGATGAAAGTGGGGCGCTTCTGTTGCGGAGGGGGTGGAACGTGGGGGATGCCGCGCTGTGGCACCGGCGTGTCGCCGGTCAGGGAGTGGAAGTCCGCCTGTAAGCCGGGTTCTGTTGTGCGCGAACGCACCGGCAACCATTCATCTGGGCGGCGTGTTACCACGCCGCTCGAGCAGCCTACCCGGAAGCGACACGAGCCGCGTCATGGCTTCCCTATTTGGCCTTGCCCCGGATGGGGTTTTGCATGCCGCACGTGTTGCCACGTACGCGGTGGGCTCTTACCCGGCGTTGCCGCCCGCCCGAAGGCGCACCATTTCAACCTTGCCTGATCCTTGCGGCCATCGGCGGTATGTTTTCTGTTCCACTTTCCGTCGCCTTGGGCCGCGCTTTCGCGCGGCTTGCTGCGCCCGGCCGTTAGCCGGCATCCTGCTCTGCGGGGCCCGGACTTTCCTCCGCGCTTGCGCGCCGCGGTTGCCCGGCGGACTTCCGCTGCGGATTGTACCGCGCTCCGCACTCAAGAACCGGCTGCGCCGGCCGTTCAACCGGGATGGTTTTCGGTCCGCTGCTCAATTCTTCCGCATGAACTCCGTCCTTCGGCTCGGTCGTCATTTCGCGCTGCACTGGCTGGCATGGCTGCTGTCCGCTCTCGGGCTGGCGCTGCTGGTGGCCGATTTCGGCACGCTGTTCGGCGACACGCTGCACGGGCGGGTGTCGCGCTCGGGCATTGCATTGCAACTGGTACCGCTGCTGCTGCTGGGCGTCGTGCTGTGCGCGGTCGGTATTGCACTCGACCGGGCCCGGCTGGAACTGGAGCGTGCGCGTGCGGAGCTTGAGCGCGCGCAACTGCTGGGTCGTACCGGAACCTGGGCGCACGCCGATGGCCGTTTCGAATGGTCGCCGCGTGCGCTGGCCATTCTCGGTCTGTCGGCGGAAGCGGCCGCCGATTTCGATGCGCTGCTCGACCATGTGATGCCGGATGACCGCTCCCGACTGGAGCGCGCCTGGCGCACCGCGAATGCCGGCGCCCGCCACCGTGCCGAATTCACGATGACTGACGGCGAGGGCGGGCAGCGTCGCCTGCTGTTCGAAGGCCGGCTGGAACAGATCGCCGATAGCGGTCCGCGGCTGGCCGGCATCGTGCAGGACACCAGCGAACAGTTCCGCATGGAAGGCGAGCTCCGGCATGCCCTGCGTTACCAGGGGGCGCTGCTCGACAACTTTCCCTTCATGGTGTGGCTGAAGGACCGCGACCTGCGATTCCTGGCGGTAAACAGACCGCTGGCTCAGGCGGGCGGTCTGGCCGACCCGGACGAGGCGCGCGGGCTGAGGGACGAGGATCTGTGGCCTCCGGCAGATGCTGCGGCCTACCGGGCAGAGGACATGGATGTGCTGACCAGCCGTTCGCCCCGCTATTCGGAAAAGCAGGTCGGCAGCGGTGACCGGGCGCAGTGGTTCGAATCGTGGACCGCGCCGGTTCTGGACGACAACGGCGAGCTGCTGGGCACGGTGGGTTATGCGCGAGACATCGGCGGTCGCAAGCGCGCCGAGGCAGCGCTGGCGCGAAGCCGCGACCGCTTTGCCGAGATCGGGCGGCTGCAGGCGCGTTTCATTGCAGGCGAGCGGCTGGACAGTCTTTACGATTCGCTGCTGGAACTGGCCTGCGAACTGTCAGGGTGCGCCGATGGCTTTCTGGCCGAGATTGCACGCGATGCCGACGGCGTACCCCAGATCGGCCTGCTGGCCTGTCGCGAGATCGACTGGCTGGGCGAACGCGCAGACCTGATCGATGCGGCGCTGGAAGCGGATATCGGGCTCTGCGTGTCCGGTCAGGTGGTGGCGGCGGCGGCGGATGGCGAGGCGGGGCGGGGGCTGCTTTGCATGGCGGTCAGTCGCGAGGAGCGGCTGACCGGCCTGCTTGGGCTGGGGGTGCCGGCCGGCCAGTTGAATGCGCAGACGCTGGCCGACCTGCAGGTCGTGGTCAGTTCTTTCAGCCTCATTCTTGAAGCAGGTCTGCGCGACCAGGCCCGTCAGCGCATCGAAGCCGACCTCGTCCGTCATCGCGACCGGCTGGCGCAGCAGGTCGAGGTGCAGCTGTCGGACAGTCTTTCCGCGAAGCAGTCGGCCGAGCGGGCGAATTCGGCGAAGAGCGAATTCCTGGCCCGCGTGTCGCACGAATTGCGCACGCCCATTCACGCCATACTGGGGTTTTCGCGCCTGGTGCTGCGTGATCCGGACAGCCTGACCGACGGCACCCGTCACCGGATCAATGCCATCCTTCAGAACGGCGAGCGCCTGCTGGCCAGGGTCGATGATCTGCTTGATCTGTCGAGACTTCAGTCCGGTGCGCTGGCATTGAACCGCAGCGGCTGCGACATCGCTGAGATCGTGTCCGATGCAGTGAGCGATGTCCGTGGCGCGGCGGCAGAGCGCCGCCAGGTGATGCGGCTGGAGGGGGGAGCCGGGCCCGTGCCGGCGGACGCAGACCGCGCCCGCATCATGCAGGTGCTCGCGCGCATGCTGTCGCACGCACTGCGGGCGACGCCCGAAGGCGGGGAAGTGCTGGTCACGGTAGCGGCCGACAGCAGCGAGGGACGGCGTGGCGCCTGTGTGAGCGTGTCCGATCAGGGCGGCGCAGTTGGTGAGGCTGAACTGGAGCGGCTGTTCGATCCGTTCGAGCAGGTGGGCGCCTTCCGCGGCAACGGCCCGGAGGTCGGGCTGGGACTCGCGGTCTGCCGCGAAATCATGACCCTGCATCAGGGCTGGATACGTGCGGCCGAGGTGGTGCTGCCGGATGGCCGGGTGGCCGGCACCCGGCTCGACCTGTGGCTGCCGGCGCCGGTTGACGTCGCGATTCCGGCCTAGCCCAGCAGCAGGCGCGCCGCGCGCTCGCCCCACCACGACGCTTCTTCGAACAGCGACAGGCCGCCGAGGTCGGCGTGCGCGTGCAGCACGCGGCCACCGCGATCGCGCAGTGCGCGCGCCGGTGCGTCGAGGAAGCCCGGGCCAGGGATCGCCATGCCGTGCCCGCGCAGCACCAGTTCGGCGCGCCGCAGGCGGTTGCGCCAGCGGCGGTCGTAAGCGGCGTCCAGATCGGCCAGAGCGAATTCGAGCAGTTCCGCCTCGCCGGCCGAAGCCAGCCAGCGGCGCGTCTCGGTGACATCGCCCCAGCCGGCGCGATAGGCGGTGAATACGGTGGCCGCCGGCCGCGCCACCCGGGTGAGCTGGTGGGTGGCCACCACATAGCCCAGCCCCGCGCCGCCGAGCACCACGTTGTCCCAGGCCAGATCGGCGCCCGGCCGCTCGTGCGGAAAGCCGTCCAGCAGCAGGTTGGCGACCAGCCAGGGGGCGGTTTCCGGCAGCGCCGTGCGCGGCAGTGCATCGGCCAGTGCGGGGTCGATGTGTCGCGCCACGTGCAGCGGCATGGCGCAGATGACCCGGTCGGCCACCAGCGTCACGGTACGGCGGTCGGCGGTCTGCACCATGACCTCGACCGCCGTGCGCCGTTCGCTCAGCGCCACCGCGTGGCCGGACAGCGTGCGCACCGCCGCCACGCGCCGCAGGCCGGCGGTCAGTGCCGACAGGCCTTGCGGCCAGGTCAGTACCGCGCCCGCCTCGGCATTGCGCGCGCGGCCGCGCCGGCAGCAGAAATAGTGCAGCCCGGCCCAGGCGGACACCGCGTCCGGTCGCGCACCGTAGTCGTCGCGCATCGCGTAGTCGATGTAGCGGCGCAGCGGCGGGTGGGTGTGGCCGGCTTCTTGCAGCCAGCGGGCGAAGGTCTGGCGGTCGAGCGCGCGCAGCGCCGGGTCGCCTGAACTGGCGGCCAGCGGCAGCGCGAACGCCGGGCGGCCGTCTTCGCCGCGGCGGGCGGACCAGGCGGCCATGTCGGCATTGAAGCGGGCGGCGGCCGTGGCGTCCGCGGCGCTGGATGCGGGCAGCAGACCTTCGTGCCAGGTGCCGCTGGCCAGCGTGCGTTCGGCCGCAGGATGCACCAGCGTCTGTTCGTCGTATTCGGGGGCGTCGTCACGCAGGCCACCGGTGAGCACGCCGAGGTCGGCCAGCAGTTCGCGCACGTGCGCCAGGCCAGGATCCGGCAATGGCAGGTAGTGAGCGCCGCGCGGGCAGGCGATGCCGCCGAGCACGCCGCCCGCGGCGTTGCCGTCCGGCTCGGGGCCGTCGACCAGCAGGACGTCGCGCCGGCCCTCGCGCGCCAGCCGCCAGGCGGCGGTCAGGCCGGCCACGCCGGAGCCGAGGATGGCCACGCCGCAGCGCAGTTCGCCCGAGGGCGGCGGAAGGGCTGCGGCTTCGCGCAGCGCATGGCCCTCGCGCAGCCCCGGTCGCAGCACGGTGACGAGCGGTGCGGCAGGCGTACAGCCGGCCAGCCAGGGCAGGGCGGTCAGCGCACCGGTGCCGGCGATGAAGTCGCGGCGCTTCATCGCATCTGCCGCGACCAGTCTTCTTCGAAGTAATGCACCAGCATCTGCGTGTTCAGCCGGTTCGGCTCGACCGCCGGCGCACGCATGTCCGGCGGGAAGTCGAACATTTGCGCCACCGTGCGTGCATCCAGATGGCGCAGGCCGGCGGGCAGTGCGGACGGCGGCCGGTAGCCGGCTTCGCGTGCGGCGATCAGGAAGCCCCATTCGCCGAAGCTGGGCACGCTGGCGTGATAGGGCGCGGTGTGCAGGCCGGCTTCGCGCAGCGTCGCGTCCACGCACCAGTAGGCGCGCGGTGCGTACCAGGGCGAGGTCGACTGCACGACGATGAGGCCGCCGGGCGCCAGATGGCGCGCCATCAGCCGGTACATCGGCACCGCGTACAGCTTGCCCAGCGCGTAGTGCGACGGGTCCGGGAAGTCGGCGACGATGAGATCCCAGCCGGGGCCTGTGGCGGTTTCCAGCCACTGCGCAGCGTCCGCGTTCACGGTGGTGACCCGCGGATCGCGCAGCGCGTGGGCGTTGAGCGCGGCCAGATCGTCGGTGTCGCGGAACAGCCGGGTCATCGCCGGGTCGAGTTCGATCAGCGTCACCTGTTCGACCTGCGGGTATTTCAGCACTTCGCGTACCGCCAGCCCGTCGCCGCCGCCCAGCACCAGCACCCGCCTTGCCTGCGGCAGGGCGGCCAGTGCCGGATGCACCAGCGCTTCGTGATAGCGGTGCTCGTCGCGGGTCGAGAACTGCAGATTGCCGTTCAGATAGAGCCGGGTGTCGTCCTGCCAGCGGGTGAGTACGATGCGCTGGAAAGGCGTGGTCTCCTGGTGGACGATGGCGTCGCCGTACAGACCGGCTTCGGCCGCGTCCGTCAGTTTCTGCGCCCAGGCCAGCGCCGCCAGCAGCACCGCCAGCACCAGCAGGCCGCGCAGCCTCAGTGCGCGTGCCTGCGGCAGTTCCGCGCGGTAGCGATGGGTGAGCCAGAGGCCGATGCCGGCATTGAGCAGGCCGAACACCACCGCGGTACGCGCCAGTCCGAGCAGCGGTGCGAACACCAGCGGAAACAGCAGCGATACCGCCAGCGCGCCGAGGTAATCAAAGGTGAGCACCTTGCTCACCAGGGCTTCGAAAGCCTGCTTGCGCTGGTGCAGCAGGCGCATCACCAGCGGGATTTCCATGCCCACCAGCACGCCGATCAGCAGTACCAGTGCGTACAGCGACACGCGGAAGGGCGAACCCGCCCAGGCGTAAATCAGGAACAGCGCACAGGCCGACAGGCCGCCGAGCAGGCCCACCATCAGCTCGATGTCGATGAAGCGGGCCAGCAACGCCTTTTCGTCGACGTACTTCGACAGGTGGGAGCCCACGCCCATCGCGAACAGATAGGTGCCGATGATGGTGGAAAAGCGCAGCACCGATTCGCCCAGCAGATAGCTGGCGAGTGCGCCGGCGATCAGTTCGTAGGCCAGTCCGCAGGAGGCGACCACGAAGACCGCGACAATGAGACCCGGGTGGTGCGTGCCGGCATCCGTGCCGGGTGTCGCGCTGTCATGCAGATCGGGTGTGGGGCGGGATTGCGGCGGCATGGGGCAGCGGCTAGAGTGCGTGCGCACAGACCACAGAGAAGGTTGGAGACGCGCAATCATGCCGCAACTGCCGCTGGACCAGTTCTACCTCTATCTGAAGCACCTGCTGTCCGGTCTGGTCATGGTGACGGCATTCGCCGCGGTCTATGTGCGGGTCACGCCTTTCCACGAACTGCCGCTGATCCGCCGCGGCTGCACCGCTGCCGCACTGTCGCTGGCCGGTGCCATCGCCGGCTTCTCGCTCACCGTGGCGTCCAGCATCCTGCACAACGACCACTACCTCATGTTCATCGTCTGGGGCACGCTGGCGGCGGTGGTGCAGATGGGGACCTATCTGCTGATCGAGCGCAGCCTGCCGGAAATGAAGGCGGCGATCGAAGCGAACAATATTGCGATGGGCGCGCTGATGGGCACCGTGTCGCTGGTGGTCGGCGTCATCAACGCCGCCTGTCTTTCCTGAGATGACGGCCCCCACGCTCACTGCGAGCGCACAGGATCGGCTGTGCACAGCCGACCCGTTCGGCAGGCGCAGCGCATGCGCTGCGAAACCCCTGCCTCACCCCCGCCGAGGGGGCTGCGCTCATCCACGGTCGGCTTTGCACAGTCGACCGGTTGCGCGGGCGGCGAGCAACGCTCGCCGAAACACCCGCTACACCCCTTGGGGCGGCCCTGCGGGCGGCGCGGGGTCGGTCCAAGCATTGCTTTTACGTTGCGCACAGTGGAACAACTGAGAGGAGTCGATGATGGGTATCGGTGATTTCATCAAGAAACAGTTCATCGACGTACTGCAGTGGAACGAGGACGGCGACGGTGTGCTGGCCTGGCGCTACCCGATGCAGGACTTCGAAATCCAGTACGGCGCGAAGCTCACCGTGCGCGAGTCGCAGATGGCGGTGTTCGTCAATGAAGGCAAGGTGGCCGACGTGTTCGGCCCCGGCCTGCACACGCTGAACACGAATACCCTGCCGGTGCTCACCTATCTGCAGAACTGGGACAAGCTGTTCCAGTCGCCCTTCAAGAGCGACGTCTATTTCTTCAGCACCCGGCTGCAGCTGGGCCGCAAGTGGGGCACGCCGCAACCGGTCACGGTGCGTGACAAGGACTTCGGCATGGTGCGGCTGCGCGCCTTCGGCATGTATTCGTACAAGCTGGCTGATCCGAAGAAGTTCTTCACCGAAATCAGCGGCACGCGCGACACCTATACGGTCGACGACCTCGAAATGCAGCTGCGCAATCTGGTCGTGTCGACCATGAGCAGCACGCTGGGCAATTCAACCGCGCCCTTCCTCGACATGGCGGCCAATCTGGGCGTGATGTCGGACGCGGTGAAGGCCGCGATGACGCCGGTGTTCGAGCGCTATGGCGTGGCGATCGACAATTTCGCGGTCGAAAGCATTTCGCTGCCGGAAGAACTGCAGAAGGCGCTCGACACCCGCATATCGATGGGCATGGTCGGCAATATGGCCACCTACACCCAGTACCAGACCGCGAATGCGATTCCGCTCGCCGCGCAGAATGAGGGCGGGCTGGCCGGCATCGGCGCCAGCCTGGGCGCCGGTCTCACGATGGGGCAGGTGATGACCGAGGCGATGCGCGCGGCCCAGGCCGGTACGCCGGCCGCAGCACCCGCTGCCGCGCCGGCCGTCGATACCCCCGAGGCCCGGCTGGGCAAGCTGAAGTCGCTGCTCGACGGCGGGCTCATCACCCAGGCTGATTACGACGCGGCCAAGGCGGACGTGATCAAGCAGATCACCGGCATTTGATCCTCCAGCCTCAGCGCATTTGAACCGCCTATGAAAAAGCTGCTTATTGCAGGTGTACTCGCCGGCCTGGCATGGCATGGGTACGGAAAGTACACCGCGAATTCGACGTCTCGAAGCGAACCGTCTGAGATGTCTGCCGTTGCACAGGACGAGGCAGTCTCTGTGTCTTTCAAGTGCGACGGTCGTACCCATTGTTCTCAGATGACATCCTGTGCCGAGGCGACTTATTTCCTCCGGAATTGTCCGGGTACCAAGATGGATGGAAACAACGATGGCGTTCCGTGCGAGAAGCAGTGGTGCCGCTGACACCTGTCCAGATCACTGAAATACGCTCGGGTGGCGCTCTGGTGCAGGCGGAACAATGATGTACCAGGCGGCCTGCCCCGGCTGCGGGGCGCCGGTCGAGTTCCGTTCGGCCGCGTCACGCATGGCGGTGTGCGGCTACTGCCGCACCACGCTGCTGCGCGACGCCGACGCGGTACGCGACATCGGCAAGCAGGCGGCGCTGATCGAGGACCACTCGCCGGTACAGATCATGACTGCCGGCCAGTACGCCGGTCAGGGCTTCACCGTGGTCGGCCGCATCCAGCTGCGCTACGAACACGGGGTGTGGAACGAGTGGTATCTGCTGTTCGACGACGGCAGCGGCGGCTGGCTGGGCGATTTCGCCGGTCAGTTCGTGCTGACCCGGCCGGACGGTGACGCGGTCGGCCCGCCGCTGTTCGACAAGGTCGAGCCGGGGAATCGCTGGTCGCACGGCGGCACCTTCTGGCACGCGGCCGACATCCGCAAGGCGGACTGCGTCGCCGCCGAAGGCGAACTGCCCTTTCCGGTCGACGCGCGCTGGGTGGCGCGGGTGATCGACTACCGCCACCGCGACGAATTCCTGACGCTGGACTATTCCGATCTGCCGCCGGTCTGTTACCGCGGGCGCGCCGTGTCGCTGGCCGGCCTGTACGCCCAGCGCCTGCGCGACGTGGACGACGTGGCTGCGCGCGCCGGGCGGCTGAAGGGCGGCGTGGCCACGCTGATCTGCCCGGCCTGTGGCGCGCCGGCCGCGGTGGTGCCGGGCGCCACCCAGCATCTGACCTGCCCGTCCTGCCGCTCGCAGATTTCGCTGGCGGCCGGTCAGGCCGAAGTGGTGAGCCGGCAGGCGGCGGACGATCGCGCGGTCGGCGCCACGCTGCAGGCGGGCGAAACGCTCACCATCGAAGGTCTGGCCTGGCGGGTGATGGGCTGGCTGCGCTGCGGCGTGCCGGCCGACGCCTCCGAACCCGAGTGGTTCGAATACCTGCTGTACGCACCGCAGGCCGGGTTTTCCTGGCTGGTGGAAACCCGTCAGGGCTGGCAGCGTGCCCGCGTGCTGGATGCCTGGCCGGAGAGCCACACAGCCACTGCGGCGACGCTGGCCGGCAAGGCCTTTGTGCGTCGCTACCTGTATGTGGCGGAGGTGCGTCAGGTGGTGGGCGCCTTTCCGTGGCAGGCGCGTGCCGGCGACCGCACCGAGATCGGTGAATACGTTCAGGGCGACCGGGTGCTCAATCTGGAGCGCAGTGAGCACGAGATGGGCTGGTCGCTGGCCGAGCCGGTGTCGCTCGACCAGGTGGCCAGCTGGGCGGGGCGCAGGCTGGCGTCCATCGTGCCGGCGCCCGCCGGCCTGCGCATCGACAAGCCGATGCTGCTCGATGCGGCCGGCAAAGCGACGCTGAAGCCGCTGGCCTGGACTTTCACCGGTCTGATCGGGGTACTGAATCTGCGCTACATCCTGCCCTTCAACGTCGATGCGCTGGTGGTGACCGGCATTGCGCTCTACCTGCTGTGGCTGCCGCTGGGCGAGAAGGAGTCGGACTGACCATGCGGGTGTTCTACGGCATCTACGCCCTGGTGCTGCTGCTGATCAGCCTGGCCATCAATGCCGACGACGATGGCGGCGGACGTTCGCGTTCCTACTCGTCCGGCTCCGGTTCCGGTTCGTCGTGGGGCTCGGGCCACAAATGACGCTGCCGCCGCAGGGCCACCACGTGCTGCTCGACCTGTACGGCATCGAGCCGGCACCGCTGACCGACCTCGCGCTGATCGAGGCGACGCTGACCGAGGCCGCGCGCATGGCCGGCGCACGCGTGCTCGGTACGCAGCTGCATCCGTTCGGCCCCGGTCAGGGCGTGACCGGCGTGCTGCTGCTGGCCGAATCGCACATCAGCATCCACACCTGGCCGGAACACGGCTACGCCGCGGTGGATGTGTTCATGTGCGGCGACGCCGAGGCGATGACCGCCGCCACGCTGATCGGCGACCGCCTGCGCGCCGGGCGCATCGAGGTGCGCGAATGCGCGCGCGGCCTGCGCAGCGAGTCGGGCCGGGGCGGCTGATCGCTGCCGGTTTCCGGTCGGCCGCCCTGACCGGGTACACTGTCGGGCTGGCTTATAGACAAGGCCCTGCCTCATGCTCAGACTGACCGAAATCAAGCTTCCGCTCGACCATCCGGAAGCGGCCCTGCGTGCCGCCGTGCTCGAACGGCTGCGCATTCCCGACGCCGACCTGCTGGCCCTCCACGTGTTCCGCCGTGGCTACGACGCCCGCCGCCGCTCGGCCATCCACCTGATCTACACGCTGGACGTCGAGGTACGCGACGAGGCGGTGGTGCTGAAGACGCACACGCCGTCGCCGCAGCTGCAGCCGACGCCGGACACCGCCTACCGATTCGTCGCACGCGCGCCCGAGGGGCTGGTGGAGCGTCCGGTGGTGATCGGCATGGGCCCCTGCGGTTTCATGGCGGCGCTGTTGCTGGCGCAGATGGGTTTCCGCCCCATCGTGCTGGAGCGCGGACGCGCGGTGCGCGAACGCACGCAGGACACCTGGGGCCTGTGGCGCAAGCGGGTGCTCGATCCGGAATCGAACGTGCAGTTCGGCGAAGGTGGCGCCGGCACCTTTTCCGACGGCAAGCTGTACAGCCAGATCAAGGACCCGAAGCACTACGGTCGCAAGGTGCTGAACGAATTCGTGAAGGCCGGTGCGCCGGAGGAAATCCTCTACGTGAGCAAGCCGCACGTCGGCACCTTCCGGCTGGTCGGCATGGTCGAGAAGATACGCGCCGAGATCGAGTCGCTGGGCGGCGAAATCCGCTTCCAGGCACGGGTCGAGGACATCGTGATCGAGGATGGCGCGGTGCGTGGCGTGAAGCTGGCCGACGGCACCGAAATCATCACTGACCACGTGGTGCTGGCCATCGGTCACAGCGCGCGCGACACCTTCCGCATGCTGCACGAGCGTGGCGTGTACATCGAAGCCAAGCCGTTTTCGGTCGGCTTCCGGGTGGAACATCCGCAGGGCCTGATCGACCGTGCGCGCTTCGGCGATTTCGCCGGTCATCCGGTGCTGGGCGCGGCCGACTACAAGCTGGTGCATCACGCGAAGAACGGCCGCTCGGTCTACAGCTTCTGCATGTGCCCGGGCGGCACCGTGGTGGCCGCGACCTCGGAAGAGGGCCGCGTGGTGACCAATGGCATGAGCCAGTACTCGCGCAACGAGCGCAACGCGAACGCCGGCATCGTGGTCGGCATTTCGCCGGAACAGGATTACCCGGGTCATCCGCTGGCCGGCATCGACCTGCAGCGGACGCTGGAATCGCGCGCCTTCGAACTGGGCGGCGGCGACTACAACGCGCCGGGCCAGCTGGTGGGCGATTTTGTCGCCGGCCGGCCGTCGAAGGCGCTGGGCGAGGTGGAGCCGAGCTACAAGCCGGGCGTGACGCTGGGCAGCCTCGCGACGGCCCTGCCTGAGTACGCGATCACCGCGATGTGCGAAGCCTTCCCCGCCTTCGACCGTCAGATCAAGGGCTTCGGCCGGCACGACGCGGTGCTCACCGGTGTGGAAACGCGCACCTCGTCGCCGATCCGCATCAAGCGCGATCCGCACAGCTATCAGAGCCTGAACACGCGTGGCCTTTACCCGGCGGGCGAGGGTGCGGGCTACGCCGGTGGCATCCTGTCAGCGGCGGTCGATGGCATCGAGGTGGCGGAGGCGGTGGCGCTGAGCATGGTGGCGACGCGCTGACCGGCGCAGGCCGTTGAGTCTCGTGGGAGCGGCGCCCCCGCCGCGATGGGGCGCCGGCACACCGCGTCCGCTTGCGCCGCCGTGATCGCCGCGCCGCAGTCAGGCTTACGCCGGCGGCGGCGATTCAGTGACCGTGTTCGAAGAAATGCAGCAGCCGCTGCGGCAGCCAGCCAAGGTGGCCGCCGGGGGCGCCGCTGACATAGCCGACATGCCCCCCTTGCGCGGTGTAGTCCGGCTTCACGTCGGACGACAGCTGATCCGGCGTGGCCAGCGACCACGCAGGCACCATGGGGTCGTTCAGCGCCTGCAGCAGCAGCAGCGGCGTGCGCACCGATCTGAGCAGCGGCTTGGAGGCGCAGCGCGTCCAGTAATCGTCGGCATCGCGGAAACCATGCACCCGCGAGGTGAAGGCATCGTCGAAGCCGCGGATGGAACTGCAGCGCGCGATGGCCGCGGCGTCCACCTGACCGGGAAAGCGCCGCGCCTTGTCCAGCGTGCGCGGCTTCATCGTGCGCAGGAAGTACTGCGCATAGACCCGGTTGAAGCCGCGGTCCAGCGCGCGGCCGGACACGCCGAGGTCGACCGGCGCGCACACCGAGGCCGCGGCCGCCAGCCAGCGCGAGGCCGCCTGGCCCTGTTCGCCCAGCCACTTGCACAGCACGTTGCCGCCCAGCGACACGCCGACCGCGTACAGCGGCGCACCGTCTGCCCGCGCGTGCAGCCGTGGCAGCAGCCATTCCAGTTCGGCGCTGTCACCCGAGTGATAGGCGCGCAGCAGGCGGTTGGATTCGCCGGAACAGCCGCGCGCATGCACCACCACGCCGTTCCAACCGCGTGCGGCCAGCGCATGCATCAGCGCCTTGGCGTAATGGCTGCCTGAACTACCTTCCAGTCCGTGAAACAGAACGACCAGCGGCTGCCGCACGCGCAGCGGCAGCCAGTCGAGGTCGAGGAAGTCGCCGTCCGGCGTGTCGATGCGCTCGCGGCTCAGCGCCGGGCGGGCCAGCGGAATGAAGCGCGGCCAGATGGTCTGTGCATGGCCGCCGGGCAGCCAGGGCGCCGGACGGTAGGGCTGGACCATTTCAGTGCAGGATTTTCGGCAGGTCGGGGCCGTCCTGCTCGGCCGGCAGCGGCGAGGCGTGGTGCAGCACCATGTGCCAGCCCAGCGGGCCGCGTACATAGACGTTGGTCACCACCAGCACCGGTCGCGGTGTGCGGTCGCCCGGGGCGGACAGGGTTTCGTGCACGCTGTGTATCGCCTGCAGCGCGCCCTGGGTGACCAGTGCGTGGCTGATGCGTACATCGGCGTGCGGGCCGGCGAACATGCGGCGCCAGGCTTCGCGTACCGCTTCGTAGCCGCTGGCGCGCGGGCAGCCGGCAAGGATGCACATGATGTCGTCCTCGTCCGCCCATACCGCCATCAGGCCTTCGATGTCACCGCGGTTGCGGGCGTCGTAGAAGGCGGTTTCCGCCTCCTGGGGCGAAGCGAAAAAGGTCTTGCGCTGGCTTTCCATGCCGCGCCGCTCAGTGGCCGGCGATGGCCGGGCCGTGATAGCTGTAGCGCGTGCCGCAATAGGGGCAGGCGGCCTGACCGGTCTTGGTCACGTCGAGAAAGACGCGCGGGTGGCGCGCCCACAGCGGTGCGCCGGGCAGCGGGCAATGCAGCGGAAGGTCGTTCGCGCTGACTTCGATCTCGCGTGCGTGGTCGCGGCTGGAATCGTTACCGGCTTCGGTCATGGTGTGCTCCGGACAGAAAGGTGCGCGGACCGGCCGCGCACGGGATCAGGGATGTGTGCGGCGCGTGCGCCGCGCACAGCTCGGATGGGTCTCAGCGGATCGTGCTCGGCGGATCTGCCTCAGATCCGCGTGAGCCAGTGGTGATATTCCGGCGCGCGACCGTTCACCGCATCGAAGAAGCGGGCCTGGATCTTTTCGGTGATCGGGCCGCGGCTGCCGGTGCCGATCAGACGGCCGTCCAGTTCGCGGATCGGCGTCACTTCGGCCGCGGTGCCGGTGAAGAAGGCTTCGTCCGCGGTGTAGATGTCGTCGCGGGTGAGGCGCTTGGACACCACGGTGTAGCCCAGTTCGGCGGCGATCTCGATCACCGAGGCACGGGTGATGCCCACCAGCGCGGAGGCGATTTCCGGTTCGTAGATCTTGTTGTCCTTGATCACGAAAAGGTTTTCGCCGGCGCCTTCGGCCACGAAACCATCGACGTCGAGCAGCAGCGCCTCGTCGTAGCCCTGTTCGGTCGCTTCCATGTTCGCCAGGATGGAATTGGCGTAGGTGCCCGAATACTTGGCACGACACATGGACACGTTCACGTGATGGCGCGAGAAGGACGAGGTCTTCACGCGGATGCCGCGCTTCAGGCCGTCCTCGCCGAGGTAGGCGCCCCAGGGCCAGGCGGCGATGGCGACATGCACCGACGCGCCGCGGGTCGAGATGCCCATCTTTTCCGAGCCGAAGAAGGCGATCGGGCGCAGGTAGCAGGATTCCAGCTTGTTGGCGCGCACCACTTCGAGCTGCGCTTCCATGATCTCTTCGCGGCCGTACGGCATCTTCATCATGTAGATGTGCGCCGAATTGAACAGCCGGTCGGTGTGTTCCTTGAGGCGGAAGATGGCGGTGCCGATTTCGGTGTTGTAGGCACGCACCCCTTCGAAGACGGCCAGACCGTAGTGCAGCGAATGCGTCAGTACGTGCGTGGTGGCCTCGCGCCAGGGCACCAGCTTGCCGTCGTACCAGATAAAACCGTCGCGGTCGGCCATCGACATGAGAAACACTCCAGAGATTGCGGTAAACCCGTGATTTTAGCCGAAGCCGGCCCTCCGGCGGCGGCGGCGGTGAGCTTGCCGCGTTAAAATCCCCCGCATGAGCGAACGCATCTGGAAACCCAACGTCACCGTGGCGGCGCTGATCGAGGACAGGGGCCGCTTCCTGCTGGTCGAGGAGCACACGTCCGCCGGTCTGATGCTGAATCAGCCGGCCGGTCACCTGGAAGAGGGCGAATCGCTGGTCGAGGCCTGCGCCCGCGAGGCGATGGAAGAAACCGCGCACCCGTTCATGCCTCGCGAACTGGTGGGCATTTACCAGTGGCGCAGGCCGGACGGCGAGGTGACCTATCTGCGCTTCGCCTTTGCCGGCGATGCCGGCGAGCAGATCGCCGGCCGCGCACTGGACGAGGGCATTGTCCGTGCGATCTGGATGACGCCGGACGAAATCGAAGCCAGCCGCGCGCGCCACCGCAGCCCGCTGGTCAGCGCCTGCGTGCAGGACTGGCTGGCCGGCATCCGGCTGCCGCTGTCAGTGCTCAGGCATTTCGACTGATGCGCCGCTGGCTGGCCGGTCTGCTGGCTGCCATGCCGCTGCTGGCGGCAGGCGGCTCCGGCGGTGCGCAGACGCTGGAGGTGTGTTTCAACTACGGCTGCCAGGCCACCCTGGCCGTGGCTTACACGCCGGCCCAGATGCTGTCTCTGCATGGGGCGCTGGATGGCAGCGTTGATGCGGCGGACGAGCGAGGGCGCCTGCAGTACGTGCTGGCCCGCATGTACCGCTGGGCCGGCGAACAGTCGCCGATACACGTGGACCGCGCCGGCGACTTCCTCGATGACGAAGTCTACGGGCGCATGGACTGCATCGACCACGCCCACACGACCGATCGCATGCTGCGGGCGCTGCAGTCGGTCGGTGCGCTGAAATTCCACCGCGTGATCGACATCCAGCGGCGTACCAGCTGGGTCATCATGCAGCACTTCAGTGCGGCGATCGAAGATACGGAGGGGCATCGTTATGCGGTCGATACCTGGTTTCGCGACCACGCCGAACCGGCGGTCGTGATGGATATGAACAGATGGAAGGACGGGGGGTACCCGGATGAATGAAGCACTCGCGGGCATCGCGCCCGGAAATGGCGAAACAGTGGTGGTCGGCCTGTCCGGCGGCGTCGATTCCTCGGTGTCGGCGCTGTTGCTGAAGCAGGCCGGCTACCGGGTGGTCGGCCTGTTCATGAAGAACTGGGAAGACGACGACACCGATGACTACTGTTCGACCCGGCAGGACCTGATCGACGCGGCGGCGGTGGCCGACGTGATCGGCATCGACCTCGAAGTGGTCAATTTCTCGGCCGAGTACAAGGACCGCGTGTTCGCCAGCTTCCTGCGCGAATACCAGGCCGGCCGCACGCCGAATCCGGACGTGCTGTGCAATGCCGAAATCAAGTTCGCCGCCTTTCTGGATCACGCGATGCAGCTGGGTGCCACCCGCATCGCCACCGGCCACTACGCGCAGGTGCGCGCTCAGGTTGGGGAATTCGAAGGCCGCTTCCAGCTGATGAAGGGCGAGGACGGCACCAAGGACCAGAGCTATTTCCTGCACCGGCTGAACCAGGCCCAGCTGTCGCGCTCGCTGTTTCCGGTCGGTCACCTGTACAAGCGCGACGTGCGCCGCATCGCGGCCGACGCCGGGCTGGCCAATGCGGCGAAGAAGGACTCGACCGGCATCTGTTTCGTCGGCGAGCGGCCCTTCCGCGAATTCCTGCAGCGCTATCTGCCGGTCACGCCGGGCGAAATCCGTGACCTGGACAGCGAACGCGTGCTCGGCCAGCACGACGGCCTGATGTATCACACGATAGGCCAGCGCAAGGGGCTGCGCATCGGCGGGCTCAAGGGCATGGCGGATGACGCCGGCGAGCACGACGCCTGGTACGCGGCGCGCAAGGACATGGAGAAGAACGTGCTCTACGTGGTGCGCGGTCACGACCATCCGGCGCTGCTGTCCGGCCGGCTGGTGGCGGCTGACCTGTCCTGGGTGTCCGGCGCGTCGCCGCACACTCACTGGGTCTATGCCGCGAAAAGCCGTTATCGCCAGCCGGACGCGCCGTGCAGCATCGACGCGGTCGATGCTGACCGCTGCGAAATCGTGTTCGCCGAGCCGCAGTGGGCGGTCACGCCGGGTCAGAGCGTGGTGGTGTACGAGAGCAAGGTGTGCCTGGGTGGCGGCATCATCGTGTCGGCGGGCGACTGAAGCCCGGTGAGGCGGAATTCGGGGTGGGCGGCACCGGTGCCGCCCGGGCGTTCAGTCGTGCGGAACGGTGTCGGCGAAGGAGGTGCGCTGCATCAGCTTGTCCTGCAGCCGGGCCAGATTGGTGTGCGTGCCGCGCCAGTCCAGCGCGGGCTGGCGGAAGTCGAGATAGCCGAGCGCGCAGCCGACCGCGATGTCGGCCAGCGAAATGGCGGTGCCGTGACACCAGGCGTCATCACCGAGGTCGGTGGCCAGCATGGTCAGCGCGCGTTCTATCTTCAGCTGCTGGCGGGCGGCCCAGCTTTCACTGCGTTCGCCGTCGGCCCGGCGCCCTTCCAGCAGGATGGCCACTGCGGCGTCGATCAGACCGTCGGCCAGCGCTTCCCAGCGCTTGACCAGCGCCCGCTCGCGCGCCGGTGCGGGCAGCAGCTTGTTGTTGGGTGCCACGCCGTCGAGGTACTCCACGATCACGCGGGAATCGAACAGGCGGGTGTCGTCGTCCAGCACCAGCACCGGAATCTTGCCCAGCGGGTTCAGATCCGGCACGCCGGTGGTGTCGGTCCACGGCGAATCGATCACGAATTCGCAGTCGATCTTCTTTTCCGCGAGCACGACGCGCGTCTTGCGCACATAGGGGCTGGTATACGAACCGACGAGTTTCATGGACAGCACCGATTGACGACGCCGGAATTATACCGCCGGCCCGCCGGAGGCCGGACCGGGCGGTCGGCGGGCACATGATAAAATTCGTGTTGCGTTGCACGACGCGACTGCGTCCTGCGCCTTTTCAGTCCATCTTTCCAGCAGGTTCCTCATGAGTTCCCACGCCCTTTCCGCGCTGTCGCCGCTCGACGGCCGCTACGCTGCCAAGCTCGATCCGCTGCGCGGCCATTTCAGCGAATACGGCCTGATCCGCAACCGCGTCCGCGTCGAGATCGCCTGGCTGTGCGCGCTGGCCGCCAGCGCCCAGATTCCCGAGGTGAAGGCCTTCTCGCAGGCCACGCTGGACGAGCTGGATGCGGTGATCCGCGAATTCAGCGTCGAGGACGCGGCCGCGATCAAGACCATCGAGGCGCGCACCAATCACGACGTGAAGGCGATGGAGTACTGGCTGAAAGAGCGCCTCGCGAAGAATGCCGAAGTGACCGGTGTGTCCGAGTTCATCCACTTCGCCTGTACCTCGGAAGACATCAACAACGTGTCGCACGCGCTGATGCTGGAAGAGGGGCGTCGCGACGTGCTGCTGCCGGCGCTGGATGCCGCGATCGAGCGGCTGCGCGGTCTGGCGCACGACCTGGCCGAACTGCCCATGCTGTCGCGCACCCACGGCCAGCCGGCCAGCCCGACCACGCTGGGCAAGGAAATGGCCAATATCGCCGCGCGCCTGATGCGCGCCCGTGCCCGCATCGCCGCGGTCAGCATGACCGCCAAGTTCAACGGTGCGGTCGGCAACTACAACGCCCACCTGTCAGCCTACCCGGAGGTGGACTGGCCGCAGTTCAACCGCGCCTTCATCGAATCCTTCGGGCTGGAATTCAATCCCTACACCATCCAGATCGAGCCGCACGACGCAATGGCCGAACTGTTCGATGCGATGGCGCGCGCCAACACCATCCTGCTCGACGCCGCGCGCGATTTCTGGATGTACATTTCGCTCGGCTACTTCAAGCAGAAGCTGAAGGCCGGCGAGATCGGCAGTTCCACCATGCCGCACAAGGTGAACCCGATCGATTTCGAGAACGCCGAAGGCAATCTCGGTCTGGCCAACGCGGTGCTGCGCCACCTGTCGGAAAAGCTGCCGGTGTCGCGCATGCAGCGTGATCTGACCGATTCCACCGTGCTGCGCAATATGGGCGTTGCCTTCGGCTACAGCGTGCTGGCACTGGATTCGCTGTCGCGTGGCCTGGGCAAGCTGCTGGCCGCACCGGAAGCGCTGGCGGCCGATCTCGACGCCTGCTGGGAAGTGCTGGCCGAGCCGGTGCAGACCGTCATGCGCCGCTATGGCGTGCCCAATCCGTACGAACAGCTGAAGGAACTGACCCGTGGCCGCGGTATCGACCGCGAAGGCCTGCACGCCTTCATCGCCACGCTGGACATTCCGGCAGCCGAGCGCGAACGCCTGCTGGCGATGACGCCGGCCAGCTACATCGGCGACGCCGTCCGCCTCGCCCGCGCCATCTGATCCAGCCGGGGCGCCGTCTCGTCCGGTGAGGCGGGACGGCGCCCCGGTGCATTCATCGAGGACCTTTCATGAGTTTTGCCGATACCCTGAAAACGCTGCCCGGCGTGTCCCATCTGTCCGCCAT
The DNA here is from genome assembly GCA_041639545.1 of Methyloversatilis sp. Lineage (GTDB taxonomy): Bacteria > Pseudomonadota > Gammaproteobacteria > Burkholderiales > Rhodocyclaceae > Methyloversatilis. The sequence goes on along the minus strand of JBEQBZ010000009.1, from coordinate 428 downwards.
CCAGCTGCTGGATGCCGCTGGCGAGGTGGTGGCCACCATCGAGAACAAGCCGGGTCAGGCCGGTTCGCTGGCGGTGTACAACCATCTGGCCCAGCTGCATGGCGCGATCAATGCCGACGCGGCAAAGCAGGGGCTGGACATCTACGGTGAGCACACCGTCGATGCGCAGGCCAATCCGGGCAAGCATCCGAACATCGACCGCCTGATCGAACTGATCGCCAGCGGTACAACGCTGCGCGTGAAGCAGGTGTTTGCCCAGCCCTGATCCGGACGGGCGCCCAATAAAAAACCCGGCCGAGGCCGTAATGCCGTTCAGTTAAGGTTTTTTTTCAGGACGCGAACGGAGTAGCGCTGAGGCAGAGCTTTGACCAGACGGGGGCATTGACGCCCCCGTCGCTTTTCCACGATTGCAAACTGCATCTGTTTGC
>JBEQBZ010000008.1:0-135985 GCA_041639545.1 Methyloversatilis sp. | reverse complement strand
AAACTCGCGCAGTCCGTGGCCAGAGACCCGTGGGAGCGGCGCCTCGCCGCGATGGGGCGTCCGATGAGACGCTGTCTCCATGCCCGGGCTGCAATCGCGGCGGGGGCGCCGCTCCCACAAGAGCTTCGCGCAGTCGGTGGCCCGAGACTGGTGGGAGCGGCGCCTCGCCGCGATAGGGCGTCCGATCAGACGCTGTCTTCATATCAAGGCTGCAATCGCGGCGGGGGCGCCGCGCCCACAAGCACTTCGCGCAGTCGGTGGCCCGAGACTGGTGGGAGCGGCGCCTCGCCGCGATCGGGCGTCCGATGAGATGCTGTCTCCATGCCCGGGGCGCAATCGCGGCGGGGGCGCCGCGCCCACAAAGACCTCGCGCAGTCGGTGGCCCGAGACTGGTGGGAGCGGCGCCTCGCCGCGATCGGGCGTCTGATCGGACGCTGTCTCCATGCCCGGGCTGCAATCGCGGCGGGGGCGCCGCGCCCACAAGAGCTTCGCGCAGTCGGTGGCCCGAGACCCGTGGGAGCGGCGCCTCGCCGCGATGGGGCGTCCGATGAGACGCTGTCTCCATGCCCGGGCTGCAATCGCGGCGGGGGCGCCGCTCCCACAAGAACTTCGCGCAGTCGGTGGGTCGAGACCCGTGGGAGCGGCGCCTCGCCGCGATGGGGCATCCGATCAGATGCTGTCTTCATGCCCGGGCCGCAATCGCGGCGGGGGCGCCGCGCCCACAAAGACCTCGCGCAGTCGGTGGCCCGAGACTGGTGGGAGCGGCGCCTCGCCGCGATGGGGCGTCTGATCGGACGCTGTCTCCATGCCCGGGCTGCAATCGCGGCGGGGGCGCCGCGCCCACAAAGACCTCGCGCAGTCGGTGGCCCGAGACTGGTGGGAGCGGCGCCTCGCCGCGATGGGGCGTCCGATCAGATGCTGTCTTCATATCAAGGCTGCAATCGCGGCGGGGGCGCCGCGCCCACAAAAACCGCACAGGCCGCTCCCACGAAAATCTCGCGCAGTCCGTGGCCCGGGATCTGTGGACGCGGCGCCTTACTTCTTCCGCGTCGTCGCTTTGCGAGGCTTCAGCAGCGGCGCGAGGTAGTGGCCGGTGTGCGAGCGCTCGACCGTGGCCACTTCTTCCGGCGTGCCGGCGGCGATGATCTCTCCGCCGCCGGCGCCACCCTCCGGGCCGAGGTCGATGATCCAGTCCGCGGTCTTGATCACGTCCAGGTTGTGCTCGATCACGACGATGGTGTTACCGGCGTCGCGCAGCCGGTAGAGCACGCCCAGCAGCATGTCCACGTCGTGGAAGTGCAGGCCGGTGGTCGGCTCGTCCAGGATGTACAGCGTGCGGCCGGTGTCGCGCTTGCTCAGTTCCAGTGCCAGCTTCACCCGCTGCGCCTCGCCGCCGGACAGCGTGGTCGCACTCTGGCCGAGGCCGATGTAGCCGAGGCCCACCTCGACCAGGGTTTCCAGCTTGCGGGCGACGGTGGGTACCGCGTCGAAGAATTCGCGCGCCTCGTTCACCGTCATGCCCAGCACTTCGTGGATGGTGCGGCCCTTGTAGCGGATGTCCAGCGTTTCGCGGTTGTAGCGCTTTCCGTTGCACACGTCGCAGGGCACGAACACGTCGGGCAGGAAGTGCATTTCCACCCGCACCAGACCGTCGCCCTGGCAGGCTTCGCAGCGGCCGCCCTTGACGTTGAACGAGAAGCGGCCGGGGCCGTAGCCGCGCGAGCGCGCTTCCGGCGTGCCGGCGAACAGTTCGCGTATCGGTGTCAGCAGGCCGGTGTAGGTGGCCGGGTTGGAGCGCGGCGTGCGGCCGATCGGCGACTGGTCGACATTGATCACCTTGTCGAACTGTTCCAGCCCCTCGATCGCGTCGTGCGCCGCCGGCAGCGCGGCCGAGCCGTACAGGTGATGGGCGGCTGCGGTGTACAGCGTGTCGTTGATCAGCGTGGACTTGCCGGAGCCGGACACGCCGGTCACGCAGGTGATGAGGCCGAGCGGAATCGACGCGTCGGCGCCGCGCAGATTGTTGCCACGCGCGCCGCGCACATGCAGCCAGGCGTCGGTCGGCTGGGTGCGCTTCTTCGGCACTTCGATCTGCTTGCGGCCGGACAGGTAGGCGCCGGTCAGGCTGTCTTCCGACGCCTCGATGTCGGCCGGCGTGCCCTGGGCGATCACCTGGCCGCCGTGCTGGCCGGCGCCCGGGCCCATGTCGACCACGTGGTCGGCCATTTCGATCGCTTCCTGGTCGTGCTCGACCACCACCACCGTATTGCCGAGGTCGCGCAGCGTGTTCAGCGTGCCGAGCAGCCGCGCGTTGTCGCGCTGGTGCAGGCCGATCGACGGTTCATCGAGCACATACATGACGCCTGTCAGGCCGGAGCCGATCTGGCTGGCCAGACGGATGCGCTGGGCCTCGCCGCCGGACAGCGTTTCGGCCGAGCGGTCCAGACTCAGGTAGTCGAGGCCGACGTCGATCAGGAAGCCGAGGCGGGCGGCGATCTCGCGCATGATGCGGGCGGCGATGGCGGCGCGTGCGCCGTCCAGTTCCAGCGCCTCGAATAACTTCTGGCAGGCGCGCAGCGGCAGCCCTGCCAGCTGCGGCAGCGTGTGGCCGCCCACCTTCACGTGGCGCGCGTCCGAGCGCAGCCGCGTGCCCTGGCAGTCCGGGCACACCTTGGTATTGCGGTACTTGCCCAGTTCCTCGCGCACCACCACCGAATCGGTTTCGCGGTAGCGCCGCTCAAGGTTGGGCACCACGCCTTCGAAGGCGTGTTCGCGCACCGTGGTGCGGCCGGATTCCGACAGGTAGCGGAAGGGGATGCGCTCCTGGCCGGAGCCGTTCAGCACCGTGTGCTGAAGCTTCGTGTCCAGCTGGTCCCAGGGCGTATCGACGTCGAACCTGTAGAAGGTGGCCAGACTGGCCAGCAGCTGGAAGTAGAACTGGTTGCGCCGGTCCCAGCCGCGGATCGCGCCGGAGGCCAGCGACAGGTGCGGATGGGCGACGATGCGCGCCGGGTCGAAGAAGGTGACCATGCCCAGGCCGTCGCAGCTGTGGCAGGCGCCGGCCGGGTTGTTGAACGAGAACAGGCGCGGCTCCAGCTCGGCCACGCTGTGGCCGCACACCGGGCAGGCGAAGCGGGCGGAAAACAGCTGTTCCGCGCCGCTGTCCATGTCCAGCGCGATGGCCCGGCCTTCCGCCTGCTGCAGCGCGGTTTCGATCGATTCGGCCAGCCGCTGGCGCGCGTCGGCGCGCACTTTCAGGCGGTCGACCACCACGTCGATCGAGTGCTTGATGTTCTTGTCCAGCTTGGGCAGCTGGTCGATGTCCATCAGCTTGCCATCCAGCCGCACCCGCACGAAGCCGCGCGAACGCAGGTCGGCGATCAGTTCGATCTGTTCGCCCTTGCGCTCGCTCACCACCGGCGCAAGGATGGCCACCTTGCTTTCTTCCGGCATGGCCAGCACCGCATCCACCATCTGGGACACGCTCTGCGCGGCCAGCGGTGCGCCGTGCTCAGGGCAGTGCGGCGTGCCGACGCGGGCGAACAGCAGGCGCAGGTAGTCGTGGATTTCGGTCACCGTGCCCACGGTGGACCGCGGGTTGTGGCTGGTGGCCTTCTGTTCGATCGAGATCGCCGGCGACAGGCCCTCGATCAGGTCCACGTCCGGTTTTTCCATCAGCTGCAGGAACTGGCGCGCGTAAGCCGACAGCGACTCGACATAGCGGCGCTGGCCTTCGGCGTACAGCGTGTCGAAGGCGAGCGAGCTCTTGCCTGAGCCGGACAGCCCGGTGATCACCGTCAGGCGGTCACGCGGAATGTCGATGTTGATGTTCTTCAGATTGTGGGTGCGCGCACCGCGGATGCGTATCCAGTCCATGTTCCGGCCGGGGGCAGGGCAAACCGGGTATGAGAACCCATTTTTCCGGGAAAGGCGAGGACGGGAAGATGCGGGGGCAAGAGGCGGGCTGAAGAGGCAAGGCGGACTAATTGCACCGGGCGCATGGAGTGCGCGGTGGCTGCTTGATAGAATCCCGGCTGCTTCTTTCCCCTCACGCCATGAGCTCCCCGATCTCTGACCGCATGACCCCGGCCGAAAGGCGCGCCGGGGCTGCGCTCGCCGCCATTTTCGCCCTGCGCATGCTGGGGCTGTTCCTCGTGCTGCCGGTGTTCTCGGTGTTCGCGAAGACGCTGCCCGGCGGCGACAACATTTTCTGGGTGGGCCTGGCCTTCGGCATTTTCGGCCTGGCGCAGGCCTGCATGCAGATTCCGTTCGGCATGGCTTCCGACCGCTACGGCCGCAAGCCGGTCATCGTGTTCGGCCTGCTGCTGTACGCCGCCGGCAGCCTGATGGCGATGTGGGCGCCGGACATCGGGTGGATGACCGCCGCCCGCACCCTGCAGGGCCTGGGCGCCATTTCTGCCGCGGTGAGCGCGCTGGCGGCCGATCTGGTGCGCGAACAGCACCGCACCAAGGTGATGGCCATGATCGGCTCCACCATAGGCCTGGTGTTCGCCGCCTCGCTGGTCATCGCTCCGGCGCTGTATGCCGCCATCGGCATGGACGGCCTGTTCCTGGTGATCGCCGGGCTGGCGCTGCTGGCCATTCCGCTGCTGCTGAAGGTCGTGCCCGATCCGGTGGCGCCGCCGGTGGTGCAGCCGCCTCCGCCGCTGGGTCGCGTGCTGGCCGACGGCCAGCTGATGCGCCTCAATTTCGGCGTGTTCGCGGTGCATCTGGTGCAGATGGCCATGTTCCTGATGGTGCCGCGCCTGCTGGTCGAGCATGTCGGCACGCCGGTGTCCGAACACTGGAAGATCTACCTGCCGGTGGTGCTGGCCAGCTTCGTGCTGATGGTGCCGGCCATCATCTGGACGGAAAAGCGTGCCCGTCACCGCACGCTGCTGCTGGCCGCGATTGCCGCGATGGGGGCCTCCCAGCTGCTGTTCCTGCTGTCTGGCGACACGCTCATCACCATTGCCGGCGGCCTGTTCGTGTTCTTCACCGCCTTCAACCTGCTGGAAGCCAGCCTGCCGTCGCTGGTGTCGCGCATCGCGCCGCCGTCGGCCAAGGGCGCGGCGCTGGGGGCGTTCAATACCGCGCAGGCGGTGGGCGCGGCGCTGGGCAGTTCGGTTGGAGGCGCGATCGCGCTGCGTTTCGACGCCGCCGGCGTGTTCATCTTCTGCACCGCGATTGCCGCCGTGTGGTGGCTGTGGGCGCGCACGATGAAATCGCCGCCGGTGGTGGCGCTGCGCGAGTACGCGATCGGCGATCATGTCGATCTCGACACGCTGCGCAACCGGCTGGCCGCGCTGCCCGGCGTGCGCGAAGCGTCGGTCGAGGCCGAACGGCGCATGGCCTACGTGAGGGTGAATCTCGAACACTGGGACGAGGACGGCGTGCGCCGGCTGCTCGACGCGCCGGCGGCGTCCTGACCCTTTTCATTCCGACGGCATGACCGGCGCGGAGTAAGATTCCGCCGGGCGCCGTCGCCGCTACAACCGCATTCAGACATTCCCGGGGGAGGGAAACATGGCTTCAGTCAACAAGGTCATCATCGTCGGCAACCTCGGTCGCGACCCGGAAACCCGCTACGCACCGAATGGCGACGCCATCTGCAACATCACGGTGGCGACCACCGACAGCTGGAAGGACAAGCAGACCGGCGAGCGCAAGGAACAGACCGAGTGGCACCGCGTCAGCTTCTACGGCCGGCTGGCCGAGATCGCCGGCCAGTACCTGCGCAAGGGTTCGCCGGTCTACGTCGAAGGTTCGCTGCGCACCCGCAAGTGGCAGGACAAGGAAGGCCAGGACCGTTACACCACCGAAATCCGCGCCGAACAGATGCAGATGCTGGGCAGCCGTCAGGGCGCCGGCGGTGAAGGCGGCGGCAGCGGTGGCGGATACGGCGGCGGCGGTGGTGGTGGTTATGGTGGTGGCGACGATTTCGATCAGGCCCCGCCGCAACGCCAGTCCGCCCCGCGTCAGGCGCCCAGCCGCCCGCAGAGCGCGCCGTCCGCACCGCCGGCATCGTCCGGCGGCGGTTTCGGCGGCATGGACGACGACATTCCGTTCTGATCGCCACCTGAACGCGAACGGCGCCTGCGGGCGCCGTTTTCATTTGCAATGACCCTCTACGAAGACCTCGCCGACCGCACCGCCCGGCAGATCGCCGACGGCGTGCTGCGCCCGGGCGACCGGCTGCCGTCGGTGCGTCAGGCCTGCCAGGCCAACGGTCTGAGCCCGATCACCGTCACCCAGGCCTACGCGTTGCTGGAAAGCCGCGGCCTGATCGAGGCACGCCCGCGTTCCGGCTACTTCGTGCGCGCCCGGCTGGGCCGCGCGCTGCCCGAACCGGCGATGAGTTCGCCGGGCCGGCGCTCGAGTGCGCTGCAGGTGAGCGACTTCATCTTCGAAATCCTCGACAGCGTGCGCGACCCGGCGGTGGTGCCGCTCGGCTCCAGCTTTCCGGCGCCCGAACTGTTCCCGCTCGACCGGCTGGGGCGCTGTCTGGCCGCCGCCGCCCGCCGCATGAAGCCGCAGGACACGCTGACCGACCTGCCGCCGGGCCATCCGGAACTGCGCCGGCTGATCGCGCTGCGCTACCTCGGGCTGGGCGCCCGGGTGTCGCCGGACGACATCATCGTCACCCATGGTGCGATGGAAGCGCTCAACCTCTGCCTGCAGGCGGTCACCCGGCCGGGCGACCTGATCGCGGTCGAATCGCCCACCTTCTACGCCGGCCTGCAGGCGGCCGAGCGGCTCGGGCTCAAGGTGATCGAAGTGCCCAGCCACCCGCGCGAGGGCGTGAACCTCGCCGCGCTCGAACAGGTGCTCGCCGCCCACCCGGTGCGCGCCTGTCTGTTCATGCTGAACTACGCCAACCCGACCGGCGCCTGTGTGCCCGACGACAGCCGCCGCCAACTGATGGCGCTGCTCGACCGCCACGACCTGCCGCTGATCGAGGACGACGTCTATGCCGAACTGCACCACGGCGAACAGCCGCCGCTGTGCAGCAAGGCGCTGGACCGCGATGGCCGGGTGATGCACGTATCGTCCTTCTCGAAATGTCTGGCGCCCGGCTTCCGCATCGGCTGGGTCGCCGCCGGCCGCTACGCCGACGCGATCCGCCGGCAGAAGCTGTCATTCAGCCTTGCCACGCCGGTCGCGCTGCAGCACGCGCTGGCCGACTACCTGAAGCAGGGCGGCTACGACCGCCACCTGCGCACGCTGCGCGCCACGCTGCGTGCGCAACTGGGCGCCCTGGTGACCGATGTCGAAGCCCATTTCCCGGCCGGCACCCGCATGGCCGAGCCGGAAGGCGGCTACTTTCTGTGGCTGGAACTGCCGGAGAGCTGCGACACGCTGGCACTGCACCGCGAAGCGCTCGCGAGAGGCATCAGCATCGCGCCGGGGCCGATGTTTTCGGCACGGCGGGAGTTCCGGCATTTCGTGCGGCTGAACTTCGGGCATCCGGATACGGAGGCGAGGCGGGCGGCAGTAAGGGTGCTGGGTGGTCTGGTGACAAAAGGCACACGCGAAGGTAGCATCGCCTGATGAAGCCGTTCCGCTGGAGCTCGGAGAAGAATGAAGCGCTCAAGGAAGAGCGGGGCGTCTCCTTCGAGAGCATGGTCGTCGCCATAGAAGCAGGCGGTCTGCTGGACATCCTGGCTCATCCCAACGAGCGTAAGTACCCCGGCCAACGGGTCCTGGTCATCGCACGTGACGGGTATGCCTACTTGGTCCCATTTGTTGAAGACGACGATTATTTCTTTCTCAAGACGGTCATCCCAAGCCGCAAGGCAACCCGGGATTACCTGAGGCAAGGTGACGACGATGCCGACCCCGGTTGATCACGACGAGAGCGAACTTCTTCAAGCCTTCGAACAAGGGCAACTGAAGTCGGTCGCCACGAAAAGCGAGCTCGCGAGATTCAAGGCTGCCGCGCGCGCGACAGCCTTGAAAGATCGTCGCGTGAATATCCGGCTTTCGTCCGGCGATCTGTCGGACATCCAGATCAGGGCGCTCGAAGAAGGCATTCCTTATCAGACCCTGATTGCCAGTGTGCTTCACAAGTACGTAACCGGCCGGCTGACGGAGAACCCCGCGCCGAGCAAGCCGGCGACGAAGGCTCCTGTGTCCAAGAGTGGGCGCTGATCAAGAACCGGGGTCGCTCCGCGCAGCCCCCGGCCTACGCCCCGAGTTTCAGCCTTAGCCCCGCCCTTACATGTTCACCTCCACCTTCACCTTCGCCAAAGGCCAGTACGACGACGAGTTCCACGCGCTGGATGCAGTCATCGCCGCGGTCGCCCGCGCCATTCCCGGCTATCTCGGTGAGGAAGCGTGGGAAAACGCCGAAACCGGGCTCATTTCGAACGTCTATTACTGGGACTCGATGGACGCGCTGCAGGCGCTGATGCAGCACCCGGAGCACATCCGGGCGAAGCAGCTGCAGGCGCGCTGGCTCAAGGGTTATCAGGTGGTGATCGCGCAGGTGGTGCGCACCTATGGCGACCGGGGCATTCCGCATCCGCTGGCGCCGGTGAGCTGATCCATGGCCCGGACCTTACATTCCGCATCTGTGCCTGAAGTGAATCAACCCCGCTGAATCTGTTCCTGTCCGCCCGCGGCGGGTGTACTGCCGGCATCCCTTTCCGGAGCCTGCAGATGAACACCGATACCACGCTGGCGGGCGCTCTGCGCGCTGTTCCGCTCACTTTCCATCCGCGGCCGGGCACGGTGCATGCGCGCGCGGTGTCCGGGCGCTTCAACACTTGGCGCTGGGCCATGGTGTGGCTCACCCAGCTCATTTTCTACGGTGGCGTGTGGCTGCCCTGGCGCGACGGCGATACCGTGCGGCCGGCGCTGTGGATGGACATTCCGCACGAGCGGCTCTACCTGTTCGACCGGGTGCTGTGGCCGCAGGACGCGCTGCTGTTCGCCGTCGTGCTCATCGTTGCGGCGCTGGCGCTGTTCTTCGTGACCGCGCTGGCCGGCCGGCTGTTCTGCGGCTTCGCCTGCCCGCAGACGGTGTACACGATGATGTTCACGTGGATCGAGGCGCGCATCGAGGGCAAGCCGGCGGCGCGACGCGCGCTGGACGCCGCACCATGGGGCCCGCGCAAGGCGGCGATCAAGGGCGCCAAGCACGCGCTGTGGTGGGCGCTGGCGGCCTGGACCGCGATCACCTTCGTCGGCTACTTCAGCCCGATACGCGATCTGCTGCCGCGGCTCGCCGCCTGGGACGTGGGCATGTGGGAAGGTTTCTGGCTCGTTTTCTACGCCAGCTTCACCTGTGTGCAGGCCGGCTTCGCGCGTGAGGCGGTGTGTCAGCACATGTGCCCCTATTCGCGCTTTCAGGGCGTGATGACCGACGCGCACACCCGCCAGGTCGGCTACGACCGGCTGCGCGGCGAGCCCCGTGCGTCCGCCCGCAGCGCGGGTGCCGGCGACTGCGTGGACTGCACGATCTGCGTGCAGGTGTGCCCGACCGGCATCGACATCCGCGATGGCGTGCAGTACGCCTGCATCAACTGCGGCCTGTGCGTCGATGCCTGCGACAGCGTGATGGACAGGGTGGGCCGTGCGCGCGGGCTGATCCGCTTCGCGTCCGAACACGCGCTGGCCGGGCGCACGCTGCCCCGGCCGCGCGTGCGGGTGGCGGCGTATGCGGCGCTCATCACCGCGTGCTGCGCGGCCGCGCTGTGGCAGCTGGCGACCCGGCCTGCGCTGCGGCTGGACGTACTGCGCGACCGCAGCGTGCTGGCGCGCGAAGCGGCGGACGGCCGGATCGAGAACGTGTATCTGCTGAAGGTGGCCAATCTGGGCGCTCAGGAGGCGGATTTCGTGGCGACGGTCGAGGGGCTGTCCGGCGTGCGTGTGGCCGGCCCGGACAGGCTGCGGGTGCCGGCCAACCAGCTCGCCAGCCTGCAGTTCACGGTGTCGGCACCCGACCAGGGCGAGCGCGGCGCCCGCCCGCTGCGCATACGGGTGGCGCGGGCGGATGATGTGGACATCGGTGCGGACGTGGACAGCCGCTTTCTCTATCCGTAACGACCGTCGGTCAACGCTTGCCGGCAGCCATGAAGGCGCCGCCGGACACGCAGAACAGGCCGGCCACCAGCCAGGGCGACAGTGCCTCGCCCAGCAGCGGCGCAGCGGCGACGCCGGCCAGCACCGGCACCAGCGCCACCAGCGCGCCGGTGCGTTCTGCGCCCAGCACCTGAACCGCTTTCAGGAAGAACATCATGGCGACGATGGTGACGCCGGCGCCCTGATAGAGGCCATGCACCGCGAGCATGACTGGCGGCACCTGGTCCAGCGCCTTGGGCAGCCACAGCAGATAGACCGGCAGGTAGAGCGCGGTCGAGGCGAGCGCGACGAAGCGGGTGAGTGTCCAGGCGTCGTAAGTGATGTGCGCGGGGGATGGCTGCTGCTGCCACTTCCGCGCCAGCACGCTGTACACCGCCCAGGCCAGCGAGCCGCCGAGCAGCAGCAGGTCGCCGGTCAGCGTGTCCGGACTTGGCCCGCCATGAGCGTGGAATTCATGCACGCCGGCGAACACGATGCCGAGCGCGATGCAGGCGAGTGCGAGGCTGCGCCGGCGGTCCGGCCGCGACCCGAGGATGACCGCCGCGGCCAGCGCGACCAGGAAGGGCTGCATGCCGGGCAGCAGGATGGCCGCGTGTGCAGCCGGTGCGTACTTGAAAGCGGCGAACACGAACAGGCCGTAGATCAGGCCGCCCAGCAGCGCAAGCACCCACAGCTTGAGGTCACGCCAGGCGGTGCGCAGCAGGCCGCCGGAGAAGGGGAGCAGCAGCAGTGCCGCGGTGCCCAGGCGCAGCGCCAGCGTGTCCCACGCGGTCAGCGGGCTGCGGCCGGCGAGGCGGGACAGCAGGATGAAGCCGGTCCAGAGGGCGACGGTGCCGGCGGCGGCCAGATAGCCGCTGGTCCGGGAAGACGGGGCGGACATGCGGTGAGCGGGGTGTGCTGAAGTCGGCTCCGCAGTGTACGCGCCATCCTGTGCGGGGCGGGCTGTGCCGGTCCGCGACTGTGCGGTGACGCGGACCGTTACAGCACAGGCTGGCCTCAGGTCTGGTCCTGGCCGCGTGCCTGGCGGTAGCGTTGACGCCAGCCGTCTGCCGACGCCCGCCACCACATGCGGTCGAAGGCGAGTGACAGCGTAGGCAACAGGCTGGCGAAGTAGTGTTCTGCCGCGCTGGGCCCTTCGCCCGCCACCGGCAGGCCGCCGAGCCGGCCGATGCGCAGCGCGTCCAGCCTTTCGGGCAGCGAGGGGTGAGTGTCCAGACTGCCGGCGTCCGAGCGCAGCAGGTGATCGAGGCCGGCCAGCGCGTCGCGCCGCACGAAGCCGACCTGCACACCCAGCCCCATTTCGCGGAAGGGGCGTACGCGCGGCCGGCGACGGTCGTCCGCCTGGTCCAGCACCCGCACCCAGTAGTCGTCGTGCAGGAAGCGGTCCTTCATCGCCAGTTCGATCAGCGCGCCGGCCAGTGCCGGCGAACCGACCGCGCGGGCGGCGACCGCGTCGGCTTCGAACTCGTCCAGTCGCGACAGCGCGACCGACTGTTCAAGGTCCAGCCGCGCCACCGGTGCGTACAGTCCCATCACTGCCCGGGCCAGGACGCTGCGGTCGGCATCGATGCGGTCTGCACAGCGCAGCCACCAGGTGCGCAGGTGAGCCGACCAGGCGCCCGGGCCGTCGAGCTGGGCCGACAGGTGGGCCAGTTCGTGCGCCAGCACCGCCGACAGCTGACGGGCCGTCAGGCTGTGCGCGAGCGGAATGCCCAGCAGCAGTGTGGTGCGCATCGGTCCGATCAGTCCCAGTGCCGGGCGGCAGATCACGCCGGCATTCATGTCAGGCGTGACCACGATGCGGTCAATACGGCGGGCACCGAGCTGGGCGCACAGCCGGTCTACCCGCCGGCGCAGGCCGGGCACCCGGGATTCCGGCAGCAGGATGCCGGCACCTCCGGGGGGCGGCACCCACAGCCAGTACAGCAGACGCAACGCCACCGAAGTCAGCATGCCGGCCGCCAGCAGATGCGGCAGGGCGGACAGCGTGTGCAGCGTGCGCAGCGGCGCCAGCGCGCTGCCAGCCAGCAGCGCACAGAGTGCACTCAGCGTGGCCAGCAGGCCGAGGCCGACCGCGGCGCGACCGGCGAGGCGGGTACGGAGCTGTGCGGCGCGCGGGGCGGTGGCGGACACGATGGACGGGGGCGGGAAAGCGGGGAAGCGGCCCTTATACGCAGCCGCTTTCACCGGCAGCAATCAGCCGAAAGCACTAATCCGGCTGCGATGTTCAGCGGGCGTCAGACAGTTTTCATGCCCTGTGCGGCAGGCGCGGGAAGCGTGATGCAGTAGGCATTTGCACGGGTGCCCGCGGAATAGACTGGAGACGTCGCACATTACGGGCGCGCGCTGCGGCAAGCGCCCCTTCCGCATCATGGCGCTGCCGCTGTTCAAACCCGAATCACCGCTGGCCGAAGTCGAACTGCTGCAACTGCTCGACCGTGCCGACCGCCATGCCCGCGATCGCATGCGCCGTTTCGACAGCGTGTGGCCCTTCGGTGCCTATGTCTGTCCGGCCGGTTACGTGCATCCGCTCGAATCCGACCCGGCCAATTACACGCTGCCGCATTACCTGCAGTACGAAATCCTGCATGACCGGCTGGTCAGCATGGCCTGGCGGGACCGGCTGATCGCCTACACGCTGGTCGCCGAGATCGCGCTGCCGGAGGAGATCGACCCGCGCCGCATGTCCTCGCTGAGGGTGCATTTCGAATCGGCCGAACTGTCGGTCTATCACTACCGCCCGTTCACGCTGGCGCCCTGCCGCTCCGAGCCGCCGGACGCGGCGGACCGCCGGCGCATCCGCTTTCTCGAACCGGTGGTGACGCCTGCCGGTCGGCATGTGTTTGAGGCCGCTGGGCGCTGAACCGGCCGGGGCGTCCTGTGACGGAAACCGGGGCGAACGCCCTAGAATCGTCGCATGCCCAGATTCCAGCTCATCATCGCGGCGATCGAATTCGCCGCCACGCTCGCTTTCGCGGTGTCCGGCCTGATCGAGGCCGCCCGTCGGCGCATGGACGTGGTGGGCATTTTCGCGGTGGCTTTCATCACCGCCTTCGGCGGCGGCACCGTGCGCGATGTGCTGCTCGACCGGCGGCCCTTTTTCTGGGTCGAGCATCCGGGCTATGTATGGCTGGTGTTCGGGCTGACCGTGGTGGCCGCCCCCTGGCTGCACCGCCGGCGCGACCGCTTCACCGAACGCGCGATGATGCTGCCGGACGCGCTGGGCCTGGGGCTGTTCTCGGTTACCGGCGTCAGTCTGGCGAACGCGGCCGACATGCCGGCTTTCGTGTCGGTCATGATGGGCGTCATTACCGGCGTGTTCGGCGGGGTGATGCGCGACGTCATCTGCAACGAAGTACCGAACGTGTTCCACGACCATCGCCCGTACGCGCTGTGCGCCTTCGCCGGTGCCTGGGTCTATCTCGCGCTGGAGGCGGTGCACATGCCGCCGGTGCTGTCGCTGGCGGTGTCGGTGGCCCTGATCGCCGGTCTGCGGCTGGCCGCGGTGCTGACCGGCTGGACGGTGCCGCGCTGGCCGCGTGACTGAAGGCGGTCACGGGCCGGTTGCGGAAATCGGCTAGCATGCGCGGCGCTTCTCACCTTTGCCCTGATATGGAGAATTTCGCATGGCCGGAGCCAGTCTGCTTGCCCTGATCGACGATATCGCCAGCGTGCTGGACGATGTGTCGGTGCTGACCAAGGTTGCCGCGAAGAAAACCGCCGGCGTGCTCGGCGACGACCTGGCGCTGAACGCGCAGCAGGTGGCCGGCGTAAAGGCCGACCGCGAACTGCCGGTGGTGTGGGCGGTGGCCATCGGTTCGGTGCGCAACAAGCTCATCCTGGTGCCGGCGGCGCTGGCGATCAGCGCCTTCCTGCCGGCCGCGGTGACGCCGCTGCTGATGGTGGGCGGGCTGTTCCTGTGTTTCGAAGGCGTCGAGAAACTGGCGCACAAATTCCTGCACAGCGCCGAGGACGATGCAGCCCATCACGCGGACCACGTGAAGGCGCTGGCGGACGAACAGGTCGATCTGGTGGCGCTTGAACAGGACAAGGTGAAGGGCGCGATACGCACCGATTTCATCCTGTCGGCGGAAATCATCGCCATCACGCTGGGCACCGTGGCCGACGCGCCCTTCGGCACCCAGGTCGCGGTGCTGTCGGGCATCGCTGCCATCATGACCGTGGGCGTCTATGGTCTGGTGGCCGGCATCGTGAAGCTGGACGACGCCGGTCTTTACCTGAGCCGCAGCGCCTCCGGCGCCGCCCGCGCACTGGGCCGGGGCATTCTGGCGGTCGCGCCCTGGCTGATGAAGGCGCTGTCGGTGGCGGGCACCGCCGCCATGTTCCTGGTCGGCGGTGGCATCCTGACCCACGGCATCCCGGCGCTGCATCACGCCATCGCCCATCAGGCGGAAGCCTTCGGCGGCGTGGCCGGCATGCTGCTGCCCTTCCTGGCGGATGCGCTGACCGGCATCGTCGCCGGCGCGATCACGCTGGCGGTGGTGCTGGGCATCAAGAAGATCCGGGGGGCGTAAGCGCCCGTTTCTTGCCGTAGCAATCGCGTGCGGGGCTGGCCGGTCCTCAGATCGCGGAACCGGACGCCGGACTCAGGTCCGGCTTCAGCGCGCCGCGGTCGTCGAACACCACGCAGTCACCGTGCCAGTGGGCGCCGCCCACTTCCTCGAAGTAGCGCAGGATGCCGCCTTCCAGCTGCCATACCTGATTGAAACCGGCCTTCTTCATGATGGGCGCCGCCTTTTCGCAGCGGATGCCGCCGGTGCAGAAGGTGACGATGGGCGTGTCCTTCAGGTCGGCGTACTGATCGAGTGCGGCCGGAAACTGGCCGAAGCTGTCGACGCCCGGATCGAGCGCGTTGTCGAAGCTGCCTTTTTCGATTTCCCAGCGGTTGCGGGTGTCGATGATGACGAATTTGCGGCCTTCGTCGTACCAGCGCTTCAGCTCGGCCGCCGGCAGATAGGGCGCCGGCGTGTCGTCAAGGTCGAAATCAGGCTGACCGACAGTGACGATTTCCTTCTTCAGCCGCACCCGCAGCCGCTTGAACGGCAGCGAATCCGAGTGGCTCCATTTCACATCCATGCCGGCGAAGCGCGGGTCTTCGCCCAGCGCGTCGAAAAAGCTGCGCAGATCGGCTTCGACGCCGGCGAGAAAAATGTTGATGCCTTCGCTGGCCAGCAGCACGGTGCCGAGCAGGCTGCGTGACTGCGCCAGTTCCTGGATGTGCGAGCACAGCGCCTCGCGGTCGGCGAGCTTCACGAAGCGGTAGGCGGCGGTATTGGCGTAACGGTTCATCCGGCGATTATCCCGGCGCGGAGGGCCGGGATTCAAGACGCAGATCAAGCGGCCGGCGGATCAGCCCAGCGCTTTCGACAGGTTGTACAGGCTCAGGCCACTGATCAGCAGGCCGACCAGCACCAGCAGCGCACGGGCTGGAAGGGCGCGGCACAGGAAGGCGGCCAGCGGTGCGGCGAACATGCCGCCGGCGACCAGACCGGCCACGGTGGCCCAGGGGGCCGCATCGATGAACAGCACGAAGGCGCCAGCACTGGACACCGCGATGAAGAATTCGGCGAAGTTCACCGAGCCTATGGTGCGGCGCGGATCGCTGCCGGCACCCACCAGGCTGGTGGTGACCACCGGGCCCCAGCCGCCACCGCCTGCGGCATCGACGAAGCCGCCGAACAGTGCCAGCTTGGCGACATGCTTCGGCTCCTGCGCCGGCTTGCGGCGATGGCGCCAGGCCTTGGCCAGCACGTACAGCCCCATCAGCAGCAGATAGCCGGAAATCCAGGGCTTGAGCTGGCTGCCGTCGAACCGGGTTACCACCAGCGCACCCAGCACACCGCCGATCACGCCCGGAATCAGCAGCTTGAGCATGAGCTTGCGGTCCACATTGCCCAGCCGGAGATGGGACAGGCCGGACAGGCCGGTGGTGAAGATTTCCGCGATGTGCACGCTGGCGCTGGCGACCGCCGGGCTGGCGCCCGAGCCGAGCAGGAAGGTGGTGGCGGAAATGCCGTAGGCCATGCCGAGCGCGCCGTCGATGCTCTGCGCGATGAAGCCGACCGCGGCGGCCTTCAGGAATTCGGACGAGGTAAGCACCTCGATCACCATCTGCAGTGCGGCCGACGGGTCGTCCAGCGGCAGGCCGCGGCCGAGCAGGAACAGCGGCAGCGCCACCAGCACGAACAGCATGAACCAGGTCGCCACGGTGGCCAGCGGATGGGCCTGTGCCTGGCCGATCACCTGTTCCACCGGCGGCAGGCCAAGCGCTTCATGGGCTTGCCCGACTTCGGTCTGGCGGGTGTCGATGTGGCGAATCTTCACGGCGGGTCGCTCGCTTGTTCAGGGAGCGCGCAGTCTATTCAGCAATGCTTATTCAAAAAAGTGATATTTAGTTCTATTGGTATGACTGAGTTTGCTTTTGCGCCGCCGCGCCCCGGCGGTGAGGTCGGACCGCTTCCGCCCCGCGGTCAGCCTGTCGCAAAAGGTCGGGGGATGGACCCCGGCCGACCCGCCGGTGGCCGGTGCTCACGACCGTTGCCGTTACCGCGGACGGCTTTCCGGGCGCCCGCACGTGGCGCCGGCCGGCGCGCTAGCGATAGGGGCGGCGCCAGTAGCCCCAGGGATAGGGCGGGTAGTAGGGGTAGCCGTACAGCCACATGCGGTCGCGCTCGCGCATCGCTTCACGCATGCGTTCGGTTTCGATCAGCGTCTGCTGCATGTAGTCGATCACTTCGTCCGGCACGCCGTCCTGCCGGAGCTGGGCGAGCTGCGACGCCTTGAGCGGGTAGAGGGCGCGGCTTTCTTCCAGACGCTGGATGATTTCGGCTGCCGGCATGCCGTCCTTCGCCATCTGCACGATTTCGTCAGGGGTGGGCGCAGGCGGGCGCGGCGGGGCGGTGACGCAGCCGCCGAGCAGCAGCGTCAGGCTTGCAAGCAGCGCGGTCCGTGTCAGGCCGCGGCGCAAAGAGAAGGTGATCATGCCGGACTCCTTTTCATACAGGGCTCAGAGTCCGGCCGGTGTTCCGGAGTTCGCCGCGTCGCCGAACAGCTGCGACCACACCGCGCGGATGGCGGCCCGCTCGGTCTGCACCTCGTCCGCCGGCATCCGCGCCTTCGGTGCGTCGTTCAGCCGCAGTCCGTGCTGCAGGTGGCGCAGCCGGCGGTAGGCATTGCCGGCGGCCACCGCGTCCAGCGCGGGCAGCAGGCCTGCGCTGGCGGCGATGCGCAGCAGCGCGATATTGCCCAGATTGCCGGTCAGTTCCGGGTGCGCGCCGGAGTGGGCCAGCACCATGTACTGCACCGCGAATTCCAGATCGATCAGCCCACCCGCATCCTGCTTCAGGTCGAACAGGGGCGACTTGTTGCCATAGTTGTCCATCATCTTCTGCCGCATCGCCAGCACTTCGCTGCGCAGCGTGTCGACATCGCGCGGCTGGGTGAGCACCTCGCGCCGGATGATTTCGAACTGCGCGCCCACCCCGGCATCGCCGGCGCAGTAGCGGGCGCGGGTGAGGGCCTGGTGCTCCCACACCCAGGCGGATGTCTGCTGGTAGTCGCGGAAAGCCTCGACCGAACTGACCAGCAGGCCGGATTCGCCATTGGGCCGCAGCCGGGTGTCGGTTTCGAACAGGATGCCGGCGCTGGTGTGGCTGGACAGCCAGGTGAGCATGCGCTGGGCCAGCCGGGCATAGGTTTCCTGCGCCGCTTCGTGCGTGTCGTCGAACAGGAAGATCACGTCCAGGTCCGAGGCGTAGCCCAGTTCCTTGCCGCCCAGCTTGCCGTAGGCGATGACCGCGAAACGCGGCCTGTCGCAGTGGCGACGCGGCAGCTTGCGCCAGCACATGTCCAGCGTGATGCGCAGCATGGCGTCGGCCAGTGCCGACAGGTGGTCGGACAGCCGCTCGACCGACAGGTCGCCGGCCAGGTCGCGCGCCAGCAGCCGGAACACCTGGGCATGGTGGGCGTCGCGCATCATGTCCATCTGCCGCTCGGTGTCGTCGCCCAGTTCGTCGAGCTGGGCGCGCAGGCCGGCTTCGAAGGCCGGCCAGTCCGGTTCGGCGGTGAGCAGCCGGGTATCCAGCAGTTCGTCCAGCAGGATGGGATGGCGCACCAGATAGGTGGCGGCCCAGCTGGAGGCGCCGATCAGCCGCGCCACCATGCCCAGCGCCTGTGGGAATTCGGCCAGCAGCGCCAGATAGGCGGCGCGCCGGCTGATTGCTTCCAGCAGGTCCAGCCCGCGCAGCGCGGTGGCGGTGGGCTGCGGCGTGTCGCGGCAGGCTTCGAGCATCTTGGGCACCAGCGCGTCCATCCGGGTGCGCGAGGTGTCGGGCAGCTGGCGGTAGCGGCTGCCGCCCTTGAAGGCGCCCAGCCGGTGCGCCAGTTCGTCGGCGTCGGAAAAGCCCATGCCGGCCAGCGCGCTGCGGCATTCGCCGGCGCCGGCCTCGCACTGTTCGATGTCCTGCCACACCGCGCGCGGCGTCGATGTTTCGCCGTCCTGGGCGCCGAACACCGCGTCGAAATGGCGGCTGACATGGGTGCGGTGGCGGTCCAGTTCGACCAGCAGCGCGGCGTAGCTGTCGAAGCCCATGGCCGAGGCGATGAGTGCCTGATCTTCGTCGGTGGCCGGCAGCTTGTGGGTCTGGGCGTCCTCGACGTACTGCAGCCGGTGCTCCAGCCGGCGCAGGAACACGTAGGCGTCCTGCAGCTGTTCGACCGCCTCTTCGCCCAGCACACCGCGCAGCGCCAGCCGGTCGAGCACCTTCTGGGTCGGCCGGATCTGCAGCGCGCTTTCGCGGCCGCCGCGGATGAGCTGGAATACCTGGGCGATGAATTCGATTTCGCGGATGCCGCCCGGGCCGAGCTTGATGTTGTCCGCCATGTCGCGGCGCGCCACTTCGCGGCGGATCTGCGCGTGCAGGTCGCGCATCGCGTTGATCGCGCCGAAATCCAGGTATTTGCGGAACACGAAGGGCTTGCGCAGCGATTCCAGTTCGTCGTTCACGCCGCCGGTCAGTGCGCGCGCCTTGATCCAGGCGTAGCGCTCCCATTCCCGGCCCTGGGTGACGAAGTAGTTTTCCAGCATGTCGAAGCTGCAGGCCAGCGGGCCGGAATCGCCATTGGGCCGCAGCCGCATGTCCACCCGGAACACGAAGCCGTCGCCGGTCACGTCGGCCAGCAGTTCGATCACCTTGCGGCCGAGCCGGGTGAAGAAGTCGAAATTGTCGATGCGCTTGCCGGGGCCGGTCGGGGTGTCGCCGTCGGTTTCGCCGGATTCCGGATAGACGAAGATGAAATCGACGTCGGAACTGACGTTGAGCTCACGGCCGCCCAGCTTGCCCATGCCGATGCAGATGAAGGGCTGCACCGCGTTGTCGGTCTCGCCGCGCGGCTCGCCGAAGCGTTCGACCAGGCCGGCGCGCGCCTGGTCCACCGCCACCCGCACCGTCTGTTCGGCCAGCAGGGTCATGCCTTCGGTGATTTCGTCCAGATCAGCCAGCCCGGCCAGGTCGCGCACGATGAGGTGGGCCATGGTGCGGATGCGCAGCCGGCGCAGCGCCGACTTCAGACCGGCCTCGTCGCCCGCCTCGAACGGCGTCTGGGCGAACCATTCCAAGAGCAGCGCGGCGCTGATATGGGCCTGCAGCGTGGGGGTCAGCGCCTCTTCCAGCGTCGGCCGCGCGTCCAGCTGGCGGGCGAGATAGCGGCTGTGGCGGCGGGCGTGGGCGATGGCGGCAGCGGCGTCCATGGGGGCGATATCGGTGGCGGGAAAGTCATTATGCAAAAAAGCCGCAGAACCTCGTGTGTCGGCGGCAGCTGACAGGCGTCGTGACGGCCCGGGTTGCAGGTACACTTCCGCATCGTTTCACAGACGCAGTCAGCCACGCATTGACTGCCCGCAAAGATCCATCTTGTCCGAGCCTGTCCACGCTGAATCCGCCGCAGCGGTCGCCCCGAGCGCCGCGGTTCCGGCCCGCCCGCGCTGGCGGCGCCTTGCCGGCCGGGCATTCGAAGCCGTGCTGTGGGCCTGGGTGCTCGCCGCAGCGGTGGTGCTGGTGGCGCGTCACTGGGTGCTGCCCGAGGTCGATCTGCACCGGCCGCGCATCGAACATGCGCTGGGCGAGGCGCTGCAGCGCAAGGTGCGCATCGACAGCCTGAGCGCCGACTGGACCGGTCTGCACCCGCAGCTGTCGCTGCGCGGCCTGACGCTGCTGGACGAAGCCGGCCAGCCCGCGCTGCGGCTGGAGCAGGTCGAAGCCGCGCTCGGTTTCTCTTCGCTGGTGCGCGGCGAACTGCATCTGCACCGGCTGGACATCAACAGCCCCGATCTGTGGATACGGCGCGAAGCCGACGGCCGGCTGTTCGTGGCCGGTCTGGAAATCCGGCAGGACGGCGAGCAGGGCGGCTTCACCCGCTGGCTGCTGGCGCAGGGCCAGATCAACATCCGCGATGCCCGGCTGGAGTGGGACGACGGCCGGCGGCCGTCCGCGCCGCCACTGCAGCTCACCCATGTCGACATGCGGCTGGACAATGCCGGCCGCGATCACCGCTTCGGTCTGTCGGCGACGCCGCCGGCCGAACTGGCGAGCCGGCTGGACATTCGCGGCGAGGTGACGCTGCCTGACCGCAACGACCTGCGCACTGCCAGCGGCGACCTGTTCGTGTCGCTGGAAGGTGCCGACATGGCGGTCTGGCAGACCTGGGTGGATTACCCGGTGGAACTGCCGCGTGGCCGTGGCGCCGCCCGGCTGTGGTCGCGCTTCGACGGTGCCCGGCTGACCGAAGTGACCGGCGAACTGGCGCTGGCCGAGGTGCAGCTCAGGCTGGCGCCGGCGCTGCCGCTGCTCGATCTGGTCAGCCTGTCCGGCCGGGTCAGCGCGGAACAGCTCAGCGCCGAGCGGGTGGTTGCCTCCGCCCGCCAGTTGCAGCTGGCCACCCGCGACGGTCTGGCATTGCGGCCGACCAGCCTGGACATCGACTGGCAGGCGGCTACCGAACGCGCGCCGGAGCATGGCGAGGTGTCGGCCAGTACGCTCGATCTCGGCGCGCTCACCCGGCTGGCCGGCTATCTGCCGCTGCCGGACGACGTGCGCGAACGGCTGCGCCGGCATGCCGCCGAAGGCCTGATCCACGAACTGGACGGCGGCTGGACCGGCCCGCTGGCCGCGCCGCAAGCCTTCCGTGTCAGCGCCCGGCTGGAGCGTCTGGGTCTGCGTGCCGACGGCAGCCTGCCCGGCGTGCGCGGGCTGAGTGGTCGCATCGAAGGCAGCGACGCGCGCGGCAGCGTGCAGATCGACGCGCCCGGGCTGGTGCTCGATCTGCCGGCGGTGTTCCCGCAACCGGAGATCGCTTTTGCACAGTTCAAGGCGCGTGCCGGCTGGTCGCGCAGCGAGGGCGAAACCGAGGTGGCGATCGAATCGCTCAGTTTCCAGAACGCCGATGCACAGGGCAGTGCGCACGGCCGTTACCGCACCGCCGGCGACAGTGCCGGCGAGATCGAGCTCGACGCGAAGCTGCTCAATGGCGACGCGCGTGCGGTCTGGCGTTACCTGCCGCACAGCATTGGCCCGGATACGCGGGACTGGCTGCGCACCGCGCTCACCGCCGGCCACGCGCCGGAGGCGACGCTGAAGCTGCACGGGCGGCTGGATGATTTCCCGTTCGAGGGGCGACCCGGCATCTTCCAGGTCAAGGTGAAGGCCGAGGACGCGACCGTGGATTTCGGGCCCAGCTGGCCGCCGATCACCCAGCTGCGTGCCGATGTGCTGTTCGAAGGCAAGCGCATGCTCATCACCTCGCGCGACGGCCGCATCCTGAACACGAAGCTTGGCCCGACCACCGCCGAAATACCGGATCTCTGGGTGTCGGAGGAAATGCTGCGGGTCAAGGGCTCGGCCGCCGGCGCCACCTCGGAATTCCTGCGCTACATCGACGCCAGCCCGGTGGCCGAACGCATCGACGGTTTCACCTCCGGCATGCGGGCCGAAGGCAACGGCAAGCTGTCGCTGTCGCTGTCCATACCGCTGCGCCATTCGAAGGACACCCGGATCGAGGGCGAATTCGTGTTCGCCGGCAACCGGCTGGTGGTCGACAGCGCGCTGCCGCCGCTGCTCGACGCCGCCGGCAAGGTCGGTTTCACCGACAGTTCGCTGTCGATACGCGGCGCCCAGGCCACGGTGCTCGGCTTTCCGATGACGCTGGACGTGGGCACCGGCGGCGGTGGCGTGGTGACCGTGGACGCACGCGGTCGCGCCTCGATGGAGGCGGTGCGCGCCCAGTTCGGCCAGTCGTGGATGACCGCGCTGTTAGGGACTGCCGGCTGGCAGGCGAAGCTGGGCGTGCGGCGCAACGGCCTGGATCTGGCGATTGACAGCGATCTGAGCCAGATCACGTCAGCGCTGCCGGCGCCCTTCGGCAAGCCGGCTGGCGAAGCGCTCACGGTGAAGGTGGAGCGCATCGGCGCACTCGATGCGCGCGAAGCCGCCCGGCGCGGGCTGCCCGCGCTGCCGGCCGATCGCGAATTGCTGCGGGTGAGCGCTGGCCGCTTCGGCAGCGCCGATCTGGTCCGGCGCAGCAGCGCTGCCGGCTGGGTGCTTGAGCGTGGCGCGGTCGGCCTGCCGCAGCTGCCGGCTCTGCCGGAGCAGGGCGTAGCGCTGGCCATCGCCACCGAAACACTGGATGTCGACGCCCTGCGCCGCGCCTTTGCGCCACAGACCGCTGCCGACGACGGTGACGGCGAGCCGGTGCCGGTGTCGCGGGTACGCATCGACGCGAAGAATCTGAAGATGACCGGACACTGGCTGGAGGCGGCGAAGATCGATGCCCAGCGCCGCGGCGACCAGTGGGACATCGACCTCGTCAGCAGTCAGGCGCGTGGCCGGCTGACCTGGCACGCGCAGGGCAAGGGTCATGTGAAAGGCCGCTTCGAACAGCTGAAGCTCGATACCGGCGGCGACGGTGAAGGCAGCAAGGTGAGCAGCGGCGAACCGCCGCAGGAACTGGACGAACTGCCGGGCCTGGACATCGAGGCCGAGCGCTTCGTACTGGATGGCAAGCCGCTGGGCCGGCTGGAACTTCAGGCCAGCAACGAGCGCCGCGCCTGGCTGATCAACCGGCTGGCGCTCACCATGCCGGAAGGCAGCTTCGTCGCCAGCGGCGCCTGGGGCAATACGCTGGGTGGGCTGCGCGGCCGCGAAACCCGGCTGGACTTCACGATAGACACCGCGGATGCCGGCAAGCTGCTGGACCGTCTGGGCCATGCCGGCGCGCTGCGCCGCGGCACGGCCAGCATGAAAGGCACGCTGCGCTGGCAGGGCAACCCGGCGTCGATCGACTATCCGACGCTGTCCGGCGCCTTTGACCTGAAGGCGGGCAACGGCCAGTTCAGCAAGATCAATCCGGGCGCCGGGCGTCTGCTCGGCATCCTGAGCCTGCAGGCGCTGCCGCGCCGGATCACGCTGGATTTTCGCGACGTGTTCAGCGATGGCTTCGCCTTCGATCGGGTGGAAGGCAGCGTGGCGGTTGAGCGTGGCATCATGAAGACCACGGATTTCGAACTGGTGGGGCCGGCTGCCCGGGTGCAGATGAGCGGCAGCGCCAGCATCGCGGCGGAAACCCAGAATCTCACCGTGAACGTGCAACCGGCGCTGAGCGACAGCCTGTCGGTCGGCGCGCTGATCGCCAATCCGGCGGTCGGCGTGGCCACCTATCTGGCGCAGAAGGTGCTGAAGGACCCGCTGGGCCAGATGTTCTCCTTCCGCTATGCGGTGACCGGATCGTGGGACGATCCGGTGGTGGCCAAGCTGGCGGATGCGTCCGGCGCGACGCCTTGAAAACGAGAGGCTGATCATGAATGCATCGACCCGCATCCGCGTTGCCGCGGTGCAGATGGTGTCCGGTCCGGTGGTGGCCGAGAATCTGGCGGAAGCCGGCCACTGGATCGCCGAGGCGGCCCGTCAGGGCGCGCGCCTGGTGGCATTGCCCGAATACTTTCCGCTCATTTCCGGCGACGAAGCGGACAAGGTGGGCATCCGCGAGCCGGAGGGCGAGGGGCCGATACAGCGCTTCCTGTCCGAGTGCGCGCGCCGGCACGGCATCTGGCTGATCGGCGGCTCGGTGCCGCTGCACGCGGACGTGGACGACAAGGTGCGCAACACCTGCCTGGCCTACGATCCGGAAGGCCGTCAGGTGGCGCGCTATGACAAGGTGCATCTGTTCGCCTTCACCAAGGGCGCCGAGAATTACGACGAGGCGCGCACCATCGAAGCCGGTCACCGGCCGGTGTCGCTGGAAACCCCGTTCGGCCGGGTCGGCCTGTCGATCTGCTACGACCTGCGCTTCCCGGAGTACTTCCGTGCGCTGGGCGACATGAAGCTGCTGGTGCTGGGCGCTGCGTTCACCGAAACCACCGGCCGGGCGCACTGGGAACTGCTGCTGCGCGCCCGCGCGGTCGAGAACCAGTGCTATGTGCTGGCGTCGGCCCAGGGTGGCGTACACCCGTCCGGCCGCCGCACCTGGGGCGATTCCATGCTGATCGATCCGTGGGGTAACGTGATCAATCGCCTCGCGCGTGGTCCGGGCGTGGTCGTAGGTGATCTGGATCCGGACTATCTTGTTGAAATAAGGCAGAATCTTCCTGCGCTCGGTCACCGGCGCATTGCCTGCTGAAAGTCGACTCCGACCATGTCCGATCCGAAGACGCGTCCGCCGTCCCAGTTTCCGCACACGCTTGCGGAAGTGACGGTCATGGACGTCGAACGACTGCGTTCGATGTGCATCGAGCAGGAGGATATTCCGGGCACCCGTGAAATGGCGCAGCAGAAGGACAAGTTCCGGGTGCGCCTGCTCAGCAGCGACCAGAACAGGCGCGAGGGCGCCAGCCTGCTGATCGAGAAGATGTATTCGTGGCGCGGTTACCACACCAAGAAGCAGATTGACGAAACGCCGAACCGGATCACGCTGGTGGCCGAATTCGACGGCCATGTGTATGGCACGATCACGGTCAATCTCGATTCCGACACCGGTCTGGCTGCCGACGAAACCTATCCGGACGTGATGAGCGCGCTGCGCGGCGAAGGCCGCAAGGTGTGCGAGTTCGGCAAGTTCGCGGTCGAACAGTCGGTCAAGTCCAAACGCCTGATGGGCACGCTGTTCCACCTGATGTGCATCTACGCCTTCCGCATCCAGGACTGCGATGACGCGCTGATCGAGGTGAATCCGCGTCATCGCTCGTTCTACGAGAAATACATGGATTTCTTCGCCACCGCTGAAGAGCGCGTCTGCCAGCGCGTCGGTGCGCCGGCGGTGCTGCTGCGGCTCACCCGCGAAACCTATCGCGCCCGGGTCGATGAACTGGGTGGCCGCTGGCGCGATCTGAAAGAAGAGAAATCGATGTACAAGTACTTCTTCCCGCGAGCGGAAGAAGACGCCATTGCCGAACGCCTCGGGCGTCCGGCGCGCACCTGAGAACGGACCATCACCGCTACATGAGCACCCCTGCCAGCACCGTTTCCGCCACTACGGCCGTGACCGCCGCCGACCTGATCGGTACCGCCCGCTCCACGCTGCTCGCGCCTTTCGACCTGGAGCGCAGCCATCTTGACCAGGTGTTCGGCATGCTGGGCGCACACCGCATCGACTACGCCGACCTCTATTTCCAGTACCAGTGCAGCGAGGCCTGGAGTCTTGAAGAGGGCATCGTGAAGTCGGGCAGCTTCAATATTGAACAGGGTGTGGGGGTGCGCGCCATTCAGGGCGACAAGACCGCCTTCGCCTATTCCGACGAAATCAGCCTGCCGGCGCTCGAAGCCGCCGCCCGTGCCACCCGCGCGATCGCGGCCCAGGGGCAGAGCCAGATCGTGCGCGCAGAACCGGCGCTCGTGCCTGCGCCGCTGTACACCGCGCGCAATCCGCAGGGTTCGCTCAGCGATACCGAAAAGGTGAAGCTGCTGGAAAGGCTGGAAAGCTATGCCCGCGCCGAGGACGGCCGGGTGAATCAGGTGATGGCCCACATCGCCAGCACCCATGAAGTGGTGCTGGTGATGCGCAACGACGGCCACATGGCCGCTGACGTGCGGCCGCTGGTGCGGGTATCGGTCACCGTCATCATGCAGGACGGCGATCGCCGCGAGCAGGGCTCGTCCGGCGGCGGCGGCCGCTTCGACTACGGCTATTTCACCGACGCGGTGCTGCGCGACTACGCGGCCAGGGCGGTGCACCAGGCGCGCGTCAATCTCGACGCCCGTCCGGCGCCCGCCGGCACGATGAGCGTGGTGCTCGGCCCGGGCTGGCCCGGCATCCTGCTGCACGAGGCGATCGGCCACGGTCTGGAAGGCGATTTCAACCGCAAGGGCAGCTCCGCCTTCGCCGGCCGCATCGGCCAGCAGGTGGCGGCCAAGGGCGTCACCGTGGTGGACGACGGCACGCTGCCCAACCGTCGCGGTTCGCTGACCGTGGACGACGAAGGCAACCCGACCCGCTGCACCACGCTGATCGAGGACGGCAAGCTGGTGGGCTACATGCAGGACAGCCTGAACGCCCGCCTGATGGGCGTGGCACCGACCGGCAACGGCCGGCGCGAAAGCTTCGCCCATCTGCCGATGCCGCGCATGACCAATACCTATATGCTCAACGGCGACCGCGAGCCGGAAGAAATCATCCGCTCGGTCAAGAAGGGCCTGTACGCGGTGAATTTCGGCGGCGGCCAGGTGGACATCACCAGCGGCAAGTTCGTGTTCTCGGGCGCCGAGGTGTACATGATCGAGAACGGCAGGGTGACCTACCCGATCAAGGGCGCGACCCTGATCGGCAACGGCCCGGACGCGCTCACCCGGGTGTCCATGATCGGCAACGACATGGCGCTGGACAGCGGTGTCGGCACCTGCGGCAAGGAAGGGCAGAGCGTGCCGGTCGGCGTCGGCCAGCCCACGCTGCGCATCGATGGCCTGACGGTCGGGGGCACCGCCTGATCCGATTCCGCTGACGCTGCTGCACCATGCCGTCCTGGCTGAAGCGCTGGATACCCACGCGCGAACAGATCCTCGCCAATCGCGCGCTCGCGCCCTTTGCCGGCCGTCTGCGCGACGAACGCCTGTGGCGCGCCGACCGCCGCAGCGTGGCGATCGGTGTGTCCATCGGCCTGTTCTTCGGGCTGATGATTCCGTTCGCGCAGTTCCTGTTCGCGATACTGACCGCGCTGTGGCTGCGCGCCCATCTGGTGACCAGCGCCACCTGCACGCTGGTGTCGAATCCGCTCACCTTCACGCCGATCTACTGGGGCGCCTACGAACTGGGCCGCTTCGTGCTGGCCCGCCCGGCCGCACCGGACGAGGTGCGTCAGGTCGAGCACAGTGCCGATCGCATCGGCCAGATGGCGAACACCGGCTGGCTGGAAGGGCTGTGGCTGTGGATAGGTGCGGCGGGCGTACCACTGCTGACCGGACTGTTCATCATGGCCTGTTCCGCCGCCGCCATCGGCTATCTGGCGGTGCATCTGCTGTGGCGCGAGCGGCGCGGCTGAAGCCGCGCCGCTCGCGGTTCAAGATCGGCATGAAGGAAGGAACTTCGCCGGCAAGGTAGAATCACGTCCTTTGCTACGGCACCCTGCCGGCGCGGTATCGAACAACGAAGCCCATGAACGCCCCCATGCACAAGATCACCGACGACGTCCGCATCAAGGAAATCCGCGAACTGCTGCCGCCCGCGCACGTACTGCGCGAACTGCCGGCCAGTGACGTGGCCTCGGAAACCACCTTTGCCGCGCGCCAGGCCATCCACCGCATCCTGCGCGGCGCCGACGACCGCCTGCTGGTGGTGATCGGCCCCTGCTCGATCCATGACTACAAGGCGGGCATGGAGTACGCGAAGCTGCTGAAGGCGCAGCGCGAGCGGCTGTCGGCCGACCTTGAAATCGTCATGCGCGTCTACTTCGAAAAGCCGCGTACCACGGTGGGCTGGAAGGGCCTGATCAACGACCCCTTCCTCGACAACAGCTTCAAGATCAATGATGGCCTGCGTCTGGCGCGCCGCATCCTGCTGGAAGTGAACGAACAGGGCCTGCCCGCCGGCACCGAATTCCTCGACACCATCACGCCGCAATACACGGCCGATCTGGTGGCCTGGGGCGCGATCGGCGCACGCACCACCGAAAGCCAGGTGCATCGCGAACTGGCGTCCGGCCTGTCCTGCCCGGTCGGCTTCAAGAACGGCACAGACGGCAATGTGCGCATCGCCTCCGACGCGATCAAGTCGGCGCAGGCGCCGCACGTGTTCCTGTCGGTCACCAAGGCCGGTCATTCGGCCATCGTGTCCACCGCCGGCAACGAGGACTGCCACGTCATCCTGCGCGGCGGCAAGGAGCCGAACTACGATGCCGAGGCGGTCGAGAAGGTGTGCCGCGAACTGGCCGCCGCCGGCGTGCCGGCCAAGGTGATGATCGACTTCTCGCACGCCAACAGCCGCAAGCAGTGCGCGCTGCAGATGGACGTGGCGCGCGACGTCGCCGCTCAGCTGGCCTGCGGCGAAGACCGCATCTTCGGCGTCATGGTCGAATCGCACCTGAAGGAAGGCCGTCAGGATCTGGTCGCCGGCAAGGAACCGGAATACGGCATGAGCATCACCGACGCCTGCCTGGGCTGGGAAAAGAGCGTGGAACTGCTCGACGTGCTGGCCGAAGCCGTTCGTGCGCGCCGTCGTGCGCTGGCCGACCGCGACTGATCGGTGAATACGCTGTTCGCTGCGGCGCCGGCTTCCAGCTGGCGCCGTTTCTATTTGATCAGCCTGCTGCTGACGCTGGTGTTCCGCGGCTGGCTGGGCGCCGCGCTCCCCTTCACCGGCGACGAAGCCTATTTCTACTGGTGGGGCAGGATCCCGGCCGGCGGCTTCTACGACCATCCGCCCATGGTGGGCTGGTGGCTGGCCGCCCTGATTTCCGTGTCGGAAGCCGAATGGTGGCTGCGTATGCCCTCCATCCTGCAGCCGGCGCTGCTGTCGGCACTGATGCTTGCCTTCCTGCGCGACGAGTCGCCGGCGGTGCGCTGGGGTACCGCCACGCTGATGCTGCTGGCGCCGGCCGGCCTGCTGGACGTGCTCATCACCACCGACATCCCGCTGGTGTATTTCAGCGTGGCGTCGGCGCTGGCCTTCCTGCATGCCCAGCGCAGCCGGTCGATGCCGGCGTTCGCGCTGGCCGGCCTGCTGCTCGGCGGCGCCTTCCTGTCCAAGTATTTTTCGGTGCTGCTCGGCCTGGCCTACATCGGCTGGGCCGCCTGGCGGCCGGCGGCGTGGAAATGGAAGGGCCTCGGCCTGCTGGTGCTGTGCGCACTGCCGGCCGGTCTGTACAACGCATGGTGGAACAGCCAGCACTGCTGGGCCAACGTGATGTTCAACGTGTTCAACCGGCACGGCGGCGCAGGCCTGTCCTGGAAGACCCCGCTGATGTACGCCGGCATGATGGTGTGGCTGCTCACGCCGATGGTGGTCTGGCGGCTGGTGCGCGCGCCGTCGGCATGGCTGAGGCAGGCGGCGCTGCCCTGGCTGGTCGCGGTGCCGCTGGCCCTGTTCGGCCTGCTTTCACTGGTCAAGACCATCGGCCTGCACTGGGTGTTTTCCTTCCTGCCGCTGGCCTTCCTGATGTACGCGCGTTCGGTCGATGCCGTCACGCTGCGCTGTACCGTGAAAATATCCGCGTTCATCGCGGCGGTGCACGCGGTGGCGCTGCTGGCTATCGGCGCGATGCCGGTCGAGAGCTGGGAGCCGCGGCTGGGCGAACGTCGTTACGCCGGCATCGTGCAGACGGTGAAGGCGGACGAACTGATCGCCGCACTCGGCGACGATCTGGCGCGCTATGTGCCGATGACCGACGGCTACTCGCCCTCGGTCACGCTGGGTTACAACCACCGCCGCTACTGGGCGGTGTTCGGCCCGGCGTCCAGCCATGCCCGGCACGACGACATGCTGACCGACTTCCGCATGCTCGATGGCCGCGACATCCTCATCCTGAGCAAGGAAAAGCCGGATCTCGCCGATTACACGCCGTATTTCCGCGATGTGAGCGAGGACACGCTGCAGGTGCGCGGTGCCACCTTCTGGCGCATCCGCGGCCACGGTTTCGACTACGCTGCCTATCACCAGGGGGTGCTCGAACCGGCCCGCCGCCAGTGGTACGCCATTCCGAAGTGGCTGCCGGACTGCGGCTGCTATTTCGAAGAACGCTATTTCGGGAAGTGACCCAGCCATGATTGCCGCCGCGCTGCAGCTGATGCGCCCCAAGCAGTGGGTGAAGAACGGTTTCGTGTTTTTCGGTCTGCTGTTCGGCCACGCCTGGCATGCGCCGGCCATGCTGCAGGCTGCGCTGCTCGCTTTTGCAGCCTTCTGTCTGATGTCGAGCGCGGTCTATGCGCTGAATGATTTCCGCGATATCGCGCAGGATCGTCTGCACCCGGTCAAGCGCCTGCGCCCGCTGGCGTCCGGCGCACTGTCGCCGTCGGTCGCGGTGCTGCTGATGGGCGCCTGTTCCGCGGCTGCGCTGCTGCTGGCCTGGCAGGTCGGCGAAACGCTGATGTGGCTGCTGTGCGTGTACGGCCTGATCAATCTCGGCTACAGCTACGGACTGAAGCGGGTGGTGGTGCTGGATGTGTTCCTGATCAGTGCCGGTTTCATGCTGAGATTGCTGGCCGGTACCACCGGCCTGGGCATTCCGCCCTCGAACTGGCTGCTCATGTGCGGCCTGCTGCTCACGCTCTTCCTCGGTTTCGCCAAGCGGCGCGCCGAAATGATGCTGATGGAAGAGGGCGGCGGCGCTCACCGCAAGGTGCTGGACCACTACTCGGCAGCACTGCTCGATCAGTTCATCACCATCACCGGCGGGTGCGCGGTGGTGGCTTACGCGCTCTATACCGTGGATGAAGATACGGTGCGCATCCACGGCAGCTCGGACCTGATCTACACGCTGCCCTTCGTGCTGTACGGGCTGTTCCGCTATCTCTACCTGATGCACCGCGAAGGCGGTGGCGGTGACCCGTCGCATGACATCTTCCGCGATCGCCACCTGATCGCCGCGATGGTCGGCTGGGTGGCGGTGACCGTGTTCATCCTGCGCTGATCAGACCTGCAGCGGCTGCACCGCGCCGGCCGCCGGCCACAGTCGCGGCAGCGCTGCGCGCCCGCCGGCGTGGGCGGCGCTGCTCCAGAAGCGCTCCCCGCCGGTCCGCCCGCTGCACCGCAGCCCGCGCGCTTCGAGCGCCCGGGTGAGCTGTCGCACCACCGCGTCGCCGGTGTCGATCACCTGTACCGCCGGTCCGGCCGCCGCTTCGATCAGCGGACGCAGAAAGGGATAGTGCGTACAGCCCAGCACGATCACGTCGGCGCCCTCGGCCAGCAGCGGTTCGATGTGCGATGCCACCAGCGCACGGGTGGCCGGTGAGTCGAATTCGCCGCGCTCGACCGCTTCGACCAGACCGCTGCCCGGCCGGGTCACCACATGTACGTTGCGGCCGAAGGTGTCGAGCAGCGCGGCGAAGCGGCTGCTGGCCAGGGTGCCGGTGGTGGCCAGCACGCCTACGGTGCCGGATCGAGTCGCGGCGGCGGCCGGCTTCACTGCCGGTTCCATGCCGATGATGGGCAGGCCGGGCCAGCGTTCGCGCAGCGCCTGGGCCGCCGCCGCAGTGGCGGTATTGCAGGCGATGAGCAGTGCTTTCGCGCCCTGGTCGAGCAGGAACTGGCCGAGCACCGTGCTGCGCGCCCGTATCCACTCGGCGCTGCGCTCGCCATAGGGCGCGAAGCCGGAATCGGCCACGTACAGAAAATCCTCGGCCGGCAGCGCCGCACGCGCATGGCGCAGCACCGACAGGCCACCGAGGCCGGAGTCGAAAACGCCGATCGGCGCGTCGGGGGAACGGATCACGGGCGATGCTCGGCCACGGGTGCGCCCGCAGCCTTCCTTTCAGTCCGTCCCGCCGTCGTGCGCGCGGCCGCGCTGCCACAGCACGTCGCCGCGGCCGGCCAGCCGGTTGCAGGTGCGACCGAGCACGAACAGCAGATCGGACAGCCGGTTCAGGTACTGGCGGCTGGCGTCCGACACCTTGCCTTCGGCGGCGGCGGCAATCACCGCGCGCTCGGCGCGCCGGCAGATCGTGCGCGCGAGGTGGGCCAGCGCAGCAGCGCGGGTGCCGCCGGGCAGGATGAATTCCTTCAGCGGCGTCAGTTCTCCGTTCAGCCGTTCCAGTTCGGCGTCCAGCCGGGCCACCTGTTCGGCCTTCAGCAGGTGGTAGCCCGGAATGGCCAGTTCGCCGCCCAGATCGAACAGGTCATGCTGGATTTCGGTCAGCAGTGCCGACAGGTCGGCCGGCAGGTCTTCGCACAGCAGCACGCCGAGCGCGCTGTTCAGCTCATCCACATCGCCCAGCGCATGGACGCGCGGGCAGGATTTCGATACCCGGGTGCCGTCGCCCAGGCCGGTTTCGCCACCGTCGCCGGTGCGGGTGGCAATCTTGGAAAGTCGATGTCCCATGATGAGTTCAATAAGCGCTATTGATTATAAGTGTGCGCAAATATAAGGCCGGCGCACGCTAGAATTGCACATCATCCCATGCTGGCGCCCACCCCGCGACAGCCGGACAGCGGGCGGCCATCACCCGGCAGCGCTGCGCGGTTCATGCACATACACGCAGACCACACATCCCCCGCAAACGAACAGACCAGACGGAGTTGCCGTGAGTACCCCCGAACCGAAAGATTTCCTGCGCAAGCTTTTCCAGGCCGCATTTGACGCCGCCAACCCCGATCTGTGCGTGCCGGCCAACCTGCCGCCGCCGCCCAAGGGCCGCACCATCGTGGTCGGTGCCGGCAAGGCGGCCGCGTCGATGGCGCTGGCGGTCGAGAAGAACTGGCCGGGCGAACTGTCCGGTCTGGTCGTGACCCGCTACGGCCATGGCGCGCCCTGCCAGCGCATCGAAGTGGTCGAGGCCTCGCATCCGGTGCCGGATGCGGCCGGTCAGCAGGCGGCCAGGCGCATCCTTGAAACGGTGCAGGGCCTGACCGAGGACGATCTGGTGATCGCGCTGATTTCCGGCGGCGGTTCGGCGCTGCTGTCGGCGCCGGCCGAAGGCCTGACGCTGGAGGACAAGCAGGCGGTGAATCGCGCGCTGCTGGCCAGCGGTGCGGCCATCCAGGAAATGAATTGCGTGCGCAAGCACCTGTCCTCGATGAAGGGCGGCCGGCTGGCGCAGGCGGCTTTCCCGGCGCGTGTGTTTACGCTGGTCATTTCCGACGTGCCGGGCGATGACCCGGCGGTGGTCGCCTCCGGCCCGACCGTGCCGGACACCACCACACGCGAGGACGCGCTGGCCATCATCCGCCGCAACAACATCGAAGTGCCGGCCGCGGTGATGGCCTGGCTGGCGAGGCCGGAATCGGAAACGCCCAAGGCCGATGACCCGCGTCTGGCGCGCTGCGAAACCCGCGTCATTTCGACCGCCCAGGCCTCGCTGCTGGCGGCGGCCGAGGTGGCGCGTGCACACGGCGTGACGCCGCTGGTGCTGGGCGACATGATCGAGGGCGAATCGGCCGACGCCGGCAAGGTGCTGGCCGGCATCGCCAAGGCCTGCGCAATCAACGGCACGCCGGTCCAGCCGCCCTGCGTGCTGCTGTCCGGCGGCGAAACCACGGTCACCCTGGGCCCGATCAAGCCGGGCCAGAAGCCGCGCGGCGGCCGCAATTCGGAATTCCTGCTGTCGCTGGCGATCGCGCTCGACGGCATGAAGGGCATCCATGCGGTGTCCGGCGACACCGATGGCATCGATGGCAGCGAGGACAACGCCGGCGCGCTGGTGACCGACGACATCCTGGCGCGTGCCCGGGCGGCCGGCATCGACGCCCGTCACATGCTGGACGTGCACGACGCCTACGGTTTCTTCGCCGGTACCGGTGATCTCATCGTGACTGGCCCGACGCTGACCAATGTGAACGACTTCCGCGCCATCTACGTCGAAAAGAAGGTCTGAACGACCTCAGGCCTCCCCGGAAACGGCGCCCGCGGGCGCCGTTTCCTTTTGCCGTTCCGGTGCGGGTTCATCCTGCGGCGCAGAAGGCGGGCGCGGACGTCTGCGGTTATCATTCCGCCCCTGTGTCGCGTTACCGGAAGCCGCCATGAGCGCACTGCCGCAGGCCCACGAGGCCGCAAGCTCCACACCGGACATTCGCACCGACCGCGCCGCGCTGATCGCGGAACTGTCGCGCGTGCTGCCGGAAGACTGTCTGATCGCCGACTCCGGCCGGCTGCGCGCCTACGAGTGCGACGGCCTGATGCTGGTGCGCGAAATGCCGCTGGCGGTCGCGCTGCCGACCACCGAAGCGCAGGTGGTGGCGGTGCTGCGCACCTGTCACCGGCTGGGCGTGCCGGTGGTGCCGCGCGGCGCCGGTACCGGCCTGTCCGGCGGCGCCACGCCGCACAAGCAGGGCATCGTGCTGTCCACCGCCCGTCTGAACCGCATCGTGTCGGTGGACCGTCTGGCGCAGCAGGCAGTGGTGCAGCCGGGCGTGCGCAATCTGGCGGTGTCCGAGGCGGCGGCGCCCTACGGCCTCTACTACGCGCCGGATCCGTCGTCGCAGATCGCCTGCAGCATCGGCGGCAATGTGGCGGAAAACTCGGGTGGCGTGCATTGCCTGAAATACGGCCTGACCGTGCACAACGTGCTGCGGGTGCGCATGGTGACCATGGCCGGCGAGGTGATGGAAATCGGCAGCGCCGCGCCGGACAGCGCGGGCTACGACCTGCTGGCGGTCACCATCGGTTCGGAAGGCCTGCTCGGCGTGGTGACCGAAGTGACCGTGAAGCTGGTGCCCAAGCCGCGGGTCGCGCGCTGCGTGCTGGCCGCCTTCGCCGACATCCGCAAGGCCGGCCAGGCGGTGGCCGACGTGATCGCCGCCGGCATCATTCCGGCCGGTCTGGAAATGATGGACCAGGCCACCACCGCCGCGGTTGAACAGTTCGTCCATGCCGGCTATCCGCTCGACGCGGCCGCCATCCTGCTGTGCGAATCCGACGGCACCGAAGAAGAGGTGCAGGACGAGATCGCGCGCGTGCGCGTGCTGCTGGAAGCGGCCGGCGCCACCGAAATCCGCATTTCCACCGACGAGGCCGAGCGGCTGCGCTTCTGGGCCGGCCGCAAGGCGGCCTTCCCGGCCGCCGGGCGGATCGCGCCGGACTACTACTGCATGGACGGCACCATTCCGCGCCAGCGTCTGGCCGACATGCTGGAAGCGATGGACGGGATGGCGAAGAAATACGATCTGGGCCTGCTCAACGTATTCCACGCCGGCGACGGCAATCTGCACCCGCTCATCCTGTTCGATTCGAACGACCCGGATTCGGTGCGCCGGGCAGAAGCCTTCGGCGTCGACATCCTGGAACTGTCGGTCGAGCTGGGCGGCACCATCACCGGCGAGCACGGCGTCGGGCTGGAAAAGATCAACCAGATGTGCAGCCAGTTCGGCGCTGACGAACTGGACATGTTCCACCGGGTGAAGGCGGCGTTCGATCCGGCCGGCCTGATGAATCCGGGCAAGGCGGTGCCCACGCTGCACCGCTGCGCCGAAATGGGCCGCATGCACGTACACCACGGCGAACTGCCGCATCCCGACCTGCCGCGTTTCTGACCATGAGCTCACATCTTCATTCGGTGCTGCGCGAGCAGGTGCTGGAGGCGGCCGCCCACGGCCGCACGCTGCGCCCGCACGGCAGCGGCTCCAAGGATTTTCTCGCGCAGACGCTGAGCGGCACGCCGCTGGACATGCGCGGCGCCCAGGGCGTCATCGCCTACGAGCCGTCGGAACTGTTCATCACCGCCCACGCCGGCACCCGGCTGGCCGACATCGAGGCGCTGCTGGCGGCACACAACCAGATGCTGGCTTTCGAGCCACCGCATTTTGGGCCGAACGCCACGCTGGGCGGCGCGCTGGCTGCCGGCCTGTCGGGCCCGCGCCGCATGGCTGCCGGCAGCCTGCGCGATTTCGTGCTCGGCGTGACGCTGATGGACGGCCAGGGCAGGGTGCTGCGCTTCGGCGGCCAGGTGATGAAGAACGTGGCCGGTTTCGACGTGTCGCGTCTGATTGCCGGCAGCTTCGGCACGCTGGGCCTCATTCTCGAAGTGACGCTGAAGGTGCTGCCCCGTCCGCCGGCCGAACAGACTCGCGTGCTGGCGCTGGACGAGGCGCATGCGCTGTCCACGCTGCGCGAGTGGGGCGCGCAGCCGCTGCCGCTGTCGGCCACGCTGTGGCACGACGGCCGGCTGGCGGTGCGTCTGTCCGGTGCCGAACCGGCGCTCGCGGCCGCGGTGCGCATCATCGGTGGCGAACCGCTGGCGGCGGATGACGCGGCGGCCCTGTGGCAGTCGGTGCGCGAACAGCGCCATCCCTTCTTTGCCGGCGACGCGCCGCTGTGGCGCGTCGCGCTGCCGCCGATGGCGCCCGCGCTCGCGCTGGAAGGCCGGCCGCTGGTGGAATGGAACGGCCTGCAGCGCTGGCTGCGCAGCGACATCGACGCCGATGCGCTGCGCCACGCGGTGCGCGCGCTGGGCGGTCACGCCACGCTGTTCCGTGGTGGCCGTGCGGTGGATCGTGCGCTCGGCGTGTTCGAGCCGCTGGCGCCCGAGGTGATGGCGGTGCATCGCCGCCTGAAGCAGGCCTTCGACCCGTCCGGCGTGTTCAGCTCCGGACGCCTGTACGCAGAATTGTGAGAGCCGACTGATGCAGACCGGACTGGCCGATTTCATCCGCAACACGCCCGAAGGCGACGCCGCCGACAAGGTGCTGCGCAAATGCGTGCATTGCGGCTTCTGCAATGCCACCTGCCCGACCTACCAGATACTCGGCGACGAGCTGGACGGGCCGCGTGGCCGCATCTATCTGATGAAGCAGCTGCTTGAGGGTGAGGTGCCGGCGAACACCGTGCTGCCCCACCTCGACCGCTGCCTGACCTGCCGCAACTGCGAATCGACCTGTCCGTCCGGCGTGCGCTATCACGAGCTGGTCGATATCGGCCGTGCGGTGGCGGAGCGCCGCGGTTCGCGCCCGCTGGCCGAACGCGCGAAGCGCTGGGTGATGCGCGAGGCGCTGGCGCGGCCGGGCATCTTCAACACCGCGCTGGCGCTTGGCCGGCTGGCGCGTCCGCTGCTGCCAGCGACGCTGGCGGCCAAGATCGCGCCGGCGCGACCGGCAGGCCACTGGCCGCCGGTGCGCCACGCGCGCCGCATGCTGGTGCTGGCCGGCTGCGTGCAGCCGGCGCTGATGCCGGACGTGAATGCCGCGTCAGCCCGCGTGCTCGATCTGCTGGGCATTTCGCTGGTCGAGATCGCGCGCGCCGGCTGCTGCGGTGCGCTGCGCTTCCACATGAATGACCAGCAGGGTGGCCGCGACGACATGCGGGCGCTGATCGACACCTGGTGGCCGGCGATCGAGCGCGGTGATATCGAAGCCATCGTGATGACCGCTTCGGGCTGTGGCAGCACGGTGCGCGAGTACGGCCATCTGCTGGCTGACGATCCAGCCTACGCCGAGCGCGCAGCGCGGGTGTCCGCGATGACGAAGGATCTTTCGGAGATCCTCGCTGCCGAGCGGGTGCAGATCGAAGGGCTGTTTGCCGCCCAGGGCACGACCCGGCGGCCGCTGGCCTATCACCCGCCCTGTTCGCTGCAGCACGGCCAGCAGGTGCGCGGCCATGCCGAGGCGCTGCTGCGTGCTGCCGGCTACGACCTGCAGCCGGTGAGCGACAGCCACCTGTGCTGCGGATCGGCCGGCAGCTATTCGCTGCTGCAGCCGGCACTGGCCGCCACGCTGCGCGACAGCAAGCTGCGCGCGCTGCAGGCCGGGGAACCGGCGGGCATCGCCAGTGCCAACGTGGGCTGCATCGCACACCTGCAGACTGGCACCGGCACTGCGGTGCGACACTGGATCGAGTGGCTGGACGAGGCTTTGCGGGCAGCCGGCTGACCGTCGACTCCGGGGCTCAAGTTCCTTGGACAGGCGTCGTTAATGATCGCAGCCCGCAGATCAATCGAAGAGTGAGTCCTTCATGCCGCACACCGCTGCCGCGCTCGACCCCAAAGCCCTCGAAAACGTACTCGAATCCTCTGCGGTGCTGTTGCCGCCGAAGCCGCGCCTGCTGCAGGAAATCGAAAACCTGATGCGCAACCCGGATTTCGAGGTGTCGCATCTGGCCGACAGCATTTCCCGCGACCCGGGCGTGCTGGCCGCGCTGTTCAAGCTGTGCCGCTCGCCGGCCTACAGCCGTGGGCGTGCCCCGACCAATGCCGAGCAGGTGCTGATGCTGATCGGCCTGACTCAGACCATCAACCTGGTGCGCGGCATTTCCATTCGCCAGGCGGCCGGCGGCCCCGGTCCGCAGATGGAACGTTTCTGGGCGCGCTGCGACGAAATTGCCAGCATCGCGTCGCAGATCGCCGGCGAGCGTGTCGCGGTATGCAATGTGTTCCCGGACCAGGCCTATCTGGCCGCGATGTTCCACGACTGCGGCGTGCCGCTGTTGACGCTGCGTTTCAAGGATTACTGGAACACGCTGAACCTCGATGACGAGTCCTGCTGGGTCGATACCGGCATGGAAAACGTGCGCTTCAAGATGGATCACGCCACCGTCGGCTACTGGGTCGCACGCAACTGGGGGCTGCCGGAACTCATCGTGCAGGCCATCCGCTACCACCATGAAATGCCGGAAGACGATACCTACGGCCTGCGCAGCACCATAGGCATCGTGGCACTCGCTACCCACATCTATCTGCACAACAAGGGCCTGCCGGATCCGATCTGGATCGTGCGCTCGGGTGAAGTCCTTGAAGAACTGGGCATACATGCCAGTGCGCTCGACGAGTACATCGACGAGATCAACGATCGTCACGTCAGTCTGGCGGTGTAAAGAATCGTGAAATGCGAATGACTGTTGCACACATGAACGGACGGTTACACAAGCTCAGCCGGTCAGGGCGCTAGAATCGGTTCAGGTACCCGGAAAGCTTCATGGCACTCAAACTCGACAGCTGCGTTGCGCAGCACATAGGCGATCGCAAGGAACAGCAGGACCGCGCAGCGGTGTTTCCCCATTCCCGTCACAAGGGCATGCTGATGGCGGTGCTCGCTGACGGCATGGGCGGGCACAGCGGCGGTGCGATGGCGGCTGAGCAGGTGATGCTGAAGGCGCGCGAAAACTTTGAAACCTTCGCGCCCTCGGTCGAAAAGCCGCAGGAACTGCTGCGCAGCGTGGTCGAAGAGTCGCATGTGGTGATCAAGCTCACCCGTTTCACCTCGGAGCAGGATCCTCATTCCACCGCCTGCGTACTGCTGATGAATGGCGGTCGTGCGGACTGGGCGCACTGCGGCGACTCCCGCATCTACCATTTCCGCAACGACAAGCTGGTCAGCTGCAGCAAGGACCATTCGCTGGTCGGCGAGCTGATGCGCCAGGGGCGCCTGGACGAGGAGGGCGCCAAGACCCATCCGCAGCGCAATCTGCTTCTGCACTGTCTCGGGGCGCAGAAGGAGCCGGTCATCGATTTCGGCGGCACAGACGCCCTGTCCGACGGCGACAGCTTCGTCCTCTGTTCTGACGGCCTGTGGGCCTACTTTTCCGACGATGAACTGGGGGGCGTGCTGTCGGTGTACTCGGCGCGCGAGGCAGCCGAAGTGCTGATCAAGCGCGCCCGCGAGCGCGGCCGTCCGACCGGCGACAACGTGTCGCTCATCATCATCAAGCTGGTGGATGTCGAAGCCCGACAGAAAGCCGAACAGGACCGGCTTGACGCGGCGCGCCGCAAGCTCGGAAAGCTCCCTGCCTGACGCCTGGGGCGGGAACAGCCGGAGACGGCCGGTGCTCTCCAGAAAGCCCTGTGTTGCGATGCAACACAGGGCTTTTCTTTTGTCAATTGACTTGCGGTGGGTTGTTGTGCTGCGGCGCAACGTGCATCTTTTTTGGCGCAAAGTGCTGCGCCGCGAAGCCTGGCACGCTAGACTGCGCGATCCGGAGGACGGGGGGGCGTAAGCGCTCCGTGCGACCAACAATGCGCCCGTCGCCGGATCGGTCATGTGCGGCCCGGGGGGCCGTTTCGAACAGGGGAGGATACGATCCTTATAACGGCGCCTTCGTGGATTTATAGCCCTGGTGGTGCCCGAAGCCTTGCCCGTGATCTCCGGTACCCCCCGGGGCCATCGACAGAACCGCTGCCGAAGGGCGTGACCGCCGCCAGCGTCGTGCGCTGGCGGCGCCCACTGCACAAGGCCGCGACGGACTGCGTCTGCAGTGTTCGGGGCCGGCTGACGGTTCCGCCACTGCTTCCGCCCCCTGATGCGCCATCGCGCAGCCACTGACCTAATTCCAACAAATCGACCGAGGACTACCCATGACTTCTGGCGCATCGAACGACAACGCCGCGGCCAGCGCGGCAGCCCCCACGCCGCAGCGCATCGGCGTCCCCCGAGAGATCTTCCCGGGTGAAAAGCGCGTGGCCACCGTGCCAGACGTGGTGACCAAACTGGCCAAGCTGGGTTTTGGCGTGGTCGTGGAGACCGGCGCGGGTGATCTGGCCGACCTGTCCGATGACGCCTACCGCGAAGCGGGCGCCGGCATCGCCGGCTCTGCGACCGAGCTGTGGAGCAGCGCCGACATCGTGTTCAAGGTGCGTCCGCCGACCGCCGACGAGGTGGCGCTGATGCACGAAGGGCAGACCCTGATCGGCTTCGTCTGGCCGGCGCAGAACCCGGAGCTGATGCAGCAGCTGGCGGCGAAAAAGGTCACCGTGCTGTCCATCGACTGCCTGCCGCGCACGCTCAGCCGTGCGCAGAAGATGGACGCGCTGACCTCCATGGCCGGCGTCAGCGGCTACCGCGCGGTGGTCGAGGCGGCCAACGCCTTCGGGCGCTTCTTCAATGGCCAGATCACCGCCGCGGGCAAGGTGCCGCCGGCCAAGGTGTTCATTGCCGGTGCCGGTGTGGCCGGCCTGGCGGCGATTGGTGCGGCAGCCAGCCTGGGCGCCATCGTGCGCGCCAACGACACCCGCGCCGAGGTGGCCGACCAGGTCGTGTCGCTGGGGGGCGAGTTCGTCAAGGTCGACTACGAGGAAGAGGGCTCGGGCGGCGGCGGCTACGCCAAGGTCATGAGCGAAGGCTTCCAGGCCGCGCAGCGCGAGATGTACGCGCAGCAGGCCAAGGAGTGCGACATCATCATCACGACCGCACTGATCCCCGGTAAACCCGCGCCGCGCCTGATCACGGCCGAGATGGTGCGCAGCATGAAGCCCGGCAGCGTGATCGTGGACATGGCGGCCGAACAGGGCGGCAACTGCGAACTCACCGAACCGGGCAAGGCCGTGGTCAAGCATGGCGTGACCATTGTCGGCTTCACCGACCTGGCCTCACGCATGGCGCGCCAGTCGTCCACGCTGTATGGCACCAACCTGTTCCGCCTGACCGAGGAGCTGTGCAAGACCAAGGACGGCGTGATCAACGTCAACATGCAGGACGACGCGATCCGCGGCCTCACGGTCATCAAGGACGGCGAGGTCACCTGGCCCGCACCGCCCATCGCGGCTGCGCCCAAGCCGCCGGCCAAACCCGCCGCGGCCATGCCCAAGGCACCCGCCCATGGCCATGGACCTGGCGAGCCCATGTCGGCCAAGTCCCTGGCCATCGTGTTCGGCGTCGGCGCGCTGCTGTTCGCGCTGGTCGGCCTCTATGCGCCGGCCTCCTTCCTGTCGCACTTCACCGTGTTCGTGCTGGCCTGCTTCGTCGGCTACATGGTGGTGTGGAACGTCACGCCTTCGCTGCACACGCCGCTGATGAGCGTGACCAACGCCATCAGCTCGATCATCGCCATCGGTGCGCTGATCCAGGTCGCGCCGCCGCTGGACGCGGCCGGTGCCGCCGACCGGCCCAACACCCTGATCCTGGGTTGCGCGGTGGTCGCGCTGGTGCTGACCGCCATCAACATGTTCGGCGGCTTCGCCG
Source organism: Methyloversatilis sp. (assembly GCA_041639545.1). Taxonomy (GTDB): domain Bacteria; phylum Pseudomonadota; class Gammaproteobacteria; order Burkholderiales; family Rhodocyclaceae; genus Methyloversatilis. Next base: position 93,874 of record JBEQBZ010000008.1, on the reverse strand, counting down.
TCACGCGCCGCATGCTGGCGATGTTCCGCAAGTAATAAGAAGAGGACAACACATGACATCCAGTCTGGCCACCATGGCCTACATCGGCGCCACCATCCTGTTCATCCTCAGCCTGGGCGGCCTCTCCAACCCTGAAACGGCCCGCCGCGGCAACCTGTTCGGCATGTTCGGCATGGCCATCGCCGTGCTGGCCACCGTGCTCGGCCCGCGCGTCACCGCGGCCGGCATCCCGTACATCGTCGGCGCGCTGGTCGTCGGTGGCGCTGTCGGCCTCACCGCCGCCAAGAAGGTGCAGATGACGCAGATGCCCGAGCTGGTCGCGCTCATGCACAGCCTGGTGGGCCTGGCGGCCTGCCTGGTGGGCTTCGCCAGCTACGTGGACACGTCCACCGCCTTCGCCACCCCGGCGGAAAAAGCCATCCACGAGATCGAGATCTACATCGGCATCCTGATCGGCGCGGTCACGTTCAGCGGCTCGATCATCGCCTTCGGCAAACTCAGCGGCCGCATCGGCGGCAAGCCGCTGCTGCTGCCGGCGCGCCACTGGCTCAACCTGGCCGGCCTGCTGGTCGTCATCTGGTTCGGCCGCGCCTTCCTGAACGCGCACGACATCCAGTCCGGCATGACGCCGCTGATCGTGATGACCGTGATCGCGCTGCTGTTCGGCATCCACATGGTGATGGCCATCGGTGGCGCCGACATGCCGGTGGTGGTGTCGATGCTCAACAGCTACTCGGGCTGGGCGGCCGCGGCCACCGGCTTCATGCTCAGCAACGACCTGCTGATCGTGGTGGGCGCGCTGGTGGGCTCCTCGGGTGCGATCCTGAGCTACATCATGTGCCGCGCGATGAACCGCAACTTCATCAGCGTGATCGCGGGCGGTTTCGGTGGGGGGGCACCTGCACCCAAGGCCGCAGCCGGTGCATCGGCCGAGCCGCAGGGCGAGGTGACGCCGGTCAGCGCGACGGAAACCGCCGAGCTGCTGCGCGAAGCCAAGAACGTGATCATCGTGCCCGGCTACGGCATGGCCGTGGCGCAGGCCCAGCACACGGTATTCGAGATCACCAAGCTGCTGCGCGAAAAGGGCGTGAACGTGCGCTTCGGCATCCACCCGGTGGCCGGCCGCATGCCCGGCCACATGAACGTGCTGCTGGCCGAGGCCAAGGTGCCCTACGACATCGTGCTGGAGATGGACGAGATCAACGAGGACTTCCCGGACACCGACGTGACCATGGTGATCGGTGCCAACGACATCGTGAACCCGGCGGCGCAGGACGACCCGACCAGCCCGATCGCCGGCATGCCGGTGCTCGAAGTCTGGAAGGCCCGCACCAGCATCGTGATGAAGCGGTCGATGGCCAGCGGCTACGCCGGCGTGGACAACCCGCTCTTCTACAAGGACAACAACCGCATGCTGTTCGGCGACGCCAAGAAAATGCTCGACGAGGTGCTGGTGGCGCTCAAGAGCTGATCGGACACGGTGTCGGGCCGGAAGGCCCGGCCCGACGTGCCAGGCGGGCCCTGTTGCCCGCCTGTTTTTTTGTAGCGCAGCGTCATGTCCCGCTGCGGCCTGGGGCTCTGCGTCAGTGTCGGGTCAGGGTCAAACACCCTCGCCGGCCCCATGGTGGCGGGCACACAGTCTGCGGCTGCCGTCAGCCCGGACGGTTGCCTGAACGACACCCATGGAGATGAGAGTGCGGAGGTAATCGGGGGCGCAGCCAAGTTTCCATGTTCGCCACGCCGGGCATGCAGAACTGCGGCCTGATGATCATCGCCATCGTGCTGGACGGGGCACCGGCCTGGTGGTTGGGCAAGGTGGTCAAGATGACCGACATGCCGCAGACCGTCGCCATCTACAGCGGCATGGGTGTCGGTGCCGCCGCCACGATTGCCGCGCTCGAATTCGCGCGCGGCGAGATCCACGGCGCGGTGTCCTTCTCCGGCTCCTGCGTCGCCTTCGCCAACCTGCAGGGCCTGATGCACACGGCCTGGCACCTGCCGGCACAGAATGCGTTGAATATCGTGCTGGCCGTGGTGACCGTGCTGGTCGGCATCGGCATCGTGCTCGGTGACGCGCCAACGGCGACGCAGATCATCGCCGGCATCGTGCTGGGCGCGGCCGGTACGCGGCTGACCCAGCGGATGGCCAAGGCGATCAACCGCCCGATCAGCAACACCCTGTTCTCGCCGATCGCCGATCGCCGATCGCCGATCACCGGCGAGGCGCAGGCCGGCTCCGGCCCGACCGGCACGATGAAGGGGGGGCTCGTCGATGGACGCTGCCTCGATGATGCGCTCCGCGCAGAAGGTGGTCATCGTGCCCGGTTACGGCATGGCGGTGGCCGGCGCCCGGCACAAGGTCCATGACATGACCAAGCCGCTGGAGGAGGCGGACGTGCCCTGCGAGCGGATCTTCGACCTTGAGGAAATCAACGAGGAGTTCGCCCTGGCCGATGCGGCGCGGGTGATCGGTGCCAACGACGTGGTGAACCCGGTCGCGCGCACTGACAAGACCCGCCCGATCTGCGGCATGCCGATTCTCAATGCCGACAAGACGCAGAACGTCATCGTGATCAAGCGCGGCAAGGGCGCCGGCTATTCCGGCATCGGGAACGCGCTGTTCTTCGAGGACAGTTGCCGGCTGTGCCACGGCTCGGTGCAGGGTGTGGTCGGCGAAATGATCGGCCATATCAAGGCATTGAGCTGATCTGTCGTTCAGCTGCACCGGAAACCGCGTGCCCGCGTCAGCGGCGCGCGGTTTTCTTGTTCACGGCCAGCGTTTCAGCGGGATGGGGTCAAATACCGGAAATGCATGCGTGAACAGGCCTTACATCCGCGTTGCCAGCCGATGAAAGCGGCGTAAGGTGCACCTTGCGACATGCCGGCAACCGGTCGCACCACAGACCAGCCACAGGGAGAAGGCGCCATGCAGGATCCGATACTCGAACTTGTCGTCAAGTTCGCCGAGAATGACAGTACGCGGCTCGAAACCGCGATCACGCTGGTGGTCGATGGTTTCCTCATTTCCGGCTTCGTGATCAGCCGCGATCAGTACATGCAGCACCATCTGCTCACCGCCTCGATCGAACAGGGGGTGAAGGACGCGCTGGTTGCCGGCATGCCGGAAGATGATGGCGCACGCGCCTTCATCCACCTGCGCGACGCCATGTACTTCACGCCAGGTCAGGAGCCTGTGCCCGGTAACGGGTCGGTGGTGTGCAGAGTCGCGCTCGCAAAGGTGTCCGGTTTTCACCTGGGGCTGCTGGAAACCCTGTGATTACCCGAATCCGCATCGTCGGCATGAACTGCCGCAGATGCGTGGGTGGCATCGAAGGCGCGCTGGCGGCGCTGCCCGGCGTTCTGCGCGTCAGCGTGCACTTCGAGCATGGCGACGCCGAAATAGAGCATGTGCCGTCGCTGACCCGCGAAGTCCTGCTGGAAACGGTGGAAGCGGCCGGCTACGACGCAGTGTGAGCGCCGGTCAGCCCAGGCCGATGCACAGATACTTGATGTCCAGGTAGTCGTCCATGCCGTACTTCGAGCCTTCGCGGCCGAAGCCCGACTGCTTGATGCCACCGAAAGGCGCCACCTCGTTCGACAGCAGACCGGTGTTCAGGCACACCATGCCGTTGTCGAGCGCTTCGGCCACCCGCCAGGCGCGGACGATGTCGCGCGTGTAGAAATAGCCGGCCAGCCCGCTTTCGCTGTCGTTGGCCAGTGCGATCGCGTCCGCGTCGCTGTCGACCCGGAACACCGGGGCCAGCGGGCCGAAGGTTTCTTCACGGGCGCACAGCATGTCCGGCCGGGCGCCGGTCAGCACGGTGGGCTGGAAGAAGCGGCCGCCCAGGGCGTGTCGCCCGCCGCCGCACAGCACGGTGGCACCACGCGCGACCGCGTCGGCGACCTGGGCTTCCACCCGTGCGACCGCAGCGTCGTTGATGAGCGGGCCAATCGATATGCCGGGCTGCGAGCCGGGGCCGACCGACAGTGTGGCCACCTTCTCCGTCAGCCGCTCTACGAAGGCGTCATGGATGCCTGACTGGACGATGAACCGGTTGGCGCAGACGCAGGTCTGACCGGCGTTGCGGTACTTGGCGGCCAGTGCGCCGTCTACCGCGGCGTCGAGGTCGGCATCGTCAAACACGATGAAGGGGGCGTTGCCGCCCAGTTCCAGCGACAGCCGCTTCAGCGTCGGGGCGCATCTTGCCATCAGCAGGCGACCGACCGCGGTCGATCCGGTGAAGCTCAGCTTGCGCACCACCGGGTTGTCGCACAGTTCGCCGCCTATGGTCACCGGTTCTCCGGTCACCACGTTGAATACGCCGGGCGGCAGGCCGGCGCGTTCGGCCAGGGCGGCCAGCGCCAGTGCGGTGAGCGGTGTCGCCTCGGCCGGCTTCACCACCAGCGTGCAGCCGGCGGCCAGTGCCGGTGCGGCCTTGCGCGTGATCATCGCAAGCGGGAAGTTCCAGGGGGTGATGGCGGCACAGACGCCGACCGGCTGTTTCATCACCAGCAGGCGCTTGTCTGCTTCCGGCGGTGGAATCAGGTCGCCATAGACGCGCTTGCCTTCCTCGGCGAACCACTCGATGAAGCGTGCGCCGTAGCGCACTTCGCCCTGCGCTTCGGACAGCGGTTTGCCACCCTCGGCGGTGATCAGTTGCGCCAGATCGTCTGCGTGCTCCAGCAGCAGCGCGTGCCAGCGCATCAGCACCGCTGCACGCGCGTGGGCACTGAGTGCGCGCCAGCCGGGCAGGGCGCTGTCCGCGGCATTGATCGCACGACGGGTGTCCACTGAACCGCAGCGCGGCACCTCGGCAATGAGCTGGCCGCTCGCGGGATCCGACACGGCGAGTCGAGCACCGTCATCGGCGGCGAGCCAGCGGCCGCCGATGAAGGCAGCGGTTTTCAGCAGGGTGGGGTCCTGAAGTTCCATCGTTTCTGGCGGTGTCTGTCGGTTGCTCATGCGAGCAGGCAGCCGGCGAGGGATCCGTCCCGGCAAAGGTCTGCCGAGCTTACCCGGTGGCGGGTTGGGCCGGCATCGATCTGCCTGTCGTGTTCCGGCGGGACAAACGCGGTCCAGTTGTCGCCAAATTTTACAAACTTTAACGCGGATCGGATTTATCTCTTTGATTTTTCAAGTGTGGAACAAATTCTGCTTTGGTGTAGAAAGTTCCCATTCTTCATGAAGAAATCATGACAAAGAGAGCCGTGCTCACCGCCTTCCGCTTCTTCCTGCTTCTCCCACTTCTTGCGGCGACGCAGGTCAGCGCAGCGCTGATTACCTACACGACGCAATCCCTGGGCGGCGCTTCCTATCGTCATGAGTACACGATCACGCACCAGACCGGCGACGACCCCATCCACCTGATCGATATCGAGTTCGATCCTTCCCTCTACCTCGAATCTTCCCTGACCATCGTCAGCGATCCGGTGCTCACGGCGGACTGGGATCAGCTGCTGATCGGCTCGCAAGCCGGGCTTCCGGCCCTGTTCGATCTGTTCGCGCTTGTGGCACCGCTGTCTGGCGGTGAGTCGCTGTCCGGCTTTGCCGTCGAGTTCGAGTGGCTGGGTGCCGGCATGCCGGGCTCGCAGGCTTTCCAGATCGTGAATCCTGACACTTTCGATACCGTATCCGCCGGTCGTACCGCGGGTGCGGTGTCCGTCCCCGAGCCGGCGCCTCTGCTGCTTGCGCTGACCGGTCTGGCACTGGCCCGCCTCTTCCGCTCGCGCGCCTCCACGTGAAGGTGAGGGCGGAGCCGAGTGCTTCGCCTTCGCACCGATTGCCCGGTCCGGAATCCCGACAATGTCTCAAAAGGTGACGTCACCCGTCATGGTCATGCTGCGTGCCCTGATCTCCCTGCTGCTTTGTTCGTTCGTCATGGTGTCGCATGCCTTCGCGCAGAACCTTGCCGTGTCGGTGACCGCGTACGAACTGGTCTCCACCAAGCGTCTGTCCCGCCTCGAGTGGGAGTCAGCATACCGCGTGACGGTGCTCAACCGGGGCGAGGCGCTGCGCGCCGTCGTCGGAAGCGCGACCTCGGCCGCCAGCTATCTGACGGTTGTCGACGGGGCCGTGGCGGTCGGCGACCTCGCGGCCGGGGCGGCAAGTGCGGTGACCGCAGACACGATTACGGTCAGGACCAATCGGTCGACCGCGATCGACCTGAACAGCGCGCTGGGCTGGGTGTTCACCGCAGCGCAGCCGCCGGCGGACGGCACGCCGCCCGCCATTTCCGGTCTGCTGCCGGCCACCGGATCGGGGTTTGCCGCGGATGCGCTGCCCGATATGTCCGCAGCGTTTTCGGATCAGGGCAGCGGCATCGATCCGGCATCGCTGGTGGTGGAACTCGATGGCGTGGCGATCACAGGGCAGGTCGTGCGTGGCGAGGCCGGTTTCACCTTCAGGCCGGCGCAGATGCTTGCCGAAGGTCTGCACCGGCTCGTGGTCAGCGTGGCAGACCGTGCCGGTAATCGCAGTTCGGCCCAGACCGAGTTCACCACCCGCACGGCGCCCACGGTTTCATTCACATCGCCTTCTGCGAATTTTCTCCCGGCGGGTACGCCGGTTGTCATCGCGGCAGCATTTTCCGACATCGGATCGGGCATTGATCCAGCCTCGGTCAGACTGCTGGTCGATGGCCTGGATCTGACTTCGCAGGCCCAGTTCGATGCGACGACGCTGTCGTTGAGCACGATGCTTGCTGAGACAGTGCATGCGGTTCAGCTCACCGTGCGTGATCGCGCCGGCAATCCGGCCGAAGCTTCGCTGGCTTTCACGACAGCGCAGGCGCCGCTGGTCAGTGGCCTGACACCGCGCGATGTCATCCTGCCCACCGGGGCTGCTCCGTTGATCAGCGCGCAGTTCGCTGACGCATCCTCCGGCGTGGACAGCGCTTCCGTGCGTCTGGTCGTCGATGGTGAGGACGTGACCCGCCGTGCCAGCGTGTCCGCGACCGGTGTGAGTTACACACCCGCTTCGGCGCTCGCCGATGGGCCGCATACCCTCTATCTCGAAGTGGCCAACCGTGCCGGTTCGCTTGCGTCGGCAGCCTGGAGTTTCGACGTTCAGCCTGCCGCGACCCATCTTGTCGACGTGATCTCCCCCGCTGGCGGGCAGACGGTGACCGAGGGCGATCTGTCGGTGGTCGCACGCGTCGGTTCCAACCGTGCGACGCCGACGGCCGTGACCGTGAACGGAACACCGATGTCGCCGGTTCCGGGGGGCGGGGAGGCCACGCTCGAATCGATCACGTATGGCGGGTCGATCAAGCTGCTGGACGGAGAGAATACGATCGAGGTGCAGGCGCGATTTTCCGATGGCGTGACCCGCAGCGAGCAGCGAACCGTGCGCTTCGAAGGGCCTCCGCGGGTGACCGTTCTGACACCGGTCGACAAGTCCATCCTGGGACGGGTGTCGCCGAACAGCCCGGTCGATCTGACCGGCAATGTCGAGCGACCGGTGACGGTCAGCGGTCGGGTGAGCCGGCGGGTGAGCGCGGTTACGGTCAATCAGCAGAGCGCCGTGCTTGATGCGGCCGGTACCGCTTTCAGCTTCGAAAACTACTTCCTGCGCGAAGGCATGAACGTGCTGACGGTGGTCGCCACCGATGCGCTGGGTCGTGTCGGTACCTCGACCGTCACGGTGTCGGTCGATCAGACCGCACCCGTGCTGACCATCGAAACGCCTCAGGATCCTCATGTCACCTCGGCGGCGGCGATCGATGTGCGGGGTGTCGTCAATGACGCGGTCGAGGGCATGACCGGTGCGCCCGAACCGTCGGTGACGGTGAATGGCGTGCAGGCGCAGGTGTCCGATCGCTACTTCCTCGCGACCACCGTGCCTCTGCAGGTCGGTGAGAACGTGCTGAGCGTGGTCGCCACCGACCACCTGGGCAATCGTCGCGCACGGGATCTTCGCGTCAGCCGCATCGCGGTAGGCAGCCATCGGCTGTCGCTGCTGTCCGGCAGCGGTCAGACCGGCGATACCGGCACCGAACTGTCGAAGCCGCTGGCCATCGTGGCGCTCGATCGTGACGGTCAGCCGGTGGCCGATCTGCCGATCAGCTTCGACATCATGCGCAATACCGGCGCGATCACATCGGTTCGCGGAGAGGTCCAGCGGCCGGACGGTGTGACGCCCGCACGCAGCCTGGTCGTACGCACCGACAGTGCCGGTCGTGCTCAGGTGTGGCTCACGCCCGGCAAGCAGACCGGACCGGGCTCGAACGTGGTCCGGGCTCAGGTGTCGGCGCAGGCCGGCAGCCTGGCCGGACAGTTTTCCGGCGAGGTGTACTTCCACGCCACCACGCGACGCGGGGCGGTGAGCAAGGTGCTTGCAGATATCGGCACGTATCAGATCGCCGAAACCGGCAGCACGCCGCTCGAACTGCTTTCCGTCGTCGTGCGCGATGTCAGCGACAATCACCTGCCCGATGTGCCGGTGGTGTTCACGGTCGAAGAAGGTGATGCCTTCTTCATTGACGACAACGGTACGACCTCCAGCCGTCGCGTCATGCTGACCGACCGCAACGGTGTCACCGCGCTGCGTCCGCAGATCGGGATGAAGGCAGGCCTGGTCAGGATCAGCGCGCGGGCGCTGCGTACCGCGGAGGGCGATATCGGCGATCCCGCTCAACTGACCGGCAACGCTCAGTACCAGATCCAGGTACGCGAGGCCCGTGACGGCACGACACGCTTCCGCGGTTTCATCTACACCGACAAGGGGGCGCCTCTGCCCGGTGTGCGCATCTCGGCCGGTCGTACCAGTGCCGTGTCGACCACCGACGACACCGGAGCCTTCGTACTCGACAACCTGCCACCCGGTCGCATCGACCTGTTTGTCGATGGACGGACCAGTTCGCACCTGAGCCAGGTCTGGCCGAGCCTGCACTTCGAGGCCTTTGCCGTGCGCGGACAGGACAACGCGTTGCCGCACCCGGTCTATCTGCCGCCCCTGCTGTCCGCGCAGGGAAAGACGGTGGGGGGCAATGAGGATGTCATCCTGACCATTCCCGGCATCGAAGGCTTCCAGATGAAGGTGAAGGCGCACAGCGTCACCTTCCCGGATGGCAGCCGTACCGGCACCCTGGTGGTCAGTCCGGTCACGGCCGACAAGCTGCCGATGGCGCCGCCGACCGGAGGCGCCGCATTTGGTCTGCCGGCCTGGACGGTGCAACCGGCCGGCACCCGCTTCGACCCGCCGATCGAGGTGACCCTGCCCAACAGCCGCGCCTATCCGCCAGGCGACAATCTGCCCGTCGTCCAGTGGGATCACGATCTCGGCCAGTTCGTGCCCATGGGGCGTGCAACGGTGAGCGAGGACGGCGCGCTGCTGGTGACCGATGCCGGCAGCGGCATCAGCAAGGCCGGCTGGGGTGGCCTGTGCGTGTATGACCCGGACAAGTGCGCGACCGCGAGCTGCAAGTTCTGCGAGAAGAAGAATGACGCCGGCAGTTCGCCCTGCTGCGTGTTCGATGACGCGAAAGACCAGAAGACCCAGTACTTTCAGAACATGTCCCTGTCGACCGAACCCTTCCGGGGCTGGCTCGACAAGATGACCAAGATCGCCAGCAAGAGCGGTGTGGTCGAGGGCAAGGTGAAGCTGGACGGCACCATCGCCGGGCGTGCGGAGTTCTTGTGCTGCGCGCGCAAGCAGAAGCTGAGTTCCAAGCTCTACCTTTCGGGCCAGCTGAAGGCTGAGTACGAGGTCAAGGTCGCTCTGCTTCCGATGCTGGAGCGCATCCAGTCCTTCCTGCCACGCGGACTGGACGACGCGACCGACGCCGGCCTTTATCTGTTCCTGCGGGGCGGCGGAAGCTTTGCCGGCGCGCTGTCGTACGACGTGTGCCAGTCACAGGCCGGGCCGGAGTCCGTGACCGGCAGCATTTTCGGAAACGGGGCGCTGTCCGCCCGGGTGAAGTGGCCTGCGATCAAGGTCGGGGGCGTCGAGGTCTTCCCGGATGCCGAAATGAATTTCGGCGAGGTCGGCATTACCGGTGGCATGAAGCTGCTGAGCCTCAAGATGGAATCCGAAGGCATGGCGTCCAGCCCCTATGAAGGTTTTCTTTACAGCTACTTCAAGGGCGAACTGAGGGTGGGCACGCTCAAGTTCTCGAGCGTCGATTTTCAGGTTCCGCTGATGGAGACCGGCGGGCATCTGTCGGTACCGGTATTCGCCGAGTAAGTCATGAACACGAACAGCTTCATCGCTGCGCTGCTCATCATGCTGACCGGACTGGGCCTGGCCTTTCTGATCTCGCTGGCCATTCTCGACGACCTGCGATTCATAGCCTGCGCCACGCCGACCACGGTGCGCATCAGCAATCTAGACGTGCAGTTCAAGAGGGTGAGCGATCCGGTGCATGCGCTGTCGTCGGTCGAGGCCAGTGTCGTGCTCACGGTGGAGCGGGGCGGGCAGTCCGTGCTGCTGAGCGAAACGGTGACCGCAAGCGAATCCACCATCCGGCAACGGGTGGAGGCGCTGCAGAGCCGGGTCGGACAGCGCAGCGACCTGCTGCTCTGCGAGCGTTTCCCGACGCGTTTCGCCCTTGAACGGCCCGTGCCGTGGAAGGGGCTTGCTGCCCTGCTGGCAGCGATCGTCATTCTTGTACTGCCTGCGGGCGGCGCAATGATCCATTACCTGAAATCGAGAGGGCAGCGCGGTGCGTAAGTCGTTTTCAACTTGTCTTCTGCCGCTGCTCTGCATGATGACAACAGCGTCTGCCCAGCAGCTTTCGCCTGAGGTGTTCCGCACGCTGGTGGTCGAGACCGTGCTGCCGTTCTCGGTACGCCAGTACCAGCCCGCGTTCGAGCTTTCGCTTGAGAAGAGCGCAGGTGCGCTTGATTTCTCGACGCCGGAAAAAGCGATGGCATCGTTCTTCCATACCCTGGATGCCGGCGACTATGCGCTGAACGAACGCTGCTGGACGAGTGCCTCGGTCCTTCTCAACACGCAGAAGAACAGTGAATCCGGCAAGGGGCCGGAGTACTGGGCGAATTACTGGCGGCAGGCCTACCGCGGCCGCAAGGTCGAACTGCTGCATCGCATCGATTACGACCGTTACGTGCTGATCGAATACCGCGTCAGCCTGCGCGAGGGCGGACGGGTACTGGAGACAGACACCCTGGTGCTGGAGCAGGAGGGCGGGAAGTGGCTGTTCACGCAGTCACTCGCGGACAACCCCATCCACATGGCCTGGAAGGCACCGGGCTCGCGCATCCAGGTCGGCCCCAAGACGGTTGGCCGGCTGGCCAGACCGGCAGGGCAATGACTATGGAGCGTGGTGAGATGGCCCTGTATCGGTTGTTCGGAATCACCCGATGCATCCATGCCAGCGTGCGCTGGATGGCATGCGTGGTGGCGGCAATGCTGCTCGCGATGGCAGCCGTCCACGCGCAGTCTGTGGGTACGCCGCCTTCGGCCGAGGCGTCCTGCACCGCGTCCGCGGTCAATCGCAATGCGCCGCTGCAGGGTGACTACAGCTTCACCATCTACAACATCCCCGGCGCGGCGGCGGCCATCGGGCCGAACGCGCCGCAGATTCCGGCTGCGCCCTTCCGCGTCCGGGTGACGTGCTCCGACGGCACGCTCGGAGAATCCGAACTGGTGTTTCCGGCGTTCGGAGACACCGCTGTATTCACCGGGCCGATCAGCTGGCGCCCGGCAACGCCTGTTCCGCTCGCGCTGGGCGTTACCGCCGCGCAGACCCGGCTCAATGGCGGGCAGACGACACAGCTGTCGGCGCTGGGTGTGCTCAGGGACGGCAGTCAGGTCGACCTCACCGGCAAGCAGCGCGGCACGCTGTTCACGTCGAGCAATCCGCTCATTGCAACAGTCGATGACGCCGGGCGCGTGCAGGTCATGGCGCAGTTCGCGACCGGCTCCGCCGCGCGTGTCGTGATGGCGGGTCAGAACGAGGGTGTGCAGGGCAGCACCGTGCTGCAGCTTGGTCCGCGCGGGCGACTCATCGGCCGCGTGCTTCAGGCCGGTGGAGTGTCGCCGGTGGCGGGCGCGGAAGTGTCGGTCACCCGCAACCAGCCGCGTGAAACGCTGGCCACCGTGCGCACCGACAGCAACGGTGACTATCTGATTCCCGAGGTGAGCGCCGGCAGCTTCACGGTGTCGGTGCTGGATCCGGCGACCGGCGATCACGGTCAGGCCTACGGCACGCTGCAGAGCCAGGGCGAAGACGCTCGCATCGACGTGCGCATGAACGGCCAGGGCACGGTCACCGTCACCGTGCTCGACGGCAGCGGCAGCGCGGTGGGCAACGCGCCGGTCACCCTCACCAGTCTTGGTGCCACGCGAGACATTCGCACCGTGCGCAGCAATGCGTCGGGCGTGGTCGTGTTCGAGCGCGTGCCCACCGGCTTCCTGAGCGTGTCCACCACAGATCCGTCTTCCGGACTGGTCGGCACCGCCAATGGGCAGGTTGCTGCAGGGGGTGCCCTGCCGCTGACCTTGCGACTGCAGCCGGTGGCCAGCATCGCCGGCGTGGTGCTGGCGTCGGACGGAAGCACGCCGCAGGCCGGCGTGCAGGTCCGCCTGGTGTCGGCGACCCGTGGCATCGTGACCCAGGCGGTCACGGTCGAAGGCGGGGCCTTCCGCTTCGATTCGCTGCCGCTGTCCGATGGTCCGTACGCGCTCGATGCGATGATGGATGGCCGGCTGCGCGGCCGGGAAACCGGCATCGTGCTGAATCAGGGCGGGCAGGTGGTTGCGCGCAATGTCGTGTTCGGGCCGACCGGGACGGTACGCGGCAGCATTACCCGTGCCGGCGGGGCGACGGTGGCCGACGCCCAGGTGACGATCCAGTCGCTGGTCGGCAGCCGCCTGAGCTACGTCACCCGCAGTGACGCGAACGGTGCTTACGCGATCGATGGCGTGCCGGTGGGCGCGTTCGGCATCACCGCGGTCGGCAGTCAGGGCGAAACCGCGAATGCCGGTGGCAATGTGCCGTCCGATGGCGCCGAGGTCACCCTCAATCTGCAACTCGCATCGAGCGGCATCGTTGGCACCGTGTTCGGGCGCGACGGTCGCACGCCGGTCGGTGCCGGCGTCACGGTCACGCTGTCGCCGGGCAATCGCACCGCGACCACCGACGCGCAGGGCCAGTTCGGTCTGCCGATCGCGGTGGCCGGCAGTTACTCGATCGAGGCGAGCGATGCCAGCGGCAACCGCGGTCGCACCAGCGTCGTGCTGACCACCGTGGTGGCCGGATCGCCGGTCACCGCCAATGTCGTATTCCTCGGCCAGGGCAGCATCGAGGGCGTGGTGCGCGATCCGTCCGGCGTACCGCAGGCGAACGTGCCGGTGCAGGTCACCAGCGCCAGCCTGTTCGGTGGCAGCACCACGGTGCTCACCGACGCGAACGGTCGCTACCGCGCAAGCCCGCAGTTCGTCGGAGACTTCACGGTATACGCCCGCAATCCGTCCACCGAACTGGCCGGGTTTGCCAGCGCCCGCCTGTCCGGGGACGGCGAAACCGCGACCGCCCATGTCACGCTTGCAGCGACCGGCCGCATCAATGGCAGCGTGGTACGCGCCGACAACGTGACGCCGGCCGCCGGCGCGGTGGTGCAACTGCAGCTCAATGGCCGTACCGCCATCACGGTGAATGTCGATGCATCCGGTGCATTCGAAATCCCGGCGGTTCCGCTTGGCGACTTCACGCTGGTGGCCACTCAGCCGGCCGATGGCGACAAGGGTCAGGCGGTGTCGCGCATTTCCGCACTGAATGAAGTGCGTACCGTGCGCATCCGCATGCTCGGACTGGGCAACGTGAATGTGCTGGCGCAGGACAGCGCCGGCGCCCCGGTGGCCGGTGCATCGGTCACGCTCAACAGCGCCAGTGCTTTCGGTGGCAGCCAGACCGCGGTCACCGACGGCGAAGGCCGCGTGCGCTTCAGCCGCGTATTCAACGGTGACTTCGAAACCATCGCTTCGCGCGGCAGCGGCATCGAACGCATCAGTGGCAGCGCGCAGGCCACGCTCACCCACGGACGCGATGCGGATGTCGTGATCGAAATGAGCCGCAAGGAGACCGGGTCGGTCAGCGGTGTGGTGACCCAGGGTCTGTCCGCCGCGCCGCAGTCTGCGGTGGAGGTGCGCCTGACCCGCGTCAGCGGTTCCAGCGAGAACCGGGTCTTCACCACCGGCATCGATGGTCGCTACGCCTTCGAACAGCTGGAGGTCGGCATCGACTACCGCGTGACGGCGCGGGTGAATGGCCGGGTGCGTGCGCGCGCCGATCTGCGTGTGGGTGCCGACGGCGAGGCCGTGGTGCGCGATCTTGCGCTGCTGGGGGTGGGCAGCGTGAGTGGGCGTACGCTCAATGCCCAGGGTTCGGCGCCGGTCGGCAATATCCGCGTGACGCTGTCCAACCCGGATCCGACCTATGGCGGAAGCTGGGACGCCTATTCGCAGACCGACGGCAGCTATCGCTTCACCGACGTACCTGCCGGCAGTTTCACGCTGCGTGCGCGCAGTGGTGACGGTCGTCTGCAGGCACAGGACAGCGGCACGCTGCGTTTCGACCAGGACGCGGTACAGATCGACCTGAACATGGTGGACAGCGCGGTCAATCTGCCGATCAACCGCTATGACGCGAACGGTTTCCTGTTCGACCTTCAGGGTGATGGCAGCATTGCCCGCGGCGACAATTCGGTGTTCGACGGCGACGGCAGCGCAGCGCGCCGTGCCGCGCTGCTCGAACTGGTGGTCGGTGGCGTCGGTGTGCCCTTCCTGAATGGCGACGGCTCGGTCGGACGCCTGACTCAGGACGGTCAGCTGCTTGAGGTCGACGAACTGCACACTGCGTCCGGTCTCAACGTGAGCCGTCGCGTCTATGTGCCGAAGCGCGGCTACTTCGCCCGCTACCTCGAAGTGCTCGAGAACCGCACCGCGGCGCCGGTCACGGTGGCGGTGCGCGTCAGCAGTCACATCGCGGCGGGCCGTGTGGGCGCGCGCGTGGTCGACAGCTCCAGCAACGATCCGATCTTCACCGTGGGCTCCGGCGCCGGTGCCGACCGCTGGGTGGTGGCCGACGACAACACTGATTCCGACCCCTTCACCGACGGCGGCAATCCGTCGGTCGCCTGGGTGTTCGATGGCGAAGGCGGTGAAACGGTCGCCGGAGCCGGGGGCACGACCGCACTCAATACCGTGGCCCGGCTGTCGGTCGAGTGGCAGTCGGTGACGCTGCAGCCGGGCGCCAGCGCGGCCTTCATGCACTTCACCGTGCAGCAGACCGGACGCATCCCTGCGCGGGTGTCGGCGCAGCGCCTGATGGCCCTGCCGCCGGAGGCGCTGGACGGCCTCACGGCCGAAGAGCGCGCCATCATCCGCAACTTCCGGGTGCCGGCCGATGGCCTGAGCACGCAGGAGCCCCTGCCGCCGGTCGAGGGCAGCACCGTGCGAGGTCTCACGCTGGCGGGCGACAGCACCACCCCGGTGTCGGGCGCGACGCTCACCTTCAAGAGCGAGTCGCCGTACTACACGCGCACCTACACCGCGAACTCGGCCAACGACGGCAGCTGGTCGCTGGCTTCGGCAGGTTTCGGGACATCGTCGGTGCGGGCCGTCGCGCAGGACCGGTTCCGGCTGTACGCCACCCATCCGTCCACACGCGAAACAAGCCCGGTCACCACCACCGGATTCGACATCGGTGATCCGGTGCGTGTGACTGACGTGGCTTTCGTCAATACCGGCCTGCTCAAGGGTTCGGTGCGGCGTGCCGGCGGTGCGCTGGTGACCTCGGGCAGCGTGACCGTTCCGTATCGCTATCCGTCGGGTACGCAGGGCACGCTGAGTGCCTCCATCGGCAGCAACGGCAGCTATCTGTTCACCGGGCTGATACCGGGCGACTATCTGGCCCAGGCTTCGTTCAGCCATCCGCAGGGTCAGCCGGTGACCGGCAGTGCGAACGGTCCGGCTTCAGTGCCGGCCGCGGAAACCACGGTGGCCGACATCACGCTGGAAGCCACCGGCGAGGCCACCGGCATCGTTCGCGCGGCCAACGGCGATCCGGCCGTGGGCGTGACCGTGCAGCTCGATCCGGACTACGTCTGCTGCTACTACCCCTACCGTTCCACCACCACCGACACCGGCGGACGCTACCGTTTCACCGATGTGCGTACCGGCGCGCACGCACTGCGTGCCACCAGCAGCACCGGGCTGTCGGCATCGGCATCGGTCATCGTGGTCGCGGATACCCAGGCGGTCAGTGACCTCACGCTGAGCGGCATCGGCACCCTGACCGTGCAGGTGAATTTCGCACGCGGTGTCGCCGCTCCGGGGGCCTCGGTCTATGTCTACAACCTGAACAGCGGCACCACCAATGGCGGCGGTTCGGTGCAGTTTGCGGTGCCGGCTGGCCAGCTGCTCACCATCGAGGCGCGTCACCCGGACAACAGCGCGCTTGCACAGACTGCCAGCGTGACCCTGCCCGGTGACGGTTCCACCGAAACGATCACCCTGTCGCTGCCGGCGGCCGGTTCGGTCAGCGGCACCGTGCTGCGCCCCGACGGCAGTACGCGGGCGGCCGGCATACGCGTGGTGCTGCGCCGTACCGACGGTGTCGTGTGGTCGCGCTCGGTCACCACCAGCAGCCTGGGTGACTTCCGCTTCAATGGCGTGCCGGTGGCGAGCTACTCGGTGTCGGCCGAGGATGCGGCGACCTCGCGTTATGCCGATGCCGACATCCTGCTCGATACCGACGGTCAGGACAGCAACCTTTCGCTGGTGCTGGCCGATAACCTCATCCCGCTGCCCTCCACGCTCTGGGACGCCAACAACTTCAAGTACGACATCGACGACGGTGGCCAGATCGCTTACGGCTGGCGCGGCTCCTACAGCCTGTTCTCGGGTGGCAATGCCAGTCTGCCGGGCGGTGCGATGCTGTTCGTCAATGGCGAGCGCTTCGTCGGCGACGGTTCGGCCTTCCTTGAGGCGGGCAAGCGCCAGTACGCCATTACCCAGCTCGCCCCGCTGTCCGGCCTGAACGTGAGCCGCAAGGTGTTCGTGCCGCGCGGCGCCTATTTCGCCCGTTACCTCGACACCTTCGAGAACCCCGGTGCGGACGCGGTGACCGTGGAGGTGAGCCTGCGCAGCGGCTTCAACGACAGTTCGATGCGCGTGGTCGACAGTTCGAGCGGTGACGCCGTGATCGATGCCGGTGGTGATGCCTGGGTGGTGATCGATGACGCCACCGATACCGACCCCTTCATTTCGACCTCCGAACCGGCGACCGCCTTCGTGCTGGGCGACCGCAGCCGCGGCACGCCGGACCGTTTCAGTCACATCTCCTCCGGACCGAACCGGATCGAGGCCGGATGGAGCCGCATCACGGTGCCGGCCGGTGGCCGCGTGACGCTGATGCACCTGACCGCGCCGCAGATCGGCCGCGCTTCCGCGCGCGCCGCCGCAGAACGTCTGACTGCGCTGCCGCCGGAAGTGCTGCAGTCGCTGACTGACGTCGAGCGCGCATCGATCGCCAACTTCACGCTGCCGGCCGACGGGGTGAGCACGGTGGCCCCGCTGCCGTCGCTGCTCGGATCGGTCAGCGGACGGGTGCTCGAAGGCGATCGCCGCACCACGGTGGCACTGGGCGGCGTGCAGCTGCGCAGCCGGCATCCGCTGTTCGGCCGCAGCTGGCTGCCGGTGCGCTTCAACAGTTCGGACTGCGAGTTCGAATCGACCGGGGTCGCTGCGCTCAGGGCGGACGCCGCGGGGGCGTGGTCGCTGGCGGGTCGCATTCAGGACGCCGGATCGGTGGCGCTTCCGGCTGGCTTCGAGGTCGAGGCAAAGCCGGTCGAGCGGAACTGCTCCTGGGGGTATGGCACCGGCCATCCGGTGACCGGCATCGCCGCGCCGGCCGTCGTCGCCACGCCGGATGCCCAGACCGGCAGCGCCACACTGGATGTCGTGTTCCCCAGCGGCGTGCTGACCGGTACCGTGACCGGTCCGTCCGACTACGGCGTCGGCGGCGGCTCGCTGCGGACGACCGTGCCCAGCGGCCGCGGGTCGGTGTCGGTAACCATTGCCGATGACGGCAGCTATCTGCTGCCCGGCATGCCGGCCGGCAGCTACACCCTGAGTGCCAGCGTGCCGCACAACCAGGGTACCGGCCTGATCGGCAGTCGCGGCGAAGTCGCGGTCACGGTGGGTGAGGTCTCCGTGACCGATCTGCAGATCGAAGCCACCGGCTCGCTGACCGGTACCGTCGTGTCCGCGAACGGCGAGGCCAGCGTGAGCGGCGCGATGCGTGTCGACTCGATCGATGTGTCGCGCGCCATCGTCCGCACCACCACGACCGATTCGCTGGGGCGCTACACCTTCAGCGCCCTGCCGGTCGGCCGCTATCGCCTGACCGCCACCGACAGCCGCACCGGCGGCACCACCGTGATCGAGGTGGCGATCGCCAGCAATCAGACCAGCAGTCAGAACGTGACCCTGACCGGCGTCGGCGCGCTGGCCCTGCAGGTGAATTACGCCCGGGGCCTGGCTGCGGCGAGCGCGAATGTCTATCTCAGTGCGCCCGGCAGCAACATCAGCAGCCGCTACGTCGGCCGCACCGACGGACAGGGGCGCCTGTCGGTGCCGACGCCGGTGGGCGCCTATTCGCTGAGCGTTCGCCACCCGTCCGACTCCTCGACCACGCGGGTGATCGATGGCGTGCTGGCTGCGAACAACGAAACGCAGAACCTCGCCAGCGTGCTGCCGCCGCTGGCGGCGATGCGTGTCACCGTGGTCGATGCCGATGCGGGCAATGCGCCACTCCAGGGCGCGACCGTGCGCATCACGATGACCGGCTGCATCGACTGCTATTCCGGCGTGACCGATGGTTCCGGCCGCGTGCTCATCGGCACGCTGCGCGATGGCGCCTACACGGTGAGCGTGCGGACGCCGCAGGGGCGCAGCGCCGAATTGCGTGGCGTACTGTCGGCCGCGGATGACGGCCAGACGCTGGAGCGCACGCTGGCCATCACCGCGGTGCAGGATCGCCTCGGCGTGCTTGGCTTCGCCGGTGAGCGTCAGCTGTTCTCGGTACCGGCTCAGGCAGGCGACGTGGTGTCGGTGAACATCAACGGGGCGCCGGTCGGCGAAACAGCCTCCGCCTACATCGTCGGTGCCGAGGTGTATGCCGGCGACAAGTCGCTGCTTGCCCGCGGCTACGGCTATGACCAGCGCAACAGCTTCCTGCAGTACAACGACCGGAACAATCTGCTCGCGGTGCCGGTGACGGTGGCCGGCAGCCACCCGGTCGTCGTGTACAACTGGGGCGCGAACAGCAGCTATCTGGGTGGCTACCGGCTGCAGGTGCGGGTCAATGGCGAACCGGTCACGCCGGCCGCCTATGTCGGCGGCGGTGTCGTGCGTGGCACGCTGGTGCGTGCCGACGGCGTCACGCCGGCGATCGGTCAGACGGTCGAACTGCAGACCGGTGACGGGCTGATGCGGGTGCGCACGCTGACTGACAGCATCGGTCAGTTCAGTTTCCCGGCGGTACCGCTGGCCGAGTACGAACTGAAGGTGCTGAGCAGCGACGCCGTGCGCGTGCTCATCAGCGAGCGCGCCCAGCTGGACGAAGCGGGGCAGATCCGCAGCCATGCGCTGCGACTTCAGGCGCAGGCGCGTCTGGACGTGCAGGTGACGGTCGGCGCCTCGCTGCCGGTGCCGTCCTCGCTCTACCTCACGGTGACCGACGCACTGGGCAGCCGCAGCGAAGGGCCGGTCGTTTTCGCGGGCGGTACCTCGCCCAGCCAGACCTTCTCGCTGACCACCTACGGCGATGCGGTTTCGGTGCGTGCCCAGCATCCGAACAGCAGCCTTATCGCGGTGACCCGCCAGCTGCAGCCGCTGGACGGCGAGACCCGCCCGGTCACGCTGCATCTGCAGGGGGCACAGGTGTCCGGCAGCATTCTGACCGCGAGCGGCATGCCCCACCTGATGTCGATGTGGGTGGAGGTGTACCGCGCTGCCGACCGCGCCTACCTGACCGGCTTCTCGACCGCCTTCGACGGTCGCTACAGCGGCATCGTGCTGCCGGCCGGCGAAGCCCTGGTGTTCGCGGTGCAGGATCCGTACAACTCGGTCAGCACTCAGCGCACGGTCACCCTGTCGTCCGACACCCCGAACACGGTCGACCTGACGCTGGCTGGCCGTGGCGCCGTCAGCGGTGTGCTGCGCTCCACCGGCGGTGTGCCGGTTACGGGGGCCTCGGTGTCTGCCTACTACATCTACGATGATCTGCGGGGCTGGGAAACCGCCATGGGTGCGGGGACCGACGGCGAGGGGCGCTTCCGTTTCGACAACCTTCCGGTCGGTCGTCCGCTGCGGCTGCAGGTGGAATACTGGCTGCGAGGAAACCTGTTCTCGACCGTGCAGACGGTGCTGCTTGCCACCGACATGCAGGAACTGACCCAGGATCTCGCGCTGGCCCTGCCGTCAGCACATGCCACCGTCAGCGTGCGTGCCGCCGATGGCCTGCCCATCGATGCATTGTGCGATTTCTCGCTGAACGGTTCGGGAGGCGGTGGCGAAGTGGGGCTGGCCGCAGCGCAGGCGGTCGAACTGCCGGTCGGGAACGACTACGCCAGCGAGGTGTGCGAGAACGGTGTCCGTTTCTCCGGACTGGCTGACGGGCTGTATGTCGTGCGTACTCAGTTCGGCAGTGCGACCTTCGAAATCGTCGATCAGGCGCCGGTGACGGTGAACATCCTGGCGTCGGTGTTCAAGGGCGTGACGCGCTATGCAGACGGCACGCCTGCGCCTTCGGTATTCATTGAAGCGCTGGTGGGCGAAGCCGGTGGTGCCTATGTCAGTACCCAGTCGGACGAGAACGCGCTGTACCGGCTGATCGGCATGCCGGCCGGCGACTGGCGGCTGGGCTACGAGGACGGCTTCGGCCTGCGTGGCGAGGCGAGCGGCAGCTTCCCGGATGCATCCGCGGTGCAGACGCGTGATCTGGTGCTGCCGGCCAGCGGCACCGTGCGCGGCATCGTGCGCGACCGCAACGGAACGCCGGTCATCGGCGCCGAGGTCTATCTGCGGTCGAGCGCGCTGGCGTTCGACCGCTTCGAAAGCACCGATGGCGATGGCCGCTTCGTCGCGCAGCGCATGGCCGTGGGCGAACTGACTGTCTATGCGCGGAACCCGGTCAGCGGTCTGGTGGCGACCGGAACCGCCGTGCTGCGCAGCGAAGGCCAGGTGATCGATCTGACGCTGGACGAACCGGAGGTGTTCGCGCTGAACGGTCAGGTGCTGCTCGAATCGGGCGAACCGCTGCCCGAGGTCGTGGTGAATGCCGTGGGGCCGGCGGTGGGCCCCTTCGGCGAGTTCCAGGTTTCGGCCATCGCCGACTCGCAGGGGCGCTATCGGTTCGGCGAGTTGCCGCTGGGCTCGGTACGGCTGCAGATCAATGGCGGCGGCTATGCCGGCCAGGCCACTCTGGAGCGGCTCACCGCGGGTTCGGCGACGCTGGATCTGGTGGTGAGCCAGATGGTGAACATGGGCTTCACCTTCAATTCGCCGGATACCTCCCGCTACGACTTCGGGTGCAGCGGTACGCTCGGCGACGGCGGATACGGCGGCAGAGGTGATGCCTACGACACCGCCTACGCGCTGAATGTGGGCGGCAGCAGTTTCCCGTGCATTGCGCTGGCCACCCTGCGCAACGGCGGGCGGGAACTGGTGCTTGGCCCGGCGCGTCTCGGTACGTTCGAGGTGGTGCGTCGTCTGTACGTGCCGGTGGCCGGTCGCTATGCGCGCTATATCGAGTTCGTCTCCAACCGGGGCGCAGTCGATGCGACGGTCAGTGTCACGCTGTCGTCCAACCTCGGTTCGGATGGTGCGACCCGCGTCATCATCGCCCCTGCCGATACCGGCCATCGCTACATGGTGACCACTGACGGCACACCGGGCAGCGATCCGGCGCTGGCGCACGTGTTCGCCGGCACCAGCGCGACACGGGTGCCGGTCACCACGCTGAGCGGCGACGGCATGTCGAGCACCTGGACGGTCACCCTACCGGCCGGCGCCACCATCGGGCTGATGCACTTTGCAGTCCAGCGCACGGCCGGCGATGCCGATGCCGCGCAGGCGCAGGCGCTGTCGCTGATCGGCGGCACTGATCCGGACATGTTCCGCGGCATCGGCAGCGAACGCGGTTCGATCCTCAATTTCATCATTCCGCAATGACCGCCATGAGCCGCTTCCTGCTTCCATTCGCACTCGCTTCCACGCTGGCCTGGTCGTCCGTGGCGTCGGCAGCGGAGCCCTATCTGCCGGCATTCGAGGCGCTGGATGCCGATTCCCTGCCAGTGGGCGTTCATGAGCTCGGCATGGGTGGCAACTGGCTGCTGGCGGTGGTCGACGGCGGTCTGCCGAGCGCCCGCCGTTTTCTGGATGCGCTGGGATCGAAGAACGAACGCTTCGGCAGCAACGTCGTGGTGCTGGTGCTCGGTACGGCCGAACAGTTCGATGCGTTGCGTCTGTCCTACGCCCGGCTGGGCGAGGTGCGCTGGCTGCGTGCGCACAATCCGGCCCTGCTCGCATCGCTGGGCCTGACCGGTGTGCCGGCACGCATCGCACTGCATCCTGACGGCCGCGTCGCCTCCCGGCGAGCCGGTCTGGGGCGAGGTCCGGACGAGGTGGCCCGGCAGGTCAAGGCCTGGGCGGGCAGCAGCACAGGTGGGGAGAGCGGCGATTTTCAGTGAATCCATTCAGCGCATCGGCGCGGCCGGCCTTGCGCTTGCGCTGGTTTCCGGTGTGGCCGAAGGCCGTGACGACGCACTGCGTGCGCTCGAAGCGGCACGCGTGCCGGCAACCGCCGCCGCGCTGGTGCAGTACGCCGGCATCGGTGATGCCCATGTCGTGAAGCAGTTGCTGCGTGCCGGTGTTGCCGCCGACGAACCGTTGCCGGGGCGACAGTTGCGTGCGCTGCATGGTGCGGTGGCACAGGGACACGCGGCCATCGTCGACCAGCTGGTCGCGGCCGGTGCGCAGGTCAATGCACTGGATGACGCCGGCTGCAGCCCGCTGGCCGCCGCGGGCTGGCGTGGTCACCTCGACATCATGCGTACGCTGCTGAAGGCCGGCGCCTCGGTATCGGCCGGCCTGCCGGGGTGCCCGGTGCTGCATCAGGCGATTTTCGGCAATCAGGTTGCCGCCATCCGCCTGCTGCGGGCGCACGGTGCCGATCCCGCGCAGCAGGACGACGACCGGCGCGACGCCTACGCGCTGGCGCGCATCCTGGGGCGCGAGGCCCTGCTGCCGGCGCTGGAGAAGGAATGATGCGTATCCACTGCTGCGGTGTCCGCGTGGTCAGCGGCCTGCTGTTCGTGCTCTCGCTTGCGCTGGGCGGCAGCGCACAGGCACAGGGTCTGACGGGAACCCGGATCGCGCGCGGCGAGTGCGCCGCGCTGGCAGGCGCGCGCGATGTCCGCGCACTGCTGCCGGCATCCGTCTTTCATGACTGGGAGCAAGCCGGCCAGCAGGCGGCTGTCATGATGAAGGCGTGGGCTGCGGAGCCGCCGGGCCTGGCATGGACGCGGCTGCAGCTTTCAATGCACGTCAAGCACAAGGTGTCTCCGACGCGTGCTGCGCGCGGACTGGCGCTGGTGCACGTGGCCATGCGCGACGCCGCGCTGGCGGCGCAGGCCTGTGGCCATGATGGCGCGCTGGCGCAGTCGATGGCGGCGGCACAGGTGCTCGGCTATCTGTTCAATGCCGAAGAGCGCTCCTTCGATCGCATCGTGTTCGAACTGGCGGCCCGGCATCGCGGACACGCGCGCGACAGACCTGACGAAGCGAGCGGCCGTGCGCTTTCGCTGGGTTATGAGATCGGTCGGCAGCTGGTTGCCTACGGCGATTCCGATGGCGCGCAGCACGGATGGAACGGGGTGCGTCTGCAGTGGTACGGCGAAGAGCGCTACTACGGCCCGGGCAGCTGGGAGCCGACGCCGCCGTACTTCTATTTCCCGCCGTCGGAGCCCTTCGCACCGCACTGGCGTACCTGGGCTGCGGATGAGCGCGATGCGGCGCGGTCGGTTCCGCCGCGTTACGGGTCGCCGGCCTATCTGAAGGATCTGCAGGAGGTGATCGACGTTCAGCGCAGCCTGACCCCTGAACAGCTCGCGATCGCCAAGTTCTGGGTGGACGGACATGGCTCGGTCACGCCACCCGGCCACTGGAATCAGATCGCCCTCGATGCCCTGGCCGGACGCACCCAGCTCGATGCCCGGCGCACGCTGGACATGTTCGCGGATCTGAACATGGCCATGGCGGATACCTTCATCCTGTCGTGGGCGGTGAAGTACCGGTACTGGAGCGCACGTCCGATCACCGCCGCCAGGCAGCTGCTGGGCGTTGAGCTCAGACCGGCCATCCTGACGCCGCCGTTTCCGGGCTACGTGTCGGGTCATGCGGCAACCAGCGGAGCGGCCGCGCGCATCCTTGGCCACTATCTGCCCGATCGTGCCGCGGTGTTCGATGCGCAGGCCGAACAGGCGGCGATGTCGCGGCTTTATGGCGGCATCCATTTCCGCCACGACAACGAGGACGGGCTCGCGCTGGGGCGGCGGGTCGCGACCGCCGTCATCGAACGCGCAGCGCCGCAGACCCCGTCAGCCGAACACGCCGAGCCCCAGCAGAAGGGGCAGTGACAGCCAGAACAGCAGGGTGCTCCAGCCGATCAGCAGCGCCGAGGCCGCCGCGTCGATCTTGAAACGCTCGGCCAGCAGCAGCGAGGTCATGAAGGTGGGCGTGGCGCATTCGACCAGCGAGGCGCGCTGCGCCTCGCTTGGCGAGTCGGACACCGCCAGCACCAGGCCCCAGATCAGCAGTGGTGCGACCAGCAGCTTGACCGCGGAGGCGACCAGAATCTCGGTGCGCGGCACCAGCCGGCGCCACGGAATGGTCATGCCGAGCACGAAGATGATGACCGGAATCGCGGCCTGGCCGATGAAGCGGGCCGCCTGCACCAGCGGCGGGTAGGCCAGGCCGGTGTATTGCGCCGCGAGCCCGAGCACGAAGGCCCAGATCGGCGGCATCATGAGCACGGTGCGCAGCACGTCCGGCCGCTCGCCCTCGGCGTGCGAACCCAGGCGGGTGGCGATCCACACGCCCAGCGTCCACACGAAGGGCATGGTCATGAACATGTCGTTGAAGATGGCGTAGCGCATTGCGCCATTGCCGAAAAAGAACTCCAGCACCGGGGCACCCACGTTGAAGGTGTTGCCGAACATGCCGCCCAGCATCAGCGCTGCGCGCGTGGTGTCGTGCAGGCCGGCGCCGAGCCGGGTCTTCCACAGCAGCAGATAGAGCAGGGCGCCGTTGGCCAGCGTGCCGACACCGACCAGGAAGGGCACCGTGAGCAGGTCCAGGCTGATCGGCGTGCTGGCCGCGACCGCGAACAGGATGGCCGGGTAGAACACGTACAGCACCAGCCGGTTCAGCTGCGCACGCAGCACATCGACATCGCGCCCTTCGCCCATGCGCGCTGCCCACCAGCCGCCGGCTGCCACCAGCAGCGACAGCGGCAGCATCACCTGCACCATCAGTCCGATCAGCGCGTTCATCCGTGTGATTCCGTCAGGTTGCGGCCGCGGGTTTCGCGGATGAAGCAGGCGGCGACGAAGCCGCCCAGCGCGGCAACGGCCAGCACGCGTATGCCCATGGTCACCGCTTCGTGCGTCGCTTCGGCGATCGACGGTGAATACAGCTCGATCACCCAGCCGACCAGCGGCTGCAGCAGCGCCGCACCGAGAAAGCAGCCGACGTTGACCAGACTGGTCGCCATGCCGGACAGCGCCGGCGGGTTCACTTCCTTGGCACAGGCCCAGGTGAGCGAGAAGGCGGCCGCCGAAAGACCGATCAGCGTGCACGCCGCGTAGGTCGCCAGCGGCCGCAGCGCGCTGTCTGCGAGCGCAAAGGGCAGCCAGCCGGCGACGTAAAGTGCGGCATAGCCCAGCATGACCGGCTTGCGGCGACGCAGATGGTCGGACAGGCGGCCGATGAACAGGCAACTGCAGGCAAACACGACCAGCAGCAGCGTGGTGTGCTGTGCGGCGACCGCCCGTTCCATGCCGTGCGCCGCCATCAGATAGGGCACGCCCCACAGGCCGGCGAACGAGAACAGGCTGCCTGCGATGCCGGCATTGACGAACAGGCCGGGCCAGCTGGCACGGTTGCGCGCGACCTGCGTCAGTCCGGCCTTCCAGTCGCCGGCCGGCAGCGGTGCATGCGCAGGCTTGCCATCCAGTTCGCGCATCGTCGGCAGGCCGGCGTCCTCCGGCCGGTCGCGCACGCGCAGCCAGGTGATCAGTGCGAGCAGCATGGACAGCAGACCCAGCGTGACGAACACCGTGCGCCAGGACACCACGGTGACCACCCAGGCCAGCGGCAGTGCCGCACTGGCCGCCCCCAGATTGCCGATGAACATGGTGACGCCGTTCAGCGTGGCGAAGCGGTTTTCCGGAAACCACGCGGCGTTGATCTTGAGCAGCGCGATGAAGGGGAAGGACACGCCCAGTCCGACCAGGGTGCGGCCGGCCATGGCCACGCCCAGACTGTCCGCCTGCGCGAACACGATGGAGCCGATGCCGGCCACCACGCCACCCAGCGCGACAATGCGGCGCGGCCCCAGCGTGTCGGCCAGCACCCCGGTCGGGATCTGCATCACCATGTAAATCCAGAAATAGGTCGAGGCCAGCGCGCCGAGCGAGGTCGGGCCGACGCTGAAGTCGCGTGCCAGTTCGGTGGCGATGGCGGCCGGTGCGGTGCGGTGGAAGAACACCAGCACATAGGCAGCGGCGAGCAGGAAGAAGGCGGTCCAGCGTAGCCGGATCAGCAGGCGGGTCTGTTCGGGGGAGAGCATCGCAAGGATTCTACGCGGCGCTGCAAAAAAACTGCGGCGCCGAAGCGCCGCAGTCAGGGTCATCTGTACCGGCCTGCTCAGTTGTACAGATAGTTGGGCAGCCACATGCCGATGCCCGGGAACATGTAGAGCAGGATCAGCGCGATCACCTGTATGCCCATGAAGGGCATCATGCCGGCGAAGATCTGGTTCAGCGTCACATGCGACGGCGCCACGCCCTTCAGGTAGAAGGCCGACATCGCCACCGGCGGAGACAGGAAGGCGGTCTGCAGGTTCATCGCCACCAGCAGGCCGAAGAACAGCGGGTCGATGTTGAAGTGCGCCAGCAGCGGGATGAAGATCGGCATGAAGATGACGATGATTTCGGTCCACTCCAGCGGCCAGCCCAGGATGAAGATGATGAACTGAGCCAGGATCATGAACTGGATCGGCGTCAGATCCATCGACAGCACGAACTTCTCCACCAGTTCCTGCCCGCCCAGCAGCGCGAACGCCGCCGAGAAGATGGCGCTGCCCACGAACAGCCAGCACACCATGGCCGAAGTCTTGGCCGTCAGGAAAACCGACTCCTTGATCACGCCCATGTTCAGCTGGCCGTAGGCTGCCGCCAGCAGCGCGCCGCCGAAAGCCCCGATGGCCGCCGCCTCGGTCGGCGTGGCCAGACCGAACACGATGGTGCCCAGTACCGCCAGGATCAGGATGGCCAGCGGGAAGAAGGACGCCAGCAGCATCTTGAAGATTTCCAGCCGCTCGAAGCTCAGCAGGCCGTAGAACACTGCCAGCAGTGCCACGATGATGCCCACCGTAACCCAGAAGCCGGTGGGTGCCGGGCGGGCTTCGGGGCTTGCCGCAGCCGGTGCGGCAGCAGGGGCTGCCGCCGGCTCGGCCACCGCGGCCGGGGCGTCCTTCGCGAGAGCGTCCGCGCCTGGCGGTTCGGCCAGATCGCCGCTGTCCTTCGGCGGCTCCTGCAGGCCGTCTTCAGCCGGCGGTTCCTGCAGCCCGCCCTCTTCAGCCGGCGGTTCCGCCAGATCGCTGGCGCTCATGCCGCTGTCGAAGGACTCGATGCCTGCAGGCACGTCCTCCACCGGCACCGGTGCGGTCATGGCGCCATGTATCGAGGTCAGCGCGACGGCGGCCAGGATGAGCGGCAGCAGCGCAATGCCCAGCTGGCCGAGCAGCGTGCCGGTGCCGGCGGCGCCGCGCGGTCCTTTCAATGCCGCCAGCAGCGCCGGCACCGCCTTGCGACCGTAGCGGCCCGAAACTTCCTTCGCAGCGGCCGGCAGTTCGACATGCCGTTCGGACTCGGGCAGCGGAGGGGCCATTTCCGGCTTCAGCTTGGCCACGATGATCACGTACAGCATGTACAGGCCGGCCAGCATCAGGCCCGGGAAGAAGGCGCCCGCGTACAGCTTCACCACCGACACGCCGGCGGTGGCGCCATACACGATGAGCATGACCGAGGGCGGAATCAGGATGCCCAGGCAACCGCCGGCGGTGATCACGCCGGCCGACAGCCGGACGTCGTAGCCCGAACGCAGCATGGCGGGCAGCGCCAGCAGACCCATCAGCGTCACCACCGCGCCGACGATGCCGGTGGCGGTGGCGAAGATGGCGCAGGTGACCAGCGTGGCCACCGCCAGCGAACCGGGAATGCGGGCCATCGCCAGATGCAGGCTCTTGAACAGCTTCTCGATCAGGTTGGCGCGCTCGACCAGATAACCCATGAACACGAACAGCGGGATCGAGATGAGCACGTCGTTGGTCATGACCGAAAAGGCGCGCTGCACCATCAGGTCCAGCGTCTGCTGGGTGGCGATGTCCGGGTTCTGCATCCGGTAGGCCAGCCAGGAGAACAGCACGCCCATGCCCATCAGCGTGAAGGCGGTCGGAAAGCCCAGGATGATGGCCACCACCACCAGCGCCAGCATGAGCAGGCCAAGGTGGCCGCCTGTCCATTCGGACGGAGACGGCATCAGGATGGCGGTGGCGACGATGATGATCGCCATCAGGCCGAAGCCGAAGCGGAGTTCTTTCTTCATTTCTGGGTGCTCCCGGCGGTATCGCCCTCGGGCAGATCGGCATGCACCATGTGGCGCAGTTTCTCGACGTCGACTTCCTCGACGTCATGGGTGCGCGAAGGCCATTCGCCCTGCCGGATGCAGACGATGCAGCGCAGGATTTCGACCACGCCCTGCAGCATCAGCGCGGCGCCGGCCAGCGGGATGATGAACTTGAAGGGATAGATGGGCGGGCCGTCCGAGGTGACCGAAGAGTGTTCCCGGATCGCCATGGAATCATTGAAGAAGTCCCAACCGGCCCAGCACAGGGCCAGTACGCCCGGAATGAAGAACACGAAATAGAGGATGAGATCCAGGGTGGCCTGGGTGCGCGGCTCGAAGAAGCCGTACAGCACGTCGCCGCGTACATGGCCGGCGGTGGCCAGCGTGTAGGCGCCGGCCATCATGAACAGCGTGCCGTACAGCATGTAGGTGGCGTCGAACACCCAGGCGTGCGGCGCGTTCATCACGTAGCGCGAGAACACCTCCCAGGTGATGAGCAGCGTCAGCACGACGATGCTCCACGCAAACGCGTGGCCGATCCAGGTGTTGATCCGGTCAACGCCGAGCAGCAGTTTTTGCATGGCAGTCTGCGGACACTTGTCGGTGTCCGTCCTATTCTTGTGGAGTCAAAAAAGCCGGCGCCCCTTTTGGAGACGCCGGCTCATTTGCAGCGATGCGGGCCTCAGCCCTTCTTGCCGAAGAAGTGGTCGTAGGCCATGCGGTAGTTCACCGTGGTGTCGTTCTGCCACTTGGCGGTGCGCTTGGCGAAGGCACGCTGCGACTCCAGCACCTTCTTGAACATCGGGTTCTCTTCCGCTTTCTTGCCCGACACCTTGTCCCAGGCGGCCAACTGGGTCTTCAGGATGGCGTCCGGCGTCTTGTAGAACTTGACGCCCTGCTTTTCCTGCATTTCCTGGTAAGCGGTGGAGTAGCGGTCAATCGCCTTCCACGACATCTCGGCCGACGCGGCCGGTACTGCGTTGCGCACGATGGCGCGCAAGTCAGCCGGCAGCCCTTCAAGACGCTTCTTGTTGAACAGGATCTCGAACTGTTCGGATGCCTGGTGGAAGCTCTGCAGCATGCACACCTTGGACACGTCCGGGAAGCCGAGCACCTGATCGGAGGCGGCGTTGTTGAATTCGGCTGCATCGAGCAGGCCACGGTCCATCGCCGGCACGATTTCGCCGCCCGGCAGCGCATTGACCGAAACGCCCATGTCGGTGAACACGTCGATCGACAGACCGACGGTACGGAACTTCAGGCCCTTCATGTCCTCGGCCTTGGTGACCGGCTTCTTGAACCAGCCCAGCGGCTGGGTCGGCATCGGGCCGTACATGTAGGACACGACGTCCATGTTCAGGCTCTTGTAGATCTCGTCCAGCAGCGCCTTGCCGCCGCCGAATTCGTGCCAGGCCAGCAGCATGTTGGCGTCCATGCCGAAGGCCGGGCCGGAGCCCCACAGCGCGAGCGCGGAATTCTTGCCATACCAGTAGGCGATCACGCCGTGGCCACCGTCGAGCGTGCCCTTGTTCACCGCGTCCAGCAGGTCGAAGGCCTTCACCACCGAGCCGGCGGGCAGCACGTCGATCTTCAGCCGGCCGCCAGACATGTCATTGACCAGCTTGGCGTAGTCCTGTGCGAATTCGTGGAAGATGTCCTTGGCTGGCCAGGTGGACTGGAAGCGCAGGGTGATCGGGGATTGTGCGACCGAAATGCTGGGGAAGGCGATGGCAGCGGTACCGGCGGCAGTGCCTGCAGCCTTGGCCAGGAAATTGCGGCGGGCCGACTGCGTCTTGTTCTGATCAGACATGGTTGATGCTCCTCCTCGTGGTGGTGGGTGCTTCGTACTGCGTGGCACGGACGGTTGCCCGAGCCACACAAAAAACGACGCGCAGCGATGCTAACCCTGTCGCGATTCGCTCACAAGGCGCAGTGCAGCGTGACGGATGCATGGTTGCGATGTGTCAAGAACCGTTTCCGGCCGGTTGTTCTACTTGACCATTCCCCAGGACTGCAGGCGCTGGAAGGCGAACTGTGCCTGGGCGTCTTTCTGCCCGCTGCGGATGTAGGCGGCATAGTGCTGGCTTGCGGCGCGCCTGTCCTGCATCGTTTCGTAGGCCACGCCTTTCAGGAAGAGTGTGGTGGCGTTTCCCGGCAGGGCCTTGTCGTAGGCGTTGAAGGCGGCAAGTGCCTCCGGGCCGCGGCCCAGCGCAAGCCTGGATACGCCTTTCTGGTAGAGCGCCTGGCCTTCTCCGGGGTAGATTTCAGTGGCGCGCGAAAAATGGCGGTCGGCATCGGCATACTGTTTCTGCGCGAGCAGGCACTTGCCCATCAGAACGTTGCCGCAGTAGTCGTCCGGTGCCATTTTCAGCGCCTGACCGAAGCGCGCTTCGGCTTCGTCCAGCGACTTCTTCGCCATCAGCGATTCGCCTTCCTGCTGCGCCTTCACTGCCGGCGCGATACGGCGCAGGCCGGCGGTGTG
The DNA here is from genome assembly GCA_041639545.1 of Methyloversatilis sp. Lineage (GTDB taxonomy): Bacteria > Pseudomonadota > Gammaproteobacteria > Burkholderiales > Rhodocyclaceae > Methyloversatilis. The sequence goes on along the minus strand of JBEQBZ010000008.1, from coordinate 62,456 downwards.
ATCCATGTAGCGCTCGCGCGAAAGCTTCTTGCCACGGTAGCTGCCGTAGGCATCGGTCGCTTCGCGCTGCGCGGTGGCATAGCGTTCGTCCGACATCGGATGCGACGAGAACATGGTCTGCAGCAGGCTGGGCTTTTCCCTGTGCTGGCTGCGCAGCATGTCCATCAGGTTCACCATGCCGTCCGGGTTGTAGCCGGCGCGTGTCATGTATTCCATGCCCAGGGCATCGGCCTGCCGCTCGTCGTTGCGCGAATAGCCGGCCAGCAGGGCACTGGCTCCGACCTGGGTGGCGATGTTGGCCAATGGCGCCGCGCCGCGGTAGTCCGACATCGCGACCGCGACGTTGACCGCCATCGCACCGGCCTGAGCGACCATGCCCCGACCCGCCTGCTTGGCACTGTGGCGGGCATTGACGTGTCCGGTCTCGTGGCCGAGCAGGGCGGCCAGCTCGTCCTCGCTGTCCATGTCCAGCATGATGCCGCGGGTACAGGCCATGCTGCCGCCGGGGAAGGTGTAGGCGTTGATGTAGTTCGCGTTGACCACCCTTGCGCTGTAAGGAACCTGGGGGCGGTGGGTGTGTCTGGCCAGCGACAGTTCGAGGTCGTTCACGTAGCGGTTCAGCTCCGGGTCCTGCAGCGCGCCGTAGTCGGCCGAAAACTGCTGCGGCGAGTGCTTGCGGTCGATGCCGATCTCATCCTGCTCCGACAGGCCGACCAGCACCTGCTGGCCGGTGATCGGGTCGGTGGCGCAGCCGCTGAGCGCAGGCAGGACGACGGCCGCACCGGCCACCCCCGACAGCCAGAGGAAGTCGCGTCGGCTCATTTCTCCACGGAAAAAACGGTCGTGAGACATGCGGGTTTGTCCTTGGTCGAATTCGTGTGTAGCCCTAACGCCGTCACCCCGGCTGGCGCTGACGCCGCTTTCGGGCGCGGCTGCGCCGTGCCGGGTCAGTCTGCCGGCGACCGGCTGGCCGTGGAAGATACCGTTGATTCGACACGGAGCCGTCGCGGGCGTTCAGACGCAGCCTGCCACGACACCGTCACCGGCATGGTCGGTCCCGAATCTTGCAGCGGGATGAACCGGCCCGCCGCGTGATCGTTTTCGTCATGCCCCGTTCCGCTGCAGCCGCCGCGATGGCGATGCGATTCCTGCGCTGCCGCACGTCGCGTGCGCAACGGTCCATACATAATCCGCCGCATGATCCCTCATTCACCTCATCCGTCCGGCAGCGCCCTCGATCTGGCCGCCCGCATCGCCTGCGGCCAGACCTCGGCGAGCGAAGCCCTGGAACACTGCCTGGACCGCATCCACTCGCACGACCGCGACATCAACGCGGTCGTCACGCTGGATGAGGCGGGCGCACGGGCTGCCGCTGCCGAGGCCGACCGGCGAAGAACCGAGGGCGGTGTTCTGCCGCCGCTGCTCGGCGTGCCGATCACGGTGAAGGATTCGTTCGAAACCGCCGGCCTGCTCACCACCGGCAGCCATCCGCCGCTGGCGCAGCACGTTCCGGTGCGTGACGCCGCGGTGGTGGCGCGGCTGCGTGCGGCCGGCGCGGTCATCGTGGGCAAGACCAACCTGCCGGAACTGGCCGGTACGCCGCAGTGCTGGAGTCCGCTGTTCGGGCCGACGCGCAATCCATGGGACCCGGCGCTCACGCCGGGCGGCAGTTCCGGCGGCAGTGCGGCCGCAGTGGCGATGGGCTTTTCCTACCTCGACCCGGGCAGCGACATCGGCGGCTCCATTCGCATTCCGGCTGCCTACTGCGGCGTGGCCGGGCTGAAGGCGACCGAGAACCGCATTCCGCGCAGTGGCCACATTCCGCATCTGCCGGGCGGCCGGCGCAGCGTGCGCCACATGCTGTCCTTCGGCGCACTGGCCCCGTCTGTGGCCGATCTGCAGTGCGCGCTCGGCCTGCTGGCGGGGCCGGACGATCTGGATACCGAAGTGCCGCGGGTGCCGGTACAGCCGGTGACGTTGCCCGAGCGGCCGCTGCGCGTGGCCTGGTGGGACGACTTCGGCGGCCTGCCGCTGTGCCGGCGCACCCGCGCCGGGCTGGCGCGGACGGTGGCCGCGCTGCAGGCCGGCGGCTGCGTGGTGGAACGCCTGCAGCCGGACGGCTTCGACACGCACAAGGCCTGGCAGGCCTGGGGCTGGCTGGCCGGCACCGAAATCGGCCTCGGCATGCCCGCGCTGGCGCGTCGCCTGCTGTCGGTGACCGGCCGCTTCATCAGCCGTGACCAGCCGCTGGCGTACGCCTTCGTTCAGGGGCTGGCGCTGGATGCGCAGCGCTACAACCGCGCGCTCAACATGCGTGACCGCCTCATCCGCGCGCTCGAGCGCTTTCTCGGCGAATGGGATGCGTGGCTGTGCCCGGTGGCGCCGTCGGTGGCCTATCCGCAGACCCGGCTGGTGTGGTGGAAGCGGCCGCCAGACATTGCGGTCGATGAGGTGCGCCTTCCGTTTGCCGAAGGGTCGATCGGGCTGGTGACGCCGTTCTCGCTGACCGGGCATCCGGTGGTTGTGCTGCCGGCCGGTGTCGAGGACGGCCTGCCGGTCGGTTTCCAGCTGGTCGGCCGGCGCTGGCAGGACGAGGCGCTGCTGGCCCGCTGTGGGCGACTGGAGCCGCTGTTCGGCGGCATGCACCGGCCGCCGCGGCTTGCCATGCATGAGAGCGGCGGCCGGACAGCTGTCGGCCTTTCTGACACCGGCGGCGGTGCGTTCATGCATTCCTTCGAATAATCAGTGTCATGTAACTGTGGTATCGATCTTGCTGCAGCCGCCCTCGACCGATATCCACAGAGGGGTTTCAACCATGAGCTTGCGCCGAACCGTGCTGTCCATGCTGTGCCTTTCCGCATTCGGGTTGGCGTCAGCCGCGTTCGCGGCCGAGCCGCTGCCGGTCGCGACCTGGCGTTTCGACCAGACGCTGGCTGCCGATCAGGCCGGCGTGCCGGCGCTGGGCGTGATCGATCCGCTGGGCCTGAGCGGCTTCGTGCAGGACACGGTGTTCGGCGAAACCCGCTGGGTGTGGCGCTTCGATGGCAACAGCACGCCCAATGAACAGGCCGGCCTGCTGGTGAGCAGCAGCGGTCTGCTGAACGGCGACGACGCTTACTCGATCGACATCGTGTTCAAGTTCGAACCCAACAGTTCGAGCTGGGAGAACATCTACGGCGTGTCGAACCGGCAGAGCGACAACGCGCTGTACATCGACCCTGACAGCCGGCTGGAGGTGTGGCCGAGCGGTGACGGGCCGACCCGCTTCACGGTCGGCGACTATCACCGCGTCACGCTGACCAACCGGGGCAACAGCACGGTGAGTGCCTATATGGATGGCATCTTCCAGTTCGACCTCACCACCACCTCGCTGAACTTCAGCGCCTATGCGTCGGCCAACCCGCAGCGCCTCATCCATTTCTTTGCCGACAACGTGGCGGGTGGTGGTCAGGGCGAATTCGCCGATGGCGCGGTGGCATCGATACGGCTGTACGACGTCGAACTGAGCGCGGATCAGGTCGGTGGCCTGCCGCCGCTGCCTGCGGTGCCGGAGCCGGCGTCGGTGCTGATGATGCTGGCCGGCGCGGTCGTGGTGGCCGCGGCAGCGGCATCACGCCGCGGTCGCCACCAAGCGGCGGCCCGCGTCAGCGCATGTTGCGGCTGAACAGCGCCAGCATTTCGCGCGCCATGCCGGGGCGGGCAGACAGGAGCTGCCGGTCGAATCCGCCATGGAACAGCGCGGCATCGGCGCCACTGGGCGGCATGTCTTCCGGTCGAACGCCGCGCACGCCCATGCTCCACTGGCCGAATTCCCGGCTGTCTACCCGGTCCTGCGACAGTTCGATCAGGCCCTTGTGGCGCGGGTCGGCACAGATGCGCGCGTAGCGCGCCTGCAGCACGCCGGCTTCGCCCTCGATCACCTGCAGCACGTTGCCGGCCGAGTGCAGCAGCATGCCGGTGATGTCATCGCGCGCGTTGTTGCGCACGCTGGTGTCCAGGATGGCGGACAGCACGGCGGGGCCGTCGGTCACCAGCGTGCTGGTGTAGATGATCTGCAGCAGGGGCATCGGATGCGGAAAAAACCGTGAGGCGGATGTATCAGTGACGGTCGTCCGCATGCGTTGCGAAAGGGCGGATGTGGCGGAAGCCGGCCGGCGCGTGCGACACCACCGAAGAGGCGATCAGCAGCAGCCAGAACAGGCCGGCCGCAGACTGCGGCAGCACGATCATGGTGGCAACGCCCACCAGCTTGACCGGGATGAACAGGCCGGCCAGTTCGACCGCGTGGGGCGGCTTGCTCCACACTTCCAGCCCGTACATGCCCAGACCGGTGGCCAGCATGAGCAGCGCGGCGGCGCGCCGGTATTCGTCGTGACCGGTCAGCAGCGCGCTGCCCACCAGCACCACGCCCACCAGATGCAGCGAGCGCAGCGTGACCATGGCCCAGCGACGGCCGCGGAAGTCGCGGCGGTTGGGCGAGGGGGCAAGGCTGGAGGTGTGCCGGTCGTGCGCGTGCATCGCTGCAGTATGGCTCACCATGCGTCGATCGGGCTCGGTTCGTCGCCGGCAAAGGGCAGGAAGGGGCCGGTGCCGCTGTGTTCGGCGCTGGACGCCGGTACGAAGGCGCCGCGATGCACGTCGAACACGTGCACTTCGCCGTCCTCGATCACGTAGTGCCAGCCGTGCAGCGCGATGCGGCCGGCGTCCACGCCGGCGCGCACCATCGGGTAATCCATCAGCCGCTCCAGCTGCAGCACGACTGCGCGCTGTTCGGTGCGGCGCAGCGCCTCGTCGGTGAGCTGCACCGGCAGCACCGCCTCGCGGCCAAGGTCCAGCCAGGCATTCAGATTGGGCGCCTCCGCGCTCACGCCTTCGTACAGCGCGCGCACGCCGCCGCAGTGGCTGTGGCCGCACACCACGATGTGGGCCACTTTCAGATTGAGCACCGCGTATTCGATGGCGGCCGAGGTGCCGTGGAAGCCTGCCAGCTGCCCCGGGTGCGTGCTGCCGTCATAGGGCGGCACGAAGGCCCCCACGTTGCGCACGATGAACAGCTCGCCCGGCCCGGTGCCGGTCAGCAGATAGGGCACCAGCCGGGAGTCGGAACAGCCGATGAACAGGATGGTCGGGTGCTGGCCGTCGCGCACCAGGTGCTGGAAGCGGTCCTGCACACCGGGAAAGGTGTGGTCGTGGAAGCGGCGCAGCCGGGTCAGCAGTTCGTCGGGCATGGTGAATTTCCGCTCAGGCAGGGCCGGTCAGCGCAGCGGCGCCCGCACGGGGACTGAAGGGGCGCGCTGCATGGCTCATCGCGTGCTCACTGCACCAGCGGCGTGTCGGCCATGTCCATGTCCACGCCTTCAAGCCGGGCCTGACCGGCCAGCAGCGCCACGTACTGGCGCAGCGCGGTGGCGAAGCTCTGCTGGCGCAGCGATGCGGCCACCGTGCCCCGCACCTCGTCGAAAGGCTGCACCGTGCCGGCTTCGCGCTCCTGCACGTCGATCACGTGGAAGCCGAAGCGGCTGTGCACCAGGCGCGGCAGCACGCCGATGTCCGGCTGGCCGAAGATGGCGCGGGCGAATTCCGGCACCACTTCTTCCGGCGCCAGCCAGCCGAGGTCGCCACCGCGTTCGCTGCTCGGGCAGTTGGAGCACTGGCGGGCGGCTTCAGGGAAGGGGTCTTCGCCGTCGGCGTGCGCGCGCACCTCGATCAGCACCGCTTCGGCACGGCTGCGCAGTGCGTTCACGTCCACGCCCTGGGTGACCGCGAACAGGATGTGGCGCATGCGTGCGCGCTGGCCCACGGTGTAGCGGCCGATATGGGCGGCATGATGGCGCTGGCAGGCCTCTTCCGACGGCTCCGGCACCTGCACCGCCTGGCCGATCAGCGTATCGATGGCGACCGCGGCCTCTTCCGAAATCAGACCGTCGGCCGACTGGGTGTCGTCCGCCGACAGCAGCCCGGCCTTCTGGGCGGCCTGGCGCAGCAGTTCGGTGCAGGCGCGGTTGCGCAGCTCGTCCGGCGGCAGATCTTCGTCGGCGCCGCTGATCGCGATGCCGTTGACCCGGGCGATGCGGCTGTCTTGCGTGGACTGCATGGTGTCTCCTCGTGGTGTCCGTTCTGTCGTGAGCGGCCGCGCCGGCCGCTCACGACTGTCTACCAGATTCGCGGCGTCCGCGGCATGCGCGTGGTCAGATGCCGGCGCCCGGCTGGCGCGGCTGGTTGTGGCCGGCCGGCAGGTTGAGCCGGCGTGCGCGCACCACCTGATAGGGGCGGAATACGTAGAACACCGACGCGAAGCCGCTCCATACATGCACCAGACGGGTGAAGGGGAACACCAGGAAAATGCTCATGCCGAGGAACATGTGGGTCTTGAACACCCAGCCGGCTTCGGCCAGCAGTTCCGGTGCGCCGGCGCGGAAGGTGACGATGCGCTGCGCCCATTCGGCCAGCCGCAGCATCATGCTGCCGTCCAGGTGCTGGGCCGACAGCGGGATGGTGGCCAGACCCAGCAGCAGCTGTACCCACAGCAGCAGCGCGATCACGATGTCGCTGGTTTTCGAGGTGGCGCGGATGCGCGGCTCGGTCAGCCGGCGATGCAGCAGCAGCGTGAGGCCGATGAAGCCCAGCGTGCCCGCGATGCCGCCGCTCACCATGGCCACCAGCTGCTTGGCGCCGGCGCCGATGAAGTGCTCATAGACGAAGTGCGGCGTCAACATGCCGAAGAAGTGCCCGAAGAACAGGAAGAGCACGCCGATGTGGAACAGGTTGCTGCCCAGGCGCAGCTGACCGCGGCGCAGCAGCTGCGACGAATCGCTCTTCCAGGTGTACTGGTCGCGATCGAAGCGCAGCAGGCTGCCGATGAAGAACACCGCGAGGCAGATGTAGGGGTAGTAGCCGAACAGCAGGTTGTCGAGCCAGGACGTCATGATTGCGCTCCTTGGGTGACCGGGGTCTTGCGAACGATGTGGACGGGGCGGGTGACCGGCTGGGGCGTGCCCGGGCGTGCCTGGCCCTGGGTCGAACAGCCGCCGAAGGCTTCCGGCTCGGCCCAGCTGTCGTCCAGCGCCTCGTCGTCGGCGATCTTCACCGCCTGCGCGCGCTCGCCGGCCAGTTCGATCAGTGCGCCGATCACGCTGGCGTAGCGGCTTTCACGCTTGACCAGTGCGGTGAACAGCGCGTTCAGGATGTGGGTCATTTCCGCCAGGAAGGCGCGCGCCTCCTTCGGCGGCTGGGTGGAGGCGAATTCCAGCACCACCGGCAGGTAGTCCGGCAGTTCGGCCGGACCCAGATGCAGGCCCGCCTTCTCGTAGGTCTGCGCCAGATCGATCATGGCCGGGCCGCGGTCGCGCGAATCGCCATGCACATGCTCGAACAGGTGCAGCGAGGTCGAGCGGCCGCGGTCGAACAGTTCGACATAGGCCGCTTCGGCCTCAATGGCGTCCTGCCGCTGCAGCAGATCGATCAGCGCATCCAGCTCGGCCAGACGGGAGGCCGACAGCGCCGCCTCGTCGTGCAGCGCCAGGCGCAGGTCGGGCAGCAGTCCACGCAGGCTGGCGTCCGGGTAGCCGATCAGCAGCGCGCAGGCGCGCAGCGTGTGGGTCATCTTCTTCGGTGGACTAAACATTGAGAGGGTCCTCATGAACGAGTTGGGGAGGACATGCGCACGGTCCGCCAAGCGAAGGGCAATCGGCGCGTGCAGGTGAGAACGCGCCGCCCGCCGGGCCGCCCCAAGGGCGAGCGCAGCCCCCTTGGCGGGGGTGAGGCAGGGGTTGCGCAGCACCTGTGCTGCGCCTGCTGAACGGGCCAGCTGTGCAAAGCCGGCCCTGCGCGAACGCAGTGAGCGTGGGGGTTCTCATCTCAGACCACCGCCTTGATGGGAATGGTGCGGCGCTTCGAACCACCGAACAGGCTGGTGTCCGAACTGCCTTCCGAACAACCGTTGCCGAAGGAGAAGCCGCAGCCGCCGCGCACGTCGAAGGCGTTCTCGGCGTACTCGCGGTGGGCGCTCGGAATGACGAAGCGGTCCTCGTAATTGGCGATGGCCATCACGTGGTACATGTCTTCCACCTCGGCCTGGCTGAGACCGACCTGCTTCAGCGCGGCCACATCGATGCGGTTATCGACATGCTTCGTACGCTGGTAGGCGCGCATGGCCAGCATGCGTTCGAGCGCCCGCACCACCGGCTGGGTGTCGCCGGCGGTGAGCAGATTGGCCAGGTACTTCACCGGGATGCGCAGCTGGTTCACGTCCGGGATTTCGCCGTTGCTGCCGATCTGGCCGGCGTTGGCGGCGGCGGTGATCGGCGACAGCGGCGGCACGTACCACACCATCGGCAGCGTGCGGTATTCCGGGTGCAGCGGCAGCGCCACCTTCCACTCGACCGCCATCTTGTACACCGGGCTGCGGCGGGCGGCTTCCATCCACGCATCAGGGATGCCGTCGGCGCGCGCCTGTTCGATCACGTCCGGATCGTTCGGGTCGAGGAAGATGTCGAGCTGCGCCTGGTAGAGGTCGCGGTCGTGTTCGACCGAAGCCGCTTCCTGGATGCGGTCGGCGTCATACAGCAGCACGCCGAGGTAGCGGATGCGGCCGACGCAGGTTTCCGAGCACACGGTGGGCTGGCCGGCCTCGATGCGCGGATAGCAGAAGATGCACTTTTCGGCCTTGCCGCTCTGCCAGTTGTAGTAGATCTTCTTGTACGGGCAGCCGGACACGCACATGCGCCAGCCGCGGCACTTGTCCTGGTCGATCAGCACGATGCCGTCCTCTTCGCGCTTGTAGATCGAGCCGGACGGGCAGCTGGCGACGCAGGCCGGGTTCAGGCAGTGCTCGCACAGCCGCGGCAGGTACATCATGAAGGTGTTCTCGAACTGGCCGTAGATGTCCTTCTGCACCTCGTCGAAGTTCTTGTCCTTCGAGCGTTTCGAGAACTCGCCGCCGAGAATCTCTTCCCAGTTCGGACCCCACTCGATCTTTTCCATGCGCTGGCCGGTGATCAGGCTGCGCGGCCGTGCGGTCGGCGTCGCCTTCATTTCCGGCGCCGACTGCAGGTGGTCGTAGTCGAAGGTGAAGGGCTCGTAGTAGTCGTCGATTTCCGGCAGGTGCGGGTTGGCGAAGATTTTCATCAGCAGCTGCCACTTGCCGCCCTGGCGCGGCACGATGGAGCCGTCGGCACGGCGCATCCAGCCGCCCTGCCACTTGTCCTGGTTCTCCCATTCCTTCGGGTAGCCGATGCCGGGTTTGGTTTCGACGTTGTTGAACCAGGCGTATTCCATGCCGGGACGGCTGGTCCACACGTTCTTGCAGGTGACCGAGCAGGTGTGGCAGCCGATGCACTTGTCGAGATTGAGCACCATGCCGATCTGTGCGCGTATTTTCATGTCATCTCTCCTTACGCGTGGGCGGTGTCGGTGGCGGCTTCGCCGTCGAGCCAGTCGACCCGCTTCATCTTGCGCACCACCACGAATTCGTCGCGGTTGGTGCCGATGGTTCCGTAGTAGTTGAAGCCGTACGAAAGCTGCGCGTAGCCGCCGATCATGTGGGTGGGCTTGAGCACGATGCGGGTGACCGAGTTGTGGATGCCGCCGCGTGCGCCGGTGATTTCCGAGCCCGGTGTGTTGATGATCTTTTCCTGTGCGTGGTACATGAGCACCATGCCCGGGTTCACCCGCTGGCTCACCACCGCGCGGGCGGTGATCGCGCCATTCACGTTGAACAGTTCCACCCAGTCGTTATCGACGATGCCCGCCTTCTTCGCGTCGTCCTCCGACAGCCAGATCACCGGGCCGCCGCGGTTCAGCGTCAGCATGTGCAGGTTGTCGCTGTAGGTGGAGTGGATGCCCCACTTCTGGTGCGGCGTGATGAAGTTGAGCTGGATTTCCGGATGGCCGTTCGGCTTGATGCCGGCGATCTCGCCGGTGGTCTTCAGGTCGACCGGCGGCCGGTAGCTCACGAAGCCTTCGCCGAAGGCGCGCATCCACGGGTGGTCCTGATAGAACTGCTGGCGGCCGGTCAGCGTGCGCCATGGGATCAGTTCATGCACGTTGGTGTAGCCGGCGTTGTACGACACCTTCTCGCTTTCCAGACCGGACCAGGTCGGCGACGAAATGATCTTGCGCGGCTGCGCCTGGATGTCGCGGAAGCGGATCTTCTCGTCTTCGCGGTAGAGGGCCAGATGCTCGTGTTCGCGGCCGGTCTGCTTGCCCAGCGCCTTCCACGCCTTGACCGCGACCTGACCGTTGGTTTCCGGCGCCAGCATCATCACCACTTCGCAGGCGTCGATGTCGCTGTCGATGCGTGGCATGCCCTTGGTCACGCCCTCTTCGGTCACCAGACCGTTCAGTTCGCCGAGCTGGCGCACCTCGTCCTGGGTGTTCCAGGCGATGCCCTTGCCGCCGTTGCCCACCTTGCTCATCAGCGGTCCGACCGCGGTGAAGCGCTTGTAGACATTCGGATAGTCGCGTTCGACCACCGTCATCTGCGGCGCGGTCTTGCCCGGGATGAGGTCGCACTCGCCGCGCTTCCAGTCCGCGACGCCGAAGGGCTGGGCCAGTTCGGCCGGGCTGTCGTGCATCAGCGGGGTCAGCACCAGTTCGCGTTCCACGCCGAGATGGCCGACGCACACCTCGCTGAACTTCTTCGCGAAGCCCTTGTAGATGTCCCAGTCGCTGCGCGACTGCCAGGCTGGGTCCACCGCGGTCGACAGCGGATGGATGAAGGGGTGCATGTCGCTGGTGTTGAGATCGTTCTTCTCGTACCAGGTGGCGGTCGGCAGCACGATGTCGGAATAAAGGCAGGTGGTGCTCATGCGGAAGTCGAGCGTCACCAGCAGGTCGAGCTTGCCTTCCGGCGCGTGCTCGTGCCACTTCACTTCGGCCGGCTTCGCGTCATCCACGCCCAGATCCTTGCCCTGTACGCCGTTGCTGGTGCCCAGCAGATGCTTCAGGAAGTACTCGTGGCCCTTGCCGCTGGAACCGAGGATGTTGGAGCGCCACACGAACATGTTGCGCGGCCAGTTCTGCGGTGCGTCCGGGTCTTCGCAGCTCAGTTCGAGTGTGCCGTTCTTGAGGGCGCCGACCGCATAGTCCTTCGGATCGACACCGGCGGCGCTGGCGTCACGGACCACCTGCAGCGGATTGGTCTTCAGCTGCGGCGCGCTGGGCAGCCAGCCCATGCGCTCGGCGCGCACGTTGTAGTCGATCATGCTGCCCTGCCACTGCGTGGGGTCGGCCAGCGGCGACAGCACTTCTTCGACCCCCAGCTTCTCGTAGCGCCACTGGTCGGTGTGCGCGTAGAAGAAGCTGGTCGAGTTCTGCTGGCGCGGCGGGCGTATCCAGTCGAGCGCGAAGGCGAGCGCGGTCCAGCCGGTCTGCGGGCGCAGCTTCTCCTGACCCACGTAGTGCGCCCAGCCGCCGCCGCTCTGGCCGATGCAGCCGCACATCATCAGCATGTTGATGATGCCGCGGTAATTCATGTCGCAGTGGTACCAGTGGTTCATCGCCGCGCCGATGATGACCATGGACTTGCCACGGGTCTTGTCGGCGTTGTCGGCGAACTGGCGGGCGACCGTGATCACCTGGTCGCGCGGCACGCCGGTGATGCGCTCCTGCCAGGCCGGGGTGTAGGGCGTGTCGTCATCGTAGCCGGTGGCGCCGGTGTCGTCCGGCAGGCCGCGGCCCACGCCGTAATTGGCCACCTGCAGGTCGAACACGGTGGCGACCAGGGTGTCGCGCTTGTCGCCGGCCTTGCCGAGCGCGATGCGCTGCACCGGCACCGTGCGCAGCAGCACGTCGCCGCCGGCCTGCGGGCTGTTCGGGAAATGTTCGTGTTCGGTGCCACCGAAGTAGGGGAAGGCCACCTGCACGTACTCGACCGGTGCGTTGTCGCCTTCCAGCGCCGACAGCTTGAGCTTCACCTCGCCGCCGTGGCGCGCTTCCTTCGCTTCCAGATTCCACTGGCCGGCGTCGGCGCGGCCGTCCGGGCCCCAGCGGAAGCCGATGGCGCCATTCGGCAGCACCACGCGTCCGCCTTCGTCGTAGGCGACCGTCTTCCATTCCGGATTGTTGGCCTGGCCCAGCTTGCCGTTGAAGTCGCTGGCACGCACATAGCGGTCGGGCACCAGCACGGTGCGGCCGTCCGGCAGCGTGTGCTCCTTCAGCTGCACCAGCATCGGCAGATCGGTGTAGCGGCGGGCGTAATCGTCGAAGTAGGCAGATCTTCCGGCCCCCAGGTCGCCGCTGCGCGGCGCCCGCCCCCCGAGGGGGTCCGCCTCGCTTGGGGCGGCCCGGCGCTCGGCGGCGCTGCCAAAGTAGAACTCCTTCAGGATGACGTGGCCCATGGCCATCGCCAGCGCCGCGTCAGTGCCCTGCTTGGGGTGCAGCCAGAGATCGGCCAGCTTGCTGATTTCGGCGTAGTCCGGCGTGACCGCGACCGTCTTCGCGCCCTTGTAGCGGACTTCGGTGAAGAAGTGCGCGTCCGGCGTGCGGGTCTGCGGAACGTTGGAGCCCCAGGCGATGAGGTAGGTCGAGTTGTACCAGTCGGCCGATTCCGGCACGTCGGTCTGTTCGCCCCAGATCTGCGGGCTGGACGGCGGCAGGTCGCAGTACCAGTCGTAGAAGCTCATGCAGACGCCGCCGATCAGGCTCAGGTAACGGCTGCCCGCGGCATAGCTCACCATCGACATGGCCGGGATCGGCGAGAAGCCGATGATGCGGTCCGGGCCGTGCTTCTTGATGGTGTAGACGTTGGCGGCGGCGACCAGCTCGTTCACCTCGTCCCAGCTCGAACGGACGAAGCCGCCGAGGCCGCGTACCTGCTGGTAGTCACGGCGCTTGGCGTCGTTCTCGACGATGGAGGCCCAGGCTTCGACCGGGCCGTGCTTGAGACGCGCCTCACGCCAGGTCTTGAGCAGGCGGCCACGCACCATCGGGTACTTCACGCGGTTGGCGCTGTACAGGTACCAGCTGTAGCTGGCACCGCGCGCACAGCCGCGCGGTTCGTGGTTGGGCATGTCCCAGCGGGTGCGCGGGTAATCGGTCTGCTGGGTTTCCCAGGTGACGATGCCGCCCTTGACGTAGATCTTCCACGAGCATGAACCCGTGCAGTTCACGCCGTGGGTGGAACGCACGATCTTGTCGTGCGCCCAGCGGTCGCGGTAGGCGTCCTCCCAGCTGCGGTCTTCGCCGGTGGCGATGCCGTGCTCGCCCGAGAAGCTCTCCTTCGGGGCTGAGAAATGGGTCAGTCGGTCGAGAAAGTGGCTCATATGTACTCTCCGGTGTGAGGCAGTGCGTGCAGTCGGATCGGGGGGTCAGGGGTTCTTCACGTACGCGTTCTTGCGCAGGTAGAACCACCAGTTGACGATCAGGCAGACCGCGTAGAAGGCGGCGAAGCCGTACATCGCGAGCTGTGGCGTGCCGGCCTTGATCTGGTTGCCGATCACCACCGGTGCGATGAAGGCGCCATAGGCGGCGACGGCCGAGGTCCAGCCCAGCACCGGGCCGGCCTGCGCGCGGTCGAAGATGAAGCCGACCGAGCGGAAGGTGGAGCCGTTGCCGATGCCGCTGGCGGCGAACAGCAGGATGAACAGGCCGAGGAAGGTGGCGAAATACTGCTCCGGCGTGGCCGAGCCATAGGCCTGCATCATCACGTAGCCCACCGCAACCGATGCGCCGACCATGATTGCGGAAATGATCTGGGTGACGATGGAGCCGCCCACCTTGTCGGAAATCCAGCCGCCCAGCGGGCGGACCGCGGCGCCGACGAAGGGGCCGATCCACGCGTAGGTGAGCGCCGACGGTGCGTTCGGATTCTTGATCGTGTGCGTCATCACGCCGGCGGCATCCGGTACGTGCTGGAAGCCGAAGATGACGGTGATGGCCAGAGGCAGCGCCATCGAGAAACCGATGAAGGAGCCGAAGGTGACCACGTACAGCGCGGTCATCGACCAGGTGTGCTTGTTGCCGAAGATGGCGAACTGCTTGGCCACGTTCTCCTTCATCGTGCCGAAGGCGGCCAGCCGCATCACCACGAGCGCGGCGATGATGTCCAGCGGAATCGCCACCCACATGTTCAGCAGGCCCAGACCGGTCGGCGCCGGCAGGTAGAGGTAGAGCATGCCGATCGACGGGATGAAGGCCAGCGAGTACAGATAGGTGATCTTCAGGAAGGCGCCGGGCGGGCTGCCGGTGGCCGGCGATACCGTTTTCAGGTTGTTCATGCCGAACCAGCACAGGATGGCCAGCGGCACCAGCGACAGCACCCAGGCGAAGCCGGCGTTCTGTATCCAGGTTGGCGTGCCGGCAGCGATCTTGCCGAAGATCCAGCCGCTGTCCTTCTGCAGCAGCATGGGTTCGCCGCCCAGTGCGCCGAAGATGCCCACGGTCATCACCAGCGGAATGACGATCTGCATCGTGGTGACGCCGAAGTTGCCGAGGCCGGCATTCAGGCCCAGCGCGGTGCCCTGCAGACGCTTCGGGAAGAAGGTGCTGATGTTGGACATCGACGAGGCGAAGTTGCCGCCGCCGACGCCGGACCACAGCGCCATCAGCTGGAACACCCACAGCGGCCACTCCGGATGCTGCAGCGCGATGCCGGTGCCGATGGCCGGCGACAGCAGCATGGCGGTGGTCAGGAAGATGGTGTTGCGGCCGCCGGCCAGACGGATCAGGAAGGAGGCCGGTATGCGCATCGTGGCGCCGGAAATGCCGGCGATGGCGGTCAGCGTGAACAGCTGTTCCTTGCTGAACGGAAAGCCCAGATTGAGCATCTGTACGGTGATGATGCCCCACATGCCCCAGACCGCGAATCCGCACAGCAGCGCGGGGATCGAGATCCAGAGGTTGCGGTAGGCCACCTTCTTGCCGGTGGACGCCCAGAAGGCATCGTCCTCGGGGCGCCAGTCCTCGACATCGGGGCCGGCGGAGGCGGTCTGTACCGGCTGCTTGCCGGCGTTCAGGGTCGGATTCATGTCGATCTCCGTAAGAGCCGGTCAGGGCCGGGGGGCCGCGACGTCATCCACCAGCGGTGTGCGGCGGACTTCGGTGAAGTACATCCAGATGAGGGACACCCACACCACGCCATACATGAGCATGAAGGCCGAAGAGCGGATGCCGGTGAGGTCGAGCAGGGCGCCGAACATGATGGGCAGCACGAAGCCGCCGAGGCCACCGGCCAGGCCGACGATGCCGCTGATGGTGCCGATGTTGGCCGGGTAGTCGTTGCTGATGTACTTGAACACGCTGGCCTTGCCGAAGGCCCAGGCGATGCCGAGGATGAACATCAGGCCGGTGAAGGCATAGACGTTCAGGCCGATGTGGAAGGTCTGTTCGCCATTGATGGTGACGACGGTGAATTGCGTCTGCGGGTAGGACAGCACGAAGAGGCAGATCCAGCTCACCCACAGCACCCACCAGGTGACGCTGTGCGCGCCGTACTTGTCCGACAGCCAGCCGCCGATCGCGCGCAGCACGCCGCCGGGCAGCGAGAAGCAGGCGGCCAGCAGCGCGGCGGCGCGGATGTCGAGGCCGTACTCACCGACGTAGTACTGCACCATCCACAGGCTGAGTGCCACGTAACCGCCGAACACGATGCTGTAGTACTGGCAGTACTTCAGTACGCGCGGATCCTTCAGCGCCTTCAACTGGTCGGTGAACTTCGTGTTCGACGGCACGAGGTGGGCCGGATCGCTGTGGCTGAACAGCCAGAAGATGATGACGGTGCCGAGCATGATGGCGGCGTACACCTGCGGCACCATGGTCCAGCCGAAGGCGACCAGCAGTGCCGGCGCGACGAACTTGTTCACCGCGGCCCCCGAATTGCCGGCGCCATACACGCCCATCGCGAAGCCCTGCTGTTCCTTGGGGAACCAGCGCGCGACATAGGGCGTACCGACCGAGAACGAACCGCCGGCCAGACCGACGAACAGACCGATGACGAGGAAGTGCCAGTATTCGGTGGCATAGCTCATCATCCAGATCGCCGGTACGGTGGCTGCCATCAGCAGCGCCATCACGATGCGACCGCCGTACTTGTCGGTCCAGATGCCCAGCGGCACGCGCACCAGCGAGCCGGTGAGCACCGGCGTGGCGGTCAGCAGACCGAACTGCGTGGCGTTGAGGTCCAGCGCCTTCTTGATCGGTATGCCGATCACGCCGAACATCATCCACACCATGAAACACACTGTGAACGCCAGGGTGCTGACGATCAGCACCGACAGTGCCTGCCCTTTCCTGGTCATGACGGAATCCTCCCTTTAAGACTGGGGGGATCTTAGGGAGCGGGGCAGTACGCCGGCATCCTCCGGTGGTAGCAAGCGGGGGATGCGGAAGAACGATGGAGAACCGGAATGACTCGTTCTGAAGAACTACTCCATCGTTCAGGTGGACGAGGCTTGATCCGGATCAATGCGCACAACGAGAGATTCGCTGGCGGGACTGCAGGAGCCCGGCGAGATCAGATCAGGCCGCGTTCGACGGCGATCACCGCCACCTGAACGCGCGAACTGACACCCAGTTTGCGCAGGATGTGCTGCACGTGAATCTTGACCGTGGTTTCCGCGATGCCCAGATCGCGGGCGATCACCTTGTTGCTGTCGCCGCGGGCGATGCCGCGCAGGATGTCGGTTTCTCGCGGAGACAGTGCTCCGGGCGCGGGCACAGGCGCCTCGGCCACGGCGGCGGGTGGCGTCGCCGCCTGCCGGAATACCTCGACCAGCTTGCCGGTCATTTCGTCGGCCACCACCGCTTCGCCCGCCATGCACCGGTGGATGGCGCGTGCCAGCGCTTCGCCCTCCATCGTCTTCAGCAGATAGCCACTGGCCCCGCCGCGCAGGGCGGCTGCGAGGTCATCGCCATCCTCGCTGATGGTGAGCATCAGGATGCGCGTTCCGGGGGCGGCCTCAAGCAGTGCCGGCAGCGCATCCACGCCGTTGACGCCCGGCAGGTGGTTGTCCAGCAGGATGACGTCGGGCTTCAGCTGCTGCGTCCGCCGCTGTGCCTCGCCGGCGTCGGCCGCGTCCCCCACGATCTGCAGGCCGGGGTCGCGGGAAAGCAGCGCGGACAGGCCGCGCCTGAACAGCGTATGGTCATCGACCAGCAGGATGCGGATCGGCGTGTGCTTGGCAACGGTGTTCATGAGACAGCCTGCATCGGTGGCAGATCGAGCAGTGTGGGGTCGCTGGGCGGCAGCGTGAGTACCACCGACGTTCCCTTTCCGGCGATGGAGAATACTTCGATCCGTGCGCCGATGCGCGCCGCCCGCTCCTGCATGATGCGCAGGCCGACATGGGTTTCGTCCGCCGGGCCTTCGCCCACCTCGAAGCCGCGTCCGTCGTCACGCACCTCGATCCGCCATTGCGGCTGCTGCTGCACCTCCAGCCACACATGACCCGCACGGGCATGCTTGCGCACATTGGACAGCGCTTCCTGCACGATGTGCAGCACCTGGATCTGGATGTCCGGAGGCAGTGGCAGGCCATGTTCGTGCAGGGTCAATGTCGAGCGCACGCCGCTCTGGTGCTCGAACTTGCGCAAGGTGGCCTGCAGCGCCGCCTCGATGTCTTCGGAATTGGTGCGGGTGCGGAAGTGCAGCAGCAGTTCGCGCACATCACCGGTGCTTTCGCGCAGACCGGCGTCGAGTTCGTTCAGCATGTCGCGGGTTGCCGCCTCGTCATGCGCGGCCAGGCTGGTGCGCATCATTTCCACCTGCATCTTCATGAAGGCGAGTGACTGGGCGATCGAGTCATGCAGTTCGTTGGCCAGGAAGTTGCGTTCCTGCGACACCGCGGCTTCATGCTGCAACGCATTCAGCCGAAGGTTTTCCATCCCGCTGGCCAGATGGGTGGCCAGTGCTTCAAGCAGCGAGCGGGCCGAGGGCGACAGGTCGATGCTGGCATGGAAAAACAGGTCGACCTCGCCCATCAGCCTGTCCTTGATGCGGACCGGCACCGATACCAGCGTTTCGAAGCCGGCTTCAGTGCAGTACTGGAGCCCTCCGGATTCCAGGGCCTGTATGGGAATGACGCGGGCGTAGGGCGGAGCATGGGGAGAACCGCAGTGACATTCGTCAGCCCGCAGACAGCGCTCGCCATCCGTCATGTAGGCGGGCAGGCCCTGTGAGGCGAGCAGGACGTAACGTCGGTTGGCTTCGTCGGACCAGCGCAGCGCCACGCCGTCGGCCCGCACCGCGCGTGCCACGTATCCGACGAATCCGCGGGCCAGTTCTTCCAGCGAGCGGGCGGTGGCGATCAGCGAGGTCACTTCGTACAGCGCTTCCAGCCGTTCGCGTTTTTCCTGCAGTTCGGCGGTCTTGGCGGTCACCTTGGCTTCCAGGTTCCGGTACATGGCCTGAATCTGTTCGGCCATGTCATTGAAGCCGTCGGCCAGCGTACCGAATTCATCGCTGCTGTTGCGTTCGACCCGGGTTCCCAGGTCACCCTGCTGTATGCGTTCGAGCGCCTGCTTGAGCTGGCCGACCGGTTCCAGTACGAAAAGGTAGCCGATGTAGAGCAGCACCGAGGCGCCGATCACCGCCAGTGCCATGGTGGCCAGTTGCAGCAGGTTGAGCAGCGCAGTCCAGCGTGACATGTGGCTTTCGATACCGGCCACCAGGGCATCGATGCGGCCGGTGAATCGTGCAGTGTCCTCGCGCAGGCCATGGCTGTCGGTCGGCTGCAGGTCGAGCCAGTGCCGACTGTATTCCAGCCAGTGCGTGCGCACTGCGTCGAAGCGTGCGCGAATATCCTCTTCGCGTGGCATGAACAGCGGCCGGTCCGGATCTCCGCTGCGGAGCAGTTCGAGGCTGCGCTCGAACTCGTCGCGCGCGTCCGGCAGCAGCTTGCGCTCTCCCGCCGCCACCAGCAGCGACATGCGATAGGCCTGCATGCGCATCCGCCCGGCTTCGTTGACCGCGGCAGCGCCGCCATCAAGTTGCCAGGACATCCAGAGCGTGAGCGAAATCGAGAGCAGCGCAAGCAACGCGAAGGGGGCAGCGGCAACGGCGAGCTTCGCCCCGAGATTCCAGTGTTTCGGTTTCTGCATGGTGTCGAGTGTAGGCGCTGTCGAATGGAATATCGAACCGGCCGCCATCTGTCGTCGCGCAGCGGGAAAGGCCCATACCCTTTGTGAGGCTGTGGCTTTGATCTATGCTTTGGCCGGCGCGCGCTGGCGCGCGCCGGCCGCCACCGGACAGAATGTCGCCCGTCCGCAGCGGTCGTTCCGAGCCCGACAACCGCTCGTGCGTCGCCCAGGAGGAGTGGATGATACTGCCGCGAGGCCACCTGTCCCGCCTTTCCGGTCAGCTGTTCGGCCCGGTCCGACCTTCCGTCGCCTGGGGGGCGGGCATGGCGGCTTGCTGGCTGCCAGGCGCGTTGCTCGCATTGCCGCACGGCATGTGGATCGAGGCGGCCTGGTTCGCCTGGTGCGCAGGATGCGGTCTGTGGCTGCATCGTCGGCAGGTTACACCGGCACCCCGGATCGAGGAGATGCACGCTGCTCCGGCATCCGACTGTTCGCCCCTGATCCAGCCCTTGCCCATGCCGGCCTGTCTGATCCGTCTTCCCGATGGCGTTTTTGACGAGGTGAATGACGCCTTTGCGCGTCTGCTGGACGACTCAGCCCAGGGGCTGGTGGGGCGTACGGTCGTCGATTTCTGCCTGACACCCCAGGACAAGCTCAGGATTTCGCAGTTGCTGGCGGACGGTCGTGGCGACGACGGACTTGAGCTGCCCCTGCGTCGGCGCGACGGTGCGGTGCGCTGGGTGTCGGCGGTGTTTCGCGCTCTGGTCCCGGCGCAGCCCTTGCAGATGCTGGTCATCGCACACGACATCACGGCCCAGATGCAGGCACAGCGCTCGCTGACCGCCAGCGAGGAACGGTTCCGCGTGTTGCTGGGCGCGCTGTCGGAGGCGGTCGTGCTGTACGACGCCAAAGGCGGCGTGCTGACCAGCAACCGCACTGCCGAGGACTGCAGCTGGCTTGATTCAGCGCATGCCTGTCTGCCGGACGGGCATGGCGATGTCCGACTCTATGATGAACACGGGCATGCGCTTGCACGCGACATGCATCCGGTCATCCGCTCGCTGGTGTCCGGGCAGCCTGCGCGTGACGTGGTGATCGGCGTCGACGATGCAGGCGCGCAGCCGCGCTGGCTCAACGTGAATACGCAGCCGCTGTTTCATGCCGGTGCAGTCCGGCCCTATGCGGTCGTGGCCTCCTATCTCGATCTGACCGCGCGCATTCGTGCCGAGCGGGCGCTGCGCGCCAGCGAACAGCGCTATGCGCTCGCACTGCGCGGCATGAACGAAGGGCTGGTCGAATGGATCACCGGCAGCGACCGCATGTATGTCTCGCCGCGTCTGTCGCAGATCATGGGGCAGGACGTCGGCGGGCGGCGCATGCGGGTGCGGGATTTCGTGGCCGGCATCCATCCGGCCGATCGCAAGGCCTGGTCAGCGATGGTGGCGAGCCATTTGCGCGGGCGCACCGACCACTTCCAGCAGGAACTGCGGATGAGGCATGGCGATGGAATGTATCGCTGGTTCCTGCTGCGCGGGGTTGCGCAACGCGATGGCTCCGGCCGCAGTACCCGGGTGGTCGGTACGGTGGCCGACGTTTCCGTACGCAAGCGTCTCGAACAGATCGACATCGCCGAACGCGAACTGCTTTCGCTGATCGCCGCTGCAGCGCCGCTGACCGAGGTGATGTCGAGGCTGGCGGTCCTGGTGGCCGGACTGATCAATGATGACGCCCGCTGCGTGGTACTCACGTTCGAGCAGGTCGTCGGGGCGGGTATCGGCGTCGCTGATCACGGACTGAATGTTGCGCTGCGGGCACGTCTGCAGCGACTGTCCGACGAACCGTGCCGCGGCACGGTCATCGACAGCCTGCGCAGCCGGCACACACTGCTGTACGAGAACATGCTGGAAAGTCCGGAACTGGAGGATTGCCGGGAACCGCTGGTGGCCAATGGACTGCGTGCGCTCTGGGCACAACCGCTGGTGGCTCAGGATGGCACCGTGCTCGGCTGCCTTGCCATCCTGCACGACAGACCATGGCGACCCGCTCGCGCAGACGAGAACACGGTGGAACGGATGGTCGAAATCGCCCAGTTCGCGCTTGAACGGGCGCGCGCGGAGCGACAGGTGCATGAGCTGAATGAATCGCTCGAGCGCCGGGTGGCAGAACGTACCGCGATGCTGGAGCAGGCGAACGGAGAACTTGAGGCGTTCTCCTACTCGGTGTCACACGACCTGCGCAGTCCGCTGCGGGCAATCAACGGCTTTGCCCACCTGCTGGCCGAGCACGCGGCTGCGGTGCTGGACGATGAAGGGCGCGACATGCTGGACCGCATCCAGCGCGGCGCCTCGCGCATGGGCCTGCTGATCGACGACATCCTGCATTTTTCGCGTGTGTCGCGGGTGGACATGCTGCGCATCGATGTCGATCTGGATGCCCTGGTGCAGTCGGTGGTTCTGGACATGACCGATCAGTATCCAGCTGCGCGCATCGATGTGGCCACGCTGGGTCATGTCAGCGGTGACCCGGCCATGTTGCGTCAGGTGTTCGTGAATCTTCTGGGCAATGCGCTGAAGTTCTCGTCACGCAATACGCAGCCCCTGGTCGAGGTCTTCATCGATCACGACACTCCGCCGACGGCGATCTGCGTACGCGACAACGGCGTGGGCTTCGATCCGGCCTATGCCGACAGGCTGTTCGGCGTCTTTCAGCGCATGCATGGTGCGGAAGAGTTTCCGGGCACCGGTGTCGGGCTGGCGATCGTGAAGCGCATCGTCGAGCGCCACGGCGGGGATATACGCGCCGAGTCGGCGCCCGGTCGCGGTGCGACATTCCGCTTCACGCTGGAGCATCTGCGTACGGTGGATCAGGTCGCCTGTGTCGCGGATTCACGGCCTGCCGTGCCTCGCACCGGTACCTGAGCACCATGAAAAACGGAGCGTGCCGCGCGAGGCGGGACGCTCCGTCCGTGAAGGGGCGGTCTGCCGCTTCAGCCGATCAGCCGGGTCAGGGCTTCGCGGTACTTGTCGCCGGTGCGCTGAATGATGTCGGCCGGCAGGGTCGGACCCGGCGCGGTCTTGTTCCAGTCCAGCGTTTCCAGATAGTCACGCACGAACTGCTTGTCGAAGGAGGGCGGATTGCTGCCTTCCTGATACTGGTCGGCCGGCCAGAAGCGGGACGAATCCGGGGTCAGCGCCTCGTCGATCAGGATGAGCTTGCCGTCCGCATCCAGACCGAACTCGAACTTGGTGTCGGCGATGATGATGCCGCGGCTGCGGGCGTAGTCGGCGGCTGCGCTGTACAGCGCAATCGCGGTGTCGCGCACGCTGGCGGCCATGTCGGCGCCGATCAGCGCTTCGGTCTGCGCGTAGCTGATGTTCTCGTCGTGGTCGCCCACCGCCGCCTTGGTGGCCGGCGTGAAGATGGGGGAGGGCAGTTTCGACGCCATGCGCAGGCCGTGCGGCAACTGCACGCCGCACACCGCACCGGTGCGCGAATAGTCGCCCCAGCCGGAGCCGATCAGGTAGCCGCGCACCACGGCTTCGATCGGCAGCGGCTTCAGCCGGCGCACCACGATGGAACGGCCTTCGACCTGATCGCGCTCGTCCGCGGTCACCACCGTTTCCGGCGCGATGCCGGTCAGGTGGTTGGGCGATACGGACGCGAGCTTGCCGAACCAGAAGTTCGAAACGGCCGTCAGCACCTTGCCCTTGCCCGGAATCGGGTCGGGCAGGATGACGTCGAACGCCGACAGACGATCGGTGGTGACGATGAGCATTTTCTCGTCGTCGATCGCGTAGATGTCACGGACCTTGCCACGGGCAATCAGCGGCAGGCTCTTGATGCTGGATTCGAACAGTGCGTCGGCCATTTCTTTTCGGGTATCGCGTTCTTCGGTTCGGCGTTTCGGTTTCAGTTCACGGTCTGCGCGAGCTGGCCGGCGGTGTAGCGGCGGGCCATTTCGTCCAGTGCGATCGCCTTGATCCTGGGCGCCTGACCTTCGCAGCCGAATTCCAGGTAGCGCTGCTTGCACACCGCCTTGGCGGCTTCGCGGGCCGGCTTCATCCATTCGCGCATGTCGAACTTTTCCGGGTTTTCGGCCAGGAACTTGCGCACCGCGCCGGTCATCGCCATGCGGATGTCGGTGTCGATGTTGATCTTGCGCACGCCGTACTTGATCGCTTCCTGGATTTCCGGAACCGGTACGCCGTAGGTCTGCTTCATCTTGCCGCCGTACTGGTTGATGATGTCCAGCAGGTCCTGCGGCACGCTGGACGAGCCGTGCATCACCAGATGGGTGTTCGGAATGCGGGCGTGGATTTCCTTGACGCGGGAAATCGCCAGGATGTCGCCGGTGGGCTTGCGCGAGAACTTGTAGGCGCCGTGGCTGGTGCCGATGGCAATCGCCAGCGCATCCAGCTGGGTGGCCTTGACGAACACCGCGGCCTCTTCCGGGTCGGTCAGCATCTGGCTGTGGTCCAGCTTGCCTTCGGCGCCGATGCCGTCTTCCTCGCCGGCTTCGCCGGTTTCAAGATTGCCCAGGCAGCCCAGTTCGCCTTCGACCGTGGCGCCGATGCGGTGGGCCATCTCGACCACCTTGCGGGTCACGTCGACGTTGTAGTCGAACGAGGCCGGCGTTTTGCCGTCTTCCATCAGCGAGCCGTCCATCATGACCGAACCGAAGCCCAGGTCGAGCGCGCCCTGACACACCTTGGGGCTGGTGCCGTGGTCCTGGTGCATCACCAGCGGGATGTGCGGAAACGCTTCGGTGGCGGCCTGGATCAGGTGCTTGATGAAGGACTCGCCGGCGTACTTGCGGGCACCGGCGCTGGCCTGCAGGATGACCGGAGCGCCGACTTCGTCAGCGGCGCTCATGACCGCCTGCACCTGCTCAAGGTTGTTCACGTTGAAGGCCGGAAGGCCGTAGCCATTCTCGGCGGCGTGGTCGAGCAGTTGGCGCATGGATACCAGAGGCATGAATTTCTCCTGCGAGTTCAGATTACGGTGGAGAGTTGACGATACTCCCCGACCTTGACGATTTTCAGTGTATTGGTACCGCCCGGAACGCCAATAGGCTCGCCGAAGGACAGCACGATGAGGTCGCCCACCTTCACCGCACCGCTGCGCAGCAGTTCGGCTTCGGCGTCGATCAGCATGCGGTCGCGGTCGGCGTCCGGATCGAGCTTGATCATCAGCGGCGTGACACCGCGGTACATCGACAGCTTGTAGCGGGTACGCACTTCCGGCGTCAGCGCGTAGATCGGCACGCCGCTGTTCAGGCGCGACATCCACAGCGAGGTGGAGCCGGACTGGGTCAGCGTGGCGATCGCCTTCACCTTCAGGTGGAAAGCCGAGAACAGCGCCGCCATCGCGATCGACTGGTCGATGCGGGTGAACACGCGCTGCAGGAATTCCTGGTCCAGCTTCACCTCGGCCGACTTCTCGGCCTCGACGCAGATGCGGCCCATGGCCTCGACCGTTTCCACCGGGTACTGGCCGGACGCGGTTTCCGCCGACAGCATGACCGCGTCGGTGCCGTCCAGCACCGCGTTGGCCACGTCGGACACTTCGGCGCGGGTGGGCACCGGGCTGCTGATCATGGACTCCATCATCTGGGTCGCGGTGATCACCAGCTTGTTCATTTCGCGCGACACGCGAATGATGCGCTTCTGCATCGCCGGCACCGCGGCGTCGCCCACTTCGACCGCGAGGTCGCCGCGTGCCACCATGGCGCCGTCCGATGCGTCGAGGATTTCCTCCAGCGCCGGAATCGCTTCCACCCGCTCGATCTTGGCGATCAGCAGCGCGTTCGACCCGGCCGCGCGCAGCAGATCGCGCGCCTGCTTCATGTCGGCACCGCTCTTCGGGAAGCTCACTGCCACGTAGTCGACATTCAGCGACGCCGCGATCTTGATGTCTTCCATGTCCTTGGGCGTCAGCGCCGGCGCTGACAGACCGCCACCCTGGCGGTTGATGCCCTTGTTGTTCGACAGTTCGCCGCCATGGCGCACGACGCAGTGAATCTGGGTCTCGGTGACCGCCTTCACGTCCATCACGATGCGGCCGTCGTCGAGCAGCAGCACTGCACCCGGCTCGACGTCGTTCACCAGTTCCGGATAGTCCAGGCCCACCCGTTCGGTGTCGCCCAGCTGGCATTCGATGTCGAAGATGAAGGGCTGGCCGCCCTTCAGCAGCACCTTGCTGCCGGCGAACTTGCCGACACGGATCTTCGGCCCCTGCAGGTCGGCCATGATGCCGACCGTGCGCCCCACCTTGGCGCAGACCGCGTGCAGGGTTTCAACGCGCGCACGATGGTCGTCCGCCTTGCCATGCGAAAAATTGAGCCGCACGACATCGACCCCGGCTTCGACCAGGCGGGTGAGGGTGGCCAGATCGCTGGATGCGGGGCCGAGTGTGGCGACGATTTTGGTGAAACGGTGCATGGCTGGGCAGTCTCCTCGTTGTTTTGTATGCGCGTTCTTTAATGGTCAGCCGTTGGCGCGCTTGAGCAGGATATCGACCGCAGGCAGCGTCTTGCCCTCGAGGAATTCGAGGAAGGCGCCGCCGCCGGTCGAGATGTAGCTCACCTGGTCGGCAATTCCGTATTTTGCGATGGCGGCGAGCGTGTCGCCACCACCGGCGATCGAATAGGCCTTCGATGCGGCGATGGCGCGTGCCACCGTTTCGGTGCCGTGACCGAATGCGTCGAACTCGAACACACCGACCGGGCCGTTCCACACCACGGTGCCAGCGGCCTTCAGCGTTTCCGCCAGCCTCGCAGCGGCCTTCGGGCCAATGTCCAGAATCATGTCGTCGTCGTCCACGTCATCGACCGCCTTGACGGTGGCTTCTGCATCGGCGGCAAAGGCCTTCGCGCAGACGACATCTTCCGGCAGCGGCACGTTCGTCTTGGCCATCACGCGCTTGGCGGCGTCGACCAGATCGGCTTCGGCCAGCGACTTGCCGATCTTCTTGCCGGCGGCCAGCAGGAAGGTGTTGGCGATGCCGCCGCCGACGATGAGCTGATCGACCTTGTCGGCCAGGTTTTCCAGCAGCGTGAGCTTGGTCGATACCTTGGAGCCGGCGACGATGGCCGCCAGCGGGCGGGCCGGCTGACCGAGTGCCTTGCCCAGTGCGTCCAGTTCGCTGGCCATCAGCGGACCGGCGCAGGCGACCGGGGCGTACTGGCCCATGCCGAAGGTGGTCGCTTCGGCGCGGTGGGCGGTACCGAAGGCGTCGTTCACCCACACGTCACATAGCGCAGCGAGCTTCTTCGACAGCGCGTCGTCGCACTTCTTCTCGCCCTTGTTGGCGCGGCAGTTCTCCAGCAGCACCACTTCGCCCGGCGCGACCTGCACGCCATCCACCCAGTTGGCGACCAGCTTCACTTCGAAGCCCAGCAGTTCCGACATGCGGCGCGCGATCGGCGCCAGCGAGTCTTCAGGCTTCAGTTCGCCTTCGGTCGGGCGACCGAGGTGCGAGGTGACCATGACCGCGGCGCCGGCGTCGCGGGCGGCGAGTATCGCCGGCAGCGAGGCGCGGATGCGCGTGTCTTCGGTAATGTTGCCGGCGTCGTCCTGCGGCACGTTGAGGTCGGAGCGGATGAACACCCGCTTGCCCTTGAGATCGAGATCGGAAAGTCGCTTGAACTGCATGAGTAATCCTCCGCGCTGTGCGTGATGAGCGTGATCGAACGGAATTTCGGGACGGGGAAAAACGAAGCGGGGCAGGGGCGCACGCGCCCGCGCCCCGCTCGTCGGCACCGGATCCTTACTTGGCGCTCATCAGCGCAACGGTGGTGTCCAGCATGCGGTTCGAGAAGCCCCACTCGTTGTCGTACCAGGACAGCACCTTGACCAGCTTGCCGTCTGCCGACACGCGGGTCTGGGTCGAGTCGAACACGCTCGAACGCGGGTCGTGGTTGAAGTCGATGCTCACCAGCGGCAGCGTGTTGTAGCCGAGGATGCCGGCCAGTTCGCCTTCCGACGCGGCCTTCAGGATGGCGTTCACTTCATCCACCGTGGTGGCGCGCTTGGCGGTGAAGGTCAGGTCGACCACCGACACGTTGATGGTCGGCACGCGCATCGCGAAGCCGTCCAGCTTGCCGTTCAGCTCCGGCAGCACCAGGCCGACCGCGGCGGCGGCGCCGGTCTTGGTCGGGATCATCGACTGGGTGGCACTGCGGGCGCGACGCAGGTCTTCGTGATAGACGTCGGTCAGCACCTGGTCGTTGGTGAAGGCGTGGATGGTGGTCATCAGGCCGGTTTCGATGCCGACCTTCTCGTGCAGCGGCTTGGCCAGCGGGGCCAGGCAGTTGGTGGTGCAGCTGGCATTCGAAATGACGGTGTCGGTGGCCTTCAGCACGCCGTGGTTTACGCCATAGACGACGGTGGCGTCCACGTCCTTGCCGCCCGGGGCGGAAATGATCACCTTCTTGGCGCCGCCCTTCAGGTGAGCCGAAGCCTTTTCCTTGGTGGTGAAGAAGCCGGTGCATTCCATCACCACGTCGACGCCCAGTTCGCCCCACGGCAGTTCGGCCGGGTTGCGGTTGGCCAGCACGCGGATCTTGTCGCCATTGACCACCATGTAGTCGCCGTCGACGCTGACCGTGCCCGGGAACTTGCCGTGCGCGGTGTCGTACTGGGTCAGGTGTGCGTTGGTCTTCGGATCGCCGAGGTCGTTGATCGCGACGATTTCGATGTCGTGGCGCTTGCCGCCTTCGTAGTGGGCACGCAGCACATTGCGGCCGATACGTCCGTAACCATTGATCGCAACCTTGATCGTCATTTCAGCAACTCCCTCTCCGTTGGGTGTGGATTCAAGAAAAGTCTTGGATTGTGCGGCGCAGCTTGTGGCTGCGCTGCGCCTAAATTGGCATTTGGAAACGCAAACGCGGCGGATTGCAGAACAATCCCGCCGCGTCGGCGCTTACCTGCCTAGCACTTGTCGTGCCGCTTTGGCCACCGCGTCCGCAGTGATGCCGAAAGCCTTGTACAGCTCGCCCGCCGGGGCCGATTCGCCGAAGTGGTCCAGACCCACCACGGCGCCTTCGAGACCCACGTACTTGCGCCACAGATCGGTCACGCCCGCTTCCACCGCGACGCGCGGAACGCCGCGCGGCAGCACGGTTTCACGCCAGGCGGCGTCCTGCCGGTCGAACACGCTGGTCGACGGCATCGACACCACGCGCACGGTGATGCCTTCGGCTTCCAGCGATTTCTGCGCGGCCAGCGCCAGCGAAACTTCGGAGCCGGTGGCAATCAGCACCGCTTCCACCTTGCCAGCCGCTTCGGACAGCACGTAACCACCCCGCGCGATGGCGGCCGTGGTGGTGGCGTCGCGCGGAACATGCGGCAGGTTCTGGCGCGAGAACATCATCGAGGTCGGGCCGTCGGCACGCCGGATGGCCGACGCCCAGGCGGTTGCCGACTCCACCGTGTCACACGGACGCCAGACGTCCATGTTCGGCATCAGGCGCAGCGTGGCGGTCTGTTCCACCGGCTGGTGGGTCGGGCCGTCTTCACCCAGGCCGATCGAATCGTGGGTGAATACGAAGATCTGGCGCACTTTCATCAGCGCGGCCATGCGCAGCGCGTTGCGTGCGTACTCCGAGAACATCAGGAAGGTGGCGGTGTAGGGGATGAAGCCGCCGTGCAGCGCGATGCCGTTGGCCAGTGCGGCCATGCCGAACTCGCGCACGCCGTAGTACAGGTAGTTGCCGCCCGGGTTGCCCGCGGAAATGCCCTTGGAACCGGACCACAGCGTCAGGTTGGAACCGGCCAGATCGGCCGAGCCGCCCAGCAGTTCCGGCAGCGCCGGCGCGAAGGCTTCGATGCAGTTCTGGCTGGCCTTGCGGCTGGCGATGTTCTCGGCCTTGCCGTCGAACTTCGCGATCGTGTCAGTCACCGCCTGATCGAAGTTGCCGGGCAGCGCACCGCGCATGCGGCG
The DNA here is from genome assembly GCA_041639545.1 of Methyloversatilis sp. GTDB lineage: Bacteria > Pseudomonadota > Gammaproteobacteria > Burkholderiales > Rhodocyclaceae > Methyloversatilis. The sequence continues at coordinate 33,497 of JBEQBZ010000008.1, read as the reverse complement.
GGTGAATTCGGCGGCCAGTTCAGGGTGTTCGGCGCTGTAGGCGGTGAAGCGGGCGGTCCATTCCTCTTCCGCCTTCTTGCCGGCCGGGCGGCCGTCCCAGGCGGCGTACACGTCGGCCGGGATTTCGAACGGTGCGTGGGTCCAGCCGATGTGGGCGCGGGCGGCTTCGATTTCGGCGGCGCCCAGCGGCGCGCCGTGCACGTCGTGGCCACCGGCCTTGTTCGGCGAACCGAGGCCGATGACGGTACGGCAGCAGATCAGCGTCGGGCGCGCGGTATCGGCCTTGGCGGCGTGGATGGCGGCGTCGATGGCAGCGGCGTCATGGCCGTCGACATCCGGAATGACCTGCCAGCCGTAGGCCTCGAAACGCTTCGGCGTGTCGTCGGCGAACCAGCCCTTGACGTGGCCGTCGATCGAAATGCCGTTGTCGTCATAGAACACGATCAGCTTGCCCAGACCCTGGGTGCCGGCCAGCGAACTGGCTTCGTGCGAAATGCCTTCCATCAGGCAACCGTCACCGACGAAACACCAGGTGTGGTGATCGACCACGGTATGACCCGGGCGGTTGAACTGGGCGGCCAGCGCGCGTTCGGCCAGTGCCATGCCGACCGCGTTGGCGATGCCCTGACCCAGCGGGCCGGTGGTGGTTTCCACGCCCGGTGCGTAGCCGTGTTCCGGGTGGCCCGGCGTCTTGGAATGCAGCTGGCGGAAGGACTGCAGGTCGTCGATCGACAGATCGTAGCCAGACAGGTGGAGCAGCGCGTACAGCAGCATCGAACCGTGGCCGTTCGACAGCACGAAGCGGTCGCGGTCGGCCCAGTTCGGGTTGGCCGGATTGTGCTTCAGATGATGACGCCACAGCACTTCGGCGATTTCGGCCATGCCCATCGGGGCACCGGGATGGCCGGAATTGGCTTTCTGGACGGCGTCCATCGCGAGGGCGCGGATGGCGCCGGTGATCGGATTGAAGCCTGCTTTCGGAGTGACGGAGGGGGCGTTCATCAAACGGGGTTCCGGCCGGAAAAACCTGCAATTATCCGCGAAAACAAGGACTCACGCCAGCCGTGTTGCGGCGCAAGAGCAGCGCGGATTTGCGGCGGAAAGTGCCCGGAAAGGGCGCAGGCAGGGCGCGGGCACGGGCGCTGGCCGCGACGACGGCCAGCGCGATCAGTAGCGCGCGCGCGCCTTGCGGCCGTTCTCGACCAGCCGGAGGATGAGCGGCGTGAAGATGAGCTGCATCGCCAGATCGATCTTGCCGCCCGGAATCACGATGGTGTTGGCGCGCGACATGAAGGCGCCGCCCATCATGGCGAGCAGGTACTGGAAGTCGATCCCGCGCGGGTTGGCGAAGCGGATCACCACCATCGACTCTTCCGGCGTCGGAATCGAGCGCGCGATGAAGGGGTTGGAGGTGTCCACCATGGGCACGCGCTGGAAGTTGATGTGCGTGTTCTCGAACTGTGAACAGATGTAGTGCACGTACTCCGGCATCCGGCGCAGGATGGTGTCGGTCACCGCGTCGGTGGTGTAGCCGCGCTGTTCGCGGTCGCGGTGCAGCTTCTGTATCCACTCAAGATTGATGATGGGCACCACGCCGATGCGCAGGTCCACGTGCTGGGCGATGTCCACCTTGTCGGTTTTTACCGCGCCGTGCAGGCCTTCGTAGAACAGGATGTCGGTGCCCGGCGGAATGTCTTCCCAGGCGGTGAAGGTGCCGGGCGGCTGACCGTAGGGCGCGGCTTCCGCCTCGTTGTGCAGATATTTGCGCACGCGCCCGCTGCCTTCGTTGCCGTACTGGCAGAACAGCGTTTCCAGTTCCTCGAACAGATTGGCGTCCGATCCGAAATGGCTGAAGTGGTCGTTGCCGTCAGCCGCCTCCCGCGCCATGGCCTCCTTCATTTCCTCCCGGTCGTAGCGGTGGAAGGCGTCGCCCTCGACGATGACCGGATTCACGCCTTCCCGCCGGAAGATGTGCTGGAAAGTGCGGGTGACCGTGCTCGTGCCGGCGCCCGAAGAGCCGGTGATCGCGATGACGGGGTGGCGGGCTGACATCCGGGGTTGTTTCCTGTGGCCGGGGCGCGGTGGCTCAGAAGGCCGAGAACAGGCCGCGCGAATTGAACAGCGGCGAAGTGTATTCGCGATCGAGCCCCTGGTCGCTTTCGTTGTGGTACCGCACGATGCGGCGCACCTCTTCGCGCGAGCCGAAGATGAGCGGCGTGCGGCCCTGCAGGCTGCGCGGCGCCAGCTCCAGGATGCGCTGCCGGCCGGTGGTGGCCTCGCCGCCCGCCTGTTCGATCAGGAAGGCGATCGGATTGGCTTCGTACATCAGCGAAATGCGGCCGGGCGAGGGCGGCTGCATGGTGTCTTCCGGGTACATGATGACGCCGCCACGGGTGAGTACACGGAAAGTTTCCGCCACCAGCGAGGCGATCCAGCGCATGTTGAAGTCTTCGCCGCGCGGGCCGGTCTGGCCGGCCAGACATTCTTCGACATAGCGCTTGACCGGCGGCTCCCAGAAGCGGGATTTCGACGCATTGATCGCGAATTCGCTGGTGTGGGCCGGAATCTTCATCTGCGGATGGGTCAGGATGAAGGCACCGATGTCGCGGTCCAGCGTGAAGCCATCCACCCCTTCGCCAGTGGTGAGCACCAGCATGGTGGACGGGCCGTACAGCGCGAAGCCGGCGCACACCTGTTCGGTGCCCGGCTGCAGGAAGTCCGACAGCTGCGGCTCTGCGCCCGGATTGGGCGTGTGCAGCACCGAAAACAGGCTACCCACGGTCAGGTTCACGTCGATGTTGTTGCTGCAGTCCAGTGCGTCGAACAGCAGAAGGTATTTGCCGCGCGGCGGCTCGTCCGGCGTCGGGATGAAACCATCCAGCCCTTCCGGCGCCAGCGCGGCCAGATGGCCGCCCCATTCGCATTCGCGCTGCATCGCCTCGTTGGCGATGGCGTCGAGCTTCTGGACGACGCGGCCCGACAGATTGATGGCCGCACCGCTGCCGACCGCCTCGAAACTGCCGAGCGAGCCGACCAGTGCGCCCTTGTTTACATGATTGGAAATGATCTTGACGGCGGTGGCCACCGCGTTCAGCAGGCTTGAAAAGATCCCGCTGGCTTGCGGGTGGCGCTGCTGGGCTTCGATGGTGTAACGCGTCAGGGTCTTGCGCCCTTCACTCATGACAGCCTCCTCCGGTCCCGGTGTCGATTCCATCCTAGCCGGAGCATGGGCCGGCTGTCACATGGCCTGCCTGCGGAGGGCGGGTCGGGCCCGGTCGGACTGCGATTGCTGCGCGTGCGGAGCGATGTGTTCCGCCGAATGCAACAGAGTGTGCATATGCAAAAAAATACCCCGGACTCTTGCGAGCCGGGGTATGAATCCACAAACAAGGTTGTGGAGGAGGAGCCTGTGTCACCTGTCGATTTTCGTTGAGCTGACAGGGTTTGACGATGATCTGTTCGCTTCTGACAACGCTTTGCCGATTTCGGTTCCGCTGCGTTTCGTCTGCTGTTGCGGTGCAATATATCTGGATTCAGTCTTTGTTGAAAATAAGATGTTTTGATAGGATCAATCAAACATTCTTATCTGGACTGATATGGCGACGCAGTGGACCCGGGGTGTATCACTCCGACAGCTCAGGATTTTCGAAGCGGTCGCGCGGCTGGGTTCCATCTCACGTGCGGCCGAGGAGCTGCACCTGACGCAGCCGGCGGTGTCGATGCAGGTGAAGGCGCTCGACGGCCTGATCGGGCTGCCGCTGATCGAAACGCTGGGCAAGAAGCTGCGCGTGACCGAGGTGGGCATGGAAATCGCGCGACACGCGCGTGCAATCGACCATCAGCTGGCCGAAGCCGAAGCGGCGCTGGCGCAGATGGCGACCGGTCATTCCGGCCTGGTGTCGGTCGGTGTGGTCAGCACCGCCAAATACGTTGCGCCGCGCCTGCTGATGGCCTTCCGTGAGCGCTATCCGGATGTGCAGGTGCGCATTTCGCTGCACAACCGCGACGACATCTTTCGCCAGCTCGAAGACAATCTGATCGACGTGGCCATCATGGGCCGGCCGCCGGCGGCGCTTGGCTGTGAAGCGCATGTGTTTGCCGAACACCCGCTGTCGGTGCTGGCCTGCGAGGGCCATCCGCTGGCCGGTGGCCGCACCGTCACCGCCGAAGACCTGGGCAAGGAAGCATTCCTGATTCGCGAGCGTGGATCCGGTACCCGGGTGACCCAGGAAAGCTACCTGGTCGAACAGGGCATACGGCCGGCGGAAATCATCGAACTGCCGAGCAACGAAATCATCAAGCAGGCGGCCATCGCCGGCATGGGGCTGGCCTTCCTGTCCGAACATACCTGCCAGCTCGAACTGCGCACCGGCGTGCTGTGCCGGATCGCCGCACCGGGCACGCCCATCGTGCGCAACTGGCATGTGGTGTATCGCGATCGCAAGAACCTGCTGCCGGCCGCGCTTGCGCTGCGCGACTTCCTGATGCACGAGGGCGGGCGGCTGGTGAATTCGCAGGTGGCGCCGGTGCACCTGCCGGTGCATTTCCCCCAGCCGTGAGGACGGACGGGCGCGCGTGATTCAGCGGCCGCCGTGGGCGGACAGCCAGTCCATCCATTCGCGGTAGAGGTCAGCATTGGCGCCGACCACCACCGGTGTCTTACGGCCGGGTGCCATGTCCAGCGGTTCGCCGTCCAGCATCGAGCAGCGCGCGCCGGCTTCGGCGGCGATCAGGCTGCCGGCAGCGAAATCCCACATCATCTGGCCACCGTGCAGATAGACATCCAGCCGGGCGGCCGCGATGAAACACCATTCCAGCGCGCTGGAGCCGAAGTTGCGCTGCGAGTAGAAGGGCGACTGGGTGGCCAGCGCATCGCCCAGCGCCTTCGGGATACGCTTGAAATCGACGCCTGCCACTGCATCCAGCAGGTGGCGGGCCGGCGTGCGCAGCGGCAGCGGATTGCCGTTCAGGAAGGCACCGCCGCCTTCTTCCGCGTAGAAGGCTTCGTCGGTCATCGGGTTGTACACGACGCCGTAACGGGTACGTCCGCCCTGGATGTAGGCGATGGCCACGCCGAAGAAGGGGATGCCGTTGACGAAATTGGTGGTGCCGTCGATCGGATCGATGCACCAGATGCCGTCCTCGCCTTCGTGCCACAGCCTCAGCTGCACCGACTCCGGCATTTCCTCGCCCAGCACCGGACGGTCGATGATGCGCGGCAGGCGTTCGATCAGCGCTTCCTGGGCGGCCAGATCGACCACGGTAAACAGGCTGCCGTCGTCCTTCTGATTGCGCTGGGCGGTCAGGAAGTGCGGCATGATCACCTCGCGGGCGACGCTGCGCGCGGTGTCGACGATCTGTTGCAGGGTGGATGAGCTCATGGTCGTCCGTCAGTGTGCCGTGCTTTTGATCCGGATGCACCCCGGCGGCTCGGCGTGGCAGTATCGTTCGCGGCAGTGACCGGTGATCCGGACTGTCCTGACTGATTACGGCGGCAGCCGCCATCGCCTGAGGAGGGGGTGGCAGGCTTGTCGTGTCGCAGTGGGTGTTCTTGCAGTGCACAAATAATAACACGATGATTCCACGCTTCTTTTGCTCCCTGCCCGATCAGCCGTCCGGCGTGATCGACCTGCCCGCGCCGGTGGCGCACCACATTGAGCGCGTGCTGCGCCTGTCTGCCGGCGATCCGGTCACGCTGTTTGACGGGCGCGGCAGCGAGTTTTCCGCCCGCCTGCTGCGCAGCGGCAAGACCCTGCAGGCCGATATCGGCGGCGAAGCGCGGCCGCAGCGCGAATCGCCGTTGAAGGTCACGCTGATGCAGTGTCTGGCCGCCTCCGACAAGATGGACTGGATCGTGCAGAAGGCGGTGGAACTCGGTGTGGCCCGGGTGCAGCCGGTGGCCAGCCGGCGCGCGGTTGTGAAGCTTGTCGGCGAACGCGCTCAGCGGCGGGTGGAACACTGGCAGCAGATCGCGGTGTCGGCCTGCGAACAGTGCGGCCGCAACGTCGTGCCCGAAGTGATGTCGCTGCTGAATCTGCCGCAGGCACTGGGAAGTGTGTCCGGCCGGCGTTTCGTGCTGCATCCCGAAGGCGGCATTCCGCTGAAGTCCGCCGGGCTGCGTGCCGATGAAGCGCTCACCGTGCTGATCGGCCCGGAAGGCGGCTTTGACGACGAAGAGCTGGCAGCTGCTCGGGCGGCCGGCTTCCAGCCGCTCACGCTGGGGCCGCGGGTGCTGCGCACCGAAACCGCCGGCGCGGCGGTGCTGGCCGCACTCAATACCCTGATCGGAGATTTCTGATGTTCGCGTCGCTGTCACAGCAGGTCGAACCGATGGACGAGGAAAGGCTGGAGCGCGCGGTATCGCGTCTGCGTGCCGATCTGCTCGACGCACAGTATTCGGTGCTGGAACAGGGGCGCACACCGGTGGTGGTGCTGATCGCGGGCATCGCCGGCGCCGGACGCGGCCGGCTGGTCAACACGCTGAACGAGTGGATGGACCCGCGCCACATCCGCACCAGCGCCTTCGGCCCGCGCGACGAAGCCGAGCGGCAGCGCCCGCACATGTGGCGCTACTGGCAGGCGCTGCCCTCGCGCGGACGCACCGCCATCATTTTCGAAGGCTGGTACACCGAGGCGATCGACGCCCGGGTGAATCGCCGGATCAAGCGCCACGCCTTCTGGCACACGCTGCACGAAATCCAGCGCTTCGAACGCATGCTGGCGATGGAAGGCGCGGTGCTGCTCAAGTTCTGGCTGCATCTGGACGCCGATCGCCAGCATGCACACTTCCGTGAACTGGAGCGCGACAAGGCCACCCGCTGGCGGGTGACCGCCGAGGACTGGCGGGCGCACCGCCAGCACAAGCGCATCTGCAAGGTGGCGGAAGAGGCGATCCGGATGTCGGACACGGTGCATGCACCCTGGCATCTGGTCGATGCGAGCGACCTTGATCAGGCACAGCTGGCGGTCGGCAAGGTCATTCTGAGGTCGCTGAAGGCCGCTCTTGCCGGGCAGCGCCGTGACGCGGCGCCCGCGCTGCCGCCGCTGGTGGTGCCGAGCGAGCAGCCGGCGCAGCCTGCCCGGGTCGTGACCAAGCCGATGTCAAAGCACGATTACGAGCCTGAGCTGGAGCGTCTGCAGGGCCGGCTCAACATGCTGCTGCGCCATCCGGCCTTTGGCCGCCGTTCGCTGGCGGTGGCGTTCGAAGGCATGGACGCCGCCGGCAAGGGGGGCGCGATACGCCGCATCACCCATGCGCTGGATGCCCGCAACTACCGGGTGCATCCGGTGGCGGCGCCCACCGAGCACGAACGTCTCTACCCCTGGCTGTGGCGGTTCTGGCGAGACGTGCCGCGCGACGGCCGGGTCGCCCTGTTCGACCGCTCCTGGTACGGCCGGGTGCTGGTCGAGCGGGTCGAAGGCTTTGCCGCCGAGCCTGACTGGTCGCGTGCCTACGAAGAGATCAATGCCTTCGAACAGGAGTGGACCGAGCACGGCATCATCGTCTGCAAGTTCTGGCTGGAGGTGAGCGCCGACGAACAGCTGCGCCGTTTCAACGAGCGTGGCCGCCGGCGCTTCAAGCGTTTCAAGATCACGCCGGAGGACTGGCGCAACCGGGAGCGCTGGGGCGACTACCTGCCGGCGGTGCAGGACATGCTGGCGCGTACCCACACCGAAAGTGCGCCGTGGACCGTGGTGGTGGCCGATGACAAGTACCGTGCCCGGCTCGCCATACTGGAAACGCTGTGCGACCGGCTGGAATCAGAATTGCCGTGACACGCACACGGGTCAACGGCCGGCCATCCGGTGCAGCTAAAATCACAGCACATTTCTGACCGGACACCGCATGCACGCCGATCCCGATTCGCGGCGCTTTGTCGCCTGGGTGCGCAGCGCCGCACCTTATATCCACGCCTTCGGCGGTCGCACCTTCGTCATCGCTGTCGGCGGCGAGGTGCTCCAGGGCCCGCTGGCCAATTCACTGGTGCAGGACTGCAACCTGCTCGCCGCACTCGGCATCAAGCTGGTGCTGGTGGTGGGCGCGCGCCCTCAGATCGAGGAAGAACTGGCGGCCCGCAGCCTGGAGGGGCGCTATCACAAGGGTTTGCGGGTGACCGACGCGCAGGCGATGGAGTGCGTCAAACGCGCGAACGGTGCCATCCGCATTGATGTCGAGGCGCTGTTTTCGCAGGGGTTGCCCAATACGCCGATGGCCGGCAGCACGATCGAGGTAGCCTCCGGCAATTTCCTCACCGCCCGCCCGGTGGGCGTGGTCGATGGCATCGACCACGGCTACACCGGCACCGTGCGCAAGGTCGATGTCGAAGCGCTGAACGACGCGCTGGCTGACAGCGACATCGTGCTGATCCAGCCCTATGGCTATTCGCTGACCGGCGAGGTGTTCAACCTCAGCATGGAAGAGGTGGCCGAATCGGTTGCGGTCGCGCTGCAGGCGACCAAGCTCATCTATCTGTGCGACGCGCCGGGCATCGTCGATGAAGCGGGCGAACTGGTGCCCGAACTGACCGCCGACGAAGCCACGCAGTGGCTGAAAGCCGGCCGAGGCATCACCGAAGACCTCGGCCTCTACCTGCCGCGTGCCATTCGCGCGGTGAAGCTGGGCGTGGCACGCGCCCACATGATTGACCGCGATCTGGACGGTGCACTGCTGCTGGAATTCTTCACCACCCAGGGCGTGGGCACCGTCATTTCGCGCGAACGGCTGGCCCGCATGCGCCACGCCGGTGTCGAGGATGTGCCCGCCATCGCCGGCCTGATCGCGCCGCTGGAAGCCGACGGCACGCTGGTGAGCCGCGGCCGCGAGCGGCTGGAGCGCGAGATCGAGCGTTTCAGCGTGCTCGAACACGATGAGGTCATCATGGGCTGCGCCGCCTTCTATCCGTATCCGGAAGAGGAAATGGCCGAACTGGCCTGTCTGGCCGTCATGTCCGAGTATCGCCGGCATGGCTACGGCGAACAGATCCTGAGCTATGTCGAAACCCGCGCGCGTGCGGAAAAGATACGTGACCTGTTCGTGCTCACCACGGTGACCGCACACTGGTTCGTCGAGCGCGGATTCAAGGAGGCTGGCATCGATGCGCTGCCGCGGGTCAGGCGGGAAAACTACAATCCGCAGCGTCGCAGCAAGGTGCTGGTAAAGCGTCTGTGAGCCATCGGAAACCCTTCGCATGCTGAACCGCCGCATCGGTTTGCTCCAGTGGAGGCTGATCGCTTCGGTCTCCGTGCTGGCGCTTGCGCTGTGTGCGCTGCTGGGTTGGGCCTGCAATCAGCTGTCCGGTCAGCTGATTGCGCGTGAGGCGCTGCGGCTGGATTACCTGACGGCTGACATGCAGTCGCGCCTGAGCGGCCAGGTGAGCAGTGACGGCACGCGTCTGGCGTCCGAACTGAGCACCCTGCGTCGGCTGGGCCAGCTGATTTACGCCGAAGTGAGGGACGAGACAGGGCGGGTACTGGTGGCTGACGGCGGTCCGGCGTCTCTCGGTCCGCCGCACTCCGATCTGGCCGCGGCGCTGGAATCGAAGCGCGGCCGTTACGAAATGCGGGTGGAACTGCTGCAGCCGGGGCGCCGCTCTCCGGTTGGCGTGTTGCGGGCCGGTGCCGATCTGTCCGGGCTTGAAGCCTCGCTCGATCTGCTGCGCAATGGCGCATTGCTCCTCGGGGCACTGGTGCTGGTCATGCATGCAGTGCTGGTGCGCTGGGTGCTCGGTGGCGTGCTTGAAGGTGTCAGTGCGATAGAGAACCGGGCCGTCGCGCTGCGTCGCGCCGAGGATGTGGCGCCGCTGCCGGTGCATGGAGACGATGCACTCGCGCGCCTTACCCGGGCGTTCAACCAGATGGTTCAGGCACTGGACGAGCGGGTGACCGCGCTGCGCAAGAGCGAATCCCGATTCCATGCCATCGCCGATTTCACCTTTGGCGTTGAGGCCTGGTTCAGTCCGCAGGGCCGCCTCATCTGGGTGAACCGTTCGATTGAACGGGTGACCGGTTACGCGCCGCTGGACTGTCTGCTGGCCGAAGATCTTTCGGCCATGCTGATCCACGAGAAAGACAGGCGCATCTTCGCAGCCCGGGCCCGGGATGCGCTGGCCGGCGCCAGCGGCGAGAATTTCGAGGTACGGCTGTTGCGTCGTGATGGTTCGGTGGTGTGGGTGGCGCTGAACTGGCAGCCCATCTATGACGAGGGCGGGGTCTGTCTGGGCGTACGCGTGTCGGCCGATGACATCCAGAGCCGCAAGGAGGCGGAGCTGAAGCTCCTGGATACCGTCACCGCTCTGCGCCGCGAGCAGGGTCTGCGCGATTACTACCTCACCCGCAGCGAAGAAGAGCGTTCGCGCCTGGAGGCGCTGCTTGATCTGATCAATCTAGGCGTGCTTTTTGTCGATCGCGATGGACGGGCACAGCACGCCAATCGCATGCTGAAGTCGATCTGGGGGTTCGGGCCGGACGAAAACCTGTCCGGCATGCGCGATGCCGTGCTGATCGACCGCACGGCCGGCCTGCGCGCCGACGAAGATGGCTATCGTGAGCAGATCAAGAGGGTGCTCGCCTGTCGCACGCCGACGGTGCCGCAGGACATTCCGCTGCGCGATGGCCGCATCATCCGTGAACAGTCCGCCCTGGTGCCGTCGGCCTCTCCCGGCCGCTTCCTCGGGCGTGTCTGGATCTACGAGGACGTGACCGCGGAGCGACGAGCCGCTGAAGCCCTGATCAACATGGCGGAGCGTGATCCGCTGACCAATCTGTACAACAGGCGCCGCTTCCACGAAGAACTCGAGCGGATGATTGCCGAAGCCGGTCGCCGCAAGACCCAGTTGGGACTGCTGATGTTCGATCTGGACGGCTTCAAGCCGGTGAATGACCATTTCGGCCATCAGGCTGGCGACGAGGTGCTGGTGCGACTGGCCCGTGATGTTGGCGCAATCATCCGGCGCAACGAGATGTTCTTCCGTTTGGGGGGCGATGAGTTCGCGGTACTGGCGCCGGATACCGACGAACAGGCGCTGACCGGACTGGCGCGGCGGATCGGTGACAAGGTGGCGGGCATGGTGTTCGAGTTCAACGGACGCAGCACCCAGGTCACCACCAGCACCGGCATCGGCATCTATCCGTTGCACGCCCACAGCGGCGAGTCCCTGCTGGCGGCAGCGGACGCGGCCATGTATGCGGCCAAGAACGGCGGAAAGAACGCCTTCCGCATGTATGAACGCCGGCATGGCACCTGAGCGGCTACCATGCCGGCGCGGAGCGCTTTGCGGCGCTCTGGATTTTCCCTTCATTCACGAACACACGGATTCAAGGAGTGACAGATGGCACGCATGGTCAATTGCATCAAACTCGGGAGAGAGGCCGAAGGACTGGACTTCCCACCCATTCCAGGCGCGCTTGGCGCCCGCATTTTCGAGTCGGTGTCCAAGGAGGCGTGGCAGCAGTGGGTGAAATACCAGACCATGCTGATCAACGAGAACCGTCTCAGCCTGATGGACCCGCGCGCCCGGAAATACCTCGCTGAACAGATGGAAAAACACTTTTTCGGCGAAGGTGCGGACCAGGTCACGGGCTTCGTACCGCCGTCCGCCTGATCGCAACAGTTCTTCACGTGACGGGGTTTTGCCCCGTGATAGCGTCTCGTCATGACCGTTACCACCCGCCAATCCAGCCTGTTGCAAGGCGCGCGCAGCTGCCCCTACTGCCTCAGTACGAACACCAAGGATTCGAGCTGGAAAAGTGCCGGCGAGAAGGCGGGGCGTTTCTGGCTCAAGCCCGTCCGGTGCCGGAACTGCCACAAGCGTTTCGTTCGCTTCCGCAGGGTGCCCCTTGCCCTGTTCGGTGGCGTGATCGGCGCCGGATTGCTGGGAGCGATGGTGGCCACCTTTCAGGGGGTGGATACCCGTACGCAGTCTGAGCACGAGAAGCTGATCGCCGAACTTGAGCCGATGGAAGCCGAACGCGCACGGGCGCACACCGGCGATCCGGAAGCGCAGTACAGCTTCGGCATGATGTTGTCGCAGGGCGGGACCGGCAAGAGCGAAGATCTTGGCGAGTCGATCAAATGGCTCGAACTGGCTGCAGGACAGGGCCATGTGCGGGCCCAGTACGAGCTGGCCCTGGCCTACAAGCTGGGGCGTGGCACGCTTCAGGATTACGCGGCTGCGGGTCGCTGGTTCATGACTGCGGCGCGCAATGGCCACGTCGGCGCGCAGTACCACATGGGGCGGCTCTATCGCATCGGCGAAGGGGTTTCCGCAGATCTTGTGCGCGCCTATGCATGGTTCAACCGTGCTGCGGCGCAAGGGCATGGCGCGGCGCGGGGTGCCCGCGATGAGATCGCGGCTTCGCTCAAGCCGGAGCAGCTCGCCCAGGCCCAGGAACTGTCACGCGCCAGTTCGATACCGGACGCGGATCCGGCTGCAGGCACCGGAAGCCAGGCGGCCGGGCCATCGGCGCCTGAACAGGCCGTGGGCGAAAAAAAGGCCGGCTCGCGGCCGGCCGTGCTGCGCTGAACCGAATTTCTTCAGTCGCTGGCCGCAGCCGCTTCCATCGCGGCCAGACCGCCATGGCGCACGTCGGTGCCCTTCACCATGAACACCACGTACTGCGCCATGTTTTTTGAATGGTCGCCGATGCGCTCGATCGCCTTGGCGATGAACAGCAGGTCCAGGCCGCAGGAAATGGTGCGCGGGTCTTCCATCATGAAAGTGATGAGCTGGCGCATGATGGACTTGAATTCGGCGTCCACCTCCTTGTCCTGACGCACCACCTCGGTCGCGCTGCCCACATCCATGCGCGCCAGCGAATCCAGCGTGCGGCGCAGCATGTCGACCGCCAGCGATGCGGCGTGGCGCAGTTCGACCCGCGGCACGAATACCGCGTCTGATTCCAGGATGTGGCGCCCCATCTTGGCGATCTTCTTCACCTCGTCGCCGATGCGTTCGAGGTCGGTGATGATCTTGACCACCGACATGATGACGCGCAGGTCGCTGGCCGCCGGCTGGCGCTTGGCGATCAGGTGGATGCAGGCGTCGTCCAGCTCGACCTCCATTGCATTCACCTTCTTGTCGTTGGCGATCACCTCTTCGAGCACCGGCAGGTTGCGCTCGATCACGCCGCGCATCGCATGCTCGATCTGCTGCTCGATCAGGCCGCCCATCTGCAGCAGCCCGGTGCGCACGCCTTCGAGTTCGTGGTCGTAACGCTTGGAAATGTGTTCGCTCATGGCGGTCATCCGTCTAACGATGTGGGGCGGCGCCCGTGGCGGGCGTCGTTCTGTCAGGCATGCAACGTGCGGACGCCGTCCGGCGACGACACGAGCGCGACGTCGGCGCGACGGCGGGCGAACAGGCCGTTGGTGACGGTGCCGGTCAGGTGGTTCAGTTCGGTTTCGAACGCGGCCGGGTCGGTGATCTTCAGGCCCGCCACATCGAGGATGAGATTGCCGTTGTCGGTGACGAAACCTTCGCGCAGCTTCGGAATGCCCCCCAGGCGGGTCAGTTCGCGTGCGACCAGACCGAGTGCCATCGGGATCACTTCGACCGGCAGCGGGAAGCGGCCCAGCACCTCGACACACTTCGAGTGATCAGCGATGCAGACGAAGCAGTCGGAGGCTGCCGCGACGATCTTTTCGCGCGTCAGCGCACCACCGCCGCCCTTGATCAGGTTCAGGCCAGGGTCGATCTCGTCCGCACCGTCGACATAGACCGGAATGCGCCGGCCGGAGGCGATCGCTTCGTCCAGCGACAGTACAGGAATGCCGTGGCTGCGCAGGCGTGAGGCAGACGCTTCGGAACTGGCGATCGCGCCCGACACCGCAATTTTCTCGGCGGCCAGCAGGTCGATGAAATGGTTGGCGGTCGAGCCGGTGCCGACACCGAGCAGTTCGCCCGGTACCACATGGGGCAGGGCGGCACGGGCCACCGCGATCTTCAGTTCGTCTGCAGTCATGAAAAGAGTCCTGGGTTCAGCCGACCCGGGCTTCGTCGTGGATGAAGGCCTTGTGCGCGAGGTGCGGGATCAGCAAGTGCAGTGGCATTCTAAGCCAGTGGCTGCGTGCGTAGAGAATCTGCCGGCGCAGGCGGCGCCAGAGCGAGTCGCTGCTCGGGTGCAGCGCATACATCGAGGCGTCGATCAGATGGTCGGTCAGGGCGCCGGACCAGCGCCTGCCGAGCCGGCGGTCACATTCGTCAGCCACCGCTTCCGGCACCACGGTGCCGAACACCTGACGTGCGAAACGCAGTGCCAGCAGCACCGGGTATTCCAGCTGATGCGCCTGCGCCTGCGGCAGCAGGCGGTCCCAGAAACCCTGTTCGACCGAGAATTCGCCGATCAGGCAGTGCAGGTCGTACAGGTCGCGCAGACCCTTCTGCAGTTCGCCGTAGAACAGGTGGCAGGCCGAATGCATGACCATGTCCACCGGCGACAGCACGCGGAAGATGTCCGGGCAGTGTGCCACCTGCACCGGTCGCGAATCCGCGATCAGCCGCGCCGGATCGGGGATGTGGCCCGAGGTCGGCGGTACGATGGTGTGGTGCAGATCGATTACGGTGCCGCGCGTGAAGTGTTCGATCGGCGGCAGTTCGTGCATCCACTGCCGGTAGTAGCGCTGGTCGTAGGCGTTCAGGTGGGTCGGGCGCCAGCCGCGGCGGAACAGTGCGCCTTCGGCCGGGTCCAGGCTGGCCTTGGCCACCATCAGATCGATGTCACCGAACAGTCGCGAACGCCCTGCACGCAGGCCGGCAACCGCATACGCGCCGCCTTTCAGCAGCACCACCGGTTCGCCGAGCGAAGTCAGTGCGCCGGCGATCACCGCCAGTTCGAGCAGCAGCGACTGCCGGTGCAGCGCGGCGATGCGCAGCGCTGCGTCGAGATGGAAGCGCACCGGCTCCGGTACCGTTACCGTGTCGCCAGCGTCGCGCAGTACTTCCGCCAGTTGTCCGAGCAGGTCGCTGGTACGCGCCTGGCCGATCAGCGCTTCCCAGTCGCGTGCGTTGAAATCTGCGGTGATACCCGGGCGGGCAAGGGTGTTCGCCAGATGCCTGTCTGTTCGTCTGTTCATCGCAGCGGAAGGGAAGCTCGGGGTGACGCGGGCGGCATCAGGCCGGGCGGGAACAGATGGATTCCAGCGCCGGCACGATCTGGTCCAGTGAGCCGTAGCGCGCAGTGTAGCCGTCGCAGGCTTCGACCAGACGTCCCATGGCCTGGAAGCCGGTGACGCCCAGGCGCGGGTAATTGAATGCATTGCTCACCAGCGACATGAACATGCGCGCGCGCCCCATGGGCTGGACCGCACATTCGCTGCCGGCCTCGAACTTCGGCAGCACCACCCAGCGCGGCTGAACCCGGGTCAGCGCTTCCTCTACGCTGGTGCGCGGCGGCTTCAGATGGGCGACCGTGCCCTTGGCGGTGTCGTGGGCCAGCGGGCCGATGACCGGATCACCGGGCAGTGCGCGCACGATGTCTATCGACCGGTTCTTCAGACTGACCGGACGCGGCAGCGGCAGCAGCAGGCCGTCCTCCAGACCGACCATGGCCAGTTCGTCCGACAGCAGACGCCAGCCGCGCAGCGCCAGGCCGGCGCACAGGGTGCTCTTGCCCGATCCGGGCGGGGCGGCCAGGATGAGACCCTGGCCGTCGCGTTCGAGCACCGCGGCGTGGATGATGAGGTAGTGCTGGGCGTGATTGGTGAATACCCAGTTCAGTCCCCACTCCAGCATGGCGAAGGCCTGGTCGCCCGGCAGCGGCTTGAAGGGCTGCATGCCTTCGAATCTGAACTGGGATTGCGGGCGCAAGAATTTGCGCAGTCCGTCACCGCGTGCGACCTCCACCGCGTAATCGCAGAAGCTGTCGTCTCCAGCCAGAGGGTAGTCGGCGTACAGCGTGGACAGGCCGTCGGCAACCTGGGCGTGACGGGACCTGATGCTGGTCACGAAACGGCCGATGCGAAGCCGCAGGCCGTCGGGGCTGGCCAGGCGTTGCCGCAGGGCCGAATGAGGCAGTGAGGACAGCGTGGAGCCGGGCATCGCTCAGTGGTCGCGCCTGATCACACCGTGTTCCGCCAGATCGTCGAGCAGCCCGGTCAGCGACTCGGCGTCCGGCGCATCGGGAAGCGCCGCCAGCGTGGAGGTGTCGGCAGTGCCCTCGCGCAGCCGCTCGATGATCCGACCGGCGAGCGGTGACAGCAGGGTGGTGGTCGTTCTCAGGGCGTCGTACAGCACACAACCATCCTCCCAATGGAAGATGGATGTCAGAGGTGCGTGGGGCAGCGTCCAGCGACTTTCCAGGCTCATACCTGGACGTTGGATTCCTGGCTGCCGTTGCACCACAGATTGGGATACGACGAATAGAAGCTCTTGAAGCGGTCGCTGAACTGGGCGGTCAGGGCGCTCGTGCCTCCCGTGAAGGCATTCTTGAATACCGTGATCACGCCACTGGCGGTCTGCATGTCGGAGAACGGAAAGCGTTCGCCATAGAACTGCGCATTCAGCAATGCGGCGACCGCGTGAAACGCGACATTGCGCATCGAATTCGCCTTGGTGCTCGCACACCAGGAGCCGATCGCGGCAGACGTCTGATCAACCGCCTGCTGCAGAGTGATGTCGTTCGATGCGTAGAAAGCGCAGCCGAACACGGTGTTGAACTTCGCGCTTTTCAGGTAGGGGCTGAAAATGCTCACGTTGTCCCACAGCGCACTGCCGTTCTGGTTGCTGCTCTTCCAGTAGCCGGGGCTGCAGCCGCAGGGCCGCGGCGTGCCGGCGTTGGAAAGATTGCCCGATGCGATTTCAGAGCCGGTGCAGGTGCCCCATACGCTGGTGCCGAAAGCCGAACGGCTGGTCACCGACAGCAGTACGCCGGCGCCTGCAACGCCGCCGGTGGCAATCTTTCGGCGGCCGGCGTTCACCGCCGGCGTGGAGGTCTGCACGTCACTTCCGACGGCCGGGATGTTCTGGTCACGCTCGTTCATGTTCATATCACCGAGAGGCTGTTGCCGCGGATGTTAGCGCGCCCGGTCATGTTCGCACGCCGATTGTTTCACGGCGATTGAAACACGGAACAGACCAGGCTCTGCATGGATGGATACGTACTCAAAAGCAAAAAACGGGCCTTTGAGGGTTTTTCCATGCAAGCCAATGATTGAAATTGCGTTTTCACATTTTTTCAATCGGCCGGACAGCCTTCGGATCCCTCACTGTAAAGTCTTTCGACGCCGCTCCGGCCACACTTGGGTGCATGGCCGGAGGGCGGTCAGCCGCTTCAGCGCCGGACGGGCGGCAGATCGGTGCACGTGCCTTCAGCGACCTCGGCGGCCAGACCGACGGATTCGCCCAGCGTCGGGTGGGGATGGATGGTGTGGCCGATATCGACCGCGTCCGCCCCCATCTCGATCGCCAGGGCGACCTCTCCGATCATGTCGCCGGCCGAGGTGCCGACGATGCCGCCGCCGACGACGCGGTGCGTTTCCGCGTCGAAGATGAGCTTGGTGAAGCCTTCGTCACGGCCGTTGGCGATGGCCCGTCCGCTGGCCGCCCACGGGAACTTGCCGACGGTCACCTTGCGACCCTGGGCCTTGGCCTCGTCTTCGGTCAGACCGACCCAGGCGACTTCCGGGTCGGTGTAGGCGACCGACGGAATCACGGTGGCGTCGAAATGGCGCCTGTGGCCGGCGATCACTTCGGCTGCGACATGGCCCTCGTGCACCGCCTTGTGCGCCAGCATGGGCTGGCCGACGATGTCGCCGATGGCGTGGATGTGCGCGACATTGCTGCGCATCTGGCTGTCGACCGGGATGAAGCCGCGCTCGTCCACCCGCAGGCCGGCCGCTTCGGCGTTCAGCTTGCGCCCGTTCGGCGAGCGGCCGACCGCCACCAGCACGCGGTCGTAGGTCTGCGGCCCGGCCGGCGCCTTGGCGCCCTCGAAGCTCACCTTGATGCCTTCGGCCGTCGCTTCGGCGCCGGTCACCCGGGTGTTCAGCATGACCGCGTCGAAGCGGTGGGTGTTTTTCTTCTCCCACACCCTGGCCAGATCGCGGTCGGCGCCCTGCATCAGGCCGCCCGTCATTTCGACCACGTCGATGCGGGCGCCCAGCGTGGAATAGACGGTGGCCATTTCCAGCCCGATGATGCCGCCGCCGATCACCAGCATGCGTTTCGGAATGTCGGCCAGCAGCAGTGCGCCGGTCGAGTCGACGACCCGTGGGTCGTCCGGCATGAAGGGCAGTTTCACCGCCTGGCTGCCGGCGGCGACGATGCAGTGGCCGAACTTCAGCACGGTCTTCTCGCCGGTTTCCGCCTTGCCGTCGCCGGTGGTCAGTGCGATCTCGACATGATTCGGATCGACGAAGCGGGCTGTGCCGCGCACCACCTTCACCTTGCGCGCCTTGGCCATGCCGGCCAGGCCGCCGGTCAGCTTGCCGACCACCTTGTCCTTCCAGCCGCGCAGCGCGCCGAGGTCCACCTCGCGCGCGCCGAATTTGATGCCGTGCGCTGCCAGTGCCTCGGCCTCGTCGGCCACCGCCGCGACGTGCAGCAGCGCCTTGGACGGAATGCAGCCCACGTTCAGGCAGACGCCGCCCAGCGTGGCGTAGCGCTCGACGATGACCACGTCCAGACCGAGGTCGGCGGCGCGGAAGGCGGCCGAATAGCCGCCGGGGCCGCCGCCGATCACCAGCACGGCGCAGCTTTCGTCGACCCGGGCGGGGGCGCTGCCGGTGGCCGGGGTGGGCGCGGGGGCGACGGCCGATCGCGGCGGGGGCGCCGCTCCCACGGGTGCGGCTTCGGCTGCGCCGGCGGCTTCCATCGTCAGCACCACGCTGCCTTCCGACACGCGGTCGCCGACCTTCACCTGCAGTTCGACGATGCGGCCGGCCTGAGGCGCGGGGATGTCCATCGTGGCCTTGTCGGACTCCAGCGACATCAGCGGCGCGTCGGCCGCCACGGTGTCGCCCGGCTTCACCATGATTTCGATGACGGGCACGTCCTTGAAGTCGCCGATGTCGGGGATTTTTACAGTCAGTATGCTCATGGCTGTCCCCCTTACATCAGCACGCGACGCATGTCGGCCAGCAGCGCGGCGACATGGGCGTTGAAACGGGTGGCGGCCGCGCCGTCGATCACGCGGTGATCGGCGGTCAGCGACAGCGGCAGGATGAGCCGCGGCTGGAAGGCCGAACCGTCCCACACCGGTTTCATCGTGGTGCGGCTGACGCCGAGGATGGCGACCTCCGGCGCATTGATGATGGGCGCGAAACCGGTGCCGCCGAGACCGCCGACGCTGGAAATGGTGAAGCAGGCGCCCTGCATTTCCGCCGCGCTGAGCTTGCCGTCACGGGCCTTGGCCGCCAGCTCGCCGCATTCGGCGGCCAGCTGCGCCACGCCCTTTTTGTCCGCGTCACGGATGACCGGCACCACCAGTCCGCCCGGCGTGTCGGCGGCGAAACCGATGTGGCAGTACTGCTTCATGATCAGCGCCGGCTCTTCCGCCTGCAGGTCGATCGAGCTGTTGAACTCGGGGAATTTCTTCAGCGCCGCGCACACCGCCTTGATGATGAAGGCCAGCATGGTGAGCTTGACGCCGGCCTTGGCCTGTTCCGTGTTGATCTGCTGGCGGAAGGCTTCGAGCTCGGTGACGTCGGCGTCTTCGTGATAGGTGACCGCCGGGATCATGGCCCAGTTGCGTGCCAGGTTCGCGGCCGACAGCTTGCGGATGCGCGACAGCGGCTTGCGTTCGATGTCGCCGAACTTGGTGAAATCGACCTTGGGCCAGGGCAGCAGATCCAGACCGCCGCCGCCGGTGGCCACCGGCGCAGCGGCCGGCGCCTGCAGCGCGCCCTTGACGAAGGCGTTGATGTCCTCGCGCGTGATGCGGCCTTTCGGGCCGCTGGCGGTCACGCGGGCGAGATCGACGCCCAGTTCGCGCGCATAGGCGCGCATCGACGGACTGGCGTGCGCCTTCTTGCCGCCCACCAGTTCGGCCGCGATGTCGGCGGCGCTGGGCAGCGCGACCGCGCCGGCGGCCGGCGTGTAGTCGCCCCGGGCCGATTGCGTTGTTGCTGCGGGGGCGGCGCCGGCGGCTGCCATGGGAGCGGCGACCGGTGCGGCGGCGACTGCCGCGGTCGGAGCCGGCGTCACGGCTGCCGCAACAGGCGCCGGAGTGGGTGCAGGTGAGGGCGCTGGCGCGGCGGCGGGAGCAGCGGCGGGTGCTTCACCCACCTCCATCGTGCCGATCACGCTGCCCTGCGACACGCGGTCGCCGACCTTGACCGTGATCTGGCCGATGACGCCGGCGTGCGGCGCCGGAATGTCCATCGTGGCCTTGTCGGATTCGAGTGATACCAGCGGCGCGTCGGCTTCGACGCGGTCGCCGGGTTTGACCATCACTTCGATGACGGGGACATCGGAAAAGTCGCCGATGTCGGGTACTTCAATATTGATCGTGCTCATTCAAGCCTCGCATTCGGGTGCGGTCGCGCAGCGCGCGCACGCGGTGTGCGGCCGCGGGCGACGCGGCCGGTGCATGTGTTCCGGCTGACACGCCCGGGACGTGCGAAGGGCGTACCGGCTGCCGCGGACGGAACCTGACGGTTCTGCCTCCGCGTGCATCCGGCCCTTCCGCGTACGACCCCGGCGCGCCCGCCACAGCTCAGACGTACAGCGGGTTCGGTTTGGTCACGTCCAGACCGTAGCGCGCGATGGCTTCCGCCACCTTTGCCCGGTCCAGCGCACCGTCGTCGGCCAGCGCCTTCAGCGCGGCCACCGTTACCCAGTGCCGGTCCACCTCGAAATGCGAGCGCAGCGCCTCGCGCGTGTCCGAGCGGCCGAAGCCGTCGGTGCCCAGCACCACGTACTGACGCGGCACCCAGGCGCGGATCTGTTCGGCGAACAGGCGCACGTAGTCGGTCGCCGCGATCACCGGCCCGCGCGTGTCGCGCAGCTGCTGTTCGACATGCGACAGCCGCGGCGTGTCGGCCGGGTGCAGCAGGTTCCAGCGCGTGCAGTCGGCGCCGTTGCGGGCCAGTTCGGTGAAGCTCGGGCAGGCCCACAGATCCGATTCCACGCCCCAGTCGCTCTTCAGCAGTTCGGCGGCGGCGATCACTTCGCGGAAGATGGTGCCGCTGCCCAGCAGCTGGGCGCGCGGGCCGTTCGAGGCGGCGCCGCGGCGGAACAGATACATGCCCTTCAGGATGTCGGCTTCGGCACCGTCCGGCATCGCCGGGTGCTCGTAGTTCTCGTTCATCACCGTCAGGTAGTAGTAGATGTCCTCCTGGTTGGCCATCATGCGGCGCAGGCCGTCCTGCACGATGACCGCCACTTCGTACGAGAAGGTCGGGTCATAGCTGATGCAGTTCGGCACCATGCCTGACCACAGGTGGGAATGACCGTCCTCGTGCTGCAGGCCTTCGCCGTTCAGCGTGGTGCGACCGGCGGTGCCGCCGACCAGGAAGCCGCGGGCGCGCTGGTCGCCGGCCGCCCAGGCCAGGTCACCGATGCGCTGGAAGCCGAACATCGAATAGAAGATGTAGATCGGTATCGTCGCCACGCCGTGCACCGAGTAGGCGGTGGCGGCGGCGATCCAGTCGCTCATCGCCCCGGCTTCGTTGATGCCTTCCTGCAGGATCTGGCCGGTCTTCGACTCCTTGTAGAACATGAGCTGATCGGCGTCCTGTGGCACGTACTTCTGGCCTTCCTGGTTCCAGATGCCGATCTGGCGGAACATGCCTTCCATGCCGAAGGTGCGCGATTCGTCCGGCACGATGGGCACCACCCGCTTGCCGATGTGCGGGTCGCGCAGCAGGATGTTCATGATGCGCACGAAGGCCATGGTGGTCGACAGTTCGCGGCCTTCGCCGGAGGCCTTCAGCAACGCGTCGAAGGCGGACAGCGGCGGCACTTCGAGCGCATCGGCCTTCATCCGGCGCTGCGGCAGATAGCCGCCGAGCGCCATCCGGCGCTCGCGCATGTAGGCCACTTCCTTCGAGTTCTCGTCGAACTTCAGATAGGGCAGCGACTCCAGTTCGCTGTCCTTGATCGGCAGGTCGAAGCGGTCGCGGAATTCGCGCAGCGATTCCAGATCGACCTTCTTCTGCTGGTGCGAAATGTTCTGTGCCTCACCCGAGCCACCCATGCCATAGCCCTTGATGGTTTTGGCCAGGATGACGGTGGGCTGGCCGGTGTGATTCACCGCCGAGTGGTAGGCCGCGAATACCTTGTGCGGATCGTGACCGCCGCGGTTCAGGCGGAAGATATCGTCATTGCTCCAGTTGGCGACCATGGCCGCGAGTTCCGGATACTTGCCGAAGAAGTGCTCGCGCACATAGGCACCATCGCGCGACTTCATGGTCTGGTATTCGCCGTCGACCACTTCCATCATGCGCTGCGCCAGCAGGCCGGTCTTGTCCTGCGCCAGCAGCGGATCCCAGTAACTGCCCCACAAGAGCTTGATCACGTTCCAGCCCGAGCCGCGGAAGTCGCCTTCCAGTTCCTGGATGATCTTGCCGTTGCCGCGCACCGGGCCGTCCAGGCGCTGCAGATTGCAGTTCACGACGAAGATGAGGTTGTCGAGCTTTTCGCGGGCGGCCATCGCGATTTCGCCCAGCGTTTCCGGCTCGTCGGTTTCGCCGTCGCCGATGAAGCACCACACCTTGCGGCCTTCGGTGTTGGCGATGCCGCGGTCCTGCAGATACTTCATGAAGCGGGCCTGATAGATGGCCTGCAGCGGGCCCAGCCCCATGGACACGGTCGGGAACTGCCAGAAGTCCGGCATCAGCCACGGGTGCGGATAGCTCGAAAGACCCTTGCCGCCGACTTCCTGCCGGAAGCTGTCGAGCTGCGCCTCGTTCAGGCGGTCGAGCATGAAGGCGCGGGCGTAGATGCCGGGCGCGGAGTGGCCCTGGAAGAAGATGAGGTCGCCGCCGTGGGTCGGGCTGGGCGCATGCCAGAACCAGTTGAAGCCCACGTCGTACAGCGTGGCGCTGGACGCGAAGCTGGCGATGTGGCCGCCGACATTGGTGTCCTTGTTCGCGCGCAGCACCATGGCCATCGCATTCCAGCGGATATAGCTGCGGATGCGGTGCTCGATCTCGTAATCACCGGGCGCCGGCGCCTGCTTGCCGACCGGAATGGTGTTTACGTAGGCGGTGGTCGCCGAGTACGGGATGTTGATGCCGGCGCGGCGCGCCAGTTCGGTCAGCCGCTCGATCAGGTAGTGCGCACGCTGCTCACCGGCGTGTTCGATCACGCCTTCCAGCGCGTCGAGCCATTCCTGGGTTTCGACGCCGTCCGGATCGGAAGCGAGCAGGGGATTGGGTAGTGCAGACATCCAGGGTTTCTCCTCTTTTTTGATCGAGCTGCTCGATCAAAAGCACTGCCGATGCACAACCCGGCCGGGGCATGGAGCCCGCCCGGGGTCGTCAGCGTGCCGGGCGAGGAGATGCTCGTCCGTGGCGCCTGTCCGTCTGCGCATGGGTGATGCAAGTGTCGACAGCTCTGAAGCGGCAGCGGGTAGCTGCCATGGCTACGCCGATCGCAGGGATCGCCCGCGTCGACGTGTTGCAATTATGGACACCCCCCGGATTTGCCGCCAGTGGTGGAAAACCGAAATCCGCCGGAAAACGGCAAAAAAAGCGGGCGCCCGGAGGCACGGGCGCCCGCAACCGAGGAGAAACGAAAGGTCTTCTACAAGACCCGGGGCGAACATGACGGGTGCGAAGCGATGCACCCGTCACGCATCAGCCGTGCTGGATGTAGGCCACCTGGGTTTCGGTGTACTCATACAGCCCGTGCTTGCCGTCGGCGCCACCGATGCCGGACTTGCGGCGGCCGGCGTGGAAGCCCTGCATCGCTTCGAAGTTCTCGCGATTGACATAGGTTTCGCCGAACTGCAGATCGCGGATCGCGCGCATCGCCGCATTGAGGTCGCGGGTATAGACCGAGGAGGTCAGGCCGTACTCCGACGCGTTGGCATGGGCCA
Source organism: Methyloversatilis sp. (assembly GCA_041639545.1). Taxonomy (GTDB): domain Bacteria; phylum Pseudomonadota; class Gammaproteobacteria; order Burkholderiales; family Rhodocyclaceae; genus Methyloversatilis. The sequence continues at coordinate 9,521 of JBEQBZ010000008.1, read as the reverse complement.
CCGCCTCGTCGAGATCGTCGACCAGCTGCACCGGCAGCACCGGGCCGAAGATTTCCTTGCGCATGATGTCCATGTCGGCGCGGCAGTTGATCAGCACGGTGGGCTCGTAGTGGTAGCCGGACGCGCGGTCGGCGACGCGGCCGCCCAGCACGCACTGGGCGCCGTCGCGTTTGGCCTGTTCGACCATGGCGGCGACCTTGTCCAGGCCTTCCTTGTTCACCAGCGGGCCCATGTCGACGCTGCCGTCGGCGATCGGATCGCCATAGCGGGTCGCGGCCATCTTCGCGGTGAGCTGGGTGATGAATTCGTCGGCCACCGCGCGCTGCACGTAGATGCGCTCGGCGCAGTTGCACACCTGCCCGGTGTTGATCACGCGCGAGGCGGTGATCGCGGTCGACGCGAGGTCCAGGTCGGCATCGGCCAGCACGATGGCCGGCGCCTTGCCGCCCAGTTCCAGATTGACGCGGGTGAGGTTGCGGCCGGCCGCCTGCATGATGCGGCTGCCGGTTTCGACGCTGCCGGTGAAGCTCACCATGTCGATCGAACTGCTGCCGGTCAGCGCGGCGCCGGTGGTTTCACCGCGGCCGCCGACCAGATTGAACACGCCGCGCGGCAGTTCGGCCGCATGCACCAGCTTCGCGAACAGGAAGGCGTTGAGCGGCGTTTCCTCGCTCGGCTTGATTACGATGGTATTGCCGGTGACCAGCGCCGGCGCCATCTTGCGGGCGATCAGGAAGAGCGGGAAATTCCAGGGCAGGATGCCGGCGACCACGCCCACCGGCTTGCGCAGCAGGAAGATGCTTTCGCCCGGGCGGTCGCTGGTGAGTACCTCGCCCTCGATGCGGCGCGCCCATTCCGCCATGTAGTCCAGATAGTCGGCGGTGAAGTCGACCTCGACCCGCGCCAGACCCAGCGTCTTGCCCTGTTCCAGCGTGAGCAGGCGCGCCATCTCTTCGCGCACGCCGCGCAGGCCTTCGGCCACCTTGCGCAGATGCGCCGCGCGCTGGATGGCTGGCAGCTTCGCCCACTGCGGCTGGGCGGCGCGGGCGGCGGAGATCGCGCGCTCGACCGCGGCGACACCGGCTTCGGGCACCGTGTCGAGCAGCGCGTGAGTCGCCGGGTTGAACACTTCGATGCGGCTGGCGACGTCGCTCTCGTCGAAGCGTCCGTCGATGTAGTTGTGATGGGTGGTCATTCCAGAGTCTCCTTGGTGTGTGATCGGAAGCGGTGATCGGGGTGGTGCACTGCGCGGGTTCAGGCGGCGCGTGTCATGCGCTTGCCGAAGGATTCGGACAGGTAGCCGAAGGTGAGGCCGGCGACCCAGGTCAGGCCGACGAACAGCGCCTTCTCGAAGGTGTCGCCGGTGGCGCCGAAATAGGTAGCGGCGCCGAGGAAGGCGGCCGGGGTGTAGGACAGCGCGGCCACGTCGGCCATCGCCACCAGCACGAAAGCCAGCACCGCGACCAGCAGCGCCAGTGCCGGCAGGCTGCCGCCAGCCAGCGCGACCAGCCACATGGTGCCGGCGGTCAGCACGACGCCGGCCAGTGCGGCGAACGCCGACTTGCCGAGCGCCTGACTGCCGCCGCCGGCGGCGAAGAAGGTGGCCCAGGCGACGAAGCCTATCCACGGATTGAGCTGCAGGTTCGGCATGCCGATGCTCAGGCAGACCCACAGTGCGACCAGCAGGGCGATGCTCAGTGCGAGTGCGTGCAGCAGTTTCATTTGAAGCCTCCTTGAAGGAGGCCGGCGACGCGCCACAGCACGCCGCCGGCCGGGGGTTACCAGACGTAGGCGTACTTCACGTTGATGCTGTTGTTGACCGGCCGGTTCTCGCCTTCAATGCCGTGCGAGTAACGCAGCGCGATCGACTGGTTGCCGTAGTAATGGAACATCACGCCGAGCGAACCATCGAAACCCCACGAGTCACCGGCGCCATTGCGGCCGCTGATGCGCTCGTAGTCGACACCGGCGAACGGTTCCAGCCAGTCGTTCACGCGGTAGCCGAAGCGGTTGTTGGTGTGCCACAACATGCCCGGGCGGGTGCCGTCGTCCTTGCGGCTCTGTGCGACGAAGCCGAGGTCGCCGGTCCATGCGATGCGATCGGTCAGCGGCGCGTACCACAGCAGGCTGGACAGATTCTTCCAGTTGGTGTCGCTGACGTCCTTGTCGCCGATCGGCACCTGCAGGAAGGTCTGGAAGCCGAGCGTGGAACCGGGCGTCGGCTTGTACCAGATGGCGGCACCGGTGATGGTGTCGCCAAAGCCGCTGATGTGGCGGGTATCCGGGTTGGGAGAACTGCGGTCCCGGATGCCCACCGTGGGCTGGATCACCTCAAACGCCAGACCGATGTTCCGGTTGGAGTCCGGTGTCCAGAAGCGCACGTATTTCGACAGGCCGATGATCTTCTGCGCGCTGCTGCCACGCTTACGATCGCCGTCGCTGTCGAACAGCCGGCTGTCGCGCTGCACGGTGGCGTACTGCACGAACACATTGAACGGCTGGTCGAAATTGACCGGCAGGTCGTATTCGTGCGGACCGATCACATCGAAGGTGGTCTGTGCCGAAGCGCTGCCGGACAGCAGCGTCAGGGCAAGACCGAATGCGGAGACGACAGTCTTCGCGGCGCGGGTGGGAGTGATGGCAAAGGTGTTCATGGATGGATGTCCTTGTTATGTTTTTTCAGCCGGGCGCGCGGTGGGGCGGGCGCCCTGGCGGGTCACTTCCTGGGCAGCTTGAACACCCAGATGACGCCGCCCTGCGGCACGGTGGTTTTCTTGTCGAGCACCGCGTTGAACGCACCCTGCATGCGCTCCGCATCGACACCCCAGCCCGACTGCACGGCGACGTACTGTTCGCCGTCAACCTCGAAGCTCGAGGGCACGCCGGTCACGCCCGAGTTGGTCGGGAATTCCCACAGCAGCTTGCCGGTGCTGGCATTGAAGGCGCGGAACTTGCGGTCATTGGTGCCGCCGCCGAACACGAGGTTGCCGGCGGTGGTCATCAGCGGGCCCCAGTTCATTTCCGGGTAGGTGTGGGTCCACACCTTCTTGCCGGTCTTCAGGTCCCAGGCCTGCACTTCGCCGATGTGCACCTTCGATTCCTTGGTCATGCGCACATTGGTGAGCACGTTCTCGATCGACACGCCGAGGTAGAGCTCGCCCTTGTTGTACTTGACCGGCTCACCGGTCAGTTCCGAGCACAGGTTGTTCTGCGCCGGGATGTAGAGCAGGCCGGTGTGCGGGTTGTAGGCCTCGGGCGGCCAGTCCTTGCCGCCCCACAGAGAGGGGCAGAAGTTCACCGTCTTGCCGGTGGCGGGGACGCGCGCCGGGTCGTAGGTCGGGCGACCGGTCTTCGGGTCGAGCTGGGTGAATACGTTCTGCGTGACATAGGGCCAGGCATCGACGTAATTCACCTTGCTGTCGGTGCGCTCCAGCATCCACAGATAGCCGTTGCGGCCGGCGTGCACCAGCGACTTCACCTTCCTGCCCTTGTGCTCGAGGTCGATCAGCAGCGGGGCGGACACCTCGTCCCAGTCCCACGAATCGTTGTGGTGATACTGGTGGTAGCCCTTGAGCTTGCCGGTGTCGACGTCCAGTGCCAGCACCGAGTTGGCGTACAGGTTGTCGCCGCTGCGCGTGTCGGCCATCCACGGGCCGGCGTTGCCGACGCCCCAGAAGGCGAGATTGGTGTCGGCATCGTAGGTGCCGGTGATCCACACCGAGCCGCCGCCGCGCTTGTAGGTGTCGCCGGGCCAGCTGTCGCCGCCGGGCTCACCGGGGCCGGCGATGGTGTAGGTGCGCCAGGCTTCCTTGCCGCTGTCGGCGTCAAAGGCGGCGACGAAGCCGCGGATGCCGTATTCGCCGCCCGAGCTGCCGATCATGATCTTGCCCTTGGCGGCGAGCGGCGCCAGCGTCATGTAGTAGCCGGACTTCCAGTCGGCCACCGCGGTCTTCCACACCTCCTTGCCGGTCTTGGCGTCGAGCGCGACCAGGAAGGCGTCGGTGGTGGCGATGTAGACGCGGTCGCCGTACAGCGCGACACCGCGGTTGGTCGGGTGCAGCTGCTGCAGTTCGTCCGGAATGGTTTTCTTGTAGCGCCAGATCTCCCGACCGGTCTTCGCTTCCAGGCAGATGACCTGGTTGTTCGGCGTGGCGACGAACATGTAGCCGTTGTTCACGATGGGCGGTGCCTGATGCCCTTCGGTCATGCCGGTCGAGAAGGCCCAGGCCAGCTGCAGCTTGTCGACGTTCTTGTCGCTCACCTGCTTGAGCGGGCTGTAGCCCCAGCCGGCGTAGTTGGCGCGGTACATCAGCCAGTTCTGCGCTTCCGGCTTGTTCAGCCGCGCGTCGGTGACCGGCGCGTAGGCGGGCAGTGCCGCCGTGGCCGCCAGCGGCGCGAGCAGTGCCGCCGCGAGGACGGTCCGCTTCATCGTGTTTCTCATGCTTCCTCCTGTGTTGTAGGGCGAAGATGTGGTCGCGCTTCGTGGGCGCGGCCGTTGCTGCAGCCCGGACGCTTCGCCTTGTGACGCCCGGGCGGTGTGAAACGCGTATCCGGGTCAGCCCTTGCGTACGCCGGGGGCTGAACTGAAGCTGCCGGCCACCACCAGTTCGCCGTTCTCGCTCTTCAGCGGCAGCCAGGGCAGGGCGCGGCCGGCCGGGCCGGCGGTGACCGTGCCGGCTTTCAGCGGGTCGAACTTGGAGAAGTGGCAGAAACAGAACATGGCGCCGCCATTGGCATCCCATTCGCTGACTTCGCAGCCCTGGTGGGTGCAGACGGCGGAATAGGCGAGCACGCCGTCGGCGCTGCGGGCGCGGGTTTCGGCGTCCAGCGCTGCCGGGTCGAAGCGCATCAGGATGACCCGGCCGAGCCGGCTGCCGTCGCGCAGCAGCGCGTCGCCCGCGGCAAAGGGCAGGGCGCGCACCGGTTTGCTGGCGAGCGGAATGTCGGTCGCCTTCAGCGGCTGCGGCGCACCTTCGTCGTCCATGCGCACCAGGCGGTCGCCCGGCTGCGGCGGCAGGTCGGCCGCTTCACTGGCGTGTGCGCTGCGCACCGTGCCGCCGAACAGCGCGGTCACCGCCAGCGCCGCCTTCATTGCGCCGCGCCGTGACTGGCAGCAGCCGCTTTCGTGCTCGGGGGTGACACTCTTTTTCGGGTTGTTCTGCTCCATGCTGTCCTCGCTGTTGGGCTGATGCGGGGAGCCTGTCAGCGAGTGCCGTGCCAGCGTCGACAGCGCGCTGTCCGATGACGTTCGAGTGAAGGGCGGGCGGGGTGCAAAGCGTCCTGCAGCGCGGAATCCGGCAGGAAACGGCGGGCAGTCTTCCCGGATGCTGCGCTGCAGCGGGTGGGGTGTTCCATCCCGGGACGGTGAGATGGCGTCTCACTCGAAGTGAGACAAATCCTTGTATTTCATGGGCTTGCGATGGTGCTTTCGTTGTGCGCCGCAGCAGCGGTTGTGCTTGAAGCGTGTCGAAACGCTCTCCTACACTGTCGCGAAAACAGCCGGTGCACTGCACCCGGCGATGATGTCGTACATACGGAGGAGGAAGAGCCATGCGATTCAGGGATGCGTTTTCGCAGCACATGAGGCAGGTCGGCGCGCTGTCGTCGCCACGCGGCGGCGAATTGCTGGTTCCTGGGCAGGACCGCATCGCCGAGTCATGGCGACGCTCGATGGAACAGCATCGGGTCGATCCGGAAATGCCGGCTTCGCCGCGCATCCTGAGCGCGGCCGAGGTGCGTGAGCGCTGCGGCCGCATCGAACCTTTCCTGCAGCTGGCCCGGCTCGGCGTGGGCAAGCTGCACAGCCAGATCAAGGACGCCGGCTACTGCGTGCTGATGACCGACGCCGAAGGCAGCACGGTGGATTTCCGCGGTCAGCCATCCGTCGACCACGAGTTCCGGTCGCGCGGCTTCCGTGTCGGAGCCTGCTGGTCGGAACGCGATGAAGGCACGTGCGGCGTCGGCACCACGCTGATCGACCGCGCGCCCATCCTGGTGCACAAGGGCGAGCACTTCCGTGCCTACAACATCGGCATCACCTGCAGTGCAGCGCCGGTGTTCGGCCCGGACAATGACGTGGTGGCGGTGATCAATGCGTCGGCGCTGGCGTCGCCGGACGACCGGCGCAGCCAGTCGGTGGTGTTCCAGCTGGTGGCGCAGAACGCGCGCTTCATCGAGAACGCCTGGTTCATCGAAGCGAACCGCCACCGCTGGACGGTGCAGATCGCCGGCGTCGGCCGCGGGCTGGACCCGGAGCGCAGCTATCTGCTGGCGCTGGATGAGCGTGGCCGCATCGTGCAGGCCAACTTCCTCGCCCATGTCGAACTGCTGGAATACGCCGGCCCGCTGCCGCGCGCCTTCCACGAGGTGTTCGACCTGAGCGCCGACGAACTGCTGCGTGCCGCGCACGACCGGCCGGGCATGCCGGTGGGCCTGCGCCGCCTGAGCAGCGGCCACGTGCTGTCGGCGGTGGTGCGGGTGCCGGAGCAGCGCCGGCAGCCGCGCCGGGTGGTGCAGGGCCGGCACGACTTCTCGACGCTGGCGGTCGGGGACACCCGCATCGCCAGCGACATCCAGCGTCTGAAGCGCATCGTGAACAGCCGCCTGCCCATCCTGCTGCTGGGCGAAACCGGCGCCGGCAAGGAAGCGTTCGCGCACGCCATCCACGCGCAGAGCGAGCGGCGCGACCAGCCCTTCGTCGCGCTGAACTGCGCGGCCATTCCGGAGAACCTGATCGAGAGCGAACTGTTCGGTTACCGCGAGGGCGCGTTCACCGGCGCCAAGGCGAAGGGCGAGGCGGGCAAGATCCAGCTGTCCAGCGGCGGCACCCTGTTTCTGGACGAGATCGGCGACATGCCGCTGCCGCTGCAGACCCGGCTGCTGCGGGTGCTGGCCGAGGGCGAGGTGCTGCGCCTGGGCGGTACCGAGCCTGAGAAAGTGGACCTGAACGTGGTGTGCGCAACCCACCGCGACCTGGAGGCGCTGGTGGCCGCCGGCCGCTTCCGCGAAGACCTGTACTACCGGCTCAACGCCGCCACCTTCACGCTGCCGCCACTGCGCGCGCGCAGCGACCGGCGCGAGGTGCTGCAGCAGGTATTCGACGAGGAATGCGCGGCGGCCGGCCGCGACATCGCGCTGCCGGACGATCTGGCCGACGAGCTCATGAGCTACGCCTGGCCGGGCAATATCCGTCAGCTGCGCAACACGCTGCGCTATGCGGTCGCGGTGTGCGAATCGGATGTGCTGTCGCGCCTCCATCTGCCCGACAACCTGCTGCGTGCGCTGGACCAGCCGGCACCGTCGACCGCCGAGCCGCGCAGCGAGGCCGAGGCGGACGAGCGCCGCCGCATCATCGAGGCGATGGAAGCCAGCGGCTGGCGCGCCACCGAAGCGGCCGCGCTGATCGGCATGCCGCGCGCCACCTTCTATCGCCGGCTCAGCCGATACGGCCTGGGGCGCGGGCGCTTTCCGAGCCGCTGACGCAGCGCATCGCGGGCGCAATCGGGGTCAGAAGACCCCTCCCACAGAATCCGGCTCGGGCCACGAGGCGGGAGTGCTTTTGTGGGAGCGAGCTTGCTCGCGATACGCCTGATGCAAGCCGCCAGCTTCGATAAGGACCGCCGTCGCGATCAGGGCACCACGCGCGCCGCATCCGACGCCAGCCGCGCCCGCACGAAGTCGATGTGCGCGTACATGGTGTCGCGGGCGCGATCCGGTTCGCGCTTGCGTATCGCTTCCCACAGCGCGAAGTGCTGCTGCCACAGCGCCTCGGCCACCGCCCGGTCGCCATAGCGCAGGCCGGCCTGGTTGTGCGCGATGTGCTCGCGGTGCATGGCCAGCAGATTGGCCTGCAGATAGCCGAACATGCTGTTGTGGGCGGCCGCGGCGATGCTGCCGTGCCACACCGAATCGAGCAGCACCTCCTGCGCCTCGTCGTCGTCGCGCCGTGCGCGGCGCAGCCGGTCGATCACGCCGCGCAGCGTGGCGAGATCGGCGCGGCTGGCGCGCTCTGCCGCGAACTGCGCCGCGGCGCCTTCCAGCACGCGCCGGAATTCCAGCATGTCGCTGCCCAGATGCGGGTGCTCGGCCAGCAGCTGTCGCCAGGGCGACGCCAGCCCGCCGTGCAGCCTTTCGGTCACATACACCCCACTGCCGATCCGGGTGGCGAGCAGACCGCGCGCGGCCAGCCGCTGTATCGCTTCGCGCAGCGTGCCGCGCGACACCCCCAGTTCTTCGGCCAGCGCGCGTTCGGCCGGCAGGCGGGCACCGGCCGGGTAATGGCCGTCGAGCAGACGGGCTTCCAGTGCGCGGGTGGCGCGGTCGGCGGCGGAGACGGGCATGGCGGCATCGCTCTGAATTGGTCCGACCAATTTTGCCTGAATGCAGGCGCTCGCGATCATGCGCTCCCATCACGCGGCCCGCCTCGGGTCGCGACCACCGGAGTTCCCGATGCACGCTGCCCGCCCACCGCGCCCCGATCAGGTCTATCTGTTCGGCACCTGCCTGATCGACCTGTTCGTGCCCGAAGCCGGGCTGGATGCGGTGCGTCTGCTCGAACGCGAAGGGCTCACCGTGCATTACCCGCCGGCGCAGAGCTGCTGCGGCCAGCCGGCCTTCACCAGCGGCAATCCGGACGAGGCGCGGCGGGTGGCGGCGGCGCAGATCGCGCTGTTCGACCAGCCCTGGCCCATCGTCGTGCCCTCCGGCTCCTGTGCCGGCATGATGCGGCACCACTGGCCGACACTGTTCGATGACGATCCGGCGCTGCAGGCGCGCGCGCGCGACGTGGCCGGTCGGGTGCATGAACTGGCCGGCTTCCTGGTCGAGGTGCTGGCGGTCGACTATTCCGGCGCCGGCGGCGAGCCGGTGACCGTGGGCCTGCACACCTCGTGCAGCGCGCGCCGCGAGATGGGCACGCGGGTGCATGGCGTGCAGCTGCTGTCCGCGCTGCCCGGCGTCACGCTGGACACCCACGCCAGCGAATCGGAATGCTGCGGCTTCGGTGGCGTGTTCTCGCTCAAGCACGCCGACATTTCCGGCGCCATCGTGCGCGACAAGGTGGCCAGCCTGTCGGCGGTGTGCGACCGTTTCGTGACCGCGGACTGCGGCTGCATGCTCAACATCACGCATGCGGCCGAACACCAGGGCCGGCCCTTGCGGGGCGAACACATCGCCACCTTCCTGCGCCGCCGGCTGGAGGGCGCGGCATGAGCGCCCGTGACCGCATCCTGGCGCGGCTGCGTGCCGCCGAACCCGGGGCGCCGGTTGCCCCGCCGGACGTGGCCGGCTACTACGCACAGCGTCCGCGGCTCACCCCGGCCGAACGCCTGAACCAGCTGTGTGCACGGCTGCGTGCCTCGCGTGTCGACGTGAAGCTGGCCGGGCCGCACGACTGGGCGCCGGTGGCGGTCGGGGCGCTGCAGCAGCGCGGCGTGCGCCGGCTGGCGCTGGGCACCTGCGCACGCGCGGCCACGCTCGCCGCGGCGCTGCCGGACACGGTCGACACCGTGTGCTTCGACGGC
>JBEQBZ010000007.1:21819-162586 GCA_041639545.1 Methyloversatilis sp. | reverse complement strand
TGGTGCGGTAGCCGCCGTAGAGGTCGGTTTCGACCGCTGCGCCCGGCAGCCAGTGGTCAGACACGTTGGAGGCGAAGAAGCCGGCGTAGAAGCCGGAACTGTGCGCCGCCTCGATGCTCACCTGCAGTGCCGGGCCGCCCCAGGTCTGGGACTGGCCGCGGAAGATGTAATCGCTGACCAGCGTGACGCTCATCGGCACGGTCCAGTCGGAAGCCGGTGCCGGATCGGCGGCGTGGGCGGCCGGCAGCAGGCAGAGGGCCGCGCAGGCGGCGGCGAGGGTGCGGATACGTGTGTTCATCGTGACTCCAGTTTTCGTAAGGGGATTCGGTTTCGCTCAGGCCGCACGCGGCGTCGGCAGTGCGGCCAGCGACGAGAAGCCGTCGACCAAGGCGCGGCCGCTGCCGCGCAGCAGTTCGCCGGTCGGGTCGGTCAGGCCGATGGACTGCAGCCAGAGCTCGAATTCGGGCGCGCGCTTCAGGCCCAGCGTGCGGCGCAGGAACAGCGCGTCGTGGAAGGAGGTGCTCTGGTAATTCAGCATGATGTCGTCCGCCCCCGGCACGCCGATGACGAACGGAATGCCGGCCGCGCCGAGCAGCACCAGCAGCGTGTCCATGTCGTCCTGATCGGCTTCGGCGTGATTGGTGTAGCAGACGTCGCAGCCCAGCGGCAGGCCGAGCAGCTTGCCGCAGAAGTGGTCCTCCAGCCCGGCGCGGATGATCTGCTTGCCGTCGTACAGATACTCCGGGCCGATGAAGCCGACCACGGTGTTGATCAGCAGCGGCTTGTAGCGGCGCGCCACCGCATAGGCGCGCGCCTCGCAGGTCTGCTGATCGACGCCGTGATGCGCGTTGGCTGACAGCGCGCTGCCCTGCCCGGTCTCGAAGTACATGACGTTGTCGCCGAGCGTACCGCGACCGAGTGAGAGCGCCGCCTCATACGCCTCATCCAGCACCGCAAGACTGACGCCGAAGGACGCGTTGGTTCTCTCGGTGCCGCCGACCGACTGGAACACCAGATCCACCGGAGCGCCCTGCTCGATCAGCTTCACCGTATTGGTCACGTGGGTGAGCACGCAGCTCTGGGTCGGAATGTCGAAACGCTCGATCAGCTCGTCCAGCATGGACAGCAGGTTGTGGATGGCCGGCAGGCTGTCGGAGGCCGGATTGATGCCGATCACCGCGTCGCCAGCCCCGCACAGCAGGCCGTCCAGCGTCGAGGCGGCCACGCCGCGCAGATCATCGGTCGGGTGGTTGGGCTGCAGCCGCACCGCCAGATGGCCGGGCAGGCCGATGGTGTTGCGGAACTGCGTCACCACGCGGCATTTGCGCGCCACCGCGATCAGGTCCTGGTTGCGCATGAGCTTGCTCACCGCGGCCACCATTTCCGGCGTCAGGCCCGGCGACACCGCGCTCAGCGCGTCGGCGTCCGCTGCGTCGTCCAGCAGCCATTCGCGGAAACCACCCACCGTCAGGTGGGCGATGGTCGCGAAGGCGGCGCGGTCATGGCTGTCGATGATGAGGCGGGTGATTTCGTCCTCCTCGTACGGCACCAGGACCTCGTTCAGGAAGGTGGCGAGCGGGATGTCGGCCAGCGCGTGCCGCGCCGCCACCCGGCGCAGCGCCGAACCGGCCGCCACGCCGGCCAGCACGTCGCCGGAGCGGGCCGGGCTGGCGCAGGCCATCACCGTTTTCAGGTCGGGGAAGGTGAAGGTTTCACCCCCCACCATGACGCGATACGCCATGTCGTTCTCCTCAGCGGCTGCCTGCCAGCATCGCGTCTTCCGGCGCATCGGCGCGCTGCTGGCCGGTCAGGAAGAAGTAGGCGGCAGCCAGTACGAACAGACCCAGGAAAACGCCGGCCAGCAGGGTGTTGAACCACACCATCGCCCCCAGGCAGAACACGCCGAGCGCCAGCGCGATCGCCGGGAACACCGGATAGAACGGCGCGCGGTACGGACGTTCCAGATTCGGCTCGGCGGCGCGCAGCTTGAACAGCGAAGCCATGGACATGATGTACATGACGATGGCGCCGAACACCGACATGGTCACGATGTTGGCGGTCAGCGTCTGGCCGCCGAAGCTGATCCACGAGTCGCTGAAGATGGCGACCACGCCGATCACGCCACCGGCCAGCAACGCGCGGTGCGGCGTCTGGAAACGCGGGCTGAGCGCGGCGAAGTAACGCGGCAGGTAGCCGGCGCGGGCCAGCGCGAAGATCTGGCGCGAGTAGCCCATGATGATGCCGTGGAAGGAGGCGATCAGGCCGAACAGACCGATCCACACCAGCATGTGCAGCCAGCCGCTGTTCTCGCCGACCACCGCCTTCATCGCCTGCGGCAGCGGGTCGTTGATGTTGGCGATCTGGCGCCAGTCGCCGACGCCGCCGGCGAAGATCATGACGCCGAAGGCGAGCACCAGCAGGGTGAGGATGCCCGCCACGTAAGCGACCGGAATCGTGCGCTTCGGATCGCGTGCTTCCTCGGCTGCCATGGCTGCGCCCTCGATCGCGAGGAAGAACCAGATCGCGAACGGGATGGAGGCGAAGATGCCCGCCAGCGCCACGCCCGAAAACTCGTTCTGGCCGGCCCAGCCGTTGGCAACGAAATTGGCCATGCTCCAGCCCGGAGCGACGATGCCCATGAACAGCAGCAGCTCGAAGATGGCCAGCAGCGTCACGAACAGCTCGAAGGTCGCGGCGATGCTCACGCCCACCCAGTTCAGCGCGATGAACACCACATAGGCGCCGAGCGCGATCATTTTCGGATCGACACTGGGGAACTGCACGTTCAGATAGGCGCCGATGGCCAGCGAAATCGCCGGTGGCGCGAACACGAACTCGACCAGCGTGGCGAATCCTGCGACGAAACCGCCGAACGGCCCGAAGGCACGGCGCGCATAGGCGAACGGGCCACCGGCGTGCGGAATCGCGGTCGACAGTTCGGTGAAGCTGAAAATGAAGGTCGCGTACATCGCGGCCACCAGCACGGTCGCGCAGAGGAAGCCCAGCGTGCCGGCCGAATTCCAGCCGTAGCTCCAGCCAAAGTATTCGCCCGAAATGACCAGGCCAACCGCGATGCCCCACAGCTGCAGCGGGCCCAGCACCTTTTTCAGCGACTGCGGACCGCCCTGCCCCGCATTCAGTGTTGACGACATATTGTGTTCTCCCGGATCCGTTCCGCCCCACGCGGAACCTTTTTCCATTCGAGCACCGGGAGCGGGGCAGGCACTATCCGGAATCGGAAAAGTCGTGTGCGGCGCACTATCCGGAATCGGAAAACATGTGGTCGCGGTCTGGCACGGCTGATGCTAAATCCCCGTAACAACGGTACATTCCTGTTCGCGCGAGCGACAGGAGGAGAAGCTCAAATGGGACAGAACGACTTCGCGCCAGCACGGAATCCGGAACACGCCGACAGAAGCGTACCGGGTGACGGCATCCGCATCAGCCGCAGCCACGACGTGGCCGAGCATGCGGACAATATTTCGCGCTGGCATCAGGAATACGAGCAGTTGTCAGGTGGCGTATTCACCGGCTGCATCCGTGAAATGCTGGCCGAAGAAGGCCCGCAGCTGCAGGTGTTTCACGAGTACACCGAACAGGAAACCAGTCAGCAGTGCGGCCCCTGGGCCGGCTCGGTATGGATGGGCCTGCCCGATCTGTCACGCACCGGTGAAGTGCGTTTCTGCGGCCGGCCGCACAGTGATGGGGTGCATCTGATGATGGCGCGCGCCAGCAGCGGCTTCACGCTGCGCACGCCGCGCGCCTTCGGCATCTACGGCATCGTGGCCGACGAGGACTGGCTGGCCGCCCGGCTGAAGGGCCAGCACGGCCACCGGCTGGAACACCTGATCACCCATGGCTCGGTCGCCAGCCGCGCAATCAGCCCGGCGCGGCACAGCGAACTGTGTTTCCTGATCGAAGGCCTGCTCGATCCGGCCGGCGCGACCACGCCGTCCGGCGACCTGTGCGCCGACCTGGTCGACCTGCTGCTGGACAGTCTGGGCGACAGCCCTGAGCCGCCTGCCCGCACCGCGCTCGAACAGCGCCGCTTCGACGTGGTGATGCAGGCACGCCGCTTCGCGCTGCAGCCGGAATCGGCGGTGGATGGGGTCGATGACCTATGCGAGCGGCTGCATGTCACCCGCCGCACGCTGCAGAACCATTTCAACACCGTGCTCGGCATGGCGCCCAAGGACTACCTGAAGCGGGTGCGCCTGAACGCGGTCCGGCGCGCGCTGCAGTACGGCAGCGATCCGTCGCGCAGCGTGCATGACGTCGCCATGCACTGGGGCTTCTGGCATCTGGGCCACTTCTCGCACGACTACCGCGAACTGTTCGGCGAACTGCCCTCGGCCACGCTCAAGCGTTCGCTGTCCGGGGTCTGAACCCGGCCTTCCTCCGCCGCACAAACAAAAAGGGCGATCGCTTGCGCGATCGCCCTGCGCCCACCTGTCTCACGACAGTTGGGCGTTTGAATCAGGTCTGAATCAGGTCTTCGGTTTTTCCGGCTGGGAGCTCTGGGGTTTGGCGTCACCGTGCTTGTCGCCCGGGCAGGCAAAAACGGCAGCAGACGACGCAAACATCGCCAGCCCCAGCAGGATCGCGAGACGTTTCATCACGGATCACCTCCTTTCGTGGTTGAAGAGCCTTTACGATAGGCGCTGAACCGCCCTCGATCAAGCAAGGATTGTCACCGCATGCTGCACTGGCTGCGGCGCGCGTTCGCGCCGTCCGAACCCGACCTGCCCGAAGTGCCGGCCGCCCAGTGGGCGCGCATCGAAGCCCGGCTGCCCTGGCTTGATTTCCTCGATCCGGACGACCGCCCGACGCTGCGCGAACTGGCGCGGCGCTTCGTCGCGGCCAAGGAATTCCATGGCGCGCACGACACCGCGCTGAGCGACGACATGCTGCTGGAGATTGCGCTGCAGGCCTGCCTGCCGGTGCTGCGGCTGGGTCTGGACTGGTACGACGACTGGGTGGGCGTGGTGGTCTATCCGGGCGACTTCGTGGTGCCGCGGCGGGTGACTGACGACGCCGGCGTGGTGCATGAGTACGAGGACACGCTGGTGGGCGAAGCCTGGGAAGGCGGCCCGGTGCTGCTGTCGTGGCAGCCGGAATCGCTGGCGGCCGACGGCATCAATGTGGTGATCCACGAATTCGCGCACAAGCTGGACATGCGCAATGGCGAAGCGGACGGCCTGCCGCCGCTGCACGCGGGCATGAGCGTGCAGCGCTGGGCACGCGTGTGGTCGGCGGCCTACGAACGCTTCTGCGCCGACGTGAACGCCGGGGTCGATACCGGCATCGACCCCTACGCCGCGGAAAGCCCGGCCGAGTTCTTCGCGGTCATGTCCGAGTGCTTCTTCGAAATTCCGGATCTGATCCAGCAGACCTGGCCGGATCTGTACGACCAGCTCGCGCAGTTCTACCGGCTGGATCTGGCGCCGCGCGCCCGCGCGCTGTTTCCGCCGAGCGCGCCGTGATCGAGGAACTGTTCGCCTGGACGCGGCTTGACTGTCTGCCCGCGGCGCAGCGTCTGGGCCTGCGCCGCGAAGCGGCGGCGCTCGCGGTACGGCACCGCCGCCTGCGCGCGCACTGGGCCGGGCATGTCGAACAGACGCGCACCGCCCTGCTCGCCTCCGCCCGCCTCGCCGCCGCGTCGCCGCACGCGCCGCGGCGCGCCTGGATCATGGGCGCCGGCCTTCTTCAGGATGTGCCGCTGCAGGCACTGCTCGACCTGTTCGATACGGTGGATCTGGTGGACGTGTGCTTCGGCCCGGCGGCGCGTGCCGCCGCCGCCCGCCACCCGGGCCGGGTGCGCTGCGTGGCGCAGGATGTGAGCGGCGTGCTCGACGACCTGTCGCGCGAACCGCTGCAGGCCGCGCCCGCGATGCCGGCCGACGCCTGGTGCGCCTCGGTGAACCTGTTGTCGCAGCTGCCGCTGCTGCCGTGCACGGCGCGGCTGAATCGCGGCGACAGCGAAGCCGGCGTCGAACGCTACGGCGCGTCGATACAGCAGGCCCACGTCGACGCGCTGAGCCGCGTGCCGCATGCCTGCCTCATCATCGAATACGCGCAGACCCGGCCGGGCGCGCCGGACGAGGTGCTGCTGCCGGGCCTGCCGGCGCGCCTCGCAGCCGGAGGCTGGACCGCCGGCCCGCGCTGGCACTGGCCGCTGAATCCGGTTGGCGAAACCGCCGAACCGACCGGGCGGGCGATGCAGGCCTGGTGGCGCACCGGAACAAGCGCACACACGCTGTAAGCGCGCGCGGAGGGTGCCGGTCAGGCGGTCTCCGCCAGCACCCGCGCAAACGCCCGCATGAGCGGCGCGCGTGCCGCGTCTGCACCTTCCATCTGGGCACGCACGATGGCGCCTTCGATCGCCAGCAGCAGGTCGGCCGCGACCTCGTCCGGCCGCACGCATCCGGCCTCGCGGCAGGCGCACTCGATACGCGCCGCCAGTTCGCGCTTGTGGGTGACCGTCATCGCCGGCGCGTCGGTGCCGGCTTCGGCATGCCCGTTGATGAAAGCGCAGCCGCGAAAGCCGGGCGCGCGGAACCATTCATCCAGCGCGTCCGGCAGCGCGGCCAGCCAGGCCCGCGCATCCGGTGCCGCCGACAGCCGGCTTTCCAGCCAGCGCATCCAGCGCACGTGGCGCAGGTCCAGATAGGCGTCGACCAGCGCCTGCTTGGTCGGAAAGTGACGGTAGAAGGAGGCCTTGGCCACGCCAGACTCGGCAATGATGCGGTCGATGCCGGTGGCGCGCAGGCCGTGCCGGTAGAACAGCCGGTAGGCACATTCGAGCACACGGGTGCGCGCGTCCTGATCGGGCAACGGACCGGGACCGGCGAGATCGTCGAGGGTTGTGAACATGAATGCATGTTGACAGACAGATCTGTCTTGTTCAAGCATGTAGACAGATCTGTCTCTTTTCTGTCACCACCGGAGCACCTCCATGACCGCCACGACCGACATTGCCCGCCCGCCTCTGCCGCCCTTCACCGCAGACACCGCCGCCCAGAAAGTGCGCGCCGCCGAGGACGGCTGGAACAGCCGCGACCCGCAGCGGGTGTCGCTGGCCTATACCGCCGACAGCCGCTGGCGCAACCGCTCGGAATTCGTGACCGGCCGCGCCGAAATCGTCGACTTCCTGACCCGCAAGTGGGCAAGGGAGCACGAGTACCGGCTGATCAAGGAGCTGTGGTGCACCGCCGGCAACCGCATCGCAGTGCGCTTCGCCTACGAGTGGCACGACGACGCCGGCCAGTGGTTCCGCGCCTACGGCAACGAGAACTGGGAATTCGACGACAACGGCCTGATGGCCCGCCGCCACGCCAGCATCAATGATCTGGCAATCAGCGAGTCGGAACGGCTGTTCCGCTGGCCGCAGGGCCAGCGGCCGGACGACCATCCTGGGCTGTCGGATCTGGGGCTCTGAGCGGGCCAGCGTGCATCGCGCACCGCACGCGAACTTCGCCCCGCGGCCGCGATCAGGGTAGATTCCCGGCGCACGGCCCGTGCCGCCCGATCACCGCTCAGTGAAAGACGCCCCCATGTCCAGCCTGCTTTTCCAGCCCTGCGAACTCGGCCGCCTGCGGCTGCCCAACCGCATCGTGATCGCGCCGATGTGCCAGTACTCGGCCCTCGACGGCAACGCCACCGACTGGCACCTGATGCATATCGGCCAGATGGCGCTGTCGGGCGCCGGCCTGTTCGTGATCGAAGCGACCGCGGTCGAGCCGGAAGGCCGCATTTCCGCCGCCGACCTCGGTCTGTGGAACGATGCCAACGAGGCGGCACTGCGCCGCGTGCTGACCGCCACCCGCGCGCACTCGGACATGCCGATCGCGATCCAGCTCGCGCACGCCGGCCGCAAGGCCTCGGTTGCCCGACCGTGGGAAGGCGGCGCGCAGATCGCGCCGTCCGCAGGTGGCTGGCAGACGGTGGCGCCCTCGCCGGTTCCGCACGCTGCGCACGAACATCCGCCGCATGCGCTGGATGCCGACGGCCTGCGCCGGGTGCGCACCGCCTTCGCCGAAGCCGCCCGCCGCGCTGCGCGGCTGGGCATCGATGCGATCGAGGTGCACGGCGCGCACGGCTATCTGCTGCACCAGTTCCTGTCGCCACTGGCCAACGCGCGGACCGACGCCTGCGGCGGCACGCTGGAAAACCGGATGCGCTTCCCGCTCGAAGTGTTCGACGCGGTGCGCGAAGCCTTTCCGCACGACCGGCCGGTGGGCATGCGCATTTCCGCCAGCGACTGGGTGGACGGCGGCTGGGACGTCGAACAGAGCGTGGTGCTGGCGCAGGCACTGAAGGCGCGCGGCGCCGACTTCATTCATGTGTCGAGCGGTGGCGTGTCGCCCGCGCAGCAGATCCCGGCCGTGCCGGGCTATCAGGTGGGTTTCGCCGAACGCATCCGTGCCGCGGTCGGCATGCCCACGATCGCGGTCGGCCTGATTACCGAAGCGGAACAGGCGGAATCGATCCTGGCCGCCGGTCAGGCCGATCTGATCGGCGTCGCCCGCGCCATGCTGTACGACCCGCGCTGGCCCTGGCACGCGGCGGCGCGTCTCGGTGCGCAGGTGAAGGTGGCGCCGCAGTATCTGCGCTGCGCACCACGCGAGGTGTCCCGACTGTTCAGCTGAAAAAAAGAGCCGGGCACCCGCCCGGCTCGAACGAAACGCCCGGTTTCCCGGGACGAGTGTGATGCTCAGTTCGACTGCTTGCGACGGCGGGCAGCCAGACCCACCATGCCCAGACCGGCCAGCAGCAGCGCATAGGTTTCCGGTTCCGGCACCGGCGCAGTGACCGGCGCGAAGCCTTCGAAGGTCGCTGCGCGCAGCGGCGGCGACACGCCGTCGAGGCTCGGCGCCTGACGGATGGTGACCGCATCCACCAGATAGGTGAATTCGGTGGCATCGGTCTTCAGCACATACCAGCCGGTGGTCGGATTGCTTTCTTCAACCGAAATGTCGGTACGGAAGTCGACCACGTTGTCGTCGAACACATCGACCGGATTGGTCGGGCGGGTGCGTACGCCGTTGGAGGTGTGCGCGACGCTCTGCAGACGGAAATCGCTGTCGGTGCCCGAGTCGTACCAGCCGACCGATACGTCGTAGCCGGCATAGCCGCGACGCAGGATGTCGTTGATTTCGGTTTCATACTCGAAAGCGCCGGTATCGATCTCTCCGACATCGAGCTCGAAGCGGGATGCGAAAGCCAGCGTGCCATCGGTGTAGCGATAGACGAAATCGTAGAAGGTGCCGATGTCCGTGCCGTCATAGATCACCGAACTGATGCGGCGAGCCACCCGGGTGTAACCGTTGGCGGCCGGATCCCAGTCAAAGCCGAGAAACAGCGGGTCGGTTGCCGCGCTGTTGGTGCCGGTGATGCGCAGCGCGCCACTTTCCGGCAGTTCGACGAAGGCGTGGGCGACGTGTGCGGACAGACCGAGCAGAAGCGACAGCGCAAGCGTTTTCAGTTTCATGATTGACCTCTTTGTAGTAAGCGAAGGGGAGCGTCGTGTGCCGGTTCGATCAGGCACGCAGGCGTCGATGGGCAGCCGCGCCGATCAGGCCGAGGCCGGCGAGAAACAGCGCGTACTCCGACGGTTCGGGCACCGGAGCCGTCGGGGCAAAGCCGGCGACCGAGTTGAACAGCAGTGCCTGGCCTTCTTCACCGGCCTGGTAGTAGCCGATTGCACCGTTGAGCAACTTGTAATCCTGAGCATCGGTCTTGATCAGATAGATGCCACTGAAAGGGTTGCCTTCCGACAGATTGATGTCCGCCTGGAAAGCCACTGCATTCAGATCGAGCGTCGGCACACCGAGCAGCGCGCGAGTGTTGCTGCGCGATGCGTTGTAAAGACGCAGATCGAAGTCGCTGAAGGAAAGCCAGGCCACATCGGTCGAGAACACGGTGCTGCCCTCGACGAAACCGTAGCGGTACATGAAGTTCAGTTCGGCATCATCCGCATAGGCGGCACTCTGTCCGAGAATGAAGCGCGTGCCGAATACCAGCGTGTTGTCACGGCTGTCGCGGAACACGAAGTCGTACACGTCGCCGATCTGGTCGCCGCCCAGCGCAAGACTGGTGGTGACGCGGTAATCCAGAAGGCTGAGGGAGCCGGACGCCACCGCGCTGCCGCGCGGCGCGGTTCCACCCTGAGCTGCATTACGCCATTCGGTGGCCGAATAGTTGATCACCGTCGGCACATCCATGCCGGCTGCGCCGGTAAGAATGCTGTCGGCCTGCAGATACAGCTTGTCGCCGGCCGGATTGTTGGTGCCGGTCACCTTGACGGTCGTGTCGTCGGCGGTGCCCGCCACACCATCCGGGCCGGGGCCGACCGCATCAGTGTCGTTCGAATTGCCCCAGATGCCGTCGACGCCCGGACCGGTTCCGTACAGCAGACTGGTGAAATCACCCGCCTGTGCCGGGACGGCCAGAGCGCCCAGCATGGCTGCAAGGGCAGTGGCTCTCAGTTTCATGGTCTTACTCCTCTAAGTTCGGTGGGCCCGGGAGCCGCACCACGTTCGCATTGGGTTGAACCGCGCGAACGAACGGCTTGCTGCTGATTCAGTTCACGTGCGGCATGTCGAATGCAAAGGTCAGCCCCACCCAGCCCGCGCGCGGCGCGCCTGGCCCGACGAACTGCGAATGGGTCCATGCCAGAGAGTTGTGGTTGAAGCCGGAGGCGTCCCGTGCGCCGAAGCTGCCGGCAACGAATGGATTCAGTTCAAGCTCGCTGGCGGTCAGGTAGCGCTTGTCGAACAGGTTGTCGATGCGGGCGAAAAGCGTGATCTGGGGGGTGATCTTGTAGCGCCCGACGAAGTGGAAGATGGCGTAGCCGGAGGTGCTGCCGCGCCCGACGTACTCACGTCCGATGCCCGCCGGACCGCCGACCGACGCAGCGAATTCGTCATTGCCGCCCGGCTGGTGCTCGTTGTTCTCGTTACCTCGCGAAAACGAGCCGGCATGCGCAATCATGTTGAGACCGACCATCAACTTGTCGGTGGCCTCGTAATTCCAGCCGAGACGCAGCACGTCTCTCGGAATGCCCGGGATGTAATCACCGGGCTTGATCTCGAACTCATTCAATAGCCCGGGGGCGCTGCTGGCGCTGTTATTGGACAGGTTCACCACGCTGGCCGTGGACTCGAAGGTCGCATCAAGCCGGGTGTAGGTCGCGCGCAGGGTGTGTTTGCCGAGTTTTGCGGTCATGCCCAGTTCCACGCCCTCACGCAGCGTGGACTTGAAGGTATCGAACACACCGCGGTTCTTGCGGCCCAGCGACATGAACAGGATGTCGTCCTCGATGTCGGTACTGAATACGGTGACGTTCCAGTCGACCTTTCCGCCGAACGAGCTGGCCCTGACGCCGAATTCGGTGGACAGCGAACGCACCTGCGGAAGATAGGGATCGCTGGTCAGCGCGGTCGGCACCGAACAGCCGATGCTCTTGCCGTTGTTGAGATTCTCGAGCGCCTTGTCCCGCGCACACCCCAGTTCGATGGCCGACGGCGTACGCGACCCCTGACTGATGTTGAAGAAGAAGTTCAGATCGGGAACGGGCAACCAGGACAGCCCGAAGGAGGGGTTGGTGCTGTAGTAGGTGAAATCACCTTCGGAGCAGAGAAAGCGCGCCGCCACATCGGAAATGGTTCCGCAGCGCTCCTGCCGGGCATTCAGGAAGCCGTTGGTGAACTGGTAGAGCGGAATGGGCTTGTCGGAAATCAGCGTGTTGCGCACATGGGTGCGGCTCCAGCGCAGGCCGTAATTGACGAAGAGGTTGTCCCGGACCGTCCATGTGTCCTGCGCGAAGACCGCGAGCGCCTCGTTCTTGCCGGTCAGGTGGTTCCGCTGGATCTGCCGGCTCAGCGCTGCCAGCCCGAGATCGTCAGCGCGCGACGGATCGAGATAGACATTGCGCTCGGCGTCAATGAAACCGAGCATCTGCGCCTGACCGTAGGACATGTCGTTGCGATCGAAGGTCGACCCGACGACCAGCTGGTGCGCATCGCCGACATGCGTCCATTGCAGGGTCAACCCCATCGCGGCCTGAGAGGTGCCCCCAAGGTTGAACAGGCCGGTGGGTGGATAACCGGGGCAGCCGTCCGAGAAGATGCCGTTGGCCGAATCGTAGGCGCCGTTGGCGGACTGATAGGGAAAGTACGAGAACGGGCAGGGATCGAGCCGCGCCTCGTTCACGCGGTCAAAGTCATCCCAGAAATCACCGCCGATCGATTTCTGGGTCAGCTTGCGGTGGTACAGCCCGAGGGAAAAACTGTCGCGGTCGGTCAGATCCAGACGGCCGCGCAGATTGATATGGGTGAGGTCGTTCTCGTTGATGTCCGGCGAGGTGAAAACGGCGCTTGGTCGAACCAGCCACTCTTCGTAGGGCACCAGGCCGTTGCCGGTGAGCCGGTTATCGACCTTGAGCAGCGAGGCGGTCAGTTCAGCCTTGCCGACCCGGGCATCCACCCGGCCGAAGTACTGATTGACCTGACTGGGTGAGTTGGCCCGCCACCCGTTCTCGCGGAATTCGCTCAACGCGACGAAGCCGGCCACGGTGCCGTTGTTGCCGCCGATCGCGAGCTGGTTCTGTTCGCGTCCCCAAGAGCCCTGGGTGCGGGTGGCCTCGAAACGCTCCGTCGTGAAACCCGACTTGGTCTGCAGCGACAGCGCCCCACCGATGGTATTCAGGCCGAACAGCGGGCTGGAACCGGGAATCAGATCCATCCGCTGAATCGCGAGGGTGGGGATCAGATCCCAGTTCACCACCTCGCCGAAGGGCTCGTTTACCCGCACGCCGTCGAGATACACCGACAGGCCCTGCGGCGTGCCGATCAGCGGCGAAGCGGTGAAACCGCGGAAGCTCACGTCCTGCTGGAAGGGGTTGCCGGCGTAATCGTTGACCGTGATCGATTGCCCGGCCGTATTCAGATAGTCCGCAATGTTGATGGCCTGCTGGTCGCGCAGATCGGCGTCCGTCGCGCTCTGAACGTTCACCGTCGTCTGCTCGCGCTCCATGCTCACGCCGGGCAAGGGCGTGACGATGCGCGGCGCCCGGATCTGGACTTCCTCCAGACGCACCTCGGTTTTTTCCTGGGCTTCGGCACTCCCGCTGGGCAGTACCAGGGCGACCATGACGCACGCCACCCCTCCTCGCTTGTCGAGCCTCTTCATCGGATTCCGAGTAGGACAGACTCCTACACGACCACAGGCAGTTTGTTTCCACGAGTTGTACTGGGACGGACAGCAGGGGTAACAGGGAAATCATCCCGAAAAATCAACGCAGGGAAATTTTCCCGGGTCGTGGCGCTACGCCGTTTGCATCGAACGCCACCGACCCGGTTCGATCGGGTCCTGCGGGAGGGCGCAGACAAGCCGGATCCGCGAAAACCGGCTGCGGCAGCGACGGTCAGGCGCCTCGCCTGGCGGAGGACGACTTCCCTTCTGGATTCGGTGAACAGCGTGGGTGAAACAGCGCGCCGGAAAGACGCCGGAAAGACATCCCCCGACAGAGCGCTGTCAGGGGAAGGGGGGAACAAGCAGGCGGTGAGACTGAATCAGTCCGCGTCGGATTCCGTCGAAGCGTCGCGTGCGGCGCGCAGCCGCTCCACCACTTCCGCCGGCGCCTGCGCCGGGATGCGCGGCGTGGCCACCTCGACATCGCCGCACTGCGCGCGGTGGCGCAGCGCGTGGTCGATCAGCACCAGGGCCAGCATGGCTTCGGCCACCGGTGTGGCGCGGATGCCGACACAGGGGTCGTGCCGGCCGTGGGTGTTCACGATGACCGCATTGCCGGCCTTGTCGATCGAATTGCGGTCGAGCCGGATGCTGGACGTGGGCTTGATCGCGATCGACACCCGGACGTCCTGGCCGGTCGAAATGCCGCCCAGCACGCCGCCGGCATTGTTCGACAGGAAGCCTTCCGGCGACATTTCGTCCGAATGTTCGGTGCCGCGCTGTTCGACGCTGGCGAAGCCGGCGCCGACCTCGACGCCCTTGACCGCATTGATGCCCATCATCGCGTAGGCGATGTCGGCGTCGAGCCGGTCGTACACCGGCTCGCCCCAGCCCACCGGCACGCCGCTGGCGACCACGTCGATGCGCGCGCCGCAGGAATCGCCGGACTTGCGCAGCTTGTCCATGAACAGTTCGAGTTCCGGCAGCACGCTGAGGTCCGGCGCGAAGAAGGGGTTGTTCGCGATCGCGTCGCGGTCGCAGTATTCGATGCGGATCGGGCCGAGCTGGCTCATCCAGCCGTGGATGTCGATGCCGTAGCGCTCGCGCAGCCACTTGCGCGCGATCGCGCCGGCCGCCACCCGCACCGCGGTTTCGCGCGCCGACGAACGGCCACCGCCGCGATGGTCGCGGATGCCGTATTTCTGCCAGTAGGCGTAGTCGGCGTGGCCCGGGCGGAAGGTTTCGGCGATGTTGCCGTAGTCCTTCGAGCGCTGGTCCTGGTTGCGGATGAGCAGGCCGATCGGCGTGCCGGTGGTGACGCCTTCGAACACGCCGGACAGAATTTCCACCTCGTCCGGTTCGCGACGCTGGGTCACGTGGCGCGAGGTGCCGGGCTTGCGGCGGTCCAGTTCGGCCTGGATGTCGGCCGCGTCGAGCTTCAGCCCGGGCGGGCAGCCATCGACCACGCAGCCGATGGCCGGGCCATGCGATTCACCGAAGGACGTGACACGGAACAGCGTGCCCAGAGTATTGCCGGACATGGGAAAACCCGCGATTTTTCGAGCCCGTGAGTTTACCATGCAGGCCCCTGCGGCCTTCCGCCGCCCGCATGCTGCCGCCTTCCCGACCATCATGAACGCCCCGCTCGCCCTCGCCACCGCACTGACCATCGCCGGCGGCCTGTGGCTGGACGCCGCGGGCCTGAGCTGGGCGCAGCCGGCGGTCGCGCTGTGGACCTGGCTGCTGTTCGGCTTCATGTGGTGGTCCGGCCACGCCGGGCAGCGCATGCAATGGACGGTGTGCCTGGCCTGGGCCACTTTCGGCGAAATCGTGCTGTCGCTGCTGTGGGGGCTGTACGACTACCGGCTGGGCAATCTGCCGCTGTTCGTGCCGCCGGGCCATGTGCTGCTGTACGCGCTGGGCGTGTGGCTGGCCGACCGGCTGCCGCATCGCGCCACCGACGCGGTGCCGCCGCTGGCCGCCGGTCTGGTGCTGGCCGGCCTCGCGGTGGGCGGCGACACCGCCAATCTGCCGCTGTTCGCGCTCTACCTGCTGGCGCTGCGCTACGGCCCGTCGCCGCGGCTGTACTCCACCATGTTCGTGCTGGCGCTGTGCATGGAGCTGTACGGCACCGCGCTCGGCGCCTGGACCTGGCGCAGCGAAGTGCCCGGGCTGGCGCTGGTGTCCGCCAATCCGCCGCTGGCGGCCGGCGCCTTCTACTGCATGCTGGACTGGCTGACCGCGCTGCGGCCGCGCCGGCGCGCGGTGCCCGCATGATGTTCCCGCCCTTCTCGCTCACCCGCCAGACCCTGCTCGCGCGGCTGTTCCAGACCCTGCGCGCAGTGCACCGCTGGCTGGGCACCGCCGGCTGTCTGCTGTTCCTGATGTGGTTCCTGTCCGGCCTGGTCATGAGCGTGGTCGGCTTCCCGTCGCTGACCGACGCCGAGCGGCTGCGCGGACTGGCGCCACTCGACGGCAGCCTGCTGCGGGTGACGCCGGACGCCGCACTGCGCGCCGCCGGCGTGCACAATTTTCCGCGCAGGCTCTGGCTTGAATCGCTGGTGCGCGAAGACGGCAGCCGCGAGCCGGTCTGGCGCATGGTGCAGGCCGACGGCAGCCGTCACACGGTGAGCGCGCAGACCGGTACCCGCATTGACGCGATCGACGTGGCACGCGCCGAAGCGATCGCCCGTGCCTTCGCCGGTGCAGAGCGGACCCGCTGGACCGGCACCGTGGAACGCGACCAGTGGACCGTGCTCGCCACGCTGGACCGCCAGCGCCCCTTCCACCGCATCGCGCTGGACGATGCCGCCGGCACCGAACTGTACGTGTCGGCACGCAGTGGCGAAGTGGTGCGCGACACCACCCGGCGCGAGCGGCTGTGGAACTGGCTGGGCGCGGTGCCGCACTGGTTCTACTTCACGCCGCTGCGCGAGAAGTCGGATCTGTGGCGCCAGACCCTGCTGTGGGTGTCCGGCATCTGCTGCCTGTCCGCGCTGAGCGGTCTGGTGCTCGGCCTGCAGCGTCTGCGCCGGCAGTCGCCGTTCAGCCCCTTCATCGGCTGGATGAAGCTGCACCACCTCGCCGGCCTCGGCGGCGGCCTGTTCGTACTGGCCTGGATGGTGAGCGGCTGGCTGTCGATGTCGCCCGGCGACTGGCTGCGCAACACGCCGCCGGGCAAGGCGGCGATGGCCCGCTACACCGGCAGCGTGACGCCGGAATTCCCGTGGCCGCAGCAGCGCGCCGCACTCGATGCGCTGCTGGCCGAAACCGGCTGGAAGGACATGCAGCTGTACTGGGTGGATGGTCACGCGCGGATGACACTGACCAATGGCGAAGGCTACCGCCGCGCGCTCGATCTGCCCGGTTTCGGTCATCCGGACGTGACCGAACAGCACGCCGAAACCGTGGCGCGCGCGCTGCTGCCGGACGCGCGCATCAACGCGATCGAGCGGATCACCGCGGAAGACGCCTGGTGGTACGGGCGGCGCGATCCGAAGGAACTGCCGGTGTGGCGGGTACAGCTGGAAGATCAGGCCGAAACCTGGGTCCATATCGACGCGCTGGACGGCCGCCTGCTCGGCACCATGGACCGCGACGCACGGCTGCGCCGCTGGCTGTTCAACGCGCCGCACGCGTTCGAGGTTCCGGCGCTTTCGGCCCGCCCGGCACTGCGCTGGAGCCTGATGTGGCTGGCCGCCTTCGCCGGCATCGCGGTATCGCTCAGCGCGGTGGTGATCGCCACCCGGCGTCTGGCGCGATAGCGCGCGCGCTCACAGACCGGTCACCTTCCTGACCGCGGCGAAGTACAGCCGGGCCGGCAGCAGGCGCAGAAGCCGCAGCCAGCGGGTGAAGCGCTTCGGGAAATGGATGTGGAAATCGCCGCGCCCCAGACCGGACAGAATGTGGCCGGCCGCCTCGTCCGGGCTGATCAGCGCCGGCATGTGAAAGTCATTGTTCGCGGTGAGCGGTGTCTCGACGAAGCCCGGACACACCAGATGCACGCCCAGACCGCGCGGGTGCAGGTCCAGATACAGCGCCTCGGCGAAATTGATCAGGGCCGCCTTGCTGGCGCCATAGACCAGCGCCTTCGGCAGCCCGCGATAGCCGGCAACGCTGGACACGATGACCAGCGCACCGCTGCCCCGCTCCAGCATGGCCGGCAGCACCGCGGCGCAGCCGTGCATCACCGCCGCCACATTGGTGCGCAGGGTCGCATCGATATCGTCCGTCTCCAGTTCCCAGGCGCGCACCGCACGGTAGCGGGCAGCGACGAAGAACACCACATCCACGCCGCCCCAGCGGGCCGCGATGTCCGTCGCCACACGCGGCAGCGCGCCGGGTTCGGCCACATCGAGCGGACACAGGCACACCTGCGGCGACAGACCGGCCACTTCGGCGAGCCGGCCGGCGTCGCGTGCCGACAGCGCCACCCGGGCGCCTGCGCGTATCAGCCTGCGCGCCAGCGCGGCACCGATGCCGGTGGACGCACCGATCACCCAGACCCGCTTTCCGGCCCAGTCGGCCAGCGGCGGATTCAGCGGCCCGAACATCAGGGCGTACCGCGAGTGAAGGACAGCGTCACCTCACCCAGATGCACGCCGAACTTGCTCATGGCCGAGCGGTTGAGCATCACCCTGTCGTCGATCAGATACATCCAGTCGTCGAAATCCACGTTGTAGATCTTGTCGCCGACCGGCAGGGCCAGCACGTAGCGCCAGCGCAGCGCATTGCCGCGTGCCTCGCCCTGCGCCTCGCCCACCACGTCATCCGCCCGCCCGCTGTAGCGGCCGTCGCCCAGGTGCTTCAGCGTCCACACCCGGCGGCTCCGGGTGCCGTCACTCCATTCGAACTGCTCGTCCAGGGTGCCGGTCTCCCCCTGCCAGCGGGCGTCGATACGCACCACGAAACGCTTGATCACCTCGCCACCGCGGTCCTGGAACATGCCGTGCCCGAGCACCGGCCCGTTGAAGTACTGCTTCAGATCCAGCACCGGGGTCTGCGCCGCGTAGCGTTCGACCGGAACGCCGCCACAGCCGGCCAGCCCCAGTGCGGCCAGCAGCGCACATATCGTCTTTCTCATGCCTTCACTCCTTCGCTTCGATACAGGTCGCCCGCTTCAAGCCAGCGCATGGCCGGCCACAGCAGGCACAGCGCCGCCGCCTTCAGGCCCAGTGGCAGCAGCGCATAGACCGCGGTCAGCGCCGCTCGCCCGGCCTCGTCCTGAACACCCGGGCGGTAGCCGAGCAGCGCCAGCGCTGGCAGCGCCAGCCCGGCGGCCAGCGCCAGATTCAGTTTGGTGACCAGGGTCCAGACGCCGAAGGCGCCGCCGGCCGGCAGCGCCTCCCGCCGGTCGGCGATCAGCCCGGCCAGCAGCGCCGGCGGCAGCGCCAGATCGGCGCCCAGCGCGATGCCGGAGCCGATGCAGATGGCCATGAACAGCGGCGCATCACCGGCGTCCAGCGTCCACGCACCGCCGAAAGCCGCGATCGCGAGCGCCATGGACAGCGCCCAGCAGCGGGCGCGACCGAAGCGGTCGGCCAGCCAGGTCCACATCGGCAATGCGGCGATGCCGGCCATGAAATAGAGCGCCAGGAACAGGCCCTCGCGCGCCGGCTCGACCAGCACGTCGGCGATGAAGAACAGCACCAGCGTGCCGGGTATGGCCGCCGCAATGCCGTTGAGCGCGAACACCGCCAGCAGCTGGCGGAAGCGGGCGTGCGCGGCAAGCTCGCGGGCGGTCTCTCGCAGCGGTGGCTGCACCGCCGCCGCACGCGTATCCGGCACCCGGGTGAGCGTGCCCACCGCGGCCAGCACAAGCCAGGGCAGCCAGTACAGCGTGGCCCGCCACAGCCCGGCGGGCGCCTGATCGGCCAGCAGGCCGGGCGCGACCGAGGCGGCGACCACGCCGACCAGCGCCCAGCCCTCGCGCGACGCGACCAGCCGGGTACCCAGTGCCGGCGTCGATGACAGTTCGGCGCCCCATGCCGAGTAGTTGATGGTGGCCAGGCTGTAGCCGGCATAGACCAGCAGCAGCGCCCCGGTCAGCCAGAGCACCGGATCGATGCCAGCGGCGGGCCGCACCAACGCCGGCAGGCCGATGGCCAGCGGCAGCAGGCCGGCCAGAACCAGCGCGCGGCGGCCGCGCGCGCGGTCGCTGAAGGCGCCGATCAGCGGGTCGGCCAGCGCGTCGATCAGCCGCGCCGCGAACAGCAGGCCGCCCAGCAACGCCAGCGACAGCCCGTAATGTTCCGCGTACAGCTTGGGGACATGCAGATAGACCGGCAGCGCGGCCGCCGCGAGCGGCGCGCCGAGCAGGCCATAGGCGGCGACATCGCCGGTCTTCACCGGCCGCTGCCGGCCTCGGCCAGCAGACGCTCGCGCAGTGCCGGCTCGCGCGTGCGCGGGTCCAGCCAGATCGCGAAGAAGGCGTCGGACAGCGCCCTCTCCTCGACCGTCGGCAGCGCCCGGCCCTGATGGAAGAAACGCGCGCTGCCGTCGGCGCGCTTCACCCCGGTGATCACTTCGCCGGCCTTCACGTTCGGGAACACGCTTTCGAGCACCGACTGCCAGCGCGCGAGCTTGCCCTCATCGCGCTCACCCAGGCGGCGTATCTCATCGATGCTGGCACGCGCCAGCCGCACGCCGTCGAAGTCGCGCGCATAGCGCAGGCTCAGCGCAAAGCCCCCTTCGGCCCGGTACTGCCCGCCGCTGGCCCACAGCGTGGCGTCATACAGCTTGAGGCCGAACCAGCGCATTTCGCCGCTGCCCAGCGGCTTCGGGTCGTCCAGTACCTCCGCAACGCCGGCCGGCGGCTGGGCGCACACACCCGCCGTCACCAGACAGAGCAGCCAGAGCAGCCGCCGCATCACGGCTTGACCAGATGGAACTGGTGCACGTCGATCGAGCCGGCGCGGAAGCCGGCTTCGCAGTACGCCAGATAGAAGTGCCACAGCCGCTGGAAGCGGGGGTCGAAACCCAGGGCGCGCAGCGCGTCCGTGTGCGCGCTGACGCTGTCGCGCCAGCGCGCGAGCGTGAGCGCGTAATCCAGACCGAAGCGGAAATTCTGCTGCACCTTCAGACCCGCCTTTTCCGCCTGCCGCGTGAACACCGAAGGCGACGGCAGCATGCCGCCCGGGAACACGTACTGCTGGATGAAATCGGTGCCACGCCGGTAGCGCGGGAACAGTTCGTCCGCGATGCTGATGGTCTGGACCACGGCCTCGCCACCCACCCTGAGCAGTCCGCCCAGCTTGCGGAAATAGGTGGGCCACCAGCGCTCGCCGACCGCCTCCAGCATTTCGATCGACACGATGCGGTCGACCTGGCCGCGCAGATCACGGTAGTCGCGCAGTTCGAAGGTCGCGCGGTCGGCAAAGCCGCCGCGCTGCGCGCGCGCCTGGGCCCACTCGAGCTGGGCCGGCGACAGCGTGACGCCATGCACCTGCGCCCCGAAATCGCGCGCCGCCACTTCGGCGAAGCCGCCCCAGCCGCAGCCGATCTCGATCACCGGCTGTTCGCGCTGCAGCCGCAGCACGCGGGCGATGCGCTCGTACTTGGCGTGCTGGGCAGCCGCCAGATCCCGCTGCGGATTGCCGTCGAACAGCGCGCTGGAGTAGGTCATCGTGCGGTCCAGCCACAGCGCGTAGAAATCGTTGCCCAGGTCATAGTGGGCCATGATGTTGCGACGGCTGCCCGAACGGGTGTTGGCGCGCGCCAGATGGCGCAGACGGGCCAGTGCCAGTGACAGCAGATTGCCGTGCACCGCGCTTTCCAGCGCTTCGCGGTTCATCGCGAACAGCGTAAGCACCCGCGTCAGCTGGTCGCAGTCCCACAGCCCCTCGAACCAGGCTTCGCCCAGACCGATGTCGCCGCGCGCGATCACCCGCTCGAACACGCTCCAGTCCTTCACCCGCATCTCGACCGGTTCGCCCTGGTGACCGAAGGACAGCATTTCGCCGTTCGGCAGTGTCATCAGCAGCCAGCCATGTTCGATGCGTTCCAGCAGACGGCACACATGGCGGGCGGCGGACGGCAGCACGCTGCGGCGTTCGAGGGCGATCAGTGCATCGGGCTGATTCATCGGGTCAGTTCCTGTACCGGAGGTTGCGGTTTGCTGAAGAAAGGCACGCGCGCGCGCCACAGATGAAAGGCCTGGACGTGGATGCGCGCCATCACCGCCAGCGTCATCAGCGGGTGAGCGCACAGCGCGCGCAGCGCGGTGCCGCGGCTCATCGCCTCGGCCCGGCCGGACAGCCGGGTGCGCAGGCGGCGACCGCCGTCGTCGTGGTAATCGATGGCCGCCGCGTGCAGATCGCCGCGACGGTCGAAACGGAAGCGGTAGTGACCGCTGACCGGAAAGAAGGGCGACACGTGGAACACCTTGCGGGTCTGCATCCATTCGCCGTCGGCGATCGGCCTGCCGTCCGGATGCGCGACCAGATAGTCGTGACGTTCGCCGAAGGTGTTGTTCACCTCGCACAGCACCGCGCGCAGCGCGCCGGCGCGGTCGTGGCAGAACCAGAAGCTGACCGGGTTGAACACGTAGCCGAACAGCCGCGGCATGGTCTGCAGCACGACCTCGCCATCGGCACAGCCGAGGCCTTCACGCGCCAGCAGCGCACGTATCCACTGCAGCGGATGCGATCCGTCGCGGGCGCCGTGGTCGCGGTAGTGAAAGGACAGCGGCGCCCAGCGGTTCAGCGCCAGCATCGGCACCGGCTGCTGTTCCAGCCGGCTCAGCGCGATGCGCAGAAAGAAAAGCCGATAAGCGAAACGCGTACGCACCGGCGTGGCACGCGCGTGCATCACCGCGCCGCGGCACAGGCTGACCGCGGGCCCGGTCACGCGCTCACCGTTTCGCTGCTGCGCAGCCACGGGATGTCGGCACCGAGGTGGCGCGCCACCCGCACCGCCGACGACAGACCGTCCTCGTGAAAACCATAGCCGGTCCAGGCACCGCAGAACCACAGCCGGTCGCGGCCCTGTATTTCCGGCAGTCGCTGCTGGGCCTCGATGGCCGGGCCGTCGAACACCGGATGCGCGTATTCGATGCGGGCGATCACCCTGGCCGGGTCCGGCTCGACGAAGGGATTCAGCGACACCACCACCGGCTGCTGGAAGGGCAGCGGCTGCAGCCGGTTCATCAGATAGGACACGCTGACCGGCCGGTCGTCCGGCGCCCCCTCGCCCGCCATGTAATTCCACGACGACCACACCCGCCGGTTGCGCGGCAGCAGCGCGGTATCGGTGTGCAGCACCGCGATATTGGGCTGGTAGCCGATGGCGCCCAGCAGCCTGCGCTCTGCTGCGCTGGCCTGATCGCCGAGCAGCTCCAGCGCCTGATCGGAATGGCAGGCGAGCACCACCTGGTCGTAACGCTCGCGCAGGCCACCGGCGTCGACCAGCACGCCATCCGATACGCGTCGCAGCGCCCTGACCGGCGTGCCCCGCCGTACGTCCTGCAGCAGCGAGGCGATGCGCTTCACGTATTCGCGCGAGCCGCCGCGCACGGTAAGCCACTGCGGCCGGTCATTCACCCGAAGCAGGCCGTGGTTGTGACAGAAGCGGGCGAAGGTGGCCAGCGGGTAGGCCAGCATGGTGCGCGTCGGGCAGGACCAGATGGCGGCCGCCATCGGCAGCAGATACCAGTCGCGGAACGCGTCGCCGTAGCGGTGGCGCTGCAGGAAGTCGCCCAGCGAAATGTGCTCTGCCGTGCCGTCTACCGCCTTCTGGGTGACCTCGGAATTGAAGCGCAGGATGTCCTGCAGCATGCCCCAGAAGCGCGGGCGTGCCAGATTGGAAGGCTGCGCGAATACGGTGGCGAGACTGGAGCCGGCCCATTCGAGATCCGGCTGCGTCAGACTGACCGCGAACGACATTTCACTGTCGGCAATCGCCACGCCGAGCTGGGCGAACAGCCCGCACAGATGCGGATAGGTGGCCCGGTTGAACACGATGAAGCCGGTATCGACCGGATGGCTCACGCCATCGAGCGTCACGTCCAGCGTGTTCGAATGACCGCCAAGGCGACCTTCCTGCTCGTACAGCGTCACTTCATGGCTGCGTGACAGCAGCCAGGCGGCGGACAGTCCGGATATCCCCGCACCGACGACGGCAATCTTCATATTGTTTTCCTCCGACTGTCGGTCACTACCCGGCCACTGCGGATCCGGATGCAGCGAACCGCACTATTTCGCGAGCGCCGCCTCGATCTCGCGCACCAGCACGTTCGAGTCAGGCGCGACATTGCTGGGGAAGGCCGACACGCTGCGACCATCCCGACCGATCAGGTACTTGTGAAAATTCCAGGCCGGTGCCGAGCCGGTCGCCTTGATCAGGTCGCTGTAGAAGGGCTCGCGTGGCTCGCTCCTGACCGCGGTCTTGGCAAACATCGGGAACTTCACGCCGTAGGTCATGCTGCAGAACTCGGCGATGTCCTTGTTGCTGCCCGGCTCCTGGTTGCCGAAGTCGTTGGACGGAAAACCGAGCACGGTCAGGCCACGTGCGCCATAGGTTTCCTGCAGCTTTTCGAGCGCCGCGTACTGTTTCGTGTAGCCGCAGCGGCTTGCGGTATTCACCACCAGCAGCACGCGGCCGGAGAATTCACACAGCGAACGGGGCTTGCCGTCGAGCAGCCCGGGAAGGCTGCGGTCCAGCAGCGTCGGGCAGCTGCCGGCCGCATGAGCGGACAGGGGGGGCATCAGAGTCACCAGGGCGGTCAGCAGAAAAAGATCAGCGCGTCGCACGGCTCACCTCGCAACAGCGTGCCGGCGATTCGACGCCGGCCGGCGTGATCACCGGACCCGCGCCGGTGGCCGCGCGGTGCAGAAGAATGAGCACATCGTTACCGGCAGCACGCGCGTCGCCCGGGCGCACCTCCGAACCCGGCGCCCCGGCGCGCTGCCGATGTACGGGCTCGGCGTCCGAGGGCATGACGGCATGAAGGGCCGGCGCCAGCGCGCACACCAGCAGGCCGAGGACGGAACGGGCACAGTGTTTTCTCATGATTGCCTCCCCTTTTTTGTCCTGGACAAAACAGGACTCAAGTCGTAATCTAGGACTCATGCGCGATCGTGTCAACGATTTGTCCAGGACAAAATGAATACCACCGCTTCGAGCCCGGTGCTGCTGACCATCGGTGCCGTGGAACGTGAAACCGGCCTGATGAAGGACACGCTGAGGGTGTGGGAGAGGCGCTATGGCTTTCCGACCCCGATTCGTGACGATGCCGGCGAACGTCTCTACAGCCGCGAACAGGTCGATCGCCTGCGATTGATCTGCCGGCTGATGGATCAGGGCGGACGGCCCGGCAAGCTGCTTGCGATGTCGGCCGACGAGCTTGACGCGCTGATCGCGGCAGACCGCGCACGCCGGGTGCCGACACGGCTGTCCGGCGACGTGATGGCGGCGCTGAAGGCGCACGACGTCGAAGCGCTGCGCCGCCACTTCCAGGCAGTGCTGCTGGAAAAGGGGCTGAAAGGCCTGATCACCGACCTGATCGCGCCACTGAATGTGGACATCGGCGAGGCGTGGCTGCGCGGCGAACTGGGCGTACCGGACGAACATTTCTACACCGAGCAGCTGCAGACCTTTCTGCGCGGCGCGCTGGCCAGCTACCCACGCCCGGGCAAGCCGCCGCGGGTGCTGCTGACCACGTTGCCGGAAGAGGAACACGGCCTGGGCCTGCTGATGGTCGAGGTCATGCTGTCCGCCGAGGGTGCGCACTGCTGTTCGCTCGGCCCGCGCATGCCGGTGAGCGACATCGTGCGCGCGGCGCAGACCGCCGGCGCCGATGTGGTGGCGCTGTCCTTCAGCGCCGCATTCCCGGCCCGTCAGGCACTGGACGGGCTGCGCACGCTGCGTGCCACGCTGCCGCCGGCCATCGAGCTGTGGGTGGGCGGTGCCGGCGCACCCACGCGGGTGCGCGGCGAACCGGGCATAGGGCTGATGCGGGACATCGGCGAACTGCCGGACACCGTGTCCGACTGGCGCAGCCGCCACTGAGCCGGCACAAAGCCGCTTTTCCGTCGATCAACTGACACAGCCGCATGCTTGAATGAGTGCACCGGGGCCGACCGGCGCGCTGTCGTCGGCCTGTCTTTAGCTCGCGTACAATCCATTTTTCTCAAGGAGCCGCTTCATGCTCTATCCCGAACTGTTCAAATCCCTGGAGTCGGCACGCTGGGACATGGCCAAGGACGTGCCGTGGGACAGTTTCGACGCATCGCTGCTGTCCGACGAACAGGCGATGACGGTGAAAATGAACGCCATCACCGAATGGTCGGCGCTGCCGGCCACCGAAATGTTCCTGCGCGACAACCGTGACGACTCCGACTTCTCGGCCTTCATGTCGATCTGGTTCTACGAGGAACAGAAGCACTCGCTGGTGCTGATCGAATACCTGCGCCGCTTCCGCCCGGACCTGGCGCCGACCGAAGCCGAACTGCACGAGGTGCGCTTCGAGTTCGACCCCGCCCCGGCGCTGGAAACGCTGATGCTGCACTTCTGCGGCGAGGTGCGCCTGACCCAGTGGTACCGCCGCGCGTCGGAATGGCATACCGAGCCGGTGATCAAGCACATCTACGACCTGCTTTCGCGCGACGAGGCCCGCCACGGCGGCGCCTATCTGAAGTACATGAAGCGAGCGATCGACCAGGCCGGCGACACCGCACGCGCCGCCTTTTCCAAGATCGGCATGCTGATGGCGGCCAGCGGCCGTGCCGGCAAGCCGCTGCACCCGACCAATCTGCACGTGAGCAAGGAACACTTCCCGCGCGACACCGTGCAGTCGCGCCTGCCCGACCCGGAGTGGCTGGAACGCTGGCTGGACGAGCAGATCCGCTTCGACAAGGACTGCGAGGCCCGGGTGATCGGCGGCATTCTGCGCAATCTGAGTTCGCTGTTCGGCGAAACCTTCAAGACCGTGGGCGACCTGAACCGCTTCCGCAAGCAGTACGCCGGCGCCGCCTGATGCGCGGCGGCCTGCCGGCTTTCGAAGCCAAGATCTGCCCGCCGGACGAAATCGTGGCACGCCGCGCGGCGCTGCCCGGCCCGGTGGTGTTCACCAACGGCTGTTTCGACATCCTGCATCGCGGCCACGTGACCTGCCTCGCGCAGGCGCGGGCGCTGGGCGGCGCGCTCATCGTCGCGCTGAACACCGACGCGTCGGTGAAGCGCCAGGGCAAGGGCGAAGACCGGCCGGTCAATGCGCTGGAAGACCGCGCCGCGGTCATCGCCGCGCTGGAATCGGTCAGCCTGGTCACCTGGTTCGACGCCGACACGCCGCTCGACCTCATCAACGCCTGCACGCCGGACGTGCTGGTCAAGGGCGGCGACTGGCCGGTGGAGCGCATCGTCGGCGCGACCGAGGTGCTGGCGCGCGGCGGGCGGGTCGAATCCATCGCCTTCGAGCACGAACGCTCGACCACCGCGCTGCTCCGCAAGATACGCAGCCTGTAACCGCGACGGCGCGCCTCACCGGCCCATGACGCGGCGGTCCGGGCGCCCCGGCCCGAGCAGCGCTTATCATGCAGCCGGACTTCACGCTGCCCGCTTCGCCATGAACCGCATTTCCTTCGCATCGACCACCCGCGCGCTGTTCGGTCTGTTCGCGCTGTCTGTCGCCACCGCCTTCGCCGCCCCCGGCGAACACCCGGACATCGATCTGCGGGTGAAGGCCTGTACCGGCTGCCATGGCGCGGAAGGCCGCGCAGCGGCCGACGGCTATTACCCGCGCATCGCCGGCAAGCCGGCCGGCTATCTGTACAACCAGCTGGTGAACTTCCGTGACGGCCGTCGCCAGTACCCGCTGATGAGCGGGCTGCTGCACACGCTGACCGACGACTATCTGCAGGAAATCGCCCGTCATTTCTCGGCGCTCGACCTGCCCTACCCGCCGCCTGCCCGCAGCACGCAGAAGCCCGCGGTGCTGGCACACGGCGAACGGCTGGTGCGCGACGGCGACCCGGCGCGCGACATTCCGGCCTGTGCCAGCTGCCACGGCAGCGCACTGACCGGCGTCGCGCCGGCCCTGCCCGGCCTGCTCGGCCTGCCGCACGACTACCTGGCCGCCCAGCTCGCCGGCTGGAAGAGCGGCATACGCCACGCCCACGCGCCGGACTGCATGGCTGAAGTGGCGCGGAAGCTGAACGCAGAAGACATCCAGTCGGTGGCCCACTGGCTGTCGTCACAGCCGGTGAGCCAGGGCGGCAAGCCCGCCGCCGCGCTGGAAAAGCCGCTGCCGATACGCTGCGGTGGCGTGACGGAGGCGGCACGATGAAGCGCCTCACTCTTTCGGCCCTCGTCATCGCTGCGCTGGCCGCGACCGCGGTCTATGTCGCGCTGAAACCGGCGTCGGACACCTCACCCGCCTCGCCGTCCGCGGATGACCCGACCGCCCTGGTCGCACGCGGCGAGTATCTGGCGCGGGCCGGCAACTGCCTCGCCTGCCACACCGCGCCCGGCGGCGCACCCGGCGCCGGCGGCCGCGCGATGGACACGCCTTTCGGCACCCTCTACACCGGCAATCTCACCTCCGACGCGAAAACCGGCCTCGGCCAGTGGTCGGCAGACGACTTCTGGAACGCGCTGCACGACGGCCGCGGCCGCGATGGCCGGCTGCTCTACCCGGCTTTCCCCTACACGAACTACACCCGCGTCACCCGCGCCGACGCCGACGCACTGTTCGCCTGGCTGCAGACCCTGCCTGCGGTCGACCAGCCGAACCGGGCGCACGCGCTGCGCTTCCCCTACGACACCCAGGCGGCGCTGCTGGCCTGGCGCACGCTGTATTTCAAGCCGGGCGTGTTCCAGCCGGATGCCGGCAAGCCGGCTGAGTGGAACCGTGGCGCCTATCTGGTGCAGGGCCTGGGCCACTGCAGCGCCTGCCACGCGCCGCGCAATGCACTGGGGGCCAGCACCGACCCGGACGCGCTGGCCGGCGGGCTGATGCCGGGCCAGAACTGGTACGCGCCTTCGCTCACCTCGCCGCATGAAGCATCGGTCGCCGACTGGCCGCAGGACGAAGTGGTGGCGCTGCTGCGTGACGGCGTGACACCGCACGCGACCGCCGCCGGCCCGATGGCCGAGGTGGTGTTCGGCAGCACCCAGCATCTGTCTGCCGCCGATCTGAACGCGATGGCGGTGTATCTGAAAGCGCTGCCGCAGACCCGGCCGGTGAAGAACGAGGTGGCAGGCGTGCAGGACGAACTGCGGCGCGAACGCGGTGCGCAGCTGTACGCCGACCAGTGCGCCGACTGCCACGGCGAGCGCGGCGAAGGCCGGCCCGGCGTGTGGCCGGCACTGGCCGGCAACCGCGCGGTTTCGATGGACCCGCCGGCCAATGCCATCCGCACCGTGCTGGGCGGCGGCTACGCGCCGGCCACCCGCGGCAATCCGCGCCCCTACGGCATGCCGCCGTTCGCCGCCTCGTTGAGCGATGACGACATTGCGATGGTGGTGTCGCACATCCGCGGCAGCTGGGGCAATGGCGCGTCGCCGGTCAGTTCGGTCGACGTGCAGCGGCTGCGCGGCAACCTGCGCTGAGCACCGCCGGGCACCGGCCCGGGGTGCCCGCCCGGCTCAGACGCTGACCGACAGCGTGGATCCTGCGGCGGCGACGCTGCCGCTGCTGTCCTGGCTGCCGTACTGCTGCAGCATGTCGAGCACCCGCGCCAGCAGGCGTTCTTCGCGCGCAGCCGCATCCGGCGGCGCAGCGCCGTCGCGGCCGGCGCCGCTCGCCCCGGTGCCGCCGGCCTCGTTGGCCTCGTTGGCCTGCGACGCCCGGAAAGCCATCGCCTCCTGGAAGCTCACCTTGCCATCCTGATTGGTGTCCGCTTCGTCGAATGACTCGGCCAGCGCCGACAGTTCGCTCGCCTGCGGGCTGCCCGACGCCTCCGCCTCGGCCGCCATGCTGCCGATCTGTTCGGCACTCAGCCCTTCGTCCTCGCCACCGGGCGGTGGCGGAGGCGGCCGGTTGCCCATGGCCTGACCGACACGCGCCGCGCCGAAACTGTCTTCCAGACTGTCAGCCACCTTCTGCAGCAGACTGCCCAGCTCCTGCTGGGTCACCTTGCCGTCGCTGTCAGCGTCCATGCTTCCGAACAGCTGTTCGGCCGACGCCGCACTGCCGGTGGACGCCAGCGCACCGGCCAGATCCGTGCTGTCGATATAGCCCTTGTTGGCCGTATCCAGCAGCGAAAAAACGTCCGCCGCCATGGCTGACGGATCCGGCTTCTGCGGCCGGCCGTGCTGCATGACGGACTGCACCGATGCGGCCATGCTGCCGCCCACGCCCGATATGCTCATGTCGATACTCTCCCGAGAATGAAAATGCCGGCTGCCCGAGTCATCCGCCTCGGTCGGCAGCCACCGTCCTCATCGCAAGTTATCGGCCAGAGGCGGGCAGGCCAGCGGGCGAAAAAGGTAAATCCGGGTCAGGCCATGTAAAGACCGGCCGCCCGCAGCCGCCGTTTTCCTTACACGGCATGCATCGAAGCCACGCCATCGGCATGGACCGCGGCCAGCGCGGCAAGGATGGCCGCCGGCGGCAATGCATTCATGCAGGTGCGCTGCGACTTCACGCCCCGGCGCGTCACGCTGGCGGCAAGCACTGCCGGCCGAACGAATGTAAAGACGCTCAGGCCAGCGGCAGACGGATATCGATCTGCAGGCCGCCGCCCTCCGGCAGGCGGGCTTCGATGCGGCCGCCATGGGCGTCGACCGCGCGGCGGGCGATCGCCAGACCGAGGCCGGCGCCGCCTGAGGCATCGCCGGGCCGGACGCGGAAGAAAGGATCGAAGATGCGCGCCAGCGCGCTCTCCGGCACGCCCGGACCGCGGTCGCGCACGGTGACGCAGGCCCACGCATCCTCACGCTGCAGCGTGAGCGCCACGGCCGATGCATGCGGCGCGTGGGCCACCGCGTTGCGCAGCACATTGTCGAACACCCGGCGCAGCAGTTCCGGGTGACCGGCCACCGTGAGCGGCACCAGCGCAGTCTCGACCGCCACGCCCCGCGCATCCGCCTCGAAGCGCGCGTCAGCGACGCGTGCGGCAAGCTCGACATCGAGCGCCAGCGGCTGCGGCAGCAGGCGGCCGGCGTCGTGCTCCAGCCGCGACAGACCCAGCAGTTCGCCCACCAGCGCATCCAGCCGTTCCGCCTCACGCTCGACCCGCTGCAGCATGGCAGCACAGCGTGCTTCATCCTGGCGAGCGAGGCCGATCGCCGCACTCATGCGCGCCAGCGGCGAACGCAGTTCGTGCGACACGTCGTGCAGCAGCCGGCGCTGCGCTTCCAGCAGCCCCTGCATCCGTTCGGCCATGCGGTCGAAGCTCAGACCCAGATCGGCAATCTCGTCGCGCCGCCGGCCGATCAGCGGGCTGGCGCGGGCATCCAGCTCACCGCGGGCCAGCGCATCGAAGGCCCTGTTCAGATGACGCACCGGACGCGACAGATAGGCGGCCAACGCCGCGCTGAACACCAGTCCGGCGATGAACAGCGCCACCACTTCGAGGAAGGGCGGCGGCGGCAGCCTGAGGCCGCCGGAACCCGGCGGTGGCGGGCTGTCCTGTGGACGCGCCTCGAACACCCGCCAGTCCTGGCCGTCCGTGCGCACGGTACGGGCCTGGCCGGACGGAGCCGGCACGTCCGCCCGGCCCAGCAGGTCACGGCCATCCGCCTGCAGCACCCAGGGCAGCGGTGCGCCCTGGGCGCGCCAGACCTCGAGCAGTTCGCGCGTGGCCTGCGGTCCGCGCGCCTCAAGCAGCGCGGCCGCGGTCTCCGCCATGAAGACGGGATGCAGGCGCGGGCCGTGCGGTGCGCGTGGCCAGATCAGCGACAGTGCCAGCGACACCAGCAGGCCGGCCACCGCGAGCGCGGCGGCGAAGGCGAAGAACAGCTTCCAGAACAGGCGCCCCATGCCGCGGCCCTAGTCGCGCACCAGCTGGTAGCCGATGCCGCGTACCGTGTGGATGAGCATGCGGCCGCCGGCCAGCGGCGCCAGCTTCTGGCGCAGCGCGCTCACATGCACGTCGATGTTGCGGTCGTAAGGCCCCATCGGCCGGCCCAGCGCCTGCAGGGACAGATCGTTCTTCGACACCGCGCTGCCGGCATGGCGGGCCAGCACTTCGAGCAGGCCGTATTCAGAGCCGGTCAGCGGCAGCGGCGTGCTGCCGTACTCGGCCACGCGCCGTCCCGGCCACACCGCGAGCGCGCCGACCACGATGGCTTCGTCCTGCCCGCCGTGGGTGCGCGGCCCGGACACCCGGCGCAGGATGGCGCGCAGCCGCGCCACCAGTTCGCGTGGCGGACAGGGCTTCTGCACGTAGTCGTCGGCGCCCAGTTCCAGCGCCAGCACGCAGTCGATGTCGTCGCCACGCGCGGTGAGCATGAGCACCGGCACGCCGGAAAAGGCACGCAGCCGGCGCAGCACCTCGATGCCGGACATGCGCGGCATCATCACGTCGAGCACCACGATGTCGGTGTCTGCATCGGCCAGGCGCGCCAGCGCCGCCTCGCCGCTGTCGGCGGTGTCGACCGTGAAACCTTCCAGTCCGATGTATTCACCCAGCAGGGTGCTCAGTTCCCGGTCGTCATCGACCAGCAGAACCTGGAACGGCTCCGGCGCCATGCATGTCCATCCTTACGTTGATCCGCATGGATGATACGGGGCCGGCAACGAAAAGAGGCGGGCCGGAGCCCGCCTCTTCGCGATGATGAAGGCCGCCTGTGGCGCTTTCTTTACGCGGCCTTCTTCACCTGCTTCTGGTACAGGAATTCCAGCAGCGCGGCGCGGCAGTCGACGAAGTCCCGGTCGTGCGCCAGCGCCAGACGGTCGCGCGGACGGGCGAGATTCACCGGCAGGATTTCGCCTATGGTGGCGGCCGGGCCGTTGGTCATCATGACGATGCGGTCGGACAGCAGCACCGCCTCATCGACGTCGTGGGTCACCATCACCACGGTGGCGCCGGTCTTTTCCATCACGCCATTCAGCTCGTCCTGCAGGCTGGCCCGGGTCAGTGCGTCGAGCGCGCCGAAGGGCTCGTCCATCAGCAGGATCTTGGGTTCCATCGCGAACGCGCGGGCGATGCCGACCCGCTGCTTCATGCCGCCGGAAATTTCGTGCGGGTATTTATGCAGCGCGTGCGTCATGTGCACCATTTCGAGCGCGGCCTCGGCACGCGCCTTCAGCTTGCCCTTGCCTTCCTTCTTGCCGAACACCCGCTCGACCGCCAGCAGCACGTTCTCGAAACAGGTGAGCCAGGGCAGCAGCGAGTGGTTCTGGAACACCACGGCACGCTCCGGCCCGGGGCCGGCAATCTCGCGGCCGTCGCAGATCAGACTGCCGGAGGTCGGCAGCGTGAGACCGGCGATCAGGTTCAGCAGCGTGGACTTGCCGCAGCCGGAGTGGCCGATCAGGCTGACGAATTCGCCTTCCGCAATGTTCAGGTCGATATTGCGCAGCGCGACGAACTTGCCCTTCTTGGTATCGAAGCTCATGCCGGCGTCTTCGACCTTGACGATGGTCTTCTTGCTCATGGTGATCTCCTGTCGGGCCGGCCGGGCCGGCCCGTAATGAAGGTGGACTCAGCTGTTGCCGTACGAGAAGCGGCGGGCCAGCAGCAGCAGCGCCTGTTCGAGCAGCAGGCCAACGATGCCGATGACGAAGATGGCGATGATGATGTGCTCCACCTTCAGGTTGTTCCACTCGTCCCACACCCAGAAGCCGATACCCACGCCGCCGGTCAGCATTTCCGCGGCCACGATGACCAGCCAGGCGGTGCCGATGGACAGCCGGATGCCGGTCAGCATGTAGGGCAGCACCGACGGGAACAGGATCTTGGTGACGATCTTCCACTCGTCGAGGTCGAGCACGCGCGCCACGTTCATGTAGTCCTGCGGCACGCGCTGCACGCCGACCGCGGTGTTGATGATCATCGGCCAGATCGAACAGATGAAAATGGTCCAGGTCGCCGCCGGGTCCGCCTGCTTGAACACCAGCAGACCGATCGGCAGCCAGGCCAGCGGACTGACCGGGCGCAGCAGCGAAATGACCGGGTCGAACATCGCGTTCATGAAGGCGAAGCGGCCGATGATGAAGCCGAGCGGAATGCCCACCAGGGCGGCGAAGCCGAAGCCGATGCCGACGCGCTGCAGCGAGGACAGCACGTTCCAGCCTATGCCCATGTCGTTGGGGCCGTTGTTGTAGAACGGGTCGGCGAACAGCACTTTCGCCGCGTCCCACACTGCCAGCGGACCGGGAATGCTGCCGCCCTTGGCGGCCAGCAGCGCCCAGACGGCAATCAGCAGCGCGATGCCGGCGAACGGCGGAAACACCGCCTTGAACAGGGCCAGAACGGTTTCGGACAGCGGCACACCCGGCTCACGCGCGGAATTCTTCGCTGCGACCACCGGAGCCGCCGCTTCGTTGGCGGCCGGCGCCGGTACCACGGACGGGGTGGCATGCATGGACACGACCTTGTCTGAAGTGATGGTTGCTGCACTCATGACGGATTCCTTTCAGTACCGGTCGGCGCGGGGCAGGCCCCGCGCCGGGAACATTACGCGGCGTTGATCTTGAAGCTGCCGGCGTACTTCTTCGGGTCCTTGCCGTCCCACACCACGCCGTCGATCAGCTTGTGGCTGCGCATGTCGCTCTTGGGCAGCGCGACACCGGCGGCGGTGGCGGCCTGCTTGTAGATGTCGGTGCGGTTGATCGCCTTGGCCACGGCCAGGTAATCCGGGTCGGTCTTGATCAGGCCCCAGCGCCTGTGCTGGGTCAGGAACCACATGCCATCCGACAGGTAGGGGAAGTTCACCGCGCCGTCATTGAAGAATTTCATCGCGTTCCTGTCATCCCAGCTTTTGCCCAGGCCATTGGAATAGCGGCCGAGCATGCGTTCCAGGATGACGTCCATATCGGTGTTGATATAGGACTTGGCGGCGACCGTTTCCGCCGTCTTGCGACGGTTGGCCAGCGAGGCGTCGATCCAGCGGCCGGCGTCCAGAATGGCGGCGGTCATGGCACGCGCGGTGTTCGGATACTTGCTCACCCACTCGGCGGTGGTGCCCAGGATCTTTTCCGGATGATCGACCCAGATGTCCTGGGTGGTGACCGCGGTGAAGCCGATCTTGTCGATGATGGCGCGGTTGTTCCACGGCTCGCCGACGCAGTAGCCGTCCATGTTGCCGACGCGCATGTTGGCCACCATCTGCGGCGGCGGCACGGTGATCACCTTCACGTCCTTCATCGGGTTGATGCCGTTGGCGGCCAGCCAGTAATACAGCCACATGGCGTGGGTGCCGGTCGGGAAGGTCTGGGCGAAGGTGTACTCGCCCGGCTTGGCGGCGATCAGCTTCTGCAGGCTGGCACCGTCGGTCACGCCCTGGTCCTTCAGCTTGTTGGCGAGCGTGATGGCCTGACCGTTGTTGTTCAGCGTCATCAGGTTGGCCATGTCCTTCTTCGGCCCGCCAATGCCCATATGCACGCCGTAGACCAGGCCGTACAGCACGTGCGCGGCGTCCAGTTCGCCATTCACCAGCTTGTCACGCACCGCCGCCCACGACGCTTCCTTGGACGGAATGATCTTGATGCCGTAC
The DNA here is from genome assembly GCA_041639545.1 of Methyloversatilis sp. Lineage (GTDB taxonomy): Bacteria > Pseudomonadota > Gammaproteobacteria > Burkholderiales > Rhodocyclaceae > Methyloversatilis. The sequence continues at coordinate 127,792 of JBEQBZ010000007.1, read as the reverse complement.
TTCTCATCGAACTTCTCGACCGCGGCCATCACCACGCTGGAACAGTCGGTCAGCGGGATGAAGCCGATGCGCACTTCCTTCTTCTCGGGTGCGTCGGAACCGGCGGCCCAGGCCGCCGAACGCACGCCGGGGGGCACCATGCTCATGAGCGAGGCTCCCACGCCAAGTGCGGCGCCCTGCTTGAGAAAGCTGCGGCGGGTTGCACTGGTGTCAATGACGCCGTCTGCCTGCTTCGGATGCTCAGCCATTGTGTTCTCCGTAGTTTCATGATCGATTCCAGAATGAAAAAAGGGTGTGCATCCGCGGCTGAGAAGCCGACCCGGATGGACACCCTTGTCCCTTATGGAGGCTTCCCGCCTCGCTGGCCACAACCACGTTGTTGCGCCTTGACTCTTCATTAGCACAGGCCATGCCAGACCCGGAGGAATCTAAAAAACGTCAATTACTTCAACATCTTGAAATCAAGTCCGCCGATCAGGTCTGAAAATTCCTGCGGATCCGGCTGCACTTGTGCGGTGCGACAGCGGCATGGGTGCGCACCATGTCGAACCGGCGCATGCATGTGGAGGACAGGGCTGTGCCCGCCGTGCGCTGCCGAGTGATGAATCAGGCAGACGGCAGGGCGCCGCGCTGGGTCACGGCATGCGCGGGCAATGCGGCGTTCAGTGGAAAAAAGGGAAGGACCGCGGCTGTCAGCCGAGCAGGCGTGCGGTGGCGATGAAGTCTTCGGACACCGCGGCGATGGTCTTGCCGCGCTCCATCGCGAGCTTGCGCAGCGTGTGGTAAGCGGCGTCCTCGTCGATGCCGCGCAGTTTCATCAGAATGCCCTTGGCACGATCGATGGAAATGCGTTCGGTCAGCTTCTGCCGCGCCTCGTCGCGCGAGCGGCGCAGTTCCTGGTGCTCTTCGAAGCGCGCCAGCGCCACGTCGATCACCGGCTTGATGCGCTTGGGCTCCAGCCCGTCGACCACGTAAGCCGATACGCCGGCTTTCATCGCGCGGCGTATGGTCTTGCTGTCGGAGTCGTTTGCAAACACGACGACCGGACGCGGCATATCGCGGTCCATCGCCGCCATGTTCTCCAGCGTGTCGCGTGACGGCGAATCGGTCTGGATCAGGATCACGTCGGGCTTGATTTCCTCGACCTTCATGTGCAGGTCGTAGGCGCTCGACAGCACCGCAGCCACCTGATAACCGGCACAGGCAAGCCCGGCGCAGATTTCAGCGGCACGTTTGCGTGATTCGTCGACCACCAGCACATTGAGGACAGCCATATCGGCACGGACGGAGAGGCTTAGGTCCGGGCACGATGCAATCACCGTGCCAACGCCAGCCAACCGGCACCGCCAACGCGCGGATCGCATGCATCCGCGCGCCAGGCGGGCAGTTCATTCGAGATCGATCACCATCAGCGACACGTCGTCGTGCGCCAGAGCACCGTCCAGATGCACGGCGAGCGCATCACGCACCGAATCGTGGCGCCGCGACGGAGCGGCGTCGCGCAGCGTCGCCTCCAGCCGCTGGGTACCGAAAGCTTCACCCATCCGGTTGTGCGCCTCCAGCAGGCCGTCGGAGCTCAGCACGAGCTGATCGCCCGGCGTCCAGCCGAAACGCTGCGGCGGCACGTTGGCCGCGTCGTCCACATCGATGCCCAGCGGCAGGTTCATCGACCCGAAGCGGGCATTCACCAGGCCGCTGCGGTCGAGCAGCAGCACTTCCGGCGTGCCCCCCACCCACAGTTCGCCCTCACTGCCCTCGATGCGCACGATGGTGGCCGCGACGAAACGGCCGACCGGCAGCGTGGTGCTCAGGTGACGGTTGATTTCACTGGCCATCAGGCCGAGCGACAGGTTCTTCTTGGCCATGCCGAAAAACACCTGCAGCACCGGCAGCACGCTGATCGCCGCGGCCAGCCCGTGGCCGGTGGCATCGGCCAGCAGCGCATAGAGCGCACCGGACGGCGAATGGGATACCGCGACGATGTCGCCGGAAAACTGCGCGGTCGGCGTGACCGAGTAGCGCACCCGGCGGTCATTCGCCGCCTTGCCCTGCACCTGGCGCTCGATCACGTGGCGCGCGAATTCGATCTCCTCCTCCTGCTCGGCACGGTAGTTGGCCATGCTCGCGTGCATCATGAGCTGGCGGCCGCAGTTGGCGAGCTTGGCGGTCAGGATGGCGAAATTGATCGGCTTGGTCAGGTAGTCATCCGCCCCGGCCTGCAGGCCGGCAATCATGTCGGTGTCGTCCGAGCGCGCGGACAGCAGCAGGATGGGCAGGAAGGTGTCGGCCGCCAGACGGCGCAGCTGGCGGGTGGCTTCCAGCCCGTCCATGCCGGGCATCACCACGTCCATCAGCACCACGTCGGGCCGGTAGGTACGGTAGGCCTGCACCGCAGCGGCCCCATCGGACGCCTCGATGCAGCGGTGGCCGAGCCGGCGTACCAGCGTGCTCACGGTGGCCCGGCCGATCAGCGTGTCGTCGACCACCAGCACGGTCATCTGACGCGCGGCAACGGGGGCTGGCGACGGTGCGGTGCCTGTCGGCATGACTGCCTGGGTGCTCATTTCACCTCCACCGTGGCAGTGACCACATTGCCGCAGCCCAGATATTCCAGAGAGCGGAAACACAGCTGGCGCGCCATCGCAATGCCGCGCCCGTTCGGATCGAAGGCGCGACCCGGATCGAAGTCGAGATAGCGGGCGAACTCGAAACCTTCGCCTTCATCGCTCACCGTGTAGCGCACGCTGCCAGCCGCACGCTCGACCCGCAGCCGGGCGCGACGATCGGCATAGGCGGGCAGGCCGAGACGGCGTTCCACTTCCTCCTGCCAGCGGTCTTCCATGCGCAGACGGGATTTTTCGGCATAGCTGATGCCGAGGTTGCCGTGTTCCACCGCATTGATCAGCAACTCGCTCAGCCCCATCACGATGTTCTCGGGCTCGGGCGCGGTAAGCGAAGCGAGCGCGGCCAGCTGGCTGGCCTGTTCCAGTGTCGCGAACTCGAACTCGGCCAGCTGCAGGGCGCCCATCGCGCGACGCATGCTGTCCACCTGAATCTGGATTTCTCGATTGCGGCGCGCCTCTTCCAGCGCCGACTTGACAATGGCCAGCAGCGCGTCCGGTTCATACGGTTTGGTGAGGTAGTAGCGCGCGCCGGCAGCCAGACCTTCCCGCACCTGGTCGGGAGTGGCCGCAGCCGTCTGCATGATGACCGGCAGATCGCTGAGCCGGGGGGTGCGACGCACCCGGCGCAGCAGCTCCATGCCGTCGAGCCGCGGCATCATGCGGTCAAGTACAAGCAGATCGAAATCGCGCCCGGACTCGTCCAGGCACGCCCACGCCTCCATCCCGTCGCGGGCCATGGTCAGTTCGTAGCCCTGACCATCCAGGTACTCACCGATGATTTCCAGATTGAAAGGTTCGTCGTCGACGACCAGTATCCTGGCCGGTGCTGACATGCTCACCATTGAATCGCGCTCCGCTGGCCGAGGCAGCCTGAGAAAGTTTCGGCTCCCGCTCGTCGCTGACTCTAACGGCAAGACGCACGCCGTCTTGAGGCCTGTTCAGGCCTCAAGCGCTGCGCATGCCACTTCAGCCATCACCGCCTGCACCCGCGCGTCCTCGCCGACCGCCACCGCCAGGTCGATGCGTATCGAAGGGTGGGCGGCACGTACCGCCTCGACCTGAGCCGGCAGGTCTCGGCGCACGTGGCCGCTCTGGGCGATGAACATCGGCAGCACCGCAATACGCGTGGCCCCGGCGGCCACCAGCCGCGCACAGGCCTGTTCCAGCGTCGGCTCCATGAATTCGAGAAAAGCCAGCTCGACCGCAGGTGCCGACCCCGCGGCCGCCACCCGCGTCGCCACCTCGCGCAGCGGACGCGCCCATTCAGGATCGCGTGAACCGTGACCGAACAGCACCAGACCGTGACTCACAACGTATTCTCCTCAGCGCCGCAGCGAACCTGCGAGCACCATCGCATATAAAATCCGGGCATCGCCTTACGGAATGCCCGCCCATGCAGGTAATGATCGTCGAAGACCAGCCGCTCGTGGTCGAAGGGCTGCGCAGCGTACTGTCCGAAGTCGGCAGCGAACCGGATATCCGTTGCGCTCTGCTGGCCTCGCGCGCACTTGCCCTGCTGCGCACCGGCTGGCGCCCCGACCTGGTGATGCTGGACCTCAATCTGCCGGACGCTGAAGGCACCACACTGCTGGTCCAGCTGCGCAGCGAATTCCCGGACGTGCCGGTGGTGGTGATTTCAGCCCAGGACGACCGTCAGACCATTACCGAATCCATCGACCACGGTGCGATGGGCTTCATCTCGAAAAGTTCGACCACCGCGGTGCTGGTCAGCGCGCTGCAACTGGTGCTCAAGGGCGGCATCTATGTGCCGCAGCAGGTGCTGGACAACACCGCCCACCCTCATCCGCCGCGCCCGTCGATCCAGGATCTGGCGGACATCGGCCTCACGCCGCGCCAGATCCAGGTGCTGCAGCTGATGATCGAAGGCCTGCCGAACAAGCTCATCTGCCGAGAGCTGGGCATCTCCGACGGTACCGCGAAAACCCACATCTCGACCATCCTGCGACTGCTCAATGTACGCAACCGCACGCAGGCGGTGTTCGCACTGTCCGAGATGGGCATCCGTCTTCCGCGTCGCCCGCCCAGGGACTGAATCAGCCGTCCTCGCGGGCATCCAGCAGGCCACCGATCACCGCATCCAGCACCACCGGTCGCACCGGCTTGGCCACCAGCGGAATGCCGTGCGTCTCCAGCTCGATCTCCAGTTCCCGGGTCGCGGCCAAGCCGGTCATGATCAGCGCAGGAATGTGTTCGCCGAATTCGCGACGCAGCGACAGCACCGCGCGCAGGCCATCGCTGCCCGGGCCGAGCTGGTAATCGCTGATGATGAAAGCCGGCGCACCGGCCTGACGCAGCTGGCGCAGCACGAATTCGGCCGAGGTGCCGGCAATCACGTCCACGCCGACCGAATGCAGCAGCGACTGCAGCGACTGCAGGAGCGATGCGTCGTCATCGATCAGGGCCACCCGCTGCCGGCTCAGCCGACGCAGACCGGACAGTTCGACCTGCGGCGGATCCGCCGCAATCGCCGGGATGCGCGGCACCCGTACGCTGAAATTCGAGCCTCGCCCGGGCCGCGAGCGCACGCTCACCGGATGCGCCAGCAATGCGCATAACCGGCGCACGATGGCCAGACCCAACCCCATGCCTCGGCCGCCGCTGCCTGGATCGCCCGGCAGGCGCACGAACTCCTGGAACACGTCCTCCAGCCTTTCGGCCGGAATGCCCTGCCCGCTGTCACGCACTTCGATGCGCGCACCGTCGGCGCCCACCCGACGCACCCCTACGAACACCGTGCCGTGTGCGGTATAGCGCAGTGCGTTCGAAATGAGGTTGGCCAGCACGCGTTCGAGCAGCAGCGGATCGGAGCGACACCACAGTCGGGTCGGATGGAAAGCGAGACGCAGTCCCTTTTCCGCGGCCTGTACCTCGAAGGTCAGCCGCAGACTGTCGAACACCCGACCGAGCGGAAACCCGGTCAGGCGCGGCTGGGTGGCCCCCGATTCCAGACGGGCGACATCGAGCAGCACGTCGCGCATGTTCTCCAGCTTCATCGACGAGCGCTCGAGCCGTGCCAGCAGATCGCTGCTTTCCGCATCGCCCAGCCGGAGCTTGAGCGTACGGATGTCCAGCCCCATGGCCATCAGCGGCTGGCTCAGATCGTGCAGCAGTGCGTCAACGAACTGCGTCTTGGCACGGCTGGCCTGCTCGGCCACCTCCTTCTGCGCCTGCAGTTGCGCGGTTGCGTCCTGCACCCGCCGTTCGAGTTCGATCCGGTTGCCGCCCAGCGTCACCGCCATCCGGTTGATGCCATCTTCCAGCACCTGCAGGATGCCGCGCGCCCCGGTACGTGCCCGGGCGGAGAAGTCGCCCTCCTCGATGCGTCTGACCGTATCGGCCAGCGCCCGCACCGGCGCGGTCACGCCGTCGGACAGGGCTCGCGCCAGCAGGCCGGCCAGCACCAGCCCGCCCAGAGTGATCAGGGCCGCGCTCCACATCAGCTCGCGCTGTGCCTGCCGGCTGCCGGCCCGCGATACCTGCAGCACGATCACACCGAGCCGGCTGACGCCGGACGGGGCCGCATTGCCGTCGTCGAACAGGGGATCGGGCCGCGCCTGCTCGCTGAACACAGGGGCTGCAAACAGGTGGTGGGTGTCCGAACTTTCCAGCAGCACCGGCGCCCCCAGTCCGGCGAAGGCCAGCGGCGCCGGAAGCCGCATCTGGCCGGCCCGCACGATAGGCAGCTGGTCGCGATCGAACAGCACCAGCCCGTCGACATCGCGCTCGCGCAGCGTTGCATCGGCGAGCGACTGCAGCATGTCGGTATTGCCGGCGAACAGCCCGTACTCCGAGGCCGGCGCCAGACTGGCGGTCAGCAGCAGCGCTCGGTCGACCAGGGCGCGATCGATGTCGGCGATCCGTGTGGACGTGAAATGGGTGGCCAGCGCGAGCGCGATCAGCACCGACGGCAGCAGTGCTGCGAGCAGCACGCGACTGCGGAATCCGAGTCGATTGAACCCGAACCGACCCTGCACTCCGCCCCCTTCCGGTAGACCGCCTGTTTATCCGGCGATCATGATACGGGATCGCGGTGCGGGTTCAGAACCAGCTGGAGCGCAACGAGAACAGCGCCTGACGGGCAACCCGGTTGAACGGCACGCGCGTGCCCTGATCGTCGTTGAAGGTCTCGTAACCCGGTCCGATGTCGGTCACCGACAGCGCCGCCTCCCACAGCATGTCACCACTGCGGAATTTCTTCGCCACTCTGGCATCCAGCGTCTGGTAGCGGTCGACCTGCTTGCTGCCATTGAGGAAGGTGGCGGCATTCACGCCGAACAGCGTGGTCGAGATCGACCAGTCGCGCGGGAGCTGCTCCATCCAGGTCAGCGACCAGGTGGAGGACGGTACGGTCTGCGCGTAGCAGGTCTGGCCCGGGTCGCACACCGGGTCGGCGCCGATTCGCGGCATGGAGTGCGACCACCAGATTTCGCGCCCCTCACCACGCCAGCGATACTGATACTCGAAACCACGCACGGTGGCGCCCGGACCTTCGAAGTAGGTACGGCCTCGTTCGAGGAAGGCCGGATCCTCGAACCGGGTTTCGGTAATCAGATGATTGAAACGTTCGCGAAAATAGCGGACTTCCAGCGATGCGCGTCCTAAGCGCCCTACGTAACCGAGTTCTGCGGAATCGAGCTGTTCCGGATCGAGATCGGGCTGACCGACGTAGGTGCGCTGCACGCGTCCGGCAAAACGGGCGGGCAGCAGCGGAATCAGCTGCGGATAGATGAAACGTGAATCGCCGTAGGCCTCGATCAGCGAAGGCTGCCGGAACGCGCGTGTAACGCCGGCCTTCAGCGCGTGATCGGGGGTCAGGTGCAGTGTCGCGAACAGACGCGGCGAAGACTGATTGCCATACCCTTCGAAGCGCTCGATCATGTTGCCGGCGTTCAGCGTGAGATGGGCGTTCGGGCGCCACTCCACATTCGCGGAAAGTCGCAGCAGCTTCTGCGACTCCCTGCCGGTGTAATAGAACATGCGGGCCGACTGCAGGCTGTCTTTCCGTAATTCTGCGCCCCACGCGATCCGCCATCCGTCCGCCGGTGCGAACTGGTGCTGGAAATCGATGTTCTGCCGGGTGGCCGTGCGGTTGTAATCGATCGGCAGATTCAGCGGACCGACGATGGCGAACCATTCTTCGTGACCTACGTCCTGATTCTGGTAGTAGCCCACCGACCACTCGTTGTCGGCCGCCAGACTGCGCCGGAAGCGCATGTGCATGAACCAGTTGTCGGTGCGTACGTTGCGGAAACCGTTGGCGTTGTCGGTGTTGCCCGTGACGCCGAAAGGATAGCCCACGCCTCGCCGTCCGCTGCTCTGCCCTGCCATCAGGCTCACTTCGTCCGAGGCATTCAGCGTCAGGTCGGCCCGCAGGGTGGAGGCATTCAGGCGCGAGGTATCGTAGCGATGATCGAAACCTTCATCGCCCATGCTGCGCGCATTGAGCGCGATGCTCAGCGGCCCGAAACTGCGCCGCAGCCGTGCCGACACGTCCGACACTTCATTCGAACCGCGTGTGAACGAGGCGGTGGCGGACGGGCCATCGAGCGCACTGCGGGTGACGATATTGACCACGCCGGCCACCGCATTCGAGCCATAGGTGGCGGCATTCGAGCCGCGCACCACCTCGATGCGCTCGATCTCGTCCATCGTGAGCGGCAGCGCATCCCAGTCCACATAGCCATAAAGATAGGGGGAATAGACCGAACGTCCGTCGATCAGCACCTGCATGCGGTTGGGGTTGAGCGTGCCGAGGCCATGATAGAAGAGCGCTGGCGAGTGCCCGGTATCACCCATCATGTTCATGCCGGGCACCAGACGCAGAAGCTGCGGCAGGCGCCGATATCCCAGTCGCTCGATGTCCTCGCGGGTAAACAGCGTGACCGCGCCCGGCGCATCGTCGATACGCTGCGGCAGGCGGGTCATGGACAGCACGACCGGCAGCGTGTCGTCGAGAAACGGCGTTTCCGGCTCGTCGCCTGCCCACAGCGCGGGCGAGATCGTCAGAACCGGTAGCAGCACGAACAGGCAGTGGCGGGCGAAACGGTATTTCGGGGATACGGACATGTGCAACGTGGTCGAAAGGCGTCGAGGCACGACCGCACGGCCGGACCGGAATGCCGCGATTATCCGGGTAAACCGCGCTTACAAAAAGTCCGTGTCGTGAAACCGTCGAAGCGCCATCCGGCCGGGACAGCGCTCAGCCGACGATCAGCAGATGCACCCGGAACGGCCCGTGGGCGCCCAGCACGATGACCTGTTCGATGTCCGCCGTACGCGACGGACCGGACACGAAATTGACCGCACGCGGCCAGTCACCCGCCCCGCTGCCGGCCCATTCCCGGCGCGCGTCGGCCCAGGCGGCTTCCATGTCGGCCACGATGTGCGCGGCCGGCACCACCGCGATATGGGTTTCCGGCAGCAGGCTGTTGACCGGCGGCATGTCGACGCCGGAGCGCAGCATCAGCGTGCCGGTTTCAGCGATCGCGCGGAAACAGCCGGTCACGCCCACCCTGTCGTCACCGCCCGCCGCCCCCACCCGCGCCTGCAGACCGGCGGCCGACCAGTCGAGATGGGCCAGCGGCGGCGCCACCACCAGGCCGGTCGGCAGCGACTGCCCGGCCAGCCAGCGCGCACAGTGCGCGGGCACGTCAGCTTCGGTCACGCAGCGATCGACCGTGGACAGCATGGCACGCGCGCGCTCGATGAAACGCTCGACCGGTGCATCGGCCGCCCCCCGTGGCCCGCACTGGCGGGCGGCGATCACCGCCTCGACCCGCGCCTGCGCCTCGGCGCGTGTGCCCTCGGTACGGCCGAGCTGGCGGCGCAGCCGGCCGAGAATGTCGTCGCGCGTGCCGCTCACCGTGCGCCTCCCCGGCTTTTCGCCCGCAGGCGTTCGGCATGAAGTTCGCGAAAGGTTTTCGCTGCCGGTGCCGGAAAATCGCGCTGCGCCGTCCAGCCGGGTGCCAGCCCCATCACCTGGATGCGATCCCGGCCGTCGGCCAGCCAGCGCAGATAGCGCACGCCGATGCGGGTGGCCAGCGCATACAGCTTCGGCCGGCCGGCCACCCAGGCCCAGGCGCGCAGCGCCAGCCGCTCCGACCACGGCCTCAGCCCGCGTTCGACCTGCTTTTCGCGCAGCCGGCGCATCAGTTCCGGCAACGGTATCGATACCGGACAGACCACGCCGCACTGATTGCACAGCGTGGCAGCGTGCGGCAGATCCTTCGCCTTCTCCAGCCCCTGGTACAGCGGCGTGAGCACCGAACCCATCGGCCCCGGATACACCCAGCCATAGGCGTGACCGCCCACCGTCTGATACACCGGGCAGTGGTTCATGCAGGCGCCACAGCGTATGCAGCGCAGCATGTCCTCGAACTCGCTGCCCAGCAGATCGGCGCGGCCGCCATCGACCAGCACGAAATACATGTGTTCGGGACCATCCGGATCACCGGCGTGTTTCGGCCCGGTCAGCATGGACACGTAATTGGTGAGCGCCTGTCCGGTGGCCGAGCGCGGCAGGATGCGCAGCAGCGTGGACAGGTCTTCCAGCGTCGGAATCACCTTCTCGATGCCGGTCAGCGCGACATGCACCCGCGGCAGCGTGGTGCACAGCCGGCCGTTGCCCTCGTTGGTGACGATGGCCACCGAGCCGGTTTCGGCGATCAGGAAATTGCCGCCGGACAGGCCCATGTCCGCGCCGAGGAACTCCGGCCTCAGCACCGCGCGCGCCTCGTGGGTCAGCGCCTCGATATCGGTCTTGGGCGGCGTGCCGTGCACCCGCGCGAACAGTTCGGACACCTGCTCCTTCGACTTGTGAATCACCGGCATGATGATGTGCGACGGTGGCTCGTTGTCGTTGATCTGCAGGATGTACTCGCCGAGATCGGTCTCCACCGGCCGCACGCCGGCGGCTTCCAGCGCGGCATTCAGCCCGGCCTCTTCCGACACCATGGACTTGGACTTCACCACGGTGCGCACGCCGTGGCGCTTCGCGATATCCGCGATCAGTTCGCAGGCATGCTCGCCGTCGCGCGCCCACAGCACGGTGGCGCCGCGCTCGGTCGCTTTCGCCTCGAAGCGCTCCAGCCATACGTCAAGATCGCGCAGCACGCTGCGGCGTATTTCGGTGGCGCGCTGGCGCACCGCGTCGAAATCGGAAAAGGCGGCCACCGCCGCCGCGCGCGAGGCGGCATTGCGGCCACGGGTGCGCTTCAGGTTGCGCTGCAGTTCGTCGTCGTCCAGGCGCTCACGCACCCGTTCGACGAAATGCATGGAGCGGATGTCCATGTCAGCCGCCCTCGCCGTCCGGCCCCGCCAGCAGCTCGGCGATGTGGATCACCTCGGTCAGTGCGTCGCCACTGCGCCGCAGCCGGCCTTCGATGTTCATCATGCAGCCGAGGTCGCCCAGCGCCACCGCATAGGCGCCGGAGCCGCGTATGGATTCGCACTTGCGCTGCACGATGGCGCCGGAAATGTCCGGGTACTTGACCGAGAACAGGCCGCCGAAACCGCAGCATTCCTCACAGTCGCGCATCTCGATCCGGCGCACGCCGGGCATGCTGTCCAGCAGCGCGCGCGGCTGCGCCTTCACGCCCAGTTCGCGCAGGCCGGAACAGCAGTCGTGATAGGTGACCGAGCCGCTGAAGCGGCCGGGCACCGCGCTCACGCCGGCCACATCGGTCAGGAACTGGGTCAGTTCGAAGGTTTTCGCGGCCAGAGCCTCGGCCCGTGCACGCCACGCCGGGTCATCGGCGAACAGATCGGCGTAATGCACTTTCACCGTGCCGGCGCAGGAGCCGGATGGAGCCACCACGTAAGGAAAGGACTCGAACTCGGCGATCATCTTGCGCGCCAGCGCGCGCGCCGCCTCGCTGTCGCCCGAGTTGTAGCCGGGCTGGCCGCAGCAGGTCTGGCTGTCCGGCACCACCACGGAGTAGCCGGCGGATTCGAGCAGCCGGATCGCGGCGAACGCGATCGACGGCCGCATCAGGTCGACCAGGCAGGTAACGAAAAGTCCGACTTCTCCCCGACTGCCCGGCGCGACCCCGGACATGGCGTCAGCCCTGGCGGGCGCCGTGCTGGGCGAGCTGTTCGACCCAGCGGCGGATGCGGTTGGCGTCACCGATGCGGGTGAGCTTGCCCCAGGAATCCAGCAGCACGATGACCACCGGCTTCTGGTTCATCCAGGCCTGCATCACCAGGCATTTGCCCGCCTCGTTGGTGAAACCGGTCTTCTGCAGGCCGATTTCCCATTCCGGGCTGGACACCAGCGCATTGGTGTTGTTGAAGCGCTGCATGCGGCCATTCACCGCAAAGAAACCGTCGCGGGTGGTCGAGAACTCGCGGATCAGCGGGTAGCGCGCCGAAGCGGCCACCATTTTGGCCAGATCGCGCGCCGACGACACGTTGTGCGGGTTCAGGCCGGTGCTGTCGAAAAAACGGGTATCGATCAGGCCCAGTTCCTGCGCCTTGCGGTTCATCGCGGCGATGAAGGCCGGACGGCCCCCGGGGTAGTGACGTGCGAGCGCGGACGACGCACGGTTTTCCGACGACATCAGCGCCAGGTGCAGCATTTCCTCGCGGGTCAGGCGGGTACCGACCGCCAGCCGTGAGCGGGTGCCCTTGAGTTGGTCGATGTCCTCATCGCTCACGTCCAGCACTTCGTCCAGCGCGGGCTTGCTGTCCAGCGACACCATGGCGGTCATCAGCTTGGTGATCGAGGCGATCGGCACCACGGCGTCGGAATTGCGCTCGAACAGCACTTCGCCGGAACTCTGGTCCTGCACCAGCACTGCGGTGGATTTGACATTGGGCAGACCCAGCGCATCGATGTCGGCCATGACCGGCTCGCGCGGTGCGGCGGCCATCGACTTGCGGGAGGTCTTCTTCAGATTGGCCTGCTTGACGCGGGCCTGGGAGGTGTTCTTGCGGGCGACCTTGACCGTTTTCTTTCCGGCCTTGCCCTGGGTAACGGAGGTCTTGGCGGAAGCGGCTTCGGCCGTCGGGGCGACAGTGAGACCGAGCGCCAGCGCTGTGCAGCTGACCATCAGGACCTTCAGAAACATGCGTGTGACCCCTGGTGGCATATCGATCGAGGTCGGAGTTTACCCTTGGGGATCAAATTCTCAAACGAAAATAAGAGCCTGGAAAGCATTCTTCCGGCAGATTCACGATCGTGACGCAGTGGCTGCCGGCAGGTCGCCCACCCCCAGGAAAGCACGCACATCGTCAGCGCGGGCCAGGGTGTCGCGATAACCGAGGTCGATCAGTGCGCGGGTGAAAGGCTTCTCGAACAGCAGGTAACTGGCCAGCCCGCCGCCCGCGCGCCGGGTACCGCCGATGCCGCCCAGCAGCGTACGCACCCCGATCGGCAATGCATCGACATGCCGGGCGGCGATATCGTCCAGCCGCTCCGATGGCGCGATGACCAGGGTTTCGATCGGCCGCAGCGGCAGACCCATCTGTTCCATCACCTGCTGCGGTACCCGGCCCAGGATGTCGTTCACCCGCTGAAGCTGCTCGATATCGATCATGAGCTGGTCGAGGAAAATGCTGGCCAGCGCGTGGCCGGCCACCTGGGCCAGCGACGGGTAGCCATCGCCACGGCGACGGCTGTCATGCTCGCTCATGCGGCCGACGCCGACGATGAAGATGCGTTCGGCGCCGAGGTGTACCGCCGGACTCATCGGCGCGAGCTGGCGCATCGAGCCGTCGCCGAAGTACTCGCGGTTGAGCTTGACCGCCGGAAAGATGAAGGGCAGCGCGCTGCTGGCCAGCAGGTGTTCGACCTTGAGCGGGGTGCGGATGGACGCGCGCTGCATGCGCTTCCACGGGTCCATGCCTTCGCCGCCTTCGAAGAAGGCCACGCTGTCGCCCGAGGTGTAGCCGGAGGCGGTGACCGACAGCGCGTACAGCGCGCCGCGCCTGATCGCCCGGTCTATGCGCGAGAAGTCGAGCTTGTCGGACAGCAGTTCGCGCAGCGGCGTGTTGTCCAGCAGCGACTTCGGATAGCGCTCGACCGCCCAGCCCAGCATCAGCGCCATCAGCCAGCGGGCACCGGTCTTGCCGATGCCCCAGGGATCGGCGCGATACACCTGGCCGGCTTCGAAATTGCGCCAGATGTGCAGCAGGTTATCGACCGCGTCGCCGAAGTCCTCGCTGTAGACGCCCAGCGCGGCCGCGTTGATCGCACCGGCCGAAGTCCCGCACAGGATGGGAAAGGGATTGATGCGCGGATCCGGCAGCAGTTCGCGCACCGCGGCCAGCACGCCGACCTGATAGGCGGCGCGCGCGCCGCCCCCCGACAACACCAGCGCTGTCCTGCCTCGCTGCACGCCGCACCCTCCCCTGTGCGGGCAGCCGGCTGGCTGCCCGGAAGTGCACTGCGGTGAACGGGGTCAGCGGTTGTGGCTGGCCTCGACCACGGTCAGTGCGGTCATGTTCACGATGCGCCTCACTGTCGCCGTGGGCGTCAGGATGTGCACCGGCTGCTTCGCGCCAAGCAGGATGGGGCCGATGGTCATGCCCTCGCCCGCAGCGGTTTTCAGCAGATTGTAGGAAATGTTGGCCGCATCCAGTGTCGGGAAGATGAGCAGATTGGCTTCGTCCTTCAGACGCGAGTTCGGGAAGATGCGATTGCGGATGTCGGTGTCCAGCGCCGCATCGCCGTGCATTTCGCCTTCCACCTCAAGATCCGGATGCTCCGCATGCAGCATGCCCAGCGCGCGACGCATCTTTTCCGCGGTGACCGTGTTCTCGGACCCGAAATTGGAGTGCGACAGCAGCGCGATCTTCGGCTGAATGCCGAAACGGCGCGCTTCCTCGGCCGCCAGCACGGTCATTTCGACGATCTGTTCGGCGGTCGGATCGTAATTGACATAGGTATCGCACAGCATGACCGTGCGGCCCGGCAGGTTCAGCAGATTCATCGCGTAGAAATTGCTGAGACCGTCCTTCAGGCCGAGCACGTTGCGCACGAAATGCAGATGGCGCGCAAAGTTGCCGAAGGTGCCGCAGATCAGGCCGTCGGCGTAGCCCAGACGCACCAGCAGCGCACCGATCAGCGTGGTGCGGCGACGCGCTTCCATCTTCGCGTAGTCGACCGAAATGCCCTTGCGCTCGGTCAGTGCGTGGTAGGTGGTCCACAGCTCCTTGTAGCGCGGGTCGTTCTCCGGCGTCACCAGTTCGAAATCGATGTCCTGGCGCAGGCGCAGGCCCAGCTTCTCGATCCGGCCCAGCACCACTTCGCGGCGGCCGACCAGTATCGGACGGGCCAGACCTTCGTCGACCACGTTGCGCACCGCACTCAGCACGCGCTCATCCTCGCCTTCGGCGTAGATGATGCGCTTCGGATTGCGCTTGGCTTCGGCAAACACCGGCTTCATCACCAGGCCGGAAATCCAGACCAGGTTGTTCAGCTGCTGATGGTAGGCCTCGAAGTCCTCGATCGGACGCGTCGCGACCCCCGAATCCATCGCCGCCTTCGCCACCGCCGGCGCGATCTTGGTGATCAGGCGCGGATCGAAGGGTTTGGGAATCAGATACTCCGGGCCGAAGGACATCGGCTGCTCGCCATAGGCGGCGCGCACGATTTCGCTCTGTTCGACCTGGGCCAGTTCGGCGATGGCACGCACCGACGCGAGCTTCATCTCTTCGGTGATGGTGGTCGCGCCGACATCGAGCGCACCACGGAAGATGAAGGGGAAGCACAGCACGTTGTTGACCTGGTTCGGATAGTCCGAACGGCCGGTCGCGATCACCGCGTCATCGCGCACAGCCTTCACCTCGTCCGGCATGATTTCCGGATTCGGGTTCGCCAGCGCCAGGATGAGCGGGCGCGGCCCCATCCTCTTCACCATGTCCTGCTTCAGCACGCCGCCGGCCGACAGGCCGAGGAATACGTCGGCATCGCCGATCACGTCCGCCAGCTTGCGGGCATCCGTGACCTTGGCATAGCGCGCCTTGAGCGGATCCATCTCCTCGACCCGGCCCTGGTACACCACGCCCTTGATGTCGGTCACCCAGATGTTCTCGATCGGCATGCCGAGCAGCACCAGCAGATCCAGACAGGCGAGCGCGGCGGCACCGGCACCCGAGGTGACCAGTTTCACCTGCTTGATGTCCTTGCCGACCGCCTTCAGGCCGTTGAGCACCGCGGCACCGACCACGATGGCGGTGCCGTGCTGGTCGTCGTGGAAGACCGGAATCTTCATCCGCTCGCGCAGCTTGCGCTCGATGTAGAAACACTCGGGCGCCTTGATGTCCTCGAGGTTGATGCCACCGAAGGTGGGTTCCATCGCCGCGATGATGTCGACCAGCTTGTCCGGGTCGCGCTCATCCAGTTCGATGTCGAACACGTCGATGTTCGCGAACTTCTTGAACAGCACGCCCTTGCCTTCCATGACCGGCTTGGCGGCCAGCGGTCCGATCGGACCGAGGCCGAGCACCGCGGTGCCGTTGGTGACGACACCGATCAGGTTGCCGCGGGCGGTCATCTGACTGACCTGGAGCGGATCGGCCACGATTTCCTCGCACGCGGCGGCGACGCCGGGCGAGTAGGCCAGGGAAAGGTCCTGCTGGTTGGTCAGGGCCTTGGTGGGAACGACGGAAATCTTGCCCGGGCTGGGCTTGCGGTGGTAATCGAGTGCAGCGTTGCGAAAGTGCTCGTCCATATGAACAGCAACTCCTCCGGTCGAGTGGCATCGCGCTGCACCCGATACCGCGCCTGATGGGCGCGACATGATGCAGTGCGAAAACCGGAGATTTTAGCCGTTTGGCGCGTCGAACGGGCTGTGGTTAACCGTCGCCAGCGCCGGAGACCCCTCAAAACGCGGCAGAGGCGGTCTGGGTGCGCGGCCCGAACACCGCCGCCAGGCGACGGTATTCGGCCATCACCTTGTTGGAATAGATCTGATCCGGGTCCTCGATCGAGCCGACATAGCGCTGCAGACCGCCCTCGACCGAACCGGTGGCGCGTATGTATTCGCGCAGCACCTGGGCACCGACGAAAATGCTGGTGGTCGGATCGAGCAGCGTCGCTTCGGGTCCGAACTGCGCCAGCTTTTCAGGGTGATATTTCGGGATGACCTGGGTCAGGCCCTGCGCCCCCCAGGCACTTTCGGCGGTCGGGTTGAAGGTGGATTCGACCGAAATGAGCGCGACCATCAGCAGCGGGTCGATCTTGTACTGGCTGGCTGCGGCATAGATGTCGGTCATGTACTGCTCCACCGCAACCCGGGCCACCCGGTGACGGCGCGACACATGATCGGCCACGTTCCTCTGCAGCGTGCTCAACGTCGTGGCAGCCGAAACGGGCACCGGCTGCATCTCGTCGGCACCGTCACCCGCCGGCGCGCTGGCGGCACCGAGCAGCGAGAACTCAGGCAGCGAAGGCAGCATGCGCGGTGTCAGGCCAACCTCGGCCACGCGCAGTACCACGAAGGCGCTGACCATGAGGCCGACGGCGAGCAGGCCACCGTGCGCAAAGTGCAGCACGACGGCCGCGGCGCCCTTCAGGACGGACAGGAACTTGTTCATTCAGCACTCCTTTCGCGCGCTCCATCCCGCCGCGTGAGCGACGTGAAGTTACGCCTGAGGAACCCGTGCTACGGGTTGTTGCCGTGCCTCGCAACCATGGCGAGACATACGGAAAAAGCTTGAATCGCGGTGTTCGCAGATCGCCGCGTGGCGACTGGAACGGATTGAACATCAGGACGACGCGCGGTCATCCGGATCATGCGAGGACTTCAGGTGGCGACGCTTTCAGCAGCGTTCGCCGGAGGGGCGATCAAGCAACGACGCGCGCATCTTCCTGATTTGCAAGGAACAGGTCAAGTAAAGGTTCGTAACAGGGCGTCGTCATGAGGTCGCGAAGAACGAACCAGGCGTAAAAAAAGCGGCATGGGGACAACGCGCCCCATGCCGCTTTCGATGACGCGGGTTGCGCGATCAGGACGGACGCGAACCGGTCGGGAACGGCCATGCGGCAGCCGGGTTCAGCGACGACTTGATGCCCGGCGTAGCGGCGGTCGACGGCGTGGCAGCAGCCGGTGCGGCCGGTGTTTCGGCAGCCTTGGTCGCAGCCGGTGCAGCAGCTTCCGCCGCCTTCGCGACAGCCTTGGTGGCAGCGGGTGCAGCGACCTTCTTGGCAGCAGCTTTGGCCGGCGCAGCCTTCTTCGCTGCGGGCTTCGCAGCCGGCTTGGCAGCGGCCTTCGCCGGTGCAGCCTTCGCCGGAGCAGCCTTCTTCGCGGCAGGTTTCGCGGCCGGCTTGGCGGCAGCGGCCTTCGCCGGAGCGGCCTTCTTCGCGGCAGGCTTTGCAGCCGGCTTGGCAGCAGCCTTCGCCGGTGCAGCCTTCGCCGGTGCAGCCTTCTTCGCCGCCGGCTTCGCGGCCGGCTTGGCGGCAGCGGCCTTCGCCGGAGCGGCCTTCTTCGCGGCAGGCTTTGCAGCCGGCTTGGCAGCAGCCTTCGCCGGTGCAGCCTTCTTCGCCGCCGGCTTCGCAGCGGCCTTTGCCGGTGCAGCCTTCTTTGCCGCCGGCTTCGCAGCAGCCTTCGCCGGTGCAGCCTTCTTCGCTGCCGGCTTCGCAGCGGCCTTCGCCGGTGCAGCCTTCTTCGCCGCCGGCTTCGCAGCAGCCTTCGCCGGTGCGGCCTTCTTCGCCGCCGGCTTGGCAGCAGCCTTCGCCGGTGCAGCCTTCTTCGCGACCGGCTTCGCAGCAGCCTTTGCCGGTGCAGCCTTCTTCGCCGCCGGCTTGGCAGCGGCCTTCGCCGGTGCAGCCTTCTTCGCCGCCGGCTTGGCAGCGGCCTTCGCCGGTGCGGCCTTCTTCGCTGCCGGCTTCGCAGCGGCCTTCGCCGGTGCAGCCTTCTTCGCCGCCGGCTTCGCAGCAGCGGCCTTCGCCGGTGCTGCCTTCTTCACGTCAGATTTCTTTGCAGCAGGTTTAGCCGGGGCACTCGCCTTCTTCGCCCCCTTCTTCGCTTCAGCTTCAGCCATGACTTCTCTCCTCACGGATAACAGGATTGGACAGCACCTCAGCCCCTCCGGTGGCGGAAGGTCTGTTCGAGACGACGCACGACGTGCGCCCGGTCAGGAACACCTCACGACGCGAGGGCCTGACCTGCAGCCACTCACGCCTCCGGGTCGACGACCCGAACGGCACACGGGCAACGTTCGCTGCCCGGATGCCGGATCCATACGCGTGAACCATCGGTGGATGGTTACGACACACAACCGAACTAATGAAGACTCACCCGCGCCACGCCGTGACATCCGTCTCTGAGGGACACACGATGACCACAGGACGCATGCTGCGTCCGTCGTGCGTGCGGGTTCGGGAAAGGCAGACGCATCGCCGCGCGGGAGGGCGCCGCAGGCAATGCGCGAAAGTCGAAAGGGGTCACGCCTGAACGCGGATCGACCGTCGCCATGTCGGATGCGCAGGTGCGCAGCAGGCGATGCGGGAGCGTTTTTTCAGGGGAAAGAATTTCCGAGGCGCCGTGAAAACCGGCTGCAGATGTGCGGCTTGAAGAGGACGTCGCAACGGACTGATTCATGGGCCGAAAGTATTGCACAACCATGAGCCGTTAAAGCAACAAACCACACAAAAGTCCAGATTTATTTCGCGTTCGTGCGCGCTCCGCATCATTCGTCGCGAATGAAAATTTCCACGTACGGTTTTACACGCGCCCCGCAAAGCCTTTCGGGCAAAGGCTTTGCGGGGCACACCCGAAAAAACGCGCGAAGCGGGATGCTGCTCGGACAGATCGGACGCGGTGTTGCGGCGACACACGTAACGACGGTGCGAAACCTCACCCGTAGTGTGTGACAGGCCTGCCGGCTACTAGATGCAGTGTGTGCTGCAGCGCACCGCGTTCGACTGCTAACCCCACATCGCGCGCATGCGCGCAGCGATGTCGATGCGTGCGTCGGCAACCGACATCGGCTTCACGTCGTCGGCGTCGACACGCGGCCAGCTGCGCTGCTCGAACTGCACGAGCAGACGGTTGGGAATGAAGCGCGTGCGACCGGCGTAGACGTGGCGGTCACCGACCGGCGACTGCGCGGTGAGATGAAAACGCTGCGGCACCAGCAGTTCGAGCTGGTCCTTCGCACGGGTCATCGCGACATAGAGCAGCCGTCGTTCCTCGTCGATCTCCGCCTGACTTCCGGTCGACATTTCCGACGGTATGCCGCCGTCGACCACGTTGAGCACCGACACCGCAGGCCACTCGCGCCCCTTGGCCGAGTGAATGGTGGACAGGATGAGATAGTCCTCGTCGAGCAGCGGCTTGCCCGGCGCGTCGCTGGTCACTTCGGGCGGGTCCAGCGTCAGTTCGCTGAGGAAGCGCTCGCGGCTCGGATAGGTGGCGGCCAGCAGCGCGAGCTGGCGCACGTCGGCCGCACGCACCAGCGCGTCCTCATACAGCCTGTCCATCTGCGTCTCGTACCACTGCATCAGCGCTTCGCCGCTGCCCGGCCAGGCCCCGTTCGAAGCACCCGCGGCCTCGATCAGCGACGCGAACGCCACCCAGGCGGTGCGCACGCCTTCGGCCACCGGCTGCTCGGCCAGCAGTGCCACACCCGATGGCGCCGCATCGAGGTTGTCGAGAATGCGCGCCGCACCTTTCGGGCCGATGCCGGCCAGCAGCTGGATGGCACGAAAACCGGACACGCGGTCGCGCAGGTTCTGCGCCCAGCGCAGCAGCGACAGCACGTCCTTCACGTGCGCGGCCTCCAGGAATTTCAGGCCACCGTACTTCACGAACGGAATGTTCCGCCGGGTCAGTTCCACTTCCAGCCGGATGCTGTGGCTGGCGGTGCGGAACAGCACCGCCTGGCTCTTCAGCTTGAGCCCGGACTCGCGGCGCTCGAGCACCTGTTCGACCACGAAGGCCGCCTGATCGGCTTCGTCACGCACGCTCACCAGCAGCGGCTTCTGGCCACCGGTGCGGGCACTCCACAGCCGCTTGTCGAAGCCCTCGCCCGCTTCCGCGATCACTGCGTTGGCGGCTTCGAGCAGCGGCGGAATCGAGCGGTAGTTCTGTTCCAGCGTGATGCGTCGCGCCGGTGGGTCGAACTGCATCGGGAAGTCCAGGATGTTGCGCACCGTGGCGCCGCGGAAGCTGTAGATCGACTGCGCGTCATCGCCGACCACGGTCAGCCCGCGACCGTCCGGCTTGATCGCCCGCAGGATGGACGCCTGCAGACGGTTGGTGTCCTGGTACTCGTCGACCAGCACGTGACGGAAACGGGCCGACAGCTCGCCGGCGATCAGCGGCTCGCTCACCATCTGCGACCAGTACAGCAGCAGGTCGTCGTAATCGAGCACCTGCTGCGCCTGCTTGGCCTCGACATAGCCACGGAACAGCGCCTTCAGTTCGGCTTCCCACTCGGCGCACCAGGGAAAGGTGGTGCGCAGCACCTCGTCCAGCGGGCTGCAGGTATTCACCACCGCCGAGTAGATGGAAAGGCAGGTGCCCTTCAGCGGAAAGCGCTTCGCCTTCGTCGACAGGCCCTGTTCGTGCCGCACCAGATTCAGCAGGTCAGCGGAATCCTCGCGGTCGTGGATGGTGAAGGCCGGATCCAGGCCGATGCTGCCGGCGTAGTCGCGCAACAGGCGCGCACCGACACCGTGGAAGGTGCCGGACCACGGTATGCCGGCGGCGGCGATCGGCGCCAGACGCGGTGAGGCCGCGGCGACGATGCGCTGCACCCGGCGCGTCATCTCTTCGGCCGCGCGGCGCGAAAAGGTGAGCAGCAGCAGCGCATCCGGTGCCACGCCCTGCATCAGCAGATGCGCCACCCGGTGCGCCAGCGTGCTGGTCTTGCCGGTGCCGGCACCGGCAATCACCAGCAGCGGGCCGTCGCTGTCACCGGGCCCGGTACCGGACAGCACGGCCGCGCGCTGCGCGTCGTTCAGGGTGGACAGGTAGTCGGGTTGATCAGCTGGAGTGGGCACGGCGCGCTGCTTTCGTTCATGGACTGTATGGCCATACAGTATCGCAGAGCGCAGCCCCGCGCACCCTGTCGGCGGATGCGTACAGCGGCCCTGCGCGCGCGCCGACAGGAGGACGGCCGCGCATCGCCGACACTGGACTCATCGCCGTACACCGGTCGCATGGAGATCCCCATCATGAAAAGAACCTTCGTCACCCTGACCGTCGCAGCCTTCGTCGCCACCGGCTGCGCCAATATGAGCGAAACCCAGCAGCGCACCGCCATCGGTACCGGCGCGGGCGCGGTGGCCGGCGCCGCACTGGGCAGCGCGGTCGGCAAGAGCGGCGGCGCCACCCGTGGCGGCGCTCTGCTCGGTGCCGCGGTTGGCGGCATCGGCACCTACATCTGGTCGCAGCGCATGGAAGAACAGAAGCGCGCGATGGAACAGGCCACCGCCGGCACTGGCGTCGGCGTCGTGAAGACCGCGGACAACCAGCTCAAGCTGGACATTCCGAGCGACGTGTCCTTCGATGTCGGTCGCGCCGACATCCGGCCCGAACTGCGTCCGGTGCTCGACCGCTTCGCACAGACGCTGAACGCCAACCCGGCCACTTCGGTGCGCATCGTCGGCCACACCGACAACACCGGCAGCGATGCGGTGAACGATCCGCTGTCGGTCAATCGCGCCGCCAGCACCCGGGCCTATCTGGTGAATCGCGGCGTGGCGGCGAATCGCGTCGCGATCGACGGCCGCGGCGCGCATGAGCCGGTGGCCAGCAATGCCAGCGAAAGCGGGCGGGCGCAGAACCGCCGCGTAGAGATCTACGTGGCCGAACCGGGCGCAAACGGCTGAACCGCGACCCGGCCCGCCGCTGCGCGATGACGCCCGCCCCCCTCACACGTCGCCGTCTGATCCGGCTGCTTGCCGGCGCGCCCCTGCTGCTTGCCGGCTGCGCCGGCCTGCAGCGGAGCGACCCGGTGCAGGTGCGGATCGCCGGGCTGGAACCGCTGCCCGGCGAAGGGCTGGAAATGCGCTTTCTGCTGAAGCTGCGGGTGCAGAACCCGAACGACTTCGCACTCGACTACGACGGCCTCGCACTGCAGATCGACCTGAAGGACCGGGACTTCGCCAGCGGCGTGAGCGATGTGCGCGGCAGCGTGCCACCCTTCGGCGAAGCGGTGATCAGCCTGCCGATCAGCGTGTCGCCGCTGTCGGCGGTCCGCCAGCTGCTGGAACTGGACGGTGCCGACCTCGAGCGCCTGCCCTACAGCCTGCGCGGCAAGCTCGGCGGTGGCCCGCTCGGCGCGCAGCGCTTCAGCGCCCACGGCACGCTGTCGCTGCCGGCAGTGCGCAGCGGCGGCTGACCGGATCAGCGCGAAGCGGCCGGCATGGCCTGATGAAAGGTGATCAGATTGCCGTCGCCATCGAGCACCGCGAATTCACGACTGCCCCAGGCGGTATCGTGCAGCGGCGCATTCGGATGGACGATGCCCGCCGCCTGGCAGCGCAGGTACAGCGTGTCGATGCCCTCGACCGCCACCCGACAGCCGGTGGCTTCAGCGATGCGCCGGTCGGCGCAGGCCCAGAAATGCAGGTGGATGTCGCCCAGCGCAACGATGCCATACACCCCCTGCTCGACGTGCACCGCCACCGCGCCCAGCCGCTCGACATGGAAGGCGACCGTGCGGCCGATGTCCAGCGACGCCAGCACCGGCGTCGCGGCGATGAAGCGGATGTCGCCCGCCCCGCCCCTACGTTCCGTCATGTCCGCCTCGTTCAGCGTTCAAGCACGTAGGAACCCGGCGCCGGCGCCCGTTCCGGAAAGTCCGCGGTCGCCGCCGGGCGCGCCTTCACCAGCCGGCCGGTGCGCGGCTTGAGCCAGTCCATCCAGTCGCTCCACCAGCTGCCGGGCGTGGCCGCGTTCGCCGCATGCCAGTGCGCGGCCTGGTCGCCTGCCTCTACCGGCGCTGCGCGGAAGCTGCGCTTGGGCGGATCGACCGGCGGATTGACGATGCCCAGAATGTGACCCGAACTGCTCAGCACGAAGCGGCGCTCGCCGGACACATGGCGATGGATGCGGAAGGTTTCGCGCCAGGGGGCGATGTGATCGTCCTCCGCCGCCACCGCGTACAGCGGCTGCACGATGCGCCGCAGATCAAGCGGCTCGCCGGCCACGGTCAGCGCGTCCGGCTGCACCAGCCTGTTGTGCAGATAGAGCTCGCGCAGATACCAGCCGTGCATGGCCTGCGGCATGCGGGTCGAATCCATGTTCCAGTACAGCACGTCGAACGGCGGCGGCGTTTCGCCGTACAGCCAGCCATTCACCACGTAATGCCAGATCAGGCTGTTGGCGCGCAGCAGACGGAAGGACGTCGCCATGTCCTTGCCCTCCAGACACCCCTTGCGCGCCATCGCCTCGCACAGCGCCTGCACGCTCGCTTCGTCGATGAACACCTCGATCTCGCCGGGCGAACGGAAATCGACCAGCGTGGTAAACAGCGTCCAGTCGCGCACCGGCACCGCATCCGCCGCAAAGCGCCGGTTGGCCCAGGCCATGTACATCGCCAGCGCGGTACCGCCGATGCAGTAGCCGGCCGCATGCACCTTGTCCGCGCCGGTCAGGCCGCGCGCGACTTCGACTGCAGCGTGCACGCCTTCGAGCAGGTAGTCGTCGAAAGTGACGTCGCGCATCGACGCATCCGGGTTCTTCCAGCTGGTGATGAACACATCCAGCCCCTGGTCCAGCAGGTAGCGGATCATGCTTTTCTTCGGCGTGAGGTCGAGCACGTAGAACTTGTTGATCCACGGCGTCACGATCACCACCGGCTCGGCATGCACCCTGGGCCGGGTCGGCGCGTAGTGAATCACCTCCAGCAGGCGGTTGCGCATCACCACCGCACCGGGCGTGGTGGCCAGGTTCTCGCCCACCCTGAAGTCCTCCGGGTCGGTCATGCGCACCTCGCCGGCCTTCAGGTCCTCAAGAAAATTGCGGAAACCGCGCACCAGACTTTCGCCGCGCGTTTCCATCGCCTTGCGCAGCGCGACCGGATTGGTGAACAGCCAGTTGGTCGGCGCCACCGCGTTGAGCCCGTTGCGCCACCAGAACGCCGCGCGCTCGCGGTCCTTGTCCGACATGCCCGGCGTGTCGTACAGCATGTCCTGCGTGTGCCGCGTGAAGGCGAGATACCACTCCTTCATCAGATCGAAGGTGGGCAATTCGGTCCAGGCCGGATCGCTGAAGCGGCTGTCGCCCTCGACCGGAGGAATCGGATCGGCATCAGGCAGGCCGAACATCCTCTGCAGCGTATGCCACTGCAGACGCGCGAGATCGGATGACAGATGCGCCATGCGGCTGGCCAGTTCGGCCGGATGCGCCATCCACGCGATCTGTGCATGCAGGATGGGGGCACTGACACCGAACGGGTCGCTCACCCGCGACATCCCCTCCAGCCATTGCATGAAAACGTCGTGCGAGGCCGCCGCGCCCTTGCCGTTTTCTTCGTCCCGATGCGGGTGTCCGCCACTCATGTCCGTTCCTTTCATTCGACCGGATGGACGCCGGTGCTCACGATTCCGCCACGGTGACAAAGCGGTAGCCGATGCCTGCTTCGGTCAGCAGATGCTGCGGCCGGGCCGGGTCAGTTTCCAGCTTGCGACGCAGATGCCCCATATATATGCGCAGATAGTGCGCATGCTCCACGCTGTTCGGCCCCCACACCGTCAGCAGCAGCTGGCGCTGCGTAAGCACCTGGCCCGGATGCGCAGCCAGCGTCGCCAGCAGCCGGTATTCCACCGGGGTCAGATGCACCGGCTCGCCGGCCCGCAGCAGGCGGCGGGTCGCCAGATCGAGCGAACACGCTCCGAACTCCACGGTGGACACGCCGTTGCTGCCGGCGGTTCGGCGACGCAGCGCGGCACGGACCCGCGCCATCAGTTCGCCGACCGAAAATGGCTTCACCAGATAGTCGTCGGCACCGGCATCGAGGGCGGCGATCTTGTCGTCGTCACCGACGCGGGCCGACAGCACGATGACCGGCAGCGCGCTCCAGCCCCGCAGATCGCGGATGAAATCGATGCCGTCACCATCGGGCAGCCCAAGATCCAGTACCAGCAGATCAGGCTTGCGGGTAGCGGCCTCGATCAGGCCACGCCGAAAGCCATCCGCCTCGCTGACCAGATGACCGGCGTCCTCCAGCGCCTGACGGACGAAGCGACGTATGGCCTCATCGTCCTCGACGACCAGTACGCGGGTAGCAGGCGACAGCGGCAGGTTCATGGCGCACAGTCTGCCGCAGGAAGCGGCGGCACGTCCGCCGGCGTATCGCGGTGCGGCAGTGTCCACCGGAACACCGCACCGTGCTCGGGTGATGTGCGACTGGCCGCTTCGATGTCGCCGCCGTGCGCCCGCGCGATGGCGCGGCAGATGGCCAGCCCGAGGCCCACGCCCGGCGTGCTCGACTCCGCCTGACCCCGGGTGAAGGTGCGGAACAGGCGCTCCGGGTCTCCCTGCGGCAGTCCCGGTCCGTCGTCGCTCACCTCGATCACGATCAGTTCGTCCGCTCGCGCGGCCGCGACCCGTATGCGGCTGCCGGCCGGCGTGTACTTGGCCGCGTTCTCCAGCAGATTCACCAGCACCCGCTCCAGCAGCACCGCGTCGCCATGAATGAGCGGCAGGTCGGGCGGCAGCCGAAGTTCGACCGCATGCCGGCTCAGCGCCGGTCCGATCGAGCGGATGGCGCTGCCCGCCAGTTCTTCCAGCGACTGCCAGTCCCGCCGCAGCGCGACCGCGCCGGCCTGAAGGCGCGCCATGTCGAGCAGATTGTTCACCAGCTGCGCGGTGCGCCGGGCCTGATCGGCGATGGCATTTGCGTCCGCGCCGCGCGCAGATCCGTCGCGCACCAGCGCAGCCGACAGGTTCTCCGACATGCCGATCAGCGCGGTCAGCGGGGTGCGCAGGTCATGCGACAGCGCCGCCAGCAGCGAATTGCGCAGGCGTTCGGATTCGATCGACACCAGCGTGTCCTGCGCCACCGCGACGAAGTGGACACGCTCGATCGCGATCGCTACCAGCGCCGCATAGGTGTCGAGCAGCTGCCGCTGCTCCGGAATCATCAGCAGCCGCGGACCGGCTGGTCTGACCGCGATCACGCCGCGGGTGCGCATCGGGGCCTGCAACGGCAGATAGAGCACCGGTGCGCCAGGCAGCGTACCGGTGCCGGCACCGGCCGCCTCACCATGATCGAAAGCCCATTGCGCCAGCCCGGCATCCGGCACCAGGCGGTCGTTGTCGGGCGACACTGCAGTCAGCCGTCCTTCGCCGTCGGCCAGCAGCAGCGCAGTCTGGCAGCGGAAGGCGCGCGCCACCGCGCGCTCGCCGATCTCGGCCACCTGTTCCTGCGTCAGTGCGCGACCGAGGTCGCGCGCCATTTCGAACAGGCCGCGCGCGCGCTGTTCGCGGTAGCCAGCCACCCGCGCCTGATAGCGCAATGAAGCGGTGAGCTGTCCGATCACCAGACCGACCGCCATCATGACCGCGAAGGTAAGCAGGTACTGCGCGTCGCTGACCGAAAAGGTGAAGCGGGGCGGCACGAAGAAAAAATCGAAGGCCAGCACATTCAGTAGCGCCGCCGCCAGCGCAGCGCGCCGGCCGTGGCGCACCGCGACCGCCACCACCGCCAGCAGGAAGAGCATGACGATGTTGGCCAGGTCGAAATAGCGCAGCAGCGGCGTCGCCACCGCGGTGACCGCGGCACTCGATGCCAGCGCCCACATATAGCCGCGGGCCCGGCGCGCCAGCCGGTCGGCGTCGTCCGCCCCCACCTCGTCGGGCACCGGCGGGCCGGTGTCCGCGCCCGGCTGGCGGGCGATCACCATGAATTCGATTTCCGGCGCCTGCATCGCCACCCGCTCGCCGAAACTGCGGTGACCGCGCACACGACGCCACAGCGCGCTCGCCGCGCCGGGCAGTGCGTAGCCGGTGACCACGGTGCCCAGATTGTGCTCGCGCGCATACGCCACCACCGTGTGAGCCGCGTCCTCCGCAGTCAGCGTGGCGGTCACCGCACCCAGCGATTCAGCCAGCCTGAGCGTGGCCAGTATCGCGCGGCGGCGCGCTTCAGGCAGTCGCTGCAGCGCCGGTGTTTCGACATAGACCGCGTGCCAGGGCGCGCCGCCCTGGGCCGCGCGCCGTGCCGCGGCGCGCACCAGCCGCTCGGCGCCCGCATCCGGTCCCACACAGGCCAGCAGCGCGTCGCTTACCTGCCACACCGCACGCCTGTCCTGCGCCACGTGTTCGAGGCGGTAGCTGCGCACATCGTCCTCGACCCGCTCGGCGGTCCGGCGCAGCGCCAGTTCGCGCAGCGCCATCAGATTGCCCTTGCGGAAGAAGTGGCGCACCGCACGCTCGGCCTGCTCCGGCAGATAGATCCTGCCCTCGCTCAGCCGGCGCAGCAGATCGTCGGTCGGCAGATCGACCAGTTCCACTTCGGCGGCGGCATCGAACACGTGGTCCGGCACCGTCTCCCGCACCCGTATGCCGGTGATGCCGCCCACCACGTCATTCAGGCTTTCGATGTGCTGCACGTTCACCGTGGTCCACACGTCGATGCCGGCGTCGAGCAGCTCCTCGATGTCCTGCCAGCGCTTGGGATGACGCGAGCCCGGCGCGTTGCTGTGCGCCAGTTCGTCCACCAGCAGCAGCGCCGGCCGGCGCGCCAGCGCGGCATCGAGATCGAATTCGGGGAGCGAGCGGCCGTGCAGCGTCACCGTACGCGGCGGCAGGCATTCCAGCCCCTGCAGCAGCGCCGCGGTTTCGCTGCGGCCGTGGGTTTCCGCCACGCCGACCACCAGATCGACGTTACGGGCCCGCAGCCGCTGCGCGGCGTCCAGCATGGCCCAGGTCTTGCCGACACCGGCCGAGGCGCCGAAGTAGATCTTGAGCCGGCCGCGCTCCGCGCGCGCGTCAGCGGCCCGGGCCGCTGCCAGCAGCGCGTCCGGGTCGGGGCGGAGGGGCTCTTCGCTCATGCCGGCAGTCTAACCCTGGCCGCGCATGCGCACGCGGCAGGGAGCGGGCGGCCGGGCATGTCAGCGCACACCGTCCAGCGCGCGGTTCAGCAGCACCACGTTCACCCGCGGTTCGCCGATGAAGCCCAGCCAGGGCAGCCGGGCGTGCGCGTCGATCAGCGCATCGACCGACCGCCGGTCGACGCCCCGGGCGCGGGCGATGCGCCCGGCCTGGTAGTGCGCCGCGGCCAGACTGATGTCCGGGTCCAGCCCGCTGGCTGACGCGGTGACCAGATCGACCGGCACCGGCAGGGCGTTGTCCGGATCGGCGGAACGCAGCGCCGCCACGCGGGCCGCGACCGCCTCGCGCAGCGCCGGCGCATTCGCACCCAGATTGCTGCCGCCGGAGGCGACGCCGTTGTACGGCACGGCGGCGGTGACCGACGGGCGCGACCAGAAGCGGCCGGGATCGGAAAAGGACTGTCCGATCAGCACGGAGGCACCCGCGCCGCGCTGGACCGGCGCCAGCGAGCCGGCCGCGGCCTCCGGCCACAGCAGCCGGGCCAGTCCGGTGACGGCCAGCGGATACGCGAGGCCGGTGATCAGGGTGAGCAGGACGAGCACCGAAAGCGCCGGGCGCAGCGTGCTCAGGAAGGCGAACAGACGTGCATTCATCGCGTTCTCCTTGTTCAGGCCTTATTCAGGCCAGATGCAGCGCGGCAAGCGCCAGGTCGATCAGCTTGATGCCGGCGAAGGGCAGCAGCAGGCCGCCCAGACCGTAGAGGAGACCGTTGCGCCGCAGCAGCGCGGCCGCGCCGAGCGGCCGGTAGCGCACGCCGCGCAGCGCCAGCGGAATCAGCGCGACGATGATGAGCGCGTTGAAGATGACCGCCGACAGGATGGCCGACTCACCCGATGCGAGCTGCATCACGTTCAGCGTCCCGAGCTGCGGATAGGTCGTGGCGAAGGCCGCGGGCAGGATGGCGAAATACTTGGCCACGTCGTTCGACAGGCTGAAAGTGGTCAGGGCGCCGCGTGTCATCAGCATCTGCTTGCCGATCTCGACCACCTCGATCAGCTTGGTCGGATTGCTGTCGAGATCGACCATGTTGCCGGCCTCCTTCGCCGCCTGGGTGCCGCTGTTCATCGCCACCGCGACGTCGGCCTGGGCCAGCGCCGGGGCGTCGTTGGTGCCGTCGCCGGTCATCGCCACCATGCGGCCTTCGGCCTGGTAGCGGCGGATCAGCGCGAGCTTGGCTTCCGGCGTCGCTTCGGCCAGCACGTCGTCCACACCGGCCTCGGCCGCGATGGCGGCGGCGGTGAGCCGGTTGTCGCCGGTGATCATGACCGTGCGTATGCCCATGCGGCGCAGTTCGCCGAAGCGCTCGCGAATGCCGCCCTTGACGATGTCCTTGAGCTCGACCACGCCCAGCACCCGCGCGCCGTCGGCCACCACCAGCGGCGTGCTGCCGCGGCGTGCAGCGTCGTCGACAATGCGCTGCAGCTCAGGCGAGAAACCACCGCCGAGCGCCTCGACATGCCGGCGCACCGCCTCGGCCGCGCCCTTGCGGATCTGCCGGCCCGCCCAGTTCACGCCGCTCATGCGGGTCTGCGCGGTGAAGGGCACGAAGGTGGCGTCGTGCGACAGCAGCTGGCGCTCGCGCAGCGCGAACTGCTGCTTGGCCAGCACCACGATGCTGCGGCCTTCCGGCGTCTCGTCGGCCAGCGAAGCGAGCTGCGCGGCATCGGCCAGTTCACGCTCGCTCACGCCGGGCGCCGGCAGGAAGGCGGCTGCCTGACGGTTGCCCAGCGTGATGGTGCCGGTCTTGTCGAGCAGCAGCACATCGACGTCGCCCGCCGCCTCGACCGCCCGGCCCGAGGTGGCGATCACGTTGGCCGCCAGCATGCGGCTCATGCCCGCCACGCCGATGGCCGACAGCAGCCCGCCTATGGTGGTCGGGATCAGGCACACCAGCAGCGCCACCAGCGCGGTCACCGTGACCGCACTGCCCTGTCCGCCGGCCTCGACCGCAAACAGCGAGAACGGCAGCAGCGTGGCGGTGGCCATCAGGAAGGCCAGCGTGAGCGACACCAGCAGCAGCGTGAGCGCGATCTCGTTCGGCGTACGCCGCCGGCGGGCGCCTTCCACCATGGCGATCATGCGATCGAGAAAGCTGTCGCCCGGATTGACGGTGCAGCGCACGACGATGCAGTCCGACAGCACGCGGGTACCGCCGGTGACCGACGAGAAATCCCCCCCGGCTTCGCGGATGACCGGAGCCGATTCGCCGGTGATGGCGCTTTCGTCCACCGAGGCCGCCCCCTCGATCACCTCGCCATCGCAGGGCACGAGATCGCCCGCCTCCACGCGGACCCGGTCACCGACCCGCAACGTGGTGAGGTCCACGCTGTCCCAGCCGGCGTCGTCGCCGGCGCGCAGCTTCCTGGCATTGCCACGGCTCTGCAGGCTGCGCAGGCTGGCCGCCTGCGCCTTGCTGCGCCCCTCGGCCAGCGCTTCGGCGAAATTGGCGAACAGCACGGTGAACCACAGCCAGGCGGCATTGGCGCCGATGAAACCGGCGGGCGCCTCGCCCTGCCCGGCCAGCGCCTGCAGCCACAGGACGCTGATCAGCGCAGCGCACAGCCACACCGTGAACATGACCGGATTGCGCCACTGCGCGGCCGGATTGAGCTTGATCACCGCGTCGCGTACGGCGCCGCGCAGCAGCGCGCGGTCGAACAGGGCGGCCGGCTGGCGCGACGTTGACGGAAATGCGTTCATGGTCGTCCTCAGCGGATCAGGTTGATGTGTTCGACCAGCGGGCCGAGCGCCAGCGCAGGCAGATAGGTGAGCGCACCGACCAGCAGCACGGTGAGCACCAGCAGCGTGACGAACATCGGGCCGTGGGTGGGCAGTGCGGAGGACGCACTGTCGGCGGCTGCGCGCGTGGCACGGATGCGGCCGGCCAGCGTGCCCGCCAGCGCCAGCACCGGCACGATGACCGCGAAGCGGCCGAGCGCCATCGCCAGCGCCAGTGCGCAGTTGTAGAAGGGCGTGTTGGCAGAGAGGCCGGCAAAGGCGCTGCCGTTGTTGTTGGCGGCCGACGAGAAGGCGTACAGCACCTCGGTGAAACCGGCGGCGCCGGCATTCAGCAGGCCGGCACGGCCGGCTTCGCTGCCCACCGCGATTGCGCTGCCCAGCAGCACCAGCAGCGGCGTGACAAGTATCGCGACGACCACCGGCTTCATTTCCGCCGGCGATATCTTCTTGCCGAGGTATTCCGGCGTGCGGCCGGTCATCAGGCCGGCCACGAACACCGCCAGCAGCGCGAACAGCAGCATGCCGTAGAGACCGGAGCCGACGCCGCCGAACACCACTTCGCCCAGCTGCATCAGCAGCAGTGCGACGCCGCCGGACAGCGGCATCAGCGAGGCATGCATCGCGTTGACCGCGCCGCAGGACGCGGCGGTGGTGACCGCGGCGAACAGCGCGCTGGCGGCGATGCCGAAGCGCACCTCCTTGCCTTCCATATTGCCGCCGGCCTGCAGCACGCTCGCCGCCTGATCCACGCCCAGCGCGGCGAAATGCGGATTGCCGGCCTGCTCCTGCGTCAGGATTACCCCCACCGCGGCGACGAACAGCACGGTCATCGCCGCCAGCAGCGCCCAGCCCTGACGACGGTCGCCCACCACCCGGCCGAAGGCCATGCACAGCCCGGCCGGAATGGCGAAGATGGCCAGCATCTGCAGCACATTGGTCCACGCCGTCGGGTTCTCGAAAGGGTGGGCCGAATTGGCATTCATGAAACCGCCGCCATTGGTGCCCAGCATCTTGATCGCCTCCTGCGACGCCACCGGCCCCATGGCCAGCGTCTGCGTGCCCACCACTCCGGCATCGGTATGCAGCGGTTCGAGCAGCGCGACCGTCAGATCGGGCGACAGGTTCTGGATCACGCCCTGTGCCGCGAACGCCAGCGCCAGCATCACCGACAGCGGCAGCAGCAGCCACAGCGTGATGCGCATGACATCGACCCAGAAATTGCCGATGCCGGCCGCGGCGCTGCGGGCGAAGCCGCGCATCAGTGCAAACGCCACCGCGATGCCGGTCGCTGCGGACAGGAAGTTCTGCACCGTCAGCCCCAGCATCTGGGTGAGGTGGCTCATCGTGGTTTCGCCGGCATAGCTCTGCCAGTTGGTATTGGTGACGAAACTCACCGCGGTGTTGAGCGCGGAATCCCAGCCCGGCGCGGCGAACTGCTGCGGGTTCAGCGGCAGCAGAGGCTGCAGCTGCTGCAGCGCATACAGAAACAGCGCCCCGGCCAGATTGAACAGCAGCAGCGCCCCGGCATAGCCGCGCCAGTCCTGCTCGGCACCGGACACGCCGCAGGCGCGCAACAGCCGACCTTCGATGCCGGCCAGCGGCTGCGGCGCGCGCTCGACCAGCAGGGCCAGCACCCGCCCCAGCGGCACCGCGACCAGCCACACCGCCAGCACGAAGGTGGTCAGCAGCATCCACATCTGCGCGGTCATCAGAAATCCTCCGCGCGCCACAGCGCGTAAACCAGATAGAGGGCCAGCGCGACCGCCAGCGCGGCACAGACGGAATAGAGCGGATTCATGGCAACGAGTCCCCGGTCAGCAGCGGCGCCCGCACCGTGCGGACATCCATGGACCGAAGGCTAGACAGGCCGGTGCAAAGACGGCCTATAAATCGCGGACGCCGGTGTAAACACGGCGTAAACGCACCCCGGCGGCGGCAATCCCGCTGCAACCGGAGCGAGATGCGTCTGCAGCCTGCAGCGCTCATGCTGTGCGGATGACCCCGCCCTCACCCATCCATACGCTGGTACTGCTGCCCGGGCTGGACGGCAGCGACCGCTTCCTGCGGCCGCTGGTCGATGCGCTGCCGGCGCACATCCGGCCGCGGGTGCTCAGCTATCCGCGCGACGGTGAGCAGAGCTACGCACGGCTGCTGGCCGATGTCAGCAGACAGGCGAGGGATCTTGAGCGCTACTGGCTGCTCGGCAGCTCGTTCGGCGGGCCGCTGGCGCTGCGGCTGGCCGCGCAGGCGCCGTCGCGCGTGTGCGGCGTGGTGCTGTCGACCAGCTTCGTGCGCATGCCGCGGCCGGAACTGGCGAAGTGGGCGCCGTGCGCGAATGCGGCAGTGATCGGCGCGCTGCGCACGGTGCGCCGGCTGCCGGTGTGGCTGGGCCGGGCGCCGTCCGATCCTTTCCGCCGCGCCAAGGCCGACACCTGGCGCTGCGTGTCGTCGCGCGAACTGGCGGCACGGGTGCGCGCGGTGATGCAGGAGGACGCCGCCGCACTGCTGGCGGCGCTGCCGGTGCCGCTGCTCTGCCTCGCGGCCGAACAGGACAGCGTGGTGCCCGCCCACAATCTGGCCACGATGCGCGCGCTGCGCCCCGATCTCCGGGTGGCCCATCTGCCCGGCTCGCACATGGCGCTGTTTCACCATGCCGCTAGCGCAGCCCGCATCGTTGCCGGCTTCATCGACGGCTCGACCGATCGCTGACTCAGCCCCCGCTGAGCGCCTGCACGATCACCAGTTCGCCCTGCGGGTCGGCCGGCCGGCTGAGGTCGTGCACCGGCTGGCCATCGACGAAGAAACGGATGTGGCGGCGGATGCGCCCCTGCTCGTCGACCATGCGGAAGGCAATGCCCGGATACCGGCGGTCGAGTGCGGTCACCACCTCGGCCAGCGTGGTGCCGTCGGCCTCGGCCTGCGCGCTGTCGGTGTAGCTGCGCAGCGCGCCGGGAATGAGCACCTTCATGGGGCGCCGCGCTCCGCCACCTCGACCGCATAGATGTCGGGCAGGTGGCGGGCGATGCAGCACCAGTGCGCGCCCTCGTCGGTGCTGGCCCACAGCTCGCCGCTGGTGGTGCCGAAATAGAGGCCGACCGAAGGCTGGCTGTCCGCGGTCATCGCCTGCCGCTTCACGGTCCACCACGCCTGTTCGGCCGGCAGGCCGGCGTCCTGCCGCTGCCAGCGCTCGCCGCCGTCGCGGGTGACGAATACCGCGGGCCGTCCGCCCGGGCTGGTGCGCGGCCACACCGAGGTGCCGTCCATCGGAAACACCCAGGCGGTGTCCGGGTCGCGCGGATGCACCACCATCGGAAAGCCGATGTCGCCCACCTCGGCCGGCATGCCGGCGCCGATGTGACGCCAGCGGGTGGCGGGCCGGTCCAGCCGGAAGAGGCCGCAGTGGTTCTGCTGGTAGAGCCGGTCCGGATTGGCCGGACAGAGGCGGATGCAGTGCGGGTCGTGAAAGGTGGCGTCGCTCACGTCGAAGCCCTCGACCACCTTCAGCCCGTCGATCAGCGGCGCAAAGCTGCGGCCGGCGTCGAAGGATTCATGCACGCCGCCACCGGACATCGCCATATACATATGCGAGGGGTCGCGCGGGTCGATCACGATGGAGTGCAGCTTGGGGCCGTCCGGCGTGCCGTCCTGCGCGGTGCCCATCCACGTGCGGTACTGCGGATCGTCGTTGATGGCCGAGCACGGCGCCCAGTTCACGCCGCCGTCTTCCGAGCGGAACAGGCCCTGCGGGCTGGTACCGGCGTACCACACGCCCGGCTGGCTCGCATGCCCCGGCGTAAGCCAGAAGGTGTGGTCCACGCTGCGCCCGGTGCCGCCCTCCGCCTTCGCGAACGCCGGCGGCCGAACCGCTTCGGCCCAGTTCCGGCCGAAGTCGGTGGAGCGGAATATCGTGGGGCCGAGGTGACCGGTCCTGGCGGCTGCCAGCAGCGTGCGGCCGTCGCGCGGGTCGAGCACCAGATGACTGATGACATGGCCGAGGAAATGCGGGCCATCGACCTGCCAGGTCCGGCGCCCGGCGTCGCCGTGGTAGAGCCAGGCCCCCTTGCGGGTGGCGACCAGCAGCGTGACCGGGCCAGCGGTGTCGCGGGTTGGGTTCATGACGCATCCTCCGGAAATCGACGGGTGGCCGCTGACCGGGATGGCCGGCGGCATGTCCGGTCGACGAAGCAGGCTGCGCTGTTTCGACCGCCGGCGACCGCGGCATGATGCCCCGCCCGGGCGGGTACGCCCAGCCCCGTTCAGCCGGCCGGCGGACTGCCGGTCGACGGATCCAGCCCCAGTTCCCGGTTGTAAGGGAGGATGTTCCTCGGGCCGTCACACTGGCCGGTGCCGATCTCGAAGGCGGACATGAGCACGCAGAACAGGTCGTCGTGCCGCATCGGGGTGTCGCGGTGCGGTCTGAGCTGTTCCGTCGTGTAGTCGAAATGGCGGCCCAGCCACACGATGGCCGGAATGTGGGTCTGTTCGCGCGGCGCCAGCATGTAGGGCGCCGAATGCAGA
Source organism: Methyloversatilis sp. (assembly GCA_041639545.1). Lineage (GTDB taxonomy): Bacteria > Pseudomonadota > Gammaproteobacteria > Burkholderiales > Rhodocyclaceae > Methyloversatilis. The sequence continues at coordinate 91,878 of JBEQBZ010000007.1, read as the reverse complement.
TAGAGACCCTTCTCGCCCAGCGATTCGCCGTGGTCCGACACGTAGAGCATGGCGGTTTCGTATTCGCCGTCGTAACGCTTCAGCAGGCCGATCACCTCGGCCAGGAAGTGGTCGGTGTACAGGATGGCGTTGTCGTAGGCGTTGTCGATTTCCTGCTTCGAGCAGTCGCGCAGTTCCTTGCTGCGGCACACCGGCGTAAAGCGCTCGAATTCCTTCGGGTAGCGGCGGGAGTACTCCGGCCCGTGATTGCCCATCTGGTGCAGCACGATGAGCATGTCACGCCCCTTGTGCGACTCGATGTAGCGGTCCAGACCACTCAGCATGCCGACGTCGCGGCACTCGTCGTCGCAGACCGGATTGCGCTTGGGCGACCGGAAATCCTCGTAGGTCATCCGGGTGGCGACCCCCTTGGAATCGGAATTGTTGTCGCGCCAGAGCACGTGCACGCCGTTCTCGAACAGCACGTCCAGCGCGTTTTCGGTGCGCAGCGCCTCGCCGCGGTTGAAGTTCGCCTGCTTCTGCGCCGAGAACATGCAGGGCAGCGACTCGGCGGTAGAGGTGCCGCAGGCGGTCACGTTGCGCAGGCTCACCACGTCTTCCAGCGCCAGCCGCGGGTTGGTCGGCCGGCCATAGCCGTTGAGCGAAAAGCGGTCGGCGCGCGCGGTTTCGCCGACCACCAGCACCACCAGTTCCGGCAGGTGCCGGGGACCGATGTGCCGCGCGTCTTCCGCCACCTGACCGAGCACGCCGGTGTCGCGCTGCTCGAAATGCTCGCCGACATAGCGCACCAGCGAATAGCTGAAGAAGATGGGGTTGGCGTACATCCGGGTGGTCTTGTGTTCGCGGATGAAGGAGGCGTAGCCCGGGGTGAAGGGTGCCGCCACCGCGACCAGGCCGACCAGCAGCAGCAGCGACAGCAGCGCGCGCGCGCCCAGTTCGCGCCAGATCGACGTTGTCCGCGGCCAGTTGCGCACGACCCACCAGGCGGGCAGCACGCCGAACAGCGCGGTGCGCCAGATCAGGCTGAAGCTGAACAGGCCGGCCACTTCCTCGCGCTGGGTGGCAGCGATGTTCTCGATCATCACGGTGTCGATCACCACCGCATACTGGTCCATGAAGTAGGCCGCCTGCGACGCCGCGACCAGCAGGGTGGCCAGCACCCAGCGACCGGCCCGGCCCGGCGTCAGCAGCAGCAGGAAGAGCACGGTGGCCAGCGTGAAGAACAGCGTGAGCGACAGCAGGAAGGGCAGGTTCGCGCCGGTCAGCGGATAGACCTCGCCGAGCCGTTCGAACAGCTCGGAATTGCCGGTGACCATGATGAACAGCCCGGCGAGCGCGGCGATGCGGCTCTGCGGGGTAAGGAGGGAAAATGTGCGCACGAATCGATTCTGAGCGCCGGGAATGATCCCAGGATTAAGCGGGCTGGAGGGGGCTGCGCGCGAGCAACTCAGCGAGACGGCGTCGCACCCGGATCACCGAAGGCAATGCCGAACCACACCACGCCCGGCGTCTTTTCGACCACGATGGTGTCGCCGTCGAGCCGGTAGCCGAGCTGCAGGTGATGGCGCGGATTGGCCAGCACCGCCGGATTGAACACCGCGCAGTTCTGACCGGCCGGCCGCCGTACCGACTGGATGAGCAGACCGGGATGCCCCTCGCGGTGGATGCGCGCACCGACCGACTGCGGAAAGCGGTAGTCCGCCGGGTGCAGCAGATCCGGCCAGTCGGCGGTCAGCGGCCGGAAATCCAGCAGCGCCGCCTGGCAGCTCACCATGTACACCTTGCGCTCGGCCACCACCGACTCGCGCTCGAAGCCGGCGTCGGCCAGCAGGCCCATGCGCCAGTGCCAGGCGGATTCATACACGGTGGTTTCAACCGATTCCGAGCCGTACCACACGCCGTGGCGGCCGTCGGAAAAGCGGCTGGCCTGCCAGTGCTGAAAAGGCCAGGCGATGGCGTTGAACCAGGCGGCGTCCTCGAACGGGCGGTGCACGACCGGCGTGGGCGAGCGGTAGGGCGGCGGCCTGGCGTCGCCCTCCACCTTCTGCGCCAGCGCCCATTCGGCCGGATCGTCAGTCAGATCGTCGAACAGATCCTGCGAACTGCGCAGCGACACGATGTTGCGGAACATGTCCTGCCGCACATCGGCCAGCGTCAGCCGCGCGAACAGATCGCCCTGCCCCGGCGCGCGGCCGGCGTCGGGACCGCTCACTGGCCGCGTGCCCGGTCGAGATAGGCGCGCACCATCAGCAGGCCGGCGAAGCCCCACTCCTTCACCACCTCGACCGGCGTCAGGTTGTCGAAAGCGCGGTTGCGGGTGCTCATCCAGCGGTAGGCCAGATCGCGGTTCTGCGGAAACAGCAGGCGGAGATTCTTGTGGATGCCCAGCAGATGCCCGACCCGCTCGTACTGGTCACGGCTGCCGCCGATCGGCTCGCCGCGCCGGTAGCGCGCCAGCGCCGCCCGGTTGCTGGCGGCGATGCCGAGCAGCGCAGCCTGGTCTTCGGTGCCCAGCTTCCAGTGATCGAGCAGGGTCATGATCATGCGGGCCAGCGCGCCGCGGTCTTCCGATGCGCTGACGGGCTTGTCGGCCAATGCGCCCATGGCGGCTCTCCTGTGGGAATCGGTTTCAGGCTTCAGCATAGCCCATCGGTTTCGATTCACACTGACTTTGTTCCGAAAGAAACAAAATCTGGACACCCGGCCGCCGGGCAGCCGGCCGGGTCAGCGGGGCAGCGCCGCCGCCATCGCCTCGCCCATGCGCACCGACCGGCCGGGCAGCCAGTCGCTGCGAGCCTGCAGCACGTCTTTGGGGAACAGCATCACCACGGTGGAGCCGAGCAGGAAGCGGCCCATTTCCTCGCCGCGGGCGAGGCGGATGTCCTGATCCTCGTAACGCCACTCGCGCAGCGTGCCGGTGCGCGGCGGGTTGATCAGGCCGTGCCACACGGTCTGCATGCTGCCCACCACCATGGCGCCGACCAGCGTGAGCACGAAGGGGCCGAACGCCGATTCGAACAGGCACACCACCCGCTCGTTGCGCGCGAACAGGCCGGGCACGCCGGCCACGGTGGCCGGATTCACCGAATACAGGCTGCCCGGCACATGGATCATGCGCAGCAGCCGCCCATCGCAGGGCATGTGGATGCGGTGGTAGTCCTTCGGGCTCAGATAGATGGAAATCGCGTCGCCGCCGGCGAAGGGCGCGGCCAGTGACGCATCGCCGCCGACCAGCGCACGCGCGCTGTAGGGGTGGCCCTTCACCTGCAGGATGGTGTCGTCCTGCAACCGCACGCAGTCGATCACCGCGCCATCGACCGGGCTGACGAACGGCGCGTCGGCCAGCGGGCGCACGCCCGGACGCAGCGCGCGGGTGAAGAAATCGTTGAAACAGGCGTAGCGGGACGGATCCGGCTCGACCGCCTCGCTCATGTCCACGCCGTACTTGCGGATGAAGCGCGGGATGATGCCGCGCGTCCATGCACCACGCGAATTGGCGACGAATTCGGCGAAACGGGTCAGGCCCATCTGGGGCGTCACGTGCTGCATCAGCACGAACAGGCGATCGCGAAGATCAGGTGACGACATTGTCGGATCTCATATGGGGGCGCCTTTCCGGGCCGATGCGCAAGGCGAGCGGACAGACTTCAGCGCGCTGCGCGGCCGGAGCACCCCGTTTTTTTGGTCCCGCATATTAATTGAAGCACCGCGCCCCGGCATGCGCCACGCAGACAGCGCACACGCCAGCGCCCCGGGCGGAAGCGGTATCGAAGCCACGACCCCGATGCTAGGATCATAACTTCACCCGACCGCCCCCCTCACCCGACGCCCGGGTCGGCACACCGCAGCGCGTGACCGCACGGGCGTTACCGAAACAGGAGCACGACATGAAAACTCTCCGTCCGGCACTGCTTTGCCTCGGCTTCGCGCTCAGCCCCTGCGCCTGGTCCGCCAGCGGACAGATCGACAGCTTCGGCGCCAGCCAGACCACGGTACAGGCCGGCAGCACGGTGGATTTCTTCGTGTCCTTCAGCGTGAACACCTCGTCGCGGATGGACGGCTTCAATGATCCGGTCGAACCGGCGCCGGCCGACGGGTACCAGGAATGGGTGATGAACGGGTACTGGAACGAGGCCGAAAGCGTGACCGCGGTCTTCCTGCAGGCCGGGGGCCAGAACTTCGCCGACTACCCGTCGTCGTCGCCCGGAAGCGGGTACGCGAACGGCTGGAGCTTCTCGCTGCTTTTTCCGACCGAAGGCAGCTTCGACATCGTCGTGGGCGGCGGGTGGAGCGCCACCCATGCGGTGTCTTACGGCAGCGAAATCGCCTCCAGAACCTGCATGGGCGACGGAGACGGCGGCCTGAACTGCTCGTCGTGGATGTACAGCTACCCGCAGTACGACACCACCTCCTCGGCCGACGGATCGTTCGAAGGCAGATCGATCACCATCAACGTGACCGCGGTGCCGGAGCCGATGACCGCTGCGCTGTGGCTGGCCGGGCTGGGTTGTCTGGTGGCGGGTCGGTCCGCAGGCCTGCGCCGCAGGCGCGACCCGGCAGCGCCCCAGCGCTGAAAGCACACGGGCCCGGCTTTCCGCAGTCAGCGCGAAAAACCGGGCCCGTTGCGTTTTCCGGCGTCTGCACACGCCGGAAAATCACCTGATCAGCTGTGCTTGTAGTGCTTGCGCAGCGGCTTCACCACTTCCCACGACGACTTCAGGCCTTTCGGGAACACGACGAAATCGCCGGCCTTGATCACCACCTTCTCGCCGCCACGCGGCGTGACGTGGATTTCGCCTTCCAGCAGGTAGGCGCTTTCGGTCATGTCGAAATCGAGCGGGAACTTCGACACTTCCTTTTCCCAGATGGACCAGCTGGCCACGCCGAGCTGCTTCAGCTTCTCTTCCGACGGATTGTGTTCGACGACGATTTGGGACATGTGAGCTCCTGGGGGATGGGTGAAACGAAAGAATCCTGCCGGTCAGCCGCGACGGTGGTCGGGGCACGATGCAAGCACGCTGCCCGATGGCAGCGTTCGGAACGCATTGTAGGCACACCGTGCAACGCCGTCGGCGCGACGGCACCGGATCGCCGCGCGTGCACGACGCGGGCGTACACACTGCGACGCCACGGCAACACCTTCACGCAAGGTCGCCCGGCTGCTGAACACTTTTCCGGCGCGTGCCCGGGCGGCGCACGCCGGAAGGCGGGCGCCGGACAGGGAAACCCGAAGGAAGGGGACGCTCCGTCATGCGCAACCGGCAGGCAGTTCACGCACCGGCAGCAATGATCGCAGGCGCCGAAGCACCCGCGGCATGCATACGGCCGTCTGCGGGCGCCGGCGGACAGCCGGTCAGGCGTAGGTGTCGATGATGTGCGTGGAAGACGGTGCGGCCGGCTGAGGCGTCGGCAGGGCCTGCAGCAGCTGGGCTGCGCTTGCGGCCTGAAGGTCGAGCGCCTTCTTCAGCACCAGCGTGCCGGCGGCATCGGCCACTCTCTGCTGCGACATCGCGGTAGCGGCACTGGCGATTGCGGAAACATCCATATCAACACTCCCGGCCGGTCATCGGCCTGCACTGTCAGATAACGGCGATGATGCAGGCCATCTTGAGTACCGACGGACCAGCAGCCCGGCAACCCCGCTCAGCCAGAGCGCCCAGATCGCCGGCTCGGGCACCTCCGCCACGTAGGCATTCGCATAGTCGAAGCCCGACCCCGGACTCAGCGCGGAAAACAGCGCGATCGGCGCGCCGCCCGCATCGGCAAGACTGCCGATCCCCTGCCATGACATGGTATTGGCAAAGCCGGCAAATGAAATCGCCCTGGCCGGTCCGAGCCCGGTGCCGCGGGCCTGCGCGCCGCTGCGCGCCTGTACGAAGGCCGAAATTTCCAGCCGGACGACCTCGCCGATGGCGGTGTCCAGCTCGAACAGACGCATGCCCGGCACGTCTCCACTGCTCAGGACGTTGACCGCATCCACCGACAGCCGTCCTTCACCGTCCCAGATCACGCCATCGTTCCGGGCATACACGCGCAAGCCGGCGCGCCAGTTCAGGCCGGTGCCCCAGCTCAGGCCATCTGCCGAGCCGCTGCCCTGACCGTCCAGCGCCCCGGACACGCCGAACCCCAGCGTCGCCCGCACCGGCGTGCCGTCAGCCAGACCGGGCGCGAGGATGACGAATTCGTCGCTGAAGTGGCCACCCGCCTCGGCCTGACCGTAGAAATGCCCGGGCCCTTCCAGCACCTGCGATTCGGATACGCTCTCAAGATGAATGCCACCGGTCCGGACTCTGACGCTGGCCGATCCGGACGAACTGCCGAGCTCAGGCGCAGAGAGCGCCCCGGAACTGCTGATCTGCAGCGGCTGGGTGTCCTGCGCGGAACGGGGATCGATCAGCGTATCCAGAATGCGGACATTGCCACCTGCGCGATATTCGGCCGCCGATGCATCGTGCGGTGCCGCGAGCCACGACAGCGCAGCGAACAGGCACACCGTGGCGGGCGAGGCCGGCACTCGCGCCCGGAAACAGGACTTTGGAAACAGCGGTGACATGGTCCGGACCTCCCGTTCGGCGGGCATGCGCGATGACGACCGCGGGTGATCGCAGCCGTCTGCCGGAATCCGGAGCACCGGTCTGCCCGATGGCGAACCCCTCAGGCCAGTATAGGCAGGAATTCGGACTGTCTCCGGCGCGGCCGACGAGACATCCGGTTCCCGCCACCGGAAATGCGACAGGCCGCAGGACCGGGCATCCGGTCCTGCGGCCTGCGGTGCGATGGCGGTGGGGCTCAGGCCGCGACGCGGAAGCGGCTCACCTGGTCTCCGAGCTGACCGGACAGCGAAGCCAGTTCATTGGCCGACTCGGCCACCGACGCGGCCGCGCCGGCATTCTCCTCGACGATCTGGACAATCTGTTCGACGCGCTGCGCCAGATCCTGGCTGGCGATCGCCTGTTCCTTCAGGCCACCGGACACCTCGGTGATGGTGTGCACCACGCGCTGCGAATGCGCGTCGATGTCGAGCACCTTCATCCGCCCCTGTTCGGCGGTCTGCAGGCCTTCATGCACCCGCTGTACCGTGTCCTGCATCTGGCTGGCCACATCGCTGGCACCCGACTGAATGCGGCCGACCATCTCGGCGATCTCCTTGGCGGAGCGACCCGACTGTTCAGCCAGCTTGCGCACCTCGTCGGCCACCACCGCAAAACCACGCCCCATTTCACCGGCGCGCGCCGCCTCGATGGCGGCATTCAGCGCCAGCAGATTGGTCTGGTCGGCCACATCACGGATCACGTGCACGATGCGGGTGATGTGCGCCACCTCGCTGCCCAGCGCCTCCGCCCGCAGTGCGCCCTGTTCGATGCCCGCAGTCACCTCGCGGATCTGATCCACCATGCGGCCGATGTCACCAGCCCCCAGCGAGGCATGACGGCCGGCCACACCGGATTCTGAGCTGGCTTCCGCGCTCAGTTCGCTCACATGGGTGATGGAGGTCGACATTTCCTCCAGCGAAGCCGCCATCGCGGAAGCCAGTTCGGCCTGGCTGTCGGCCGACGCACGCACCTGCTGGGTCGCACCGGACAGATGCTCGGCCGCCTGCCCCAGCCGACCGGTGGCTTCGCCGATCGCGCGCACCATGGCACGCAGCGCGTTCTGCATGGTCTGCACTTCACGCAGCAGCTGAGCCAGTTCGCTCCGCCCCTCCGCCCGCACATCCTCGGTCAGGTCACCGGCTGCAATGCGCTTCACCGCAGCCAGCGCCTGCGCCAGCTGGCTGCCCACGCTGCGGGTGATGGCGAACCAGATCACCACTGCAATCGCGATCACCAGCACACCGGTCACGACCACCACGCGCTGCAGGTTCGCCGCATCGGCTTTCATGGCATCCAGCGCGCCCTTGTTGCGGTTGCGGGTGAGTTCGCGCATCTCGCGGGTCGAAGCGTTGATCGCTGCGGCCGAAGGGGCATGGGTGTCATGCAGCACCGCATTCGCCTCCTGATTGCGATTGCTGAACGCATGATCGGCGACCTGATCGGACACCCGACGGAAGTTGGCGAGGTTGTCGGTCAGCGCAGCCATCGAGCGCACCTCATCGCTGCCGTGACCTTCCTTGCTGATCAGTGCGTTCAGGGTGGCGGACGCGGCATCGAGCTCGGCATAACTGTCGTTCAGCAGGGCACGCACCTTGTTCATTTCCGCCTCGCCGGTTTCGATGATGCCGCTGCGCAGATTGATCCGCACGCGCTGCACCGCCGCGTTCAGATCGGCAATCGCCTCGACTTCGGGCTGCGTGCGTTCGTCGATGTCGCGGGCCAGTTCAGCCATACCGGAAGCGCGCACCGCAATGAAGGTCGCCACGAGGGCGAAAATGAGGGCGATCAGGCCGAAACCGATGGCCAGTCGCGTCGATATGGTCAGGTTCTTCATGTGGTCTCCGGGAAGCACCTATTGCTTGAAAAAGGGTGACGAGCTCCAGCTAGAACGGCAGCGGGCGTCAGATCTTGAGTGACCCGCCGTCCATGCGTACCTGAAGACCTTTCAGGCGGGCGATGTTCCCGGGCCCGCTTTCAGGTCGTTCTTGCCGGCTCGGTCAGATCAAGGCGTGGTGCGGAGAGCGGTCTCAGGCCGCTTTCAGCGAACCGGCAACCCGCTGCAGATCCATCAGGCTGATCATGCGCGCTTCATCGCCACTGCCCACCATGCGATGGTCGAAGGAGTGCACTGCGCCGGCAACCCCTGTCCGTCCTTCGCCGCGAGGCGGCAGAGCTTCATCAATGGTCATCAGCCGCGACACCGAGAAGCCGACCAGCCCGCCGTCATGTTCCACCACCAGCACGCTGGCGCTGGGCGACAGCGGCGGTGCCACGCGGCCGAACATCGAACTGAGACACCAGGTCGGAATGCTGCGGCCGCGACTGACCACCAGCGCGGCACGGCTGCCCCCCGTCCCACCCAGCGCTTCGTCAGGCCGCCAGGGCAGGATTTCCGAAATCTGATCAATCGGCGTGGCCACCTCGACACCGATGTCGTAGGTAATGACGCGATGGCCGGGCCGGATGCGTTCGCGGGCGCCTTCAGAGGCATCACCGCCCGCGCCTTCTACCGGGGTGTTGAGTTTCGACAGGCCGATCAGCGCCGGGCTTTGCATCAGTCGCGTTTCGTCCAGCCGCAGATAGAAGCCCTTGCGGCGTGTCACCGCCCGCGCCGAGTGGGCCGGCAGCGCATCCAGCGACAGCACGCCGGCCATCACCTCGCCCTCGGGCAACGCACCGAGCACCGAACCTGCTGCCGGCGGAATCACGGTGCGCACGACATCGACCACTTCCTCGACCAGCATGGCGACATACGCGCCATCGAAATTCAGTACGAAAGCCTGACGCAGGGTGTGGGCCGGCAGGGCATCGAATCCGCAGAACGCGGCCAGATCGACGGCCGGCACCCGCCGGCCAGCGTGCTCGATCGCGCCAAGGCAGTAGCCGCCGCTCAACACCGAAGATTCCCGCACAGGATCGAGCAGCGTGGTGTGCACATGGGTGGACTTCAGCGCGAACGACAGGTCACCGCTGCGCAGCAGCATCAGGTGCGCGTCCTCCTCCACCAGGTCTTGCAGGGTTTCGTCCACACCGGCACTGCGGCGCGGATCGGCCACCTGAGGCACGCCCGGCAGCGAGGCCAGCGCCTCGACCGACAGCAGGCTCACCAGCGACCCGTCATCGTCCCGCGGGAAACCGCCACAGATCAGCGACGGACCACCGGTCGCCTGAGCCAGGCGACTCAGCTTCGCGTCTTCGCAGCCGAAGATGCCGGTCACGCTGTCGGCCAGCACCCCGAGCAGACGGCCTTCGCTCACCATGACCACCACATTGTCGGCGGTCGGGCTGGCCATGGCGCCTGCGCCGATCAGCATCTGCAGATCGATCACCGGCAGCAGCGTACCCCTCAGATCGAGTCCGCCCACGACACAGGGTGCCGCGCAAGGCAGCGCATCCAGGCGGCTGCAGGGCACGACCTCGCGCAAGGCGTGCAGGGGCAGCGCCAGCTGAAGCCGGCCGCGCCGGAACACGCCATAGCCGGCGGCGGTCACGTCAGTGCCCCACGTCCCGGGCCAGCGCCTCGATCAGTGAAGACACCTCGTCGGCCATCTGCCTCTGGCGCTGCGTGGCCGCGGCGATATCCGTGACGCTGGAGGCGGTCGCCCGCACGCTGCTCATGATGCCCTCGAAGCTGCCGGCGGCCGACTTGCTCACCTCGGCCCCCTGATTGACCTGAACCACCGAAGACTCGATCAGCGTCGAAATTTCCTTGGCCGCGTCGGAACTGCGCTCGGCCAGCTTGCGCACCTCGGCCGCCACCACCGAAAAACCTACGCCGTGCTGACCGGCCCGCGCAGCCTCGATGGCCGCATTGAACGCCAGCAGATTGGTCTGGTTCGCAATGTCGCCGATCACACGCACGATTTCAGACACCTTGTTGGAACTGGCCTGTATGCGGTCTATCGACTCCATCGACTGGTGCACCGCGCGATGACCCGCCTCGGCGGCTGCCGCCGACTGGCTGGCGGTTTCGGAGGCGCTGCCCGAACTGTTGGCGATGGCGCCTATGCTGTCGACCAGCGCCCGAACGCTCGCGGTCATTTCGCCGGACTTGGCGGTGATGCGCTTTTCCAGCTCGACTTCCTTGGTGACGTCGTAGGCGTACTTCACCACCTTCGTCACATGCCCGCTGAGGTCGAAGATCGGGTTGTAGGTGGCCTGGATATAGACATTGCGGCCGTACTTGCCGACCCGGTGGAAGCGGCCGCTGACGAACTGCCCCTCGTTCAGCCGCAGCCAGAAATCGCGGTACTCCTGGCTCTGGCGGTACTCGTCGCTGCAGAACATGCTGTGATGCTGGCCCTGGATCTCACGCAGGGTGTAGCCCATGGCCGCCAGGAAGTTGCGGTTGGCATGGGTCACATGACCATCGAGGTCGAACTCGATCACCGCCTGTCCCAGGTCCATTGCCGCCACCTTGGCTTCGAACTCGGCATTGCGCAGCTTGGCCGCGGTCACGTCGGTGGCGAACTTCACCACCTTGACCGGTCGGCCGCGCGGGTCGAATACCGGGTTGTAGGTAGCCTGTATCCACACCTCGCGGCCATCGCGGCCGACCCGCTTGTATTCTCCGGCGCTGAATTCACCACGCCCCAGCCGTTCCCAGAAGGCCTGGTACTCGGCCGATGCGGCATGCGCCGGATCAACGAAAGTACGGTGGTGCAGACCTCGGATTTCCTCCAGCCGGTAGCCCATCAATTCCAGAAAGTTGTCGTTCGCGGTGAGCACGCGGCCGGCGAGATCGAACTCGATCACCGCTTGCGCACGGTCGATCGCGCCGAGCTTGCCCGCCGCTTCAAGCTGTTCGAGCTTGATCTGCGTGATGTCACGCGCAAACAGGAATACCTTGCGCAGTTCGCCGCCGGCACCCATGACCGGGCTGGCCGACGAGTGAAACCACAGTTCGCGATCACCCTTGCCGCGACGGCGGTATTCACCGGTTACCGGCCGCCCCGCGTTCAGCAGGCGCCAGCGCTCGGCACATGACTCGATCGATTGCGGGTCATCGAACATCAGATCGGCATCCTGACGCCCGAGGACTTCACTCCGGCTGAAACCCAGCGCCTTGAGCATGAGCTCATTCACGCTCAGCACCTGTCCGGATGCGTCGAATTCAATGATGCCGTTGAACTCGGAGACCGCTTCCATGCGCGCGGCGTTCTCAAGTGCAGCCAGCTTGGCCTCGGTGATGTCGCTGGCGAACTTCACCACCTTCACCGGATTGCCATCCAGGTCGAGAATCGGATTGTAGGTCGCCTGTATCCAGACATGGCGACCGCTGCGGGCCATGCGCAGGTACTCTCCGCTGTCGTACTCGCCGCGGCCCAGCTTGTTCCAGAACTGACGGTAGGCCGGGGAATCCGCCTCGTCGCGGTCGACGAAGATGCGATGATGCTGGCCGCGGACTTCGTCCAGCGTGTAGCCCATCAGATTCAGAAAATTTTCGTTGGCGGTCAGTACGTTGCCCGCCAGATCGAATTCGATCATCGCCCGCGAGCGGGAGATGGCAGCCAGCTTGCTCTCGTCCTCCAGCGTCTTGCGCTTCTGTGCGGTGATGTCGCTGGCGAACTTGATCACCTTGCACGGCTTGCCGTCCAGCCCGCGGATCGGGGTGTAGGTGGCCTGCAGCCACAGCGGCTGCCCCCGGGCATTGACCCGCATGAATTCGCCGGACTGCGCCTCGCCATCGCGCAACCTCGCCCAGAAGGCCTGGTATTCCTCGCTCTGCGCCTGCGCCGGCGTACAGAACAGGCTGTGATGCTGGCCGCGGATGGCGGGCAGCGTGTAGCCGACCGCCGCCAGGAAATTGTCGTTGGCGTCCAGAATGAGCCCATCGAGATCGAACTCGATGACCGCCTGCGAACGGTCGATCGCGTTGAGCTTGCCGGCGTTGTCCAGGGCGCCCAGCTTGCAGGCGGTCACATCGGTTGCGAACTTCACCACCCGCACCGGCCGGCCGTCGTCATCGAACACCGGGTTATAGCTCGCCTGTATCCAGACTGGCCGGCCGTCGCGCGCGCGGCGAAGGTATTCGCCGCGGTCGAATTCTCCCCTGCCCAGCTTTTTCCAGAAATCACGGTAGGCCTGGGTATCGGCCTCACCCTCGGCCGCAAACATGCTGTGGTGACGGCCGATGACCTCGGCCGCTTCGTACCCCATCAGCGAAAGAAAATTCTCGTTTGCCGACAGAATGTTGCCTTCAAGATCGAACTCGATCACGGCCTGACTGCGCTGCAATGCAGCGAGCAGCCCGGCGTCGGCGGCTGCCACGGCGGCTTCGGCATCGTTCATTTCACGCGCCACACCGGCCTGCGCGACCTGTTCGGTCATCACCACATTGCGACCCACCATGGTTCACTCCAAGAATGTTTCGGCTCAGCCAGACTGTCTGTTATTTGTGCATTCGAGAAAACTAAGCACGCTAACGGCAGTGGCATATGCATTCTTGAGTTCATACGGGGGGGGTCCCACGCAGCGGAAGATGCCGCGCACAGTCAGGGTTCGCGTCATCTCACGACCGGCGGTCCGCCCGTTCAGTCGGGCTCCACGGCATCCGCATCGGCGCCCGGATCGAGATCCGGCGGCACCGGCAGATCACCCGGCGCGCGCGGCACATCGCCGCCCCGGGCAAAGGCCTCATTGAGCTGATAGACATAGGCCAGTACCTCGGCCACCGCACGGAACAGCCGGGCGGGCACTTCCTGCTCCAGTTCGCAGTGCTTGTGCAGCGCGCGGGCCAGCGGCGGCGCCTCGACCAGCGGCACGCCGTGCTCGGCGGCCAGCGTGCGGATGCGCAGCGCGACCTCGCCCGCCCCCTTGGCCACCACCCGCGGAGCGCCTCCCCGGGCCGCTTCGTAGCGCAGCGCCACCGAATAGTGGGTCGGATTGGTCACCACCACATCGGCCTTGGGCACATTGGCCATCATGCGGTTGCGCGCCATCTCCCGCTGCTGCTGGCGGATGCGCCCTTTCACCTGCGGATCCCCCTCCTGTTCCTTGAACTCCTGGCGCGCCTCCTCCTTGGTCATCTTCAGTTCGGAGTGGTAATGCCAGAGCTGAAAGGGCACGTCGATGGCGACAATGAGGCCCATGCCGGCGACCAGCAGCAGGGTTGCCGTGATGATGAGATCGCCGGTGGCCCCCAGCGCCACATCGATCGGTGCGCCGAACAGCGCGAACAGTTTCTGGTGGTCACGCATGACCACCCACACCGCCACGCTGCCCACCAGCGACGCCTTGCCCACGCTTTTGGTCAGTTCCACCGCAGCGGTGGACGAAAACATGCGCTTGAGTCCGGCGGCAGGGTTGAGTTTCGAGAACTTCGGCTCCAGCGCCTTGGGCGCGAAATTCCAGCCCGCCATCAGAAAGGGGGAAATGAAGGCCGCCACCAGCAGCGCGATGAACAGCGGCGCCAGCAGCACCAGACCGTCGACTGCCCGTTCGATCAGCAGCGCGAACATGGCGGCCGGATCGAAGATCGCACGCCGGTCGATATCAAGCCCGTCGCGCAGCAGCTGGGCGCTGCGCGGCCACATCCAGCCGGCCATCGCGTACATGCCGGCCACGCCGGTGATGGTGACGAGAAACGTCGCCAGTTCGCGCGAATTGGGCACCTGCCCCTCTTCACGCGCCTGTTCCAGCCGTCGCTGTGACGCAGGTTCGGTTTTTTCGAGATCGCTTTCTTCTGCCACGCTCGCAGATCCGCAGGGATGACGCGGGGCAGCATGCCGCAGCAGCCCGCTCCGTGATCCGCGGAACAACGGGTCAGGCGCCCCTCATCTGTCCGCTCGCGGACGGGCGCCCCGTTGCGCAGGGTCAGGACACGGAATTTTGCTCAATCCGGCCAAAGGAATGGCGTTAATCCGGAAATGAGGTAAAAACCCGTCGCGCGGACCATCGATCCGCCCCCCAAGGATGCCCATGCAAGAATCAAAGACCGGTCAGCCCGGATCTGCACATCGCCCTGAAACAGCGGTGTGTCCGGCGGAGTACATCGCTCCGCTCGCCATAGCCGATGCGCCCGATCACTTCCGCTCCATCGTGGAGTCGTCGGACGACGCCATCGTCAGCAAGACACTCGACGGCCGCATCACCAGCTGGAACGCCGGTGCCACCCGCATCTTCGGCTACAGCGAACAGGACATGCTGGGTCAGCCCATGCTCAGGCTATTTCCGCCGGAGCGGGTGACCGAGGAGGACTTCATCCTCGACAAGATCCGTCATGGCGAGAAGGTCGATCACTACATGACCGAGCGGGTGCGCAGCGATGGCCGGCGCATCCACGTTTCGGTATCGATCTCGCCGGTACGCGACGTGGCCGGCCACATCATCGGCGCATCGAAGATCGCACGCGACATCACCGCCCAGCAGGAGACCAGCGCGCGGCTGAGACTGACCGCAAGCGTGTTCAGCCACAGCAGCGAAGGCATCGTGATCGTTGACCCGCAGGGGCGAATCGTCGAGGTCAACGAGGCCTTCTGCCGGATCACCGGCTACGCTCGCGACGAAGCGATCGGCCGCACGCCGGACATGTTCGCCTCCAGCCGGCAGGGCCCGGCCGAGTTCGAACAGATCCGCGACAGCCTGATGCGCAGCGGGCACTGGCAGGGCGAGGCCTGGAGCCGCCGGCAGGACGGCGAAAGCTTTGCCAGCCTGGTGAAGATCAGCGCGGTGCGTAACGAACAGGGGCAGACGCAGAACTATGTGGTGCTGGTGAGCGACGTGACGCCGCTGCGACGCCAGCAGGAAACGCTCGAACACCTGGCTCATTTCGACGCACTGACCGATCTGCCCAACCGTCTGTTGCTGTCCGACCGCCTGATTCAGGCGATCAACGTCAGCCGCCGCAGCGATGACTGGGTCGCGGTGCTATACCTCGACCTCGACGGCTTCAAGGCGGTGAATGACCGACTGGGACACGATGCCGGCGACGAACTGCTGGTGCTGCTGGCCCGCCGCATCAGCAGTCAGCTGCGCGACACCGATACGCTGGCCCGCATGGGAGGCGACGAGTTCGTCGCGGTACTGGCCGGACTGCGCGGACACAACGAATGCGTGCAACTGATCGACCGGGTGCTGCGGGTGTGCGCCGAACCTTTCTTCCTGGACGATGAAACCGTTCAGATATCGGCCAGCATCGGCGTGGCGCTCTATCCCCAGGACAATGTCGACGCCGACCAGCTCATCCGCCATGCCGACCGCGCGATGTACGAAGCCAAGCAGGCCGGCAAGAACCGTTTCCATCTGTTCGACCCGGATCTGCACGAGCGTGCCCGCTCACGCGGCGCACAACTGGAAGACATCGCACGAGGTCTGCGCGGCAACGAATTCGAGCTGTTCTATCAGCCCAAGGTGAACATGCGCAGCGGCGAAATCGCCGGTGTGGAAGCCCTGATACGCTGGCACCACCCACAGCGCGGCTTGCTGGCCCCTGCGGCCTTCCTGCCTCAGACCGAAGGCCACCCGCTCGCGGGCGAACTGGACCGCTGGGTGCTCGACCGGGCGCTCGCACAGATGGCTCAGTGGCGCGTTCAGGGTCTTGAGGACCTGACGGTGAGCGTCAACCTGAACGGTCGCAACCTGCAGCAGCGCGGTTTCGTCGAAACGCTGGCCGCGGCGCTGGCCAGCCACCCGGAAGCGCCGCCTGGACGGCTGGAACTGGAACTGCTGGAAACCAGCGCGCTGGACGACATCAACGATGTCGCGGTGGTGATGCAGGACTGTCATCGACTCGGCGTGCGCTTTGCAGTCGACGACTTCGGCACCGGCTATTCATCGCTGGTCTATCTGAAGCGCCTGCCGGCGGAAACGATCAAGATAGATCGGAGCTTCGTGCGCGACATGCTGGTCGACCGTGACGACCGGGCCATCGTGCAGGGCATCATCGGTCTGGCGCACGCCTTTGGCCGCGAACTGATCGCCGAAGGCGTGGAAACGATCGCACACGGCGAAGCCTTGCTGGCGCTGGGCTGCGAACTGGCTCAGGGCTTCGGCATCGCGCGACCGATGCCGGCTGCCGAACTGCCGGACTGGCTGCAGAACTGGCAGCCGCCAGCGCAATGGCGTCAGGCCCGAGGCGCCGGGTAAACGAAAGAACGGCCCGGAAACGGGCCGTTCTTTTCCTTGTGAGACCGCTGACCGCGCAAGCGGATCAGTTCGATCCGCGCAGCCCCTGCCGCAGCGACGTCTGCAACGAAGACGTTTCCCGATGCAGGGCCATCAGGCGTTCCGACAGGGCCAGCAGATAGTCCTCCATCATGCGCGACAGTTCGCGCAGCGACTGGTTGGGCGAACCCGCCATGGCACGGCTGGCATCGATGCGCACCTGCAGGTCGCGCAGCACCGCCTGCTTGTCCGGCGGGCAGGTATTGATGAATTGTTCGATCACGCGCCGTCGCTCCGCGAAATAGGTCTGGGGGTCGGAATGAGCCAGCTCTTTCCAGACGTCAAAATCGAAGTCCTGCTCAGGTTTTTTCGACACTCGATGTCCTCGGCCGCATCGGTCTTGCTACGGCGATTGGAACAGATTGACGGCGCTTTCAGCGCGGCAGGGTTTCACGCGCGGCGACCAGACGGGCCGCCTGTTCGACACCCTGGTAGGCGAGCTGACCGGCGAGGTCCGGACACAGCGCATCGGTATTCACCATGTCCAGCGTGGTCTGCACCCATGCACGCACATCCTGCGCGCGCATGAACAGGCCGCGCGCCTCTTCGTCAGCGGCCGCTCCGCTCAGGTTCATTGCTGCCAGCATGGCTTCGCTGCCCAGCGTATCAATCGCGTCCATCAGACGCATGATTTCCGCGTGATGCGCCTGCACGCTGGCCGCAGGCAACATAGCCGCAGCAGGAAACGGCGACGAGACGGGCTGGATCAGGGTTGCTTCGGCCATGATGGAACTCCCTTCGGATCGATCGGCAAAGTGCCGGTTATGTCTTCTTATCGACGGTCAGGAAGAACTCTTTAGGGGCAGAGAGATTGCGAGGCGAACATCCCGGAAACCCAGCCCACAAAAGGAAAAAGCCCGCCCGGCTTACGCCTGGACGGGCTTTCTGAAACGACTTTGAAACAGACGGCGATCAGGCGGCGCGCGCCACGTTGCCAATCAGGCTGGAGCGGGACACGCCCCGCGTGTCGCCCATCGAGCCCAGCAGTTCCTTCATGTCGAGAATCAGCACGATCTGACCGTTGGACAGCGTGGTCACGCCGGCAACACCCTTCGGACGGAAGTCGTCCAGGCTCTTGATCACCGCGTCCTCGCGGCCGGCGAAATTGTCGATCGCCAGGATGAAGGACGATTCGGCCGATTGCATCAGCACGCCGTACTGCGGGTGATTCTTCTGCGGCCAGCCCAGCAGGCGGGCCAGCGGCAGCACCGGCATCACTTCGCCGCGCACCACCATGGTGGCGCGACCGCCGACTTCCTGGATGTCCTCCTGCTGGATCGGCAGGATTTCGCGCACCATGGACAGCGGCACCGCGAAGTGCTGTTCGGCCAGACGCACCAGCAGCACCGGCAGAATGGCCAGCGTGAGCGGCAGCGAAATCACGAAGGTGGTGCCCTTGCCCTGCACCGAACGGATTTCGATCGAGCCGTTCAGCTTCTGGATATTGGTTTTCACCACATCCATGCCGACACCGCGGCCGGACACGTCGGACACGGTGGCCGCAGTCGAGAAACCCGGCAGGAACACCAGATTCAGGCTGGCGCGCTCATCCAGGGTATTGGCCTCCTCATCGGTGATGAGGCCCTTTTCCAGCGCCTTCGCACGCAGACGCTCGGCGTTCATGCCGCGGCCGTCGTCAGCCACCATGATGACGATGTGATCGCCTTCCTGGCGTGCTTCCAGGCGCACGACCGACTTGCCGGACTTGCCCTGGGCCATGCGCTCGTCCGGCGTTTCCACGCCATGATCGACCGCGTTGCGGATCAGGTGAATGATCGGGTCCGACAGGTCCTCGATCATGGTCTTGTCGATTTCGGTCTCTTCGCCGACCAGCGCCAGTTCCACATCCTTGCCCAGATTGCGGGCGAGATCACGGGCAATGCGCGGATACTTCTGGAACAGACGGCCGATCGGCTGCATGCGGGTTTTCATCACCGCGTTCTGCAGGTCGGACACCAGCAGGTCGAGCTGGCTCACCGCAGCGTCAAGCGCGTGCAGCGTGTCGCTGTCGCTCTTGCCGGCGAGGATGTCTGCGCGCAGCGAAGTAAGCCGGTTCTTGGTGAGGCCGATTTCGCCGGACAGGTTCAGCACCTGATCCAGGCGCGAAGTATCGACGCGGATCGAATTGTCGCGGCCCTTTTCGGCATCGCGGCGGCCCGTCGGGGCGGGCGTACCCGGACGATCACCGGCGCGGCGGCCGAAGGCGGCATTGACCACGGCGGCCACTTCACCGTCGTTGGCCGAACGGGCGGCGGCCGGCTCGGGCACCGCCTGCGGGGCGGACGGCACGACACCGGTCACCGCCTGATGCAGGGCCACCCAGTCAGGCTCGGCACCCACCGGCGCCGGTGCCGAAGTCGCGACCGGCTTCGCCACCGGGGCGGCAGGCGCAGCGGCTCTGGCCGGCTCGGCGGTCAGTTCGCCGGCCAGCGCGGCACGCAGGCGAACCATCACGCCCGGATCGGCTGCCGTCGGCTGCATGCCGCGCTCCAGCGCACCGAACATGTCGCGCACGATGCCGGTGGCGTCGAGAATGACGTCCATCAGCACCGGTGTCACATTCATTTCACCGTTGCGCAGCTTGTCGAAGAGGTTTTCGGTCAGGTGGCAGAGTGCGACCAGTTCGTGCGCATTCAGGAAACCCGCCCCGCCCTTGATGGTGTGGAAGCCGCGGAAGATTTCATTCAGCAGACCACGGTCGCCCGGGGTCTTTTCGAGATCGACCAGCTTGTTGTCTACGCCGGACAGCAGGTCGGTGGCTTCGACCAGAAAGTCCTGCAGCAGATCTTCCATTCCCTGAAAGTCACTCATCGTTCACTCCTGTGACAGTGCCCGTCCGGGTCACCGCCATGCTGCACCTGTTGTCACGATCCGGCAGTCCTTCAGACCCTGCCGGGCCGACCTTTTCGTGCGCGGATAAGACGTCCTGCTTCAGAAGCCGAGGCTTTCGAGCAGGTCGTCGACCTGTTCCTGACTGGTCACCACATCGTTGCGACCCTGGGCGTTGATGACCGGCCCGTTGAGCAGCCCCTCCGGCGCAGCAGCGCGCTTCTCCGCCGGCATGGCCTCGATCAGCACCTGCAGCAGACCGCTCTCCAGCTTTTGCGACATTTCTACGATTTTCTTGATGACCTGACCGGTCAGATCCTGAAAATCCTGCGCCATCATGATTTCGTTCAACTGCGCCCGGGTGTCGCGGGCAAAGCCCGGCACATCGCCGAGGAAGCCCCGGGTTTCGGTGGCCAGCGCCTTGAACTCATCGACCGACAGTTCGTTGCGGTAGAGCTTTTCCCAGCGGTCGTGCAGTGCGCTGGAGCGCTTCTCGATGTCGTCCTGCATCGGGATGGCGACATCGGTGGCATTCAGCACCCGGCTGGCGGCCTGCTCGGTCATCTGCGCAACGTAGTTCAGACGGCTGCGCGCGTCCGGCATCTGCTGCGCAACGTCCTCGAGCGCGTGGTCGTAACCCAGTTCCCGCAGCGTGTCGTGCAACTGGCGGGCCAGATGCCCCACCTTGTTGAACACCATTTCGCAGCTGTGGTCGACCTCTTCGTGCGTTTCCGGATGGCTGGCCGCGTAAACCCCGGCCATGGAATCGAACAGCGCTTCCAGGTCCGGATTGTCGCCACCTGCGGCAACGATCGGCTCGGGGACGACTTCAAGTCGCACCTTCTGCGGCGTCTCGTTGGCAATGCTGTCGAACAGCGCCTGCAGATCGTCGGAATCGCCGGTCTCGTCAAGCTTGAGCTTCTTCACGGTTCGTTCTCCCGATTCAGCCTCAGGCGGCTTTCTGGTTCATCTTCTCGAAAATCTTGTTCAGCTTTTCGCTCATGGTGCCGGCGGTGAAGGGCTTCACGATGTAGCCCGAAGCCCCCGCCTGGGCGGCTTCAATGATGTTTTCCTTCTTTGCTTCGGCGGTGATCATCAGCACCGGCAGCGCCTTCAGCGCGGCGTCGGCACGAATGGCGCGCAGCAGCTCGATGCCGGTCATGTTCGGCATGTTCCAGTCGGTCACCACGAAGTCGAAGTCGCCGCCCTTGAGCTTCTGCAGCGCGATCACGCCGTCCTCGGCTTCATCGACGTTGGTGAAACCGAGTTCCTTCAGCAGATTGCGTACGATGCGGCGCATGGTCGAGAAGTCGTCGACAACGAGGAATTTCATCTTGGGATCAGACATGGGTGACTACCTCTCTCAGGCTTTATGTGTTGCCAGCAGCGGACGCAGCGTGTCGGCGAGCACTTCGGCATCGAACTTCGCCACATACGCATCCACACCGACGCTCTTGCCCATCGCCCGGTTGGCTTCCGACGACAGCGATGAGTGCATCACCACAGGAATGTCGGCAAAACGCGGGTCATTCTTGATGTTCCGGGTGAGCACGTAGCCGTCCATCTCGGGCATTTCGGCATCCACCAGAATGAGGTCGATTTCGTCGGTCAGCGGGTTGCCGGTGGCCGACGAGTGCGCCGCCATGCCCTGCAGACGGGCCCAGGCTTCGGCGCCATTGGTGGCATGCTTGTGACGGATGGCGAGCTTTTCCAGCACTTCTGCAATCTTCTTGCGAGCGACCGCGGAGTCGTCGACAAAGAACACGTTGGGCTGGTAGTTGCCGCCCAGCGGCGGAATTTCAGTGATTGCGGCCTCGCCGAAGGTGCCGGCCATGATGCTTTCGACGTCCAGGATGGACACCAGGCGGCCATCGTCCAGTTCGGTGATGGCGGTGATGTAGAGCTGCTCGCTGGTCACCACCGATTCGGGGGCGCGGACGCGGTCCCAATCGACGCGGATGATGCGGTCAACCTCGTGCACCAGGAAGCCCAGCGTACGCTTGCTGTACTCGGTCACCATCATGGCGCTGCCCATGCCCTCGGGCGCGCCGTCCAGATTCATGATGCGTGCCAGCGACAGCACCGGAATCACGTTGCCGCGCAGCGAGATCAGGCCTTCCACGCCGCCCGGCATGTTGGGCGTCGGGGTGACGGTCGGGGTGCGGCTGACTTCGCGCACCTTGAACACATTGATGCCGAACAGCTCGTGCGTGCCGAGCGAGAACAGCAGGATTTCCATCTTGTTCGAGCCCGCCAGCTTGGTCCGGGCATCGACCTGTTCGAGCAGGTTCTGATCGGTTCTGTCCATCGTCTGTCTCCAGTCTCGTTCAGGCGGCGGCACGGCTGCCACCGGTACCACGGCGAATCAGGCGGCTGATCGTTTCCGCCAGACGCTGCGCCTCGAATTTCGAAACGTATTCATCCACGCCGACCGAACGGCCCAGCTGCTGGTTGGAGCCCGAGGACAGCGAGGAGTGCATCACCACCGGGATGCCGGCGAAGCGCGGGTCGGCCTTGATGTGCTTGGTCAGGATGTAGCCGTCCATCTCCGGCATCTCGACGTCGGTCAGGATCATGCTGACCAGATCGCTCACCTTGCGGTCACTGGATTCGGCGTAGGAGGCGATCTTCTTGAGTTCGGTCCACATCTGCGCACCGTTGATCGCGCTCACGTAGCGCACGCCCATCAGATCGAGGGTGCGGGTGATCTGGTTGCGGGCAACCGGAGAGTCGTCGCAGAAGAACACGGTGGCCCCCTCGATGCCCAGAGGCTCGATGTCCTTGAATGCCAGGTCGTTGTCGATGTCGGCGGTTTCGGACAGGATCTTCTCCACGTCCAGCATCATCACCAGACGGCCATCGGCCAGTTCGGTGACGGCGGTGACCAGGCCGCCCAGATTGGCGGTCAGCATGGCCGGCGGCACCCGCATCTGCGACCAGTCCAGGCGCAGGATGGTGTCGACCGACTCGACCAGGAAACCCTGGGTATGACCGTTGTACTCGGTCACGATCATCACGTCGCGCGGGGTTTCGCTCGGGAACTGCGCGAACTTGGCCAGATCGACCACCGGCACCAGCGCACCGCGCAGACTCACCATGCCTTCGACCGCCGGCGGCATTTCAGGCGCCGCGGTGACCGGCGGCGTACGCATGACCTCGCGCACCTTGAACACGTTGATGCCGAAGGTTTCGCGCTTCCCGGTACGGGAATCGACGCCGAGCGAAAACATCAGGATTTCGAGCTTGTTGGTGCCCGCGAGCTTGGTGCGGGCATCGATATTCTTGAGCAACTCTGACATGTCGGCCTCGTCTGTAAGGTCAGTGGCACGAAAACAACGCGCTGATGTGGGTTGTTAACGGCAGCGCCTGAACAGTCTTGAACCCCCTGAATGAAATTCCGGAATACGCATTCGGCCTGCCGGATCAAGGGTTTGGAGAAACGGGAGATGGGGGCCGGACAGTGCCGGAAGGCGGCCGGGGACAGGCCGGATCCGCGGTGGGAAACCGCGGAAAATCAAGGATGATTTCCCGATGGCTGAACTAAGGACACGGCAGATGCCGAACGGTGACAGGCACCGCCCGGCATCCGGGAGGGCCGGTCAGACCCGGAAGCGGGCGCTGGCTTCTTCCAGGCTCAACGCCAGCGCACGCAGGTGCTGGGCCTCACCCGCCATGGCCGAAATGGCGCTGCTGTTTTCCTCACTCATCTGGGCGATCTGTTCGACAGAGCGCGCCACATCGTGACTGGCCGTCGTCTGTTCGCTGACCGATTCGGCGATACCGGCAATGCCGTGCGATGTCGAGGCGGCCGCATCGGCCGCCCGACCGAGCGCGCCCACCACCTGCGAAAGCTGGGTGCGGGAGTTGTCGATGGCTGCCACGCCGCGCTGCACCACCGCGCCTACGCTGCCGGCACGGGCGTCGAGCGCGCGGGTCACTTCCTCAATCTGCTGCGCCGACACGGCCGATTTCTCCGCCAGCTTGCGCACCTCGTCGGCCACCACGGCGAAGCCACGGCCCTGCTCGCCTGCGCGTGCCGCCTCGATGGCTGCGTTCAGCGCCAGCAGATTGGTCTGCTCGGCGATGTCCTTGACCTGACGGGTCATGTCACCGATTGCCCGGGTGCTCTCGATGAAGGCACCGGCCGCCTGCGATATTTCGCCGACCACATGGCCGACCGCATCGAGCTCGCCACTCACGGCATCGATCGCGCGATGGCCCTGAGTCGCCTCGTCACGGCTCGAATCCGCATGGCGACGCATGTCGGCCGCGCTGTCCGAAACGCTGTTGATCGACACCGACAGCTCTTCGATGGTCGCCGCCATGGCCGACGCGTACTGGCTCTGGCTGGTCGACGCCTCGCTGATCTGCTGGGTAGCGCTGGCCAGTGCCAGCGTGACCTGACCCACTTCGCCCGCGGAAGTCTTGACCCGGGTGATCAGCGCGGCCAGACCGTCGGCCATGCCGTTGAAACTGCGGGCGATGTCGCCCAGTTCGTCCTTGCTGTCGACCTGTATGCGAGCACCCAGGTCACCCTCAGCCAGTCGCTTTCCGCCGTCGATCATGCGACGGATGTTGTGCTCCAGCGAGGCGTAAAGACCCAGCGCGAGATAGGACGAGACGAGCAGACCGGCCACCAGCCCTGCGATGGTCAGCACCAGCGTCGTGGTCATGCTGCGGCTGTGTGCATCCATGCTGCCATCGATCGCGTTCAGCAGAGTCTGCGAAGCCTTGAGCGCAGCATCGACCGGTCTGGTGGCCTGAGCGAACACGTCGCTCGGCGCCACGTCGAACTGCTGGCGGATCACGATGTTGTCGAGCATCGGCGACACCGCGCCATAGCTGGCACGCAGTTGCTCCACCTCCGCGGCAACCGCTGCGGCGTGATCCGGGGCACGCAGCTTGACGCGCTCGACCACGCGATCCATTTCCGCGATGCGGCTGCGCACCAGTTGCATCAGCGCACCCAGTTCGACCGAATCCTCCAGCGACGCACTCTTGCGGGCACTGACCGCAGCGGCCCGGCCGCGCAGGCGAGCGAGATACTCGATGGTGTGCGGCGCCACGGTCACCGCGGCTTCGTTGAGGGTGTAAGTGTCCTCGAACGGATCGAAAGTCATGCCGGTATTGTCGGACACGATCCTGAAGTCGTTCAGCAGGCTCTCTATCAGGACGCTGTGCCGCTTGAAGTTGTCGCCGCCGCTGCCCTGCATCTGCTGACGCACTGCCGCCCATTCCTGTTCCATGCGGTCAAGACGAGCACCCTGCCTGAGCAGGGTTGCGTTGGCCGAATCCAGCGCGCGCAGCTGATTGAGCCCGTCCTTCACTTCAGCCGCCTTGGCTTCGACCTTGGACGCCAGGCCTGAGTCACCGTTGAGCAGGGTGGTCGACAGACCGCGATGCTGTTGCATCGACCCCATCACGCTCAGGAGCGCACGCAGATAACCGGCCCCGACCCGCTCGTTCTCCATGAGTCTGAGCGTTTCGATCCGGCTCATCGTGAGCATGGTGGCCAGCGCAACTGACAGCACCAGCAGGATGCCCATCACCAGGGCCATCTTGGGGCCAAAACGCATGCGCGCCATCAGAGCGCGGGCGGGATACAGCAGGGCGTTCATATCAGTCTCCAGATGTACGGGCATCGTGTACCCGCTTGCACAGCCAGGGTGCATCAGTCCTCAGGCTGACCGCTTCGATGCGCTGCCGCGCATCCGGTCCGGACATTCCGCAGCCGGCGCGTGAACACCCGTGCCTGCATGAACATCCGCTCATTCTTACGGCTGCGATGAAAAGGACTGAAGGGTGATGAAGCGCCCCGGAAGGCGATGCCACACCTGTTTGACCTGCGTCAAACGGGCAGGCGGCCCGGAGGCCGCCTGCCCTGCAGCGCTCCGAACGGCGCTGCACGTAGCCGAAGCGGGCGCTTCAGGCGGCGTAGCCGATACGGAAGCCGCCCCATTGGCGGCCACCGACAAGGATCGGTGCCGAAATGTCGTGCACCACCTCGCCGGTATCTCGACGGTAGGTCTGTATCAGGAAGGGCTGGTTGTGGGCGCCACAGCGCCGGCCAACCGGGTCATCGAAGATGCGCTTGGTGCGGTTGCCGACGATGTCCTTCTTCTCGTCACCGGTCAGCGGCTGACAGAAGCGCTTGTTGTGGGTCGGAAAATAGCCTTTGCGATCCACCGCGCCGGCGTAGATCAGCCCCTGGTGGCGATCCAGGAGTGCCTCCTGTATGGCCGGGAAAAGCCGGTCGGTCAGCGCATCGAACTTGGTGTTGTACTTGACCGGACGGGTCCCGGCTATCGGTCGGTAGTTCTCGTCGAACAGGTCGTCGAGCTTGATCTCTCCGCGCTTGACCGCCGCTTCCAGGCAGGCGCCGATCTGCGCCGCCGCGCTGGCGACGATGTCAGGCATGCGGGCATGCGCAGCGACCGCCTGCTCGCCGTAGCTGCCCAGACGGAACACCTGGGCCAGTTCGGCCAGATTGCTGGACAGCACATCGAGCCGGGACGCTTCGGCGGCGGTGGCGCCGGACACGTCACGATTGGATTCCGCCATCGCGAAGATGCGCTGCACATGCTGCTCGACCTGCTCGCCCAGTGCGTGGTTGTGCCGCATCGCGTCTACCGTGCCGCCCACGCGCTCCAGCGTTGCGTCGGCGCAGGCGCGGATGTTCTCCAGCGTGGCCACTGCTTCGCCGGTCAGATCCGCACCGCGCCGCGCCTCGACCGCACTGGTGCGTATCGCCGATGCCGCCTCGCCGGTTTCCCGCTGAACGGTGGAAATCATCGAATGGATCTGGCCTGTGGAGGCCGCCGTGCGTTCGGCCAGCTTGCGGACCTCGTCGGCCACCACCGCGAATCCGCGCCCCTGTTCGCCGGCACGCGCCGCCTCGATGGCGGCGTTGAGCGCGAGCAGATTGGTCTGATCGGCAATCTCGCGGATCACCTGCACGACCGAGCCGATTTCCTCCGAGCGCTGTCCCAGCAGTTCGATCTTGCGGGCGCTCTCCGACACGCTTCCGGCCACCCGCCCCATCTCTTCGGCCACCCGGGTCACCACCTGAGCGCCCTGTTGAGACAGTTCGCGCGAACGGGTGGCGTCATCCACCGTGCCGGACGCGGCGTGAGTCGCCTCGGCCATGCTGGTTTTCATGTTGCCGACATCGCCACTGGCCGCGCGCGAGGCTGCGCACTGCTGTTCGGCCGAACCGGCCACCCGTTCGGCGCCCTTGCCCAGATCGTTACAGGTCTGCTGCAGCCGCTGCGAGGTAAACAGCATCTTGGCCATGGCCGCACTGAACTCGGTCACCAGCCGGTTGTAGCTTTCGGCCAGACGCGGCAGTGCACCGTGACCGGTGGTATCGAGACGTAAGGTGAGATCGCCCGACAGGCGGGCACGTTCCATGTCGCTGACCGCGCGTTCCAGCGGGTTTTCGAATCGCCACCGGATCAGGCCGCATATCAGCGCGCTGGCAAGCAGCGCCGGCGCGGCCGCGATCAACGCACCGGTCGGCGACAGAACCGGTGTGCTCAAGGCGTATACGCCGATGTGGGTGGTCAGCAGTCCTGCAAAAAGGCCCAGGGCGGGGCCCAGGCTGCGCGTCTGCGCGCGCGTGCTCGTCGTCATCGATCTCTCTCCTGTCCGGTAAGGCACCGCAGACTGACGTCAGACCGGTATGGGCCGACTGTCCGCCGCGGCACCTGGGCATCGTGTGCCGGTCCGTGGTACAGAACTAACGACGACCGGCGTCCGAACTTGAGACGCCGCCGGCACGCCTTCGCTCAGATGATCGTGAACAGTTTCTGGAAGTTGGCGACATCCAGCACCTGGCGCACCGGCGCACTGCAGTGCGCGAGCCTGATCTCGCAATTGGCCGAACGCGCCTTGTCGCGCAGCATCAGCAGCATGCCCAGAGCGGAACTGTCCAGATAGGACACTGCGCCCAGATCGATCTCGATGACCGAGATCGATCCGCGGGCGAGCAGTTGCTCGGTCACGTCGCGGAATTCGCGATGGGACGAAAAATCGAAACGTCCGCCCAGCGTGATGCGTGCCTGTGCGTTGTCGATGGAGCTGCGAATTTCCATGATGAATCCGATAGTCTGGATGAAGTGAAACGGATGCCCGTCAGACGGGCGCAACCAGCCGCTTGCCATTCTGCAGCGCGGCAACGATGCGATCAGCCACCTGGGTCAGCGACGCCACCTCGCAGCAGCCGCCGATCTGTGCCGCTTCGCGGGGCATGCCATAGACGACGCAGCTTTCCTGGTCCTGACCTATGGTCCAGGCGCCCGCCCTGCGCATGGCCAGCATGCCCTGAGCGCCGTCCTTGCCCATGCCGGTCAGCAGCGCGGCCACCGCACTGCCCCGCGCGTGCTGGGCAGCGGAATTGAACAGCACGTCCACCGCAGGCCGGTGGCGATTGTAGGGTGGCGTCTGCAGCAGTTCGCAGACATAGCCGTTGCCAGAGCGCCGGATCTCAAGATGCGAATGACCGGGCGCCAGATAGGCGTGGCCAGGCAGCACGCGCTCGCCCTGCTCCGCCTCCTTCACCCGTATGCGTGCCAGCGTGTCCAGTCGCCGGGCAAAGCTTGCGGTAAACATTTCCGGCATGTGCTGAACCATGACGATGCCCGGCACGTTCTCCGGCAGGCGGCACAGCACCTCCTTGATCGCCTCGGTACCGCCGGTCGAGGCGCCGATGCAGATGATGCGATCGCCCCAGTTCGAGGTGGCCACCGCCGGCGGGGCCGGGCGCGGCGGTACGCTCGCGCGGGCCGCACCCGTCGGCGCCGGCGTGCTCACCGTCGCGCCTGAACGCAACACCTTCAGACGCGCACCGTGGGCGGTCCGGATCTTCTCGTGAATCTCGTTCGCGTAACTGACCGGCAGACCTGCCAGCGAACCGCGCGGCTTCGCCACGTAGTCCACCGCCCCCAGTTCAAGCGCCTGCAAGGTGGTTTCAGAACCCTGCGCGGTCTGGCTGGAAATCATGATGACCGGCATCGGACGCAGGCGCATCACCTTGTCCAGAAACTCAAGTCCGTTCATGTTGGGCATCTCGACGTCCAGCGTGAGCACGTCGGGCGAAAGCTCCTTCACCTTCTGCCGCGCTATTGCCGCGTCGGGCGCCGACCCGACCACTTCCATGTCGGGCGCCTGGTTGATGATTTCGGTGAGCACCGCACGCATGACTGCGGAGTCGTCGACCACCAGAACCCTGATCTTCATGTGTCCTTCCTCCTCGCCCCGGATCAGGAGAACAGTTCGATGTCGCCGGACGCGTCGTCTCGGGCAAGCCGTTCCTGGTACTCGCGCTCGCGACGCACCAGCGTATCGTTGTTCATGCGGGCCAGCCTCTTCAGCAGCACCCGCCCCGAACCCGGGAAGAAGTAAATCTTTCTTGCATGACTGTCCAGCAGATCCTGCGACAGAACCGGTATCCCTTCCTGCGCCAGATAATCGAGCACGAACTCCGCGTTGCGCTCGCCGACATTGGCATTGGCCAGCGTGGCCATCACCCGGCCACCGCCGAATACCTTGGCCTGCAGCGCGCTGCGCCGGGCGCCGGCCTTGATCAGTTCGTTGACCAGCAGTTCCATCGCGTAGGCACCGTAGCGCGCCGAACGGCTCATGACGCCGGTGCCGGCATCCGGCAGCATGAAATGATTCATGCCGCCAATGCCCCGCTCCGGGTCGCGTATGCACGCGGCCACGCAGGAACCGAGCACCGTCACCAGCAGCATGTCGCGCGTGGTGACGAAGAACTCGCCCGGCAGTATCTTGACTGCCTCGCGCGAAAAGTTGCGGTCGTAGTAGCGCTGGGCGGCCTGATGCTCGATCAGGCCCGGACCGTGTTCAGCGAGCGCCGTCAGCACGTGCATACACGGTTCTGCCAAGGTTGCGGAACAGGTCTACCGCGTGTGAAAAGCTCTCGGAATGTCCAGCGAACAGCAGGCCGTCAGGACGCAGCAGCGGCACGTAACGCTTCAGGATGCCGTACTGGGTCGGCTTGTCGAAATAGATCATCACGTTGCGGCAGAAGATCGCCTCAAGCGGCCCCCTGACCGGCCAGTTCGACTCCAGCAGGTTGACCCGCGTGAAGCGGATGAGCTTCTGCAGTTCAGGGCGCACGCGCACTTCGCCGGCCCGGCTGCCGGTGCCGCGCAGGAAGTACTTGCGCACCAGTTCGGGCGACAGCTTCTCGATGCGCTCCTCCCCGTATACGCCGGACTGCCCCTGAGCGAGAACCTGGGTATCGATGTCGGAGGCGATGATTTCGACCGGCGGTGTCATCGAGCCATACAGCTCGCAGCAGGTGATGGCGATCGAGTACGGCTCTTCGCCGGTCGAGGCCGCGCTGCACCAGATGCGGGCGTTCGGCTTGCCCAGCTTGGTCAGGTGCTGCTTCAGGATGTCGAAGTGGTGCGCCTCGCGAAAGAACGAGGTGAGGTTGGTGGTCAGCGAATTGACGAAGGTTTCCCACTCGGTACGGTCATTGCGCTCCAGCCGGCGGATGTAGTCGGCAAAGGTCGCGTCGCCGGTGGCGCGCAGTCTGCGCGCCAGCCGGCTGTAGACCATGTCGAACTTGATCGGCGACAGGGCGATGCCGGCGTACTGATGGATCATCTTTGCGATGCGGTCGAAATCTTCCCGCGTGAAGGAGAACTCGCGCGTACTGCCGGAGAGTGTCTTCACCTCCGAAAGCTGGCGCGTGATTTCAGCCGCGCTGTGTGTGGCACTCACTGCCTTGCTGCCTGTACTCACGATGCCTCACCCCGATCGATGCGTCGTACCGGCCCCGATCGGCGGCCGGCAAGCCTGTTCAGAACTCTTCCCACTCATCTTCTGCCGCCGCGAGCGATACCGGCGCCACGCGCTTGACCTTGCCCAGCGCGCCGCCACGCGAGCGCGGCAGCACCGGCTCGGTGTTCGCCGCTTCACGCACCAGCGGGGCCGCCACGGCAGCACGCTCGAAGCCCGCAGACAGCCCACCGCCGCCATCGAGTTTGAACTGGCCGACCGCGCGCATCAGCGCTCGCGCCTGTTCTTCCAGACTTTCCGCCGCCGCCGCCGCCTGTTCCACCAGCGCCGCGTTCTGCTGCGTCACCCCGTCCATCTGGCTCACCGCCTGCGTCACCTGCGCGATACCCGAAGCCTGCTCCTGGCTGGCTGACGCGATATCGGTGACCAGCGTGGTGACCTGGCGGAAGCTGTCGACCACCCGCTCCATCGTGCCGCCCGCCTCGGCCACCAGCTTCGCGCCGTCATCCACCCGCTCGACCGACGCTGCGATCAGGCCCTTGATCTCCTTCGCCGCCTGCGCGCTGCGCTGCGCAAGATTGCGCACCTCGCTCGCCACCACCGCGAAACCCCGGCCCTGCTCGCCCGCACGCGCCGCTTCCACCGCCGCGTTCAGCGCCAGGATGTTGGTCTGGAACGCGATCGAATCAATCACGCCGATGATGTCCGCGATCTTCTTGCTTGAGTCCTGGATGTCCGACATCGTCAGCACCACCCGCTTCACGGTCTCCGCACCGCGCGTCACCGCGTCGTTGCTCTGCTGGCCGAGCTGGTTCGCCTTCTGCGCGCTTTCCGCGTTCTGCTTCACCGTCGCGTTCAGCTCTTCCATCGAACTGGCGGTCTCTTCCAGCGAACTCGCCTGCTCCTCGGTGCGGGCACTCAGATCGCTGTTTCCGGCCGCAATCTCACGTGCCGCGGTATTGATGGCTTCGGTCGACTCCTTGATCCGGCCCACCACTTCGCGCAGGCGGTCCACCGTGGTGTTGGTATCGTCCTTCAGCCGGGCGAAGGTACCGTGGTACTCGCCTTCGATCTTGCGGTTCAGATCACCGCTGGCCATCGCGTTGAGCACCGATGCCAGATCGCCCAGACTGGTCGCCACCTGCTCCACCAGGCCGTTCAGCCCCTCCGCCAGCTGGCGGAAAAAGCCCTGCTTGTTCTCCACCGACAGGCGACGCGTGAAGTCGCCGTCTCCGGCCGCACGCACCAGATCGGTCACTTCCTTCTCGATCGCCACTTCGTCGGTGCGATCCAGCCATTCGCCGACCGAACCCAGTCGCT
Organism: Methyloversatilis sp.; assembly: GCA_041639545.1. Lineage (GTDB taxonomy): Bacteria > Pseudomonadota > Gammaproteobacteria > Burkholderiales > Rhodocyclaceae > Methyloversatilis. The sequence goes on along the minus strand of JBEQBZ010000007.1, from coordinate 60,202 downwards.
GGCCGGCCGAATTGACGATGGGACTGGTCGTAAGCTGGTAAAGGCGGCCACCGATGACGATCTCGCCCTTCACCGTGGCATTCAGGCTGGCCAGACGCGCCTTCGCCGCGGCAGGGTCGTCGTAGAACACGGTAATGTCGCTGCCAACGAAAGCATCGGCCGAGAACTGCGGCACCTTGCGGCGGATTTCCTGCTCGGTGCGGCGCAGCGTTTCGAGCAGCGTCTTGTTGGCGTACAGCACCTTGCCCACGTTGTCGGCGATGCGCACATTGGTGGTGACCGAATCGAGCGCCTCGCGGATGCGCAGGTTCTCGTCAGCGACACGGCGCTCTTCCGCCACGTCGGCACCCAGCTTGATCTTCATCGTCTTGGTGGCATCGAGGATGGCCACCATCTCGTCGCGGCGGGTGGTATCGACCTCGACATCGAGCCGGCCCTCGGCCATGCGGCGGACGATGGCCCGAACGTCGGCGATGGGCTTGAGGATGGCGCGCAGAAGCATCCAGGCCCCGCCGGCCGCAAGCAGCAGGCCGATTGCCAGCAGACCGCCCATGATGGCAAAGGCGCGGCCTGACGCCTCGCGCACATGCTCGATCTCCTCGCCGGCGACGCGGATCTGCAGATCCACCAGCTCACCCACCTTGCCCGAGATCGGGTCGATCACCGGATACAGGTCCTGAACCGAGTACGCGGTCAGCCCAGCCATGTCCTTGGCGCGCATGATGCCTGCCAGACGGTCGATCGACGCATCGGCAGTCTTCATCAGCGGAACCGCCTGGGCGACCAGCGCACGTTCCTCGTCGGTCATCTGGCTCGCACGGTATCCGTCCCAGTTCTTGGCGATGGCATCGCGCGCCTGCGCGATGTTCTTCTCGCCCTGACCGAAATCGATATTGCCGTTGCGCACCTTGTGCGCGGTATCGACGATGTTCACCGCATACATGTCCGCCACCACCTTGAGCTGCTGGGTGGGCACGACACGGTCGTTGTAGGTCACCTTGAGCACGGCTTCGCTGTACTGCAGCGCCTGCATGCCGGTGGCCGCGATACCGGCCATGGCCAGACCGACGATGCCGACGATGCCGAACATGCGTGCGCGGATGCTCAGGCTGGCAATGAAGCGGGCTGGCGAGAAGCCGGTCTTCACCACCACGCCGTCGCGGATGGCCAGTCCTTTGGCGCCGCCTTCGCGGAAGGCGCGGTAGGCGCTTTCCGCCGCCGCCACCTGTTCGCGCGACGGGCGGGTGCGCACCGACATGTAGCCGGTGACCACACCGTTTTCCAGCAGCGGCGTGGCATTGGCCACCACCCAGTAGTGGTCGCCGTTCTTGCACCGGTTCTTGACCAGACCGGTCCACGGGCGCTCCGACTTCAGGCAGCGCCACATGTCCTCGAAAGCCTCGCGCGGCATGTCCGGATGCCGCACCATGTTGTGCGGCTGACCGATCAGTTCGGATTCCTCGAACCCGCTGATTTCGATGAAATCGCGATTCACGTACATGATCTGTCCCTTCAGATCGGTACGCGAAACGATGTTGTGGCGATCGGTCAGTTCGACCTCACGCCCGGTCACCGGTGAATTGATGCGCATGACTTTTCTCTCCCTACGACCGGCTGGGCCCGATGGCGCCGGTCACGATCAACATCAGAACTCTTCCCATTCCTCTTCGGCGAAGGCGGATCCGCCCGGCGCCACGCGCTTGACCTTGCCCAGCGCGCCGCCACGCGAGCGCGGCAGCACCGGCTCGGTGTTCGCCGCTTCACGCACCAGCGGGGCCGCCACGGCGGCACGCTCGAAGCCCGCAGACAGCCCACCGCCGCCATCGAGTTTGAACTGGCCGACCGCGCGCATCAGCGCTCGCGCCTGTTCTTCCAGACTTTCCGCCGCCGCCGCCGCCTGCTCCACCAGCGCCGCGTTCTGCTGCGTCACGCCGTCCATCTGGCTCACCGCCTGCGTCACCTGAGCGATGCCGGTCGACTGTTCATGACTGGCCGACGCGATATCGGTCACCAGTCCGGTGACCTGACGGAAGCTGTCGACCACCCGCTCCATCGTGTCGCCCGCTTCGGCCACCAGCTTCGCGCCGTCGTCCACCCGCTCGACCGACGCCGCGATCAGACCCTTGATTTCCTTCGCCGCCTGCGCGCTGCGCTGCGCAAGGTTGCGCACCTCGCTCGCCACCACCGCGAAACCCCGGCCCTGCTCGCCCGCACGCGCCGCTTCCACCGCCGCGTTCAGCGCCAGGATGTTGGTCTGGAACGCGATCGAATCGATGACGCCGATGATGTCGGCAATCTTCTTGCTCGAATCCTGGATGTCCGACATCGTGCTCACCACACGCTTGACCGTCTCCGCGCCGCGCGTCACCGCGTCATTGCTCTGCTGGCCGAGCTGGTTCGCCTTCTGCGCGCTTTCCGCGTTCTGCTTCACGGTCGCATTCAGCTCTTCCATCGAACTGGCTGTTTCCTGCAGGGAACTGGCCTGCTCCTCGGTGCGGGAACTGAGGTCGCTGTTACCTGCCGATATTTCCTGCGCAGCCACGTTGATCGCATCCGACGACGCCTTGATGCGACCCACCACTTCGCGCAGTCGCTCCACCGTGGTGTTGGTATCGTCTTTCAGCTGCGCGAAGGTGCCCTGGTAGTCGCCCTCGATCTTGCGGTTCAGATCACCGCTGGCCATCGCGTTGAGCACCGACGCCAGATCGCCCAGACTGGTCGCCACCTGCTCCACCAGGCCGTTCAGCCCCTCCGCCAGCTGGCGGAAAAAGCCCTGCTTGTTCTCCACCGACAGGCGACGCGTGAAGTCGCCGTCTCCGGCCGCACGCACCAGATCGGTCACTTCCTGCTCGATCGCCACCTCTTCGGTGCGATCCGTCCATTCGCCGACGGTGCCAACGCGTTCACCCGCATCATTGAGAACCGGGGTGAGCGACAGTACGAAGCAATGGCTGCCGATGACGAGTTCGCTGCGCTGGGTCAGACCTTCAGTCCAGCTGCGACGCACGAATTCGGGATTGGTACACAACGCACTCACGTTGCTGCCGATGAAACGATCGAGAGAGAACTGCGGCACGGCGGCGCGAATCGCGCCTTCAATGCGCCCCAGCGTGCGCAGCATGGCCCGGTTGGCGTAGAGCACCCTGCCGCTGTTGTCGGCGATGCGCACATTGGTGGTGACGCAGTCGAGGGCGGTACGGGCACGCAGGTTTTCCTCGGCCACCACCTGATCGCGTTCGGCACGCGCCTTCAGATCAACGCGCATCTTGTCGAGCAGACGCATGAGCTGACCGACTTCGTCCTGCGCGCCGGCATCGATGGCGCGATCGAACATGCCGGTCGAAATGGCTTCCGCGTGATGTCCGGCCAGCCGCAGCCGGGCGGCAATGCTGCGCCCGAGATTGATGCCGATGAAGCCGATCACCGCGGCGATCACCAGCACGATCAGCGCGACATAGCCGATCTCGCGCAGGATGAGCGCATTGACGTCGTCGACATAGATGCCTGAACCGACTACCCAGCCCCAGGGCTCGAATTGCCGCACGTAGGACACCTTGGGTACCGGCGCATCCGCGCCCGGACGCGGCCACTTGTAGTCGACGAAACCCGCCCCCTCACCTTTGGCCACACGGACGAATTCAACGAACAGCGCTTTGCCGTCCGGATCCCGGGTGCCGCTCAGATCCTTGCCTTCCAGTTCCGGCTTGGTCGGGTGCATGACCATGCGCGGGCCGAAATCATTGATCCAGAAGTAGTCCTGTCCGTTGTAGCGCAGCGTGCGCAGGGTATCCGCAGCCTGCCGGCGTGCTTCGTCCTGGGTCAGTTCGCCGGACTGGGCCCGCTTGTGGAAGGCCTCGACCACGCCCCACGCGGATTCCACCGCGAAGCGGGCCGCGTTCTTGCGGTCTTCCATCATGCTGGCGCGCATGCCGAACAGCAGCACCGTCGCCAGAAGCGCGATGCCGGCCAGCGAAACGGCAACGATGACCAGCAGCCTCTGCTGCACGCTCAGACCACGCGAGGGCGTGGCGTTTGTCGAAGTGATTGAAGTCATTTTCCTGGACTTTCAGTCAGTGCACGTGATCGTCGACCAAGGCCATATCGGGCGACAGCATGAGTTTTTCGATATCGACAACGATGAGCATCCGCGCGTCGATCGAGCCCAGACCATGGATGTAGCGGGTGTCGAGCGCGGACGAGAAATCGGGCGCGGGCAGTATCTGGGCGGCGCCGAGCGCCAGCACGTCGGACACCGAATCGACCACCATGCCGACCACGCGCCCGCCGACATTCAGGATGATGGTGACCGTGAAAGGCGTGTATTCGACGACGCCGACGCCGAACTTGATGCGCAGATCAACGATGGGCACGATGGTGCCGCGCAGGTTGATCACGCCCTTGATGAAGGGCGGCGCGTGAGCGATGCCGGTCACCGCGTCGTAGCCGCGGATTTCCTGCACCTTGAGAATATCGATGGCGTACTCCTCCTCACCCAGCGTGAAGGTGAGGTATTCCTGGGCGTAGCTGCCCTCCGTGCCATCCGGCCGGTGAGTCGCTGCCTGCGCCGCATGAACCATTGTTGACTCCCTCGCTTCCGTTACTCGGCTTGTAACGGCATGTGAGGTAGGCGCCTTGAGGCTGGGAAGCCCCCATTTTTCGCATCACGCCGGCCGCGCAAGGCGTGCGTGCACGCTGCACAGCCCGGAAGCCCCTGTCAGGGCCGGGCGGTGCAGGGCCGAAGAGAGAACAGGCGCGTGAGAGGCCGCGCGGCTCAGGCGGCCGCGGCGAAGGTGCCGCGTGCTGAAGCGACCAGAGCCGGCACGTCAAGAATGAGGCCGACGTGGCCGTCGCCCATGATGGTGGCGCCGGAAATGCCCACCACCTTGCGGTAGTTGGCTTCCAGGCTCTTGATCACGACCTGGTGCTGGCCCACCAGCTCGTCGACGAACAGCGCGATCTTGTCGCCATCGGATTCAAGCACCACCAGAATGCCGCGCTCAAGATCGGTGGTGCCGTCATGCAGGCCCAGCGCCGCCTTCAGTGTCAGGATGTTCAGGTACTCGTTGCGCACCTGCACCAGCCTCGGCTCGCCCCCCACGCTCTTGATCATGGCTGCGCTCGGCTGCAGCGACTCGACCACGTAGTTCAGCGGAACGATATAGGTTTCCGCGCCGACCGCGACCGACATGCCGTCCAGAATGGCCAGCGTCAGCGGCAGGCGCACCGTCATGCGGGTACCGACACCGGTCATCGATTCGATATCGACCCGACCGCCCATGGCGGTGATGTTCTTCTTCACCACGTCCATGCCCACACCACGGCCGGACACTTCGGTGATCTGGTCTGCGGTCGAGAAGCCGGCTTCGAAAATGAGTGCCCACACTTCGGAATCGCTCATCGCGTCGCTGACCGCCAGACCGCGCTCGCGCGCCTTGGACAGAATGCGCTCACGGTTCAGTCCGGCGCCGTCGTCACCGACCTCGATCACGATGTTGCCGCTCTGATGCGAGGCCTTCAGCGTGATCGTGCCTTCGCGCGGCTTGCCCCGTGCCTCGCGCACTTCGGGCGTTTCAATGCCGTGGTCCAGGCTGTTTCGTACGAGATGGGTCAGCGGATCGGCGATGCGCTCGATCAGCCCCTTGTCCAGTTCGGTCGATTCACCGGTGGTCACCAGCCGCACCTGCTTGCCCAGCTTCTGCGACAGATCTCGCACCACGCGCGGGAAGCGCGAGAACACGGTGGACATCGGCAGCATGCGTATGGACATGACCGATTCCTGCAGATCGCGGGTATTGCGCTCCAGCTGCTGCACGCCGTTCATCAGCCGCTCGAACTCGACCGGATCCAGTTTCGATGCGGCCGAAGCAAGCATGGCCTGGGTGATCACCAGTTCGCCGACCAGATTGATGATCTGGTCGACCTTGTCCACACCGACTCGAATCGAAGTGTCACCGCCACCGCCGGCCTTCGGCGCGCGCGCCGCAGCAGCCTTGGGCGCCTCGGCCAGCTTTGCCGCTGCCGCGGATGCAGGCTCCGCCGGTGCTTCATTGACTGGAGCACGCACCGGCTCGCCCTCCGCCTGCGAGACCGGCAACGGCTCGAAGAAGCCGTAGCTGCCGTCGGGCGTCGCACTGGCCTGCAGCGCCGGCGCGGGATCGGGCACCCCCGGTGCATCGTCGAAAAAACCGAAACCGTCGTCTTCCTTGACCTGTACGGGCGGCGCCGGTGCGACCGGATCGGTGAAGAAGCCGTAGCTGTCATCGGCCGCCGATTCTGCGGCGGCCGCCGGCGCGAAGAGCCCCCAGGCCGCGTCCGCCGTCTCACCGGCCGGCGTGGCCTCCTCCGCGAACAGACCCCATGCGGCGTCGTCCGCAGCGGCCGGTGCAGCCTCGTCGCCTTCGGCATAGCTGCCCGGGTAGGCGATGAATTCCACGATGTCACGCACGGCCGCCGCATCGACTGCCCCCCCCAGCACGCACTGAAGGCGGCCGGCGGCGTCCATCGATACATCAACCACCCGGGCGCCCAGCGTTTCCAGTTCGGCGCTCATGTTCTCGATCACGCCCGCCGCGTCGGCACAGCCCGGCGGCAGCGCAAAGCTGAAGCGGAAGGACTGCGGCAGCGCACGCGCCGGCAGCGGCTCGGCCAGCGCGTCCTCGGCAGCCGCATCGTTGCCGTACAGGCGCTGCAGCGTGGCACACACTTCAGCCACACGCTGCAGATCTGCCGCGCCCTCTCCGCGATGCGCGGCGACCAGATCGCGCAGCAGGTCGCCTGCCTCCAGCGAGGCGTCGACCATGGCGGTGGTCATCACCACCTCGTGCTTGCGCACGCGGTCGAGCAGTGTTTCGAGTTCGTGCGTGACCTGGGCGAGATCCTGAAAGCCGAATGTCCCTGCACTGCCCTTGATCGAGTGGGCGGCACGGAAAATGGCATTCATCTCCTCGTCATCGATGCTGTCCAGATCGATGTCGAGCAGCATCTGCTCCATATTGGCCAGGTGCTCCGCAGCTTCCTCGAAGAACACCTGGTAGAACTGGCTCATGTCCACGGTCATGGACGGTCTCCCGGCGGCAGGTGTGGGGTGCTCAGCCGATGACCTTCTTCACCACTTCGACCAGCTTCTGCGGGTCGAAGGGCTTGACCAGCCAGCCGGTCGCTCCGGCGGCACGGCCCTGTGCCTTCATCGCGTCGGACGACTCGGTGGTCAGCATCAGGATGGGCGTGGTCTTGTACTGCGCCATCGCGCGCAGGTTGCGGATCAGCGTGAGGCCGTCCATGCGCGGCATGTTCTGGTCGGTCAGCACCAGATTGACCGACTTGGCCTTGGCCTTGTCCAGTCCATCCTGTCCGTCCACCGCCTCGATCACCTCGTAGCCCGAGCTTTTCAGCGTGAATGCCACCATCTGACGGATCGACGCGGAATCGTCAATCGCAAGCACGGTCTTTGCCATGGCCCAACTCCTTCAGAACAGTTCTATTTCACCTTCCTGGTAAGCCTGCTGGGCCACCGGGTTGGTGCTATCTACGACAGTCAATTGCGCCAGCGCGTCATCGACACGCCGCGCCAGTTCGGGAGACGCCTGCCCCTGGGCAGCCGCCTGACTCAGTTCGCGTACGCTGAGCATCACGCCATCGATCGAATCGATGCGCTTCTGTACATGGCCGATCAGCTGCGAGGTCATGTCCTGGAACTGCAGCGAGGTGACCGCGTTGGCCACCGCCGTATCCACGCGTTCCACCGAGGCGCCCAGTTCGACGATGGACTGCTGGCGACGCAGATGCAGCAATTCAAGACCGCGCACAACCGACTCGACGCGTGATTTCGATTCCAGTGCGAAAGTCATGTCCTGACCCGCCATCTTGGCCAGCGCGTCTTCGGTCAGACGCACATTCGCCTGAACGCGATCGACCAGGGTGACGATCTGCTGACTGAAATCGTTGGTGCGGGCAGACAGGTCACGCACTTCGTCAGCCACCACCGCGAAACCGCGACCGGCCTCGCCCGCGCGCGCCGCCTCGATTGCGGCATTCAGCGCGAGCAGATTTGTCTGCTTGGAAATGCCGCCGATCTCGCTCAGCAGCGTACGCACCCCTTCGGTCTCGCGGGCAATGCCTTCGGTCAGTTCGACCAGTTCCATGCCCAGCTTGCTGTTGTGGACCACGCTGTCGACCACGCGCTGCATGGTGCCTGACGTTTCCTCAACGAATTTCTCGAAATCGAACTGTTCGCTGCCGTCGCCACCGGTGAGCGCGAGCGCGGTTTCGCGCTGGCTGGTTGTTTCGCCCAGCATCTTGTGGAAACTCTGGGTCAGCCCCTCGATGGCCTCACGCAACAGGTGCTGCACGCGGGCCAGTTCCTCGTTCATGTGATCGCACTGCGCATGCACCGATGCCGATGTACCCGCCACCAGCTGGTGTGCAGGGTCCGTCTCGTCGGCCGGAGAGACGCGTTCGACCACGGCCTGCACCGAGCGCCCTGTCAGCAGGAAGGCGAACGTCCACAGCAGCGCGCACACGCCCGCCACAGCCAGCACCGGCCACACCGCGGCCGGCGCGAGCGCAGCCGTGACGCCGGCGCACAGGACGGACCCGGTCCAGGCGACGATCAGGGCAACGGTTCTATGTTTCATGGCAGACATTCAGAAATTGGATCCGGGCAAGCTGTTCTCGTTTACGGCCGCATGCGGCGGGACTTGACCGTGCCGTGCATCACGGCACGACACGTCCGCCTGCCGCCGCCGCCGCAACATCCTCTACGTTGACCGAACGACCATCGGACAGCATCGCCTGTTCGGTATCCCGGTTCAGCACCACGATGCTGATCCGGCGATTGATCGGGTTGTACGGATCTTCCTTGTCGAAGGGCACGATGGACGCCATGCCCACGACCCGCAGCACCTTGTCCGGATCCATGCCGCCATAGATCAGTTCGCGGCGCGAGGCGTTGGCCCGGTTGGCCGACAGTTCCCAGTTCGAGAAGCCGCCCAGCCCGCCGGAGAACGGCGTCGCGTCGGTATGGCCGGACAGGAACACGCGGTTGTCGACCTGGTTCAGGATGACCCCGATCTCGCGCAGAATTTTCTGCGTATAGGGCTGCAACCGGTCACTGGCCGACGTGAACATCGGCCGGTTCTGCTCGTCGACGATCTGGATGCGCAACCCTTCCGCCGTCACGTCCAGCATGAGCTGGTTGCGGAAGGGGCGCAGATCCGGATTCGCTTCGATGCGCGCCTCGATCTGGCTCTTCAGTTCGACCAGCCTGGCCCGTTCCTTCGCAGCCTGTTCCTGCTTCACCTTGGCGGCTTCATCGCTCTCCTGACTGCTGGCGCTGATGCTGATCGAACGCTGCTTGGTTTCGACCGCACCGTACTTGACCTGACCGGTCTGCCGGGTGAGATCGCGACCGCCGCCCTGGATCACGCTGGAACTGTCACCCGAACCCGAGCCGCCCTGCTGGGCCACCTTGAGCGGATTCTCGAAGAACTCCGCGATGCCCTGCAGATCGCCCTGGGCGGTCGAGCCGAGCAGCCACATGAGCAGGAAGAAGGCCATCATCGCGGTCACGAAGTCGGCGTAGGCGATCTTCCACGCACCGCCGTGCGCGCCGCCGCCGCCCTTCTTGATCTTCTTGACGATGATTGGCTGCTGGGTATCGTCGGACATGATTCGTCAGTTGCCGGATGCCTGTGTCAGTGCCTGCGCGGTGAGCGCGATCACTTGCCCTTGCGGTTCTTCACTTCCTCTTCCAGCTCCTTGAAGCTGGGGCGGTCCGGCGAGTACAGCACCTTGCGGCCGAACTCGATCGCCACCTGAGGGGCATAGCCATTCATGCTGGCCAGCAGCACGACCTTCATGCATTCGTAGATCTTGCCGCCCTCTTCCATCTTCTGTTCAAGCTGGGAGGCGATCGGCGCGACGAAGCCGTAGGACAGCAGAATGCCGAGGAAGGTACCGACCAGCGCGCCGCCGATCATCTTGCCGAGCACCGCCGGCGGTTGGCCGACCGAACCCATCACGTTCACCACCCCCATCACCGCCACCACGATACCGAAGGCCGGCACGCCGTCCGCCATCTTGGACACGCAATGCACCGCGACATGCTGCTCCGCGTGGTGGGTGTCGATCTCGGCATCCATCAGGTCGGCGATCTCGAACGCGTTCAGGTTGCCGCCCACCATCATGCGCAGGTAGTCGGTCAGGAAATCCACCGCGTGGTGGTCGGCGAGAAAATTCGGGTACTTGGAAAAAATCGGGCTGGCTTCCGGGTTCTCGACGTCGGCTTCGATCGACATCAGGCCTTCCTTGCGCACCTTGGCCAGGATTTCGTACAGCATGGCCAGCACGTCCATGTAGAAGGCCTTGTTGTAGCCGGACCCCTTGAACACTGAAGGCAGCGCGGCCACGGTGGCCTTGATCGCCGGCATGCCGTTGCCGGCGACGAAGCCGCCCAGCATGAGACCGAAGATCGCGACATATTCGGTCGGCACCCAGAGCGCCGCCAGACTGCCGTGGATGGCATAGGTACCCACCGAAGCGGCGAGAATGATCACGTAGCCGATGATCAGAAACATGGACTTTTCCTGTGTAAGACGGATGTTTCCTGACCGGCGGCCATCGAGGCCCGCCCGGACATCAGTTGCTGCGGCCCGGTTTCATTCCGGGGACATCTGCCTGCCGGCACCGCCTGCCTGTTGGTGTAACGGCACCACGCAACGAAACTTGACCATCCTGCAACGCAGGAAATGAGCCCCCGCAAGCGCTTGCTGCAGCACAAAAAAAAGCCGCCGCGGGTTGCCCCGCAGCGGCGAGCTCCTTGCTTGCGCAAGGAGGAGGTCAGACAGGAAAACGGTAGATGTCAGGCTGCGATCAGCGCCTCACGGGCACGCCGGGTCTTGCCGGCACGGGCCGGAATGTGGCACAGGCCGCACACATAGCTGCCCTTGGGATCGTAGGCGTGAGCGACGAAGCGACCGCCGCAGCAGGTGCACCCGGTGTGCTGCAGCAGCTTGGCGTCGAAGAAGCGCACCAGGGTCCAGGCGCGGGTCAGGCTCAGCACCTCTTCCATGCCGTGGGTCTGCACATGTTCCTGGTACAGCTTGAAAGCCTTCACGATGCAGTCGAGCTGGGTCAGCGTTGAGTTCTGCTTGAAGAAGGAGAAGAAGGCCATGAACAGGGAGGCGTGGATGTTCGGCTGCCAGGTCATGAACCAGTCGGTCGAGAAGGGCAGCATGCCCTTGGGCGGCGACACGCCCTTCACTTCCTTGTACAGCTTGAGCAGGCGCTCGCGGGACAGATTGGTTTCCGCCTCCAGCAGCTGCAGGCGGGCGCCCAGTTCGATCAGGCTGACGGCCAGTGCGATTTCGCGGCCTTCCGACACGATGCTCTTGTTTTTCATGACCAGGCTCCGGATCAGGACACGGCTTCGAGCGGCTGCGCGCAGGCCAGGATGGTCGCGTGCAGGTGGGAGGTCGAGGCCTCGCGGCCGTGGCTGGACAGCAGTCCGAGCAGCACGCGGTCATCGAAGCGCAGACGGCACAGCATCATGTTGGCGCTCGCCATCTTCAGCACCTGGGCCGGCGACAGCGATTCGATCATGTCGGCCACCTCTTCGCTGACGCCGAGGCGGAACATCGCTGCATCGCGGTCTTCGCGGATCATCTGCTGCGCGAGCATCAGATAGGCGAGATTCAGTTCGCGGATTTCGTTGAGCAAGCCAGCGGTCTTCATGCTGCGATCCCTCCGTTTTTCCAGGCAGCCAAGCGCCTGTAGACGACTCGCATTCTGCCGACGAGGGCGACAGCGCCCAATCAGGGAGCGGCGAAACTTGCTGTACGAACGGACGAACACCTGCCTGTAGGAATAATTCCTACATCTGGCAGGCGTACCGGGGTTGAACGCGCCCGGACGAGCGCGTCTGACAGTGATTACGACAGCGGAACGGCGGACTTGAGGATTTTTTTCATACGTCGAACCCCCCGGCGCGGATGCGCTGTTCCAGCAGTTCAGCATCGACCGGACGGGAGAACAGGTAGCCCTGGAAACGGTCGCACTGCTCGCGGCGCAGGAAGCCGTACTGCTCCGGCGTCTCGACCCCCTCGGCCACCGTGGTGAGCCGCAGGCTGCGCGCCAGCGCGATGATGACGCGGATGATGGCGGCGTCGTCCTCGTCCTCGTTGATGTCGCGGACGAAGGACTTGTCGATCTTCACGATGTCGATCGGGAAGCGCTTCAGGTAGGACAGCGAGGAGTAGCCAGTGCCGAAGTCGTCCATCGAAATGCGCACGCCCATGTTCTTGAGCGCCTTCAGCATGCCGATGGTGGTTTCGGCGTCCTTCATCAGCACCGATTCGGTGATTTCCAGCACCAGCTTTTCCGGCGGAAAGCCGGTGTCTTCCAGCGTGGTGCGCACGGTTTCGAGCAGACGCGGCTGGGCGAACTGTACCGCCGACACATTGACCGAAACCGTCAGATCGTCCATGCCCTGGCGGTGCCAGTGCTTGCCCTGGGTGCAGGCTTCGCGCATGACCCAGGCGCCGATCTCGACGATGAGGCCGGATTCGTCGGCCAGCGGAATGAAGCGGTCAGGTGCGACCACGCCGCGCTGCGGGTGCTTCCAGCGCAGCAGCGCCTCGACGCCGGACGGGCGACCGGTCTGGCCGTTCAGGATGGGCTGATAGTTCAGGAACAGTTCGCCGCGCTGCACCGCGTGCCGCAGATGCGTTTCGAGCACCAGCTTTTCGGCCGAACTGGCGCTCATTTCCCGCGCGTAGAAGCTGAGACCGTTGCCGCCGGCGCGCTTGGCGCTGGCCATCGCGGCTTCGGCATTCATGATCAGTGATTGCGCGTCGTCGCCATCGTCCGGGGTCATCGCGACGCCGACCGAGGCGGTCAGGAACAGTTCGAGACCGTCCTTGATGATGGGGGTGGCGAAAGCGTCCATCAGCCGCTGGGCCAGACCGGATGCAAGCGTACGGGTGGTGCAGGCCGGCGCGAACACGCAGAAACGGTCGCCGCTCAGGCGGGCGATCATCGCGCCGTCGCCGGCACGCTCGATCAGCCGGCGCACCGCCTCGCGCAGCACCGCATTGCCGGCTTCGTAACCGAAGCTGGTGTTGATGCGCAGGAAGCGGTCGATATCCACCACCAGCAGCGTGGCGTGGCGCGCCTCGGCGCTGCGGCGCGCGGAGTCGAGCCAGTCGTCGATCTGGGCACGCAGCAGGGTCTGGTTGGGCAGAGCGGACAGCGTGTCGAAAAAGGCCAGCGCGTGGATGCGCGCATCCGCGGTCTGCACCGCGCGACGGGTTTCCACGCCGCGCAGTTCGCGTTCGATCACCGGCACCAGACGGGCGATATTGCCCTTCTGGACATAGTCGGCCACGCCGTTGCGCATGGCCGAGAAGGCCATGTGGTCGGAAATCTTGCCCGAATAGATGATGAAGGGAATGTCGCGGCCGCTGCGGCGCACGACCTCGAGCGCCGACGCGGAATCGAAGCCGGGCATCGCATGGTCGGAAATGACCAGATCCCACTCGCGCTCTTCCAGTGCGCGCGCGAGCTCCTGAGCGCTGTCCACGCGCTCCGAATAGGTGTCCAGGCCGCGCGCGCTCAGCTGAGCGTTCAGCAGGAAGACATCGTCTTCATTGTCTTCGACCATCAACACCTTGATGGTTCTGAAGCCTCCCATCCTGTCCGAGTGACGATCCATTAATCCGGGTTCCGCGTCGTGAGCACGATCAACGGAATCATGGACGGCAGTTTCTGCCGGAACTTGAGCGGCGAAAACTGCCGCAAGCGGTCAAATGTCTCGCTTCAGAACCCGGGTATCGACGGTCATGTGGCTGCACGCACGCCGTTGCGACCGGCATTCTTGGCGGCCAGAAGAGCCTGATCGGCCAGCGTGAGCAAGGCATCGGAATCCGGCATCGCAGGCAGGCGTTCCGCCACTCCGACGGAGATCGAACTTTTCAGACGCAGCCGCCCCGCCTGGACCGGAACGCCGGCAACGCCCGCGCACACGCGCTGCGCGCAGGCCATAGCCTGCTGCAGATCGGTGTCTGGACAGATGACCAGAAATTCGTCGCCGCCGGTGCGGCACACGACGTCCTGCGTCCGCATGCAGGCGCGGATGGCCCGGGCGGTCTGTTCGAGCGCCAGATCGGCCACGTCCCGGCCATAGGTTTCGTTGATCTGACGGAAGTGATCGACATCGATCGCCATGCAGGCAAGCGCCCGATTGCTGCGCTGTGCGATGGCCCACTCCTGCGCGATCCGCTCCATCGCGTAGCGGCGGTTCGGGAAACCGGTCAGGGCATCGGTCATCGACACCTCCTGCAGACGGCGATTGCTCACGCCCAGCTCGGCCGCGTAACGCCGGATCTCCTCGCGCTCGACTTCCAGCTCCCGCTGCATCCGCACCAGCCGCTGACCGGCGCGCAGCCGTGCTTCAAGCACACGCGGCCGCAACGGCTTGACGATGTAGTCGTCTACGCCGGATTCGAACGCCTCGATCAGACGGGCATCCTCTTCGTGGCTGGTCAGCACGATGATGTAGATGTTGCGCCCCATGCGGGTCTGACGCAGGGTGCGGGTCAGTTCCAGACCGCTCATCTGCGGCATCACCCAGTCAACAACCATGATGTGCGGCTGGAACTCGAGCGCACTCTCCATGCCGCGCACCCCGTCCTCCGCGGTCGCCACACGGTAGCCGCCGCGAGTCAGCAGGGTCTGCAGAGTGATCCGGGTGGCCGCATCGTCCTCGACCACGAGCACGCGCAACCCGTCTCCGGCCGGCGCGTCATTGGCTGCCGGCTCGACCGGTGCGGACGGGGGCGCCACGCGCGGCTCATCAGCGGCGTCCGCTTTCAGGCAGGGCAGCGCATAGGCGTCGAACGGCAGCATGGCCGACCAGTCCTTCCAGTCGGCGGCCACCTCTTCGCACAGGGCCGAAACCTCTTCCGGCACCCATTCCATTCGGGCCGCCAATGCACGCGCCGCATCGAGTGCCTCGCCACGCGCCGATTCGGCCGACAGGCAGGCGAGTTCTATCGCACGCGCCAGCCCGAGCGCCAGCGTCAGTCCGTAGTCACGCGAACCGTCATCGGCAGGCAGGGCCAGCGCGGATTCATGCCGCAGCACCGCCGCCACGAAGAAGCGCGGCATGCCCCAGTCCTGCAACATGGCCGCACTGAGTTCGACATGCGACATCGCGAACGACTGCCGCTCCAGCTCGAGCAGATCACCGCAGTCTCCGCCCGCCTCATCCAGCACCCTTGAGTACTGGGACGGAAACACGGTCGCCAGTCCGAGCGCACCGATACCGGCCAGCAGGCCCACGCTGAAACTTTCCTCGACGCCAGCGGTACGCAGCCGCATCAGGATTTTCTGCATCGCGATCGCGCGAATGACCGAGCCGGTCCAGAAGCGTGCGTAGGGAAAGCTGCGGCACAGGCCATCGCCATTGCTCGATATGAGCGAAAAACCGAGCGCCAGATTGCGCACCGCTGCCATGCCCAGCACCGCCAGCGCATCGCGCAGCGCCACCACCGGACGCGCTCCGGCCGCGAGCGTACCGTTGGCGGTGCGCACCAGCCGGCCAACCAGCGCCGGGTCGCCCTGCACCAGACGCGCCAGTTCGGCCAGCGAGGCATCACCGCGCTGGCTCATGCGTGCGATCGAGAGCGCAATGCCCTTGGGCGACGGCAATTCGCCCGCGGCCTTGATTTCCTCGAATCGCCGGATATCTATCAGTTCGTTCATGACTGTCGCATTCGGGTGCCCGCAGGGCCGACCCGGTCAAGCCGGTTGATCCGGCGTACGAACTGCTTACGGCCGGGGCGACGGAGCACTTGAGGGCACGCCCCGGCAGCGGGAAGGCTAAACTTGCCGGCTGGATGCAGAAAACACTGGGAAGGCAGCCGGATGAAGTACTGCGCACACTGTGGCAACGAGCTCGAACTGAAAGTACCGGAGGGGGACAACCGGCCCCGTCATGTCTGTCGGGGCTGCGGCTGCATCCATTATCAGAACCCCCGCATGGTGGTCGGCACACTGCCGGTCTGGCAGGAGCAGGTTCTGCTGTGCCGACGTGCAATAGAGCCACGCATGGGCTACTGGACGCTGCCCGCAGGCTTCATGGAAAACGGCGAGAGCGCGGCCGATGGAGCTGAACGCGAAACCCGCGAGGAAGCCTGCGCAAGGGTGCGGGTGCTTGCGCCCTACACGCTGGTGAGCGTGCCCTTCATCGATCAGTTGCACCTGCTGTTCCGCTCAGAGCTGCTGGACCTGGACTTCGCCCCGGGCAGCGAATCGCTTGAGGTGAAACTGTTCGATGAAGCCGATATTCCGTGGGATGAACTGGCTTTTCGCAGCGTCGCGCTGACGCTGCGCACCTTCTTTGCCGAGCGCCGGGACGGGCACTTCGGCGTCCATCACTTCACGCTGCCGCCAATCGCTGACTGAGACCGGATATCAGCCGGCAACCGGTCCGAAGCTGAAACTGAAGGTCGCTCCCTGACCGGGCACGCCTTCCGCGGCCACCTGACCGCCGTGCAGGCGAATCGCCCGCTGGACAATGGCCAGCCCGATGCCTCCGCCGTCGAATTCGCGATGGTTGTGCAGGCGCTGGAAAGGCGCGAACAGGCGTCCGACATAGGTCATGTCAAATCCGGCTCCGTTGTCGCGTACGCAGTAACCCGCCTGTCCGCCGACCGGCACCTCGGCCAGTTCGATGCGCGGCTGAGGCTGCAGGCGGGTGAACTTCCAGGCATTCCGCAACAGATTCTCGACCACCACGCGAGCCAGCCCTGGGTCCGCATCCACCCACAGGCCTTCGGGAATGACCCACTGCACCTGCCGCGACGGCGCTTCCGCTTCCAGCGAGCGGGCGATGTCGCGCGCGAAATCCGACAGATTCACAAGACGGCGATGCACCTCGGCACGCGATACCCGCGACAGCTCCAGCAGATCGTCGATCAACTCGCCCATACGCTGGCTGTTGCGCCGGATGCGCGACAGGTACTCCCGCCCCTGCTCGTCCAGCAGATCGCCGTAATCCTCGACCAGCAGCCGCGAGAAGCCATCGAGTGCGCGCAACGGCGCACGCAGGTCATGCGACACCGAATAGCTGAACGCTTCCAGTTCCTTGATCGCGGACTCCAGCGCGGCCGTCCGTTCGAAGACGCGACGTTCCAGTTCGTCGTTCTGCAGGCGCACGTTATCCACCTTCTCCGCCTGCAGCCGGACCGCCTCGCGCTGCGCGGTCACATCGCGCCGTACCGACACCAGACCCGTGAACTCGCCGTCGTCGTCACTGAGGGGAATCACGCTCACCTCGTAGGTGCGTGGATCGTTGCCGGCGAGGTCGAGCACTTCTTCACCCTGATAGGGCTTGCGGGTGAGTGCGACCTCCTCGGCAATGGCGTGATGCCTGCGCAGCACTTCGGTCAGCGCCGGCAGATAGGCCGCCAGTTCCTCGCTGGTCGCACCCAGCCAGGCAGTCTTCTTCAGGCAGCGAGTGTCGAGCAGCGCCCGGTTGGCCAGACGCCAGCGCAGGTGACGATCCTTCAGGATGATCAGTTCGGGCAGAGAATCGACCAGCGCACGCAACCGGAACTCTTCCTCACGCAGCGCCTCTCGCGCCTGCATTTCCGCCGAAATGTCACGGCTGACACCGCGGTAGCCGGAGAAACTGCCGCTGGCATCGAACACCGGCTCGCCGGACGAAGCCAGATACCGCCAGCGGTTGCCATCACGCCTGCGCGACAGGAAATCGCGGAAGGCTTCGTGCCGCTCCAGCGTCTGGCGCAGCATGCCCCAGGGCAGCGTCAGCGCCTCTTCGCCCGGAATTTCCCAGGGCGCGCAGCCGTCCAGTTCGGCGTCGCCGAAATGCACGCCGGTCAGTTCGTCCGGCAAACGGTGATAGCGCAGATCGGCATCCAGTTCCCAGTGCCAGTCGGACGACAGCAGCGTGAGGGCACGGAAGTGCGACTCCCGCTCGCGCAGCGCACGTCGCGCCGCCTGCTTCTCAGACATCGCGGCGCCGATGAACAGTGCGGTGGCGGCAGTGAGCATGATCAGCCCGTGCAGCACCAGTAGCTGTACCTGCATCGGGTGCGGGCTGAAAGGCGAAGTGCCGCTCACGGTGCCGGCCAGCGCTGCGAGCGAAGTGATCAGGAAGGCCGACCAGCCCACCCGCGGGGCAAAGCGCAGCGCCACCCACACCACAAGCGGCAAGGCCATGTAGAGCTGCAGCATCGGATCGGGAAACAGCGCAACCCCGGAAAAGCTGACCACCAGCAGCGCGATCAGACCTCCGACCACCAGCACCTGTTCGAACACGCGCTTGCGCAGCTGGGCAAGCGGATGTCCGGCGGACCAGGCCAGAAGCGGCAACAGGGTAACCAGCGTACCCAGTGCGTCGGCCAGCCAGAACCCCGACCCCTGCTCCAGCCAGCGCGAGGCCGGCAAGCCCTGCCCCAGCGCGAGGTCGGCCACCGAAGCGGCCGCGCTGCCCACTGCGGACAGATAGATGAAAGCCAGCAACTTGAACGCACTGTCGGTGCGTGCGATCAGTTCTTCGCTGCGCCCGGCATAGCGCGCAAGCAACGCGGCGCACATCCAGGGCGCGAACAGCTGGCCGGCCACGTGGAACAGCGTGCCGGACGACAGTTGCCCGGCCAGCAGCGCTGACACCAGCACGCCGGACAGCACACCCGGCAGACAACGCGAACCTCCCCGCAGCAATGCGAAGGTGGCCAGCCCCATCGGTGCCCAGATCGGCATCAGGCCGGAGAGCGGGTCACGAAACCTCGCACTGAGCGCCGCCAGCAGGCAGTAGGCCACGGCAATCAGCAGATTGGTGGCCAGCCGGTGCGCACCGGACGGCGACGGATCCCGGGAAACGGTCTGTGCCGACGGCTTCATGAACGGCGTACCGCGCCGCGCCGATCGGCTTGACTGTGGGCGCGCCTCTTTCTAGTTTTCAACGACTGCCGCACGAAACATTCCTGTGGAGCGTGGTGATGGAAAGACGTCGATTCGTTGCCGCCTGCGGAGCCGCATGCGGACTGGCGGGCCTGCACTGGCCGGCGGACGCAGCGGTGGCGCGTGAATTTCCGCGCAGTGTGCTGACCGACGGTCTGGGCAGGCCGCTGAAAGCATCGACGCTGCAGGTCGGCCGCAACTATGTGTTCGCCTGGCCGTTCCCCGCAACACCGTGCTTCCTGCTGGATCTGGGCAGGAAAGTTGACGGCCGCAAAGACCTTCGCACGGCCGACGGGCGACGTTACGACTGGCCGGGCGGCGTCGGCCCACGGCAATCGGTTGTCGCCTACTCGGCCATATGCTCGCACAAGCTGACGCATCCGACACGCGATATCAGCTTCATCGCCTACCGCGAACAGGCCACGCCACACAGCCGCCACACCCGCGTAATCCACTGCTGCTCCGAGCACAGCCAGTTCGACCCGGCCGCCGGAGCCCGGGTACTCGAAGGCCCTGCCCCGCAGCCACTCGCGGCGGTCGTGCTCGAATACGACGCCGAACGCGACGAACTCAACGCGGTGGCTACGCTGGGAGGGGATGTGTTCGACCGCTTTTTCGAGCGCTTCGGCTTCCGGCTCGCACTGGAGCACGGCGGTGATCGCGCCGGCCAGCCGGTCGGCGGCAGTACGCGGGTGCTCGAAATGGATCAGTTCTGTCGACAGCAGGTACGCTGCTGAGCGCTGGTCAGCGTGTTCGGGCTCATCCGGATGCGGGGCTGCGCTCATGATCGGGGCGTTCGGCTTCTCCGGCCTCCAGTTCGAGTTCCACCGTGAACCCCTCTGCCGGAAGCGAGTCCGGTATTACGGCCTTTTGCGCCGCCGCCTTGAAAGCCGCGCGCAACGCAGCCGCCATCTCCGGACGGTCATTGCCGGAAGACAGCGTCACCTCGACCACGCGCCGTGCACGCACGTGCAGCGCCACGGTGAACACGGACGGCAGGGCGGACGGATCCGGCCACGCTGCCTGCACCAGCTCTTTTGCGACCGCGTAGCGGAGCGCACGCAGAGCACCTTCGGCCGGCTGGCGGGCGACCTCGACCCCGTCCTGCGCCGACGGCGGTGCGGGCATTGATCTGACGCTCGCCGGACGCGATGCGACATCAGACGGCCGCGTGATCGCGCCGTACGCCGGCCCTGGCACGCGCTCGCCCTGTTCGGTCAGCGCCGGGCGCTGCGGCTTCAGCCGGACCGTCACCGGCGAAGACGGCCCCGCGTCGGGCCGCTGTCGGAGCGGAGCCGGCCACATCAGCACGCCATGCAGCAGCAAGGAAACCAGCAGCGGCAAGCGCAGCGGTCTGAAAGATGCAAACACTTGACGCGGTTGCAAATTCATCTTCCTTTGCTAGAGTGGTCGGGCACCCTGTACCGGGCTTCGGTACGGATGCGTGACGACACACGTTTCACTTCGCCTGACCCCATTTCAGAACGAGGATGCGTAGGACGATCATGCAGCAGCTGCATTCACCGAGCATAGCCCATGAACCGCGCCGGTCGAGCCACCCGTGGATACTGACGCTGGACGCCAATGGCGTGCCGCATCGCTGGGTGAGCTGGCAGCACGCGGTGTTCTACCACTCGAAGGATCTGGTGGCCTGGGTGGCGGGCAGCCATGAATTCGAAATCCGCGGCGGCATCAACCGGGTCACCGGTGAACAGTCCTGCATCCGCACCAACAGCATCATCGCGATCAAGGGCCGCAGTCACGCACACAAGCTGCAGACCGCGGTACCGCCGCTGAACAACCGCGAACTGTTCCACCGCGACCGCTCGATCTGTGGCTACTGCGGGGGTGAGTTTTCCTACCAGAAGCTGACGCGTGACCACATCGTGCCGGTGTCACAGGGCGGGCGCGACCTGTGGATGAACGTGGTCACCTGCTGCCGCCCCTGCAACCAGCGCAAGAGCGGGCGCACGCCGGAACAGGCGCGCATGCAGCTGCTCTACACGCCCTACGTGCCGAACAAGGCGGAGTACCTCATCCTGAGCAACCGCAACATCCTGGCCGACCAGATGGATTTTCTCGCCCAGCACGTGAATGCCAACAGCCGCTGGAAGGCGGCCTGACGACGGCAGGCCTGCCGGCCGCGAAAACTCAGGCAGCGCCGCCCGGACGGCGGGTATTGCGCGGCAGCAGCAACTGGAACACCGTGCCCTGGCCCACTGCACTCTTGCAGGACAGCGAGCCGCCCAGCGCTCGGGCCAGCGTCAGTGCCTGCGCGAGCGAGGGCCGGCCGCTGGCCGAACCGTCGGGCGCAAACAGCGCCGCCACCCGCTCGGCGTCCATGCCGCGGCCGAAATCACGGATGCGGATTTCGGCGAACAGCGTGCCGTTCAGATTGATGCCTTCCGCCGTGCTCACCGCGATGCGACCCGAGGTACCCACCTGATCGGCGCTGGTCGCCATCAGCGTCTGCAAAAGCTCGCGCAGCGCAGCCAAAGGCAGATGCAGCGGCGGCAGCGCGCTGTCCAGGTGCAGTTCGGTGGTGATCGAGCGCGTGTTGAACAGGCGCTCATCGGCTTCGGCCAGTACCTGTTCGATCAGCTGGTTCAGATCAAGGCGCTGTGCCTCGACCGACGCTTCCGGCGGACGAGCCTCGAACTGACGCAACACGGTTTCGATACGTTCGATCTGGTCGCCGAACACCGTCAGTTCGGAATCGACCAGCGAATCAGCGCCCATCTTCAGCCGCATGGACTTCACCTGATGGCGCAGCAGGCCGAGCGGCGTATGCAGGTCGCCGCGCAACTGACGCGCATGCACAGCGTATTGCTCGGCCATGCCGTCGCGCAGTTCGGTCAAGGCCTGCGCACGCCCTGACTGGCGGCGCAGCGAGGCTGCCGATGCGGTGGCCAGTGCGTTCAGCTCACCGCAGCGCGCGTTCAGCGTGGCCAGCGCTGCCGCCGGCAGCCGGTACAGCGCCAGCGCCTCGACCCCGGCATCACTCACCAGTGGCTGCAGCCATGCCGCCTCGCCGGCAGACAGCCTGAGCAGGCGCTGCAGGCCGACCGGCAGCGCCGACGCGGCACGCATGTCGGCGCAGGACCAGGACTGGCCCGACGCAAGTACAGCCCACACGGCCTCCAGCCCGAACGCCGTGAAATCGACAGGCAGCCCCGTTGCTTCGCCCGGCCGGAAGCGTCCACCCTGCCCGGGATCGCCCCGCAGCACGCGTGGAGCCGGCAGATCGAACAGCAGGGCGGACGCCAGATCGAGCGAACGCCACAACGGCGCCTCTTCGTCGTGATCGCACACCTGCGCAAGCAGGCCGGCACGGGCCAGTTCGAGCACCACCGGGGGTTCGGTCGGTGGCGCGGGCAGAGGGTCAAAGGCGGGGTACCACGGCAGTCCTGCCGCGCTGGACTGTTCCACCCGCGCCAGACCCAGCAGATGCCCCAATTCGACCAGACGCAAGCGCGCACGCTGCATCACCTCGGCCACCGCGGCCGGATCCAGCCCGGTCAGGCGCTGCGCCAGAAGCGACTGCTGTTCCGCATCGCCTCGACCGCCCCCCGCCAGTTCTTCCGCCGCGCGCGCCAGTTTCAGGCTGTACGGCACATCACCGAACAGCGAGGGATCCGCATGCGAAAAGCGAAGTGCATCCGCCAGATCCGGTGCCCAGGGCACCGTCAGCAGATCGGCCCCCACTTCACCGTGATGCATGCCTGTTTCGCTCACTTCGAGCGCAGCCATCTCCGCCTCACCCAGCCCGCGGCTGAAGCGCGTCTGTGCAGCGCTCGCCTGCAGCGGCAGCGCAACATCGAGCAACAGGCCGGCAAGCGCCATCTCGTCCGGATCGGCCCGGCCGCTCCGCAAAGCAAGCTCACGCGCGATTTCGGCGGTGAAAAGGGAATGGATCCAGAAGGATTGATAGCCGCTGCCACCCTGCGCTCCGCTGCGCAGACGGTCGTCGGCATCCAGCAATGCAGCCTGCAGCAGCGGCCGACCACAGGCGTCGATCACCGCATTGAGACGGGGACCCGGCCCATCCATGGGCATTTCCGGCAGACGGCCGGCCACTCTCAGCAGGCGCAGCACCAGCACCGGGTCCAGTCGCAGCAGCGCATTGAACGATCGCAGGCCGGATGGCATCGCACGCCGCCCGAGTGCCACGTCCGCAATGAGCGGTAGCGTAGGCTGGCCGGGCAACATGGCACAGTCGGTCGCACGTGCGGCAGGGGCTGTCATGCGGAGCTGGACGCTGTTTGTTGCAACGGGTTGGTTTCCGTTGCTGACCTCTTTGGTTTATCGGCCGTTCTGATGACGGTATGCGGCACGGATCATACCGCAGCCATTTGCCGGAAACCCGCGCCAATACTGGGCTGCGCAGTAGCTCACGCAGCCGTAGCAGGCGGACGTCGCCCATTTCGCCGGCAAGCCGAAGCCGGGCGCAGAAATCGCCGGAATTGCGGCAACCATTACAAATCGTTACGCGGACGCCGATCAGGGTTTACAGCATCCGGACATGCTGGATTCGCCGCCGGAGCATTCCGGCAGATGGAGAAAATGATCATGAACACGCACCACACGCCTCGTTCCCGCAGCCGCTGGCTCGGTGCCCTGGCCGGCGCCGGCGCACTGTCCGCACTGCTGGCGATCAACGTTCCGGTCCAGGCGCACCCGTCGGCCGGTGACGGTACACCGCATGCCCGTCATGGCGCGGCCGGCGAACAGCGACCCGACAGCGAGCCGGGCCGGGCCCACGGCCGCCATTTCGGGCGCCACATCGAGCGGGTATTCGCCAAGGTCGGCGCAAGCGATGAACAGAAGGCGCGGGCGCGCGAAATCCTGCGCGCCAGTGAGGAACAGATGAAGACGCTGCACGCCGGCCACGCCGACGAGCGCAGCCGCACCGTAGCGCTGCTGTCGGCCGACACGATAGACCGCAGCGCACTCGAACAGCAGCGGTCCGCCCGGGTGGCGCACATGGACGAGGCATCGAAGCTGATGACCCGCACGCTGGCCGATCTGGCCGAGGTGCTGACCCCGGCCCAGCGCAAGGACGCCGCGCCGATGCTGGCCGGGATGGGCGGCCACGGGCCGCGACACGGCAAGGGCGGCCATCACCGTCCACACGGCGACGGCGCGAAGCCGGCGGAAGCGCCGCGCGGCTGATGCCGGTCAGCGGGTGCCGAACAGCCGGGCCAGTTCGGCGCCCGGGTCGGCGGCACGCATGAAGGCTTCGCCGACCAGGAAGGCATGCACGTCGCGCGCCCGCATGGTGGCGACGTGCTCCGGCGCCAGGATGCCGCTTTCGGTGATCACCACCCGGTCCGCCGGAATGCGGTCGAGCTGGGACAGCGTGAACGCCAGCGACACCTCGAAGGTGCGCAGGCTGCGGTTGTTGATGCCCATCAGCGGGGTGTCGAGCTGCAGCGCGAGATCGAGCTCGCCGGCGTCGTGGCTTTCCACCAGCACCGCCATGCCCAGTTCGTTGGCCAGTGCTTCCAGCGCGCGCATGTCGGCCACCGCCTTCGCCTGCTGCGCGGTATCGGCTTCGCCCGAGGGCGGCAGGAAGGCGGCCACGATGAGCAGGATGCAGTCCGCACCCATCGCCCGCGCCTCGACCACCTGATACGGGTCGATGATGAAATCCTTGCGCAGCACCGGCAGGCCGCAGGCGGCACGCGCCTCGACCAGATAGTCAGGGCTGCCCTGGAAGTACTGGCGGTCGGTCAGCACCGACAGACAGGCCGCGCCCCCGGACTCGTAGGAGCGGGCGATGTCGGCCGGCCGGAAATCGGCGCGCAGCACGCCCTTGGACGGGCTGGCCTTCTTCACTTCGGCGATCACCGCCGGCTGTTTCGCCGCGACCCGGTTTTTCAGCGCCGCAACGAAATCGCGGGTCGGCGTCTGCGCCGCAGCCCGCGCATGCAGCGCGTCGATCGACTCGACCGCACTACCGGCCGCGATTTCCTCGCGCTTGGTGGCGAGGATTTTCTGCAGGATGTCGGACATCGGCGGCCTCAGTTCGCGAACGAGCGCGACAGCTCGACCAGTTGGTCGAGACGCTGACGCGCCGCGCCGGATTCGATGGCCTCGCGCGCCCGGTCGACGCCGTCACGCAGGCTGTCCGCCACACCCGAAACGTAGAGGCTGGCACCGGCATTGAGCAGCACGATGTCGCGCGCCGGCGGATGCGTGCCGTCGAGTGCAGCCAGCAGCATGTCGCGCGAAGCCTGCACGTCGGCCACGCGCAGCGTGTCCAGCGCGTGCACCGCCAGACCGACGTCGGACGGATGCACGGTGTACTCCTTCACCTCGCCGTCGCGCAGTTCGCCGACGAAGGTGTCGCCGCTGATCGACAGCTCGTCCAGCCCGTCGCGGCCATGTACCACCATCACGTTGCGCGAACCCAGTTCTTTCAGCACGCGCGCCAGGATGCCCACCAGGTCGGCGTGAAACACGCCCATCACCTGGTTGGCGGCACCGGCCGGATTGGTCAGCGGGCCGAGGATGTTGAACATCGTGCGCACACCCAGCTCGCGCCGCACCGGTGCGGCGTGCTTCATCGCGCTGTGGTGGTTGGGCGCGAACATGAAGCCCACGCCTACCTGTTCGATGCACTGCGAAACCTGGGCCGGCGTCAGGTTCAGAGTGACGCCGAGCGCCTCCAGCACGTCGGCCGAACCGCTCTGCGAAGAACTGGCACGCCCGCCGTGCTTGGCCACGCGCGCCCCGGCCGCCGCGGCGACGAACATCGACGCGGTGGAAATGTTGAAGGTATGGGCGCCATCGCCGCCGGTGCCGCAGGTATCGACCAGGGTAGCGGTGCCGTCCACTGGCACCTTCATCGACAGTTCGCGCATCACCAGTGCCGCGGCAGCGATCTCGCCCACGGTTTCCTTCTTCACCCGCAGGCCGATCAGGATGGCGGCAATCAGCGTCGGCGACACCTCACCGGTCATGATCTGGCGCATCAGCGCAGTCATTTCGTCGCGGAAGATTTCGCGGTGCTCGATCACGCGTTCGAGCGCCTGCTTCGGGGTGAACGTCATGCGCCGGCCCTCCACTCGTCGAGGAAGTTCTTCAGCATCTGGTGACCGTGCTCGGTCAGGATGGATTCCGGATGGAACTGAACGCCCTCGATCGCCAGCGTCTTGTGGCGCAGGCCCATGATTTCGCCATCATCGGTCCAGGCGGTCACTTCCAGGCAGTCCGGCAGCGTGTCGCGCGACACCGCCAGCGAGTGGTAGCGGATGGCGGTAAAGGGGTTGGGCAGGCCGCGGAACATGCCCTTGTCGAGGTGGTGGATGGCGGCCGTCTTGCCGTGCATCACCACCTTGGCGTGCACCACGTCGCCGCCGAAGGCGGCGCCGATGCTCTGGTGGCCGAGGCAGACGCCGAGGATGGGGTACTTGCCGGCAAAGGCCTTGATCAGCGGTACCGACACCCCCGCCTCGTTCGGCGAGCAGGGGCCGGGCGACACCACGATGTGGTCCGGCTTCAGCGCGTCGATCTGTTCCAGCGTGATTTCGTCGTTGCGGAACACGCGAACGTCCTCACCGAGCTCGCCGAAATACTGCACGAGGTTGTAGGTGAAGGAGTCGTAATTGTCGATCATCAACAGCATGGTGGCTTCTTCCGATGGCCGTGTTTCGGAGCATTCTCAACCTTCGCGGCATCCGGCGCACGCACAGACACGACCTGCGACGGCGGGCGGATGCTGAAGGGAGGGCTTGGGGGGCACGCAGCGCGTGCCGGGAGGGAATTTCAGGCGGCAGGCTTGCGCCAGCGCAGGCCGGAATACGGGGCGGGAATGATGATCATCGGGCGCATGCGGCGGATTATGGCGTGCGGCGTGGCCTTGTACAAGGCGCCGCCGCAGCTTCGCCCGCCTACATGTCCGCCGTCAGCTCGCGCAAGCTCTGGACGGTCACGCCTGCCGCCCGCAGATGGGCGCTCAGCACCGGGTCGACCTCGGGAGCGATCGCCACGTACTCGACCGTCCATCGCGACCAGATCGATTTCCACATCGGATCGGTCCCAGTACCCCTGTATCCGTTCGCTCAGCGGGAAATCACCCATGCCACGACGACTGCGCTCTTCGTATATCTGGCCGACCAGACCTTCGAGCACATGGCCTTCGACCTCCGCGAGCCGCTCGTCTGCCTGATCGATCAGGCCCTCTACCGGTCGGAATGCGACAGCAGACACCGGGCGCTGCAGGGCCGACAGCCAGGCGCGAAGGAAATTGTCGCGGATGTAATAGCGGCCGCTGCGCGCCCTCGGTGGGGCGAATATGGGCAGACGCCGCTCTATCATGCGATAGCGCTCGGACAGGATCTTCAGATAGCCGCCGACCTGACGCACCTCTCCGGGACCGGACAGGTCCGCCATCGCCGCCTCGATATCGGCGTTCGTGCATCCGGGGTGCTTCGCCAGGAACTGCAGCACCATGTCGTAACGGCCGCGCAGTTCGCGCAGGAACCCGTTGTCGGCCTCGTTGCGCAACGGCGATGAACTGGAAAAGAACAGGCTGCGCAGCACGGTCCTCCGATCCGCTCCCAGCACGCCCTGCTCGAACGCATCGCGATAGAACTTCGGCACGCCCTCGAACAGATTCCACAGGAAGAGCAGGCGCCATCGGCATGTGCCCGCAAGATTTCCAGCACCGATGCGATATCGAGGTGCCCCAGTTCCAGCGTGTCCGTCGTCCGGTTGAATAAGGGCGCGTCCCTGTCCTCAAGCAGGGCCGTCATTGCTGCGTGCAGGGAACCGAGCACGATCAGGCCTCCGGGCACATCGGCCGCTTTCGCGGCCAGGCGGTCGACCTCAGCCTGCAGCAGCGAGCAGAAGTCGGCGAGCTGCTTGCGATGGAAATACTGGAATGCGTCGAGAGCGACGACGAAACCCGCTTCCGCAAGTCGTCCGATCAGCAGGGCCAGTTCGCCAAGGCTGGTCACCTGCCCTTCGATGCCGAAGGTTTCGAGATAGCCGTTGCAGGCGGCCACCACGCCAGCCGGGTCAGAGTCGGGAATCTGGATGTACAGCGTCCGCGCGACACCCGCGGCGCGCAACGCTTCCTGTATCAGAGCCGTCTTGCCAATGCGACGACGCCCTGAAATCTGCAGGAAGAACCAGCGGCGGCGTTCGAGAATGCCCTGCATCTGCTGCAGCTCGGCTCGGCTCGACGCCCGTAAAACGACCATGCCGTCTGAACGCTCATGTTCAAGGCCAAAAACTTAATATAAAAGTTTTTACCTTAACGAAAGGTGCAATTCAACCCCTTGTTTTATTGAACGAACTCGGCGTTCACATAAACAAAAAAGCCCGCCTCACTCTGTTTCACTGCACCGGTTGTGCCGCCAGCTGCCGGACCGACGCCACCAGATCGGTGAAGCGCTCGCCCTGCACCTGAATGTGGCCGCGGATGCGGTCGGCCGCCAGATCACCCTCGCCAGCCACGATGGCATCCACGATGGACTGGTGCTCGGAGTAGGAAACCTTCATCCGGTTGCGCACGCGCAGCTGCAGCCGGCGGTAGGGACGCAGCCGGCGGTGCAGGCTGATCGCCTGTTCGGCCAGGAAGCCGTTGTGGCTCGCCATATATATCTGGCGATGGAACAGTTCGTTGAGCCAGTAATAGGCGTCCGGGTTGTCGGCGTCGCGCGCCGCTTCGCAGGCCTGATGCGCCGCCCGCAGCGAAGCGATCTCGTCCTCGGTGATGCGGCGGGCCGCCAGCCGGGCACACATCGCCTCCAGTTCGGCCATCACGTCGAACATTTCGCACAGCCGGTGTGGCTCGATCTCGGCCACCACGGCGCCGCGGCGCGGGCGGATGTCCACCAGACCGGCCGAGGCAAGCTGTATCAGCGCCTCGCGTATCGGCGTGCGCGACACGCCGAATTCAGCCGCCAGTTCCTGTTCGTCCAGCCGGGCACCGGGGCGCAGCACGCCGGTGACGATCTGTTCCTCGATCTTTTCGCACAGCTGTTCGGACAGGCGCAGTGGCGCCGGGGCGTGATCCATGTCGGGCTCCTTGCTCATTACAAAAAAGTATAGACAAAGCTTGACTCTGAATACACTGAATCCTATCGTGTATACACGTTTGACACTTCTACATACACAGAATGATCTGACGTATCCGCC
Source organism: Methyloversatilis sp. (assembly GCA_041639545.1). GTDB lineage: Bacteria > Pseudomonadota > Gammaproteobacteria > Burkholderiales > Rhodocyclaceae > Methyloversatilis. Next base: position 31,069 of record JBEQBZ010000007.1, on the reverse strand, counting down.
GCGCATCAGCCCCCACCGAACAGAACAAGGGGGTGCGGCACCACCACCATGCATCCAATCGACTGGAGGAGACTTGCATGAAATCCCAGCGCCGTTCCGTCCTGCGCGGCTTTGTCGCGACCACCCTTTCCGCATCCCTGCTGGCCATCGGCCTGGGCGCCGCCCAGCCCGTGCTTGCCCAGACCACCCTGAAGCTGTCGCACCAGTTCCCCGCCTCGACCACGCCTGACGGCGACTTCCGCGACCGGCTCGCCAAGCAGTTTGCCGCCGAAGTCGAGAAGCGCACCCAGGGTCAGGTCAAGATCACCGTCTATCCCGGCAATTCGCTGATGAAGACCAACACCCAGTTCGGCGCGCTGCGCAAGGGCGTGCTGGACATGTCGGTGCTGCCGCTGGCTTATGGCGGCGGCGAAGTGCCGGAAGTGAACCTGACGCTGATGCCGGGCCTGATCACCTCCTACGAGCAGGGCCTGCGCTGGCGCACCTCGCCCATCGGCCAGCGGCTCGAAAAGCACCTGGAAGAGAAGGGCATGAAGATCCTGACCTGGGTGTGGCAGGCCGGCGGCATCGCTTCGTCGACCGAGAAGCCACTGGTCATGCCGGACGACGTGAAGGGCATCAAGTTCCGCGGCGGCAGCAAGGAGATGGACGTGATGCTGAAGGGCGCCGGCGCCGCCATCACCAACGTGCCGTCGAACGAAATCTACAGCGGCATGCAGTCCAGGGTGCTCGACGCCGCCCTCACCTCCTCCACCTCGCACATCAGCTTCCGTCTGTACGAAACGTCGAAGTCCTTCACCACCGGCCGCAAGTACAGCTTCTGGTACATGTTCGAGCCGCTGCTCATTTCCAACGACGTCTTCAAGAAACTCACGCCCGAACAGCAGAAGGTGATGGTCGAGGTCGGCCTGAGCCTGGAGAAGTTCGCGATGGAAGAGGCGAAGAAGGACGACGAGCGCGCAGCCGAGGTGTTTGCCAAGGCCGGCGTCAAGGTGGCCGACATGGACGAGGCCGCCTTCCGCAAATGGCAGACGCTGTCGCAGCAGACCTCGTGGAAGGACTTCGCCGAAAAGGTGAAGGACGGCCAGAGCTGGATGGACATGGCCACTTCGGTCAAGTAAGCCACCGACCGCGGAGGAAACGCCATGTTCTCGCTGATCGCCGGCGCGCTGCGCCGGTTCAACCGGCTCGCCGCCTACACGTCGGGCATCGTCATCATCTTGAGTTCGATGATCCTGGTCTGGCAGGTCGCCGTGCGCTACTGGCTCAAGTGGCCGACCGACTGGGAAATCGAGCTGTGCGTGATGCTGCTCATCATTTCCACCTTCATGAGTGCCGCCCACACGCAGAACGAGCGCAGCCACGTAACCATCGAGGCGATGGAATCGCTGCTGCCGCACGGCGTGAACGTGCTGCGCAAGCATCTCGCCGATCTGCTGTCGCTGCTCTTCTGCGGCTTCGTCGCCTGGAACGCCTGGCACTTCTTTCACGAAGCGTGGGTGGATGGCAAGACCAGCTCGTCGATGTGGGCACCCAAGCTGTGGATACCGTATTTCTTCGTTGCGCTCGGCATGTCCACGCTGACGCTCGAACTGGCGCTGCAGAACCTGCGCCGCAAGGAGGCCTGACATGGACATGCTCACCCTTTCGCTGCTGTTCGCCGCGGCGACCTTCATCGCACTGTTCTCCGGCATGCCGATCGCCTTCGCGGTCGGCGGCGTGGCGGTGGTGTTCATGGTCGCCTTCATGCCGCTGTCCTCACTCGCGCTGGTGACCGAAACCATCTATGCCGAGCTGGACAACTTCACCCTGCTCACCATTCCGCTGTTCGTGCTGATGGGCGCGGCCATCGGCAAATCGCGTGCCGGCGAGGATCTGTACGCCTCGCTGAACCGCTGGCTCTACCGCATCCCGGGCGGCCTGGGCGTGGCCAACACGCTGGCCTGCTCGGTATTCGCGGCAATGTGCGGTTCCAGCCCGGCCACCTGTTCGGCCATCGGCAGTTCAGGCATTCCGCAGATGCGGGCACGCGGCTACTCCGAGGGGCTGGCCACCGGCCTGATCGCCGCCGGCGGCACGCTGGGCATCCTGATTCCGCCCAGTCTCACGCTCATCCTCTACGGGCTGGCCGCCGAACAGTCGATCGGCAAGCTCTTCATGGCCGGCGTCGGCCCCGGTCTGCTGCTCACCGTGCTGTTCGCGCTCTACGTGATGTGGAAGTACACGAAAGAGAAGAACGCCCTGAAGGCAGCGGCCGCCAGCGGCGGTGACAGTGCGCACGCGCTGCTCCAGGACGAGCATTACAGCTGGGCCGAGCGCCTGGAGTCGCTGCCGCGCTTCGCGCCCTTCCTCGCCGTCATCGCCATCGTCATGATCGCGCTGTATGGCGGCTGGGCCACGCCGTCCGAAGTGGCCGGCATCGGCGCCTTCTTCTCGCTGCTGATGGTGATGACCATCTACAAGTGCTACCGCTGGGCCGACCTCAAGGTCATCCTGAACGGCACGGTGAAGGAGAGCTGCATGATCATGATGATCATCGGCATGTCCTTCCTCTACACCTGGGTCATGAGCAATCTGAGCATCACCCAGTCTGCCGCGGAATGGCTGGTCACCCTGCCGCTGGGCAAGTGGGGCTTCTTCCTCGCGGTGTGCGCACTGCTGCTGGTGCTGGGCTTCTTCCTGCCGCCGGTGGCCATCATTCTGATGGTGACCCCCATCGTGCTGCCGGCGCTGAAGGCCCATGGCATCGACCTGATCTGGTTCGGCGTCATCATGACCATCCTGATGGAAATGGGCCTCATCCATCCGCCGGTCGGCCTCAACATCTTCGTCATCAACGGCATCGCGCCCGACATTCCGCTGAAGAAGATCATGTGGGGCGTCATGCCCTTCATCGGGCTGATGACTGCCGCCGTGCTGCTGCTGTGCCTGCTGCCCGAGATCGCGATGTGGCTGCCCAACCACTACCACGGGAGCTGAGCATGGGCGCGCCCTGGAACCAACGTGCGGCGCGCCGGGCGCGCCGGCTCGAACGGCTGGCGCCGCTCACCCGCGGCCGCCAGATCGCGGCGGCCGACATCATCGCCGCGCTGGAAGCGGCGATCGAGCCGGGCGACCGCGTCTGCCTCGAAGGCAACAACCAGAAGCAGGCCGATTTCCTCGCCGGATCGCTGGCCGACTGCTCGCCCGAGCGCCTGCACGACCTGCACATGGTGCAGTCGGTGCTGGCGCTGCCGGCGCACATCGACGTGTTCGAGCGCGGCATCGCCAACCGGCTGGACTTCTCCTTCTCCGGCCCGCAGGCGAACCGGCTGGCGCGGCTGGTCGAGGAGCGGCGCATCGCCATCGGCGCCATCCACACCTACCTCGAACTGTTCGGCCGCTACTTCGTCGATCTCACGCCCGACGTGTGCCTGATCGCCGCCCAGGCGGCGGACGCCGACGGCAATCTCTACCTCGGCCCGAACACCGAGGACACGCCGGCCATCGTCGAAGCCACCGCCTTCCGCCACGGCATCGTCATCGCCCAGGTCAACGAGAAGCTCGACCGCCTGCCGCGCGTCGACATCCCGGCCGACTGGACCGACGCCTTCGTCGTCGCGCCGCGGCCCAACTACATCGAACCGCTGTTCACCCGCGACCCGGCGCAGATCACCGAAATCCAGGTGCTGATGGCGATGATGGCGATCAAGGGCATCTACGCCGAATATGGCGTGCAGCGCCTGAACCACGGCATCGGCTTCGACACCGCGGCGATCGAACTGCTGCTGCCCACCTACGCCGAATCGCTGGGCCTGCGCGGGAAGATATGCAGTCACTGGGCGCTGAACCCGCACCCGACACTGATCCCGGCGATCGAGGCGGGCTTCGTCGAATCGGTGCACAGCTTCGGCTCCGAAGTCGGCATGGAGAACTACGTCGCCGCCCGCTCCGACGTGTTCTTCACCGGCCACGACGGCAGCATGCGGTCCAACCGCGCCTTCTGCCAGACCGCCGGCCTGTACGCCTGCGACATGTTCATCGGCTCGACGCTGCAGATCGACCTCGCCGGCAACAGCTCGACCGCCACGCTGGGCCGCATCGCCGGCTTCGGCGGCGCACCGAACATGGGTTCGGACGCGCGCGGCCGCCGCCACGCCAGCCCGGCATGGCTGCGCGCCGGTCGCGAGCGCGCCGGCGATGCCATTGCCACGCGCGGCCAGAAGCTGGTGGTGCAGACGGTGGAAACCTTCCGCGAACACATGGCGCCCGCCTTCGTCGAGCGGCTGGACGCCTGGCAGCTGATGGAGGACATGGGCATGGAGCTGCCGCCCATCATGATCCACGGCGACGACGTGACCCACATCGTGACCGAAGAGGGCATCGCCAACCTGCTGCTGTGCCGCAGCGCCGCCGAACGCGAACAGGCGATACGCGGCGTCGCCGGCTACACGCCGGTGGGCCGGGCACGCGATGCGCGCATGGTGGAAAACCTGCGCGACCGCGGTGTCATCCGCCGCCCCGAAGACATCGGCATCGACAAGCGCGACGCCACGCGCGATCTGCTCGCCGCGCGCAGCATCAAGGACCTGGTGCGCGCGTCCGGCGGCCTGTACGACCCGCCGCGCCGCTTCCGCAACTGGTGACCGGAGACCCGACATGGAACGCTTCACCCTCTCGCTGCCGAGCGCGCCCTGCGCGCGCGCCGACGCGGCCGCCGCGCTGTGCGGCGTCGTGTCCTCCGGCAATCTGGAAATCCTGGTCGACCGCGGCAGCATGGCCGACCGCTGCGACATCGAAGTGAACACCTCGGCGCACGGCTTCCGCGACACCTGGGAGGCGGTGCTCACCGACGCGATCGCCCGCCACGCCGCTGGCGGCCTTGCCCTCGCGATCAACGACGCCGGTGCGACACCGGCCGTCGTCAGCCTGCGTCTCGACCAGGCGCTGGAAGCGCTGGAGGACCGCGCATGAGCCGCCTGCAACGACATTCCTGGTTCGAAGCCGACGCCCGCGCGCGCATCGCCGGCCTGGTCGACGCCGACAGTTTCCGCGAACTGTGCGGTCCGCACGAACGGCTCACCAGCCCGCATCTGGCCGTGCTCGACCTGCCGGTCGCCTTCGACGACGGCGTCGTGGTCGGCGAAGCGACGCTCGACGGCCGGCCGGTGCTGGTCGGCGCCCAGCAGGGCGAATTCAATGGCGGCGCCGTCGGTGAAATCCACGGTGCCAAGCTGCGCGGCCTGTTCGAGCGCGCCCGTCGCACACGACCGGCGGCGGTGCTGCTGGCCATCGACTCCGGCGGCGTGCGGTTGCACGAAGCCAACGCCGGCCTGATCGCCATCTCCGAACTGATGCGCGCGCTGCTCGCCGCGCGCGCCGACGGCATCCCGGTCTATGGGCTGATCGGCGGCTCCTGCGGCGCCTTCGGCGGCATGGGCATCGTCGCCCGCCTGTGCGACGCGCTGGTCATGTCGGAAGAGGGCCGGCTCGGCCTGTCCGGCCCCGAAGTGATCGAGACGGTGAAGGGCGTGGATGAATTCGATTCGAAGGACCGCGCCCTCGTGTGGCGGGTGACCGGCGGCAAGCTGAGGCGCAGCCTGGGTGACGCGACGACGCTGGTGGACGACGACATCGCCGCCTTCCGCGACGCTGCGCGTTCGCTGCTGGCGCGGCCGGTCCCGGCGCGCGATCTCGCCGCGCTCGACGCCGACCAGTTCGCACTGGCGCAGCGCGCCGCACGCCACGCCGATGCGCGCGACGGGCTGGATGTCTGGCGCGCACTCGGCCTGCCCGACCCCACCGCCATCCCGATGCTCGACGCGGCCGATTTCAACCGTCTGCTCGCCCCTCTTTCGCCGACGGAGGCCGCATGAACGCCCTGCTCGACCGCCTCTTTCCGACCGGCCACACGGTCGCCTTCGACGGCCACAACCTGTCCGGCCACGCCAAATCGTCCGCCGGCCGGGTGCACGTGATCGGCACCCGCGACCGCGCCGCCCTCACCACCGACATGGCGCTGAAACTGTCGCAAGCGGTGCTCGACGCGGTGCGCGCCGATCAGGCGAGCGGCGACCCGCGCCCCATCGTGTTCATCGCCTCAACCCAGGGCCAGGCACTGTCGCGTCACGAAGAACTGCTCGGCCTGAACGGCTATTTCGCCCACATGGCGCGCTGCGTCGACCTCGCCCGCCGCAGCGGTCACCGGCTGGTGACACTGATCCACGGCGAAGCGGTCAGCGGCGGCTTTCTCGCCTTCGGCCTGCTGGCCGACCGCATCTGCGCGCTGCCCGATGCCCAGGTGAAGGTGATGGATCTGCGTGCGATGGCGCGCGTGACCAAGATCGCACCCGAGCGACTCGAAGCGCTGGCGCAGAGCTCGCCGGTGTTCGCGCCGGGCGCCAGCAACTACGCGCGCATGGGCGCCATCCACGCGCTGTGGTCCGACACCGACGACTGGCCGCAGGCGCTGCAGCAGGCCATCACGGACGCCGGCGGCGAGGATCGGCGCGCCGCACTCGGCCGCGAACGCGGCGGACGCACGCTGGCGCAGCCGGTGGCCGAGCGCGTCGCCGGCGTCCCGCTCGACGCCTGACCATGGTCCGCCTGCGCCGTCACGACCTGGTCTGGCTGCGCGCCGGCGCGGAGGTGGATATCGCCGCCTGCAGCGCAGCCGCTGCCGCAGATGTCGAAGCCTGGCGCAAGGCCGGCCGGCCGCTGGTGTGCGCGCGCAGCGACGACCTGCCGGCCGCGCGCGTGCGCCTCGGCCTTACCTTGCCCGGCACCGGCCAGCGCCGCCGCGTGTCCTTGGTCGCGGCGCGCGCCGACATCGAACGCAGCACACCGCTGCCGCCGCTCGCGTCGCTGGTCGACGCACTGCCCGCCGGACAACGGCCGTCGCTGCATGCGCTGGCCGGGCAGTGCACCGCCCTCGGCATCACGCCGCGCGTCTATGGTTCGCTGCTGTGGCAGTCGCTCAGCGGCGAACCCTGTCTGCGTGCCGACAGCGACCTCGACCTGCTGTTCGACCTTGAAGACCCCGTACCGCTGCCCGCGCTGCTCACGCTGCTGCGAAACGCCGGCACGGCGCTGCGCCTCGATGGCGAAATCCGCTGCGGCGCACAGGCGGTGGCCTGGCGCGAACTGGCGGCCGCAGTCGACGGCCGCGGCCCGCGTCGCGTGCTGGCGAAATCCGACGACGGCATCGCGCTGGTCGACGTCGCTGCGCTGTGGCCGGCCCGGAGCCGCGCCGCATGAACGCGCCGGCGCGGATCACGCCAGCGCCCGTCGCCGACTGCGAGCGCATCGGCCGGCTCGCCGTGCGCAGCCTCTACCGCGAGGTCGCACTGGCGCCCAAGCCCGGCCTGGTCAGCCCGGTCGACAACGGCAGCCACGACGACATGGACATGTCGACCTTCTTCCGCAGCCTGTTCGCGCTGCGCCACTACTTCCGCGACATCGCGCGCGCTGGCGCCGACGGCGCCGGCTTCGCCACGCTGCAGTCGCTGGGGCGGGCTGCCGAAACGCAGATGCTGGCCGCCACCGGCGGCATCAACACGCACCGCGGCGCCCTCTTCAACCTCGGCCTGCTGTGCGCCGCGGCCGGTCGGCTCAGCGCACGAGGCAAATCCCTCCGCGCCGAACGGGTCGCCGGCACCGTCGCCCTCTGCTGGGGTGCTGACATCCTCGCCGCGCGGCCGGCCGACGGCACGCCCGAGGCCGACAGCCACGGCCTGCGTGTCGCCCGCCGTCACGGTACCGGCGGTGCGCGCGAACAGGCCGCCACCGGCTTTCCCGACGTGATCGACGCCGCACTGCCCGCGTTGCGCGCGGTGCTCCTCGCACCCGGCGAAGCAAACGAAACGCGCGCCGCGGTACAGGCGCTGTTCGTGCTGATCGCGCGGCTGGACGACAGCAATCTGCTGTGGCGCGGCGGCCGCCTCGGCCTCGACTACGCGCAGGGTGCGGCGCGCAGCTTCATCGCAGCGGGCGGCGTGCTCGCCGACGACTGGCTGGCGCAGGCGCAGGCCACGCACACGGCCTTCGTCGCCCGCCGGCTCAGCCCGGGCGGCGCAGCCGACCTGCTGGCGGTGACGCTGTTCCTGCACGAACTGGAGAGCGGCGCGTGAGGCTGGTCGTGCTGTTCAGCGGACAGGGCGGGCAGACCGCCGAGCATCTGTCCGAACTGCGTGCCGACGCCGAGACGCGCGCCCGCTTGCCGACGCTCGACGCGCTGCGCGACAACGATCTGGCCAGCAACGTCACTGCACAGGTCGTGATCAGCGCGCTGCACGCGCTGCGCTGGCGCCGTCTGGCGCCGTGGCTGCCGCAGCCGATACTGTTCGCCGGCTACTCGCTGGGCGAACTGAGCGCGTTCGCAATCGCCCGCGGGCTGCCGCCGAAGGACTGGTTCGATCTCGCCGCCCGGCGCGCCGCATTGATGGACGCCGCCACCGCGCAGCCGTCCGGCCTGCTCGCCGTGCAGGGCATGACCGAAGCAGCGCTGCGCACCGCGCTCGACGGCAGCGGCTGCAGCTTCGCCATCCGCAACGGCGACGCCCACTTCGTCATCGGTGGCCCGAGCGTGGCGCTGAGCGAACTCGAACACACCCTGCCCGCGCACGGCGCCCGCCGCTGCGTACGGCTGGCCGTACACACGCCCTCACACACGCCGCTGCTGGCGCAGGCGGTCGCACCGCTGAGCGAAGCACTGGCCCCCTGGGCGACCGGCCGCCTCGCGCTGCCGGTGATGGCCGGCATATCCGGCCGCCTGCGGCAGCAGGCCGCCGACGCGGCATGCGACCTCGCCACCCAGGTCGCTCACCCGCTCGACTGGTCGGCCTGCATGAATACGCTGATCGAATACGCACCCGACGCGGTACTGGAAATCGGACCGGGCAATGCGCTGGCGCGCATGCTGGCCGAGCGTGCCCCCGACCTGCCCGTGCGCGCGGTCGACGATTTCAGCTGCGATCAGGCGGTGCTCGACTGGCTGGAACGCCTCCGGTAGCCGGATGCTCCGTCGCGAGCACACCCTGCGAAAACTGCGCTGACCGGCACCCTTCGCATATGCCGCAGGGTGTGCAGGCCGCAAGGCCTGCGCACGCGGGCCTGATCTCCACCGCAGGACATGGCGATCTTCGTTCGGGCTCAGCCGCACCGCGTGCGCTCGCCTGTGGCGAGCACACCCTACGAAAACTGCGCTGACCGGCACCCTTCGCATATGCCGTAGGGTGTGCAGGCCGCAAGGCCTGCGCACGCGGGCCTGATC